>PNAM01000108.1 GCA_003170275.1 Myxococcales bacterium
GGCGACATCGGCACCAGCCCGCTGTACACCATCCAGGAGTGCCTCGGCAGCCACGGCGTGGACGCCGATCGCGCATCGATCTTCGGCGTCACCTCGCTGATCTGCTGGGCGGTGACGCTGGTGGTGACCGTCAAGTACCTGGGCTTCTTGATGCGCGCGGACAACCACGGCGAGGGCGGCATCATGGCGCTGCTGGCGCTGGTGCCCGACCGGCTGCGCTCGCCGAACGTCGGGCGGGTGGGGCTGATCGCGTTCTTGGTGATCGTCGGGGCGGCGCTGCTCTTCGGCGACGGCATCATCACCCCCGCGATCTCGGTGCTGAGCGCCATCGAAGGCCTCGAGGTCGCGACCAGCGCGTTTCATCCGGTGGTCCTGCCGGTGACGGTGGTGATCCTGGTCGGCCTGTTCTTCGTGCAGCGCTGGGGCACCGGCGGCCTGGGCCGGTTCTTCGGGCCGATCATGGTCGTGTGGTTCGTCACCATCGGCGCGCTCGGCACGGTGCACGTGCTGCATCACCCGGCGATCCTCGGCGCGCTCTCACCGATCCATGGCGTTCGCTTCTTCGCCCACCACGGCTTCCGCGGCTTTCGCGTGCTCGGCGGCGTGGTGCTGGCGATCACCGGCGGCGAGGCGCTTTACGCCGACATGGGACACTTCGGCCGGCGGCCAATTCGCATCGCCTGGCTCGGGCTGGTCTATCCCGCGCTCCTGCTCTGCTACCTGGGCCAGGGCGCGCACCTGATCGATCATCCCGAGGCGGCGGCGCGGCCGTTCTTCTCGCTGGTTCCCGCCGGTCCGTGGATCTATCCGCTGGTCGCGCTCGCCGCCGCGGCGACGGTGATCGCCTCGCAGGCGCTGATCTCCGGCGTCTTCTCGCTCACGCATCAAGCGATCCGGCTCGGCTATTTCCCGCGCGTCGAGGTGCGTCACACCTCGGGCCACGCCGAGGGGCAGATCTACGTTCCGCTCCTCAACTGGGGGCTGGCGATCTGTTGCATCGCGCTGGTGCTGGTGTTCCAGGAGTCGACCCGGTTGGCCGCCGCGTACGGCCTCGCGGTGAGCGGCACGATGGTGATCACCTCGGTGGTCTACGCGATCGTGGCGCGCTGCACCTTCCACTGGTCGCGCGTGCGCGTCGGTCTGGTGGTCGCCTTCTTCCTGTCCTTCGATCTGCCGCTGTTTGCCGCAAACTCGCTCAAGTTCTTCGAGGGCGGCTACCTGCCGTTCCTGGTGGGGATGGCGTTCGTCCTGGTCATGGTCGTGTGGTACCGCGGTCGCAGCCTGGTGACCGATCACTTTCGCGCGATGGCCACACCG
Source organism: Myxococcales bacterium (assembly GCA_003170275.1). Taxonomy (GTDB): domain Bacteria; phylum Myxococcota_A; class Polyangia; order Palsa-1104; family Palsa-1104; genus PALSA-1104. Next base: position 1,318 of record PNAM01000108.1, read on the forward strand.
GTGGACCAGTTCCTCGCCACGCTCGAGGCCCGGCTGCTCGGACGCGTGCCCGGCACCGCGGTGTTCCTCTCGTCGTCCGACGACCGCATCCCGGCGGCGCTCGAGCAGGTCATCGAGCGCTTTCGCGTGATCTACCAGGACACGCTGCTGGTCTCGATCCACACCGCCACCATCCCGACGGTCGATCCCGACCAGCGGATCACCTTGAGCAGCGTGGGCCCGGGCATCCGGCGCATCAGCTTGCAGTTCGGCTTCATGGAGCGCCCCAACCTTCCGCAAGCGCTGGGCCCCGCGCTCCCCCAGATCGGCTGTCCGAGCTCGCTCGATCAGCTGGTCTACATCCTCGGCCGCGAGTCCTTCGCCGGCACCTCGCGCAACCGCATGGGCGCGGTCAGCGAGCGCATGTTCGACTTCCTCGCGCGCAACGCCCGCCGCGCCACCGAAGAGTTCGGCCTCGCCCCCGAGCAGGTGATCGAGATCGGCATGCAACTCGATCTCTGAGAGATAACAAGCGGACTTAACTTTTTAACTTATTGTTGCCCGGGAATCGCGCCGTCCTGGCGCAGGATGATGAACTCGACCCGCCGGTTCTGCGACCAACAGGTATCGTTGTGCCGCGCGCAGATCGGCTTGGTCTCGCCGTATCCATGCGCCTGCAGCCGCTCGGCGTCGATGCCATGCCCGATCAAGTACTGCTTGACCGCCTGCGCCCGATCTTCCGTCAGCCGCATGTTGTAGTCGTCGTCGCCGCGCTCGTCCGCGTGCCCCTGCACCTCGACCAGCTTGAGCTGCGGATTCCCCTTCAAGCTCGCGGCCACCGCGTTCAAGATCGGAAACGAGATCGGTTTGATGGTCGCCCGCGCCGTCTCGAAATGGATCTTGTCGAACAGCTGAATCACCCCGCGCCGCACGCGCACGATCCCCTTGTCCGGGCAGCCGTCCTCGTCCTGAAACCCGTTGTAGGTCTCCGGCGCGTTCGGGCACTTGTCGTCCTTGTCGAGGATCCCGTCCTTGTCGTTGTCCGGATCAGGACACCCGTCCTGGTCCTCGAAGCCGTCCTTGTCTTCGGGCTGGTTCGGGCACAGGTCGTCCACGTCGAGGATGCCGTCCTTGTCGTTGTCGGGATCGGGGCAGCCGTCCTCGTCCTCGAAGCCGTCCTTGTCCTCCGGCTCGTCGGGGCACTTGTCGAGCCGATCTGGAATCCCGTCGCCGTCGCGATCGAGATCGACCTTGTCCGGGCAGCCGTCTTCGTCCTGAAAGCCGTTCTTGGTCTCCGGCTCGTTGGGGCACTTGTCGTCCTTGTCGAGGATTCCGTCGCGATCGTTGTCCGGATCGGGACAGCCGTCCTCGTCCTCGAAGTCGTCGAAGTCCTCCGGCTCGTCCGGGCACTTGTCGACGTCGTCCTTGATCCCGTCGCCGTCGCGATCGCCGATCGACGGCTCGAAGAGGAACCCGATGAACGCGCGCACCTCGGGCGAGCCCGTTTGATCGGGGATGATTCCGGTGCCCGCGCCGAACTGAAGATACGACTTCGACGCCAGGTACACCTTGCCGCCCGCGAGCCACTCCATCGGATGCGCGTTCGCGCTGCCGGTCACGTCGGAATAGCCGTAGATCTCGGCGACCAGCTCGAACTTCTGCGGCACCACCGCGCCGGCGATCGCGAGCGAGTACGTGACCTGCGTGCCGAGCGAGCGCGACTTGCCGGTGCCGTCGAGGTGCACCGCGGGCATGGTCAGCGTAGTGCCCTGGTCGGTGAACGTGTTCTTGTCGAAGCGGATCAGCGCGCCCACGTTGAGCGCCATGCGAAAGCGCCGCGCGTAGCCGAATTCCTTGTCGAGGATGATCTCCGGCCGCAGCGTGACATTCCCCTCGCCGAGAAACTTCTTCGAGTCCCCGGTGGGCAGATACACCGACGTCAGCACGGCCAGGCCGACCGGATATTTCGAGGTGTTGAGGATGCGCACCTTGGGGTGTAGGCCCAGGTCGCCGACCATCTGCCCGCCGAAGGTGAGGTCGTTGTTCAGGTTGGCGTTCGACGGATCGACATAGCTCGGACCGCGGCTGCCGAACATGATCTGCACCGGCAGCGACACGCCGAGCTCGCCCCACTTGAACAACCCGAGCGCGCCCTGCAGCTGCGCGGTGATGAAGTCGCTGACGCGAAACACGCCGGGGTCGCGCAGCACCAGCACGTCGCGCGCGTAGATGCCGACCAGGCCGATCGAGAAGTCCAGGTGGCCGAGCACTTGCGACGCGTTGACCGTGAAGTAGCCCTTGGAGTCGACCGCCGGGCGGAACAGCTGCAGGTTGAAGGTGTTGCCCTGCGCGTCCTGGGCGCGCGCGGCGGGCGCGAACGACAGGACGACGGCCGCGAACCAGCAGACGACGAGGCCGCGAAGTGGACGCATGAACGGACTGACGTCGCGGACCCGCGTTCCGTTTACACAGCGACGCTACTGCGCGGAGCGTTCGAGATCGTGGAGCGCGTCGTGATTGAGCTTCACCGGCGGTTCGGCCTTGCGCGTGGGATCGGCCTTGCGCGCCGGCTCGGCCTTCAGCGCGGGCTCGCTCTTGCGCACGGGCGCGACCTGCAGGGTCGGCCTGGTCTTCGCGCTCTTCTGCGCCGGCGGTCGGGACGCGGCCTTCTCCTTGGGCGCTTCTTTGGGCGCGGTCTTCGGCAGCAGCGGATCGGGCCGCTCGGGCTCGCGCGGGTGCGGTACGTCTGCGAAGTGGGGCGTGCCGGGGCCGTGATCGGTGAGCTCGCAGGTCGCGCCGGCCGGCACGATCACCTCGCGCCCGCCGTCGGACAGCGCCACCGATCCGGCGCTCACCGCGAGCTGCCCGCGACCCGCTTGGTCGACGGCGAGCTCGAACGCGCACCCGAGATCGATCACCCGCGCGTGCGTGGTCTCGATGACGAACACCCGCGGCGGCGCATCGATGTTCGCCGAGAGCGTGCCGTGATCGAGCTGCAGCCGGTGCTGCGTGGCGCCGGTCTCGACGATGCGCGCCCGCGAAGCCGGCCCTAATTCGACCGTGCCGATGTTGGCGACCTGCAGCCGCACGCGACTGCTTCCGGTGTCCAGCCACGTCCCGACCGCGAGCCGCCCCTGGCCCGCGATCTCCCAGCCCGCGCGCGGCTGCCAGGGCCGGACGATCAGCAAGGCCACCAGCGCCGAGACCGCCAGCAGTCCCGCCGAGACCAACATCACGCGCGCGCGGCGACGCGGCGGCCGGGGCGGCAGCGGCGGCGCGCCCCGATACGCGAACGGCCGCAGCACCGCTTCGAGGCGCTCGACCTCGGGGTCGGGCTCGCCCTCTTTGTCCCACAGGTAATCAGTCACCGGCGGCCACCTGTACCTCGATCCCCAGTTGTTCGCGCAATAGCTTCATCCCGCGATGCAGGTTGATGCGCACCGAGCCGTGCTCGAGCCCGGTCACTTCGGCGATCTCCGGCCCGCTCATCCCTTCGCACAATCGCATGACCAGGGTCTCACGATAAGCCTCGGGCAGTCGCTGGATCGCGGCGAGCACCTGGCGCGCGTCGGCCACGTCGCTGGCGCTGGCGCGATGCGAGTCGGGCACGCCGTCCTCGAGCGACTCGGTCTGGCGTCGCCGGCGATACCAGTCGACCGCGCGGTTGCGCGCGATCGTCCCCAGCCAGGCGCCGAACAGCGCCGCATCGTCGAGCAGCGAGAGCTTCTTCCAGGCGATGAGAAACACCTCCTGCACCTGATCCTCCGCGTCGGCGGGCGGTAGGCGCGCGAGCAGGATCGCGTGCACCATATTTGCGTAGCGGGCGTGCAGCGCCGCGAACGCGCGCTGGTCGCCGGCCACGGCGGAGCGGATCAACTGCTGCAAAGAATCGCTCACCTGCACCTACTGGACGCTCACTCCGCCCGATCTGTTAGCGAGGGCGTAGGCGTACGTGATTACTACGCAAGTGCCGGCGATTAGCTTCCTGACCGAATCAGGCCGGGGCGTGCCCGAGCTTCTTGCGCCCGTCGGCGAACAGCACCACCACCAGCGGTCCCTCGACCGCGACGATGGCGCCCTTGCCGAACTTCGGGTGCAGGATCAGCGCGCCGCGCGCAAAGCGGGTCTTGAGCGAGTAGGGCGCGAACGCCTCGTCGGGCTGCCCGCCGACCAGCTCGTCGTAGGTCTGCTCCTTCTCGACGGGCTTGGAGAAGATCGACGACATGGCGTCGGAGGAGCGCGAGCCACCGGAGGACTTTTGCTTGGAACGTTTCATCGACATGACAATGGCTACGATCGTGCATGATCGCCCGCATGGTCAAGCTCGACTTCTGTGGTCAGGAACGCCGCGCTTCGGATGACTTCCGCTCTCCTCTATTGCGGCGATGGGTAGTGGCGCTGCACGAAGCACAGCCCGTCGGAGTTCAGGTGCCCCTGCGTGCTCTGGTCGTAAGCGAGGTAATCGCGGTAATCGCGCTCGGCGGCGGCTGGATCGCCACCCGGGCTGTAGGGAATCGAGAGACTGTCGAAGCCCATCTGCGCGTTCGTGTTCGGGGGCATGTATCCCGGCTGGCAGGCGTGCCACGGCAACGCCGTGCCGTTCGGCGCCTTGAAGGCGGTGTAGTTCACGCCCACCGCATCGTCGACGGTGACCAAGTAGGAGTTATCGGGCTGCTTCTTCGCCAGCGCCGCGAGCTGATCGAAGTGTGCCGGCGTGTCGTGGGTGAAGCTCTCCCAGAAGGGATGGTCGGTGTGAAACGTGACCTGCGCGATGTTCTGGCCCGCCTTGACCTGCACGCCGCGCTCATGATCCTCACCATTGAGGCCCGCGGCTGGATCGTTGTCCGGGTTCTGGCAATTGAGATAGGTCGTGGGCGTCGTGAACCCGAGACGGAAGGTCACCGTCTTGGGCAGGCTGTCGAGCGCGGCCTGACCGGCGACGCCGCCGGTCTGGGTGCAGGTGCTGTCTCCCTTCCAGGTGGCGGTGCCCACGTACAGCACGTTCCAGCCGTTCTGCACCATCGCTGCGTAGTCGGTGTCGCCTGCGTCGATGTTGATCAACTGCGTGCTGGCCGTCGCGGGAACAGAGTCGAAGCCGAATGCATAGCGCAGCGTCGGATCGAACGCCGCGCCGCCGTTCTTGTTCTGGTTGGCGACCATCTCGATCGGATACGCCTGCTCGTCGGTGCCGCCCTTGCCGGCTAGCGGGCCACCCCTGTGCAGATCGATCGCCCACGGCCCGTCGATCTCGGCGACCAGCTTGCCGGTCTTCGACTGATCGGACGGCATGCTGTCCGGATTCTCCGACAGCGTCACCTTGTCGAACACGCCGATGAACTTGGTGAAGCGGATCTCCCAGCCGTCGGAAAACGCGGGGTCGTCCGGGGTGGCGGGTGGAAACGCGTAGCCGCCGAGCGCGAGGACCTCGCCCGACGCGGTGAACTGCACGCTGCCGCCCGCTGCCCCTCCGCAGCCTGCAATCGCCATCGCCGCCGCAACTCCAATTGCCTTGTGAATCGTTCTCATCGTTCGGCTCCTACTGCTTTGGGTTGAAGGTGAATCGATAGACGCCGCTGTTCGCGGCCACGCCCTTCAAGAGCGCACCGCCGACGCCGCCCGTTTCATCTGGAATGACGTAGGTGCCATTCACTGGCGACACCGACGCGAAGTCGATCGCGTTGAACATCCCGCGCGGGTCGACGCGCACGTCGAGCGTGCCGCCCTCGGAGAGCGTGAGGCTCACCGGAATCGGGCTGACGATCCGCTGGCGGCAGATCGGGTTGGCGCCCGGCATGGCCGGATTGGTGGCGGCGATCTGCCGGTTTGCGCCAATCGTGACGGTCGCCGCGAAGGGGAGACTGATCCCGCCCTGGCTCGCGGTTCCCGCGGCGACGAAGATGGGCGTCGGATCGTCGGTGGCGTTGATGTCGCCGCCGGTGAGCCAAACCTCGGCCTCGACGGCGGGATTGGCGGTACCAGCGCCGGGCAGCGGGAACGGGATCAGCGCCGGCGAAAGCAGATCGAGATCGATCCCGCCGAACGCTTCGCCCACGTAGATGCCGGGCAGCACGCACGGCTCCTCCGGTCCGCCTGACGAGGGCGCCGACATGTTCAGGTAGACGGCGCCGAGATGGAGCGCGGCGCCCTGGAGCGAGACGTGATATCCGGCTCCGGTGTCGAATTCGAGCGGGCCATTCACGTCCGCGGGGCCGCCGGCCTGGGCGGTGAACGTCACCAGGCCGCTGCCGGTGGTGCCCGTGCAACCGGCGAGCGCGAAGACGAACACGAATGCGCGGCTCATTGATTGCCTCCGTAGTTGAGGGCGATCGAGAAGAAGACGGTGCGCGGCGCGCCCGCGGAGAAGTGGCGCACCGGCACGAGTGTTGGAAACGGTTGCGAATGGAAATCGGAGGCGAAGTTGTACTCGCCGAGCCGGTAGCGCGTGTCGAGCAGGTTCTGGGTGGTCACCGACAGATCGACGAACCACCAGCCGACGGTCGCATTGGCGTCGAGTGTGGCGATGGTGTCCGAGCGCGTTCCAAAAGGCAGCGGGCGAGGCCCGACGTAGGTGACACCGACGCCGAGCGCAGCGCGCAACGCATGTCCGCGCAGTCGCTGCTTCCACCAGGGCAGGTCGCCGAACAACGCACCATCGGCGCGGAACACCAGATCCGGCACGTAGGGGATCAGGTTCCCCGCCTGCTGGGTGAGCGTGGAGTCGGAGCAGCTCTGGGTGTTCTCGAAGGTCGCCTTGACGTAGGTGACGTTGGCGGCGAGGTCGAAGAACGAGCCCTTCAAGCGCACCGAGCTTGCCGATCCCACGCGCTTGGAGCCGCCGCAGATCGCGTTGCGGCCTTGCGACTGCGAAAAGACCAGCTCGCGATCGACGAAGGTGCCGAAGGCCACCGAGCGCAGCGCGAGATCGATGGTGTCGCGGAAGCGATGGTTGTAGGTGAGCCCGCCCTCGTAAGCAGTGATGTTGGCGAACGGAGTCTTTGCGTCCTGCGAGACGAGATTCGGATCGATCGAGCGCACACCCTCACCCGTGCTGGCGGAGCCACCGATGCCCCACAGCGGCCCGAGCACCAGCGAGCCACGCGGCATGAACGCCGTGGACACCGTCGAGGCCCGCTGGTTCGGCTCGCGATGTGCGCCGAAGTTCTGCTGATCGAGGCAAGAAGCATCACCCGGCGGGTCGACCGGTGACGGATGCTCGACGGACTGCACGGCGCAGCGGTTGTCGACGTCGTAGGTGAACACATCGCCGCGAACGCCGCCGCGCAAGGCGAGCCAGCGCAGAAATCGCAGGTTCGCATCGGCGTAGAGCCCGATGTCGCCGAGTCGCGAGTCGAGGTCGAGGTCGGTATGGTAGGGATGCCCGGTCGCGGCCTCGATGCGCTGCTGCGACGCCGAGACGAAGTCGCCGCGCGCGAAGTAGCCCAGCTCGAGCTCCTGAATCTGCTTGAAGAGCACACCGGTTAGGCGGGCCGAGCCGCGCGCGCCGACGGTCCCCTCCATGATGTTCAGGTCGAGTAGATCGCCGCGTTGACCGTGCGGATTCTGCAGGACTTCCTGCGTGTCGAGCAGAAAGCCGGTGAAGTCCTCGCGCAGGCGCAAGGGGCGCGCGATGCCGAAGATGATGTTGCGGATGGTGACGTTTCCGGCTCGCGTCCCGAGCTCGAACGCCGCCGAGTAGCGCGAGGCATCTTCGCCCTGGCGGAGCGCGGCGTGCTGCACGACGTCGTAGCTGTCGTAGAAGCCGACGCGGCCGGCGCGATAGTCATCGTCGCGCAGCACGCCCGCGGTGTGAAAGCTGGAGATGTAGGCCTGCGCGGTCACCCGCAGATCGACCGAGCCGTGGCGCCCTTCGTACTGCGCCATCACGTTGCCGCGCTGACCGTCGCGGTTCTGCCCGAAGCCCGCGGTCTGATACAGCTCTGCAGCGACGAACGTGCCGGTGCTGCCGCCCGGCGGCGCCCAGGTCAAGAGCAGGCGATAACTGCCGAACGTGCCGGCCGAAAACTTCGCCGTCAGCCCGCGCTGCTGAAGGCCGAGGTGGTATTCCGCGCTGCCCGCCACCGCGTAGTTGCCCTGCCGCGGATCGAACGGCCCCTCGACCACCCGCAAGGACTCGACCAACTCGGGGATGATGAAATGCGTGTCGCTGTAGCCGTTGCCGTGCAGGTTGCCGCTTTCGTTGATCGGCACACCGTCGACGGAGAACTCGATGTCCTGGCCTTCGCGCGCATCGAAGCCGCGCAAGAAGACCTGCTCGGCGTGGCCGTCGCCGCCTTCATTCGTGAGCAGGATGCCGGGCGCGAGCTTGAGAAAGTCCGAGGCGTTCGCGTGCGGCACGATCGACAGCTTCTCGACGTCGACGTGGTAGTCGGACGCGCCGCGGCTGGGCGGATCCTTTTTCCCGTGCACGTTGCTCTCGTACGCCTGAGACGTCGTTCCCGGCGCTGGCTTGAGCGGCTCCGGTGCTGGCGGCGGGGCCGCAGGTAGCGGCGGCGCCACGGGTGCTTGTGGATGCTCGGCCGGCGTGTGCTCCGCGAGATGGAAATGGAATGGGATGCGAACCTGGCTCTCGATCGGCACGCCATCCTGCAGCGCAGGCTTGAAGCGCCACTGTAGGGCGGCGTTCATCGCCGCCTGATCGAGCGCAGCATCGCCGCTCGATTCGGCCACCTCCGCGGTCTTCACCGATCCGTCCTTGGCGACGGTGGCGAGCACCGTGACGTTGCCTTCGGCGTGCTGGTCGAGCGCGCCCGGTGGATAGGTCGCCTTCACGCTCAGCGTCGGCTCGGGCGGCGTCAGATGCTGTGCAGCCGACGGTTGGGCGTGCGCCTCTCGCGCGGTGACCGGCACGAGCGCGCACACCGCGCAGCACGCCAGCGGCACGATGGCCGCGCAGTGAACGCGCCAGCGCGAGCGCCGGACGTGCGGGCACGAGGGACGAAGCAGCGATACCGTCTCCTCGACGGATTGAACCGACAAGCAGGGGTCCACGGACACTCCTTGCGAAACACGTTCGCGATCTGTTCCGAAACAGGGGCGCGCGGGCGCGGGTGTGCGTCCGGCGCAAAGGGAGCCGTCAGCGACTGCGCCCGCGAAGCAACCCGGCGAGCCCGCTGGATGCGGGCACGTCGCGAGTCACCTCACGGAAGCGGCGGACGGCGAGCTACGCGGGAGGAGAATTCTTGGGGGCGAGCTTGAGCAGGGCAATTGCGGGCGGCGGCGCGTCCCGTTCAGTGACGAGCACCGCCATACGAGCGTCGGTAGCAAGGACCGGAGCAGAGACCGAGGAGCCGGGCCGAATGCGCTCTCGCCGGAAGGCGGCGATGGAGCAATGGTCGTGTCCGTGCGTCAGGATCTGGTCGGCGCGGACGCTGAGGGTCTTCGCGCCGAGGAGGTCTAAAGAGCGTGATGCGCCGGCGGCGTCGGCTACTTCCACCAACTCGCCGTGCTCGGAGCACTCGACGTGCTTGACGATCGCGAGGTGGGCAACGCTGCCGAGTTGGGCGATCAGCGCCACCATCGCAAACGCGCACGCGACGGAGCGCGTACGCGTGTTGCGAAGACGTTGCAATCGGAGGAGTCCCATCACGATCAATTCGCTCTACGCTACTAGATAGTCGGATGTCAAGTTTGATTGCTCAAACGCGATATCCGCTAACGGCTTTCTAGCGGGACCGTAGAGCGAACGCCAGGCTGGTGCGTTGAATCCGGGTATGACGACGCGATTGCCGGTGGTCCTCGAGAACCTTCGTATCGCCACGCCGTGCCAGGCGGATTGGGACGAGATGGGCGGCGACGAGCGGGTTCGGTTTTGCGGTAGATGTGAGAAAAACGTCTACAACCTGTCCGCGATGACCCGCGCCGAGGCCGAAGCGCTGGTGGGCAACCAAGAGGGCAGGGTGTGCGTGCGGCTCTACCAGCGCCGCGACGGCACGGTGTTGACCGCGGACTGCCCGGTCGGCGTGCGCCGCGAGCGACTGCGCGCGCGCATCTGGTCGTCGGTGTCGGGCCTGGCCGCGTCCGCGGCGCTGCTGCTCGGGCTGGTCTCCGGTCGCGCGCGCGCGGATCTGACCTTGCGCGACGGCAAGAAGGTGGCGCAGCAAACGCGGCCGAACGTGCTGATGGGCGGGCCGGTGTCGACCCACTTCACGCCGCCGCCCCCGGCGCCCCCCAAGCCTCTGCAGGTAAAGATGGGCGAGCGGATCCCCGAGGCGTTCATGGGTGACATCTCCGTCGAGCCGGCCACCAAGTAGCGGTCGCGAGTCCTACTGCTCGAAGTCGAGGTTCTCCGGCTCGATCGGCGACGGCGGCGGCAGGTTGGTGATCGGCGTGCGCTCGTCGACGACCTCCAGGCGCACCTCGTCCATCCACGCCGCGCCCGAGCCTTCGAGCAGGAGCCCGAAGGTGATGCTGTTCGAGCGCGGCGCCACGTCCAGCACCACCTCGTAGCGGCGCCAGTCGGTGGTGCCGGTGGTGTCCTGCTGCCCATAGGCCAGGCTGTTGTCGCCGGGGGATGACACCTTGATGCCCACGCGCGCGACCTGGGCGCGATCGGTCTTCATCCAGGCGGAGAGCTTCACGCGCTTTCCGCGGTAGCGCTCGCTCGAGATCGATTGCCAGATCACCGCGTGCTTGTAATCGGGGTGCTCCGAGATCGCGCGCAGGTACGCGGAGCCGTGGCCGCTGTGGCTCTGCGTGTGATCGAGCCCACCTTCGTAGCCGTGTGCGCGCAGCTCCTTGGCGCCGTCGGGACCGGTGACGTTCCAGTGCTCGAGCTCGCCGTGCTCCTTGGCGTGGAGCGCGGTCGCTCCGACGAAGGCCGCGGCGACGACCGCCAGCGCGATGCGTGCGTTGTGCATGGGGCTCTCCTCGGTAGGTTGGTCGGGTAGACGAGCGAGTCCACCTGCGCGTTGCCTGGAAGGGGTAAGCTCTGCGCGCGGCTGCGACGCCGCACGGGAGGGACCGATGGCTCGACTGAGGAACGTGACGCTGGGACTGGCCTTCGTGGTGTCGATGATCGGCTTTGGCGTGCGCAGCGCGTCCGCCGAGAGCAGCTGCGGCTCGGACTCGGACTGCGCCGGCTACGGCAGGTGCTCGAGCGGCAAGTGCGGCGCGTGCGGCTCCGACTCCGATTGCAACGGCCACGGCCGCTGCTCGAACGGCCACTGCGGCGCGTGCGGCTCCGACTCCGACTGCAAGGACGGCCGCTGCTCGAACGGCAAGTGCGGCTCGTGCGGCTCGGACTCCGATTGCAACGGAAACGGCCGCTGCTCGAATGGGCGCTGCGGCTCGTGCGGCTCGGATTCGGATTGCAAGATCGGCAGGTGCTCGAGCGGCAAGTGCGGCGCGTGCGGCTCGGATTCGGACTGCAAGGGCGGGCGCTGCTCCAGCGGCCGGTGCTCCAACGCGCACTAGCAGCGCGATCGCGATGGTGGGGTTGGCGTGGGCGACTGGCGTTGCGGCAGCGCCCACGTTTTCGTCCCGCGTGGCGTTCGAGCCGCTGGTGGCCAAGTTGCGCGAGAGCGGCGGCGACCCTGCCAAGATCGTGCGCCCCAGGCACGCGCGCGACCTCGATCGCCTGGAGAGCGGCAAGCGCTACAAGTTCGTCGTCACGCGCGACGGGCTGCTCGCGATCGCGCCGCTGGCCGCCGATGCGCCCGGCAACGAATACGTTCACCCGATCCTGGCCGGCGGCGAGCCGGTGCTGACGGCCGGCGGCATCGTCCTGGCGCGCAGCGGCCAAGCGGTCGCGAAGGCCATTCTCGACCAGGACTCGAAGGCCTACTGCCCGACCCTGGCGAGCCTGGACGCGGCTGCCCAGGCGCTCGCTGCGCTCGGGCTTGCCGCTTCGGTTGTCGCCAGACAGGATCGACCTCCGGAGTGCGCGCCACTTTCCAAATAATCCGATTGTTCGGGACTATAGGGTGAAAGCCCGATAGGCTGTGACAATGGCCCGACAGATCAGCGCCGCGGAGGACAAGGGCGAGCGCTGTCCGGTTTGCTCCAAGCCATCCGTGCTCATGAGCTGCTGGGCGTGCTGCGAGACCGCCTGGGTCACCACCTGCGAGCACGCGCTGCAGCGCGCGCCGATGCGCGCCGGCCGCGACGACGGCCAGAACATGGACCGGACCTTTTGCCTCGAGTGCGCCCTGGCGCTCTGTGGCCGCGTCGAAGAGCGAAATCCCATTCAGTAGTCGGGATTATTCGTGCGGCTGGACGTATACGCGCAGCGCGCCCTGGTTCGGGTAGTCCTTGGAGACGTTGACCGTCCCCTTCTCCTCGCGCTTGCCGTTGGTCGCGCTGAACTCGCGCGCGGTGCCGGCCAGCTCCTTGAGGTCGACCTTCCAACCCTTGGCGCCGCTCTCGCCTTCCAGGCGCTCGAGGATGCAGCGAACCGCTTCGTCGTCCTTGATGTTCGGCGACTTCTGCTGCGCGCCGGCCGGCTCCTTCGAGGCCTCCGACCTGGTCGCGCGCTCCTTGCAAACCGCCGGCGTCCCCAACCCCAATAGTCCCACGACGAGCAAAACCGAACGCATTTCGTCACCCCCGGGCGCTTCAGTACGCCCAACGCGCTCGATTTGCAAGCGGCGTTCAGTCGGCGGAGGCGCGCGCGTACTTGCAGGCCAGCACCTCGGTCACCATGCCGGCGAACGCGTCGTCGATGCGCAGCGCGCTCTTGAGCGCCTCGAGGTACTGGTCCTCGGCCTCGTTGACACCGTCGGAGGCCATCGCCAGCTCGACCGCCAGCACGAAGCACTGGCGCTGCAGCGGCACATTGTTCAGCTTGGCCAGGTCGGCGAGGATCTGGCTGCGGCTGGTGCGCGGCGGCAGCTTCGAGGCGCCCTCGCGCAGCTGGGGAACGGTGCGGAAGAACGCGTCGAGGACCGCGCGCTCCTGCCCATCGACGCTGCCGTCGACCGAGCCGATCGCCGAGAGCACGTCGCGCAGCGCGCCGGCGTCTCCCGGTGAGGTGACCTCGAGCGCGGTGTGATCCATCAGAAAGCCCATCGCTTTAGTATAAGCCTCAGACGCTGGTTTCCGCGCGCATCATTCTGCTTCCGACGGGATGAAGGTGGCGACCGCCGCTGACTTGCCGGCCACCGTCGCGGCGGGCACCGCAGTGAAGGAGAATCGATCGCCGGCCCGCTCGCGGGTGGCGGCCGAGACCAAGAGCGGCGTGCCGTGCTGCTTGGTCAGCCCTTCGATGCGGGAGGCGAGGTTCACAGCGTCGCCGATGGCGGTGAACTCGCGGTGCTCGCCGCTGCCGACGTCGCCCACCACGACCTCGCCGGTGTGAAGCCCGATGCCCATCTGGAGCAGCTCGTCGCCACGCTCGGCCCGCCGCCGGTTGAGCTCGTCGAGCGCGCGCAGCATGTCGAGCCCACAGCCGACCGCGCGGGCGGCATGATCGGGCTGCACCAGCGGCGCGCCGAAGTAGGCCATCATTCCGTCGCCGATGAACTTGTCGAGCGTGCCGCCGTGCTTGAAGAGCACTTCCAGCATCGCTTGACGATACTCGTCGAGGAGCGCCACCACCGAGATCGGCTCCATCCGCTCGGCCATGGCGGTGAAGCCGCGCAAGTCGGAGAACAGCACGGTGACCTCGCGCTTGGCGCCGGCCAGGAAGCGGCTGCTCCTCAGCACCTCGCGCGCGACCTGCGGCGAGACGTAGCACGACAGCCGCTGCCGCGCGACCTGCTGCTCGATGACGCCGCGGACCAGCGCGAGGATCCTGCCGACCACGAACGTGAGCAGCAGTGCGAGCAGCGCCATGTCGACCGCGATCAGCACCAGCTCGTGGGCCGGCCAGGCGCGCCACTCGAGCACGATCAGGTTGCCGGTGACCAGCGCGGTGGTGAGCACGATCAAGCGCGGTCGCATCGATACCTGCGAGGCGACCAGGATCGCGAGCGGACCGATGATGCTGGTCGGGTTGAGGATTCCGGTCGCCGACAGCGACAGCCTTCCCAGGAGGAAGACCATCGGCGTGTCGATGACCGCGAACGCGTACCAGGAGGCGGCCGCCAGCCGCGGCCGGCGCCAGACCGCGGCCCACAATCCGATCGCGACCAGGAAATAGAGCGCCATCCAGACGGTCAGGCGCGCGCGCACCCGCGGATCGCCGGCAACGGTCTGAATCACCAGGACCAGCCCGATGGTGAGCACGCGCAAGACCGCGAGGTAGCGCGCGCTGCGGCCCCGCTCGGCTTGCAGCGCGTCTTCGACGGTCTCCTCCGTCGACAGCTCGGTGGTCCCGCTCATCAGCACCCCCCGGAGAGTGTGCTTCAGAGCGCGAGCAGAATCTTGGAAATGTCGTAGAGCACGTCGCCGCGGCCGTGCACCGCGACCGGCCGCGCCGAGGCGCCGAGCGCGGCGACGCTCGCGTTGTAGGCGTAGCCGATGAGGGTGCGCAGGTTGACCACGTCGTACAGGTTGTACTCGGCGAAGCGGCGCAGCGCCTCGCGGTCGCCGTCGATTCCCCGGCGATAGAGCCAGCACGCGTCCCAGCCGTCGATGCCCGCCAGGTGGGCGGGGCGCTGCAGCGCGAGTGACACCAGGCGCCGCTCGATCGCCTTGAGGCCGCCATGATGCCCGAGCCGCGCCAGCACGTGGCGCAGATCGACGTGACAGACCGGCGGCTGCCAGTCGGGAAAGGCCCGGCGCAAGATCGGAACGTCGAACGAGCGCCCGTTGAACGTGACCAGCATCGGCCAGTCGCGCGCCAACTCGGGAAAACGATGCAGATCGCGACCGGCCAGCAGCAGCCGCGGGCCGTGCCGATCGAGGATCCCGATCGCCGAGATGCCGGCGTAGCCGATCACGTCGTCGCCGGTCTCGATGTCGAGGTAGGCCGCGCCGTCGCCGAAGGTCTCGAACAGGCGCCAGTGCTCGCTCGACGGCAACATCGCCGCCAGCCGATCGGCGTCACGCCGCCCGAGCGCATCGGTCGCTTCGTCGATCGCCGCGCGCAGCGCCCGATCGCGGCCCGACGCTGGCGTCGCGGGGAAATCGCACCAGCGCGCGATCCCTTCGCTCCACAGCTTGCGCTCTCGTCCCGGGCCCACGCCGCGTGCGAGCTGAAAGGTCGACTCGATCATGACCTGAACAGACTATCAGGTCGCAGCGGCCCGTCAAAAAAAAGCTATCCTGGCGGGCCATGTCCATCCTCGGAGGGCTCGCGCCCTCGTCGTTTCTGCGCGACCACTGGCAGAAGCGCCCGCTGCTGGTCCGCCAGGCGTTCCCCGGGTTTTCCGGTTTCCTCGATCGCGACGCGCTGTTCGGGCTGGCCATGCGCGCCGACGCGACCTCGCGCCTGGTCCTCGAGCACCCGCGGCGCCGCGCGCGCTGGGAGCGCCACGACGGCCCGTTCGGCGGGCTCGACGCGAGCATGCTGCCGGCGAGCCACTGGACGGTCCTGGTGCACGGGATCGAGAGCCTGGTGCGCGGCGGGTGGGAGCTGTTGCGCGAGTTCTCGTTCATTCCGGCGGCGCGCATCGACGACGTGATGGTGAGCTACGCGGCGCCGGGCGGCTCGGTGGGCCCGCACGAAGACGTCTACGACGTGTTCCTGCTGCAGGGACCCGGACGGCGACGCTGGCAGGTGAGCAGCAGCGGCGATCACGTGTTCGATCCCGACGCGGCGATCAAGGTGCTCGCGTCGTTCGTCCCCGACGAGGAATGGCTGCTCGAGCCGGGCGACATGCTGTACCTGCCGCCGGGCGTAGCGCACTGGGGCGTGGCCGACGGGCCGTGCCTCACCTATTCGATCGGATTTCTCGCGCCGTCCCACGAGGCGCTGGTCCAGAATTTTCTCGGCTACCTCGGCGAGGCGCTCGAGCCCGCGATCGATCCCGACGCGCTGTACGTGGATCCCGATCTGAAGCTTCAGCGAGATCCGCTCGAGGTGAGCGACGCGATGCTGGCGCAGGTCTCGTCGGTGCTCGAGACCATCCGCTGGGATCCGGGCGCGATCGAAGACTTCGTCGGGCGCTTTCTGACCGGGCCCAAGCCGCACGTGATCTTCCCGGCGCCGCGCCGCCCGCTGTCGCAAGAGGCCTTTGCGCACCGGCTGCGCGGTCGTGGCCGCCTTCGGCTGGCGCTGCCCAGCCGCGGCCTCTCGCGCCCCGGCCGCCTGTTCCTCAACGGCGAGGCGCACCGCGCCAGCCGCGCGACGCTCGGCCTGTTCCGGCAGCTGGTCCGCGATCGCGCGCTCGCGCTGCCGGTCTCGCTCGCCGCCGGCGCGCTGGCGATCTTCTACGCCTGGTACGCGGCTGGTTATCTGGTGCTTGACCCTGCGCGCCGGACAGCGTAATCGAGGCGGATGCTGAAGGGCTCGGCCACGCTGTTGCGCAACGCCGTCGACGATCGCAAGTCCGAAGGGTTCGTCCGCGAGCTCCTGTCGCGGGCCGGAATCACCATCGGTGGCAGCGCGCCGCACGATCTGGTGGTGCACGATCCGCGCTTCTACACGCGCCTCTTGCGCGACGGCTCCCTCGGCATGGGCGAGGCGTACATGGACGGCTGGTGGGACTCGCCCGCCGTCGACCAGCTGGTCTGCCGGCTGCTCACCGCCAAGCTCGACGAGGTGGTGCGTCACAACTACAAGCTGATCGCTCACACCCTCAAGGCCAAGGTGCTCAACCTGCAGACCGTCGCGCGCGCGTTTCAGGTCGGCGAGAAGCACTACGACATCGGCAACGATCTCTACGAGGCCATGCTCGACGGCCGCATGATGTACACCTGCGCCTACTGGAAGAACGCGTCCACGCTCGACGCCGCGCAGGAGGCCAAGCTCGATCTGGTGTGCCGCAAGATCGGGCTCAAGGCCGGCATGAAGGTGCTCGAGCTCGGCTGCGGGTGGGGCGGCTTCGCCAAGTTCGCCGCCGAGAATTACGGCGCCGAGGTCACCGGGCTCACCGTCTCCAAGGAGCAGGTCGCGATCGGCAAGGAGCGCTGTAGGGGGCTGCCGGTCGACATCTCGGCGCGCGACTACCGCGACGCCCAGGGCCTCTACGACGCGGTGATCTCGATCGGCATCATGGAGCACATCGGGCCCAAGAACTACCGCACCTATATGGAGGTCGTCGATCGCTGCATGAAGCCCGACGGCATCGCGCTGGTGCACACCATCGCCGGCAATCGCTCCATCAAGCATATGGAGCCGTGGTTCAACAAGTACATCTTCCCCAACGCGGTGCTGCCGACCATCAGCGCGCTCGGCAAGTCGATGGAGCAGCTGCTCGTGCTCGAGGACGTGCACAACATCGGCCCGCACTACGACCGCACGCTGATGGCCTGGCTGGCCAACTTCGAAGCCGCCTGGCCGTCGCTGAAGGCGAAGTACGGCGAGCGCTTCTACCGCATGTGGCGCTACTACCTGCTCACCTCGGCGGCCGGCTTCCGCATTCGCTACACGCAGCTCTTCCAGCTGGTCATGACCCGCACCGGAACTCCGCAGCCCGACTGCCGCTTGAGCTAGTCTCCGGGCAACCATGCCGGCCCATCCGCTAGCGCTGCTCGTCGTCGCGCTCGCCGTCATTCTGATCGGCGCCAAGCTCGGGAGAGATCTGTCGCTGCGGCTCGGGCAGCCGGCGGTGCTCGGCGAGCTGCTCGTCGGCATCGTGCTGGGAAACCTCGGCCTCGTCGGGGTGCACGAGATCGAATCGTTCAAGACCGACGCGTTGATCGATCTGTTCGCGCGCCTCGGCGTGATCGTCCTCTTGTTCGAGGTGGGGCTCGAGTCCACCGTCGGCCAGATGATGAAGGTCGGGCTCTCGGCGCTGCTGGTGGCGATCCTCGGCGTGGTGGCGCCGTTCGCGCTCGGCTGGGGCGTCGCCAGGCTGATGCTGCCCGATCACAGCGTCTACGTGCACGTGTTCCTCGGCGCGACCTTGACCGCGACCAGCGTCGGCATCACCGCGCGCGTGCTCAAGGACCTCGGCCGATCGAAGACGCCCGAGGCGCGCATCGTCCTCGGCGCGGCGGTAATCGACGACGTGCTCGGCCTGGTGGTGCTCGCGGTGGTGGGCGGGATCATCGCCGCCGCGGATCACGGAACGCGCGTGTCCTCCGGCGCGATCGCGTGGATCATCGTCAAGGCCGCCGGCTTCCTGGTCGGCTCGCTGGCGATCGGCGTGCTGTTTTCCAAACGCCTGCTGACGCTCGCGTCCAGGCTACGCGCGCGCGGCGTGCTGCTCGCCATCGGGCTCGCGTTCTGCTTCGTGCTCGCCTACCTGGCCGATCGCATCGGGCTGGCGGCGATCGTCGGCGCGTTCGCCGCCGGGCTGATCCTCGAGGGCGATCACTCCGATCAACTACAGGCGCAGATCCAACCGATCTCGAGCTTCCTCGCGCCGATCTTCTTCGTGGTCATGGGCATGCGCTGCGACCTTGCGACCTTCGCCTCGACCCACGTGCTCGCCCTGGCCGCGCTGCTCACCGTCGCGGCGATCCTCGGCAAGCAGGCCTGCGCGCTGGGCGTGATCGGCAAGGGCCTCGATCGCCTGACGGTCGGTCTCGGCATGATCCCGCGCGGCGAGGTCGGGTTGGTGTTCGCGGGCCAGGGCCTCACGCTGATGGTCGCCGGCGAGCGCGTGGTCGGCCGCAGCGAATACGCCGCGGTGGTGCTGATGGTCTTGCTCACGACGCTGGTGACGCCGCCCGCGCTGCGCTACCGCCTCACCACGACCGCCCGTCGATCAGGTTGACCTCGAGCGCCAGCGGATCGAGCCCTTCGATGCATCCCAGGTTCACGCGGTAGTGACCGGGCTTCGCGGTCGCGTCGTGAAAGGGATGGATGCCGCAGGTCTTGCAGAAGTAGTGGTCCACGTCGTGGTCGCCGAATTGATACAGCGTCAGCGCGTCGAGCCCGTCGAGCGCTTCGAAGTCCTCGGGCGGGTAGTAGCGCGCCGACATGATCGTGCCCTTGCGAATGCAGATCGAACAGTTGCACCTGCACCCGGTGGTGATCGGCTCGCTGCGAAAGCGGAAGCGCACCGCCCCACAGTGGCAGCGTCCGCTGTAGGTCGTGCTGGTGCTCACCGCGCGTCGAGGGCTTCGGTCAGCGCGTCGAGCAGCTTCGAGCCGTCGCCCTGCCACGCGCTACCGTGCATGCAGGCGAGCGTGGTCGGATGGAGGGCGGCCAACCGGCCGAGCATCGCGCGCGCGTTGGTCGTGTGCGAGTAGTAGTCCATCTGCTTGCGGAATGCTTCGCTCGGCCCGAGGATGTCCGCGGACGTGACCGCCGGCTGCTCGCTGCCGCCCTGGGTGAACAGATCGCCGCACAAGAGCGTGCGCGTGCTCTCTTCCATCAGGTAGCCGCACTCCCAGGCGTGCGGCAGGTGCGGCGTGTCGAGCCACTGAAGCCGGTGGCTGCCGAGCGAGATCGCTTCGCCGTCGGCGAGCGCGCGCGGCGGCCGGTCGAACATGTCGCCGTTGATCATTGCGTTGACCCGGCCGCACAGTGGGACCGCGTCGGGTGCGCGCGCCAGGAGCTCGTTGAGCGAGCCGCACTCGTCGGACTCGAAGTGGGAGAAGCCGATGAAGCGCAGCTTGTTCAGCGGCAGCACGCTGGCGATCGCCTCCTGCACCAGCGCGCTCATGCGTCTCGGCCCGGTGTGGAAGAGCAGCGGCTGCTCGTCGACGATCAGATACTGGTTGAAGGAAAACCCGCCCGGCACGTCACGCGCCGGCGTGTTGATGCGGAAGATCCCGGCGGCGACCTCGTCTACGCGGGTGCCCGATTGCGGGTTGGTCACGCCCACGTCACACGCCGCCGCTGGGGCCGTGGGTGGGCGTATGCGCGAGGCGGAGCTTGTTCGGCAGGTGCTCGAGATCGAACTGCTCGCGGGAGGTGGCCTTCACCATTCCCTCCGACGAGGCCAGGCTCCAGAACTGGCACACCGCGCAATGGAACTGCCAGTTGCCATCGGCGGTCTTGGCGACCGTCGACACCTGCGTGTCGATAAAACCGGTACACTGCCTCGTTCCGCAGCGAATTCGTCGAATTTTCATTCTTCAGAGTAGCACGCAAACCGATCACAGGAGATCGCCATGAAGAAGATCGCAGTGCTCGGCTCGGGAGTCGTGGGACAGGTGCTCGCCGACGGCTTTCTCAAGCACGGTTACGAGGTGATGCGCGGCACGCGCGAGCCGCAGAAGCTCGCCGCGTGGAAGGCCGGATCGAAGGGGCAGGTCGGCACGTTCGCCGAAGCCGCGCGCTTCGGCGAGCTCGCCGTGCTGGCGGTCAAGGGCACGGCCGCCGAGGCGGCGATCGCGCAGTGCGACGGCGCGCTGGCCGGCAAGCCGGTCATCGACGCCACCAACCCGATCGCCGACGCGCCGCCGGAGAAGGGCGTGCTGCGCTACTTCACCGGGCCCAACGAGTCGCTGATGGAAAAGCTGCAGGCGGGCACGCCCAAGGCGCGCTTCGTCAAGGCGTTCTCCTGCGTCGGCAACGCGTTCATGGTGAACCCGGACTTCGGCGGGCAGAAGCCGACCATGTTCATCTGCGGCGAGGACGCCGACGCCAAGCGCGCGGTGTCCACCATCCTCGATCAGTTCGGCTGGGAGGTGGAGGACCTGGGCGCCGCCGCCGCCGCGCGCGCGATCGAGCCGCTGTGCATGTTGTGGTGCATCCCCGGCCTCACCCACAACCGCTGGTCGCACGCCTTCAAGCTGCTCAAGAAGTAGCGTATCATCGGGGCATGCCCCGTCGTCCCATCCAAGGCAAGAAGCTGCTGGTCGCAGGGCTCGGCGTGGGCGTGCTGACGTTCGCGGTGTGCGGCGCGTTCCCCGGCTGCAACCTGATGGCGCCGCCGAGCTGCGAAGCGGAGCCGCAGCAGCCGTCGTGCAGCACCGACATGAGCGTGCCGGAAGATCTCCGCGCGCCGCCGGACCTGTCGATTCCCAAGGACCTCACGAACAAAGACTGAGGCGGTCATGCCCGGCGGCGAAGATTCCCTTGCGAGCGAGCTGTTTGAGCTCGAGTTGGTGGGCGGCGCGATGGAGCGGCGCTACCGCAAGGCGCGCCCCGAGGTGGAGGCGATGCCGTGGGGGACGCTCGACCTGCGCAGCCATTCGAACGAAGCGCTGGTGGCGGCGCGTCGCAGTTGGACCAGCGCCGCGTTTCAGGAGCACCGCACCGCAGCGGTGTGCTGCGCGACGTTGCGGGCGCTGGTCGAGGCGCGCGCGCCGCTCGATCTGATCGCCGGCTTCGCGCGCTTTCCGCTCGACGAGGTGGTGCACGTCGAGCTGTGCGCGCGCATGGCGATGGAGCTCGGCGGCGGCACCGAGCTGTGGCACGAGCCATCGGCGATGTGCGCGGATGCCGATCCCGCGCTCTCGCCGCTGTTGCGCGCGTGCGAGCTGGTGACGCGCAACTTCTGCGTCGGCGAGGCGCTCTCGATCCCGCTGTTGCACGGCACCTGGGTGCGCGCCACCCATCCGCTGCCGCGCGCGGTGCTGGGACGGATCGTGCGCGACGAGGCCGCGCATGGGATCTTCGGCTGGACCTTCCTCGACTGGGTGATGCCGCTTTTGCCGCCGGAAGGACCCGAGCTGATCCGCCGCACCGCCGTCGCCGCCATCCACGAGGTGTATCGGCTGTGGGACGACCTCCGCACGCGACCGCCCGCGCCAACCAGCGCCGGCCACGCGCTCGGCTGGATGGGCACCGAGGAATACCTGCGCCTGGCTGCGCGCTCGCTGCGCAGTCGCGTGCTCGCGCCGTTGGCCGAGCGCGGCATTCAGATCCAGCCGCGCGCGTGATTGAGAAGGCTACATGCCGCTGTCGCGGCCGTGCACGTCGTCGGGGGTGACCGCGTCCTGGATGCGCCGCGCGAGCAGGGTGTGCTCGTCGCGCAGCTCCTTGGGCAGGTGGCTGCCGAACGAGCTGAGGAACTCGTCCTGGCCGGCCACCGCGTCGATCCACTCCGCGGGATCGACCTCCAGCAGGCGCGCGATCGCCTCCTTGCTCAAGTCGGTGCCGCTGCGATCGAGCGCGTCGATCGTCGGGACCACCCCGATCGGCGTGTCCTTGCCCTCGCCTTTGCCGTCGCAGCGCTCGAGCACCCACTTGAGCACGCGCAGGTTGTCGCCGAACCCGGGCCACAGGAACTTCCCGTTGTCGCCGGTGCGAAACCAGTTGACGCGGAAGATCTTGGGCGGCTTGGCGAGCTTGCTGCCGACCGCGATCCAGTTGCCGAAGTAGTCGCCCATGTTGTNNTAGCCGCAGAACGGCAGCATGGCCATCGGATCGCGGCGTAGCACCCCGACCTTGCCGGTCGCCGCGGCGGTGGTCTCCGACGAGAGCGTCGCGCCGAGGAACACCCCGTGCTTCCAATCGCGCGCCTGGTACACCAGCGGCACGCGCCTTTGCCTGCGCGCCCCGAACAGCATGGCGTCGATGGGCACGCCCTTGGGGTTCTCGAACTCGGGCGAGATCGACGCGCACTGCGCCGCCGGCGTGGTGAAGCGGCTGTTGGGATGCGCCGCCTTCTCCGTCGAGGCGGGCGTCCACGGACGTCCCTGCCAGTCGAGTGCCTCGGCTGGCGCCGGATCGTCGTGCCCCTCCCACCACGGCGTCCCGTCGGGCCGCAGCGCGACGTTGGTGTAGATGGTGTTGCGCTGGATCATCTCGAACGCGTTGGGGTTGGTCTTGCGGCTGGTGCCCGGCACCACGCCGAAGAAGCCCGCCTCGGGGTTGACCGCCCACAGCCGCCCGTCGTCGCCCGGCCGCAGCCAGGCGATGTCGTCGCCGACGGTCTCGGTCTTCCAGCCCGGCAGCGACGGCGGCGGCACCAGCATGGCCAGGTTGGTCTTGCCGCACGCCGACGGGAACGCGGCGGTGATGTAGTGCTTGGAGCCGGTCGGCGAGGTCAGCCCGAGGATCAGCATGTGCTCGGCGAGCCAGCCCTCCTTCTTGCCCAGCCAGCTCGCCAGGCGCAGCGCCATGCACTTCTTGCCGAGCAGCGCGTTGCCGCCGTAGCCGGAGCCGATCGACCACACCTCGTTGTTCTCGGGGAAGTGGCAGATGAAGCGGCGCTCGGGCGACAGATCGCCGAGCGAGTGCAGGCAGCGCGTGAACTCGTTCGAGGTGCCCAGGTGATCGAGCGCGGGCTTCCCGACGCGGGTCATGATCGCCATGTTGAGCGCCACGTACTTGGAGTCGGTGATCTCGACGCCGACCTTGGAAAAACGCGAGCCGGGCGGTCCCATCAGGAACGGCACCACGTACAGCGTGCGTCCCTTCATCGCGCCCTGGTACAGCGGCTTCAGCTTGGCGCGCGCGTCGGCGGGCGACATCCAATTGTTGGTGGGCCCGGCGTCGTCCTTGTCGTTGGTGCACACGAACGTCAGGTGCTCGGTGCGCGCCACGTCGTGGATCGCCGAGCGGTGCAGGTAACAGCCGGGCAGCTTCTGCTGGTTGAGCTCGTAGAGCTCGCCCGTCGCCAGGCACTCGGCGGTCAGTCGCTGCCGCTCTTCCTTGGAGCCGTCACAGGTGACGACCTTGTCGGGAGTGGTGAGGCTGCGGACTTCCTCGACCCAACGCTCGATCCCTGCGTGCTGGCTCATCGTTCTCCTCGTGTCGTTCGCCTGCCAAAACGTGCCAGTATAACAACCCGTCGCCAAGCGGAATCTACCGGAGCCCGAGCCCTCAGATGGACCGAAAGCTTGAACGAGGCATTGCAATCCTGTTGGCGCTCGGCGCCGGCTGCGACGACCGGGCGGCGACCAACGCGTCGGTCGACATGACGTCTTTTCCGCCGGCGTTCACCGCCGACGCGCTCACCGGCGCGCGCATCGGCAGCCAGGGCGGCCAGCCGAATTTTCAGCAGGCCAACGGCACGCTCGATCTCCAACAAGGGCCGTTCGCCGGCGTCAAGCTGGTCCTCGATCTCACCAGCACCTGTTTTCCCTTCGAAGGCTGGAAGGCCGACCCGCCCCCGCCAGGACAGCACTGGCCGGCCGACTGCGACGCGTTCGACCGCAACCTCGACGTCACGCTCGACGATCCGCAGGCGGTGAGCGATCCGCCCGCCTTCGACGTCATCCACGCGATCACGCCGTTCGGCGGACCCGAGCACCTCGAGATCGACCTCACCGACTTCGCCAACGCGCACCCGGGCCAGCACGCGCTGCGCGTGACCATCCCCACCTACTCCGACGGCGCCGGCCAGGTCTCGGGCTCGAACGGCGGCTGGAACGTGAGCGTGCACGCCGAGGTGACGCCGGGCGTCGCGCCGCGCACGGTGCTGGCCGCGCTGCCGCTGGTGTGGACCACGCAGACCGATCCGATGAGCCCGCCGCCGATCGACTTCACGGTGCCGCCGGGCACCACGCACGCGCGGCTCGAGGTGCGCGCGAGCGGCCACGGCGGCGGCGCGCAGGACGCCGACTGCATCGGCCCGGCCGAGGAGTTCTGCCAGCGCATGCTCGACGTGCTGGTCGACGGCGCCTCGCTCCAGCCGGCGGTGGATCCGTGGCGCGAGGACTGCGATTCGTTGTGCACGATGGCGGTGTACGCGCCGCTGAATCGGACCTACTGCATGGAGAACCCGTGCGGCGCGATCGCCAGCGTTCAGGCGCCGCGCGCGAACTGGTGTCCGGGCAGCATGACCGCGCCGTTCCAGTGGGACGTGGACGCGCTGCACGTCCCCGGCGCGCACAACCTGTCGTGGGCGATCTCGAAGATCGCCAGCGGCGGCTCGTGGCAGCTCTCGGCCATCTACTACGCCTTCGCCGACTAGGTCAGCAGTGGTCGGCGAGCGCGCCGAGCAGCAGCTCGAGCTTGAGCGGCTTGGCCAGCACGCGCGCGACGCCCGCCGGCGCGCGGTCGGGCATCGCCGAGATCACGCACACCGGAATGTCGCGCAGCACCGGGTCGGCGTTGAGCAGCTCGAGAAATTCCCAGCCGCTCATGATCGGCATCATGAGATCGAGGAGGATCAGGCACGGCCGCGCTACGCGAAGAGCGGCGAGCGCCTCGCGCCCGTTCGCCGCGGTGCTGACCGTGTAGCCGTGATCGAGCAAGAGGGTGGTGAGCGCTTCGCGAATCTCGACGTCGTCGTCGACGATCAGAATCTGGCTCATGGCCGGCTCACTGGGCTGACTTCAAGTTTCCGAGAAGACTCGCCGCTTCTCAAGAAAAACCCGTCAGTAAATATTTTGCATGTCGCGTTGCGGTTGGCACAGGTGCCGACACAGGTGTGTCCGGCAGGACCGGCCCGGCCGTCGGAAGTCCGCGCGCGCCATGGCCTCCCCGCGAAAAAAGCGTCGGCATCGAACGTGCTACGATGGCCGGAATGCTCCAGCTCGTCCTCGGCCGCGACGTCGGCAAGCCGTTCAAGGACTTCGCCAGCGTGCTCTCGCAGGTCGAGCGCCGCATCTTCGATCAAGTCGAGCTCGAGGCCGACCAACTGGGGCCACACCTGGCGGCGCACCCGCGACTCACCTACGTCATCGCGCACGGCGGGGCGATCTCGTGGATGCCGATCACCGTGGCGCTGATCCAGCGGCTGGCCCAGCACGCGCCCGATCGCCTGGGCACCGGGACCTTTCACAAGGGCCTGTGGAACCTGCCCGGCGTCGGCCGGATCGCCAAGTTCTTCTCCGGCGCCGAGCGCCACCTCAGCTTCGACGAGCTGTTCAGCGCGCTGGGCGGCGGCGACTGCGACTTCTTCGCGTTTCCCGAATCGGACAGCTCACTCTACGGCGAGCTCACCGAGGTCAAGCCGTTCCGCTTTCACCGCTTCATCGAGCTGTCGGTGCGCGCGCGCATGCCGATGCTGCTGGTCGCGCACAAGGGCACGGAGCGCTGGTATCGCGCGATCCCGTCGCTGGCGCCGGTGCTGAGCCTGTTGCCGGCCGCGCTCTACTCGATGGTCCACCTGAAAAAAGATCAGGTGATCGCCGAGACCACCCAGAAGCTGCTCAACGTCCCCATTCCGTTCGGACGCATCTCGCTGCGCGCCCGCACCGAGCTGTTCCACACCCGCATCAAGTCCTTCTCCGACGACGCGGCGACCAAGAAGGCGCAGCTGGAGGACGAGGGCGAGCGGATCCGCCTTCGCCTACAGCGCCTCACCGACTCGATCACCTGAGCGCGCTCAGGAAGAGACGGCGGCGCGGCGGATGTGGGTCGGGCCCACCTTCTCCTCGATCGTTTCGCGCAGCTCGTTGCGCAGGCCGCAGGCGAAGCCCGCCTCGGCGACGATGAACAGCGGCCCGATCAAGAGCCCGACCAGATCGTCGACGAACGCGGGCTTCTTGCCTTCGAACGCGTGGCCGATGAACTGGATCGCCCAGCCCGCCACCAGCAGCCCGAGCGAGACGGTGAGCCACAGCGCGGTCGATTGCGCGGCGAGGTGCACGCCGGTCCATAGCGCCAGGCCCATGAAGCCGGTCATCGCGATCCCGTAGCCGAGATCGAGCGCGAGGTAGAACCCGACCGCGCCCAGCGTCAGCAGCAGCGACGGCGACAGCGGCACGCTGCCGAGCATCACCGAGGGGCGCGCCAGGATCGCCGCGGTGCCGAACACGATCATCGGAATGCCGACGAAGTGCGTGGCGATGTTGCGGCGGTCGCGGTGATAGGCGGCGTATTTGGAGAGCTGTTCCTGCAGGGTTCGCATGCCCGAAGAATGCGCCCGCGCGTGCCCGGAGAATGTCGTCCGCTTGACAGTTGCGCGAGATTCGCCGGAAGCTAGCCTGGTGAAGAAGCGAAGCCCCCGGGATTATAGGGATCTTCTGCGGTCCGGAAAATGGTTCGCCGGGCTGCCCGAAGCCCTGCAGGACCGCTTGCTGCACCTCGCCTCCCTGCGGCAGCTCGCTGGAGGGGAGCGGCTGTTCTCGCGCGGCGATGCGCCGTGCGGCCTGTACGCGGTGCTCGACGGGGGAATTCGCGTGAGCGGGTTCTCGGAGAGCGGCAAGGAGGCGGTGCTCACGCTGCTCGACCCGCCCACCTGGTTCGGCGAGATCGCGGTGTTCGATCAGCAGCCGCGCACGCACGACGCGGTCGCCGAACCGGCGTCGCTGATCGTGCACGTGCCGCAGGTGGCGCTCGAGCAGCTCCTCGACGCGCACCCGCGCTACTGGCGCGAGCTCGGCCTGTTGGTCACCACCAAGCTGCGCCTGGCGTTCACCGCGATGGAGGGCATGGCGCTGTTGCCGATCGTGGTGCGGCTCGCGCGCCGGCTGGCGCTGATGGCCGAGGGTTACGGCGAGCGGACGCATCTGAGCCGCACCGTCGAGGTGAGCCAGGAGCAGCTGGCGATGATGGTGTCCACCTCGCGGCAGACCGCCAACCACCTGTTGAAGGAGCTCGAGAGCAGGGGACTGATCCGGCTTCAGTACGGCTCGATCGAGATCCTCGATCTCGAAGGGCTGCGAAACTACGCATGATGGCGGCGTTGGTTGTCGTCGCCCGCCAGATCACGTAACGTGAAGAGCGATGAAGCCGCACGCGCGAGACGATCTGCTGGTGCACGGGCTCGACGAAGAGGCGGTGGTCTACGATTTCGCGTCGACCCGGGCGCACTGCCTGAACCGCATGGCGCTGCTGGTGTGGCGCCTGTGCGACGGGAAGAACAGTATCCAGAGGATCAGCCGCACGCTCACCGCGCAGCTCGGGCAACCGGTCGACGAGCAGGTGGTGTGGCTGGCGCTCGATCAGCTCAGCAAGGCGGGCATGCTGCGCGAAGCCGTCGAGGCGCCGCAGATCGACCTGCGCCGCCGCCGGTTCCTCAAGAAGATGGCCCTCACCGCCGGCCTGTCGATCGCGCTGCCCGCGGTTTGGTCGATCCTGGCGCCGACCCCGGCCTACGCCGCCAGCCCGGTGAGCTGCATCCCGGCCAGCGGCTGCATGGGCACCAACTCGCCGCCCGGCTGCTGCAACAACGGCGGCAACGCGAACTCGTGTATCGGCCCGGGCCTCGGGATGTGCACCGGGACCACCGCGACTTGCAACGGCATCACCAAGTGTCGCTGACGCGCGCTAGTGGCTTGGCGCGGGCGGGCGGGCCTTGTTGGGATCGATCCCGGTAGGCACGACCGGTCCCTCGGGATAGACCGGGTCGGCCGGATTCGGGTCGGGAAGCGGCGAGGCGACCGCCGGATCGGCGGGCGGAGCCGGATCCGCAGGCGTGTCCACCGACGGGGACGCAGGCGGAGAGCCGGGCGGCTGGTGACCCGGCACCGGCGAAACGCAAGCGGTCGCAGCCAGGCTGAACGCGAGACACAACCACCACCGCATCAGCGAGCTCCCGTTCGTGCGTTGCCACCCATGAAGGTCGGCCAGAAATCCATCGCTCCGGGCGCGACGGCCGGCGCCGGCAGATCGATTCGATACACCGTGCTGTTGCTCCAGCCCGATACGTAGATTGACGCGGCGTTGCCGACGCGCTCGATGACCGCGCTCGGGAAGAAGGTCGCGGTGTTGTCGACGTAGCGAAAGGCGAGCGCGTTCAGCGAGGCGTCGAATACATCGAGGGTGGTGTAGTTGGCGACCACCACGTCGAGCTTCGCCGAGCCGGTGAGCTGGGCGAGCGCGGGCGTGAACCAGGAAGAGGCCGCTGCGCCGCCGCCCACGCGGTAGCTCTCGGCGACGGTCGATTCGACGCAGGTTCCGACGATCGCCGGCTTCGGTTGTAGGATCGACAGCAGCCCATCGCTGGAGAGGACGACCACCTCGCGCTTGGTGTCGCCCATGACGTCGCCGATCACGGGCGACGTGTAGGAATAGTCGACGCCGCCCGTGGCGGTCCACTTGTACTTGCAGTCGTGCGACGCCAGGCGGGGATCGTAGGCGTACACCGCGCCGGTGTTGCCCGCCGCGACGACGATCTCGGGGAAGCCGTCCCCGTCGATGTCGCCCACCGCGGGGCCGCTGGCGATCGCCGCCTGGCCCGCCGGCAGCTTGGCCGCGAGCCCGATCGACTGCCAGTACGCGGTCATCGCGCCGCCGGCCGCCGTCGCTTTCAAGATCATGACTTTTCCGGTGTTGGCGCCGTAGGCGACGATCTCGCTGCCGGCCACCCCGTCGAAGTCGGCGAGGGCGACGTGCCCGTAGATGTGCTCGGTGAGCGAGGTGAAGGTGTCATAGGTGTTGACGGGGGCCGCGGTGTCACGCTGCAGCACCATCACGTCGCCGTCGTAGTCGGCGATCACCACCTCGTCGCCGGCGCCGTTGATGTTGTTGCGGACGTCGCCCGCGCTCGGCCCCATGTTCCAGAATCCCCCGTAGCCGTATCCCGTCGAGGTCCAGGCGCTGGTGGTCGAGTTGCCGCGACGCGCGTAGGAGGACCCGCCCGGCAGCGGAACGCCGGCCACGAAATTGTTCACCAGGTACTCGCTCTGGCCGGCCGCGACGTCGATGTTCTCGATCATGGGAAAGCCCAGCAGATCGATGCCGGCGGTTGGGATGAAGATGCTGTCCACCGTTGTCATGTTGCGATCGATAACGTAGGCGGCGCCGGTGATCGCGCCCGAGGCCTGCGCGCCCTCGCACAGCACGACAATCTCGTTGCCGGCAGTGCCCGTGACGTCGCCGAGGGCGATCCCGTCGGGCGTGTATCCGGCGAGCGTGAGCTTCACGGCTGGCGACCCCGCGGGTTGCGCCGGCAGCGCGGCGCCGGTGGTGCCGTTGCCCGAGGCGGTCCAGCAGCCGTTCACGGCGGGCTGGCAGGCGGGCGAGCAAGAAGCCGCGGTGGCATCGTTCCTGACGCTGGTGTTGACATCGTAGCCCGCGACTTCGAAGGCCACGGGATTGATCGGCGTACCGCTCGCGTTGAAGAGCGGCACCGCGAGCGTGTTGAGGACGCCGACCGCATGAATCGCGATCATGTCGTCGATGCCGGAGGAGACCCTGGAGATATAGGAAACCTTCGGCGTGTTGAGCGCGCTGTAGGTCGCCGTGAAGGTCACCGTCGCCGCCGACAGCGGGCTGGTCGCGGCGGGCAGCGCCGGCACGACCCAGGCGTTGGTCCCGATCGTCAAGCCCCACTGGGCCGCCAGTCGATTGGGGTCTCCCAAGCAGTTGGCGCAGGTGGCGGTGCAGGTCGAATCGCTGTCGATGAATTGGTAGGTGGCGTAGGTCTGCCCCGAGCGCGGCGACGCGGCGTCGATGGTGATCAGCGGGGCGAGCGTCACCAGGCCCGCCGACCATGGGCTGTTGCTGGTGTTGGTGATGGTGATCGTGAACGTGGTGGGAGCGGCGAGCGCCGGCGCGGCGTGCAGCAGCACGAGGGCGAGGCCGACGGGAATCATTCGTTTCGTTAAGGTCATTGTGGCGTGATCTATTGTATCAGAAATTACCCTAAGTGCGGGTCAAGATAGTGTGGCATGTTCGCGGGGTGATTCGCTTCTCGTGGTGCCTGGCGGTGTTGATGGGGGCGACCGCGCCGGCCCTGGCGCAGGACGCCGGGGTCCTCGATGCCCAGGGGAAGGTCATCTTCGGGACCGAAGGCGCGCCGATCAGCGGCGACGTGGCGACCTTCACCGACGACGATCCCAGCGCGCTGGCGAGCGATTTCACGGTGATGATCGACTGGGGCGACGGTGCGCACGGCCCCGGCACGGTGACGGGATCGACCGGCGCCTTCACCGTCGGCGGCACCCACACCTACGCCGATGAAGGCTCGTTCTCCGTCGCCGTGAGCATCGGCGCGGCGAATGGCGCGACCGCGATGGCGACCGGCACTGCGCACGTGAACGACGCGTCGCTCACGGCCATCGGGCGACCGGTGACGGCGACGGTGGGCGTGCCGTTCTCCGGCGACGTGATGGATTTTCACGATCTCAACCCGGGCGGTACCCTGGCAGACTTCACGGCCTCCATAGATTGGGGCGACGGCGTGGTCTCGACCGGAACCGTGCTGGCAGGAACTCCGAGCGGCCTTTCGGTGAACGGCACCCACACCTACACCTCGGTCGGGAGCTTTTCGGTGGTCTCGTCCGTGCTGGACGTCGGAGGGGTCGGCGCCACCGTGGTCGGCACCGCGACGGTCTCAAGCCCGGTCGGGTTGGAGGACGCCGTGTTCGATCTGGCCGTTCCCGATCTCGAGCCGCCGGATCTCGCGACTCCGGATCTCGGACCCGCGGTCGAAGCCGGCGGCGGCTGTGGCTGCGAGCTGGGCGCGGCGTCGACCGGTGGAGCGGCCGGCCTCTTGCTCGCGCTGGGGCTGGCCGCGCTGGGGATCGCGCTCGCCCGTAACAAGCGGACTTAACTTTTTAACTTATTAGTGGCGCGCACCGCGTCGGGCAGCCCATCGTGCGGGCCGAGCGGGCGCGCGGGCGGATGCGGCCAGCGCTGCTCGGGCGGCATCCCCGGAAAGCCTTCGGGCTTGAGCGCGTAGTGGCAGCGGTTGTCGGCGAATTTCTCGCCGATGCACAACAGCCGCACCGGCGCGTCGCTGTTGTTGAGGATGGTGTGGGCGATTCCAGTGCCGGGCACGAACGCGATGCAGTCGCCGGGCGACATGCGATGCAGCTCGCCGTCAATCCACGCGTGCGGGTGACCCTCGAGCACGAACACCAGCTCCTCTTCCTTCTCCTCGGCGTGCGGCCACGACGTGCGCGATCCGGGCGGCAGGTGCTCGTGCCAGACCCCGAGCCGGGTGAGGCCGAGCGCGCGCGACAGCAGCGTCCCCTCGCTCATCTGTTCGTCCTCGCCGGGGTACACCTCGCGGCGCGCAGGGAGATCGCTGAGGTGACGGAGAAACGGTGGGCGGGTCATGCGGCTACCTCCGGCGTTTGCCATGCTGGTCGTGGCCGTTCTGGTGCAACACGAGCTCGACGATCGCGCCCGAGGCGTCCTTGACGAAGTCGATCTCGGCGGCCACCACGCGCAAGAAGAAATGGCTCTCGCTCGACGGGAACAGCCGGAACGCCGGTTGGCCGGTGGCCTGTCCGGTCAGGTGGTCTTCGACGCGCTTCACCTCGATCGCGAAGCTGGGCGACAGCTCGTACACGCCGACCAGCGCGTCGAGCTGCGCCGGCGCCAGCGTCACCGTCGGGCGCGCGGGATCCGCGGTGGGCGGCGCAGGCTCGCCGGCGAGCCGTCGCAGGAGTCGATAGCCGATGCCGTCGACCACCCCGGCCGCGCTGTTGGCGAGCACCACCACGCCGAGCTGCTTCTGCGGATCGAACGCGAGGTAGCTGTGAAACCCGGCGGTCTGGCCGTTGTGCCAGATCGTGCGCCCGACGTCGCGCACGTGCCAGCCGAGCCCGATCGCGCCCGGCACGCCCTCGGTGTCGTGGCGCGGCACGTGCGTGAGCGCGATGGCGGCGGAGAGCGGCGAGCGCAGCTGCGCCAGTTGCGCTCGCAGGAAGATCAGCAGGTCCTCGGCGTTCGAGCGGATGCCGCCCGCGCCGGCGAGCACGGCAAAGTCCCATGGCCCCACCGCGCGGCCGGCGTCGTCGTGACCTTCGGCCAGACGCGCGCGCTCGTCGGTGGACAGGGTGACCTTGGTGCTCTTCATGCCGAGCGGGCCGGTGATGCGATCCCTGAGGAGCGCGTCGTAGCTCTGCTTGCCGACCAGCGTGAGGATGTGCCCGAGCAGGCCGGCGCCCAGGTTCGAGTACTCGTAGACCGCGCCGGGATCGCGCGCGAGCTTGTACGACGAGAGGAACGCGTAGAGCTGCTCGGGCGTGTAGTCGAGGTACGGATTTTTCGGATCCTTGGGCGCGAAGTTGGCCGGCATGCGCGGCAGGCCCGACGAGTGCGTGGCCAGGTGTGCGAGGGTGATCTCGCGACCGTCGTGCGTCGGGACCTGCACGCCCGCCGGCAGGTACTTGCGGATCGGATCGTCGAGCGCGACCAGCTTGCGCTCGACGAAGTCGGCGAGCAGCAGCGAGGTGAACACCTTCGAGGCGGAGCCGATCTCGAACAGCGTCTTGCCGTCGGGGGCCCGCGGGTCGGCGAGCGCGGTGCGGCCGAACCCGAACACGCGGGTCGCGCCCTTGCCATCGACCACGCCGACCACCAGCCCGATCACGTCACTGCCGTCGACGGCGGGCTTGGCGAGCGCGGCGACCCGAGCGGCGAGCTCGTCCTCGGCGCGCGCGGTGAGCGGCAGCAATGCGGCGAAGAGCAGGGCGAGCGCGCGCGTCACCAGCATCAGGCCACGTCGATCTGACCGACCGATTCGGCCTCGACCAGCCGGCCGACGATCGCGCGCACGCCGACGGCGCGAGCGGCGAGCGCCTGGATCAGCGCCTCGACCTTCTCCGGCGCGACCGCCATCAACAGCCCGCCCGAGGTCTGCGCGTCGGCGAGCAGGAGCTGCAGGTGCGGCGCGATGCCGGCGGCGAAGCGCGTGTTCGGCGCGGCGTAGGCGAGGTTGCGCTTC
Organism: Myxococcales bacterium; assembly: GCA_003170275.1. Taxonomy (GTDB): domain Bacteria; phylum Myxococcota_A; class Polyangia; order Palsa-1104; family Palsa-1104; genus PALSA-1104. The sequence continues at coordinate 34,662 of PNAM01000108.1, forward strand.
GAGCCGCCCGGGCACACATCCTCGGCCGCGAGCTCGATCACCCCGTCGAAGAACGGGATCTGCGCCAGCTCGAGCCGCGCGCCGAGCGGCCGGCCCAGCTTGGCGCCCGACGCGCGCAAGAGGTTGCCGAGATGGCCGAGCAGGCCGAACCCGGTCACGTCGGTCGCGGCGTGCACGCCGACCTCGACCATCGCTTCGGCCGCGTGGTGATTGAGCTCGGTCATACTGTCGATCGCCGGCCGCAGCTGCTCGCTCGTGAGGTGCCCGCGCTTGACCGCGGTGGTCAGCACGCCGGTGCCGAGCCGCTTGGTGAACACCAGCACGTCGCCCGGCTGCGCGCCGTCGATGGAGACGATCTTCTTGGGGTGCACCAACCCGGTGACGAATAGCCCGAACTTCGGCTCCTCGTCGACGATCGAGTGTCCCCCCGCGATCGCGATGCCCGCCGCCTCGCACACCACGCCCGCGCCGCGCAGCACCTGCCCGAGCGAATCGGTGCCGAGCGTGGAGACCGGCCAGGCGACGAAGCTGAGCGCGCTCAGCGGGCGCGCGCCCATCGCGTAGATGTCGCTCAGCGAGTTGGTCGCCGCGATGCGCCCGAAGTCGTACGGGTCGTCGACGATCGGCGTGAAGATGTCGACGGTCTCGACCAGCGCCAGCTCGTCGGTCAGCAGGATGACCGCGGCGTCGTCGCTGGTGTCGAGGCCGACCAGCACGCGCGGATCGTGCGCCTTGGGCAGATGGGCGAGCGCGGCGTGCAGATCGGCCTGCCCGATCTTGGCGGCGCAGCCGGCGGTCTTGGACAGCTTGGTCAGTTGGAGGGTCATTGGGATTCTCTTTGCGCGGATGGTACCAGCAACGGGTAGACTGTCGAGATGAGCACGGTCCGACCGGGCCGCGTCGGTCCGCAGCGCGGCGTCCCCGTCGAGATCGTGCGACCGGAGTACGCCGCGACCGGGCACCCTCGCCACGCGGGCGACCCCGGGCCGCTCGACGCAGCCACGCTCGCGCGCATGCGCCGCGCCTGCCGGGCCGCGGCGGCGGTGCTCGCGGAGATCGGCCCGCTGGTCGCGCCCGGCGTGACCACCGATTCGATCGACGCCGCCACGCACGCGGCGTACCTGGCGCGCGGCGGCTACCCATCGACGCTCAACTACCACGGCTTCCCGAAGTCGCTGTGCACCTCGGTGAACGAGGTGGTGTGCCACGGCATCCCCGACGACCGGCGGTTGCAGGAGGGGGACATCGTCAACCTCGACGTGACCGTCTATCTCGAGGGCGTGCACGGCGACTGCAGCGCGACCTACGCGGTCGGCCGCATCGACGCCGAGTCCGAGCGGCTGGTGCGCGTGACGCGCGAGTGCCTCGATCGCGGCATCGCCGCGGTGCGGCCGGGGCGCCCGATCGCCGACATCGGCCGCGCAATCGAGCCGTTCGCGCGCGAGCATGGTTACGGGGTGGTGCGAAACTACGGCGGGCACGGCATCGGCACCGCGTTCCACACCGGGCTGCACGTGCCGCATCACATCGAGCCGCGCGCGTCGACCCTGATGCGCCCGGGCATGGTGTTCACCATCGAGCCGATGCTCACCATGGGCACGCACGAGACCCTCGAGTGGCCCGACGGCTGGACGGTGGTGACCGCCGACGGGCGGCGCTCTGCGCAGTTCGAGCACACCGTGCTGGTCACCGAAGCCGGCGTCGAGATCTTGACGCGGTAGCTATTGCACGAGGACCAGCGAGCGGCAGCTCTCGTCTTCGGGGAGCGGCGCGGCGTAGTGCGCGACCGGACCGGCGACCGACGGTAGGCTCTGCACGCAGACGCGGTGGATCTGGCCGTCGGCGGCGAGCGGCGTCGGGGTGAGCGTGACCACCTTGCGAGCGGGCGCGCCGGCCGCGCAGGTCGCCACGCCGTCGTCGACGCCATCCAGCTTGAGCTTCACCGTCGTCGATTGACCGCACACGATCTCCACCGACGCGAGCGAGGCCAGCTTCTGCGCGGTGGCGAGATCGGCGGAGATCATCGCGCCCACGTAGCCGACCGCCGGTGTGTTCGCGCCGCCGATCGCCTGCGGCAGTCCGACGTCGACGCGGATGCGCCCGTTGGCGCCTGCGGAGCCGGGCGCGCCGAGCAGCACGCCCGGGCCGCCGTTGCCCTTGTCGGCGTGCAGCTGGCCGAGCGCGAGCGCGCCGCGCGACTGGAAGAGCACGCTGCCGCCCGAGCCGCCGCCGCCGCCGCTGGCCAGGATCAGCCCCACGGCCGACTCGCCGTCGACGCCGTTGGCGCTCACCGCGCCGGTGACGCTGATCGAGCCGGCCAGGATGCGCAGCACGCCGCCGCCAGCGCCGCCCGCCGCGTTGCCGTGACCGCCGCCGGATCCGCCGGGCAGCGAGATCAGCGACGGGTCGCCGTACGCCGCGCCCCCGCTTGCACCGCCGCCGCCCACCGTCGCGTAGCCGGCGCCGCCGCCGCCCGCGCCGGGGCTGCCGTGTCCGGGGCCGTTGGCTGCGCTGGTGCACGCGCCCGCGCTGCAGCCGGGGAATCCGCCCGTCGCCGAATTCACGGTCAGGTTGTCGACCGAAAACGCGCCCATCACCAGCAGGAACGCCGGGCCCGGGCCCGGACCGTTGAGCGTGAGCGTCGATCCGCCCGGCAAGGTGACGCTCGAATACAGCACCGCGGGCCCGGTGGTGGCGGGGGCCGCGGCCGCGCTGGTCAGCTCGTCGAGCGCGACGGTCGGAAAGGTCATGGTCGGGGGCATCGCGTTGCCGCCGAAGGTGAGCTTGATGTTGGTCGTGCCGGCCGCCGCGCCGCGCGTGAGGTCGACCGGGATGCGCAGCGAGCTGGCGAGCTGGGTCCCGTCGGTGGAGACCAACAAAGGGCCGACGGTGACGCCGTTCGACGCGGTCACCGAGCCCACCGCCTGCAGGTTCGCGCCGGTGACCAGCAGCGCGACGCCCGAGCCGGACGCGGCGGTCGAGGCCTCGCCTTCGTAGACCGACGAGCCGAACGAGCCGGCGACCGTTACGGTGGACACGATCGGCACTCCGGCCAGATCGGGCGGCATCGATCCATCGCCCGACATCATCGTCGCGTCCAGCGTGGGCGCCAGATCGGGCGGCATCGTCAGATCGTCCGGCACCGACAGATCGGGCGGCTCGGCCAGGTCGGGCGTTGCGAGATCTTCGCCGGCGAGATCGGTGCTCGCCAGATCTTCGACGCCCAGATCGAACGTGCCGCCGACGCGCACCGCGGCGATCGCCCGGGCGCTCGAGCCGTCGACCGCCGTGACCACCACGTCGTAGACGCCGGGCGCCAGCCCGGGCGGAACGACGGTCGTGAGCGTGTGATCGTCGACGCGCGTCACCGACGCCGGATCGAGGACCAGGTCACCGACGCGCACGCCGAACGAGAGGTCGATCGCGATCGGCGCGTGATCGTCGACGTGGGTGCGCGCGAGGCCGTAGAACCCGCTCCCGCGCAGCGTCACCGGCGTCGGGCTGAAGGCCGAGACCAGCGACGGCTCGACCGCGTCGAGCGCCAGCCCGTCGCGACCGCCGCAGCCGGCGACCAGCACGATCGCCACCAGGCCCAGCCGCCTCACAGGTCCACCCGGTACCCGCCGGTGGCCGCGATCCCGCCGAAATTTCCCGCCAGCGCGGGGTCGCCGCTCGGCGCGTACAGGTAGCCGACCTCGACCACGAGGCGGCCGAAGCGCACGTCGAGGTCCGCGCCGAGGTGCGCGGCGAACAGGCCCAGCGCGCTGGTCGCGATCTGGTTGCCGATGGTGCTCGAGCGGGTCGAGCTGACCGGCACGAGCACGCCGCCGCCCACGCCCAGATAGATCGCTGCAATCCCGAGCGGGATCTGATAGCTCACCCGCGCGAGCACCGGGAAGGCGTCGACCGTGAGCACGATCGGATCAGCGCCGCCCTGGTCGTGCTCGGCGTGGTAGTAGCCCGCCTCGACGCCGACCGAAAGGTTGCGGCGCAGCCACGGCAAACGATAGAGGAGGTCGGCGAGCACCAGCGCGCCGCCGAGCTTGCCGAAGTTGTTCAGGTAGCCGATGCGCGCGGCGAGGGCGAAGGCGCGCGGCGCGGCCAACAGGCGGATCGCCAGCGATGTGCTGGCGCCGGTCGCCGGATCGCGGAGCGTGACCCGGTCCTGACCCCCGCGGCGCGAAAAGGGCGCGATGTAATCGAGCGTGACGCTGCGCCCCTCGACAGGCGCGCGAGCAGCCACGTGGCCTTGCGCGCTGCCGACCACCCCGGCGGCCGGGGCGGGGTTGCCGAACGCGTCCTCGGCGCGCACCGTCAGCTCGCCGCGACTCGCGCCGTCGGCGATGCGACTGCCCGGCGCGTCGAGGACGATCAGCCGCTCGACGCGGCCCGCCGCGAGCGGGACCACCAGCTCCGCCGCGAGCGCCGGCTTGACCACGTGCGCGCGCAAGATCGCGCGGGGGCCGGGCAGCCGGTCGGGCAGTTGCCAGCGCACGGTCGCGCCGGTCGCTTGCTCCTGCCGATCGACCAGCGTGCCGGTGTCCGCGCTCAGCTCGATCTCCACCACGCGCGGCGGATGCGTGCCGGGATACTGCAGCGTCGCGCGGATCGCCAGCGGGCCCGAACCGGCGACGAACGCCGCGCTCGAGGCGGTCAGCGTCAACGCGGTGGGCGAGTCGCCGATCGGGCTCATGCTGCAGTGCCCGGCCGAGCTCGGCTCGCCTTCGAGCGCCGCGCGCACCTCGATCCGCTGATCCGCCACTGCGGGGTGGTAGACCGCCGCCCAGTGGCCGACCGCGATCCGCACGGTGAGGTCGAACGTGCCCGACGCGGCGCCCAGCCGGATCGGCAGGTCGGGCTCGGCGCGCGCGCCGGCGCCGTCGACGAGCAGCAGGTGCACCGAGTCGCCGCTGCACACCGGCAACAGGCGGCCAATGGGCGGCGAGGCGAGATCGAACGGCGTCTCCTTGGAGTTGCCGAGCGGATCGACCGCGTGCGTGACGCCGGTCTTGACTCCGGGCGGCGCGGCGACGATCGAGAGCGCCTGGCCGGTCGCGTCGGCGCGAAACGGTCCGAAGCGCTGGTCGCCGATGGTCAGCTCGAGCTGCGACGAGGGCTTGGTCCTGGTGCGCACCTTGCCGAGCCCGTGCAGCGGCAGCGTCAGCCAGTCGACCGTGCCGTTGTCGTCGAACGCAGCGAGGATGGCGATCTGCGGAAACTTCTCCGAGGGCGGCGTATACGCGACCCGCCAGCGGCCGTCGGGCGCCGCCTCCAGCGCGCCGAGCCGGCCCACGTTCACCGCCACCTGCGGCGGCCGCGCGGTGTGCTTGAGCGTGATGGTCACCGCGCCTTCCCCGCCGAGCACCACGTACGCCGGACCGCGCAGATCGTACGGCCCGTCGCTGGCGCGCTCGGCGATCGGCGTCGCCACCGGCCGCACCAGGATGGTCACCGGCGCCGATCGGATCACGCCGCCGATCTTGGCCGCCACGTGCACCTCGCTCGGCGCCGCCACGCGCGGCGGCAGGTAGTCGATCTCGAACGCCCCGTCTGCCAGGGGCCGGCTCTTGCCCACCACACCGGCGTCCGCGTCGACGGTCACCTCGCCCAGCCCGCGCGCGTCTTCGTTCGGCGTCGCTTCCAGCCGGAGCGGCACCACGGTGTGCCCGTCGCTCTCGATCGACGGCGGGGCCGACAGTCGCAGGCGCAGCTCGCCTGCCTGCCCCAGCCCCGGCAAGAGCGCGGCGACGAGCAGCGCGGCGCGGCTCACCATTCGACCTTCGAGGTGGCGGCCGGCGCGCGCGAGTCGACGGTGATGCGCGGGACGGCGGCGCGCTCGCGGCGCCCGAGCACGTCCTCGCTCTCGACGGTGAGATCGTTGGCGCCTTCCTTGAGCGCGACCGTGGCGGTGAACTCGCCCGTCGGATCGGCGGTGACGCGCAGGCCGTTGACGCTGATCACCGCGCCTGGAATGGTGTTGCCGTGCAGCGTGGTCTGCTTCTGTCGTTGCGCCAGCGCGCGCGGCGCCGAGACCTTGAGGAACAGCGACGGCGGGATCGCGGCCGGCGCGCTGGGCGGGAGATCGCGCTGCACCACCGAGAGCTGCCCGGCGCCGATGGTCACCGACTGGCCGTGCGCCGACAGGGTGACCTGCCCCGACCGGGTGGCGACCGAGACCTGCGATCCGGTCGACAACATCGAGAACTCGCCGCGGTCGGCGCTGGCCACCGCGCTGGTTCCGACCGCTTCGACCTGCAGCTTGGCGTCGGCGGCGTGCACCACCGCGGAGATGCGGCCGTCGCGCAGCTTGACGCGCGAGAGCTTCTCGGTGAGCTCGCCGATGGCCACTTGCGTGTGGCCGGCGATGGTCACGTCCGCGCGGCCGCCGACGTCGAGGGTGGCGCTGCCTTCCTCGGTGCGCACCAGGTCGTCGGCGGCGAGCTGATCGCCCACCTTCAAGGGCAGCGCCGCGCCCGCGCCGGATTGACGCTCGGCCCGACCGGCCACCGCGGTCACGCGCACCGTGCGCACCGAACGCGCCGGCGCGGGCGCAGCGTTGGCCACCGGCGGCGCGGCGGGCGGCGGGTCCGCGCACCCCAACGCCACCAGGGCGACCCCGAGGCCGGCAAGCAGACCGCGCACGATCAGGCTCCGAGCGCCGGCAGGTACAGGGTGAAGGTCGCGCCGCTCATCGCCGCGCCGTTGCCATCCAGGGACAGGGTGCCGCCGTGCTGCTCGACGATCGTGCGACTCACCGACAGCCCCATCCCGGTGCCTTCGCCGACCGGCTTGGTCGAGAAGAAGGGATCGAAGATCCGCCCGGCCAGCGCGGCCGGCACGCCCGGGCCGTCGTCCTGAACGTGGAGCAGGGCGGCGCCGTCCGCGTGGCGCGCGCCGACGATACGCACCGTGCCGCCGGTGGTCTTCATGGCGTGCATCGCGTTCATGATCAGGTTGAGCAGCACCTGCTTGAGCGCGCCGGCATCGCCGCGCACCGCCGGCAGATCGGCCGCAAGCTGAAGGTGCAGCTTCACCTTGTGCAGGTGCAGGTGGTGGTGCACCAGCTTGTCGACGCCCGCCACCACCTGCGACAGATCGACCGGTGCGTGCTCGGGAGCACGCGGTCGCGTGAAGCTCAAGTATTGGGTGAGAATATCGAGGCAACGCATGGATTCTTTTTCGATTAATTGCAGCAGCTCGTCGGTCTTTTCGGGCTTGCTCGCGGCCTTTCCGCGCGCCAGCTGCGCGAACCCGAGGATGCCCGTCATCACGTTGCGCACCTCGTGCGTCACGCCCGCGCCGACCTGCCCGACCGCCGCCAGCGTCTCCATCCGGTCGTCCGCGCCCGAGAGCCGCGCGAACGCCGCCGCCAGCCGCTCGTCCACGTCCTCGCCGCGCACGCTCTTGACCTCGACCGTGGCCTCGAGCCCCTCGGCGCTGAGCGCCTCCACCAGCTGTGGGGTCAAGAGCGGTCTGGTCGCGCCTTTTTTGGTCGACATGGTTCTCCTAGCTGAGGTGCGCCCGCCGGCTGGCGACCGGAAGGATCAGGGTGAAGGTGCTGCCTTCTCCGACGCGGCTGGCCGCTTTGACGCGCCCGTGGTGCTGCTCGACGATGCGGTGGACGATGGTCAGCCCGAGCCCCTCGCCGCGCCAGTCGTCCTTGGTGGTGAAGAACGGATCGAACACCTTCTCCAGGTGCTCGGGGGCGATGCCCTTGCCGGTGTCGATCACCTCCAGGCGCACCACGCCGTCGGCGCCGGCGCTGCGCAGGGTCAGCCGGCCCGCGCCGCGCATGGCGATCAGCGCATTGCGCAGGAGCTGGATGATCGCCTCCTGAAGCTGCGCCGAGCTGCCGATGATCGGGGGCAGCTCGGCGGCCAGCTCGCGCACCAGCTCGATTTGCCCGAGCGGCACCTGACGCAGCGCCGCCTCGACCAGCTGGTTGGCGTCGAGCTCGGTGAAGCCTTCGCCCGCGAAGCTCTCCGAGAAGCTGAGCAGCGTGGCGACGATGCGCTTGATGCGCTGCGCCTCGTCGTCGATCAGCTGCAGCGCCTCGGCGTCCTTGTCGCGGCCTTCCTTGCGCGCGCGCGACGCCAGGATCTGCGCGAAGCCGAGCACGCTGGTGAGCGGGTTGTTGATCTCGTGCGCGATCCCGGCCCCGAGCGAGCTCACCGCGGCGATCTTCTGCGACTGCAGGAGCTGCGCCTGCGCTTCCTTCAGCTCGCGGGTGCGCTCGTCGACGCGCGCCTGTAGCTCCGCGTTGAACGCGCGGATCTCGCCGTCGCGTTTCTGGATCTCGCCCGACATGCGGTTGAAGGCGGCGCCCAGGCGGCCGAGCTCGTCGTTGCCGGCGATCGTGATCTGGTGCCCGAGCTGCCCCGCGGCCAGCAGATCCGCGCCGCGCACCAGCGCCGCGACCGGCTGGTTGATGCGGCGCGCGAGCAGCAAGCCCGCGGCGACGGCGACCACCAACGAGACGGCGATCAACAACAAATTCAACAGGCGCAGCTCGCGGCTGGCGGCGAACGCGACCGAGCGCCGCTGTTGGGTCCAGATCTTCCAGCCGTTGGCGAGGCTGTTGGTGGCGGTGAGCAGCTCGGGATCGGGTCCCACCATCGCCTGGGGATGCGGCCCGCACAGGACACGCCCGCCGCCGTCGACGAGCAGGGTCTGGATCTCGTCGGCGCGATCCTGCGCGAGCTCGGCGCACAGGGCGCGCAGCGAGAACCCGAGCGTGACCACCCAGCGCTGCCCGCGCGCGCCGTCGGTCGCCAGCGCGATCGGCAGGATCGGCGTGTGCTCGGCGAAGAACGGCTCGCCCGCCGCCCAGCCCTTGCTCTTCGCGGCGGCGAACGGGATGTGGTTGGAGAACGCCGACAGCTCCTCCATGGTCGCCACCGGATGGTCGGCCAGCTCGGCGCCGGCGTCGGCCTGGCGGAACACGCTGGAGCCGATCCCCGCGCCCTGATCGTCGAGCAGCGCGGCGACGACGATTCCGGGGTGCTGCCGGTAGACCAGCGCCAGCGCGCCGGCGCGTTCGGCGCCCGACAGCTCCGGCCAGCGGATGCTGCGCGTGACCAGCAGCTGCACGCTCTTGAGCGCGCCGTCGAGGAACGCCTGCGCGCGCGTCGCGCCGTTCTCGGCGATGCGCGCGTGCAGCTCGGCGACCTTGCCGTCGAACGCGCGCTGGTGCACCTGCATCGCCAGCACACCCGAGATGGCCAGCGGCGCCAGCGCGACCGCCGCGATGATCAACGCGAGCTTGAGCCGAACGCTCACGTGACGGGTTCATCGTCGACGATGAGGGCGTCGTGCATGCACGAATACGGTATCACGAAAGTGCGTTAGGATGACCCGATGAGCGCATCGGTCGGGTCACCGCTTGGGGTCATCACCTTCCCGACCGCAGTGCTGGTGGTCGACGACGAGCCGGTCATTCGCCAGCTGTTCGAGCAGGTCCTGCCGTCGCGCGGGCTCGAGGTGGTCTCGGCGGCCACCGGCGAAGAGGCGGTGTACCTGTTGCGCAAGCAGGGCTTTGGCTGCCTCCTGGTCGACAAGAACCTGCCCGGCATCGACGGCATCGCTGTCATGCGCGAGGCGCGCAAGCAGCAGCCCTACTGCGCGTGCATCGTGATCACCGGCTACGCCTCCACCGGCTCGGCGATCGAGGCGCTGCGGCTGGGCGCCACCGACTACCTCGAGAAGCCGTTCTCCGACGTCGAGCTGCTCGCCGAGAAGGTCGACCACGCGATGAAGGTGCGCAAGGTCGAATACGAGCGCGACAAGCTGCTCGAGAAGCTGCGCACGTTCCAGGCCGAGCTGAAGAACGCGGGCGGCGAGCTGTCGCGCGCGCAGACCGAGATCGAGATGTTCAACCAGGTGTTCGAGTTCCGCCTGGAGCAGGCCACCGAGGATCTGCAGAAGCGCTGCCGCACGCTCGAGGACGCGATGCGCTCGCACAAGGATCTCGACACCGTGGTGCTCTTGCAGCTGGAGGAGGTGCTCGCCTCGGTGCGCGCGCTCGCGAGCGGCGACGACGCCCACCCGTCGATGCGCGGCGTGCTGGCGCGCGTGGCCCGGCAGCTCGAGGCGCCGCTGCTGACGCTCCACCGCGGAAAAACGAAATGACCGACCAGGACGTGCGCAAGCTGGCGCTGTCCCTGCCCGAGGCCGAAGAGCTCCCGCACATGCAGCGAACGTCGTTCCGCGTGCGCAACAAGATCTTCGCCACGATGTCGGAAGATCGCACCGAAGCGGTGGTGTTCGTCGCGCCGCGCGAGCGTCTCTACGAGCTGGCCAGCGAGCACCCGCAGATGTTCCGCACGCTCGGCGGCTGGAGCCGCCTGGGCGCGCTTGGCGTGGTGCTGGCGAAGGCGGACCGCCTGCTGTTCGAGGAGTTGCTGGTCGCGTCGTGGCGAAAGCGGGCGCCGAAGCGGGCGATCGCGGCGTATGAGGGGAAGGCTGGGAAGGCGGGGCGGAAGTAGGCGGGGTGGGGAAGCGGCAGGCTTGGGAAGTGCGGGGACGCGGGTTCCAGATTTGCCAAGAGGGGTGGGTGGGTAGGCGGTTCGGGCGGTGGTGGTGCGCGCAGCGGCGGGGAGTTGGTGCGGGGCGCAAGTTTTGGCGGGGCGCATTCGCACGAACCGCGATTCCCGAATGATCGCGCGATCACGGGTTGGCTGCTTCATGCCGTGGTGGGGCGGGGACGCGGCGGCTGAGTGGCGTGTCGCCGGGATGCGCGAGAGGGGCCGTGGATGAGTAGCCAGGTGCGCGGCGGTGTGACGAGCTCGGGGTGCGGGACTGCGGTGGAGAGCGGATCGAGGTAGCTCCACGGCACGTAGTGACCCGAGCCGTGCATGTGCTTGTGGTAGTTGAAGTGGACGTAGCGGAGGGCGCGCTGGACCTCCGTCGGGGACTGCAGGATGCGGGCGTGGTAGCGGTCCGCGAACACCTTGCCGGTTCGACCCATGATCTTGTTCAGCGCCCGGGCCATCCGAACGTTGAGGCCCTTCATGCCGCGCGTGAGTGATTGCTCGTTCTCTGCTTCCACGATCAAGTGCAGGTGATTCCCCTGCACCGAGAAGTTCACCAACTGAAATCCAAACCGCAGACGCCCCTTGGCGAAAGCTCCTGACAACGCGGCAAAGCCCTTCTTCGAGCGCAAGTCACACAATCCTGCGGCCAGTCTCACCGTCACATGCACCGGCAACCTGTGCCTGAACACAACCCGCCGGCAGTGCGGCACCTGCGGCCGCAAGGCCCGGCGCTTTCTCCCGGCACCTTTGCGCCTCCCGCCCCAGGTCTTCGCCACCGGTAATCTCATCGTTAGCTGCGCTGACATTTTGATTAAGCGCACAGTAACCATCTGCCACTCATTTGTCAATGAGAATCACCACCCAATCAGCAAAAAAACTCCCCTCCCACCACGGCATGAAGCAGCCAACCCGTGATCGCGCGATCATTCGGGAATCGCGGTTCGTGCGAATGCGCCCCGCCAAACCTTTCGCCCCGCACCCGCTCCCCGCCGCTGCGCGCACCACCGCCGCCCGAACCGCCTACCCACCCACCCCTCTCAGCAAATCCGGAACCCGCGTGCCCGCACTTCCCAAGCCTGCCGCTTCCCACCGCCCGCCTCAGCCTCCCGCCTCAGCCCTCCGTCAGATCACCGCCCCTTCAACCGCATCAACAGCCGCACCAGCGTCCCCACCACCCGCGCGTCACGCGGTCGCGACGGTCTCGTCGTCAGGGCGCCGCGAGCACCGCGCCGCAGCCCTCGGGCAGCGTGGCGGCCGCTCCGACCCGCGCCGAGTAGGACTGGTGCTCGCGCGCGCGATCCTCCTGCGCCTTGGCGTTGAACCACCAGTCGAGCTCGCCGCAGCCGTCGCCCGGCGGCAGGGCGGCTTGCGCGAGGCACGCGGGGCTGTCCGGGGGACAGGACAGGCGCACGTGAAAGTGATCGTCGTGTCCCCACCATGGGCGCACCTTGTGCAGCCACGCGCGATGCGGTTCGTCGCCGGCCCGCTCGCACAGCGCGCGCTTGAGCACCGGATTCACGAACAGCCGCTCGACCTGCGTCTGACTGGCGAACAACTCCAGCAGGCGCGCGATCGCGGCGTCGAAGCGTGCCACCGGCTGCGCGCGCGCGGCGTCGACCATCGACACCGTCGTCTTGCCGGCCGGCGGCAGGAACCACACGTCCACGTCCAGCCCGCTCTGGTGGCTCGCGTGCCCGGTCGGCGCCGGCCCGCCGCGCGGCTGCGAAAGATCGCCGATCACCAGCGGCGGAAGGCGCAGCTTCTTGGTCTCCAGCCCGAGCTCGCGCAACAGCGCGATCAAGATCGGATGTCCGAACACGCGATTGCGCTCGGGCCGCGCCACGCGAAAGCCGGTCCCGGCGAGCGGCAGCGCGGCCCCACCTTCGAGACATCCGGCGCTGTAGCCACCGATCGCGTGCGCCGCGCCTTTGGTCGGCGCGCGAACCTTGCTCCACTCATTCACGGGAGCCGGCAACGGATCCGCGCGCGCCCGCAGGTCATCGCAACGATCATCGCCAGCGACGCAAAGCGCATCACCGGAAGCGTAGCACCAGCCCGACCGCGAGGAGGAAGTAGGGCAGGTTCACGCCGATGAACAGCACCGGGTTGGCAATGTGGTAGCCGACGAAATCGGCGGTCACGTAGACCACGACGTTGATCGCCAGCGCGCCGGCGAACACCAGCGCGGGCACGCGAATCCAGGCGGCGCGGCGCACCAGCGCGTAGATCAACAGCAGGTAGAACGGCCCGTACACGAACATCGACACGCCGGTCTGCGCGCGCAACATCGGCGGATCTTCGAGCAGCAGCGGATCGGTCTGCGAGGCAAAGCGGAACATGGCGCGCGCCAGCGGATTGGCGCTGTCGGCGGTGAGCGGCACGCCGAACGCGGACAGCGGATCGATCACGAACGAGGTCACCGCGAACGCGGCGCACAACACGATCAACAGCCAGTCCCAGCGGCTCACCGTCGCGCGCCCGGATCGAGCTGAAAGATCGATCCCTCGAGAAAGTCGTTCAGGAACACGCCGTCCGGATCGAGCGCCTTCCGATGCGCGAGGAACGCGTCCATCTTCGGATAGCGGCTGCGGATCTGATCGGGGCGCAACAGGTACTTGCCCCAGTGCGGCCGCGCCGTCGGAAAGTCGGCGAGCATCTTATCGGTGTACTCGAGATAGAACGGCACGATGTTCGGCGTGCCGGTGCAGGTCACCGCTTCGATGTCGCAGATCGCGCGTCCCTCGGCCGGCGAGAGCAGCGCGGTGGACGCGCCGATGAAGCGCGAGTGCACCACCATGTTGATCGGATATTCCTGGCGGCGGCCGTAGGACTCCACCAGCTCCATCGACATCTCCCACGCCGCCACCGCCTGATCGAGCGGCACGCCCCACGACATGTCCCAGTTCTTCGGATAGGCCGCCTGGTAGTGGAACTCGGTGGAGCTGGGTTCTACGCGCGTGCCCGGCCGCACGGCGAAGAACGGTGCGATCTTGGCGAAGATGGGCGTGAGCCACGACAGGTACCGGGCGGTGAACGGCAGGATCACCTGACCGGAGAACATGGTCGCGACGTAGTCGATCGCGTCGTCGGTGAGCCCATGGCAGGTCTCCTGATCCGACGGCAGGTGGGTGCGGTTCATCAGCTTGCACCACATGGTGTCGGCGAACGGGAACCAGTAGAGCTCGACGAACTCGTACGACGAGAGCAGGTCCTTCAGGCCCGAGAGCACTTCCTTGCGCGAGATGAAGCGATCCTCGACGTGCACGTTGAACGCCGGCGACATCTTCAGGGTCGCCGAGTAGACCACGCCGAGCGTGCCGAGCGAGCAGCGCGCCGCGTCGAGGATCTCGCCGTGGTGCTGCTCGATCTGGTGCACCTCGCCCTGCGCGTCGACCAGCGAGACCGCGATCACCTCGTCGGAGATGGTCGACTTGCCGAGCCCGGTCCCGTGCGCGGCCACCGCGATCGCGCCGCCCATGGCCACGCCCTGAAAGATCGTCGGGCTGATGATCGACAGCCCGTGCGTCTCGGTGAAGCGCACCAGCTCGCGCATCGACACGCCGCACTCGACGCGCACCGACGGTGGGTTGCCGGTGTCGTTCATCGCCAGCACGCGCGTGAGTCGCGACAGATCGATCAGGCTCCCGGTGGTGGGGATGAGCGGGCTCCACGAGCAGCTGTTGCCAATCGGCCGGACGCGACCGTTCTTCGCCGCGGCTCGCACGTTCTCGCACAGCTCGTCGAGGCTGCCCGGCTGATAGCGGTCGGCCACGCACGACAAGTTGCGGTTCCAGTTGGTCCAGTGAAATCCGGTTTCTTCGCTCATGGACGCGGCCCTCAGATGTTGATGCTGTTGGGAACCAGGGAGGGCAGAAGGTACGTGTAAGGTCGCGGGCGCGTGCGGTTGCGCGCGGTGATGGTCTCCTCGATGCCGGCCAGCTCCTGGCGCAGGCGCGCGATCGCGGGTTGCGCCGCCGCGACGTGGGAGAGCGGCCAGGCCGAATAGTCGCCGAACCGATCGAAGCGGTAGTTGGCGATCTGGTTGTTGAGGAACTGATCCGCGCCCACGCTGATCGACGGCAGCGTGGCCAGGAAGCGATCGTTGGTGATCGGATCGCCCGCGGCCGCCGGCGGCCGGTACGCCGCGCCGGGAAACGCCGGGATGTAGGTGAAATAATCGGTCTGCGGGTAGTGCACCGCCGCGTGGCCGGGCCCGACGGTGAACAGGAACTGCGCGAGCACGCCGGCCAGTTGACTCACCGAGACCAGCTCGTCCCCTTCGAACAGGCCGCGCAGGTTGCCGCCGTCGGGTGCCACCAGCTCGCGCGCCCAGGCCTGCAGCTCCCAGTCGTTCTGCACGTCGCCGATCGCGTGATAGTAGAGCTTGAGATAATCCTCGACGAAGCGCTGCAGCGGCTCGAGCCACAGCCGCCCGTCGTCGCGGAACGGATACTCGCGTGGCGCGCTGTCGACACCGCGCGCGGTCAGATCGCTGTCGAGCGCCTGGTCGCGCACGGTCCACTGCTTGTACGACTCGATCATGATCGCGCGCGTCTCGCACAGCTCGCCGGCGTAGATCTCGTCGAAGATGCTGCCTTCCTGTTTCAAGAGATCGAACGCCGAGCCGTTGACCGCCAGCGTGTACGCGAGGTGCGGCTCGAGAAAGACGAACAGCGGGTGCTCCGGCGAGAGCTGCCGGTGCGTGGTCACCGAGAACGGCTCGGCCAGATAGTGATGCCGGTAGATGTGGCTCGACATGGCCTGCAGGTTGAACTCGGCGATCTCGACGAAGGTCTTGGCGGTGAGCCAGTCCTCGCCGGGCCCGCGCAGATAGAGCGGGTTGGGCGGCGCCGCGTCCGTCTGATCGATGCGGATCGCCACCGGCTGAAGGTCGCAATACGAATCGACGCCAGCGCGCTGGCAGAACAGCGCCACCGGCGCCGGCAGGTACTTGGCGCGCCAGCGCGAATCGCGGCGATGCTCGGTCTGCGGCAAGAGCGAGCGCTGCAGGAGCTGGAAGTCGGCCACGAACAAGTTCCCGTCGCGCAGCTCGTCGGCGAGCGAGCGCGTCGCGCCCATCACCGACTGAAACTGCGGGTCGTCGATGCCCACTGTGCGCGCGAGCTGCGCCGCGTCGGTGATGCGCGAGATCAACAGCGGGTTGGGACCGTCGAGCCGGTTGCGCGCGAACACCGCGTCGCGCCGCCAGTCGTCGACCTCGGGCGGTGCCGGCAGGTCGGGGCTGAACAGCCCGGCGAACGCCTCCAGCTTGTCGACCGGCCCGAACAGCCCGCGCACGCCGTACCACAGCTTCTTCACCTCGGCGTCGACCACCGAGCGCAACAGCTGCGGCAGATACGGCAGCGCCCAGGTGAGCCCATACTGCTCCGAGAGCGGAAAGCGCCCCGCGACCGCGATCGGCGACAGCGGGTTCACCGCCCGATCTTGCGACAGGTACGCGTACTCCGCGCGAATGTAGGTCAGGTCGCGCGCGCGCCGGTTCGGGTGGGGGCACTGCTGCGGCAGGTGCGGCGAGCACGCGCCCTTGGTGCCGGCCGGCACGGCGTAGCGGGCGCGGACCTTCAGGGCGTACAGCTCTTCAGGAAGCGGCATGGGCACCTTTCGTCAGCGGGGCTGCGGGGGCCTGCGAGTGGCTGAAGCGGGTGGGATCGGCGACGCCGCGCGCCCGCATCACCGCGTCGGCCTCCGCTTGCAGCGCCGCACCGTCGGGGCCGCCGAGGAGCTCGCCCTTGCGCCGGCGCGCGTAGGCGCCCTCGAGTTCGAGGCCGGCGGAGTGAAACTCGCGGATCGCCAGGTCGGCCTGTTCGAGCGCGCGCGCCTGCTCGCCGCGGGCGGCGTACAGCCCGGCGCGCAGCAGCGCGGTCTGGCCGATCGCGTACGGATAGTCGGCGCCGGCGCACTCCTTCAGATCGGATTCGGCCTGGGCCAGCCGCGCGCGCCGATGGTCACCGGTGCTGGCGGCCAGGAGCAGCCCGGCGCGCAGGCCGTGGAACACCATGCGAAACATGGCCGTGCGCATCATGCGCGAGGCGGTCAGCGACGGCCACTCCGCCTGCAGCCGCGCCAGGCCCTCCTCGGCGCGCCCCTCGTACAGATCGCAGTAGCACTCGAACTTGAGCGCGGTCGTGCGCAGGTAGTGATCGCCCACCGGCGCGCGCGCGATCGCCTCGACGATCCGCTCCCGCGCGGTGCGCGCATCACCGGCCGCCAGCGGTGGGATCGACGAGTACAGCCGCGCGTACACCTCGGTGTAGCGGTTTCCCGAGGCGCGCGCATCCGCGATCGCGCGCTCGGTGCGCCGCGCGAGCTCCTCGAAGCGTCCGAGCAGCTGGATGGCGAGGATGGCGTTCAGCTCGGACTTCTGGATCTCGCCCTGCACGCCGCGGCAATGACGCAACAGCAGCGCCGCCTCTTCCCACGCGGCCAGCGACTCGCGCCAGCGCCCCTGCGTGTGGTCGACGAACGCCGACCAGAAGCGCAACAGCCCCAGCGCGTAGGGCGTGCCCGAGCGATCGGCGATCGCGCGCGCGCGATCGAGCATCTGATGGCCGGTCGCCGAGCCGGTCACCGCCAGAGACGCGCCCACCGCGGCCATGCCCTCGACGATCAGCGACGGATCGCCCGCCTGGAGCGCGAGCAGGAGCGCGCGAGTGGAGAAGCGGGTGGCGCACATCGGATCGCGCAAGAGCAGGTTGCGGCTGGCCGAGTAGCACAGATCGATGCGGAAGCGCTGGGTGGGATCCACGTCCGCAGAGGCCCGCTCGACGAACTTGAGCCCGCGCAGCTTGAGCCGGATCAGATCGCCGACCATGGCCATCACCGCGCGTGCGGGCGTGCGCGGCCGGCGCAGCCCGGTGGCCGCGCACAGCTCGTCGAGCAGCGCGAGCCCCTCGTCGGTGTGACCGCCCATGAGGTATTGCTCGCAGGCGCGCAGCTCGAGCTGGAGCGCGTCGAGGCCGGCGGCGTGGGCCGCGGCCTGCACGTAGCGCGGCGCGGCGTCGGCGCAGCGGCCGGCGTTGGCGAGCGCCTCGGCATGCTTGCGCAGCGGCGCCGGATCGTCGGGCCGCCACTCGAGCACCTTGCCGTAGAGCTGCGCGGCCTCGTCGAACGCGAGCGCGTTCTCGGCCTCGACGGCCGCCTTCAGCGCGTAGGCCGCGGCGGAGTCGAGCTCGCCGGCCGCGTGCAGGTGGTTGGCGATGCTGCCCGGCGGCGCGCGGTGGTTCTCGGTCAGCTTGGCGGCCAACGCCAGGTGGATCTCGCGTCGCTCCGCGTCGGTCAGGTGCTTGACGACGATCTCGCGGATGCGCTCGTGGTAGGGCATGACCTGCTCGTGCGCGCCGTCCTTGCGAATGCGCACCAGGTGACCGGTGCGCAGCCGGTTGAGCAGCGTGCGATCCATCGAGGGCGACGGCAGCCCGGCCACCAGCCCGGCGGTCTCGAGATCGATCGGCTCGCCACCCAGGCCGACCACGGTCATGAAGCGCTGCCAGGGCTCGGGCAGCTCGCGGATGCGCTGCTCGATCATGCCCTGCAACAAGATGCGGCGCTCCTGCGAATCGCGCGCGTTCGGCGGCGGCGGCGCATCGGTGTGCGAGAAGCGCACCAACTCCTCGAGCAACAGCGGGTTGCCGGCCGCCTCGCGCGCGAGCCGCTCGACCACGCCCGGCCGCGTCGGCTTGCGCTTGAGCAGCGTCACCGCCAGCGCGGTGCAGTCCTCGACGGGAATGCGCGCGAGCTCGAGGCGCCGGGTGACGCGCCGCGAGCCGGCCGCCTCGTCGAGCGAGCGCAGCGTGCGCAGAAACGGGCTGCGCTCCTCCTCGTCGGCGCGGCAGGCGAGCAGCAGCAGCATCGCCGGCGGATCGGGAGGCGAGAGTAGCTGGTGCAACAGCACCGCCGAGTCCACGTCGCCCCACTGTACGTCGTCGAGGAACAGCACCAGCCGCTGGTCCTTCTCGAGCATGCGCAACAGCTCGCGCAGCGCCTGCATGGCGCTCGAGCGCACCTCGAGCGCGCCGCGCCCATCGTCGCTGCGACGCGGCTGCGCCGCCAGCCCCGGCACGTGGCCGAGCACCGGAAACAGGCGCGCCAGATCCTCGATGTGCTCGGGCCAGATGCCCGACTTGGCGTGCACGCGGTGCGAGAGCACGCGGCTCAGGTCGTCGATCACCCCGTCGAGGGCCTTGTACGGCAGCCACTCCTGCGCGTACGAGCGGCTGCGCAGCACCAGCGCGTCCGGATCGTCGGCGAGCGGCGCGAGGAAGTGCTCGCACAGCGCGGACTTGCCCAGCCCCGATTCGCCGACCACGTGCACGATCACCGACTGCCCGCCGGCGACCTCGGCGAACGCGTCGCGCAACAGCGCGCGCTCGACGTTGCGATCGACGAACGCGCGGCTCGGCCGATCGGTGTGCAGCTCGCTCGCGCCGTCGGGCGACAGCCGCCGCAGCACCTCGGGTCCGCTCGGCCGCGACGCGGGGTTGACCTGCAACAGATCGCTGCACAGCTGGCTCAGCGCCTCGGGGATCGCTGGATCGATCGCGCGCGGCCGCAGCGGCTTGCGCGCAAAACGATCCTCGCCGAGCTGGCTCGGCGTGCCGTCGAACGGCGCCGCGCCGGTGAGCGCCTCGTAGAGCACCACGCCGAAGCTGTACCAGTCGCTGGCCTCGGTCACGTGCCCGGCGGCCCACTGCTCGGGGGACATATAATGAGGCGTCCCCACCACCTCGCCTTCGGTCGGCACGCTCAGCGGTCGGGTCTCGGTGACCAGCCCGAAGTCGAGCACCACCACCCGGTTGTCGGGCGTGACCAGCACGTTCGACGACTTCACGTCACGGTGCAGGAGGCCGGCCTCGTGCAGCGCGCACAACCCGCGCGCGAGCTGGCTGAAGGCGGCGCGCAGCTTGTCGAGCTCGGGGAGCTGCGCGGTCGGCGCGCGACGCCGCGCGACGCCGTGCCTGGGCAGCCCCTCGATGGTGTCGGCGTGCGGGTGGGGCACCAGCTCCGGCCGCAGGTGCTCGAGCATGTGCCGCCCGGGCACCAGCTCCATCGTGAAGTACCATTCCTGGTTGGCCTGAAACAGCTCGTAGAGCGACACCAGGTTGGGGTGCGCGATCTCCGCCAGCAGGCGGAATTCCTTCTTGAATCGATAGATCGAATCAGGGCTCTGCTGGCGCAGGTGTTTGACCGCGACCGGAATCCCCAGCTCGCGATCAAACGCCGCATAGACGGTGCCGAACCCCCCGTCGCCCAGGCGCTCGCGGACCTCGAACCGCCCGTCGCCGGTGAAGCCCTGCATGGTGATGCGCATACCCCCTTGCGCGGCACGATAACCGGGGCGTGCAAGATGTGCAATTGCGCGCGGGCCGCAGCTGCCTACACTAGGACAATGCCCCCTGATGCCGCGTCCCTGCGCCGGGATCGAGGAGTCGCCCGGCACGTGGCCAGCGACCTCCTCTCGCAGCCGGCGCAGCAGCACCACATCGTCCAGTTCTATCAGGACGAGCAGTGCCTGGCCGACGTGGTCGCGCAATATCTCGCGGCCGGGCTCGAGCGCGAGGAGCCGATCGTGGCGCTGGCCACGCCTTCACACTGCGCGGCGTTCTCGTCCCGCCTGAAGGCGCACGGGATCGACGCCGACCAGGCCAGCGCCGAAGGCCGGCTGCTGCTGCTCGACGCGCGGGCGACGCTGACGAGCATCATGATCGGCGACCTGCCCGACGCGGTGCGCTTCGAGGAGCTGATCGGCGCCGCGCTCGACCGGGTGGGCGCCGGGAGCTGCCACGCCCGCCCGCGCGCGTACGGCGAGATGGTCGATCTGTTGTGGCAGGACGGAAACCGGGCCGGCGCGGTTCGCCTCGAGGAGCTGTGGAACGACTTCGGTAGGAAGCGCTCGTTCTCGCTCTTGTGCGCCTACGATCTCGGCCGGTTTCGCAAGGACTCCGACGCCGAGAAGCTGCTCGAGCTGTGCAACACCCACTCGCACGTCATCCCGACCGAGTCTTATTCGCAGGTCGCGGAGAGCGACGGCCGGCTGCGCGAGGTGACGCAACTGCAGCAGCGCGCGCTCGCGCTCGAGAGCGAGATCGAGCATCGCAAGCAGGTGGAGCAGGCGCTGCGCGAGGCGCTGCGGCAGCGAGACGATTTTCTCGCCATCGCCGGCCACGAGCTGAAGACGCCGCTCACCGCCGTGCAGCTGCTGGTGCACTCGCTGGGAAAGCTGACCGCAGAGAGCGGTGACCCGCAGATCCAGACGCGCGTGGCACGTGCGGCGCGCGGCATCAACCGGCTCTCCACGTTGGTCGACGAGCTGCTCGACGTCTCGCGGGTGAGCGCCGGCAAGCTCAAGCTCGAAGTGGAGGAGTTCGATCTGGGCGCGGTCGCCGGCGAGTTGATCGACGGCGCCGCGGACCAGCTCGCGCGCGCCGGCTGCAAGGCCACCTTCACCTGCGACGGCCCGATGGTCGGCCGCTGGGATCGCTCGCGCGTCGAGCAGATCCTGGTGAACCTGCTCTCCAACGCGATGAAGTACGGCAAGGGCCACCCGATCGAGCTGCGCATCGAGCGCGCCGGCGCCACCGCACGCATCAGCGTGCGCGATCACGGCATCGGCATCTCGCCCGCGGATCAGCAGCGCATCTTCGATCGCTTCGAGCGAGCGGTCTCGCTGCAGCACTTCGGCGGCCTCGGGCTCGGCCTGTGGATCGTCCGTCAGGTGGTCGAGGCGCACGGCGGCACCATCCGGGTCGAGAGCGAGCCCGCTGACGGCGCCACCTTCTTGGTCGATCTCCCGATCGTCTAGGCCATAGGCTAGAGGAACAGATCGGGGAACAGCGGGGCGCCGGGCACCGACTGGTACTTCGCCAGGTCGGTCACGCCCTCTTCGCGCAGGACCTCTTCGTCGATGCAGAAGTGGCCGGTGAACGAGCGGCTGGGGCGCGTGAGGATCGCGTGGGCCGCGTCGGCCATGATCTCGGGCTTGCGGCTGCCGCGCATCGAGTCGTCGCCGCCGAGCAGGTTCTGCACCGCCGCGGTGGCGATGATGGTGCGCGGCCACAGCGCGTTGACGGCGATCCCGTCGCCCTTGAGCTCCTCGGCCATGCCCAGCACGCACAGGCTCATGCCGTACTTGGCCATGGTGTAGGCCACGTGCGGCCCGAACCATCGCGGCTCCAGGTTGAGCGGCGGCGAGTTGTTCAGGATGTGCGGGTTGGCCGCCTTCTTGAGGTGCGGGATGCACGCCTGCGAGCAGGCGAAGGTGCCGCGCACGTTCACCGCGTGCATGAGATCGTAGCGCTTCATCGGCGTGCCGACGGTGCCGGTCAAGCTGATCGCGCTGGCGTTGTTGATCAGGATGTCGATGCCGCCGAAGGTCTCGACGGTCTTGGCCACCGCCGCGGCGATCTGCGCCTCGTCGCGGATGTCGACCACGCAGGCGAGCGCCTTGCCGCCCGCCTTCTCGATCTCCTCGGCGGCGGTGTAGATGGTGCCCGGCAGCTTGGGGTTCGGCTCGGTGGTCTTGGCCGCGATCGCGATGTTGGCGCCGTCGCGTGCCGCGCGGAGCGCGATCGCCTTGCCGATGCCGCGGCTCGCGCCGCTGATGAAGAGGGTCTTTCCTTTGAGGGTGCCCATCTGGTCTCCTTGGATGGCGTAGCTTATGCCGGCTCGATGCGCGCGGGTACGTACTTGTGCCAGGGGGTGCCGGCGAGCCAGTCGCGGTCCTCCGAAGCGGTGAGCTCGTTGGGCGCGACGCCGTGGATCTGCGGGCGGCCGTCGGCGTCGGGATAGCTGAGCCCGAGGCCGTTGGGCAGGCTCGCGTGCCCGGGCTGCAGCGTGTCGGAGATCTCGACGATCGCCACCGCGCTGCCTCGCCGCGTGGTGACGCGCGCGCGCGCTCCGTCGGCGATGCCGAGCCGCGCGGCGTCGGCAGGCGCGAGTCGCAACGCGCCGGCGGTGTCCTTCTTGCGCCAGGCGGGATCGCGCAAGGCCGTGTTTGCGGTCGATGACCGCCGCTCACCGGCCGCGAGCACGAACGGGTACTCCGGATCGCGCCGTCGCGGATCCTCGCCGGCCAACGCGCGCAGCTCCTCGAGCAGCTCGGGGATGGCCAGCCGCACCCGCTTGTCGGGCGTATCCAGCCGTCGCCACGTCTCCTCATATTCGTCGACGGTGAACGTGACGCCCGACGGCGTGCTCACCAGCGCGTCGAACAGTCGATCGCCGAGCTCGGGCCCGAAGCCCTCGAAGCCGGCGCGCTTCACCGACTCGGGATAGGTCATCGCGCAGATCTGCGCCGCGCCCCACAACGCCGCCGTCGCCGCCGCGCCTTCGGGCAGCACCTGCCCGAGCGTCTCGTATAAGACCACCGGCGCGAGCGCCATCAGGTGCGGCCGCTCGGCGGTCACGCGAAAGAACTCCGCCGCGAACTGCGCGCGTCCCTCGGTGGCGACGCGCCCGGCGGCGACCTTCAGCTCGGCCAGATCGTCGTCGGAGATCGCGCCCAACGCGCGCACCAGCCGCCGGTGGATCTCCGGCTCGGCCAGCGTGCCGGGCAGCGCCTCGAGGATCGGCGCGCGCAGCTGGAAGTAGTTGCGCGGGAACTCCAGGTTGAAGAACGTCGCTTCCCACTTCTCGAACTGCGAGGCCGCCGGCAGCACGTAGTGCGCGAGCTGCGCGGTCTCGGTCATCGCCACGTCGATCACCACCAGCGTCTCGAGCGCGCGCAGCGCCTCGCGCATGCGCTGGCTGTCGGCGAGCGAGTGCGCCGGGTTGGAGCTCTCGACGATCATCGCGCGGAAGCGCTTGGGGTGGTCGGTGAGGATCTCGTCGGGGATCACGTTCGCCGGCACCAGCCCGGTGATGATCCGATGACCGCCCACCGGCGTCTTGCGTCCGATGCCGCCCCCGCCGCCCAGCCCCGCCATCCGGGAATGAACGTTCATTGCGCCGCGCTTGGCGAAGTTGCCGGTGAGCAGGTAGAGCAGCTTCTCCAGATACGAGTTGAGCGTGGAGTGGGGCGCCTGCTGCACGCCCAGATCCTCGTAGGTCGCCACGCTCGACGCGCGCGCGATCCGCCGCGCCACTTCGCGCACCTGCGCCTCGGGAAGGCCCGCGCGCGCCGCGTAGTCGGCGACGGGGATCTTGGCCAGCACCTCTTCGATGATCGCGAAGCCGTTGGTCCGATCGCGCACGAAGTCGT
Source organism: Myxococcales bacterium (assembly GCA_003170275.1). GTDB lineage: Bacteria > Myxococcota_A > Polyangia > Palsa-1104 > Palsa-1104 > PALSA-1104. The sequence goes on from PNAM01000108.1 coordinate 58,410, forward strand.
GATCGATCAGATCTTCCTGCACCAGCACCGCCAACAGCGCGCTCAGGCAGAACGCGTCCGATCCCGGCCGCACCTGCAGGTGGAAGTCCGCCAGCGCGGCGGTCTCGGTACGCCGCGGATCGATCACGATCAGCGCGCGCTTGGGATCGCCCGACAGCTCCTTGAGCGTCACGCGGGCGCGCGGGAAGCCGTGCGACTGCCACGGGTTCTTGCCCACGAACAGCGCCACCTCGGCGTGTTCGTAGTCGCCCGAGGTGTGGCAGCGCGGCCGGCCGTAGAGCTGCCCGTCGACCCAGAACTCGCCGGTCTTTTCCTGTGCGAGCGCGTTCGACGAGTAGGTCGAGCCGAGCGCCGCGCGGGTCGCGCGCCCGTACGCGCCGCCGAGGTGGTTGCCCTGCGCGCCGCCGCCGTAATAGAAGATGCTCTCGCCGCCGTGCCGATCGCGCACCCCGGCGAGCCGCGCCGCGACCTCGCGGATGGCGGTTTCCCAGTCGATGGCCTCGAAGGTGCCGTCGGGACGGCGGCGCAGCGGAGAGGTCAGCCGATCGCGCGCGTTCTGGTAGGAGTCGAGCCGCAGCGCCTTCTCGCAGGTGTAGCCCTGCGACGCCGGGTGCGCGCGATCGCCGCGAAACCGCGCCAGGCGGCGCCCGTCGAGCTGCACCTCGATGCCACAGTTCTGGCTGCACAAGATGCACGCCGTCTTCTGCCACGCCCCGTCTTGCGTTCGCATGTAGATCTTCATATTATAACCTTCATCTGAAATGACAAGTGAACGTGAAGAGACCAAGGCCGCCACGCACGAACGAATCGTCGCCTCCGCCTCGAAGCTGATGCGCTGGAAGGGGTTGGCCGCGGCCAGCATCCCGCGCGTGATGCGCGGCGCCGGCCTGACCGTCGGCGGCTTCTACGCCCACTTCCGCTCCAAGCGCGCCATGGACGCCGACGTGCTGCGCCGCACGCTCGCCAAGGTGCACGAGAGCTGGTTCGCCGGCCTCGAGGATAGCCGCGGCCTCGACTGGATGGCGCGCGTGGTCAAGCGCTACCTGACGGCTGCGCACCGCGACGCGCCCGAGATCGGCTGCCCGCTGCCGGCGACGCTCTCGGAGCTCACCCGCGCGGACAAGCGCACGCGCGAGGCGATGGCCGAGATCTTCGAGCACTCGGTGGGCGCGATCGCGACGCACGCGCCGCCCGCGCCCGGCGTCTCCAAACGCGAGCGTGCGATCGCCACGCTCGCCCTGTGCGTCGGCGGCCTGGCCATCGCGCGCGCCCTGCGCGGCCAGCCGATCAGCGACGAGGTCTTGCAGGCCTGCCGGAAGTGGGCGCTGGTCTGATTACTGCTGCAGCTCCGCGATCATCAGGTCGCGCTCGGCCTGCGTGATGGTGTGGAACAACAGCGGCGGCATGCGCTTGAAGGTCTGCTCGTTCGGGTCGAGGCGGGTGATCGCGACGTCCTTCTCCGCGCGGGTCATCTGGTCGAGCTGGTCGACCAGGAACTTGTCGCGCGAGATGGTCGGATCGAGGTTCGCGTTGTGGCACTGCTGGCACATCTGCGTGAGCAGCCCGCGCCCGTCGAGCCCGGCCTTGGGCGCGAACGAAAGATCGCGCAGCGCCTCGTCGAGGAACACGTCGCGGATGTCGGGTAGATCCGCCTTCCCGCCCATCCACTGTTGATAGATCTGCGTCATGTTGGTCAGCTTTGCGGTATCGGTCACCTTGACGTCGTGATAGGGCGGCGCGATGAACTGCCCGGCCACCGCGTGGTCGTAGATCGCCTGCCAGGTCACGCTCGAGCCCACCGCCGCCAGCTGCGACTCGATGATCGCCGAGTCGAACGCGTTGGGCTGCGTCGCGAAGCCCGCCTGCCCGACCAGCTGCGCGAACTGCGCCGGATCGGACTTGTCCATCAGCGCCGCCGGGATCGGCACGTAGTCCTCGGCCGTACCGTGCGCGGCGTGGAAGTCCTTGAGCAGGGATTTTCCGCCGCTGGTCGCGTTGGAGAACCAGTGGGTGAACGGCGCGACGTTCTCCTGCATGCGCAGCATCGTCGGGCCGGAGTCCTTGGGCGCGTGGCACTGGCGGCAGTCGGCGACGGTGTCGTTGAGGCTGGTGGTCGATTCGTAGATGCGCACGTTGGACCAGCCGGTGATCAGGTTGGGCGTGAGCAGGTCGTTCCACGCGCAGCCGCCCGGCGCGCTCTTGCACGCCTTGTCGAACAGCACCAGGTACAGGTTCACCGCGTCGGCGACCGGGTCGTGCGCGGCGACCTCGACGAACTGCTCGCCGGGATCGTAGGCCAGGAACACGTAGCCCGAAGGCTTGGACCCGTCGGTAGGCGGCGGGGTGAACACGAACGCGGTCGGCGTCAGGGCCGAGACGTTGCGCGCGGTCAGCGCCGACGAATGGCCGAGCACCGCGAAGGCGGGATTTCCGCCGGTGCCGTTGCCGCCGTTCGGATCCTTGAAGTCCAGGCCGAGCAGCTGCAGCAGATCGGCGAGCCCGGTCGGCTGCGGCATCGATCCGCCCGGCACCAGGTCCTGGCAGAACGCCTTGGTGATCTGATCCGCGTCGTTGGGGAACATCGGATGACTGCCGTCATTGGCGCACAGCTCGGCGTGCGCGTCGGCGGGCGCCTTGAGCGCGAAGAACACGTCGTCGGGAATGCTCGGCAGATCGATGGTGACCGGCACGTTCGGGTTCGACGGGCTGGCGTGCGGCGGGATCAGCTGATTGAGGCAGCCCGTGGCTGCGAGCGCGGTCAGTAGAAATACGGTCCTCATCGCGATCTCCCGCGGCTCCCGCGGGTACGCAGTGCAACCAGCGCACCAAGCGCTAGGCGTGGCTGAACGCGTGCTTACGGCGGCGTGGGCTGGGGGAAACGGCCTCGACGTGGTGCGTCGAGCCCTCAGGGTCGAAGTGGGATGTTTACGCACGCCTCGAGCGGCGTCGCATCCGGGCGCTTGGCGCAGACGCGGTAGAAGGCCGCCATCACCTCGACCGTCACGTAGTTGTGCTCGTTGAAGAACGCGGTCACGCGCGGCGGACAGGCGCTCGAGCCCGGCACGCCGCAACGAGGCGGTCGGATCTCCGCGCCGCCGCCGCCGGTGACGATGTAGTCGAGCGTGCCCGCGCGGCCGCGCTCGTAGTCGTGATCGTGCCCGCCGAAGAACATGGTGATGTGGTAGCGGTCCATCAGCGGCAGGTAGTCGTGGATGCACACCTGGTTGTCGCCGTGCGATCCGGCCGAGTAGGGCGGCTCGTGCGAATACACGAAGATCGCGTGCGCCTTCTTGCGGCGCGCTTCCTTGAGATCGTTCTCGAACCACGCGAGCTGCCGCGGCGACTCGTACTGGCCGGAATCGAGCGCCACGAAGTGCACGCCGGCTTCGTCGAAGCTGTAGTAGCTGCCGTCTTCCTCGCCGGGGCGCAGCGGCGCGCGGAACAAGGAGACGAAGGTGCCGATGCCGCGTCCCGGGCGTACGTAGTCGTGGTTGCCGGCCACCGGGAAGATGGTCAGCTGGCGCAAGAGGCCGGCGGCGATCTCGAAGAAGCGCTCCCACTGGCCCTCGTCCGCGCCGCCGTCGACCATGTCGCCGGTGAACAGCGCGAAGTCGGGATCCTCGGCGGCGATCGAGCGATTCATGCGCGCGTGCACCTCGTGACCGGAGCGCACGTCGCCGTAGACGACGAAGCGCAGCGGGCGGCCGGCGGCGGGCGGCGTGTGGAAGGTCGCGTCGCCGGCGTCGATGCGCTCCGCCGCGGGGATCACGTCGTGCTCGCCGCGCGCGGGCGGCGGTCCGGCGTGGGCGGTGACCCGATAGTGGTAGGCGGTGCCGGCGGACAGCGCAGTGAGCCGGAGCGCGTGGTGCACCTGCGACGGGGCATCGGTGGTGGTCGCGCCGTAGCCGGCGGTGGTGCCCCAGCTCACCTCGGCGGTGGTGGGCAGGTCGGTGTCGAAGACTACCGTCACCTCTTTTTCGTCGAGTCGCTGCAGGTACGGGCCGCGCGTGATGCGCGCGCCGTCGGCGGCGCCGAGCTGCGCCTCGACGAACGCCTGCAACCCGGCGGTGTGCGGATGGACCTCGACGGCGAGCAGGTTCGCGCCGGCGCGCAACAGCCTGGCCGGGACCACGATGCTCTCGGGCTCGACGCCGTGTGCGTCGATCGACAGCCCGAGCGGCGCCGCGCCCGGTGCGAGATGGCGGCGCGCGATCTCGACGCCGTTCAGGTACGCCGCGAAGCCGTGGCGATAACGGATCCGCAAGATGACCGTCGCCAGCTTGGCGCGTTCGGCGCCCACCTCGAAGCGCCAACGCGAAAAGCGCGGCCCCGCACACACGCCGGCGTCCACCGGACCGCTCGACCACGCTCGATCGTCGAAGTCGTTCTTGAGCCAGCCCTCGGCGGGCACGCTGCACAGCGAGCGCCCCGGATCGGACGTCGCGACGTAGCTCAGCTCTTTTGCGGAAGCGCTGGACGCGGTGACCAGGAGCAACAACATCGGCCACCGCGTAGACATTCGCAGCGATAGTATCGCACGAGTTCGTTCAGCCGGAAGCTCGCCGGCGAACGGGGACGATCGTCACCGGATCATTCGACGAATTCGCCGGTCGCGTCGTCGACGATGTGGACGTCTTCCAGGCCCATCGACCGGGGCTCGTCAGCCGATCGCTCGGCCTGCTCGAGCGACGCCAGATGCTCGTCCCAGGCGAGAAATCCGGCCAGCCGCACGCTGTAGTCGTGTACGTCCTCGCCCTGCGATGACTGCTTCGCGGAGACCCTGCTGCTGTGGTCGCGCATGTTGCACCATCCTCGCTTCTTCGCTGTACCACCATTTGGCGGAAGCGCTCGTCGGAAGCGGGATTATCTTTGGCTCAGGTGCCGGCGTCGGTGGCGTTGCAGCGATTGTTGACGCAGGCGCAGCCGGTGGCGTTGCACAAGCAGCGCGCGGTCTCGCCGCAGGTCCCGGGCGGATCGGCCGCGGTGCAGGTGAAGGTGCAGAAGTAGCTGTCGGTCGCAGAAGGGGTCGCGCCGTTGACCAGCGCGCTGCACAGCTTGGCCTTGGCGTTGGCGCCGCAGTCCGGGCCGTTGTTGGTACAGAACTGACCGACGCCCAGCGAGTTGCCGGTGTCGCCCGGCTGGCCGCAGCGCGAGAGCAGCGGCGGCACCGACAGATCCGGGCCGCGCACGGATAGATCGGGGGAAACGGCAGCATCGCCGGCGCTGTCGTCGGAGCCGCAGCCCGCGGTGCAGAGGAGAAACAGAACGCTACAGCGGAGGAGGGTGCTCACCCGGCAATGGTAGTCCTACACGCTCGAGGTCGCCACCTTCGACGCGCTGGGCGCCGCTTGCGTCTCTTCGCGCGGCGAGTAGCCGGCGCCAAACACGCTGCCCATCACCTCGGGATAGGCCGGGCCGCCGTGCTCGTGCTTGTCGAGGCCTTCGAGCTCGCCCTCTTTGGAGACGCGCAAGAGGTTCACCTTCTTGAGCGCGAACATCATCGCCAGCGAGACCGCGAAGGTCGCCGCCAGGATCGAGAAGCTGCCGATCGCCTGCGCCTTGAGCTGCGACCAGCCGCCGCCGTAGAACAGCCCCTGGACCAGCGCTGCGGCCGAGTTGTCGGCGCCGGTCGGAGTCGGCGCGCCGTACTGGCCGGTGGCGAACAGCCCGAGGCTGAGCGTGCCCCACACGCCGCAGAAGCCGTGCACCGGCACCGCGCCGATCGGATCGTCGATGCGCAGCCACTCGAGGAGGTCGACGCCCAGCACCACGAACACGCCCGCGCTACCGCCGATGAGCAGGGCGCCGAGCGGGCTCACCCAGTAGCACGGTGCGGTGATCGCGACCAGTCCGGCGAGAAAGCCGTTCACGGTGATGCCGCAGTCCCACACCCTGTTGCGCGGGTAGATGTAGAACATCGCGGTGAGGCCGCCGGCGCACGCGGCGAGTGTGGTGTTGGCGGCGACGCGCCCGCAGCCGGCGGCGTCCATCGCCGACAGCGTCGAGCCCGGGTTGAAGCCGTACCAGCCGAACCATAAGATGACGCCACCGACGGCAGCGATGGTCATGTCGTGACCGGGCGGCATGCCGCCGCCGTCGCGCTTGAACTTGCGGCCGAGCCGCGGCCCGAGCGCGATCGCGCCCGCCAGCGCGACGAAGCCGCCGATGGTGTGCACCACCGTCGAGCCGGCGAAGTCGTGGAACGCGGCCGGGGTGATCGTGTTGAGCCAGCCGTCCGGCCCCCACGCCCAGTGGCCGATGATCGGGTAGATGAACCCGCTGACGCCGAAGCTGTAGAGCAGATCGCCGACGAACGAGGTGCGGCCGACCATCGCGCCCGAGGTGATGGTGCTGCAGGTGTCGGCGAAGGCGAACTGGAACAGCCAGTAGGCCAGGATCGGCACGCCGGTCGCGCCATAGGTCTCGGGCGTTCCGTGCAGGAAGAAGTACTGCAGGCCGATGAACTTGTTGCCGGCGCCGAACATGAACGCGAAGCCGAACGCCCAGAACAAGATGCCGCACAGGCAGGTGTCGACGATCCCCTCGAGCAGGATGTTGACCGTCTCTCGCGTGCGCGCGAAGCCTGCCTCCAGGCACATGAAGCCCGCCTGCATGAAGAACACCAGGAACGCCGCGATCAGCGTCCACATGGTGTTGATGGGGTTGATGTACTCCGGGACCTTGGCCGCCTCCTCCGCGATCGCCGAGGAGAAGAAGTACCAATCGACGCCCTTGATGACGCCGATGAGGATCCCCACGCCGAGCAGCTTGCCGCCCAGAATCGTAAGGAAGATCCGTCTGGTGTCCTTGTCTGCAAGCCGCTTGCGAAGCCACTGCGCCATTGGTCGCCTCCTTCCTCGAACGGGACCGAGGAGATGCGAGAAGGCTAGCGCTGCCGCATTGCGTCATCATTTCTCGAGTATTAACTTCATGTAACTTCTTGAGGTGCAGCGCCGTGACCAAGCCTGACGAGCCCCGCGACAGCTCCGGCAACGCGCGCAGGAGACGACGCGCGTTCGGCGGGCAGCCCGCGCTCGCCGACGGGGAGCGCATCGCCGGGCGCTACCGCGTGGCCTCGTTTATCGCCGCCGGCGGCATGGGCGAGGTGTACGCCGTCGACGACGAGCTCTTGCACACGCGCATCGCGCTCAAGACACTGGGCTCGGATCTGGGCGAGCCGGGCGGGCTCATGGAGCGCTTTCGCACCGAGATCCAGCTCGCGCGCAAGGTCACGCACGCCAACGTGTGCCGGCTGTTCGATCTCGGACAGCACACGTTCGAGCCGGGCGATGCGCGCGCCAAGGAGCCGCTGACGTTTCTGACCATGGAGCTGGTCGAGGGCGAGACGCTGTCGCAGCGCATCCGCACATCTCCGCCGGCGCTCGACGAGGCGCGCGCGATCGTGACGCAGATGGCGGGGGCGCTCGGCGCTGCGCACGCGGCCGGCGTGATCCATCGCGACTTCAAGAGCTCGAACGTGCTCCTGTCGCGATCGCCCGACAGCTCGCGCGGCATTCGCGCGGTGGTCACCGACTTCGGCCTGGCGCTGCCCGAGGACGCCGGGCACACCGGCGGTGACTTCGCGTTCGGCACGCCGGAGTACATGGCGCCGGAGCAGCTCGAGGGCCGCCCGCTCACGCCCGCGTGCGATCTGTATGCGCTCGGCGTGGTCATGTTCGAGCTGGTCACCGGCAAGCTGCCGTTTCCGCGCGACGATCCGTTCGCGCGCCTGCACGGGCCGGCGCCGTCGGCGCGCGCGCTTCGGCCCGAGCTGCCCGAGCGCTGGGAGGCGACCATCGCGCGCTGTCTTACGCGGGCGCCCGAGGCGCGCTTTGCCAGCGCGGCCGAGGTCGCGGCGGCGCTCGACGACGGCGTGATCGCGCCGGTGAGCGTGCCGCGCTCGCGAGGGCTGTTGCCGTGGGGCGTGGCGGCGGCGGCGGTGCTGCTGTTGGCGACAGGCGGCCTGGCCTGGCGCGCCCGCGTGACGACCGTGCCGCAGGCGGCGCCCGATCCGGCGGAGTCGGCCAGGCCCATCAAGCGGCGCCGCACCGTCGCGGTGCTCGGCCTGAAGAACCTCTCCGGCCAGGCCGACGCGGCGTGGCTCTCGACCGCGCTCGGCGAGATGCTGGTCACCGAGATCGCCGACGGCGCCGAGCTGCGCGTGGTCGCGCCCGACACGATCGCGCGCATCCGCCTGGAGATGGGGCTGCACGACAACGATCCGGTCACGGTGTCGCTGCTGCAGCGCTTTCGCGATCGCGTGGGCGCCAACCTGGTGGTCGACGGCTCGTACCTGGCGCTCGGCAAGGGCGCGGGCGGACGCATCCGGCTCGATCTGCGCGTGCAGGAGACCAACGTGGGCGAGACACTGGCGGTGGCCAGCGAGACCGCCGCCGAGACCGAGCTGTTCGATCTGATCTCGCGCGCCGGCGGGCGCCTGCGCGAGCAGCTCGGCGCCACCAAGCTACCGGATCGCGAAGGCGGAGGCGCGCGCGTCGCGTTGCCGTCGAGCCCGGAGGCGGCGCGCTGGTACGCCGAAGGGCTGGCGCACCTGCGACGCCTCGACGCGCTCAAGGCGCGCGAGCTCCTGGAGAAGGCCGCCGCCGTCGAGCCCAACCATCCGTTCGTTCACTCGGCGCTCTCGTCGGCGTGGTCGGCGCTCGGCTACGACGAGAACGCCAAGCGCGAGGCGCAACGCGCGTTCGATCTGTCGGCGCGGCTGCCGCGCGCGGAGCGGCTGAGCATCGAGGGACGCTACCGCGAGACCGCGCCCGACTGGGAGCAGGCGACGCGCATCTATCGCGCGCTGGTGAGCTTCTTTCCCGACGATCTCGACTACGGGCTGCGACTGGCGCACGCCGAGATCTCCGCCGGGCACGGCAAGGACGCGATGGCCACGCTCGCGTCGCTGCACAAGCTGCCAGCGCCGGCCGGCAACGATCCGGGCATCGATCTGGCGGAGGCGATGGCCGCCGAGACGCTCTCCGACTTCAAGCGCGAGCGCAGCGCCGCCGCCATCGCCGCCAAGCAGGGCACTGCCCAGGGGGCGCGACTCTTGGTGGCGCGCGCGCGCATCGCCGAGGGGACCGCGCTGTGGGGGCTGGCCGATCCCAAGGGCGCGCTGGCCGCGTTCGAGGACGCGCAGCGCATCTCGACCGAGGCGGGCGATCGCGTCGGCGTCGGTCGCGCGATCCAGCAGATCGCCATCGTGCGCGTGCAGCAGGGCGATTCCGGCGCCAAGAAATTGTTCGAGCAGGCGCTCGCGATCTACCGCGAGATCGGCGATCGGCGCGGCGAGGCCGGCGTGCTCTCGGGGATCGCCACCATCGTCACCGACGACGATCCGGTCGAGGCCATCCGCATGTACGAGCTGGCGCTGGCCACCGATCGCGCGATCGGCGACAAGCGGCGCATCGGCGTCGAGCTCAACAACCTGGGCGTGACCTACGAGCAGCAGCGCAAGCTCGTGCAGGCCGCCAAGAGCTACAAAGAGTCGGCGCAGGTCTCGCGCCAGGCCGGTTTCGACAGCGCGGCCGGCTCCACCTTGAGCAACCTGGCGGTCACGCTGCTCGATCGCGGTGACCTCGACGGCGCGCGCGACTCGGTGCAGGAGGCGCTGCAGATCTTGCGGCCCACCGACAGCCAGCCGGATCTGAGCTGGGCGCTCTCGGTGCTCGGGCAGGTGCTGCGCGCGAGCGACGATCTGCCGGGCGCGCGGCGCCGCCTCGAAGAAGCGTCGGCGATCTGCAAGAAGCTCGATCAGCCGGGCGACGTGGCGGCCAACCAGATCTTGCTGGCGACCCTGTCGCTCGACGAGCGGAAGCCTGCCGAGGCGGAGCGGGTGGCGCGCGCCGCCGCCGAGACCGCCGCCGCGGCGAAGTCGGATCTCAACGAAGCGTGGGCGTGGCAGACCGTCGCCGAGGCCGACCTGGCGCTGGGCAAGCAGCCCGAGGCGGCCGAGGCGATCGCGCGCGCGCAGAAGCTGATGCCGAAGAACGTCGATCCCGATCACGCGCTGTACGTGGCGATCAGCGCCGCGCGCGTGCAGGCCGCTGCCGGCGAGCCGAAGAAGGCGCTCGAGCAACTCCGCGCGGAGCTGGGGCGCGCGCATCGCGACGGCTACGTGCTGCAGGAGCTGTCGATCCGCCTGGCGCTGGCCGGGCTGTCGCGCGACGAGGACCCGGGCCGGATCGCCTCCGAGGCGCGCACGCGCGGGCTGCTCCTGTTCGCCCGCAAGGCCGCCGAGCTGGTTGCGCGCCGATGAGCGGGGTCGTAAGTACCTAGCGCTTGGAATAGAAGCGGTCGAGGAAGGTGGAGACGGTGGCGACCGCGTCGGTGCTGTGGTCCCAGCTCACGGCCATGCCGGTGTTGTCGTGGCGGACCACGCGCGCCTCGATGCGCGCCTCGCGGGTCGGATCATCGGGATCGAAGATGGTGAGCGAATGCGTCGTGCCGAGCGGAAACGCCGACAGATCGTGGCCGCTCGCTGCCACCAGCACGCCGCCGCGCGACACGTTGCGCACCGGCAGGAGCAGGCCGGCGCCCGAGTGCTGCACCTTGACCGCGGCCTGCAGCTCGAGGCGGGGATAGCGACGCTTGCGGGGCGGTTCCGGGGGACTGGAGGCGGTTTCCATCGACCTGCGTATTGAGCAACGGCTCCGGCGCGCGAGCAACTTTTAGCGTGGCGCCGGTGGCACGAGCAGGTACACCGGCAGCTCGAAGTCAGGCGTGATGCGCAGGTACAGCGTCGCCGACCAGCGGCTCCAGTCGAGCAGCGCGCGACCCTTCTTGAGCGTCGACAGGTCGAGCTCGAGCGGGATCTCGACGTGCGGCGTGCGCGTGGTGTGCGCCGGCACCGAGAGCGGGGTGAGCGCCGCGAGCGCCACCCGCGCGCCGTCGTGCCGCAGGTCGAGCCGGTTCTCTTCGATCTCCACGTCGAACGCGGTGGGGTTCTCGATCTCGACGTCCATGCGCAGCGTCACCTTGATGCCGTGCAAGAGCGCCGGCGAGAGGTCGGGCAGCTCGAGGTGCAGCGACGAGGGCTGCACGCGGTAGTGGCACTTGAGGAGCTGGCTCTTGTGGTGCAGCGACAGGAGCACCGCGCCGAACAGGTACGCGTTGGCGGCGGCGAGCGCGAGCAGCAGCAGGTTGGTCAGCCCGCGCGTCACCAGGTGCGGCGCGCGCGTGGCCTGCGCCGGCACGAGCAGGCGCGCCGCTACCCAGGTGCCCGAGACCGTGGCCCACGCGACCGAGATCACCGTCGCGCCCGACACCATCCACACCGCGTGCGAGAACGGCCAGGCGTGCGCGAGCGCGTAGCGGCCGGCCAGTACTGGCGGCAGCGTGAACAGCGCACCGAAGCCGAACAGCGTGAGCGGGCGAAACGCCAGCGCCTTCAAGATGGTCGCGTAGCGCAACCGGTGGCGCTGCCACAGCGGCGATAGGAAATTCACGCCGGTCGATGCGAACAGCACCGCCCAGCTCAGCGCGATCGCCAGCTGCTTGCGGTGCGGCTGGGGCGGATAGCCGATCCAGAAGATGCTCATCTGCGCGGTGGCGAACACCAGGGCCAGCCAGCCCTCCTCGAGCGCTTGCAGCCAAAGGGCCAGCCCGCGCCCCGCCTCCGTCGTGAGCCGGGCGTCGCGCTCGAACGCCGCCGACAGCCGCTCTTTCAGCGGGAACAAGAGCGAGAGCGCGGTCAGGCTCGCGCCCACCGAGGCATTGACCAGCACCTGTCGTCCCTGCGCGCCGAGGAACCGCTCGACCAGCGTCTGCGCGGCGAAACGCCAGCCTTCGGGCAACAGATACGCGCCGAGCAGCGCGACCAGCTCCGCGCGATGCCGCACCAGCAGCGTGCCCGCGCCGCCCAACAGCGCCGCGCAGCACAAGAGATAGGCGGCCAACCAGCCGAGGCTGCGCGCGCGCAATCGCAGCGGCGCGAAGATCCCGAGCAGCAGCGACACTACTTCGCGCGCACGAACGCCAGCCCCTCCGCCTCGGTGGCGAACGTGCGCAAGCGGTCCTGCATCTTCTGCTCGCGAAAGATGCGGGTGAACTGCAGCCGCATGGTGGCGCTCTCGACCACGTAGGCGGCGCGCGCGACGTTGAGCGTCTCCGAGAAGCTGATCCCGCCCTGCGCGATCTGCGCCGCCTCGTCGTCGAGCACCATCTGCATGTTCTCGAGCACCACCACCTCGCGCCACGGCCCGCCGCGAAACTGCTGCTGGATCCACGCGTACAGGCGCCCGAGCTCTTCCTGCAGCTGCGCCGACAGCTCGGCCGTCATGCGCCCGCCGCGGCCCTGGGTACGCACGCGCACGATCTTGCCCGGCAGCATCGACCATTCGAGCATTGGCCTGGGCGTCGGGTCGGTCGTCGACTTGGCCATGGCTACCTCTGTCCGCGCTCCCATCCGTGCTGCACGGCGTCCTTGACCTGCTCCCAGCTCGACTCGGCCTCTTTGTGCATCGCTTCCCAGTCGCGCTTGAGCTCCGCCTCGGTCTCCTTGGTCCAGGTGACCGCCTTGGGAAAGCGCGAGCGTGCGCCGTGTCCGAGCGCGAGCGCGGTCTCTTGCAGCTCCTGGCCGGCCTGCTTGGCCTCGCTCTTCACGCTGTGCCACCCTTCGAGGAGCGTGCTCTTCACGTCGTTCCACGAGATCTCGTTGGCCTTGTCCCACCAATGCGGCTTGCGGGTCATCGATCACCTCCCGCGACGAATTCTAACCGGCGGTAGGCGAGGAACGCGAGCAGATAGCAAGCGAGGGCGACCAGCGCGAGCGCGCGCAGGCCGACCGCCATCGACAGGTACTCGAGGCAGCCGCCGGCCACCGAGCCGAGCAGGTTCGAGCCGAGCGCGGCGCCGAGGTGCTTGGCGCGCTGAAGCAGCATCGACACCAACACGCCGGCGAAGCCGATCGGCAGCGCATTGATCACGCCGCCGGCCAGGCCGCGCGCGATCAGCGGCAACCGGTTCAACCACGCGGCATCGACCGCCCACACCACCAGCACGGCGACGAACAGCGCGAAGAACCAGGGCGTCGCGTTGCGCGGCGGATGGCGCTGCACCCACCGGTTGGCGATCAGCGCGACCAGCAGCACGCCGGCGAACACCGCCGCGTTGACCACCCAGGTCGAGCCGAACAGCACCGACAACGTGGTCACGCCGCGGGTCTCGAGGAGCAGGAAGGCGGCGCCGAGCAGAAACAGCGTGGGGTCGAGCTCGCGGCGCGTCTGGCGCAGGTCGAAGATCCACAGCGAGGAAAACGCCGCGATCAGCAACACCGCCGCGAACACCAGCAGGTAGCCCCACGGAAACACGCCCGGCCGGATGTAGAGGAACGGCCAATCGTCGCTCGAGGTCACCACCTCGGCTTCCGGCGTGCGTGGGACGAGCAGCGGAATGCCGGCCAGCCGGTCGAGGTGCAGCGCGCTCGCACCGCGCCCGACCAGGAAGGTCGCGCCGCCGTGCAGGCGGTGGTAGGCCATGATCGGCTTGCCGCCCGAGGCGCGCGCGAGGGTGTAGTAGATGCGATCTCCGAGCCAGGTGCCGCCCACCAGGCTCAGGCTGACCGTCAGGTGGCCGCTCGGCGAGAGGTGGCGGTAGGCGGCGCGCAAGCCCTCTTCAGTGTACAGATAGTTGTCGAGTCGCAGCGACGAGAGCGCGCTGAACATCGCGTGCGAATCGACGAACCCGTAGCAGATCGCGTCGAACGGCGGGCCGTCGTATTGCTCGAGGAACGCACGGCCGTCGTTCACCACCGGCTGGGCGCGCGGGTCGGCGTATGGGTGCTCGGGGTGCAGCGCCTTGCCGATCGCGATGATCCGGCCGTCGATGTCCACCGACGTGACGCTGCGGTAGCCGTTGCGCAGGGCGGCCTGCACGTCGTTGCCGGTGCCGGCGCCGATCACCAGCGCCCGATCGCGGTGGTCGTTGATGGTGAACGGGATGTCGTACATCGCGCGCAGCGTCTGCTTCGGATTGCGCGGTCCCTGCGCCGCCGCCGCGGACGCCAGCGCGCCGTCGGAGAGGTCGTGCATGTATTGATGGAAGTCGCGGTTGACCGAGAGGGTCAGGCCCAGCTCTTCGTGACCGAGATCGATGCGGTTGTACGGCGAGAACAGCGCGCCATCGACCGAGTGCTGCGCGAGCAAGAGGACCGCGGTGAGCGCGACCGCCGAGAGCACGCGGCGCGAGAGCCACAACAGGGGCAGCCCGCCGAGCAGGAGCCACACCGGCGGCGTGGTGTTCAGCATGTTCACCGCGGTCATGGCCAGCACGCCGGCCAGCGAGCCGTACAGATCGGCGGAGTAGTCGCCGAGATCCGCCGTGCCGCCGAGCAGGTGGCCGGCCGCGCCGCCGACGCACAGGAACACGCCGACGATGCCGCAGAAAAGCGCGATCAAGATGCCAAAGCTGAGCGCGAACTGGCTGATCGTGCCGGCGGTGGTGTCCGCGCCCCACAGATAGATCGACGGGTCGGGGAAGGACAGCGCCATCAGGTGCAGCGGCTGCGCGAAGGCGAACGGCACGCACAACAGCGCCAGCGCCGGCAGCGCCAGGTGGACCAGGCCAGGCCAGCGACGGCCGGCGACCAGCCCGAGGCCCATCCCGAGGAAACAGCCGATCAAGATCAGGTTGTTGAAGTACGCCAGGATGCGGATCTGGCCCGACATCCAGCGGATCAGCGCGAGCTCGAGCGCCAGCACCGAGAAGGTGGCGAGCGCGATCTGCAGGCGGCGCGGGCCGGCGCGACGGGACCAGTTCGCGTCGGCGAGCAGGCGCAGGCTCAGCGCGAGTCGCGGTCGCCGCTGATGGTGGACCACACGCGCTTGACGCCGCGCCGCACGAAGCGCACCGCCAGCGCCGCGTCGGCGGNNGAGCCGATGCGCCAGATGACGATCGCGCCGATGGCGATCGCTACATTGATGGGGATCGCGAGCCGCGGCACGAACATCGCCAGCAGGCTGAGGACGAAGGTCCCCACGGCGGCGTATGCGCCCCCGCGCAAGCCGAAGTAGTAGGCGGTGAGCGCTCCCAGGACCAGGGCGGCGATCAGCATGACTCGAGTATGACGCAAGACATCCAGGGTTGCGAGCGGTAGCGATCCGACGAATCGGGGAGCAGCACGACCACCGGCCCGTCGACCATCCCGCTCGACGCCACGCGCACCGCCGCGACCACCGCGGTCCCGGCCGATCCGCCGACCGCGAGCTGTTCTTCGTGGTGAAGCCGGCGGCACATCGCGAAGCTGTCGGCATCCGACACGCTCTCGGCGGCGTCGATCACCGTGCG
>PNAM01000084.1 GCA_003170275.1 Myxococcales bacterium
CGTCGATGAGCAGCACGATCAGCACCACCTCGGGCTGGTTCGCGGTGATCGCGTGCGCGATGTCCTGCAAGAGAACGGTCTTGCCGGCGCGCGGCGGCGAGACGATCAGGCAGCGCTGCCCCTTGCCGATCGGGCACAGCATGTCGATGACGCGGGTGGAGGTGTTCTTCGGATCGTGCTCGAGCTTGAGGCGCTTGTTGGGATAGAGCGGCGTCAGGTTGTCGAAGGCGATCTTCTCGCGGACCGCTTCGGGCGACTCGCCGTTGAGCTGCTCGACCTTGAGCAGCGCGAAGTAGCGCTCGGAGTCCTTGGGCGGCCGGATCTGACCTTCGACGGTGTCGCCGGTGCGCAGGCCGAAGCGGCGGATCTGCGAGGGTGAGACGTAGATGTCGTCGGGACCGGGCAGGTAGTTGTAGTCGGGCGAGCGCAGAAAGCCGAAACCATCGGGCAGCGTCTCGAGCACGCCGTCGCCGTAGACTTCGCCGCGATTGGTGGCGGTGTGCTGGAGGAGCGCGAAGATCACATCCTGGCGCCGCATGCCGCTGACGCCTTCGATGTTCAGCTCCGAGCCCATATGGATCAGCTCGGTCATCTTCTTGCGCTTCAACTCGGTTAGATTCATTGAAAGTTCTCCTGGGGGACCGTCAGATCTGACAAGTCAGGTGGGGGGACGAGCGGATGATGTCGGAATGTCGGGGGATTTGTTGCCGCCACTTCAGAAAGCTGGCGAGTTCGGTTCGACGAAAAAACTAGGCGCTGTATAACAGGGTGTCAAGCGAAAAGGATTGTCGATGAAGCGCCGGGTCAGTTTCAAGGTGAGGGGTCGGGTCCAGGGCATCGCGTTCCGTGCCACCGCGCGCGATCAGGCGCAGCAGCTCGGGCTGGTCGGGTTCATCCGCAACCTCGAGGACGGCGCGGTGGCCGGCGAGGTCGAAGGCGACGCGAGCGCGGTCGACGCGTTCCTGGCCTGGCTCAAGAGGGGCCCGCCCGGCGCCCGCGTCGACGATCTCACCACCGCCGACGCCACCGTCGCCGGCCTCTCCAAGCGCTTCGAGATCCGCACCTGAGATAACGAGCGGACTTAACTTTTTAACTTGTTTCGAAGGCGCGCAGGCGGGCGGCGAGCTCGGGGGGGAAGGGCGTCGGCTTGCGGGTCTGCTTGTCGACCGCAACCTGCACGGTGTTGGCGTCGCACACCAGCGTGCCGTCGGGCTTGCAGATCTTGTATTCGAACGTGAGCGACGAGGTACCGACCTTGGCCAGCCGCGTCCAGATCAGCAGCCGCTCGTCGAAGCGCGCCGGCGAGCGGTAGTCGCACGCCGCGTGCGCGAGCACCGTCTCGTAGCCGCGATCGTTGCGCCAGGGCGAGTCGCCGTGCATGGCGCGGAAGTACTCCACGCGCGCCACCTCGCAGTAGATGAGGAAGTTGGAGTGGTACACCACGCCCTGCGCGTCGGTCTCGGCGAACCGCACGCGCACCTCGGCGTGATGGCGGAAACCGTCGGGCGGCGTCACGCGACCGGGTCGGTGCGCTCGACCGTGATCTCGGGTTCGAGATCCTCGTCGCTGGGACCCTCGGGCTGTTCGCGCAAGATCTGGTTGAGCCGCTGGTGCAGCTCGATCTCTTCGCGGCGATCGACCGCCTCGCCGGCGGTGAACAGCTCGAAGAACAGGAGCTCGTTGAGCCCGCGGTGCAGGTAGTCGAGCTTGTTGTCGGTCGGCGCCATCTGCAGATTCGCGCGCACCTGCTCGCGCGGCAGCGTGCCGTCGTCCTGCAGCGACACGCCGACGAACAGCGGCGCGAACTCGGCCACCGAGCCGAAGAACGATTCGAGCCCCTGCGACAGCGCCTGCTCCTTGCCCTTGAGCGAGACCGCCGCGTGGATCTTGGCGTAGACGAAGTTGAAGGTGTCGATGATCCGGCCGTACATGTCGTCGATCGAGTCGCCGGGGCGGCCCATCGACATCTTGATGGTGTTCTTCTCCTCGCGCCGCTCGACGTACTTCGACTGGATCAGCTGGTAGAGGATCTTGGTGGTGTCGAACTCGCCCAGGTGCGTGGCGCGCGAGATGCGCTGCAGGTCGCGCACGCCGTCGACCAGATCGAGCACGCGCTGGTCGCGCGGTCCGAGGCGCTCGGTCGGCTGCGGCTCGCGGCGCACCAGCACCACGTCGCTCGCCGGCAGCTTCTCGCGGAAGTACGACAGCTCGTCGATGCGCCGCACGCCGTCGAAGAGCAGCGTCTTGGTCGAGATCTGCAGCTGCGACGCGGGCCCGTCATCGTCGCCGGTGCGATAAAAGTAGAAGTTGCCGCGCATGAGCATCAGCACGCTGAAGAAGATCTCCTCCACCTGCTTGCGCACGTAGGTGTAGAGATCGTGCGCCGTGAGCGCGCCGCGCTCGACCAAGACCTGGCCGAGCTTGGTGCTGGTGTTGGTCGCCTTGACCGCCTCGGCGAGCGCCTCTTCGGAGATCATGCCGTAGCGGTACAGGATCGCGCCCAGGCGGTCCTCGGCCACGTTGGAGGCGGCGGTGCAGATGTCGCCGCGGCGGAAGTAGATGGTCTTGCGGACCGCGTTGTCGACCACCGCCAGCTGCCCGGACCAGTTGTTGCCGTGGATGAAGTTGATCACGTCGACCAGCCCGCCGACGCCGTCGATCTCGCCGGCCAGCGCCACGCGACCGGGCGCCACCGCCTGCACCACCGAGGTCGAGTCGTTCTGCTGCTGCGCGACCCGCTGAAACAGGATCAGCTCGCCGGTGGTCGGAACGACGCGGAAGCGGCCCTGGTGGGGGGCGAGACGCTTGGCCGCGCCCACTCCGACCGTGATGCGGCCGGCGTCGTCGATGGTGATCAGGTTGTCGGTCTTCTCAGCCAAGCAGCGCCATTTTATCAGCGCGGAAGGATTCGTGACAGTTCTCGAATTCGGGAATCGGCGCGCGTGCTCCGGCCGGGGGGATCATGGTAGATTGCGCGTCCCATGCAGCTCGATGCGCGTCTGCGGCGGTTGACGGCCTACTTGTATGTACAGGATTTGCTCAATGGATCCGTGGTAGAGGCGGGGCCGGCCGACGCGCGGACCGCGGCGCTGCTCGGCAAGCTGGTGGCCGGCCGCGGCACGGTGTCGCAGGCTCCCGACCCGCTGCACCTCGGCCTCGCGGACGGCGCGGCGAACGTAGTGCTCGCGCTCGAGGTAGATCCCGGCGCGCTCGATGCGGTGGTGGCTGAGGCGAGGCGCGTGCTCAAGCCGGACGGCGTGCTGGTGGTCGGGTGCGAGAGCCGTGACCGGCCGGGCGCCAAGCGCGGCGTGTCCTATTACGATCTGGTGGATCGCGTCGAAGGCAAGTTCGGCGCGGTGACCATGATCGGCCAGGCGCCGTTCGCGGGCGCGACGCTGGTCGAGTACGGCGTCAAGGATCCCGAGCCCGTGCTCGACGGCACGTTGGTCGACAAGGGCGAGCGGGTCGAGTGGTACCTCCTGGTCGCCGGGCCCAGGCGACAGTCGGTGGGCGGCTACGCGGTGGTGCAGGTGCCCGTCGGTGAGCTGCCGGCCGAGGCCGCGACGATGGTCGCTGCGCCGCTGATCGCCCCCGCGCCCAAACCGGCGCCGAGGCCGGCGCAAGCGCCGTCGCCGACCCACACGGTCGATCTCGCCGAGCTGACCGAGCGCTTTCGCCAGCGCGAAAAAGCGATCGAAGAGGCGAAGGACGCGGCGCTCAAGCACCTCGCGGAGATGAAGAAGCTCCAGGCGGAGCTGCGCGAGAAGCAGGCGTGCATCTCGGAGCTCGAGCTCGACGCGCGCGAGCGCGAAGGGTTGCGCGGGGCCGCGCGGCGGGCCGAGGTGCGTGCCGACAAGGCCGAGGCCGACGAGCGCCAGGCGCGCCTGAAGGTGGCGCAGCTCGAGGGTCGCTTGCTCGCGGGCGCGACCTCGGCCGGCTCGGTGGCGGTGGGGAACATGAGCGACTCCGAGCTGGTCGCGCGCGCAACGCAGCTCGAGGCGGAGAACGCCAAGCTCAAGCAGAAGGAAGAGGACGCGCGCGCCGACAGCTGGAAGCACTTGAAGGGGCGATCGGAGGCCGAGGCGCAGGCCGCCGAGGTGCGCGAAGACACCGTGCGCAAGCTCAAGGACGCGCGCAAGCTGGCGTCGGTCGAGCTGATGCGCGCGATGGAAGAGGCGACCAAGAAGGCGGTCGGTCTGCGCGAGGAGCTGACCCGCTCGGAGCGCGAGCGCAAGGAGCTGCTCGCCGAGCTGAACCAGCTGCGCACGGGCAACGGCCATGCCCGTGACCGGGAGGTGACCGGCGCGGCTAGCGACGTGCTGCAGGCGGCGCGCGCGCGCGAGGAGAGCGACGCAGCGGTGCTGGCGGTGCGCGCGGCGGCGCAGCGCACGGTGCACGAGGAGAGCGTGGGTCGCGCGGCGGCGGAGACGGCCGAGCGCTCGGCGGACGCGCGCCTCGACAGCATGCGCGGGCAGGTGGTGGCGCTCGAGCGCGAGCTCGAGGAGGCGCGCCGGCTGGCCGAGGCCGAGCGCGAACGCTCTGCGCAGCTCGGCGAGCTGGTGCGCCGCCTGGAGAGCGACGCTGCGCATGGCGCGGTCGCCCACGGCTCCGCGCTCGATGCCGCGCATGCCGAGCGCGAGCGCTTCGGCCGCATGCTCTCGGAGGTCGAGGCCGAGGCCAAGCGGCGCGCCGACCTGACCGTGCGCTCGCGCCAGCAGCTCAAGGAGCGGGCCAGCGAGGTCGAGGCGCTGCGCCGCGAGGTCGCCGATCGCGACGCGCGGCTGATCTCCGTGGAGAAGCTGCATCCGCCGGCGGCGGAGGTCGAGCGCATGGAGGCCGAGCTGGCGCAGGCGCGCACGCGGCTGTCCGAGCTCAAGCTCGACCTCGAGCGCAAGGAAGCGGCGGCCGAGCGCGCGGCGGCGGCGGCGGGACACGAGCGGGCGCGCGCCGAGCGGCTGGTCGCCGAGGAGCGCCGCGCGATGGGCGAGCGCAACGAGGCGCGCGCGCGGGCCGCCGAGGCCGAGGCGCGGACCGGGGCGTTGTCGCTCGAGCTCGAGCGATTGCAGCAGCGCTACGAGGTGGAAGCCGAGCGCGCGCGCAAGCTGGAGAACGAGGTGCGCGAGCGCAAAGAGCGCGTCAAGCAGCTCAAGCGCGAGCTCGAGGACGCCGAGCGCCGCGTGCAGGTCGCCGGCGAACGCGCCGCGCAGATCGATCTGGTGCGCGAACGGCTGGCTACCATGGAGGCCGCGCTGCGCTCCGAAGAGCAGCGCATGGCGGGCATGGAAGAGGCGTTGCGTCGCGCGGCGGCCGAGACCAACGGAGCGCCACAACCGTGAAGCGAACGCCGGCGGTGCGGGTGGCGGTGGTCGGGCTGGGGCCGATCGGGATCGAGATCGCCAACGCAGTCTTGAAGCGCAGCGAGCTGGCGCTGGTGGGAGCGGTCGATTTCGCCGAGCACCTCGCCGGCAAGCCGCTCGCGCAGGTGGTCCGTGGCGCGCCGAAGAAGGCACGCATCGCGGCGGGGCTCGCCGAGCTCCTCGGCGCTGGAGGTGTGGACGCGATCGCGCTGGCGACCTCGTCACGCTTCAAGGGGCTGGCCGCCGATCTCGAGATCGCCATCGCCCACCACGTGCACGTGGTGTCGACCTGCGAGGAGCTGGCGGCGCCGTGCGCGGACCCGGTCTTGTGGGCGCGCATCGACGGGCGTGCGAAGAAGGCGGGCGTGACGGTGCTCGGGACGGGCGTGAACCCGGGCTTCGTGATGGACCGGCTGGTGCTGCAGCTCGCCGGCGCGTGCGTGAGCGTGCAGAAGGTCGAGGTGGAGCGGGTGGTCGACGCGGCCAAGCGACGCGCGCCGCTGCGCAAGAAGGTGGGCGAAGGGCTCACCGTGCAACAGTTCCGCGCCGGCGTGAAGGCCAGGCGCATCGGCCACGTCGGCCTGCGCGAGTCGGCCACGCTGATCGCCCGCGGGCTCGGCTGGAAGCTCGAGGGCTACGACGAAAAGATCACGCCCGAGGTCGGCCCCGACGGTAAATGCCTCGGGATCCGCCAGCACGCGCGCGGCGTGGTGGGCGGCCGCGAGCTGATCACGCTGCGGCTGGCGATGTACGTCGGCGCGCCCGATCCGCACGATCGCATCATGCTCACCGGTGATCCGCCGATCGATCTGCAGATCCCCGGCGGCACGCAAGGCGATCGCGGCACCATCGGCACGATCGTCAACGCGCTCGGCCGCCTGCCACGCGCGCCGCGCGGCCTGGTCACCGTCGCCGACGTCTTCGTCTAGGGAGGCCGTCGAGCAGGCGGTGTAGATCGCCGCCGGCCGCGGCCAATCGCGCGGCGGCTTCGCTGGCGGGGACGCCGAGCTCGTGGATGGCGATCGCCAGCTTGGGCCGCCCGCCCGCTTGCCGCAGCAGCGACTGCGCCGCCTTCGGTCGCGTGTTGGTCACTTCCTGGACGATGCGGCGCGCGCGGTCCTTGAGCTTCTGGTTGGTGGCGAGCACGTCGACCATGCGCCCGCGGTAGACCTTGCCGAGCTTGACCATGGTCGCCGTGGAGATCGCGTTCAAGATGATCTTGGTCGCGGTGCCCGACTTGAGCCGCGTCGACCCCGCGAGCATCTCGGGACCGACCACCGCGGCGATCACCACATCGGCGAGCCGGGCGTGATCCGGCGAGCGCACGCAAGTGACGAAGATGGTCTTGGCCTGCCGCGTGCGCGCGAACTCGAGCGCCGCGCGCGCGAATTGGGTCACGCCCGACGCCGCGATCGCGCACACCACGTCGTGCGGCCCGAGCCCGTGGCGCGCCAGCCGCGCGGCGGCGTGTTGGCCGCGATCTTCGGCGCCTTCGACGGAGCGCAGCATCGCGCGCGGCCCGCCGGCGAGCAGCGCCACCACCAACGCCGGATCGGATCCGAACGTCGGCGGCAGCTCGGCCGCATCGAGCGCGCCCAACCGTCCGCTGGTGCCCGCGCCGACGTAGAACAGCCGCCCGCCGGCTTGCAACGCCGCGACCACCAGCTCGACCGCTGCCGCGATCTCGCGCCGGCACGCATACGCGGCCTTCTGCGCCAGCGCCTCTTCGCGCACCAGCAGCGTGACGATCTCGTCGACGGTGCGGCGCTCGAGATCGGCGGCGCGCGGGTTGATCCCCTCGGTCTCGAGCTGCGCGTAGTCGGGCCGCCGGCGACGCGTCACTTTTTCAGGCCGAGCACATCCTGCATGTCGTACAGCCCCGCGGGGCGGCCGCGCACCCAACCCGCCGCCCGCACCGCGCCGCGCGCGAAGGTCTCGCGCGACGCGGCCTTGTGGGTGATCTCGAGCCGCTCGCCGAGCCCGCAGAAGTAGGCCGTGTGCTCACCGACGATATCGCCGCCGCGCACCGCCAGGACGCCGATCTCCTTCTGCGTGCGCGCGCCGACCTGCCCCTCGCGGCCGTAGCGCGCGTCGGTGGCGAGATCGCGGCCGAGCGCGGAGGCGAGCACCCTGGCCATGGCCATCGCGGTGCCTGACGGCGCGTCCTTCTTCTGGCGGTGGTGCAGCTCGACGATCTCCACGTCGTAGGCATCGCCCAGCGCGCGCGCGGCGTCGGCGAGCAGCCCGAACAGCACGTTCACGCCGAGCGACATGTTGGCGGAGATCACGATCGGGATCTTCTGCGACGCCGCGCGGATCCGGCCCAACTCGGCATCGCCGAGCCCGGTGGTGCCGATCACCATCGCCACGCCGTGCGCCGCGGCGCGCTCGGCGGTGCGCGCGGTCGCTTCGGGCGCGGTGAAGTCGATCAGCACGTCGGCGCGCTCGAGCGCGTGCTCGAGATCGGCGCCGATCTTCACGCCCGGTGCCGCGTCTTCACCGAGGTGCGGGCTGTCGGGCCGCTCGAGCGCCGCCGCCAGCTCGGTGTCGGGCGTCTCCGCGATCACCTGCGCGATCATGCGGCCCATCCGCCCGGCCGCGCCCGGCAGGACGATGCGATTCATACCAGGCCGTGCGCGTGCAGCACCGCGCGCAGCTTCTCCTTGCCCGCCGCCGTCATCGGCACCAGCGGCAGGCGCAGCTCGGGCGCGATGCGGCCCATCATCGCCAGCGCGGTCTTGGCCGGGATCGGGTTCGACTCGAGGAACAGCGCGTCGGCCAGCTCGACGGTCGCGTAGTGCAGCCTGCGGCCGCGCGCGCCGTCGTTGGCCGCGTGCGCATCCCAGCACTCCGCGATGATCTTCGGCGCCACGTTCGAGACCACCGAGATGCAGCCGCGCGCGCCGACCGCATACAACGGATAGTTGATGGCGTCTTCGCCCGACAAGATCGCCAGCCGCTCGCCGAGCTTCGCGAGGATCTGCTGCGTGCGCTGCACGGTGCCGGTCGCTTCCTTGACGCCGACGATCGCCGGGAGCTCCGCCAGCCGCGCGATGGTGTCGACCGCCAGATCGCAGCCGGTGCGCGACGGCACGTTGTACAAGATCGTCGGCAGCCCGACCGCGTCGACGATCGCCTTGAAGTGCTGGTACAGCCCTTCCTGCGTGGGCCGGTTGTAGTAGGGCGTGATGTGCAACAGGCCGTCGGCGCCCGCCTCGCGCGCGGACTTGGACAGCGCGACCGCCTCGGCCGTCGCGTTCGAGCCCGCGCCGGCGATCACCGGCACGCGCTTCTTGGCGAACTGCACCGTCAGGCGCACCACCTCGGCGTGCTCGTCGTGGTTGAGCGTGGCCGACTCGCCGGTAGTTCCGCACGGCACCAGCCCGTCGATCCCGCCGGCGATCTGTGCCTCGACGAGCTCCTCCAGGCCTTTCCTGTCGATCGCTCCGCCACGCATCGGCGTGACCAGGGCAGTCATGGCTCCGACGAACATGCCCGGACGCTAGCAGGCGTCCCGGGGACGATCAAGTCGTCGGAATCGCTGCCTCGAGCATGCGCGCCAGCTCGTGCCAGTCGACCGGTTTCGAGACCATGCCGTCGAATCCGGCGTGCACCAACAGCGGCCCGGAGTCGCGCTGCCCGAGCGCCGTGCAGGCGAGCACCGGCACGCCGGCGGTCTCGGGCTCGGTGCGCAAGGTCTCGAGGATCTCCATGCCGTCGCAACCGGGCAACAGGATGTCGAGCAGGATCACGTCGGGTGGGTTGCGGATCGCGCGCGCGATTGCTTCACCGGCCGCGCGGGCGCACTCGACCTCGAACCCCACGCCGCGCAGGAAGATGCTGGTCAGCTCGAGGAACTCTTCTTCGTCATCCACGATCAACACGCGTGGAGGGGACGCCAGATTTCTCCGCGGGGGTAAATCGGTCCACACTTCCGGGATGGTTGCTGGCTCCTGAGACATCAGGCCAACCATCTCTGCACGCAACGTGCCCGCCGGGCGCTCTACGATTTCCGGAGGGCGGACGCACCGGGTGTGCACGAGTCGGCGCGCGCGACGCGTTCATGTGCACGCGATGCTCGGTCGCCGAGGGAGCAGGGGTGCTAGGCTTTCGGAGATGATTCGGGTTCTGGTGGCGCTCGGGATGGGGATCGGCATCGCGATCGTCTCGTCCATCGCGCTCATGGCCGGCCTCGACGAGGCGCGCCTGGCCACCTCCGGCCCCTTGCGCGAGGTCAAGATCGGCGACCTCGCGCACGAGCAGGGCTGGCTGGCGGTCTCGGGGTGCATCCGCCACGAGCTCGCCCTCGGCGTCACCACCGAAGGCCACGTCTTCCGCCTGGGCACCGAGCACCTCGACACCGAGGCGCACGATCGCGTGTTCACGCCGGTCTCCGCCGCCGGCGATTGCGACGAGAACCAGCCGCCCAGGGCGCTCTACGCGCTGGTCGAAGACGACGAGTCACTCGGCACCACCATCACCTACGCGTTCCAGCAGCAGGTCGCGCCGCCGCCGGTCTCGGTGATCCTCTCCGGCGTGGTCGGCTACCACGTGGGCCGCGCCAAGCTGGCCAACGCGGCGCGCGCGTTCTACAAGGCGAACCTCAAGCTCGCGCTCGACGACCAACCGCTGCTGGTCAAGGGTCGCCGCCCCGGCGTGTTGTGGGTCGCGCTGCTCACCTCGGCGGTCGGCATCCACGGCTATCTGGTGTGCGTGCTCGGCATCTGGTGGCTCTACGGTCGCTACCGCCGCAAACAGGCGCTGCTGACCGGCAAGACCACCGAAGTCGAAGAAGACTTCTTCAAATCCGAGACGATCGATTGATTCGGCTCAGGCGTAGACGTGGTAGTCGATCTCGGGGAAGATGTTGTCGCGCGTCTCGAGGTCGGCGAGCCAGCCCGCATCGATGGTGCCGGAGGTGACCTCGCGGTCGAGGCGGCGGAAGCGCGCCAGGTGCGCCTTGATGCGGTCGCAGGCGTACTTGACCGCGGTGGCGGTCTTCATGATGAACGCCCAGTCGCTCGACTGCGCCAGCAGCAACTCTCGCGCGGCCTGATTGAGCGCGCGCCGCTCGAGCTCGGTCGGCGTGCCGTAGCGACGGGCGAGCTCGTGCATGCGCGCCTCGGCGCGGTGTACGTGCCGGTAGATCCAGTCGTTCGAGCCGTCCACCCACACGCCCGAGTAGCCGCCGTCGCCCCACGAGGACGGGGACGGCTCGCCGATGGCGTTGATCGGGTTCTGCTCGAGGTACTCGGCGCACGTCGTGAGCTTCACGATCGATTGATCGTAGGCGATCTTGCGCGCCATGAAGTCGAGGAACATCGGCCCCTCGAACCACCAGTGGCCGTACAGCTCGGCGTCGTAAGGCGAGACCACCAGCGGCTTGCGATCCATGTTGCCTGCCAGGTGCTCGACCTGCTTGCCGCGGTTGAACACGAAGTTGGCGGCGTGGCTGGCGGCCTTCTCGCGCGCTGCGTCCGGATCGTACGGCTGCTTCTGCGATAGATCGACGTCGTTGCCGGTGACGCGGAAATATTTGAAGCCGGTGTGCAGCCGGATGCCGTCGGGATGGATGTACGGCCCGATGTAGTCGTGCGGCAGATCGAACCCGATGTCGCGATAGAAGTCGCGATAGGTGCCGTCGCCGGGATAGCCCTCCTTGGCCGACCACACCTGCTTGGACGACTCGAGATCGCGCCCGAACGCGGCCACGCCGGTGCGACAGAAGACCGGCGCGTGGATGCCGAGCGGCGGCTGCGGCCGCGCGTTCAGGATGCCGTGCGCGTCGACGAAGAAATAACGCAGCCCCGCGTCGGCGAGCAGCGCATCGACGCCTTCGGCGTAGCCGCACTCCGGCAGCCAGATGCCGCGCGGCCAGCGCCCGAAGTGCCGCTGGTAGCTGTCGCACGCCACCTGGATCTGCGCGCGACGCGCCGACGGCTCGCGGATCACCGGCAGATAGCCGTGCGTCGCGCCGACGGTGATGATCTCGAGGAAGCCATCGTCCTGCAGCTGCCGGAACCCGGCGACCACGTCGCCGCGGATCTCGTCGTAGAGCGCCTTGAGCCGCCCGAAGCGATCGGCGTAGTAGCGCGCCAGCTTGTGGAACGTCGGGTCATTCGCCGTGCGGCGCAGCTCGGACTCGCCGAGGCGCTGCAACCGATCGAGGTACGCCGCGTAGCGCGTCTTGAGCAGATCGTCGCGCAGCATCGACACCAGCGGCGGCGACAGCGAGATGGTCATGCGCCACGGCACGCCGTCACGCACCAGGCCGCGGTAGACCTCGAGCAGTGGCAGGTAGGTGGCGGTGGTGGCTTCGTAGAGCCAGTTCTCCTCGAGGTGATAGCGGTGCTCGGGGTGGCGGATGAACGGCAGGTGCGCGTGGAGGACGAACGCCAGATCGCCGGTGATCGGCGCCATCACTTCACCCCGCCCGAGCCGGAACCGGTCGGGTTCCAACGCCCGCGCGAGGTGCCCGCCTGCTCTTCCCACGTCGCGGTGGTGGGCGACCCCGTCGACGACAGGCCGCGCTCGGAGTGTTCCTGACCGCGCCGCACAATCACCAGCGACTCGCGCTCATGACCGCGCGAGCGGCCCGCCAGGACCTCCATCCACTCGACCGGCCCCTCGCTCGGATCGGCCGACGGCACGCGCACCAGCGACGAGTGCGCGATCGGCGCGAAGTAACCCTCCTGCGAGAGCAGGCCGACCGCGATGCGCAGGTGCGCGCCCGGCCGCGGCGACTGCAGGTAGCGACGCCCGTGGTTCCACGGCAGCTCCACGTCCTGCAGGTGCCGCTCGACGCCGCTCGCCTGCGCGACGGTGGTGAACAACCGCAAGACCAGCTTCGCCGACTCGGCGCTCGGCCCGAGCTGCGCGCGCGCGCCGCTCATCCCGTGGTCGGTCACTTCCCAGTACGCGAAGACCGTGAACGGATCTTTATAGAGGACCTCGCACTCGTCGAGCCCGTAGGTCTCGGGCAGCTCCTCGAGATCGAGCATCCACAAGGGCTCGCCCGGCGCAGGCGGCGCGGACGGGGTCGCAGGCGGCTCGGGCGCGGCCTTCGGCACCTGCTGCTTGCGCAGATCGACCACCTGCGCCTTGAGGATCTGGTCCTCGGGTTCGAGCGCCGACAGCTTCTCGAAGATCTCGAGCGCGCGCTCGGTGTGACCCTCGGCGAGGTACAGGCGCGCCATGGTCAGCGTCTCGAGCTCGTCCGCGTGCGGATGAACGGTCGAGGAGGGGATGTCGAAGCTGGCGCGCGCCGGCTTGCCGCGCGCATGTCTTCCCGTCGCCGGCTGGGGCGGCGCCGAGCCCCTGGTCGCCTTGTCCTCGGGCTTGGGCGCGGCCTTCTCGACCGCCACCGTGGCGTGCTCGATCAGCGCCGGCGGCGGGGTCAAGCGCTCGATGAGCTGCGTCTTGCCGAGCTTCGCGGCGCCGTCCACGCCCTGTTCGGCGGCCAGGATGCGCAGCGCCTCGAGGGTCATCTTCTCCAGCTGCTCTCGCTCCATCATCCCCTCTGTGCCCAGACGCGGCTCGTCGCCTCGATGTCTCTTCGAATCTGCGCGATCAGCGCATCCGCCGATGGAAACCGCTCCTCGGCGCGCAGTCGTTCCGTGAACCCCACCCGCAAGCGCTTACCATACAAGTCCATCGAGACACCCAATAGATGCGCCTCGACGCTCACCGCCACACCCTGCGCCACGAAGGTCGGGTTGGTGCCCACGTTGATCGCCGCCGCGTGGCGCGTTCCGTCGGGCAGCTCGCCCCAACCGGCGTAGACGCCGTTCTTCGGCAACAGCTCGGTGTCCGATTTCACGTTCGCGGTCGGCACGCCGATGGTCCGGCCGCGCCCGTCTCCGTTCACCACTTCGCCCTCGACCTCCGGCTCGCGGCCGAGGAGTAGTCTTGCCCCGTCGACGCGGCCCTCGAGCACGAACTCTCGCACCTTGGTCGAGGAGCACACCATCCCGTCGACGCTGTAGGCGGAGACGATGGTGACCTCGAACCCGCGGCTCTTGCCGAGCTCCTGCAGGCGCTCGATGGTGCCGGCGCGCTGCGCGCCGAACGTGAAGTCGTGACCGACGCACACCCGACGCGCGCCCAGCCCGCCGACCAGCAGCTCGTCGACGAACGCCTCGGGCGAGCGCGCCGCAAGCTCACGATCGAACGGCTCCACCACGGTGACGTCGATGCCCTCGGCGGCGATCAGCTCGAGCTTGCGCTGAAGCGGCGTAATGAGGGGCGGCGCAAACGCAGGCGCCAGCACCTTGGCCGGATGCGGCTCGAAGGTCAGCACCACCGCCTCGGCGTCCTTGGCGATCGGTTCGGCGAGCTTCTTCGCCTGCTGAAAGAGGTAGGCATGTCCGCGGTGGACCCCGTCGAAGTTCCCAATGGCAATCACCGGCGACCGAAGCCGCCGGCGAAGCGTGGTGTAGCCGCGAACGATTTCCATGGGTACTGCCCGCGGCCCTCCATTACATGGGGCCCGAAGAGGGACCGTCAAGCCGCGCAGTCGTAACGTGCGGGACCGCCCATGTCAATTGACGGACGGTTGAAGTACGCTCGGAACGTGACCCGCCTCGGGTTTGCCTTGTGTGTCGTGGCGTTCGCCGTGCTGGCGGCCGCGGCGGCCCCCGGGTTGTACCTGCGCGATTCGGGCGAGCTCACCACCGCCGCGTTCACGCTCGGCGTGGCCCACGAGACCGGCTTCCCGCTCTTCTGCCTGTTGGGCAAGGCGGTGTCGCTGTTGCCGATTGGCGAGGTGGCGCTGCGCCTGACGTTCCTCTCGGCGGCGTGCGGCGCGCTGGCCGCCTGGTTGGTCTATCGCATCGTGCGCGAGCTGTTCTCAGCGCCCGACGTGACCGCCGAGGTGGCCGGGCTCGGCGCGGCGACGCTGCTCTTGTGCGGCCTGACCATGTTCAAGGCCTCGACGGTGGCCGAGGTGTACGCGCCGACCGCGGCGCTCCTCGCGCTCGCGCTGCATCTGTTCCAGCGCGCGACCGCCGGGCAGCGCACGGCCGCGCTCGGCCTGGCGCTGGTGGGCGGGCTGTCGCTCGGCATGCACGCGCAGGTGCGCATCTTGTGCGGGCCGCCGTGCGCGGTGTGGGCGCTGTGGCGGCTGCGCAAGGGCGATCGCTGGCCGCTGCTCGCGCCGCTGGCGGTCGCGATCGGCGCGGCGGTGGTGGTCTACCTGCCGCTGCGCGCGGTGCGCGAGCCGGCACCGTCGGTGGACTGGGCCGATCCGCGCACGCTGGTGCAGGTGGTGCAGCACCTGGGCGCGCATCGCATCCGCCGCGCGTTCGCCGATCAGACGTTTCGTTTCGATGCGCCCACCGTGCGCCACCAGCTCGCCTATTTCGGCGCGCTGATCGAAGGCCAGCTCGCCATCCCCGCGTTGATCGCCGCGCTCGGTGGGCTCGCCTGGCTGTGGAAGGAAAAGCGCACGCGCGCGTTCGCGATGCTCCTCTTGATCGTCGCGCTCGGCGACGTCGCCTACTCGATCTGGATCAATCCGATGGGCATGGAAGATCTGCAGTGCGGCACGCCGTTCGCGCTGGTGATCGCGGTGTGCGCGGGCGGCGGCGTGCTCGCAGCGGCGCGCCGGCTCGGCCGGCTCGGACCGTGGGCGGCCGGCGTGCTGGCGGTGCTGGTGTGCATTCCTTCCGCGCTCGCCGAGCTCGATGCCAAGCGCGGCCTCGGCCCGGAGGCCGGCACCTGGGTGCGCGCGGCGTTCGCCGATCCGCCGCCGCGCGCGCTGGTGCTCACCACCTCCGACGATCTATCGGCCGGCGCGCTGTACGAACAGTCGGTGGCCGGCGTGCGGCCCGACATCACCGCGCTGGTGCGCCAGCAGCTGTGGGACGATCGGCTGGTCGCGCAGCGGATCGCGCACGGTGGCGGCGAGCTCGCGGCGGTGCCGGCCTCGCTCGGCTGGTCGTCGCGCTCCGAGGCGAGCCGCATCGCCAACGAGGGAGAGCTGTTGCGCGCGCTGGTGCGCCGCTCGATCCCCGAGCGCGCGGTGTTGTGGGAGCCGGCCTTCGACGCGCCGCCTGTCGCCGCGGCGGCCGTGGAGCCCGGCGCGCCGCTGTACCGGCTGAGCAGCGTCGCGTTGCAGCTCCCGCCCGCGCGTCCGCTCGCGGAGCGCATCGAGCAGCTGCTCGAGCCGGCGCGCGATCCGCTGGTGCGCCGCATGGTCGCCGGCGAGCTGTCGTCGCTGGGCCGCACCTACCTCGATCGCGGCGACCTGGTGCGCGCGGGCGGCTTGTTCGAAGCCGCGCTCGGCGTGCGGCCGGGCGACGCGTCCTCGTCGACCAACCTGGCGGTGGTGCGCGCCGCGCGCGGCGACTACGCCGGCGCCGAGCAGCTGGTGAACGACGTGCTGGCGCGTGAGCCGCTGCGTCAGGTCGCGCGCGTCAACTCCGGACGCTACCGCCTTCAGCTCGACGATCTCGACGGCGCCGAGCGACAGTTTCAGCTGGCACGCGCAGGCGCGCCGGACGATTCGGCGCCCCTGTGCGGCCTTGCGCGCGTGGCCCTGCGTCGCGGCCTGCGCGCCGAAGCGAAGAGCCTGGTCGCGCAAGCGCTCGCGCGCGCCCCGTCGGATCCCGAAGCCCGCGCACTCGAAGAGGAGCTCAAGAAATGAATCCTTCCTTACGCCGAAGGCGGTGTTCCATCGCGGGAGCGATGCTTCCTTCCCTCTTGCTGCTCACGGCTACGCTCGGCTGCGCGGCGCCGCGCGAGGTGAAGATCGTCGCCGCCGCCGAGCCCGAAGCGCCGCTCACGCATCGCCTGGAGCTCGACACCACGCGCCTCTCGCGCGGCGCGGCCGACGGGCAGTGGAGCGTGGCCGGGCTGGTCGAGAAGCACCTCGCCACCGTCGGGCTGGTGCGGCAGGGAAAGCCCGAGGCCGACACCATCCACCTGGTCGCCGAGCTGCCGGCAGCGGGCTACGCGTTGCACGCGCGCATCTCGCCGCGGCCGGAGCAGTTCTGCGGGTTTCTCGTCGAGGTAGTGCAGCTCTCGGGCGACGTGCTCAAGCCGGTCGCCAGCGCGCCGTGGTGGGCGATCGACGCGCTCGAGTCGGTCTTCACCGGCGTGAGCACGCTGCGCCCGCCGCTGCGCGGGCCGCTCGATGAGGCGCGCTTCGCCCGTTTCCATGCGCAGGCCGCGGCGCTGGCGCGCTCGGGCGACGATCCGCCGATCACCCCCGAGGCGTACATTCATGCGGCGCGGCCGCTACAGGCTAGGGACCCCGACACCTACTACTCGCCGGCGTCCGGGCCCTCGCACGTCCTGCCAGAACGCTGACGGCGGCGGCGTCCCCACGCGAGCGCCAACAGCAGCGCGGCGAGGCTGTAGATCGGAGCCGGCGCGGTCGAGCTCACGTCGCAGCCGCACCCGCCACCGCCGCCGCCGGGACCGTCTCCGGACGCGCCGCCAACTACGAAGTTGGCAGCCGACGTCCCGGTTCCGAGCGGCGTGGTCACGGTGATCGGCCCGGTGATCGCGCCGGCTGGCACGGTGGTGGTGATGGCGCTGTCGGAGCCGACGATGAACGTCGCCGCGGTGCCGGCGAACCCTACCGCAGTCGCGCCGGTCAAGTTGACGCCGGTCAGCGTCACGCTGGTGCCGATCGGTCCCGAGGCCGGCTGAAAGCCATCGATGCGCGGCGCGCCCGGCACCAGGAACGGCGTGATGGACACGTTCTCGCCCAGATCGCTGGCCACGCGGAGCGGTCCGGTCTGGGCGTAGCGCGGCACCTTGACGGTCGCAGTGGTGCCGGTGCGGCTCACGATCGGCGCGTCTTCGAAGTCGTCCACGTAGTCGCCACTGAACGCGACGTTGAAGAAGTGATCGAAGTCGGTGCCGGTGATCGTGATCAGGTCACCGGGCTGGCCCGAGACGGGCGAGAACGACGTGATGGCCGGAATCGGCTCGGCGATCACGGTGAACGGCGACGGCGAGCTGGCGGTTCCGGCGGCGTTCACCGCCGTGATCGGGCCGGAGGTCGCGCCCGGTGGCACGGTGACGCGCGTGCGGTTCTCGGTGGTCCAAAGGATGCGCGCGGGCGTGCCGTTGAAGCGGATCTCGTCGAGCCCGGTGAAGCCGACGCCGACCAACTCGATGTAGTGGCCGATCCCGCCCGCGGCCGGATTGAAGTCGGTGAGCATCGGCGTCGCCGGAGCTACCACGGTGAACATCGTCGACCCGATCGAGTCGCCGCCGGTGGTCGCGACGCGCAGCCGGCCGGTGCGCGCGCCCGGCGGCACCAACGCGATCAGGTTGTTCGCGTCCTGCACGTTGGTGGCGCAGGTGATGCCCCTGAACTCGGCGGTCGCTCCGTCTGCGAACCCGCTGCCGACGATCGCGATCGCGTCGCCCGGCTTGCCGGAAGCCGGCGTCACGCTCGAGATCACCGGCGCGGCGAGCACGGTGAAGGGCGCTGACGAGGTGGCCGTGCCTTGCGAATTGATCACGGTGATGGCCCCGGTGGTGGCCTCGCGCGGCGCGGCGGCGTAGATCTGGGTCGGCGGCGTGGCGACGAAGAAGTAGACCGCGTCGACGCCGTTGAACTTGACTGCGTCCACGCTGTCGAATGTGCCGTGGAGGGTCACTGCAGCGGTCGCTCGACCGCTCAGTGGAAAGAAGCCGGTCAGCACCGGCTGCGTCGCTGCCTGCACCGTGAGCGTCTGCGTCGTGGTGACGGTCGAACCGGGTGACGTGAGCGTGAGCGGGCCGGTCTTGGACAAAGGCGGTACTACGAAGGTGAGCTGCGTGTCGCTCTGGGTGAGCGGCCCGACGCTGGCGTTCTGCAGGTTGATGTCGCTGATCGCGCTCAGGTTCGCGCCGGTGAGCGTGACCAGGTCTCCGATCTTGGCGGTGCTCGGCGCGATCGCCGTCAACACCGGCGAAGCGAGCACGACGAACGGGTCGGCGCTCGAGGCGGTGCCGCGCGGCGTGGTCACGGTGATCACTCCGGTCGAGGCGCCCACTGGCACCACCGTCGTGAACGACGGATCCGATTGCACGTCGAAGGTGGTGGGCGTCCCATTGAAGGTGACCTGGGTCGCCCCGGTAAAGCCGACGCCGCTCACCTGAACCTGCGACCCCACGCCGAGACCGCCCGGCTGAAAGGCGGCGATGCGCGGCGCCACCAGCGCTGCGCCGCCGGTGACGGTGAACGGCCCGACCGTGCTGTTGGAAACGTTCTGCCCGACGACCGTGATCGAGCCGTCGATCGCGCCGGCGGGCACCACGGCGGTGAGGTGGCTATCGTCGACGAGCGCGAAGGTCGCGCTCGAGTTGGGCTGGAATAGCACCTGGGTCGCAGCGCCGAATTGCAGGCCGGTGAGCGTCACGGTGTCGCCCGGCTTGCCGCTCTTCGGCGCGTACGAAAGGATGATCGTCGGCGGCGTCGGCGTAAACGTTCCCGCGGAGGTCGTCGTGCCGGCGTTGGTGACCATCGTGATCGGCCCGGCGGGCATCCCCGCGATCGCGCTGATGTCCACGGTGCTGTCGCTGGTGACGCTCTGGTAGCCGCCGCCGTAGCCGCCAATCTTGTATCCGGTCGTGCCGATCAGGTTGGTGCCGGTGACCATCACGTTCGTCCCCACCTGCCCGGTGGCTGGCGTGAAGCTGGCGACGGTGGGCGGGCCGCTCGAGAGCAGCTGAAAGGGATCGTTCGGATTCTGCGAATAGGCGGTCGCTGCCGGCAGGGCGATGTAGATCTGCCCCGGCGTGGCAGCCGCCGGCACCTTGGCGGTGACCACCAGGTCGGAGACCGTGTCGGGCGCGATCGAGCCGCTGCCGAAATACACCAGCGTCGCGCCGGTGAGGCCGGTTCCGTTGATGGTGATCGCATCGCCCACCTTGCCGCTCGCGGGCTGGGTGCCGGTGATGATCGGCTGCGGGTTCACGGTCACCGTCTGGGTCGAGACCGCCGTGCCGACGTTATTGGTGATCGAGATCGCGCCGGTCGTCGGCTGGCTCGGCGAGAGCGTCATCGTCGTGCTGTCGCCGCCGGGATAGTGGTTCACCAGCAGGCCGCCGATCTTCACCTGGGTCACGTGCCTGAAGTTGGTCCCGGTGACGGTGATCTGCGAGTCGCCGGCGTTCACGCTCGAGGGCGCCACCAGGGTCACGGTCGGCAAGCCCGAGGCGAGCAGAGCGAGCAGATTGCTCGAGTCGTCGCCCATCGGCGTCTGGATGCGGATCTGGCCGTCGGTGGCGGCGGCCGGAACGGTGAGCGTCACCGTCGAGTCGTTGACCACGGTGTAGACCGCGGCGGCGCCGCCCAGGTTCACGATGGTTGCGCCGGTGAAGTGCGCACCGCTCACCGTGATCAGATCGCCGGCCTTGGCGGCGGGGGGCGTGACGCTGACGATGCGCGGCTCGGCCAGCCCGACGAAGCTCACGCTCGACGTCGCGGTGCCGATGTTGTTGGTCACGGTGATCGACCCGGTGCCGGCGCCTCGCGGGATTCCGAGCTGCAGCTGCGTGTCGCTCTGGACGCTCACGAACAGCGCGGGAAAGCCGTTGACGGTGCCGCTCGTGACGCCAGCGAAGTTGGTGCCGGTGACCGTGGTTCCAGAGCCGCCGCCCGAGGTCTTGGGATTGAAGTCGGTGATGGTGGGCGCGGCGGTGCTCGAGACGGCAAACGCCAGGTTGCTCTGGACGCTGCCGACCGGGGTGGTGACGGTGATCGCGCCCGAGACGGCACCGGCGGGGACGGTCGCGGTGAGCTGCACGTCGGAGTCGACGGTGAAGGTGGAGGCCGGCGCGGCGCCGAACACGATCTGCGTGGTGCCGGTGAGCCCGCCGCCCAGCAGCTTGATCGAGTCGCCCGGCTTGCCGGCCGTCGGCTGGAACATGTTCACGTAGGGGAATTGCGCGTTCGGGTGCGGCGCAGGCGGGCTCTTGCCGCCGAGCGCCTGGACTGAAGAGGGCGACGGCGCTGGCTCCGACGAGGAGCAGCCGATCAGCAACAGGGTCGCGAGAAACAGACGAGTGGACATCCGCGCAGGATATCAGACGCGGGACAGCCTACGGGAAGATGCCGCGCTCCGAGTACGCCGTCTCGATGCGGCCGAGGCCGATCGCATACGCGGCGGTGCGGAAGTCGAGCTTGCGCTCGGCGGCGAAGTCACGCACGTGGCCGTAGGTGCGCTTCATGCGCTTCTCGAGCTTCTCTTCGACCTCTTCGAGCTCCCAGCGCTCCGAGCGCTTGTTCTGCAGCCACTCGTAGTACGACACCATCACGCCGCCCGAGTTCACGAGGATGTCCGGCAGCACGTCGACGCCGCGGTCGAGCAGGATCTCCTCGGCCTCGGGAATGGTCGGCCCGTTGGCGCCCTCGGCGACCACCTTGCACTTGAGCAGCTTCGCTTCCTTCTCGGTGATCTCGAGCTCGAGCGCCGCCGGGATGAAGATGTCCGCTTCGACGGCGAAGAACTCCTCCCGCGTGATCGGCTTGGAGTGCTTGTAGCCTTCGACCGAGCCGGTCGCCGCCACGTGCTCGGCGAGCTTGTGCGTGTTGAGACCCTCGGGGTTGGTGATGTAGCCCTTGTAGTCTCCGACCGCGACGAGCGAGGCGCCCAGCTTGGCGAGGATCTTCGCCGCGTGCATGCCCACGTTACCGAACCCCTGCACGGCGAAGCTGCAGCCGTTCAGGTTGAAGCGCCGATCGCGCGCCCACTCGGTGATGCAGTGGACCACGCCCTGGCCGGTCGCGGTGTCGCGCCCGTAGCTGCCGCCGGCGGCGATGGTCTTGCCCGTCACCACGCGGCGCATCGCGTTCTTCTCGTGGAACCCGACCACGTTCATGTACGTGTCCATCACCC
The DNA here is from genome assembly GCA_003170275.1 of Myxococcales bacterium. GTDB lineage: Bacteria > Myxococcota_A > Polyangia > Palsa-1104 > Palsa-1104 > PALSA-1104. The sequence continues at coordinate 21,200 of PNAM01000084.1, forward strand.
ACACCATGGTCTGCGCGTTGGTGCCGACGTCGGGCGCGGGGATGTCGAACTCGGGTCCGATGTTCGAGCCGAGCGCGTGCGTGTAGCGACGGGTGATGCGCTCGAGCTCGGACTTGGAGTGCAGGCGCGGGTTGAACTTGATGCCGCCCTTGGCGCCGCCGTAGGGGATGTCGTGCAGCGCGGACTTCCAGGTCATCGCCGCCGCGAGGCCCTTGACCTCGTCGAGCGTGACGTCCTCGTGGTAGCGGATGCCGCCCTTGTACGGGCCGAGGATGTTGTTGTGCTGGATGCGGTAGCCCTTGAACAGCCGGTAGGAGTTGTCGTCCATGCGCACCGGGAAGTGGACGATGATCTCGTTCTTGGGCTGCGACAGGATGGTGGCGACCTCGCGCGAGAGGTTCACCGCCTTGGCGGCTTTCTCCAGCTGATGCTGAACGATGCTATAGAGGTTGCCCTTGGCCTGCATCGAGTCTGTTTTCGACGTCGTTTTTTCAGGTGCGGGCGTTGCAGTGGTCGACGTGGACATGGGAAGGTTCTAGGCTCTGCACCGCCGATGCGTCAACCGAATTTACGAGCTGGAAACACGCCGCACCGCGTCGCACTCGAAGACGCCGCGCGCGACGGGCGCGTGCGCAACAAGGTGCTCGAGATCTACGGCCGTGCCGACGCGGATTGGGCGCAGGCGCCGCTGGTGCTCGGGCGCGCGTTTCGCGCCGCGCGGGAGCTGCGATCGCACGAGCGCCGCTTCGTCGGCGAGGCGGTCTACGGGATGATCCGCTGGCGGCGCCGGCTGGCGTTCGCCGCGCTCGGCACGCACGACGCCCCGCACCTCGCGCTCTACCTGGTGTGGCTGCACGGCGAGCACGGCACTTCGCCGGCGCTCGAGACCGAGCTGCGCGCCTCGGGCATCGATCCGCGCGCGCTCGGCGAGGCGGCCACCGCGCGCATCGATCAGATCACCGATCAGATCGTGCGCCTGGGCGTGCGCGAGTCCTATCCCGACTGGCTGGTGCGCCGCGTGGTCGACGAGCGGGGCCGGGACGACGCGCTGCGCCTCCTGCAGGCGATGAACCGACGCGCGCCGCTCACCGTGCGCGCCAACCGGCTGAAGAACACGCGCGAAGAGCTGCAGGCGCGGCTGGAAATCGAAAAGGTGGGATCCCACGCATCTCCGTTGGCGGCCGACGGTCTCGAGCTCGACACGCACCTGAACGCGTTCGGGCTCACCGCGTTCAAGGAAGGTCGCTTCGAGATGCAGGACGCCGGCTCGCAGCTGATCGCCGAGCTGGTCGCGCCGCCGCCGCGCGGCCAGGTGCTCGACGCGTGCGCGGGCGCGGGCGGCAAGACGCTGGCGCTCGGCGCGCTGATGGCCAACCGCGGCCGGCTGGTGGCCCTCGACGTGACCGAGCGCAAGCTCACCGAGCTGCGCGAGCGCGCGCGCCGCGCCGGCCTGACCAACGTGCAGGCGCTGCTCGCGAGCGAGCTGCTTGCGCGGCAGCCGCCGTCGCTGTTCGATCGCGTGCTATGCGACGCGCCGTGCTCCGGCCTCGGCGTGTTACGTCGCAGCCCCGAGGCGCGCTGGCGCCTGCAGCCCGCCGAGCTCGACGAGCTACCGCGCACGCAGCGGCAGATCCTCGAGACCTACGCGCCGCTGGTGGCGGTCGGCGGGCGCCTGATCTACGCCACCTGCACGGTCGAGGCCGCCGAGAACGATCAGGTGGTCGACGGCTTCCTCGCCGCGCACCCCGAGTTCGAGGAGGTGCTGGCCAAGGAGATCCTCGGCTCGGCGCGCGCGCTGGCGATTGGCGACGGTCGGCGCCTGCGTCTGTTGCCGCACGTGCACGACACCGACGGTTTCTTCGCCGCGGTCGTGCGCCGCCGCTGACCCGCTAGCGGGAGGCGGTCGCGCGGCGCTTCCAGTGCGGGCGGTGGAACACCCAGCTGCCGCCCTCGTTGGCGTAGCTCGCGCGCACGTACTCGTAGTCCGACTTGCCCTGCACCCAACGTCCGTCGCGCCAGACGTAGTTGCCGTCCAGGTAGTCCCAGTAGCCGCTCACCCAGATGAAGCCATAGCCGGGGGCGCTCGGCTTCGACGCCTCTTCCTTCTCCGCGGGAGGGGCCGCGTTCACCTGCACGGTGAGGGCGTTCTTGGTGTCCCCCGACGAGCTCTCCGATGAGATCAGGCCGCAACCGGTGGCCGAGAGCAGCGAGAGCGAGAGTCCGAAAACGAATGCCAGCTTACGATTCATGGGTCTCCTATGTAAAATTACAGTACCTCTGCATCGTAGAGGATCTCGGGCGGGGTCGTCAAGACGGATTGCCTGTTGCGAGAATACAGGTAGGATACGCAACGACATGCCGAACGCCGTCAAGAAAGAGGGGAGCCGCGAGCGGATCCTCGACGGTGCGGCAGAGGAATTCGCGCTCGCGGGCTTCTCGGGCGCGCGCATCGACCGCATCGCCCGGCGCACCCAGCTGAACGTGCGGATGATCTACTACCACTTCGGATCGAAGAAGGGCCTCTACCGCGCGGTGCTGCAGAGCATCTACGAGGAAGCGGTCAAGATCATCGAGGCCACGCGAAAGGACTGCGATCCGACGCTCGCGGCGCTTGGGCTGTACTTCGATCTGCTCACCGATCAGCCGCGCTTCGCCGACGTGCTGGTACGCGAGGTCCTCGACGGCGGCAAGCACCTGAAGGCGCTGTTCAAGGATCGCCCCGAGCTGTTCCTCAAGGTGCATCAGCACGCGCACCACATCGTCTCGGCGGGCATGGAGCAGGGTCACCTGCGGCAGATGGACGCCGCGATGGTGGTGACCTCGCTGATCTCGATCGTGTGCTTCATGAGCGCCGCGCGCGGCTCGATGGGGGTGTTCCTCGACGGGCGCGTGCCGGATCCGGCGGCGTTCAAGAGCCACCTGTTCCAGCTCCTGCTCGACGGGATCCGCCAGCACCCCACCGCGCCAAGCTAGGGTAGCGCGCTGATCTGCAGGGTGCCGAGGGCGCCCGAGCCGTTCTCGCGGTCGTAGACGAACTGCGACAGGTACAGCTTGCCCGAGTCGGCGGTGATGTGCGGCCACCAGCCGTAGCCGGCGACGCCGGTGACCACCGGGGTGTGGGTCCACGAGCTGCCGCCGCGGCGCGCCTCGAGGAGATCCGAGACCTGCTGGTCCTGGTAGACGACGCGCGGGTTGCCGCCGTCGAGCACCAGGGCCGCGCCGGCGCCCACCGGGTGCGGTCCGTCGTCGCGCACGCCGTCGTCGATCACCTCGGCGGTCATGAGCGCCGTGCCGCCCGAGACGGTCTTGTACAGCAGGCGATCGCCTACAGCGTCCACGTAGGCGACGTGCAGCGTGCCGTCCATCGCCGCCTGCGCGCTGCAGAACTGCCCGACGTCGGTGGTCGGATCGTTGCCGTCGAGGATCGAGACGGTGAAGGTGCCGCCCGGCGCGCCGGTGGCGAGCTTGAGGTCGCCTTGCGAGTGATCGTAGTAGATGAGGTCGAGCTTTCCGTTGACCCGACGCGCCTGCGTGAACAGCCCGGTGCCTTCCGGGAGATCGGGCGCCTTGGGCGTGGCGAGGAACGCGGTGCACACGGTTGCGATGCACGCCTGGGTGTCGGCGCACGCGGTGGCGCAGGGCGCGGCGTCGACGGTCACGCAGGTCGAGATCGAAGGGTCGCCGTTGGGCATCATGTTGACCATCGCGGTCTGGACGCACGCAGTTCCGGCGCCGCAATGGCCGGCGCACGGGATGGCGGTGGAGTCGACCTTGCTGATCGTCCAGTCGGCGTCGCCGGGGTTGGCGTTGGTGGCGGTGGCCAGGCGCAGCTCGCTCTTGAACCCGCTCTTGCCGTCGGAGATGCCAGTGGCCATGTAGGCGATCGACGGGATGTCGGCGTCGTCGAGCGTGAGCGCCGCGTACAGCCCGACCTGGACGTTGTTGGCGCCGGTCTCGACGGTGCTCACGCGGAAATGGCCGGGCCCGGCGGCGAACTTGAGCGCCGCGTTGGTGACGTCGTAATAGGCGATGCGCGGCTCGCCCGCCTTGGTGAGCGCGATCGAGGTGTACAGGCCGACGTCGGGGCCGGGGTCGTTGATGCCGTGGCGGTAGTCCCCGGGCGTGTCGACCGGCGCGGTCAGATCCACGCCGTCGATGTCCTGCCAGCTCACCGGCTTCGAGAGATCCTTGATGTGCGCGTAGACCAGATCGCCGACCGAGTCGTCGTAGGCGCTGACGAAGAACTCGCCGTTGCGCGCGACCACGTCGTGGAAGCGGCCGATTTCGTCGATGTTGTTGACGAACTCGCCCTTGCCGAGCCCGTCGTTGCAGCCGGCCAGGCCCAGCAGCACGAACAGCGCCAGCCGTCGCCGGCGCACCACGAACAGGCCGCTCAGGGCGGCCAGGATCAAGAGCAGCCCGCCCGTCGGTGACGGCGCCGCGCCGCCCACGTCGCAGCCGCAGCCGCTCGCCGCCGGCGCGGTGGTGCGGCCGTGGAACTGGATCACCCCGATGTTGCCCGCCTCGTCGCGCGCCTGCACGTCGATGGTGTCGAGTGGAATCGCCGGATCGATCGGGAGGCGATCGAGCGCCGACCACATCGAGTACTCGCCGCCGCTGGAGCGCCAGCGATAGACCAGCGCCTCGTGAGGCGACACGCGATCGGTCGCGCTCACCACCAACTCGCCGTACGAGCCGTCGAAGCTGCCCTCGGGGGCGATGGTGTCGACCAGCAGCTCGACGCGCGCCGGGGTGAGGTCGAGCGACTCGGGCACGCCGGCCGCCCGCGCGCGCACGTCGACGTGGTGCCGTCCCTGCAACCACAAGAGCGGGTGCGTGACGTCGAGCGTGGTCGCGCTGGTGAACGGTGACCATCCGCTCTCGTCGACCTGATACGAGAACTCGAGCGGCAGCCCGTCGATGCTCTGCCCGCCGAGCTGCAGGCGCGCTTGAGGCTGCGCTGCGCTGCGCGCGTCGACGGCGAACCCGCGCGTGGCCGGCAGCGTGAGCTCGATCAAGCGGGCCTCGGTCTCGGCGCCGAGCGACAGCGGCGTGCCGGTGGAGAGGTTGGCGAAGATCGAGAGATACTGGTTGGCGCCGTCGGTGTCCGGATCGGTGGAGGTGATCGCGATCGGCTTGATGTTGATGCCCATCAGCGCGGGCAGCGCGATTGGCGAGAGCACCGAGCTGAGCTGCCCACCGGCCAGGCCGAGCAGCATCGGGAAGGTCTTGGCGAGATCGGCCGGCGCCTCGGCGAGCAGCTCGGAGTTGGTGACCGACACGTTGGTGAACGCCTGCGTCAGATCGCCGAGCAGCGGCACGATCTTGTTGGTGGCGTCGACGTCGAGCGCGACCGGCAGCTCGAGATCGGCGGTGAGCGTCATCACCCGCACGTAGCGCTCGTCGACGAACGCGAAGAAGTCGATGTTGAAGTTGGGAACGTGGATGTGCAGCAGCGCGTCGTCGATGATCTTCTGCCCGTTCACGTCGAGCTTGAAGGTGCCCTTGCCCATCGAGAAGGTGGGCGGATCCTGCGGCCTGATCACCAGGAACATCGGCGCGTCCTTGCCGTGCACCAGATCGCCGAGCGATGGGATCACCACGCCGATGGTCTTGGCGGTGAGCAGCGCCACCGACGGGGTGCCGACGTCGAGACAGAGGGCGCCCGAGTCCCACGCCGAGAAGCCGAGCGTGTCGAGGTGGCTCCGGTGCACGCCGATGCCCAGGTGGTACCCGGTCGCGCCGTCGGGCAGCACGTCGGTGGTGAAGGTGGTCGACGGCGTGATGGGCGGCGGCGCGGCGCGGGTCCGCATGGGCACGCACGAGCTGTGCGGGTCGGCGTAGCCACCACCGAGCATGCCGAGCGACAGCCCGGTGTCGGCGCTCGCATAGCCGCCGAGCACCGCCATCACGTCCATCTTCGCCTTGGTGTTGGGCGAGAACGCCGCCAGCGACTTGCCGATGTCCATGCGCCCGTCGAGCCCGACCTCCTGCACGCAGGTCTTGCCGTCGGCCTGCACGCAGGTGCCCATCACGCAATCCGACGCGAAGCTGTTGCAGTCGGTCTTGTCCATGCACGTCATGCAGGTCTGCTGCGAGATGGTGTTCTGGATCTGCGTGGCGACCTGCGACTCGAGCGTGGAGATGATGATGCCGGTCGCGACGAGCCCGATGGCAGAGCAGAGAAACGGCGTGGAGCCGGCCTCATCGGTCTTGAGGTCCCCGTTGTCGATGCCGGTCACCGCGGCGTTCATCGCCGAGATCTCGGTCGAGTCGGTGGTCTTGTTGACGGGGAACGTGAGGTCGGCGGCGACGTTCATGGTCGGCCCGCCCGAGCGCGTGGTGTCGATGGAGATGAAGCAGGTGCCGCCGAGGATCCCGACCGGGAGGTTGTCCATGGTCTTGAGCACCAGGTTGGTCGAGAGCTTGACCACGTTGGGCGCGGTCGGTTGCAACGAGAGGTCCTTGAAATCGAAGTTGATGCGGCACATCGGCGCCGGCGTGGTGCAGCAGATCGGGTTCGAGCCGCCGCAGCTGGGCGGCACGTTGAAGGTCGTGCCCGTCGGCAACAGGCTCGGGATGATGCTCGCGCCGTTGTCCGAGAAGTATTTGAACAGGCCCTGCGTGGCGCGCAGCTGGATCGCGCTCTCGTGGCGCTCGGCGACCGCGAAGCCGCCCTTGATCGGCTCGGTGCACGAGCAGCCCTTGCCGGCGCAGGCCACCGAGGCCATCAACCCCACCGCCGCCGCCAACGTCTTCCATCGAATCCCGCTCATGGACCCTCCGACCGGGGAGCGTACGAGCGCTTCCCCGCCAAGGTCAATGAGTGCCGCGAGCCGCCGAAAGGTGCCAATACGTGGGTGCGTGCTAGACTGCCCGGTCATGGGCTGCTCGGGTTGCACCAAGACGGACGGTTGCGAGGCCAACAAAGGCCCGCAGCGCACCATCATCGACTCGACGCTGGCGACCGTCTATCCGACGCTGACCTGGGGCGAGCCGGACGACCAGGCGCGCTTCGGCGCGGGCCTCTCGCCGCGCGAGGTGAAGCGCCTGGCGCGCGGGCTGTCGGCGGCGACGCGCGCCCCGGCGTTCTATCGCGCAGGCGGGCCCGAGGATCTGTGTGACTACGTGTACGTGCTGTGCATGGGTCGCGAGCCGGCGCTGGTCGACGTGCGCGACGGGCTGGCCGAGGTCGAGGGCGATCGCATCCGCGAGCGCTATCTGCGGGTCCATTTCTCGACGGTGGCGCGGGTTGCGTGCGTGCAGGAGGTGGCGATGGAGCTCGATCGCGCCGGCGATCACTGCGTCGTGCGCGAGCTGCCGCTGCCGGGGGTGTACGACGCGCTGCTCCTCAAGCGCATGCGCTCGATCGTCGACCTCGTCGAGGCGAGCGACATCGAGCACCTCGATTTCGGCATGGTCGACAAGGCCTATCCGGACGCCAAACCGGGCGACTACGTCGAGCGCTACGGCGTCGAGCCGACCATCGCCAACTTCCTGTTCTACCCGCAGCCCGCTCGCACCATGGTCACCAGCGTGCTATCCGCCGCTTCACCGCGCCTCCTCGTCGACCGGGCCGACGAACGCGGACAAGGCGGCGTAGCCCCATAGCGTAGCGAGCGCGGCGCACACCGCCGCCAGCGGCGCCGGCACGAAGGGCGCCAGCGCGGTGAGCGGCAGGGTCATCAGCAAGAGCCGCACGGCCAACCGAACCAGCGACGGGAAACGCCGCAACGTCGTGTCGTAGCCGTGCACCAGCGCGGCGCCCGGCGGAAGGCCGCGGGCCGCCAGCGTCATCGCGATGCGCGCCGCGACGAAGGTGGCGAGCGCCAGCAGCAGCGGCGGGGCGAGGCACAGCGTGGCGACGGCGGCCGCGCGCGCGGGATGCGCAAGATCGATGGCGTGAAGAGACGCGCGCCCGAGCGCGAGCAGCGCGCCGCCGAGGAGCGTGCCCTCGACCACCCACTCGACCGCCGCGATCGCGATCATCGCCGGCGTGCGGCGCAGCCCGTCGGTGAACGGGTGTTGCGAGCCGCCGAAGGCCGCGAGCGCGACCGCGCGCGCGATCTCGACCAAGAGGGCGGCGAACGTCACGCCGGCCAGCACGATCGCCAGCGCACTGGCCGCGTGCACCGGCTCGCCCTCGACGATCGCGCGCTCGAGCTCGCCGCGCGCCGCCCGCGTCGCCACCGCGCCCGCCAGCACCGCCAGCGCCGCGGCCGCCAGCGCGCCCAGCGACGGCAACGGTGCGTCTTTCAGCGCGCGAAACCCGGCGCGCACGGCCTGGCCGGCGGTCATGGCGAAGGCATCTTAGTGCGTCACGGGTTTGGCGAGCCGATGTCGCACGCACGCCTCCTGCACGTGCGTGTCCCACGCCTGGTACGCGCTGCGCACCTCGGCGAAGCGCGCGCGCACCGCCTTCAACCCGTCGACCGTCGACAGCTTGGGATCGTCGATCACCTGCACGCACTTGCGGCAGGCGTCGATCAGTTCGTCGGTGACGCGCAGATATTCCAGGTTGAGCTGCCGGGTCTCCATCGTGCTGGTCTTGATCTGCTCGACGCCCTTCTTGAGCTTGAGCAGCCGAGGGATCACGTCGTCGACGATCAGCTTGCGCGCCTCCTCGGGCTTGAGCCCCGGCGCCTGGCCGAGCCGATCGATGCGCTCGTGGATCGGCTGCTCGGCCGCGAGCATGGCCGGGACCTCCACCTCGACGTAGCGGGTCAGGTCCTGCTGCTCGGGGCTGCGCTTGAGCTTGTAGATCAACAAGCCGAGCGCCGCCGCGAACACGAGCAGGCTCGCCAGTCGGATCGCGCGGTGCCAATTCATGGCTACGAATGCTTGCGCAGAAATTCGGCGATCCGCTCGGTGACCTCGGCGGGCCGCTCGATCGGCGCAGTGTGCGAGCCGCCCGGGACCACGAACAGCTCGGAGTTTTTGATCCGCTCGTGCATCTCCGCCGAGAGGCTGGCGGGCGTGAAGCCGTCGCGCTCGCCGGAGACGATCAGCGTCGGCACGTCGATGTGCTCGAGCAGCTCGCGCGCCGAGTGCCGCCCGGCGGCGGCCAGCATCTCGAGGAACAGCCGCACGTCGATGTTGGCCATGTGCTGCAGATACGGAATGAAGTCTTCGCGGCGGATCAGCTCGCCGTTGAGCTCGAAGCGCGTAGCGATCTGATACGCGAGCTCCGTTGGGATCAGCCGCTTCCAGAACCCGGTGACCACGCCGGGGATGCGGTTGACCAGGAACTTCACGTAGGGCAGCACCTGCTCGAGCGTGGCCTTGCCCTTGAAGGTGCGCAGCGGAGTGCCGTAGCTGCCGCACAACAGCACCAGGCCGTGCACACGCTCGGGATGGCGGCGATACGCCTCGAGCGCGACCTGCACGCCCATCGAGTGCCCGGCCAGCACGGCGGTCGTGTCCGGACCGAGCGCCGCGTCCATTACGCCGACCAGATCGTCCGCGAGATCCTCGATGTCGACGTGCCGCAGATCGCGCGGGGCGGGCGTTCGGCCGTGCCCGCGATAGTGGAAGTGCACCACGCGCCGCCCGAGCGAGAGCTCTTTCTCGAGGTATTTCCACACATAGCCGTCGCAGCCGATCCCGTCGCAGAACACGATGGGCGGTGCATCGGCTACGCCGGTGACTCGATAGAAGATGGGCGAGTGATCGCGCCCGACTGCGAATCCCTGCCTGTCGACGTCGCTACTCCGCGGCACCGCGCTCGTCGTCTTCGCCCGGGAACTCGTTTACCGAGGGGTACTTCATGATGTCCTTGCGGGCCAGCTTCCAGGCCTTCTGGACGATCCACGACAACGAGCGATCCTGGCGGGCCGCCTCGTCCTGGATCTCTTTGAGCATTTCTTCGGGGAAGTAGAGACTTTGCTTGCGCTTATCGGACCCGGCCATGGAGCCTCCGCGGCAGTTACGATGGTTGTGCGATAGAATCGTAGCCGTCGCACACGGTCGGTGTCAACACCACTTATTGTGACTACTTGTTGGGCTGGGGGGTCATGCGCAGATACGGGCGCAGGGCCTTGAAGCCCTTCGGAAAGCGCTTCTTCAGCTCTTCCGGATCCTGCAGCGAAGGCACGATCACGCAGTCGCCGCCGTCCTTCCAGTTGGCGGGCGTCGCGACCTTGAAGTTGTCGGTCAGCTGCAGCGAATCGATCACGCGCAGGATCTCGTCGAAGTTGCGGCCCGTCGAAGCCGGGTAGGTGATGATGGTCCGCACCTTCTTGTTCGGATCGATGATGAACACCGAGCGCACGGTGAGCGTGTCGTTCGCGTTCGGGTGGATCATGCCGTACAAGTTGGAGACCTTCTTGTCGGCGTCGCCGAGCACCGGGAAGTTCATCTTGGTGCCCTGCGTCTCTTCGATGTCGGCGAACCACTTCTTGTGCGACTCGGCCGAATCGACGCTGACCGCGATGGTCTTCACGTTGCGCTTCTCGAACTCGGGCTTGATCTTGGCCACGTAGCCGAGCTCGGTGGTGCACACCGGCGTGAAGTCCTTGGGGTGCGAGAACAGCACGCCCCATTTGTCCCCCAGCCACTGATGGAACTTGATGGTCCCTTCGGTAGACTCCTGCTCGAAGTCAGGAGCGACGTCGCCCAACCGGATCCCCATGGCTTCCTCCAAGACTATTGGTGAAGCGACCGTATAGCGCCGCGTGCTAGTGTCGTCAAGCGTGCCACGGGCCACGAAGGCATCGAAGGTCGACGGAAGGGTCTCGCGCGCCGAGCGCCAGCGCAAGGCGCGCCGCGCCGAGGTGATGGAGGTCGCGCGCCAGCTCTTTTCGCAAAAGGGCTATCACGGGACCAGCATCGACGATCTGATCGAAGCGGCGAGCATCGCGCGCGGCACGTTCTATCTGTACTTCGAGTCCAAACGGGCGATCTTCGACGAGCTGCTCAACGAGCTGTTCATCACGCTCGCGGCGACCGTGCGCCGCATCGATGTGGGGCCGGGCGCCAAGCCGCCGCTCGAGCAGCTCAACGTGACGGTCGATCTGATCTTCAACACGCTGATGGAGAACCGCGCGCTGGCGCGCATCCTCTTGCGCGAGGCGGTGGGCATCGACGCCGACTTCGATCGCAAGCTGCTCGATTTCTACGGCCGCATCGAGGCGCTGCTGATGAGCGCGATCGAGACCGGCACCGAGATGGGCCTGGTGCGCACGTGCGACGCCAAGCTGGCCGCGCGCTGCATCCTGGGCGCCGCCAAGGAAATGGTGACCTACTCGTTCGTCGAGAACGACCCTTCGCGCGTCGACACCCAGAAGGTCGGACACGAGCTGATCGCATTTACGCTACAGGGCTTGTTCACTTGACGGTCATCAGAGCCAGGACTATTATTGTCGTTCACCCGATTTGTCCGACCCGCCAAGGAGCATGAAGGGGCAGTACCATGACGGCGAAGAGCCCAGAGGGTCTAAAGAAGAAGGATCTCAAGCGGTTCCGCGAGATTCTCATCGAGAAGAAAGAGGAGATCCTCAAGAGCGCGAAGCGGACGCTTAACGAGGACATGACCCTCGACGCGGACGACATGCCGGACGAGATGGATCTCGCTTCATCGGAATATCTCCAGTCCTTCACCTTCCGCCTGCGCGGTCGCGAGAAGACGTTTCTCAAGAAGATCGATCACGCGCTGCTCAAGCTCGACGAGGGCACCTTCGGCATCTGCGAAGAGTGCGAAGAGCCGATCTCGATCAAGCGCCTGGAAGCCCGCCCCGAGACCACGCTCTGCATCCGCTGCAAAGAAGATCAAGAGCGCATCGAAAAAGCCTACGGGTAGGGTCGATCTAGGTCTTGGCGACGACCACGCGTAGATCGCCCTGGATGGTGTCGATGCTGATCAGCGGGTTCGAGGTCTCGCGGCACCAGTCGAGCAGGTAGTCGACGACCGACTGACGGTCGGTGACGATCTCGACCAGCTCTCCCGGCGCGCGCGAGCGGAGCTCTTCGGCGAGTTGCACGCTGACCATCGGTCCGCCGCGGTCGCGCATGTCGATCGACTTCATGACTGGATCGTGACGCGATTGTCGACGGGGATCAACGGACCTTGGGAAGGGTACGGAAGAGCACGAACCGTACGTCTCGCCTAGTGTAGGTCAGCCGCCGAAGCCGCGGTTCAGCGCGCCGCGCAGCTTGTGGACGCTCTCGGTCTCACCGAGGACGATCAGCGCCATGCCGGCGGCGATCGCGGTCTCGGGGCCGGGGTTGTAGATGAACCGGCCGGGCGTGCGCGCATCGGCCGCGGCCTCACGCACGGCGACCACCAGCAGGTTGGTGTGCTTGCGGATCTGCGCTTCGAAGATCGGCTTACCGACGAACGGCGAGTCGGCGGGAATCATCACCTCCTCGATGCGCAGGTTCTTGTCCTTGTCGCGCAGCATGAGATCGAGGAACTCGACCACCTGCGGGCGGATCATCTCGGAGACCATGCGCACGCCGCCGATGTACGCCGGGTTGACCACGCTGTCGGCGCCCGCGTGCTTGAGCTTCTCGGTCGCCTTGACGTCGACGCCCTTGGCGATGATCTTCAGGCGCGGGTTGAGCTGGCGCGACGAGACCACGATGAACAGGTTGGCCTTGTCGTCGGTGAGCGCGGCCACCAGCCCGCGCGCCCGTCGGATCCCGGCGCGCTCGAGCACGCTGTCCTCGGTGGCATCCCCCTGCAGCGTCGGGATCAGCCCCGGCGTGAGCGCCTGCGCGCGCTCGAGCTGCTTGGCCTCGAGGTCGATCACCACCACCGCATTGCCCGTGGTGAGCAGCTCCTCGACCACGTGGATGCCGGTGGTGCCCGCGCCGCAGACGATGATGTGATCCCTGAGGTTCTCGATCATGCGTGACATCTTTCTTCTCACCCGGCCCTTGGAGAACTCGCCTTCGATGAAATAGGTAGTGAGCGCCGACATGCAGTACAGCGCGACGCCCAGGCCGACCAACAGCACCACGACGGTGAACGCGTGCCCGAACGGAACCTTCGACAGGTGTGGCAGCTCGGCGAAGCCGACGGTGGTGATGGTGGTGACGGTGAAGAACGCGCACTGCCCGTAGGTCCACGCCTCCCGATCGAGGTAGAAACGCCCGAGCGCGTAAAAGCCGAGCGAGCCGAGCGCGAACACCGACAAGAGCGCGATGATGGCGGCGACGATGCGTTCGCGCAGGATGCGACTCGAATCGGGCCCAAGCATGGTCCCAGCGAGCATACCTTGACGGAGGGGGAGGGGACCTGAATACTTCGCCCACGTGCGCCCCGTCCTGTTCTACCTGCCGCTTCACCTGCCCATCTACAGCTACGGCGTCATGCTCGGCCTGTCGCTGGTGGTCGGCTGGTACATCACCCTCAAGCTGTGCGTGCTCGACGGGATGGACCGCGAGATCATGGGCTCCTGCTACGTATGGACCGCGGTCTCGGCGGTGGTCGGCTCGCGGCTGCTCTATGTGCTGACCAACCTCGATCGGTTCGACAGCTTCATCGACATCTTCAAGGTGAACCAGGGCGGGCTGGTCGCATACGGCGGCTTCCTCGGCGGCTTCATCGGCGCGACGGTGTTCTGCCGGCTCAAGCACATCCGCCTGCTCGCCTGGGCGGACTGCGCGGTGCCGTCGCTGTGCAGCGGGCTCATGATCACGCGCCTCGGCTGCCTGATGTACGGCTGCGATTTCGGCAAGCCGTTCGGCGGCAAGTGGGCGATCACGTTTCCCGCGGGCGCGCCGGCGTTCAACCAGCAGCGGGTCGAGGGCCTGTTGCCGCCCGATGCGCTGCACTCGCTGCCGGTGCACCCGACGCAGCTCTACGAGTCGCTCAACGGCCTGATCCTGCTCGGCCTGGTGTTCCTGGTGCGGCGCTACCGCAAGTTTTCGGGCGAGATGTTCGTGGCCTTCACCATGGGCTACGCGGTGCTGCGCTACTACGTCGAGACGCTGCGCGCCGACGAGCAGCGCGGCATGATCGGGCCGTTCACCACCTCACAGTTCATCGGCGTGGCCACCTTCCTCGCTGGCGCGGCGCTGCTCGCTTATCTGTACTCGCGCTATCGCGTCGATCCGCACGCGATGCGCTTGTGGGAAGACGGGCAGGCGCTGGTCCGGCCGACGGCCGCCACCGTGACGACCAGGGACAAAGAGCCGCACAACGCGAACGCCGCCAAGCGCAAGCGCAAGAAGCGGTAACCTTGGCGGCGCGACGGAGCATCGTCAAGTGGATCGGCGGGCTGGTCGCGACGGCGTTGGGCGTCGCGATCGCGGTGCCGGCGGGCGCGTTTCTCTCGTTCCCCACGCGCAAGCGCACGGTCGGCGGCGCGGATGAGCCGGTCGACGTCGGCGAGCTCGAGCGGCTGCCCGAGGGCCAGCCGACGCGCGTGCCGGTGCGGGTTCGCGACCTGCGCGATGCGTGGACCCGCTTCACCGGCGTGACGCTGGGTGCGGTGTGGCTGCAGCGCGACGGCGCGGAGGTGCGCGCGCTCTCCACGGTGTGCCCGCACGCGGGCTGCGCGGTCGACTGGGAGCCGGCCGACGAGCGGTTCGCCTGCCCGTGCCACGACAGCGTCTTCGATCCGTCGGGCGCGCGCGTGAGCGGCCCGGCGCCGCGCGGCATGGATCGCCTCGACTGCGCGGTGAAAGACGGGCGCGTGCTGGTCACCTGGCGTCGCTACCGCCAGGGCGTCGCCGGCAAGGAAGAGACGTGACCTTCGGCGACTGGCTCGACGAGCGCGTCGGGCATCGCACGCTGATCCGCGCGGCGCTCGAGGAGCCGGTGCGCGGCGGCGCGCGCTGGAGCTACGTGTTCGGCTCGGCGCTGGCGTTCGTACTGACGGTGCAGGCGGTGACCGGCATCCTTTTGGCCAGCTTCTACGCGCCGTCGTCGACGACCGCCTGGGCGTCGGTGGCGTACGTGCAACAGGAGGTCACGCTCGGCTGGTTCATCCGCGGCCTGCACGCCACCGGCGCGAGCGCGATGATCCTGCTCACCGCGCTGCACCTCTTGCAGGTCACGCTCTGGGGCGCGTACCGCCGGCCGCGCGAGGTGAACTGGTACGTCGGCGTGGTGATGATGCTGGTGCTGTTCGGGTTCGCGCTCACCGGCTACCTGCTCCCGTGGGATCAGAAGGGCTACTGGGCCACGCAGGTCGCCACCAGCCTGGTCGGCGCGATGCCCGGCTTCGGCCCGTGGCTCAAGCGATTGGTCCAGGGCGGGCCGGAGTACGGCAACCTCACGCTCACCCATTTCTATGCGCTGCACACCATGGCGCTGCCGGCGCTGATGTTGCTGCTCACTGTCGTGCACGTCGCGCTCATGCGCAGGCATGGCATCACGCCCGGCTGGTCGCAGAGCGACGCCGAGCTCGACCAGAAGACGGTGCCGTTCTGGCCCGAGCAGCTCACGCGCGACTTCGTGGCCATGTCGGTGGTGCTCGGGCTGATGGTGTACGCGGTGCTGCGCGCGCACGGGGCCGGGCTGGAGGCGCCGGCAGATCCTTCGTCGTCGTACGACGCGCGACCGGAGTGGTACTTCCTGCCGCTCTACCAGCTGCTCAAGTATTTCCCCGGGTCGTACGAGCTGGTGGCGGCGGTCGGCGCGCCGCTGGTGGCGGGCGGCCTCTTGTTCCTGCTGCCGCTCGCCGATCGCGGGCCGTCGCGCAATCCGCTACGGCGCAAGCGCTTCGTCGGCGCGGTGGTGCTGCTGCTCCTCGGCGCGGCGGCGCTGGGCGGGCTCGCGGAGCGCGCCGATCGCGGCAACGCTGGCTTCCAGAAGTTCCGCGTGCGTGCCGATCGAGACGCGGCCCGCGCGCTCGCGCTGGCGATGGAGGGCGTGCCCCCGGCCGGCGGCACCGCGGTCTACGACAACGATCCCACCGAGCAGGGCCGCAAGCTGTACGCGGAGCGCTGCGCCGGCTGCCACGTGTACGGCGGCGCGGGCGAGCGAAAGGCGCCCGATCTCGACGGCTGGTCGTCGCGCGGCTGGATCGCCGCGTTCCTGCGCGATCCGGCGAACGAGCGCTTCTACGGCGAGACCAAGGTCAAGGGCATGAAGCCGGTCAAGGCCATCGGCGCCGACTTCGACGCGCTGGTCGAGTGGGTGTACTCACTCGGCGGACCGGACGGCGTGGACGCGGCCAAAGCGCAGCGCGGCAAGCAAGTCTTCGACGACGGCGGTTGCGACAACTGCCACGAGGTAGACGGCGCCACGGCGGGCGACGGTGCGCCGAACCTCGGCCAGCGTGCGAGCGCCGCCTGGATCAAGCGCTTGTTGGAAGATGCGAGCCAGCCGGCGCTGTTCGGAGCCAAGAACGAGATGCCGAAATTTCGCGGCAAGCTCGGCGACCCCCAGCTCGACGCGCTGGTTCAGCTCCTGCGCGCCGAACGCGGCAAGTGAGCCCAACGCCTCAGCGCTAGGTCGCCCAGTTGCGTTTGAGGTAGGGACGGTACGCGCGGCGCAGGAGCGATTCAGCCGCGCTCAGGCGCACGTCCGGATCTATGTCGGCGAGCGCGTGCTCGAGCAGGAGCAGCGATCCTGGCAGCGGCGCGAGCAGCGAGACCGCGCGGCGCCGCTCGAAGGCGTCGGCGGAGCCGAGCGCGCGCTCGAGCGTCGCGCGTCCGAGCGGATTGCCCAGGCGCGCCAGCTCGTCGGCGGCGTCGAGCGCGAACGGCAGCGCGGGCTGCGTGCTCACCGCGGCGATGAGGAACGGGAGCGCGGCTGCCGGTTGGCCGGCGGCGATCAACGCGCGCGCCGCAGCGAAGCGCACCTCGCGATCCGGGTCGCGGAGCAGCGGCAACGCGAGCGCTGCGCCGGCGGGGCCCAGCTCGCCGGCGGCGTTCATCGCGGCGGCGCGCACCTCGGGACGCCGATCGGCGGCGGCGGTGCGCACGGCTGCCAGCGCCTGTTCCAACTTGCCCAGCCGATGGAGCTGAACCGCGGCGCGCAACGCCAGGTAGTGATCGGCGCCCGACCCGAGCGCGGCCAGCCGGCTCGCGCTGGTGCCGAAGCGCGTGATCGCGGACAGCGCAGCCAGTCGCGTGCCGAGCGACGGATCTTCGAGCGCACGCTCGACCTCGGCGCTCAGCGCGCGATCGCCGCGTACGCCGACCGCGCGAATCGCGGCCGCGCGCACCCCTGCGTCACCGTCGGAGAGGAGCTTGCGCAGCAGCGTCTCCGCAAGCTCGCGCGGGTTGCGTGCGCCCAGCTCGCTCGCCACGCGCGCGCGCACCTGGGGATCCGCGTCGTTGGCGAGGCGTGTGAGCAGCGCCGGAAGGTCGTCGAGGTAGCCGATTCCATCGAGCGCGATCAAGCGGGCCGCCGGATCGCTGCTCTTGAGCGCCGCCGCCAGCACCTGGCGCGCCTCGGGCGCCTGGGGCGCCAACAGCACCGCGGCGAGCGCGCGCACGCGCGGATCCGAGTCGATCAGCCGCCGCGGCATCTCGCGATCGAGCGCCGGCGCCTCCACGGAGAGCGCGACCCGCGCCGCTCGCACGCGCTGCTCGGCGTCGGGCGACTGCAGCGCGGTCCACACCACGGTCTCCGCCGCCACGCGCAGCCGCCGATCGTCCAGCCCGCCCAGCTTCTGCGACGCCGCCACCGCCGCGCGCACGTCGCCGTGCAGCAGCGCCGGATCGACCTCGCGCCGCAGGCTCGCCTCGCGCGCCCCGCCCGCACACCCAGCCGTCAGCACCACAGACAGAAGGATCCGCCGCATACCCGCATGATACCCCACGGACAGCGCCAACATTCCCTGCTAGGTTTCGGTCGAGATGCGGCGCCGTGCGGCCTTGTTGGTCCTGGTGGTGGGAATCGTGCTGGCGGCGCGCTTCGGCTTCCGGCGCCCGCTCGACATCGATCTGGCGCTGCAATTCGGCGCGCAGGCCGCGCAGGTGCGCGAGGCGACGCTGGTGATCACCGATTCCGACGAGCACGTGGTCCGCGAGCTGCACTTTTCGTATCCCAAGGGAGCGCCCTCCGACGAGCGCCACCGGGTGCGGCTCAAGTCCGGCAGCTACGTGGTCGGCGGGCGGATCACGGGCGATGGCTTTACCGAGCGCCATCCGTCGCGCCCGCTCACCGTCGAGGACGCCGGCGTGTATCCGGTCGATCTGTCGGGTGGAGCGACTCTATAGATCGACGCACGGCTTGGCTTGACCGCCGCCGGTGCTCGGATCGCGTGCGAGCTCGCCCGGCGCGCGCTGCAGCTTGAGCGAGTTGAGCTCCAGGAACAGCGGGTCGTCCTTGTCGTTCAGACTCGGCTGCGCCACGTCGTACGGCGGCACGGTGGTGTGCGAGTTGTAGATCTCCGCCTCGGCGACCACCCGCGTTCCGCCGCCCGCTAGCGGCTCGCTGATCCCGCCGATGATCAGCACGGTGCCGTCGGTGAGCAGCGTCGAGGTGTGGCCCAGCCGGCCGATCTGCAGCGCGGGGAGCTTGCTGAGCGTCGCCGGCGCGCTGAACAGGCTGGCCTGGTGCAGCGAGCACAGCGGGTTCGACGGGCTCTGCTCGCAGTCGTTGCACGCGATCGTGCGCGGCGTTCCGCCGGTGATCAGCACCGGCCCTTGATCGCCGAGCGAGACCGCGCTCTCCCAGCCGGCTGGACGATAGCGGTTGTCGGCGGCGCACGCGGCGTCGGCCGGGGCCCAGTTGTCGAGCACGACCGGCGTCATGCTCACCGCGCCGGCGTTGACCGTCACCACGCGCAGCGCATCGAGCGGCGGGTCGAGCGCCTGCGCGCCGCTCTGCACCTCGAAGCCGCCGGTGACCAGCACGCTCGCGCTCGAGGCGGTCGACGCGAACAGCGTCGCGGTGTGGAACCAGGTGTTGGGCGTCGATGCCACGGTCACCATCGTCGCGCTCGGCGCTGCGCCCGACAGGCCGCTCACCAGATCGCCCGATGGATCGGCGGGCGTGCGCGCGCCGCCCCACACCAGCGCGGTGTCGTCGTACAGCGCCGTCATGGTGGCGCCCGTGCGCTGCGTAGACAGCATCCCCTGGTGCGTCGTGCCGGCGCCGATCATCACGCTCAAAGACTTGGCGGCGGTCAGATCGGTGTTGTTGAGCATTCCCGAGTAGGCGTTGCCGCCCGCCACCGCGAGGCCGTTCTTGAGCGCGGCGCCGGCCTGGAAGACCGCGCTGAGAAACCCCGCGACCGGAACCCGCGTCGCCGAGTTGTTGGTCGGATCGAAGGACAGGATCTCCGCGCCCGCGGCCTGCGCCTGCAGCGCCGAAGGGCCCGAGAACGGCACCAGCCGCGCGCCGTCGAGGCCGGTGTTGATCCCGAGCTGCGGCTGCGCGCCCATTCCCGCGGTGGGCGCGATCCCGCCGACCAACAGCACCTGGTAGGGCGGCTGATCGCCAATCAGCGCGGCCTGGTGGAACGCGCGCGCGCCGGGCGCCGGCTCCATCACCGGGTGGAACGTGCCGGTCGACGGATCGTAGAGCTCCGCCGAGCCGGTCACGAACAGCTCCTCGTTGGCGATCCCGTCGCGCGTCGGATCGCTCGGGCTGGCCACCACGCCGCCGACCACCAGCACGGTGCCGTTGGGCAACAGCGTGGCGGTGTGGAACGCGCGCCCGACCGACATCGTGGAGTCGACGCAGCGAAAGTCCTGGGTCGGGTACAGGCGCAGCGGTGGCACCGTCCCGGCGTTGACGGCGATGCCGGTGAGCGAGCCCATCGCCACCCGCCGGAAGCTGCCGGCGCGCGCGGTGTCGGGATCGCCGGCGGGCGCCATGCGAAAGCCTTCGGCGAAGATGTCCAGGCTCGCCTTGCCGTTGACCGCCAGCTTGAGCGTCGGCGGCTCTGGACCGACGTCGATCAACCGATCGCAGAGAAAGCTGCCCTGGGGGTCGCCGGAGCCGTGCACGCGAAACGAGAGCCGCACCTGCGAGATCCCCGCCGACGAGAGTGAATCGTCGCTCATGCCGGAGACGCAGTGGTCGGCGGCGGCCGCGTGGGCGATCGCGACGTGGATGGCCGGTCCTTTGGTCCCGCCACAGGCGGCCGATGCGAGGGTGGCCAACAGGAGGGCCCGAAGCGAGCGAGGCATTCGAGCCACCGTAAACGGAGGCAGGCACAAGGTCAATTGGCTCCTTATATTCCTTCCGTATTGATGGTAAAGGAGCCCCATGCGTGAGGTGGTCATTGTCGGCGCCGCGCGGACGCCGATCGGCAGCTTTCAGGGCGCGCTGGCGTCGCTGAAGGCGCCGGAGCTGGGCGCGATCGCCATCAAGGCGGCGCTCGAGCGCGCCGGGGTGGGGCCGGCGGACGTGAACGAGGTGCTGTTCGGCAACGTGCTGCAGGCCGGGGTCGGACAGGCGCCCGCGCGCCAGGCGACGATCTTCGCGGGGCTGCCCAAAGAGACGCCGGCGACCACCATCAATAAGGTGTGCGGCTCGGGGCTCAAGGCCGTGACGCTCGCCGCGCAGGCGATCGCCAACGGCGACTACGATCTGATCGTGGCGGGCGGCATGGAGTCGATGTCCAACGTGCCGTACTACCTGCCCACCGCGCGCGCCGGCATGCGGCTGGGCAACGCGGTCGCCGTCGACGGGCTGGTGCACGACGGGCTGTGGGACCCGTACAACAACTTCCACATGGGCAACGCGGCGGAGCTGTGCGCGAAGGAGAAGAAGATCGATCGCGCGCTTCAGGACGCCTATGCGGCCGAGTCGTACCGGCGCGCGCTCGCGGCGCAGAAGGACGGGCGCTTTGCGGCCGAGATCGTGCCGGTCGAGGTCGTGCAAAAGAAGGGCGGACCGAAGCGCGTCGATCAAGACGAAGAGCCGGGGCGCGGCGATCTCGAGAAGCTGCCGTCGCTCAAGCCGGCGTTCCAGAAGGACGGCACGGTGACCGCGGGCAACGCGTCGTCGCTCAACGACGGCGCCGCGGCGCTGGTGCTGGTGGCGCGCGAGGTCGCCGAGAAGCGCGGGCTCAAGGTGCTCGGCCGCATCCGCTCGTTCGGCCAGGCTGCGCAGGCGCCCGAGTGGTTCACCACCGCGCCGGCGGTCTCGATCGCGAACGCGCTCCGGCGCGCCAACCTCAAGAAGGACGACATCGATCTGTTCGAGATCAACGAGGCCTTCGCGGTGGTGGCAATCGTCAACAACCAGCTGCTCGGGCTCGATCCCAAGCGCGTCAACGTCAACGGCGGCGCGGTCGCGCTCGGCCACCCGATCGGCTGCTCGGGCGCGCGCATCCTGACCACGCTGCTCTACGAGATGGCGGCGCGCAACGTCAAGCGCGGCTGCGCCTCGTTGTGCATCGGCGGCGGCGAAGGCATCGCCCTGATCGTGGAGCGCTAGTGGAGGTCGCGAAGCTGGGCATCATTGGCGCGGGGCAGATGGGCTGCGGCATCGCGCAGGTGGCGGCGCAGGCGGGCATCGAGGTGGTGCTGGTCGACGCGCAGCCGATGCTGGCCGACAAGGGCCGGAAGAAGATCGACGCCGCGCTCGACAAGCTGGTGCAGAAGGGCAAGCTCAAGGCCGAGGAGCGCAGCGCGATCATCGCGCGCGTCACGACCGCCGAGAACATGAGCGCGTTCGCCGACTGCGACGCGGTGGTCGAGGCGGCCACCGAGAACCAGGAGCTGAAGAAGAAGATCTTCAGCGACCTGGACAAGGTGATGAAGGCGGGAGCGATCCTGGCGTCGAACACCTCGTCGATCTCGATCACGCTGCTCGGCGCGCAGACCAAGCGGCCCGAGAAGGTGATCGGCATGCACTTCATGAACCCGGTGCCGGTGATGAAGTTGGTCGAGGTGGTGCGCGGCCTGGCCACCGACGACGCGACCTATCAGTCGGTGGTCACGCTCGGCAAGCGGTTCGGCAAGTCGCTGGTGACCGCCAAGGACATTCCGGGGTTCATCGTCAACCGGCTGTTGATCCCGTTCCTCAACGAGGCGTGCTTCGCGCTGCAGGAGTCGCTGGGATCGATCGAGGACATCGACAACGGCGTCAAGCTGGGCCTCAACCACCCGATGGGACCGTTCGAGCTGGCGGACCTGATCGGGCTCGACACCTGCCTGGCGATCTCCGAGGTGCTGCACGCCGAGCTGGGCGACGACAAGTATCGGCCGGCGCCGCTTCTGCGGCAGTATGTGGCGGCGGGCTGGCTGGGCCGCAAGAGCGGCCGCGGCTTCTACAAGTACTGAGAGGCGTGACCATGGCTTCCTACGAAAACCTCCGCTACGAGGTCGACGGCTTCATCGCCACGATCACCATCGCGCGCGAAAAGGCGCTCAACGCGCTCAACCGCCACACGCTCAACGAGCTCACCTGGGCGCTGCGCGAGGCCGACGGCGACGCGCGGGTGCGCGCGGTGATCCTGACCGGCGCGGGCGACAAGGCGTTCGTCGCCGGCGCGGACATCAGCGAGATGGTCGAGCAGGGCGCCACCGAGGCGCGCGGGTTCGCGCAGGCGGGACGCGCGGTGGGCGACGTGCTCGAGAACCTGTCGAAGCCGGTGATCGCGGCGGTCAACGGCTTCGCGCTCGGCGGCGGCACCGAGCTCGCGCTCGCCTGCGACTTCATCTATGCATCCGACCGCGCCAAGTTCGGCCAGCCCGAGGTGAACCTGGGCGTGATCCCCGGCTTCGGCGGCACGCAGCGGCTGCCGCGCCGCGTGGGCCTGGCGCGCGCGACCGAGCTGATCCTGACGGGAGACATCATCGGCGCCGACGAGGCGCTGCGCATCGGCCTGGTGAACAAGGTCGTGCCGGCGGCCGAGCTGCTCGCGGAGGCGAAGAAGTGCGCCGAGAAGATCGCCTCGAAGGGGCCGTTGGCGGTAGCCTACGCACGGCGCGCGCTGCGCAAGAGCGTCGAGCTGACGCTGTCGGCGGGAAACGATCTCGAGGGCGAGCTGTTCGCGCTGCTGTTCGCGACCCAGGACCAAAAAGAGGGCATGAAGGCGTTCCTCGCCAAGCGCCCGGCGAAATTCGAGGGTAAATAGCACCATGGAACTGGAGCTCACCGACGAGCAGCGATTGGTGCAGAAGACCGCGGCGGATTTTGCCAGGGCCGAGGTGCTGCCCAAGGCCGCCGAGATCGATCAGAAGCACCGCCACCCGAAGGAGCTGGTGGCGCGCATGGCCGAGCTGGGCCTCCTCGGTATCGCGGTGCCCGAGCAGTACGGCGGCGCGGGCTTCGACACCCTCTCGTACGTGCTGGCGATGGAGGAGATCTCGCGCGCCTGCGCGTCGACGGGCGTGATCATGAGCGTGAACAACTCGCTGGTGTGCGACCCGCTCGTCAAGTTTGGCACCGAGGCGCAGAAGCAGAAGTGGCTGGTGCCGCTGGCATCGGGCAAGAAGCTGGGCTGCTTCGCGCTGTCGGAGCCGGAGGCGGGCTCGGACGCGGCGGCGCAGAAGACCATCGCGCGGCTGGTCGGCGACGAGTGGGTGATCAACGGCGTGAAGAACTGGATCACCAACGGGCCGGTCGCCGACGTGTGCATCCTGTTCACGATGAACGATCCGGCCAAGGGCCACAAAGGGATCACCGCGTTCATCCTGCCGATGGATCACGCGGGCGTGCGCTGCGGGCCGGCCGACAAGAAGCTGGGCATCCGCGGCTCGCAGTCGTGCCAGATCTTCCTCGACGACGTGCGCCTTTCGAAGGAGCACCTGCTCGGCGAGGTGGGCGGCGGCTTCAAGGTGGCGATGTCCACTCTCGACGGCGGGCGCATCGGCATCGCCTCGCAGGCGCTCGGCATCGCGCGCGCGGCGCTCGAGGACGCCACCGCGTATGCGTGCGAGCGCAGGACGTTCGGCAAGCCGATCGCGCAGCACCAGGCGATCCAGTTCAAGCTCGCCGACATGGCCACCGAGATCGACGCGGCCCGCCTGCTCACCTGGCGCGCAGCGACGCTCAAGGACCAGGGCGCGCGCCACACCGCCGAGTCGTCGATGGCCAAGGTGTTCGCCTCGGAGGTCGCCAACCGCGCCGCCAAGGAGGCCGTGCAGATCTTCGGCGGCAACGGCTACGTGGAGGATTTCCCCGTCGAACGGCACTTTCGGGATGCGAAGATTACCGAGATCTACGAGGGCACCAGCGAAATCCAGCGGCTGGTGATCGCGGCTAGCCTACTCAAGGAGTGACCATGCGGATCACAGGGGCAATGGTGGCGTTGATGTTGGTGGGAGGGTGCGCCGAGGAGCAGCCGGCGCAGCGGCACAGGTCGGCCACGCCCGCCGAGGAGTCGGGCGGCAACTCGAGCGATCCGGGCGCGGTGACGCCGGAGCGGCAGAGCGCCGTCGAGCGGCTGTTCGCGCGCAAGGCGGTCGACCTGCAAGGCTGCTGGACCGACGAGTACGAGAAGAACCACAACCGCAAGCTCGAGGGCGACGTGACCGTGCAGTTGGTCGTCGAGTCGACCGGCAAGGCGAGCGACGTCAAGGTGATCAAATCGACGCTGCAGAACCAGGACGTGGAGGGCTGCGTGGTCCGGACGGTGGGCAGCTGGTCGTTCCCCGAAGGCGCGGGCGCGATGCCGTACAACCGCACCGTTCACCTGGGAGCGCAGTTCTAGATGAAGGCGTGGGTCTTTCCGATCGTGCTGGTGGCCGGCGCGTGCAGCCATGCGCCGCCCAAACAGGTAGAACCCGCGCTGAAAGTCGCCGCGCCGCCGCCCGCGCCGGCCAAGCACGAAGAGGCCGACGACGAGATCAAGGTCTCGGGCATGCTCGGCACGCTCTCCGACGAGGAAATGTCGGGGCCGTTCCAGCGCCGCTGGGACGACATCACCAACTGCTACTCCGAGGCCAAGGCCAAGCTGTGGTACCTGGGCGGCAAGGTCGAGCTCAAGGTGCGCGTGGCCAAGACCGGCGACGCGAAGAACGTGTTCGTCTCCTCGTCGACGTTCGGCAACTACGACACCGAGCGCTGCCTCCTGACGATCGCGCGCGACCTGCACTTCTCCAAGCCGCACGGTGGCGCCGAGGCCGAGTTCACCTATCCGATCGAATTCCACGCCAAGGCGGCGATCCAGACCTGGGACGAAGCGCGCGTGGCGCCGATGCTCAAGAAGCCGAAGTCGCGCAAGGACGTCTCGGACTGCCGGCACCTGGCGGCCAGCCACCTGCCGACCGCGCTGAGCATGACGCTCTATGTCGCGCCAGGCGGCAAGATCACCTCGGCGGGACTGGCGGCCGACGCGCCGCTCGACGACGGGTTCGCCACCTGCCTGGTGGGCAAGACCAAGCTGTGGAAGCTCGACGATCCGCTCGGCAAGATCGCCAAGTGCACCATCGGGGTCGGTGACTGAAGGCGATGGACTTTCGGCTCACCGACGATCAGCAGATGGTGCGCGATACGGCGCGCGAGTTCGCGGCGCGCGAGCTCGAGCCAAAGGCGGCGGCGCGCGATCGCTCGGGCGAGTTTCCGGTCCGCGAGCTGAAGGCGCTCGCGCAGCTCGGCCTGCTCGGCGTGAACATTCCCGAGGCGTACGGCGGCGCGGCAGCGGGCGTGGTGGCGTACAGCCTGGCGATGACCGAGATCGCGCGCGCCGACGCGTCGGTGTCGGTGGCGATGGCGGTCACCAACATGGTCGGTGAGGTGATCGTCAAGTTCGGCACCGAGGAGCAGAAGCGCGCGTTCGTGCCGCGACTGACCTCGGGCGAGGCGGTGGCCGGCGCGTTCGCGCTGTCCGAGCCGCAGGCGGGATCGGATCCTGCGGCCATGAGCACCACCGCCAGGCGGACCGCCGGCGGCTGGCGTCTCGACGGCGCGAAACAGTGGATCACCTCCGGCGATCGCGCGGGCGTGTTCATCGTCTGGGCGAAAACGGATCCGCAAGCAGGCGCCAAGGGGATCTCGACGTTCATCGTGCCCGGCGGAACGCCCGGGCTGTCGGCGGGCAAGCACGAAGAGAAGCTGGGCCTGCGCGGATCCTCGACGGTTCCGTTGTTGTTCGACGGCTGCGAGCTGCCCGAATCCGCGCTGCTGGGCAAGCTCGGGGGCGGGCTGTCGGTGGCGCTGACGGCGCTCGACGGAGGGCGCATCGGCATCGCCTCGCAGGCGCTCGGCCTGGGCGCGGCGGCGCTCGCGCATTCGGTGAGCTACGCCAAGCAGCGCCATCAGTTCGGCCGGCCGATCGCCGACAATCAGGCGATCCAGTTCCGCCTGGCCGACGTGGCCACCGAGCTCGAAGCCGCGCGGCTGCTCACCATGCGCGCGGCACTCTTGAAGGAGCGCGACAAGCCGTTCTCGCGCGAGGCCTCGATGGCCAAGCTGTACGCGTCGGAGGCGGCGTGGCGCGCGTGCGACGCGGCGGTGCAGATCCACGGCGGCTACGGTTACACGCGTGAGTATCCCGTCGAGCGCTTCTTGCGCGACGTGCGGGTGACGCGCATCTACGAAGGGACCAGCGAGGTGCAGCGCATCGTCATCGGGCGTTCGCTCTCGCAGGCAGGAGCAGGCAAGTGACGGAAAAACGAAAGCTGCGAATCCTCGTCGCCAAGCCCGGGCTCGACGGTCACGACCGCGGCGCCAAGGTGGTCGCGCGGGCGCTGTCCGACGCGGGCTACGAGGTGGTCTACACCGGCCTGCACCAGACGCCCGAGATGATCGCCTCGGCCGCGCTACAGGAATCGGTCGACGCGGTCGGGCTCTCGATCATGTCGGGCGCGCACATGACGCTCTTCCCGGCGGTGATCGAAGCGCTGCGAGCCAAGGGCGCCGGCGACGTGCTGGTGTTCGGCGGCGGCATCGTGCCCGACGACGATCTCGAGCCGCTGAAGAAGGCTGGCGTGGCGCACGTGTTCAAGCCGGGCGCGACGACCGAAGAGATCATCAACTGGGTCGAGGCCCACGTCCGCCCGCGCGCCGAGGCGCAATGAGCTCGTTCGCGTCGACGCTCACGTTGGCGTTCACGTTCACGTTCACGCCTGCGCACGCCGACGCAGCACTGCGGTACGTTCACCATGCCGCGGATGTACGCACACTCTCTTCGAGCGATCCGTCTCTCGCTAGTAATGAGCTCGCACGTGACGTGGATAGCGGCGTCGAGCTGAG
Organism: Myxococcales bacterium; assembly: GCA_003170275.1. Lineage (GTDB taxonomy): Bacteria > Myxococcota_A > Polyangia > Palsa-1104 > Palsa-1104 > PALSA-1104. The sequence continues at coordinate 48,201 of PNAM01000084.1, forward strand.
GCTCGAGTACTTCCCCAGGGGAGTGCTCACGACGTCGAAGGTTCCCATCGAGTCGGCTTGCTACGTCCTCGAGGGAGAGTTGAAGACGAACAGTGGAACCAAAGTCGGGCCCGGCGATCTCGCTTGGTTCAGATCCGCTGGTATGGCCTTGAATTCCCGAAAGCCGGCGCTGCTTCTCGTGGTGCGCCGGCCCCTGGAGGGATCCTCGAGAGGCGAGGGAGCGGTTCTCGCCCGGAACGTCAAGCCGTTGTCGATCGCGGGCGGAAAGGGCTCGGTTCAGCTTCTGGTGGATGGCGTCCCGATCAAGACATACGCCGTCGATGCGCTGACTGCCGATTCGGGTGTCACGATTCCCTCGCATCGACATGAAACGTCCGCGGAGATGATCTACGTCTTGTCCGGCAAGGGCACGACCGTAATCAATGGTGAGAGCCTCCGTGTGGCGCAAGGGGATGCGGTCTACATCCCGAAGATGATGGAGCACTCGCTCGTCGTCGACGAGAAGATCACGGCCGTGCAGGTCTATGCGCCGGCCGGGCCGGAGCAGAGGTTCAAGAGAGAATGATCAACTTCGAAGAGACCGAGTCCGAGCAGATCCTGCGCAAGACGGTGCGCGATTTTGCCGACAAGGAAGTGCGCCCGTTCGCGCGCAAGTGGGACGAGGACGAATCTTTTCCGCTCGAGCTGATGCCCAAACTGGCGGCGCTCGGCCTGCTCGGGCTGCGCGTGCCCGAGGAGTACGGCGGCTCGGCCATGTCGACGATCGACGTCGCGATCGTGATCGAGGAGCTGTGCAAGGTCGACGGCTCGGTCGGCATCACGGTCGCGTCGCACAACGGCTTGTGCACCGGCCACATCCAGCTGGCCGGCAACGACGCGCAGAAGAAGAAATATCTGCCCGACCTCGCCACCGGCAAGAAGCTCGGCGCGTGGGGCCTCACCGAGCCGTCGTCGGGCTCGGACGCGGCCGGCGCCAAGACGCGCGCGATCAAGAAGGGCGACCGCTGGATCATCAACGGCTCCAAGACCTTCATCACGCAGGGCTCGGTCGGCTCGACCTACGTGATCATGGCCTCGACGTCGCCGGAGAAGAAGCAGAAGGGCTTGACCGCCTTCATCCTCGAGAAGGGCATGAAGGGCTTCACCGTCGGCAAGCACATCGAGAAGCTGGGCTGCCACGCCTCCGACACCTGCGAGCTGGCGTTCGTCGACGTGGAGGTGGGCGACGAACAGCGGCTCGGCGAGCTCGATCGCGGGTTCATCGATACGCTGGAGATCCTCGACCGCGGTCGCATCTCGATCGCGGCGATGGCGCTCGGGCTGGGGCAGGGCGCGCTCGACGCGGCGGTCGCCTACGCCAAGGAGCGCCGGCAGTTCGGCCGGCCGATCGCCGACAACCAGGCGATCCAGTTCATGCTCGCCGACTCGCACACCGAGCTCGATGCGGCGCGCCTTCTCATCCGCCGCGCGGCGTGGATGAAGGACCAGGGCCAGCGCACCACGCTCGAGTCGGCGATGGCCAAGCTGTGGGCGGCGCAGGCCGGCATGCGCGCGTGCGATCGCGCGGTGCAGATCCACGGCGGTTACGGCTACACCCGCGAGTTCCCCGTCGAGCGCGCGCTGCGCGACTGCAAGCTGTGCGAGATCGGCGAGGGCACCAACGAAGTTCAGCGCATGGTGATCGCGAGGGAGCTGATTGGCCGCAGCTAGCGCAAGCGATCCGAAGGCGACCGCGGAGCTGGTGCGCAAGGCTGACCTGCGCACCAGCGCGCGGCTGATGCGCGATCTCGACGACCTGCGTCCCGGCGCCGTCGAGGTGATGAAGCACCTGTATCCGCACACCGGCCGCGCGTTCATGCTCGGCATCACCGGCAACCCCGGCGCCGGCAAGTCGACGGTGGTCGACGCGCTCATCCATCACTATCGACAGCTCGGCAAAAGGGTCGGCGTGGTGGCGGTCGATCCGACCAGCCCGTTCTCGGGCGGCGCGATCCTCGGCGACCGCATCCGCATGCAGCGCCACGCCACCGACGAGGGCGTGTTCATCCGCTCGCTCGCCACGCGCGGGCACCTCGGCGGGCTGTCGCGCTCGACCGGCGAGGTCGCCGCGGTGCTCGACGCGATGGGCTACGACCTCGTGATCATCGAGACCGTCGGCGTCGGCCAGGACGAGATCGACGTGGTCTCGCAGTGCGAATGCGCGGTGGTGGTCACGGTGCCCGGCATGGGCGACGAGATCCAGGCGATCAAGGCCGGCATCCTCGAGATCGCCGACGTGCTGGTGGTCAACAAGGCCGACCGCGAAGGCGCCGATCGCGCGATCCGCGACCTCATCTCCATGCTCGAGCTGCGCGGCCACGACTCCACGCCGGTCGAGATCGTCCGCACCGTGGCGACCAGCGGCCAGGGCATCGACGAGCTGGCGTCCGCCATCGAGCGCTATCGCGACCGCGGGGTCGCTGCCGCCGACCAGCCCGGCGTGGGCGGGATCACCCCGCGGCGTCGCCGGCGCGCCCAGGCGACCCTGCGCGAGCTGGTCGTCGACCGGCTGCGGCGCGCCACCGACGCCGCGTTGGCCAAGCGCCCCGAGCTGATCGACCAGGTGGCGCTACGGACTACCGATCCCTACACCGCGGCCGATGCGCTGGTGCGGGGCATCACGCCCCTCTCTTAAATCGCGTGCTACAATCAAGCGGTATCACTTAGGAGATTCGCTTATGAAGCGTTCGTTAGTCGTGGCCTCGGCGGGCCTGCTCCTGTGGGCCGCCGGGGGCTGCAACCTGATCGACTCCAACGGCCTCCACATCGGCTACTCGTTCGACGCCCAGCACTACACCGAGAAGGTCGGCGATCCCGGCGCGGGCACGCTGCCCTCGGTCGCGTGCTCGACGGGCGCGATGCCCGATCCGTGCGCGGCCACCCAGACCGCGTTGCCGGCCAGCTACGCCAAGGACACCAAGGTGTCGTGCGACGGCGCGTCGGGAAAGTGCGTCGCGTCCACCACCGTGCGCTTGCCGCAGCTGATCGATCTACGCTCGGCGCAGACGGCGTTGCCCGCCGACGCGGTGAGTTTCGGCATCAGCGCGGTGGCCATCGATCGCATCGCGTACTGGGTCGCTGCGGGCGGCAACACGCTCAACGTGGCCACGCCGCCGTTCGATCTGTACGTCGCGGCGCAAGCTGCGATGGATGAGCACGACGCCAGCGCGGTCAAGCTCGGCTCGGTGGCCGCGCTGCCGGCCGGCTCCGACGCGTGCGGCGACACGGTCGATCCCAAGGGCGACGGGACGGCCGGCGCGCAGCGCGTGTGCGACGTTCCGCTCACCACCGCCGGGCAAGCCGCGCTGGAGGGCTACATCAAGAACTACAAGACCGCGCCGTTCAACTTGATCGTCGCCGCGACGATCTCGGCCAAGGCGGGCGAGCCGATCCCGGCCGGCATGCTCGACTTCTTCGTCCGTCCGAGCGTCACGCTCAGCATTTTGAAGTAGACTCCGCGCCTGGTGGACTTCGACGTGGCGATCGCGGGCGCAGGCCCGGCTGGCGTGTCGTGCGCGGTCGCGCTCGTGCGCAAGGATCCGTCGCTGAGGGGCAGGGTGGTGCTGTTCGACCGCGCCCGCTTCCCGCGCGCCAAGCCGTGCGGCGGCGGACTCACCGGACACGCCGACGAAGCGATGCGCGCGCTCGGCCTCGAGCTGACGGTGCCCCACCTGGCGTCGCCCAACGCGACGGTGACGTTCGGCAGCCTCAGCCGCGCCGTGCGCCTGCAGCGACCGGTGAAGGTGGTGCGGCGCGAGGAGTTCGACGCCAGCCTGGTTCAGCAGGCGCGCGATCTGGGCATCGAGGTGCGCGAGGCGACGCCCGTCGAGGGCTTCTCCGTCGACGCCGGCGGGGTGAGCTTCGGCGCCGGCGGGCGCACGCTCTCGGCGCGCGTGCTGGTGGGCGCCGACGGGGTCGGCTCGGCCGTGCGCAAGCACCTGCACCACGATCAGCGCTCGACGCCCATCCGCTTGTTCCGGCTCGAGGTCCCCGCCGGCCGCACCGGCTGGGCCCGCGACACGATGTTGTACGACTTCACCGCCATGGCTGACGGGCTGCGCGGCTATCTGTGGATCTTCCCGGCTCCCGGCGATCGCCTCAACGTCGGGCTCATGCACTACCCGTCCTCTCGAGGCGCGGCGCTCTCGGGCGCGGACCTGACCGCGTTGCTCGCGCGTCACCTGCAGCGCTTCGGCGTGCACCTGGACGCGCCTGCGCGCGGCTGGCCGGCCTGGGGCTACACCCCGTCGGCGCCGGTCTCCGCGCCGCGGCTGCTCCTGTGCGGCGACGCGGCGGGCATCGACGGGCTCACCGGCGAAGGGATCGCGGTGGGCATGGAGCAGGGCCTGTTGTGCGGCGACCAGATCCTGCACGCGCTCGGCAGCGGCGACTTCGGCTTTCGCGGCTATCGCCGGGCGATGCGCCGCGCGACCGTGGGCCGCGAGCTGGCCATCGACCGCTGGCTGGCCCGACTGCTCTATGGCGGCGACGCCTGGCGGCGCTGGCTATCGCTGGTGCTGTGCGACGACCGCGTGCTCGACCTGTACGCCGCCCGCGTGTGCGGCTCGCTGGTGCTGGCCGACCACAAGCGCGAGCTGGTGATGGCCCTGTTGCGCCACGTCTTCCGCTCCGGAAATCGCCGCCAGCGACTCGCATTGGCGGGCCCGCCCGACAGAATTCTGAGCGTGAGCTAACTAGCCGGAAGCTGACATAGGAGTCGGGGGCGACGTCTTCGAGGCCTTCTCGGCCGCGGCGTTGACGCGCTCCTTGAGCTCCTTGCCGACCTTGAAGAACGGCAGGCGCTTCGGCTGGACCCCGACCGGGTCGCCGGTACGGGGATTGCGGCCCTCGTACGCCTTGTAATGGCGGATCTCGAAGCTACCGAACCCACGGATTTCAATTCGCTCGCCCTTCTTGAGCGACTCTTCCATGGAGTCAAAGATGCAGTTGACGATCAGCTCGGCCTTGCCCTTGGGCAGGTGGAGCTTGTTGGCGACCAATTCGATCAGGTCGCTCTTCGTCATGCTGCCTTCTTCCTTCCGAGTACCTTGCATAGCCCCTGCCTCCACTCAGTCACCGTAGCCCTGTCACCTGGCGAGATCAAGAACAAAAACGCAGGATTGGTCGTACGTCAATGACCCGAGTCGAGGTGCTGGCCAAATACCGCCCGCAGCGCATCGGAAATCTCGCCGACCGTCGCCCGTGCTTTGACGCTCGAGAGGATGTGCGGAAGCAGGTTTTCGGTCCCACGGGCGGCCCGCTCGAGCGCTGAAAGTGCTTCGGATGCCGCCTGCTTGTCCCGCTC
>PNAM01000074.1 GCA_003170275.1 Myxococcales bacterium
GCCTTGGCCGCGCCGTAGTTGGTCTGCCCGGGTCGCCCGAGCAGCGCGGTCGGCGAGACCACCGAGACGATGCGGCCCCAGCGGCGCGAGATCATCGCCTTCATGGCCTGCTTGGCGGTCAGGTACGCGCCCTTCAGGTGCACCGCGATCACGTCGTCGAAGTCGCGCTCGGGCATCATCATCATCAGCTTGTCGCGCGTGAAGCCGGCGGCGTGCACCATCACGTCGAAGCCGCGCTCGCGCTCGACCTCGAACAGCGCGTCGACGGCGGCGGCGGACGCGACGTCGCAGCGCGCTGTGGCGAGACCGGTGGCGGCGGCGGCGCGGGCGGCGTCCTCGTCGTGCGCGTAGGTGACCAGCACCTCGTGGCCCGAGCGCTGAAGCTCGTGCGCGATGGCGAGGCCGAGGCCGCGGGTGCCGCCGGTGACGAGGGCGCGTCGCATGGAATGAGGCATTCTATTGATATCGGTCCGGTACGCAACCCGTCGCGAATGGTATGTTTGCCTCGACGATGATTCGTGGATTTCCGTGGGCGCGCTTGTTGTTCCTCGCCGCGGTGGCGGGGACGGTGGGGCTGGTCGTGCGGCTGGCGTTCGGCTGGGAGACGCCGTGGTTGGCGGTGGTCGCGGTAGCCGCCGCGCTGCTGGGGTCGGTCGGTGCGGGGGTGTTCCTGCAGGGCGCCGGGCTGTTTGCACGGCCGCTGCTCGCCGTCGAGCCGGCGCTGGCGAAGGGGCGGGTGGCGCTCACCTTCGACGATGGGCCCGATCCGGTGCACACGCGCGCGGTGCTCGACCTGCTCGATCGGCGCGGCCATCGCGCGACCTTCTTCGTGATAGGCGCACGCGCCGAGGCGCACGAGCCGCTGGTCGCCGAGATCGCGCGCCGCGGGCACGCGCTCGGCAACCACTCGTGGACCCATTCGCACGCGACGCCGTTCTATCGCGTGCGCAAGCTGCAGGCCGATCTCGAGCGCGCGCAGGCGTTCTTCACGCGCGCGACGGGGAACGCGCCGCGCTGGTTCCGTCCGCCGATCGGCATCTTGTCGCCGCGGGTGGTGCAGGCGGCCGCGCGTGCCGGGCTTCAGCTGGTCGGGTGGACCGCCACCGCGCGAGATGGCGTGGCCGGCGCGACCGTCGAGGGGGCGACGGCGCGGCTCGAGCGAGCGCTGGCGCCCGGCGCGATCCTGGTGCTGCACGACGCGGCCGAGCGTGGCGGCCGTGCGCCGATCGCGCCGGCGGTGCTCGAGCGGCTGCTCGACGCGCTCGATGCGCGCGGGCTCAAGAGCGTGACCCTCGACGAGCTGGTTGGAACAGGAGGCTGAGATGGCGGTGCGGATCGAAAAGGCGGGTCCGGTGACGACGGTGATCCTCGATCGACCCGAGGTGCGCAACGCGGTCGATCGCGACGCCGCGAACGCGCTGGCGGCGGCGTTTCGCGCGTTCGACGCCGACGAGGAGGCGAAGGTCGGCGTGTTCTTCGGCGATCACGGCACGTTCTGCGCCGGCGCGGATCTGAAGGCGATCGCCACCGGTCAGGGCAATCGCGTCCTGCCCGACGGCGACGGGCCGATGGGACCTTCGCGCATGCTGCTCGGCAAGCCGGTGATCGCGGCGATCGCCGGCTACGCGGTGGCCGGGGGCCTGGAGCTGGCGCTGTGGTGCGATCTGCGCGTGGTCGACGAGGACGCCGTGATGGGCGTGTTCTGCCGTCGCTGGGGCGTGCCGTTGATCGACGGCGGCACGGTGCGGCTGCCGCGTCTGATCGGCCTGAGCCGCGCGCTCGATCTGATCCTCACCGGGCGCCCGGTGCGCGCGCGCGAGGCGCTCGAGCTGGGCCTGGCCAATCGCGTGGTGCCGGCCGGGACCGCGCGCGCCGCCGCCGAGGCCCTGGCGCGCGAGATCGCCGCGTTCCCCGAGGTGTGCATGCGCAACGATCGCCGCTCGGCCTACGATCAGGACGGCCTTCCGCTCGACGCCGCGCTCGCGCGCGAGTTCGAGCTGGGCATGAGCTCGCTGCAGGCAGCCCCGCTCGAAGGCGCGCAGAAGTTCGCCAAGGGCGCCGGCCGCCACGGCAAGTTCGACTAGGACGCGCGCGAAAGGAACGCGTCGACGCGCTGCTTGGCGTCGTGGAGGATCGGCGGGCCGTGGCCCGGCAAAAGGTGCTGGAACGAGAGGCCGCGCAGCGCCGCCAGCGAGTCGCGGGCGCGCGCCGGATCTTCGGACAGGTTGGCCGGCGACAGGGTCGGGCCGCTGCCGTCGGTGAGCAGCGCGTCGCCCGAGATCAGCGCGCCGTCGCCGGCGTGCAACAGGCACACGTGGCCGGGCGTGTGGCCGGGCGTGGCGATGGGCAACAGCTCGCCGACCGGCACGCCCGGCTGGAACTGCTCGAGGCGAAACACCGGCGGGCACAGATCGACCACCCGGCCGAGCGCCGCCATCAACTGGCCGCGGCGACCCTTCGGCAACAGCGGCGGCTCGCGGCCGTCGAGGTAACAGGCGTCGTCGGGGTGCACCCACACGCGCACGCCGGTGCCGCGCATGATGCGCGCGGCCGATCCCGCGTGGGCCGGGTGCGCGTGCGTGACGAGGATGCGCTGCAGCCGGATCTCGCCGCGTCGATCGAGGCCGAGGATCACCGGCGCGGTGCCGACCGGCCCGGGATCGATGAGCGTGTCGCCGCCGGCCTCGCGCACGAGGTAGATGTTGGTGCGCGTGGCGTTCATCAGCTTGACCAGGAAGATGTGCGGCGTGAGCTCGAGGAGGTCCGCCACGTCAGGCCTGGAACAGGACCGCCGAGCCGGCGCCTTCGGGGTCGCCGGCGCAAGCCAGCGCCAGGCCGGCGCCAGAAGCGTGAGATGCGAGCCAGCGCGCGGCGGCGATCAGCGCGGCGGCGCCGAGCGTGCCGGGCGCCTCGTCGTGCGCGGGCGCTTCGATACCCAGCGGGCGGAGCGCTTCGGCGTCGGCCGGGCCGGCGAGCACGTGGGTGATCGCGCCCGGACCGACGTCCGCTTCGGCGAGCACGCGGCGCACCGCTTCGGCGACCGCGGTGGCGCGCGCGCCGGCGGCGTAGCGGGCCGCGCTGGCGAGGATGCGCCCGCGTGGAGTCGCGCCGCGAGCCGCCGCGCCGGCGGTGCGCTCGAGCAGCAGCGCCGCCGAGCCGTCCGCCAGGGGATGTCCAATGGTTGAACCATTGCCCTGCGCCGACAGCAGGCGCTCGAGCAGGGGCGTCGCCACCTCGGCCGCCGCCACCAGCACGCGATCGGCGCGCCCGCTGAACAGCTCGCGCAGCCCGGCCGTGATCGCGTCGAGCCCGGCGGGCAGCCCGGTGGCGACCGCGGCCGCGGGTCCCTTGATGCCGTAGTGGATCGAGATCTCTCCGACGGGAGACGAGGGCAGCGTGTAGGCGAATAGCCGCGGGCTGGCGCCGCCCGGTCCGCCGGCCAAGAGGCCCCGGTAATAGTCCTCGTTGGTCGGGTGGCAGCCGTACGCGGTGCCGAGCACCACCGCGGTGCGCTCGCCGTTCCACACCGACGCGTCGAGCGGTGCGAGCGAGCCGTCGCACAGCGCGCCGTCACAGGCGACCAGCGCCAGCGCGCACAGGCGATCCATGCGCTGCAACCTGGCCGGATTGCCCGCCCAGCGCGCCGGCGCGAGCGTCGAAGTCGCGGCGCGCGCGGGAGACACCAGGCTCGCCGCCCCGGTGATCACGACGTCGGTTCGGGAAAGAGGCGTCATTCGGAAGCGGGCTTGAGTCTATCACGCGGGGGCACGGCGGGAGCCTCGGCCGGGGCGTGCAGGCGCAACAGGCGCAGCCATTCGCCCGCGTCGGCGCGCACGCGCTCGGAGCTGCCGTGCTCGTGCAACCAGAGGAGCGGCTCGATGGCCTGCGGGTTGCCCGCGGCGGCTGCGCGCGTGGCTGAGAAGCGCACGCACTCCTCGTCGCCCTCGGTCATGCACAGCTTGGCCAGCGACGCACGCAGGCCGGCGGGCGTCTCGTCATCGAGGCCGCGCGCCACCGCCGCCAGCGCCGCGCGCACGCGTGCGACGGGAACCGCGTCGAGGACGGCGGGAAACACCAGATCGAGCGCGCGCAGATCGCCGGTCGAGATCTGATCCTCGACCGCGAGGAACGCGTCGGCCGCGCGCCCCTGGGCGAGCAACAGGCGCGCGTGCGTGCGATTCCACTCGAGCCGGTATTCCCACGCGGCGGCGCGTGACGGCAGCGCGGCCTCGACCTCCGCGACCGGCGCGTGACAGCGGGCCAGCGCTTCGGCGGCGAGCAGCTCGTAGAACGGGGACGAGCGCAGGGTCGCGAGCCGCGCCAGCTCCTCACGCAGCGGCGCCAGGTGCTCGCCGCACGGATCCTTGGGCAGGTACTCGTCGCCGCACGCGGTGAGCTCCAGAAGGCCGGCGGGCCCGCTCTTGCGCCGCACGAAGGTGGTGAAGCCCGCCTCGATCGAGATCGGCATCCAGGTCTCGGCCAATCGCTGGCACATGATCCCGTCGCGCGGCGCCACCACCACGGTCACGCCGTAGCGCAGGATGCCGGCGGCCAGCGCGCGCGGCTGGAACCACACGTCGCGCGCGACGCCGTAGTCGGTGTCGTCGAAGTAGAGCGGCGTGCGCCCGTCGACGAACGTGCGCGAATGATCGTAGAGCCAGAAGCCGAGCGCGCCCGAAGCGCCGAAGCTGGACAGCACGTTCTGCCCGGGCGGCAGCGCGCGGACCGCCGCGGCAGCCGCGACCGGATGGCCGGTCTCGACCAGGCCGAGCGTGCCGGCGGGTCCCCACCAGCGACGCGCCTCGAGGCCGAACCAGCCGATCAGCGCCACGCTCGAGGCCAGCATCACCAGCGAGGTGGCGCGCTTGGGCGGCAGGAGCGCGCGGGCGGCTTCGGCGCCGCGCATCGCCAGCGGCACCAGCAGGATCGCCGAGACGTCGACGAAGCGGCTGGCCGTCACGAAGAGCGCGAGGCCCAGGCCGGCGAGCAACAGGTGCAGCACGCGCGAGCGATCCGGCTGCAGCGCGCCGTACACCGCTAACAGCGCGAGCGCGAGGTAGGCGACGTTGTAGGGCGCGGCGGGAGAGATCGTGTCCCACGAGGGCGCGCGCATGTCCTCGATGTGGCGCACGCTGTCGCCGTGCGCGTGCGCGGTCAGGTAGCTCAGGAACGACCAGCCGTACGCGCTGGTGAGCATCGCGGCGAGCAGGCCGAAGAGCACCAGCAGGTGCGCTTGCCGGCGCTCACGCTCGAGGTCGAGGCGCGCGATCAAGAATAGGCCGAAGATCGCCGGCGCGAGGACGAAGCTGCCGTGCAGCTGGACCCACAAGAGTTGCAGCGCGATCAGCTGCAGGCCCGACCACAGCCGCGCGCGCCCGCTCGCTTCCCAGTAGCGCATCGTCAACAGCAGGAACGCGGGCAACAAGAGCAGGTACGCCGCCTGCGGCCGCAGCGTCGCGCGCGACAGGGTCGCGGTCGCCACCAGCGTCGAGACCAACACCACCACGTCGAGCCTCCCGCTCGTGCGATGGCGCGCGACCAGCTTGACCGAGAGCGCGCACGCGCCCATGCCGAGCAGCGCGAGGAACACGCTCAGGATGCGATAGCCGCCCGCGCGGAACAGCGAGAACGTGACGATCTCCCACAGCCACTCGGCGGCGATGCACGGGCGCGAGAACGCGAGGAAGGCGATCGGATCGGCGAAGGTGCGCGCGTGGTGCTGCAGCACGGCCTTGCCGAGCGCGAGGTGCCAGAACGTGTCGTGGTCGTTGGTCGGGTGAAGGAGGAACGCGCCGAACGCAACCGCCAGGAGCAGCGTCCACACGCGCACCCGGGTCTCCGCAGCGGACGCCCCCTTCATGGCTGCAGCGTGTGACAGCCCGGCACATCATTCAATGAATTTCACGGCGCGCGGGGGCCGGAGCAGGGTACGGTGGCGCGGTGAAGCGTCGCGCGCTCGCGCTCCTGCTGCTGCTCTCGCTCGCGCTGGCCGCGTGGGTCTACGCGCCGGCGTGGACCCGTTTTCGTGCGCGCCGGCTGGTCGACGGCGGGCAGGTGGCCGAGGGCATCCGGCTCCTCGGCGAGCGGGTGGCGCGCCACCCCGACGACGACGAGAGCAGGCTGCTCCTGTCGAGCGCGCTGCTGGTGGCCGGCGATGCGGCGCGCGCGGAGCGGGAGCTGAAGACGCTGCTCGGCCGCGAGGGCGCGCTCCCCGAAGATCGGCTGTTCGCCGCGCGCGCGCTGTCGCGGCTGGCCCGCCTAAGGGGTGACGCCGCCGGCGAGCGCGAGGCGCTGCTGCAGCTGCTCCTGGCCGCGCCTGGCGATCGCAGCGCGTGGCTTCAGCTCGGCACCGTCGACGACACGCTCGAGCTCGGCGATCCGGTGCGCTTCGCAGAGGCGGTGCGCCGCTTTCCCGACGACGACGAGATCGCCGCCTACGAAGCGCGCGCGCTCATGCGCTCGGGCGATCGTGCGCAGGCGATCGCGCGGCTGGAGCAGCGGCTCGCGCGGCCCGGCGCGCCGTTGTGGTTCTACACCGAAGGAGTCGACCTGCTCGTCGAGTCGCAGCAGCTCGAGCGCGCGCGCACACGAGCGACCGCCGCGGTCGCACAGTTTCCCAACCAGGCGGAGGCGCATGCGGCCGTCGGGCTGGTCGCGTCCTACCTGACCGACTATGTGCGCTCGGCGGAGGAATATCGCCGCGCGCTGCAACTTGCGCCGATGGAAAAAAAACGCAAGCCGCTGCTGGCGCTGGTGCGCATGTTGACGCGGCTACAGCGCGACGCGGAGGCGCTCGCCGCCCTGCGCGAATTCTCCGCCGCTGCGCCGCCGGAGGAGCGCGCGGCGGTGGCCGCGGCCATGCGCGAGAGCGCGCGTCGCGCCCAGCCGTCCAACACGCCGGCGCGCGTGCGGCTGGTGGTCACCTTGATCGCGCCCGGCGCCGCCGCGCCCATGCTCGGCGTCTCGTCGCAGGACGGCTTCGCGCTCGCGCGACAACCGATGGCCCCGTCGGAGAACGGCCGCTTCGTCGCGACGCTCACGCTCGACGCGCACGTCGCGCTCCCGTATGTGCTGGTGGTGGAGGAGGGCGGCGTTCCGCTGGCCAGCGCGCGCGTGCGGCTCGATCGCGTGTCCGGCGCGCAGACCGCGCTGACGCTCGAGGCGCACCGCTCGCCGCGTGTGCCGGCCCCGCCGCCGCTCGCGCGAGCGCTCGAGCAGCGCGAGCACGCGCGCGGCGGCAAGCCCGGCAAGCTGGTGGCCCTGTGGCTCGACGGGGGGAGCTGGTTTCTGGTGCGCTCGCTCGAGGCCGCCGGCCGGTTGATCGCGCTCCCGGCGCTCGAGGCGAGCGGCGTCTCCGCGCCCATGTTCAACGACGATCCGCACACGCAAGCGGCGCTCGAGCAGTTCACCTCGACGGGCGGGCCGGCGCCGTCGCTCTATGCCGAGCTGGTGAGCGGCCTCGGTCAGCTCCGCTTCGCCGTCGGTGGTGTGGGCGCGCTCGGCCAGCTCGATCCGGTCCGGCTGGCGGCGCTCGACGCGCCCGGGCAGCGCACCCTGCGCCAGCTGTTGGCCGACGGCCATCGCTCGTATCTGCCGCTCATCTGGGGCGACGCGGCGGTGACCAGCGCCGACGATCAGCACCTCTACGATCGCGCGGGCGCGCGCGTGCCGCTCGATCTGTCGCCGCTCGAGCAGCCGCTCGAGGTCGGCGCGTATCTCGCCGATCTGCGGGCGCACGCGCCGGGCGCGGGACAGGAGCTCTACAAGTCCTCCGCGATCGCGCTGGCCCGCATGCACCGCCGGCTCGCGCTGACGCGCACGCTGCTCGCGCACCATCAGCCCGACTTCACGCTGATCCGCGTCGACGAGACCGACACGCTCGCGCACCAGCTCTGGGACGGCCTCGACGAGCCCAGCCCCGAGGGCGCGATCCTCGAGCGCATGTACCAGCTGGTCGACGACGAGGTCGCCGCGCTGGTCGAGTCGCTGGCCCCAGAGGACAACCTGCTGGTGGTCTCCGATCACGGCATGAGCTCGCAGGTGGATCACGACACCACCTGCCTGTTCATCGCCGACGGCCCGTCGTTCCGCTCGGGCACGCGCACCCGGCTGTCCTCGCGGCAGCTGCTCTCGGTCTTCCTGGCTACCCTCGGCCTTGCGCCGCCCGTCCCGGTGCCGGTCGATCTGTTTCGCCGCAGCCCCTGACCGCAGGGTAGAGTTCGCCGCATGGGTAGATGGACGTCCTTGGCTTGGTTGGTGGGTGTCGTCGGGTGTGGTTCGAGTGGTCCGACCGCGCTAATGGAAGTCATGCCGACCGCGGCGCAGCAGACCGTCGACAAGACGCCGTGGCCGAGCGATCTGTTCCTCGACGGCGGGCACGTCGCGATCGGCTACGTGCCGACTTCGACGGTCGCGCTCACGCCGTTCGTCCTCGACGATCTCAACAAGACGCAGGACGGCTTCTCGGTCTCGGCGGGCGCGTTCTTCCCGGTGTCCGCGCCGATCGATCCGGCCACGCTCGACGGCAACGTGCACCTCTACGATCTCGACGGGGGAGCGGAGGTGCCGCTGTACGTGCACTTTCGCGCCAAGGATGTGCCGGCGCTGATCTACGCGCGGCCGGTGATCGGCGGGACGCTCCTCGAGCACCACAAGTACGCGTACGTGATCACCCGGCTCGTCAAGGGCCCGTCGGGTGCGCTGTCGCCGTCCAGCGATCTGGCGGCGCTGCTCGCGGCAAAATCGCCGCCGTCGGATCCGCGCCTGCTGCGCGCGTACGATACGTTCAAGCCGCTCCTCGATCTCCTCGACAAGGGCACGCCGGCGCGCGCCGACGTGGCGGCGGCGAGCGTGTTCACCACCCACAGCATCACCACCGCGCTGGTCGCCATGCGCGCGGCGCTCGACGGTGCGCCCGCGCCGAAGGCGACCGTCTCGATGGTCTTCGCCAAGGTCAAGACCAGCGACGACACCGGCAGCCTCGACGAGCTGCTCGGCACGCCCGCGCAGAACCTGCCCGGCACCGACAACGCCGGCGGCATCGCGCACGATCACCTCGGCTACGTCATCCAGGGCACGTTCACCTCGCCCGACTACCTCAACGACACCACCGCGCTGAGCGGCGGCGGCGGCACGCCCACCACCATCGACACCTTCGACGCCGACGGCGCCGGCACGCCGCACCCCAAGGGCACCGCGACCGTGCCCTTCACCCTCACGCTGCCCGATCTGCCGAGCGCGGCGGCGTACGCCAACGTGCCGGTGGTGGTGTTTCAACACGGCCTCGGCGGCGAGCGCTCGGCGGTGATGGGCATCGCCAACGACAACGCGGCTGCCGGCTTCGCCACGCTGGGCCTCGACATTCCGTTCCACGGCGGGCGCGACGCCACCGCGACCGACACCATGCACACGTTCGGCGGCGGCAGCGGGCCCGACGGTTGGGCGGAGACCGCCGACGCGCCGTTCGTGCCGTTCTTCGACGCGACCGGCAACCAGGACAAGGGCCTGCCGGCGTTCTTGCCCAAGGCGGTGCGCGACGCGTTCATGCAGGCGGCGATCGATTGCATGCAGGAGGCGCGGCTGGTGGGCGTCGGCGACATCTCCGCGATCACCGCCCGGGAGCCGCGGCTGGCGATGCTCTCGTTGCGTCACGACGCGCTGGCCTACTCGGGCGAGTCGTTCGGCTCGATGATCGGCAGCATCACCGTCGCCATCGAGCCGACCATCGGCGCGGCGTCGCTCGACGTGGGCGGCGGCGGGCTGCTCTTTCCGCTGCTCCTGAACTCCAACGAGTACGGCCCCAAGATCGCGCCGTTCCTCGACGGTGCGCTGGGCACGCAGACCGCCGATCCGGCGGATCCGACCGACACCGACTTCGCCTACAACCTGGCGCAGTACCTGCTCGAGCAGGGCGACGCGGGCGCGTATGCGCCGTACATCGTGCTGCACCCGCTCGGCGCCAACGCGCCCAAGCACGTGCTGCAGCCTTCGGCGCACTTCGACGAGACGGTGCCCAATCAGGCCAACGTGCAGCTCGCGCGCGGCATGGGCCTACTGCCGGTGAACCTGCCGGCGGGCGGCACGATCGATCTGAGCCTGTGGACGCAGGCGCCCACGCCGATGAGCGCGCCGGTGTCGGGCAACGTGATGGTCGCCGGCAAGCCGGTGACCGCCGCGTTCATCCAGTTCGAGGAGGCGTCGCACGGCATGTTCGATTCGCAGCACGGCGCGCACACCGCGGATCTCACGCAGCCCTATCCGTATCCCAAGACCGCGCGCGCCGAGATCGCCAACCCGATCGTGCGCCTGCACGCGATCTACGTGAGCTTCATGAAGGACTACTTTGCCGGCCTGGTGCCGACGGTGGTGAGCGGCCAGTGACCAGGGGCTTCACGCTCGCGCTGCTGCTCGCCGGGTGCGGCGCGAGCGGACCCGCGGCGCTGATGGACACCTCCAGGCCGGGCGACTCGCGGGTGCAGCCGTGGCCTTCGGACTCACTGCTCGGCGGCGACGGCAAGGTGCAGGTGAGCTATCCGTTCACCTTCGATTCGTCGAACCAGCCCAACCTGATGCAGCTCGCGCAGTCGTTGTCGGAGTCGGACGGCTTCGGCACCACGACGTCGATCTTCTTTCCCGTCGACGCGGACGTGGTGGTGGACGCGGGCGCGACCGCGACGGTGGTCGATCTCGCCGATCCGGCGGCGACGATCGCCTATCCGCTCCTCTATCGCGCGAGCGACAAGCAGCTGATCGCGATCTCGCCACGCGGCACGTCGCTGCTCGAGCACCATCCGTACGGCTGCTACGTCACGAGCGGCGTGCGCGGACTGCACCCCTCGTCGCAGATGAGCGATGCGCTGGCGGGCCGCGGCCCGGCCGGCGCGAAGGGCGCGTATCCGGCGTTCGCCAGGCTGCTCGCGGATCGCAAGCTGAGCCCGCTGGCCGCCACCGCGTTCACCACGCAGACGCTCACCGGCTGGGTGCCCAAGGCGCTCGCCGATCTGGCGGCGATGCCGCCCAGGGCCAACGTCACGCGCGTGTTCCACGCCGGCGCCGAGCTCGACGAGCTGTTCGGCGGCCCGGTCACCACCACCCGGCCCGGCCGGCCGGCTTCGGGCGGCGTGCTGCACGATCACATCGTGTTCGCGTTCGAGGGCACCTACGACGTGCCGCACTATCTCTCCGCCACGCCGGGCACGCTCGGCCTGTTCGACGCCGCCGAGACGGTCAAGAGCACCGATCACCCGACCTTCATGTTGGTGCTGCCGGCGCGCGCCAGCTACGCGGCGACGCCGGTGGTGATCTTTCAGCACGGCATCGACGACGATCGCAAGGCGGTGCTCGAGGTCGCCAACTCGTTCGCCGCCAAGGGCTACGCGGTGCTCGGGATCGACGAGCTGTGGCACGGCAGCCGCCGGCCGGGCGCGGTCGACCTGGTCAACAACCTGTCCGGCGCGATGTCGCCCGACGGCATCGGCGATCCGGACAGCGCCGGCGCGGTACAGTACTTCTTCGACTTCAACGGCGATCAGGCGCACGGCGTGCCGGCGCTCGATCCGCGCTACATGCGCGACAGCTTCCGTCAGGCGACCGTCGATCTGATGCAGGAAGTGCGGCTCGCGCGCGCGGGCGACTTCAGCGAAGTGGCCGCGGCCGATCCGCTGCTCACTGGTTTGACCATTGATGGATCGCGCCTGGTCTACGTGAGCGAGTCGTTCGGCAGCATCCTCGGCTCGCAGGTGATGGCGCTCGATCCGCAACTGCCGGCGGCGGTGCTCGACGTGGGCGGCGGCGGCTTCCTGCTCGATCTGGCGTCGCGCTCGGCCGCCTTCGCGCAGGTGCTGGTGCCGTTCGTCTCCGGCGCGTTCGATCAGGAGGTCGACGTGAGCTCGCCCGACACGCTGCCGACGCACGCGCAGCTGTCCCTCAATCTGTTGCAGACGGTGATCGAGCCCGGCGACGGGCTGGCGCTGGCGAGCGGCGCGCCGGCCGACAAGCACGTGCTGTTCCTCGAGGCGTTCTCCGACGAGACGGTGCCGAACTCGGCGACCGAGGCGCTGGCCGCGGCCTGGGGCGTCACGCAGGTGATGCTCGCGCAAAAGTCCACCGCGACACGCCTGGTCACCTTCCCGCTCGCGACCGCCCCCTACACGGCCATGCCGGTGCGCGCGCTGGTGCAGCTCGATCCCGCGTCGCATCAGATGATCACCGTGCAAGACGGCCAGCGCGCCTACGTGATCGGCTTTCCCCCGTTCATGAAGCTGCCCGCGCCCGAGAAGTTCGACAACCCGGTCGAGCTGGTCCACGCGCTCGCGGTCGGCTTCGCTGAGAGCTTCCGCACCACCGGGACGCCGAGCGTGCCCGACCCGACCCAGTAGGTCGCGGCGCTCAGGCCCTGGTGAACAGGACGGCGGCGTTGGTGCCGCCGAAGCCGGACGAGGTCGAGAGCGCGGCGTGTACGGCGAGCGCGCGCGGTTGATCGCGCACCACGTCGAGGTGGATCTCGGGATCGAGCTCGCGCAGCCCCGGGGTCGGGGTCACCAGGCCGGTCTCGAGGGTGCGCACGCACAACAGCGCCTCGAGCGCGCCGGCGGCGCCGAGCGTGTGGCCGAGCGCGCTCTTGATCGAGTTCACCGGCGTGGTCGCGGCGCGCTCGCCGAGCACTGTCGCCAGCGCCTTGGACTCCATCAGATCGTTGAACACGGTCGCGGTGCCGTGCGCGCTCACGTAGTCGACGTCGCGGGCGCTGCGCTGCGCATCGGCGAGCGCGGCGCTCATCGCCCGCGCGGCGCCGCGGCCTTCCCGATCCGGGCCGGTCATGTGCACCGCGTCGGCCGAGATCCCGTACCCGTCGAGGAACGCGCGGATGCGGGCGCCGCGCGCGCGGGCGTGCGCCTCCGATTCGATCACCAGAAACGCCGCGCCTTCGCCGAGGTTGAGGCCGCGCCGCGTGCGATCGAACGGGCGGCACGGCTCGAGATCGACCGCCTTCAAGCAGCCGAAGCCGGCGATCACGAAGTCGTTGAGCGCGTCGACGCCGCCGGCCAACACCACGTCGCAGGTGCCCGCGCGGATCAGATCGAGCGCGCCGCCGAGCGCCGCATTTCCCGACGCACACGCGACCGAGGGCACCTCGACCGGCCCGCGCGCGCCGATCTCCTCGGCGAGCGCCTGCGCAGGTCCCGCGTAGCTGAAGCGGCGTGGCGGCTGGTAACCTTCGCCCTGCAGCGCCGCGCCGGCCGCGAGCGCGTTCACCGCGCGCAGCCAGCCACCGATGCCGCCCAGCGTGGTGCCGCAGGTAACGCCCAGGCGCGCGCCGCGTGGCGGATCTCCGGCGTCGGCCAGCGCCTCGCGCGCGGCGCTGAGCGCGAGCTGCGCGGCGCGCGACGGCGCATCGAACGGCAGCGACGGGACCAGCGCGACCGGCCCGACCTTGAGCCCGGCGGCGGTGAGCTCGGGCTGCTCGGCGACGGCCCGGCGGCCTTCGAGCAGCGCCGACCACAAGCGATCGGCGCCCGCGCCGAAGCCGGTGATCGCGCCGATCCCGGTGATCGCGGCGCGCGCGCGGTTCACGCGCCGTGTCCCACGGGCGGCGCCGGCGGATTCCAGAAGTCGTAGAAGTTGAACCACTGCTCGGGATAGGTGCGCACGTAGCGCTCGTACACCTCGACCACCTTCTCCATCGCCGCGCGCACGTCGGCGTCGCGGTTGCGCGTGTGCGCGACCTCGATCGGCTTCTCGACCAGCACCGTGCACTTCTTGCGATTGCCCTTGCGCGCCAGAGCGAACACCGGCACCAGCGGCGAGCCGGTGGCGCGCGCCAGCGTCGCCGAGCCGATCGGAAACGGCGCGGGCCGGCCGCAGAATGGCAGCATGATGTGCGCGGCGCCCATGTGGCGATCGATCTGCATACCGACGAACTCGCCGCGCCGCAAGATGTTGGCCAGCTCGATGGTGGCGAAGGGCGACGAGGTGGTGTAGACGATGCGGTGCTTGGCGCGGAACTGCTCCTCGAACTCGCCGAGCGCGCGGTTGGGCTCCTCGGCCATCGCCATGGTCATCGGCGGCAGCCACTTGCGCGCGGCCATCAAGAACGGCGTGATCTGCCAGTAGCCCATGTGGCCGGTGATCGCGATCGCGCCGCGTTTCTCGTCGAGGATGTGCTTGATCTGCTCGTAGCCCTCGAACTCGGTCTCGACCGGGACCCCCTGGCCGAGGTGCAGCGCGTACATGTTGGTGATCGCCTGCGCGTAGTTGACGAACACGCGGAACGAGCGCGCCTTGGCGAGCCCAGGCGTGGTCGGCCCGAGCACGCGCTCGAGGTTGCGCTCGACCACGCGCCGCGCGCTCGGCACCAGCGTGTAGAAGATGCCGGCCCACAGGGGCATCGACGCGCGCTGCACCGACTGCGGGATATTGCGCACGCCGGCCAGGAAGACGCGCCGCCAGAAGGGCCCTTCGAAGCGGTGGCGAAACGCGCGGCCGGCGACCTGCTGGTTGTGCATCCGCGACGGAGTATCACCCAAAAGCGGCCTGCCGTCACGGGGCCGGCGACGGCCGATTGGCCACCACCAGCAGGTGATCGAGCTCGGCGAGCGGCGTCGCCCCGGCGCCTTCGACGCGCAGCTCGAGCTCGCCGCCGCGCGCCGCGATCGCACCCGGCGGGAGCGCGATGCGCAGCTCGGCGAAGCGCGCGGTGAGCGGCACGCGCGCGAACGGCCGGCCGTCGACGGCCAGCGTCTCGACCACCGGACCGTCGGCGAGCGAGCGCACGCGCACCAACACCACTGCGCCGCCGATGCTGATCGTCCCGGCCGGCACCCGCAGGCGAACTGGCGCCTCGAGCTGCGGGCAGGTGGTCGCGTCCGCGAATCGATTCTCGTCGGCGCGATGGGTGCAGGCGAAGTCGAGGCCGGCGACGCGCGGCGTGCCGCGGGCGTGCAGGCGGACCAGCGCTTCGGACGCGAACGGCAGGGGCGGATCGGCCGCGGCAGCGGACGCCAGCCGATCGATCGTCAGCGCGTCGACGAGCCCGGGGTGGCGCGCGCCGGCCAGCGCGAGCGCCCACGCGAGGTTTTGCCGTCCGTCGTCGTACGGCTCGTCGGCGAAGCGCGCGGCCAAGAAGCGTGCGGCCTGCGCGGAGCCGGTTCGCTCGGCGATCCGTCCCAGCGCCAGGTACGCGTCAGAGCGCGCCTTGAGATCTGCGAGCGCACGCGCTTCGATGGCCGGCACCGCCTCCTCTCCGGCGAGGAACCCGAGGTAGTGCAGCGCGTGCCGGCGCGAGGTCACGTCGATGTCGAAGGTGGTCTCGAGCAGCGCGGGCACGGCGCCCGGATCGCGCAGCCGTCCCAGCCCGAGCGCCGCGCGCCGGCGCAACGCGGGAACCTCGAGCAGCGCGCGCAGCGATGGCAGCGCCGCCGAATCGGCGAGCTCGGCGAGCGCCAGCGCCGCCTCCGCCGCGACCGCGCGCGCGGGATCGTCCAGCGCCGCGCGCAGGGCCGGGAGCGCCGCCGGCACCTCGGCTTCGGCGAGCGCACGTGCCGCCGCCAACCGTTCGGCCGCCGGGCGGCGCGCGTCGCCGAGCGTCTGGATCAGCGCGTCCGGCGACGAAAGGTTGAACCATTGCGTGAGCGACGCGTGCAGCGAGGCGACCAGCTCCGGACGCTCGCCGGCGCGGTTGCGTGCCTCGGCGGGATCGCTGGTCAGGTCGTACAGCTCGTCGACGTCTCCGTGCTGATCGTGGATCAGCTTCCAGCCGCCGCGCACCAGCAGGCGTCGCGAATGTTCCTCGGCGTGCGCGTCGCGCACGGGCGCCGGCGCGGATCCGAACAGCCCGGTCAGGCTGCGGCCCTCGAGCTCACCGGAGCGCGCCACGCCGAGCAGCTCGAGCACGGTCGGCATCACGTCGACCAATTCGACCGGCGCCTCGACCGCGCGCGGTCCGAGCGGCGCTGCGCCGATCGTGAACAGCGCCAGCGGCACGTGGATCTGCTCTTCATACAGCGAGGTGCCGTGGTACGCGCCGCCGTGCTCGCCGAACTCCTCGCCGTGATCGGCGGTGAGCACCACCAGGGTCGGGCGGACGCCGTCGCGCATCCCGGCGGCCACGCCGTCGAGCAGCCGCGCGATCTCGCGATCGGTGTAGGCGACCTCGCTGTCGTAGCGTGCGCGCGCCGGCGCGTCGTCGGGCACGCCGTGCGCCACGTACGGCTCGTGCGGGTCGAAGTAGTGCACCCAGGTGAAGGTGCGCGGCGCCGAGCGAAAGCGCGGCGCGGCCAGGCGGGCGAGCACCGCGTCGGTGAGCGCGTGCGCGTCGAGGGTGCGCGTGTCGGTCCATTCGAAGCCAAAGCGCGAGCGCGCGTAGTGTTCGAGCGCCGAGCGCCCGTCGAAGAACAGGCCGGCCGGATAAAACGCGTCGGTGAACCAGTGCTGGCGGAGCAGGATCTCGGCGAGCGTGGCGTGGGCGCCGGGCCCCTGCGCGGAGGGCAGGGTGGGTTGCGACGCCGCGAGCCGCGCCGGATGGGTCGAGGTGAGCAGCGAGGTGATCGAGAACGCGGTCTGCGGCGCCTGCGCATACGCGCGCTGAAAGCGGATCGCGCCGGGCGCGCGCGCGGCGACTTGCGGAAGCGGTCGATCGGCGCGCAGCGCGTCGACGGTGATCAACAAGAGGTTCGCATCGCCCAGGTCGGGCCGGGCCGGGCCGGGACCTTCGGGCGCGCGCGCAGCGGCCTGCGCGGCGCCGTCCGGAAGCGCGAGCGGAGTCGGGTGGAGGCGCGCGATCGCGTCGAAGAGGAGCGAAGCCGAGGGCGCTTGCGTGCGCGCGAGGAAGCGGCCGTTGCTGGAGCCTTGCTGCAGCCCGAACGAGAGCGCGCCCAGGAGCACCGCCGCCGTCCACGCGCGCACCAGACCGGGCGTCGCAATGGTTGAACCATTGTCGGAATTGGTTGAACCATTGAGCGACCGTGCGATCAGCCACACCGCGCCCGCCACGCCGAGCCCGCGCACCGACGGATAGAGCCGCGCCGGCAGCCAAGCGTTGGCGACCGCCAGCGCGACGCCCGCCGCCCCGAACGCGACGCGCCCGAACGCGACGCGCCCGAACGCGACGCGCCCGAACGCCATGCCCTCCGCGGCGCGGAGCAGCCCTGCGTAGCCGAGCACCAGCCCGACCAACGCCGCCAGGGGAGCGGCCCGGCCGAGGAGCGCGTGGGCGTTGTGCGTCTGACCGAGATCGACGGCCAGGAACACAATCACCGGCGCGGCCGCGGCCAACGCTGCCCACGCCCGCCGCTTGGGGAGTAGCCGCACGGCCAGGACGCCGAACGACCAGCACACTGCCGCCGCCATCATCAGCGCCGCCAACACCGCCGCCATCGCGCCGGCGCGCTCGCCCGCCGAGCCCCACGCGCGCCCAAGCGCGACGCAGTCCGCGGCGCCCACCAGCGCGGCGGCGCCGAGCGCGGCGGCGAGCGAAATTCCGCGACGGGCGGGCTGCATGGCGTCACGAGGATATGGCATAACCAGGCCCGTGAGTAACGACCTGAATCCCGCCCAGGCGGAGGCGGTGGCGTACCACGAGGGACCGCTCCTGATCCTCGCCGGCGCGGGCTCGGGCAAGACGCGGGTGATCACCCACCGGATCGGCGAGCTGCTCCGTCGCGGGGTTCCGCCGTGGCGCATCCTGGCGGTCACGTTCACCAACAAGGCCGCCGGCGAGATGCGCCAGCGCATCCAGAAAGTGGTCGGCGAGCGCGCGTCCGCCGCCTGGATGGGCACCTTCCACTCCACCTCCGCGCGGCTGTTGCGCATGTACGCCGAGCGCGCCGGGCTGTCGAAGGACTTCGTGATCTTCGACGACGGCGATCAGAAGTCGATCATGTCGCGCGTGCTCAAGGACCTGGGCGTGGCCGACCGCTTCGCCACGCCGCGCGCGATGCTGAGCGCCATCGACGGCGCCAAGAACCGCGGCCTCGGACCGGCCGAGTTCGAGGGCAACGACTACTTCAGCGACATCGTCGCGCGCGTCTACCCGGTCTATCAGGAGCGGCTCGAGCGGGCCAACGGGGTCGACTTTGGCGATCTGCTGCTCAAGGCGATGTGGCTGTGCGAGCGCGACCAGGAGATCGGGCCCAAGCTCGCCGAGAAGTTCGATCACGTGCTGGTCGACGAGTTTCAGGACACCAACCGCGTGCAGTATCGGCTGGTCAAGCACCTGTCGAGCCGCACCCACAACCTGTGCGTGGTGGGCGACGACGATCAATCGATCTATCGCTGGCGCGGGGCGGACCTGCGCAACATCCTCGACTTCGAGCGCGATCACCAGGGCACGCACACCGTCAAGCTCGAGCAGAACTATCGCTCGACGCAGACCATCCTCGACGCGGCCAACGCGGTGATCGCGCGCAACCAGTTTCGCAAGGACAAGCGGCTGTTCACCGAGATCGGCGGCGGCGAGCCGATCCTGTACCACACCGCCGAGGACGAGCGGCGCGAGGCGGAGTTCGTGGTGCGCGCGATCCGCAAGCTCGAGCTCGAAGACGGGCGCACCCCCGAGGACTTCGCGGTGTTCTATCGCACGCACGCGCAGTCTCGCGTGCTGGAAGAGGCGATGCTGGCCGCCGATCTGCCGTACGCGATCATCGGCGGCACGCGTTTCTATGACCGCGCCGAGGTGAAGGATCTGCTCGGCTACCTGCGCGTGATCGCCAACCCCGCCGACGAGGTCTCGCTCGAGCGCATCGTCAACCGCCCGACGCGCGGCATCGGCGATACGACGTACGAGAAGGTGGTCGAGCGGGCGCGCGCGGACAACACGACGGTGTGGGAGGCGATGCGCGCGGTGGCGCATCCGTCGGATCCGACGCTGGCCGGCGCGTCGCGCCGAAAGCTGGCGTCGTTCGTCGAGCTGATGGAGGACCTGCAGGGCTTCGCGGGCACCATCGGCGGCCTGGCCGAAGCGGCGCTCGAGCGCTCGGGCTATCTCGAGCGGCTGGCGGCGGAGAGCTCGCACGACAGCCAGGATCGGATCGAGAACCTGATGGAGCTGGTCGGCTCGATCAAGGACTTCGAACAGGAGGCCGAGGCGCAGGAGGGCCAGCCGCCGACGCTGGTGGGCTACCTCGAGCGCGTGTCGCTGGTGTCGCCGGCGGACGAGAAGCCGCGCGGCGTGACCATGATGACGGTGCACGCGGCGAAGGGGCTGGAGTTCCCGGTGGTGTTCGTCACCGGCCTCGAGGACGGCGTGTTTCCCAGCCTGCGCAACGGCGAAGACCTCGAGGCGATCGAGGAGGAGCGGCGGCTGGCATACGTCGCGATCACGCGTGCGCGCGAGCGGCTGTTCCTCACCAACGCGCGCGAGCGCCGGCTGTTCGGCCAGGACGCGCGGCCGTTTCGCGAGAGCCGGTTCCTCGCCGACATTCCCGACGCGTGCATCGCGCGGCCGGTCGCCAGGCCCGCGCGGCCGCAGTGGGGCGGCTCGGCCGGCGCGCCGCCGATGGGCAAGCGTCCGGCGCCGCGGGTCGAGGCGCGTGACGCGGGCATTCGCGTCGAGTACGACAGCGACGGGAGCGGCGGCGGCGACGAGGCGGAGAGCGCGTTCCGCCTCGGCCAGCGCGTGCGCCATCCGATGTTCGGCGAGGGCGAGGTGCGCGGCTTCACCGGCGAGGGGCGCGAGCTCAAGCTCACGGTCTACTTCCCGTCGATCGGTCCGAAGACGATCGTCGCGCGCTTCGTCGAGGTGGTGTAGCGCCATGATTCGCGCGTTGCGCCGGCGCGTCCACGAGCTGGGGCGTCACCTGTTGCACGAGCACACCGCGCCGTCGCGCCTGGCCGCGGCGGTGCTGCTCGGCTGCGTGGTCGGCTGCACGCCGCTGTTCGGGTTCCACTTCCTGGTGTGCATCGCGCTGGCCTGGCTGCTGCGGCTCAACCAGCTGGTGGTCTACGGCGCGGCCAACATCTCGATCCCGCCGATGATCCCGTTCATCGGCTTCGCGTCGGTGCAGCTCGGCGAGCGCATCCTGCACCGTCGCTGGCTGGCGGTGCACGTGGCCGACTTCAGCTGGCGCAACGCGCACGCGCTCGCGCGCAGCTTCTTCGTCGACTGGCTGGTGGGCGGGCTGGTGGTGGGCGGGACCGTCGGGCTGGTCGGCGCGGGCGTGGTGTACCGGGTGCTGCGCGCGCGGCGGGCGACGCATCGTGCGAACGATCCGGTGCTCTCGGCGATCGCGCTGGCGCGCACCCGCTATCGCACGCTGCACCGTCGCTGGTGGCTGTACGCGTACCTGAAGTATCGGCTCGATCCGTGTTACCGCACGATCGCGCCGCTGGTGCCGCCAGGGGCGTTCACCGTCGATCTCGGCTCGGGGCTGGGCATGCTGCCGGTGTTGCTCGGCGTGCTCGGCGACGGGCGCCGCGCGCTGGGCATCGAGTGGGACGCGGCCAAGGTCGCCTGCGGCATCCACGCGGCGAACGGCCTGCCCGGCGTCGAGATCGTCGAAGGCGACGCGCGCTCGCATCCGCTCCCCGCCTGCGACGTGATCACGCTCGTCGACATGCTCCACTACTACGACGCCGACACCCAACGCGCGCTGCTCGCTCGCTGCCGCGCCGCGCTCTCCCCCGGTGGCAAGCTGCTCATCCGCGAGGGCGATCGCCAGAAAACCGGCGGCGCCCGCTGGACCCGCTTCGTCGAAAAAACCGTCACCCGCCTCGGCTGGAACCACGGCCCCTCCGTCCGCTTCCGCCCCATCTCCGAGATCCGCGCCGACCTCGAGTCGCTCGGCTTCACCGTCACCCACGACGAGGTCGCCGGCCAGCTCCACCCCGGCAACGTCCTACTGGTGGGGACGGTGTGAGCTAGTCGGGTTGGAGGATGGTGGTGAGCTTGACGTCTTGCTCGGCGGAGCCGCGGCGGACGTGGAGCGTGACCAGCTTGTTGACGCCGGCATTGGCAGAGAGCCAGCGCAGGCGCTCGGCGTCGTCGATGACCACGCCGTCGAACTTGAGCACGATGTCGCCGCGCTGCAGCCCGGCGCGCATGGCCGGGCTGCCGGGGACCACCTGGCCGATCAGCGCGCCTACCGGGAGCTCGATGCCGACCGCGTGCGGGTCGACCGGGCGCAGGCCGAGCCAGCCGCGCTGCACGCGCTTGAACTTGCGCAGATCCGCGACCACGTTCTTGGCCATGTTGACCGGCACCGCGAACGCCAGCCCCTGCGCCTTGGCGTTGATCGCGGTGTTGATGCCGACGACTTCGCCGCGCATGTTGAGCAGCGGCCCGCCCGAGTTGCCCGGGTTGATCGCGCAGTCGGTCTGGATGAAGTCCCAGTAGCCGCGGTTGAGCCCGCCGCCCAGCTCGTCGCCGCGCCGCCCCTTGGCGCTGACGATGCCCGCCGTCACCGTCGACGACAGCCCGTACGGCTGGCCGATCGCGACCACCCACTCGCCCACCTCGAGCGCGTCCGAATCGCCGAGCGGCACCGGCTGCAGGTCCTTGGCGTCGATCTTCAGGAGCGCCACGTCGGTGGCCGGATCGCGCGCCACCACGCGCGCCTTGAACTCGCGCTTGTCGTCGAGCTTGATGGTGATCTCGTCGGCGACCCGCCCGCCCAGCTCCTCGGGCGCGACCACGTGGTTGTTGGTGATGATGTCGCCGTCGGCGGAGACGATGAACCCCGACCCGAGCGACTGCGCCTTCTGATCGGGCGGCTGCACCAGCTGATAGAACGGGCTGTCCTCGCCGTAGGGAAACACCGCCATCGGCCGCTGGTGGATGAGTGCCAGCGAGTGGATGTTGACCACCGACGCGCGCGCCCGCTTGACCAGCTGCACGAACGATCCCGGCGCGCCCGGCACCGGCACCAGCGGCTGCGGCGCCGGCTGCGCGGGCAGCGTGGCGATCGGCGCGGCGGGCAGCGGCTGCGGGCTCGACTCCGAGCGGCGCGAGCAGCCGGTCGCGGCCAGCAGCAACAGCGCGGTGAGCGCCGGGCTAAGGCTTGTTCGCCGCGACATACTTCATCCGCAGGTCGAGGAGTAGCTGCTCGAGCAGCTCGGCCTCTTCCTTGGTCAGGTTTCCGCGCGTGCGCTCGCGCAGCATGCCCAGGATGTCGATGGTCTGCTTGGCCATCGGCAGGCTGCGGTGCTCCTCGGTGGCGTTGGGGTGCTTCACCTCGCCGAGATGCACCAGCGCGCTGGTCGCCAGCGACATCACGAAGGTCCCGAAATCGATCTCCGGCAGCGTCTCGCTCATTGTCCCCTCGGAATCACCACGGTGAGCACGCCGTCCTCGAACGTCACCTTGCGACGCGCGGCATCCGCGCCGCCCGGCAGCGCCACCTGGCACTGGAACTCGCCGTAGGTGCGCTCGAGGCGGAAGTAGTCGACGCCGTCGCCGCCCTGTCCGGGAAAGCTGCGCTGGCCGTGCACCAACAGCGTCGAGTCACGCGCCTCGACCGCCACCGCGTTCTCCGCCACGCCGGGGAGCTCGACGGTGATCACCACTTTTTTGTCGGTCGAATAGACGTCGGCGGGGGGCGAAAACGCGCGCCCGAGAGCCGCCTCGCGCAAGAGCGCGAGCATTGCGAGATCGTCCCGGTCCTGCAAACTCATGGGACGCGAGTGTACTACTCCGCGTTGCTGTCGTCTTCTTCGTCGAGCACCGCAGGCGCGGCCTTGTCCGCCACGTCCGGCAAGGTCTTCAGGTGCTTCTCGACGTCCTTCTTGTTGAGCAGGCCGTGGCGGATTCGCCGCTCGAGCAGCCGCACGTCCCAAAAGCGGGGGTCTTCACGCGAGATGGTCATCCGCGGGTGATTACCTGATGGCGACGCCAGCGTCAAGCGACAGCCATTACAATGGCGCTATAACCCGTCGCGACGGATGGCGATATAGGTCGAATCGACCGCGCGCAAGTTGTGCACCACGCCGGTCGCGCAGCCGCGCGCCTCGTAGAGCCAGATATTTCCGAACGGGTCACCCGAGCCGGTCATCTCGACCAGTGCGATGTGCCCCTCGGTGGCGGTGCGGTGCACCATCGCGTCGGCCGGCTTGAGCGTCGAGCGCGGCACCGGCTGCCAGTGGGTCGTGTCGTTGAAGAAGTTCGCCGTCGAGTACGGGTGCTGATCGACCTCGAGCGCGCTGGGCGACGGTACCTGCCACACCTTGGCGACGAAGCCCGAGCAGTCGGCGCCGAACGCGCCGGTGTGCGTGCACGACGGGCAGCTCCCCACGCACGTGCCGAGCTGCGCCAGATCGGCGCGCCACGAGCCGTGCCCCCAGTAGTAGGAGTAGCCGACCGCGAGCTTGGCGCGCGCGAAGATGTCGTCGACGGTGACGCCGGTGATCGCGCCGCCGTCCGAGGGCACGCCGCCGGCGCACAGCCCGTCCGAGAACAGCCCGGCGGGGATGAGATACTTCCCCGAGGCCCAGCCGGTCTGGGTCTGGTAGGTGACGTTCCACCAGCCGGCGGTCGGCGTGGTCGACGGCCCGTCAACCACCTGCACGCTGGCGCCGCACGGCATGCCGGCGAGGATGTTCGCGGCGGTGCCGACCCCGTCGCGCAAGTTCAGCGTGTCGGCGGTCACGCGCGCGGTCATGCCCACGGTGAGCACCGTCGAGTTGCCGCCGTCCTCGTCGGTGGGCGACACCACTTCGCCGGCGTCGGGCGAGGTCGGGTCGCCCTCGTCGAGGGGCAATTCAGCCGCACAAGCCGAGAGCATCAGCGCCGCGAAGGCCCAGCGAAACTGCATGGACCGGGATACTATCACAAATTGGTCCGACCAGAGCGAGGAGCCATGAACCTGTCCAAGATGCGGCTCGGGTGGATGGCGGTGGGCGTGGCGCTGGCCGGTTGCGGGCCGGGCGCGCCAGCGAAGATCGCCACTGCGAGCGCCTACTCCGACGAGGCCGGCGCAATCCTCTTCGTGGGCTTTCTGATGAACGACAAGAACGGCGACAACACCATGGCGGGCGGCACGTTGGCCGTCACGGTCACGGGCGCGGGTGGGGCAAGCGTGTGCTCGGCGTCGATGCCCGTCGAGGCGTCGAACCCGCTCGATTCCTACTCCGGCTCGCACAAGGTGCAGGGCAAGCTCTCGCCAGTCTGCCCGCCGGAGAAGCCCGGCGAGACGCGCTCGGCCAGGCTGGTCTTCACCAGCGACAAGGGCGAGCGGCTCGAGACCGTCACGCTGTTCACCCGGCTCAAGCCATTCGTCGCGCCGCCGCCGCCTGCGCCGCCTGCGCCGCCTGCGGACTGGGACCACAAGGTGCTGGCCCGGCTCACCGCCGCGCTGGCTGCGATGGGCACGGAAGATCAGATCTGTCCCGACGAGGAGCTGAAGAAGCTCAGCCGGCGCCAGCGCGTCCACCTAAAGACGGTTTCGCAAGACAGCCTGCTCTTGACCGTCGGCAAACCCGGCCTCGGGCACGGCTGCGAGCCGGGGGAAAAGCTCACCGGCGAGCTGCCCGGCCTGATCCTCGTCGACGTCGCGGAGAGCTGCAAGAAGCCCACGCTGGTCGCCGGCGGCTCCAGGTTCGACTCGGGGTTGTATCGCGCGGTCGTCGCGTTGGTGGACCTCAAGGCGGGCACGATCCTGTGCCACACGCGCTACAGCGCGGCGAACTCCGCGGTGGCCAAGGGCGATCGCAAGTTCGGGGCGGAGGGCATCGTCGGCGGAGACTTCCTCATCCAGATCGACGATCTGCGCCTGGCCGCGATCCAAAAGATCTCGCGCTACATCGAGGCGCCGGTGAGCGGCTTCGACCCGCAGGAAATAGGCGAAAACGGCCGCATCTACTGAGGGCAATTGCCGAGCCCACGTAATGGTGCTATCCCCGAGGCCACATGGCTTACGACGTCAAGGTCATCAATGAGCTGGTGCAGCGGGAGTCGCTGTTCACCGAGAAGCTGTTCGCGGAAGTCGGCAAGGTCATCGTCGGTCAGCGCTACATGGTCGAGCGCATCCTCATCGGTCTGTTCACCGGCGGACACGTGCTCCTCGAGGGCGTTCCCGGTCTCGCCAAGACGCTGACCGTCAAGACCGTCTCGGACTGCCTGCGCGCCAAGTTCCAGCGCATCCAGTTCACGCCCGATCTGCTGCCGGCAGACATCGTCGGCACCACCATCTACAACCCGTCGACGCAGGAGTTTCGCACGCGGCGCGGGCCGATCTTCGCCAACCTGGTGCTCGCCGACGAGATCAACCGCGCGCCCGCTAAGGTGCAGTCGGCGCTGCTCGAGGCGATGCAGGAGCGCCAGGTCACCATCGGCGACGAGACCCACAAGCTGCCCGAGCCGTTCCTGGTAATGGCGACGCAGAACCCGATCGAGCAGGAGGGCACCTATCCGCTGCCCGAAGCGCAGCTCGATCGTTTCATGCTGATGGTCAAGGTCGGCTATCCGCAAAAAGCCGAGGAGCGCGAGATCATGGATCGCATGACCTCGGGCGTGCCGTCGGCGACCCGCGCCGATCCGATCACCACGCCCGAGGAGCTGTTGCAGGCGCGTTCGGTGATCAACCAGGTCTACATCGACGACAAGATCCGCGACTACATCATCAACGTGGTGCACGCCACGCGCGAGCCGGGCCAGTACGGGCTCAAGGATTTGGGCGTGTTCATCCAGTTCGGCGCGTCGCCGCGCGCGTCGATCTTCCTCAACCTCGCCGCGCGCGCGCACGCGTTCCTCAAGCGGCGCGGCTACGTGACGCCCGAGGACATCAAGAGCGTGGGCATGGACGTGCTGCGCCACCGCGTGTCGCTCACCTACGAGGCCGAGGCGGAGAACATCACGTCGGAAGAGATCGTCCGGCGCATCTTCGAGCACGTCGAGGTTCCGTAACGTTCCATGCTCCCGCGCGAGCTCATCAAGAAGATCCGGCGCATCGAGATCGTCACCGCCCGCCAGGCGCAGAACCAGCTCGCGGGCGCGTACCACTCGGTGTTCAAGGGCCTGGGCATGGCGTTCTCCGAGGTGCGCCAGTACCAGCCCGGCGACGACGTGCGCCTGATCGACTGGAACGTCACCGCGCGCATGCGCGAGGCGTACATCAAGGTGTTCGTCGAAGAGCGCGAGATGACCGTCATGCTGCTGGTCGACGCGTCGGGCTCGGGCGCGTTCGGCTCGCGCGAGCAGGCCAAGCGCGAGGTGGCCGCCGAGATCGCCGCGCTGCTCGCGTTCTCGGCGATCAAGAACAACGATCGCATCGGCCTGATCATCTTCACCGATCGCGTCGAGAAGTTCGTGCCGCCCAAGAAGGGCCGGCGCCACGTGCTCGCGCTGATCACCGAGATCCTCACCTTCCAACCGGTCTCGCGACGCACCGATCTGCGCGTCGGGCTGGAGTTCCTCGGCAGGGTGGCGCGCCGCCGCTCGGTGGCGTTCCTGGTCTCCGATTTCATCGTCGACGAGGGAACGTCCGCGTACGAAAAGGGGCTGCGCATCGCCAAGCGCAAGCACGACCTGGTGCCGGTGACCATCACCGATCCGATGGAGGAGGAGCTGCCCGACGTCGGCTACGTCTACTTCGAGGACGTCGAGACCGGCGAGGTGGTCTCGTTCGACACCGCCGGCAAGGGCCGAAAGGCGTACGCCGCCCGCGTCAAGAAGGCGCGCTTCGAGCGCGAGACGCTGTTTCGCAAGCTGAGCATGGACTTCGTCAACGTGCGCACCGACCAGCCCTACGTCGGCTCGCTGGTCGCGTTCTTCCGCGCCCGCGAGCACCGGCTGCGCCACTGACCTCAGGGCGGGTCGGACGGTGACGGCGGGTCCGGCGGCAAGTCGAGTGGAGTCGACAGCATGTCTGGACCGACCTCGAACACGACCTCGTTCGAGCGGACGGGACCGACCCGCGCGCGGGCCCACAGCCGGCGATCTGCGCGAGCGTATTTCCAGATCGCAGGTGGGTTTGGATCATAGCAAAAGCGAATGTGGTAGCTGCCCGGACGCGGCCGTATGTAGTCGATGCCTGTCCCGCCCCAGCGCTCCGCTTCGAATGGCTGCGTTGGAAGTCGGACCGATCTGCCTGGGCGCAGGGCAGTGAACTCGCTGGCAAGCGGCGCGTAGTCCACGTGGCGAATGGCGGTTTCTTGCGGCTGTTGGAGCACGCCGTCGAGAGTGACCGTGCACGGGAAGATGAAGCCGCCTCCGACCAACATCGACACTCTTGATCGATTCGTCAGAGTTGCCCAAACCGACTTGTTCTCCACTCGGACCTGTAGCTCGAGCTCATGCGCGCAGCCGACGAGCAGGAACGCGAGCGCGGCGATGGCCCTCGACAGGGACTACTCGCGCTCCGGCGTCTGCGCGGCCGTCCACAGCTCGAGATATTTGTCGCGGACCGAGGCGTCGAGAGAGTCGGCGAGCGCGCGCGGGAGTGTAGCGGCGCGAATGACTTCCAGGACGTCGGCGAGATCCTTGAGCCGATGGGGGGCGCTCAGGCCGGAGGCCAATTTGAGTTCGATGAGCTTCTCGACCGGGAGCAGCGCGACGCGTGCCCCGCGCATCGCCAGCGTGGCGGGATCGGGGAACTGCACGGGTTTTGGTTTGCCGTCTCCAGGATAGTCGCCAGCGAGCAGCACATCGATCGAGACGCCGTTTTCGGTGTCTCGCATCCCTTTGCTCCCCGGGAACTTCTCGACGTAGCCACGCCCGAGCGCGACCGCACGCAACGCGTCCAGTCCGGCGCGCGTCAGGAGAACGTCGACGTCGACGGTGACCCGGCGGTAGCCGAGCTCGTTCAGCGCGAGGGCTCCGACGATGGCGTAAGGGATCCGCTCCGATTCGAGGAGCTGCACCAGCTTGGCGAGCGCCTTCTGGACGTCCGCTTCCCCCATGAAGAACCTCGCCGCCTGTTCGGCCCCGGACCAGAAGCGCGCTTCGGCCGCCGGATCGAGCTTGGTCTTTCGCGGCCGTACCATGATCCATAGAATAGCATCCGATTGCCCGGCCTGCCGGATGATGCTATCCCCGGAAGGCCCTTTTCATGACCGCAACCCCACGGTACCTGGTCCTCCTCGCGTCGCTCCTCTGGCCCCTCTGTGCGGCGGCCGCCGATGCGCCCGATCCGGACGCGCCGACCGTCGGGGCGTCGCTCGATCACGCCGAGGGTCACGTGGGCGATCGGCTGACGCTGACGGTCAGCGCGGTGGCCAAGGCGGGCGTGGCGGTGACGCTGCCCAACAAGCTCGAGCTCGGCAAGCTCGAGGTGCTCGACCGCAACGACACCGACAAGAACGGCCGCGATCTGGGCGACGGGCGGCGCTCGCACCGCTTCGTCATCGGCGCTTCCGCGTACGAGGTCGGCGAGCTCGAGGTGCCGCCGATCGAGGTGACCTACATCAACCCGAAGGGCGAGGTGCGCACGGTGCAGACCGCGCCGGTGCCGTTCCGCATCCGCTCGCTGGTCGCCGACGAGGAGCAGCATCCGGAGGTGCAGCCGCTCAAGCCGCCGCGCTCGGCGCTCGTCGAGGACAAGCGGGTGGTCAAGGCGGTGCGCTACGGATTGATCGGGCTGGGCGGCGTGCTGGTGCTGGCCCTCGCGACGGTGCTCATCCGGCGGGCGCTGCGTCGCGCGCAGGCCGGCGCCGCGGCGGATCAGCCGAGCGGGCCGGTGCGTCCGCCCGACGAGATCGCCATGGAGAAGCTGCGCGCGCTGCGGGCGGCGGGCAACTTCGCGGCGGATCAATTCCGGCCGTTCTATTTCGCGGTCGCCGAGGTGGTGCGCGCGTACCTGGGCGCGCGCTACGGCTTCGATTCGCTCGAGCTCACCACCACCGAGCTCCTCGATCAGCTCAACGCGCACGCCGCGCACCTGACCGCGCCCGACGGCGAGGTGGTGCGCTTTCTGAGCGACACCGATCTGGTCAAGTTCGCCAAGACCGGCTCCACCGACGAGGCCGCGCTGCAAGCGCTCGACGCCGCGCAGGCGATCGTGCTGTCGACCGCTGCGCCGCTCGAACAGGCCGCGCAAGCGATCTCCGGCCCCGTGCTCATGCCCAAGGAGAACGCGGGTGGCTGAGCGTCCGCACACGCGGAGCACCGGTGCGCGGATCCTCGACGCGCTCGCGCCCTATCTCCTGACGGTGGCGGTGGCGCTGCCGTTCGCCATCTACTATTCGCTCACGCTGCGCGGCAAGGACATCCACTGGCGCCACACCTGGGCGTTCCTCTTGCTCGCCGCGGTGCCGCTCGCTGCGTGGGTCGGCTTCCACCTCGAGCGGAAGCGCACCGGCACGCTGATTTTTTCGCGCACACACGATCTGGCCAACACGTCGCAGGGGCTGTTCGGGCGCCTGTTGCACCTGCCGCAGGTACTGCGCATCGTCGCCATCGCGCTGGTCGCCACCGCGCTCGCGCGGCCGCAGAAGCTCACCGCCGATCAGACCGAGGTCGAGGGCATCGACATCGTGATCGCGCTCGACGTGTCCAACTCGATGCAGGAGAACGATCTGCTGCCCGACCGCATCACCGCCGCCAAGCGGGTGATCGATCAGTTCATCAAGCGGCGCGAGTCGGATCGCATCGGCCTGGTGATCTTCGGCAAGGAAGCCTTCACGCAGTGCCCGCTGACGCTCGACAACCGTGCGCTGCGCATGCTGCTCGCCGACGTGCGGATCGGGCTCATCGACGGGCAGGGCACCGCGATCGGCAACGCGCTCGGCACCGCCATCAACCGCCTGCGCGATCACGAGTGCGATCCCAAAGAGAAGGAAGCCGGCACCTGCAAGGAGCGCAAGGGCGCCAAGTCGAAGGTGGTGGTGCTGGTCACCGACGGCGACGACAACGCGTCGAAGATCGATCCGCGCAAGGCGGCAAAGTTCGCGCAGAGCTTTGGCATCAAGGTGTTCACCATCCTCATCGGCCGCGACACGCTGGTCGCCGAAGAGCCGGCCGGCGTGGATCGGTTTGGCAACCCGATCGGCGGCAACCGGCCGCGCTATCCGGTCAACCCCAAGCTGCTCGAAGAGATCGCCGATCAAACCGGCGGCATGCCGTACCTGGCCACCGACACCGACGCGCTGGAGAAGCGCTTTCAGGCGATCCTCGAGGATCTCGATCGCTCGCGGCTCAAGGCCCAGAAGCCGCACTACGCCGAGCTGTACCCGCTCCTGGTGACGCCGGCCCTCGCGTTGGTGCTGCTCGAGATCTTGCTGTCGCTCACGCGCTTCCGGAGATTTCCATGAACAGCCAGAACTGGGGCGATCTGGGGATCTTGTGGATGCTGGCGCTGGTGCCGGTGCTGGTGGTCACCTACGCGTTCGACGGGCAGCGGCGGCGGCGGGTGCTGGAGCGCATCGGGCACCTGACGATGGTTCGCAAGATGACCACCTCGTACTCGCCGGCGCGCCGTCGCTGGCGCGCGGTGCTGACGGTGGGCGCGGTGGCGCTGCTGGTGACCGCGTTGGCGCGGCCGCAGGTGCAGGGCAAAGGTCGGCTCACCGAGAACCGCGGGCTCGATCTGGTGGTGGCGCTCGATTTTTCCAAGAGCATGCTGGCCAAGGACGTCTATCCGACGCGGCTCGAGCGCGCCAAGGCCGAGCTGTCGCACCTGATCGATACGCTCAAGGGCGATCGCGTGGGGCTGGTCGCGTTCGCCGGCGAGACCATGTCCTATCCGCTCACCGTCGACTACGAAGCGGCCAAGCTATTCTGGCGCGATCTCGGGCCGGACGACATGCCGGTGGGCGGCACCGATCTCGGGCGCGCGCTCACCGCGTCGACCGAGCTGCTCAAGCAGGCGCGTGAGGGCGAGATCAAGCGCCGCCCCAACGCCAAGCGCCGGCCGGGACAGGTGATCT
The DNA here is from genome assembly GCA_003170275.1 of Myxococcales bacterium. Taxonomy (GTDB): domain Bacteria; phylum Myxococcota_A; class Polyangia; order Palsa-1104; family Palsa-1104; genus PALSA-1104. The sequence goes on from PNAM01000074.1 coordinate 30,790, forward strand.
TGCTGCTCACCGACGGGGAAGACACCGAAGGGCGCGGGCTGGAAGCGGCGCGCGCGGCGGCCAAGGAAGGCATTCGCATCTACACGCTGGGCATCGGCTCGACCGAGGCGCCGCTGATCCAGACCTACGACGCCGACGGGCGGCCCAACGGAATGCTCTCGGACGCCGAGGGACGGCCGGTGCGCGCCGGGCTCGACGAGGCGGGGCTCAAGTCGATCGCGCAGGTGAGCGGCGGGGATTATTTGCCGATCGATCCCAAGCGGTTCGGCGTGGATCGGGTGCAAAAGGAGATCGAGAGCCTGGAGCGGACCGAGGAGGAGGCGCGCTTCGAGCGCGAGCCGGACGATGTGGGGCGCTTTCTGTTGGTGCCGGCGTTCTTGTTGTTGGTGCTGGGGGCGTTGGTGCGCGAGCGAAAGCGGGCGGACGGCGTGAACGTCGTCAACGAGAACGCGGACGTCAACGTCAACGCCAACGCGGGCGGCAGGGCGAATGCGGGGCGGAGTGCGGCGGCGGCGATGTTGTTGTTCCTGCTTCCGTTCGTGAGCGGGTTCGATCTGTTCTTGCGGCGCGATCCCAACATCGAAGAGGGGAACAAGCTGTTGCAGGCGGGCAAGGCGGAGGACGCGCTCAAGGCGTACGATCGCGCAGCGCAGGCGCTGCCCGACGAGCCGATCGTGCGCTTCGATCGCGGCTCGGCGCTGTATCAGCTCGGGCGCTTCCCCGAGGCGCAGAAGGAATTTCAGCGCGCGTCTGAAGGTCGCGACGCGCAGCTCAAGGCGGACGCCTACTACAATATGGGCAACTCGCTGTTCAAGCAGGAGCGCTGGAAGGAATCGCTCGACGCGTACAAGCACACGCTCGGGCTGCGCCCGGACGATCGGCGCGCCAAGTGGAACCTCGAGCTGGCGCTCAAGCGGATCCAGGAGCAGAAGCAACAGCAACAGCAGAAGCCGGATCAAAAGCAGGATCAGAAAGATCAGCAGCAACAGCAACAACAGCAACAGCAGCAGGCGGATCAAAAGGATCAACAGCAACAGCAACAGCAGCAGCAGCAGCAGCAACAGCAACAAGCGGCGGGAGATCCGAAAGAAGAGAAGAAGCCGCCCAAGCCGACGCCGAACGAATCGGCGGAGCGCGGCGAGAAGGACAAGCCCAAGCCCGCGCAGCCCAAGCCCGCGCGTGAGATCGACAAGCAGGACGCCGAGGCGGTGCTCGATGCGCTCGAGCGCGTCGAGCCGACGGTGCAAAAAGATCTCGCGCGCCGGCGCGCCGGCAATCGCCGGCCGAGCAAGGATTGGTGATGAAGCCTCTCGTATGCATCGCGGTGCTGTTGGCGGCTGCGGTCGCGCGCGCCGAAAACGTCAAGTTCGAGGCGCACGTGCCGCTCGAGAACATCACGCTCGATCAGCAGGTCGAGCTGACGGTGACGCTCGAGCGCGACGGCAACCAGGTCTTCGAGAGCTACCGCGCGCCCAACGCGCCCGACTTCGATCTGCTGCATACCGGCACCTCACAGCAGATGCAGGTGTCGATCCTCAACGGCCGGCAGGCCATGCGCATGGTCGAGCAGCACCAGTACGTCTACAAGCCGAAGAAGAAGGGCGCGCTCACCATCTCGGCTGCGTCGGTGAAGATCGCCGGGCAGACGCTGCAGACGCGGCCGATCGTGATCCACGTGGCTCCGATCCCGAAGAACGCGATGTCGACCGTTGCGCCGCCGCAGCAGGGCACGCTGACGCCCGCCGCGCCCGCGCCGGATACGCTACGCGGCGATGAGGATCTGTTCGTCGATGGGCGCGCCGACAAATCCAAGGTCTACGTCGGCGAGCAGCTCACCGCGAGCTGGCGCCTGTATACGCAGAGCGACATCCTCAAGTACCGCAGCCTGGCCGAGCCCAAGCACGAGGACTTCTGGTGCGAGGATCTGTTCGTGCCGAGCGGCCACCTCGCGTGGGATCGCCAGGTGGTCAAGGGGCAGGAGTACGCGGTCGCGCTGCTGTTGCGAAAGGCGCTGTTCCCGCTCAAGGCGGGCAAGCTGACCATCACGCCGCTCGAGGCGGAGGCGACCACGCTGCAGAGCGCGTTCTACGCCAACGCCTCGGCGACCCGCCGCTCGGCGCCGATCGTGGTCGACGTGCTGCCGCTGCCCGTCGAGGGACGGCCCCCCGGTTTCGAGTCACCCAACGTCGGGCAGTTCGATCTGATCGGCGCGGTCGATCGCACCTCGGTCAAGGCGGGCGAGGCGGTGACCTGGAAGCTGACCGTGCGCGGCGCGGGCAACATTCGCAACGTCAAGCTGCCCAAGCTCGACAAGCTCGACGGCTTCAAGGTGTACGAGCCGACCGCCAAGGAGACGCTCGACAAGGGCGACGTGGTGCGCGGCGAGAAGGTCTACACCTACCTGCTCCTGCCGGTGCGCGGCGGCACGCTGACCCTGCCGCAGGTCGCGCTGCCGTACTTCGATCCGGCGGCGGCGCACTATGCGATCGCCAAGACCCAGGCGGTGACCATCACCGTCGAGGGCGATCCGACCAAGGTCGAGTCCGCCAACCCGACGCCGTCGCAGGACAACGTGCTGGCGCAGCAGATCCGCCCGATCCGCAACCGGCAGTCGGTGCGCACGCGCATCGGCGATCAACTGTGGCGCGGCCGGCTGGCGCTGCTCTTGCTCGCCGGTCCGCCGGCGGCGTGGCTGTTGGTGCTGATCGTCGATGCGCTGCGGCGGCGGCTGTCGCGCGAGACCGCGCGCTCCAAGCGCCGGCGCGCGCGGCGCACGGCCCGTCGGCGGCTGCGCGTGGCCGAGTACCACATCAAGGCGCAGCGCCCGTCGGCGTTCTTCGGCGAGTGCGCGCGCGTGATCTACGAGCACCTCGAGTATCGGCTGGGCGCCAAGGTCGAGGCGCTCACGCTCGGCGAGCTGCGCACGCACCTCGAGCAGCGCGGCTTCTCCAAGGAGACGGCCGAGGCGGTGGTGCATGAGCTGGAGAACTGCGACTTCGCGCGCTTCGCGCCGTCAGCCTCGGGGCCGGGCGAGATGCGTGCCGCGTTGCGCCGCGTGCGCACGCTGCTCGGGTGGATCGAGCGCGCCCGACCGGCCGAGAAGGAGGCCGCATGAAAACGATCACGCTCACGCTGGCCTTCGCGCTCGCGTTCACGTGCACGAACAGCGCGCGGGCGCAGTCGGGCGAGCTTGCTGCGTCCAAGGACGCGACCTTTCGCCGCGGCAACGACGCCTACTTCCACGGCCGCTACCAGGAAGCGGTCGAAGCCTACGAGCAGGTCGTCGCGCTCGGCGTGCGCTCCGAAGATCTGTTCTACAACCTCGGCAACGCGTACCTCAAGGCGAACCAGCTCGGTCCGGCGATCTACAACTACGAGCGCGCGCTCGACCTCGACGCAGCCCAGGAAGACGCCGCGTTCAACCTGCGCGCCGCGCGCGAGGCGGCCCGCAAGAAGGGCGAGGACAAGCTGGTCGGCGCCGAAGGCATGCCGGTCTGGATGCGCGTCGTGCAGCCGTACTCCGTCGGCGCGCTCGGCTGGCTGTTCCTCGGCCTGTACCTGGCGCTGTTCACGATCCTGGTCTCCATCCACTTCAGCGCGCCCGGCTTCCTGCGCGTCGGGCTGTGGGCCGCGTTTGCGTTCGTGATGATCGGCACCGCGCTGTCCGCGGCGCTGCTCGGCGGGCGTGTCTATCTGGCCGAGCGGGTCGAGCAGGCGATCGTCTTGCCCGACTCGGTCCAGGTCAAGGAAGGCCCCGACCCCAACTACCAGGCGGTCTTCAGCGTGCACGCCGGCCTGCGCGTGCGCGTCACCGAGAAGGAACAGGACTGGGTCCGCGTCCGTCTCTCCAACGGCCTCGAAGGCTGGATCAAAGAGAGCGACCTCGGTCGTCTGTAGCTCGTCAGCTGAGGCGCCAGCGGTCGTGGTCGCGGAGCGCGCGGCCGTCGCGCTCGAGCTTGATCAGGTGGGCGAGCAGGGAGCGCGCCGCCAGCGGGTAGAGCGCGGGGGACACGTCGGGATACGCGGGCGGGACCAGTTCTTCGACCGTGCGCGGCTCGTGCGACAGCGCTGCGAACACGCGCGCCTCGCGCTTCAGGCGATGCTCGACGTAGAAGTCGAGCTTGCCGTTGGCATCGGCGATCGGCGGCCCGTGCGCCGGCAAGAGCCAGCGTGCGTCGAGCGCGCGCAACAACGCGAGCGACGCCAGGTACTGCACCATGTCCCCGCCGTCGTCGGGCTCGACGATGATCGTCCCCGTCGACGCCACCATGTCGCCCGCGATCACCGCGTTCGACGCCTCGTCCACGAAGCACAGATGCCCCGGCGCGTGCCCGGGCGTGAACAGCGCGCGGAATCCGCGCGGCCCGTACTCCAGCCGCTCGCCGTCATCGTACAGGCGCGTCACGTCGACGCGTCCCTTCAGGCGCGCGGCGGTCTCCCGGTGGGCCGCCACGCCCACCCCCAGCCGGCGAGCGAGGTGGGTCGCGCCCGACACGTGATCCACGTGGTGATGGGTCAGCACCAGCTCGACCACGCGCTCGCCCGCAGCGACGAGCGCATCGACCGCTTCGTCGAGGGCCGCTCGCTCGTCGTCGTACGGGCTGGCCGCGTCGACGATCGCCACCGATCCCTGTCCGATGATGTAGACGTTGGTGTGCGTCGCCGGCGGCAGCGTCGGTGTGCGCACCGGAAAGCTCCGGATCCAAGGAGTTCCCTCCAGTTGGCTCAACGTTCGGGATTCGCCGCCGTGCGTCAAACGCCCTCCACAACACCCTTTTTACCGTGACGGGTCAGGAACGCCAGCGTAGAATAGATGATGTCGGGAGGTAGACTGAAGCCGCCATGACGAACGTGACTGCGCGAAAGATCCGCGACCATGGCCGAGAGCGCGCCGCCGTCGGCGTGGGGCGGGTGTACAACGGGTTCCTGGTGAGTTACCCGGTGGTAGGTCGTGGCATGGTCATTTTCCGCGACCCGAACGGGCACCGCATGATCACCACCCCGGTCAAGCGCGTGCTCACCGACCCCGACGGTGAATCGGTCTACGTCGAGACCGAGAACAGCGTCTACCGCCTGACCTTCCATCGCCCCATTCCCGCAACGCATCAAGCCGCGTAGAGTCGCCTTCGCATGCGTCCGCTGCTCGTCGCCCTCACGGGCGTGATTCTGATCGGTCTCGTCGGCGGCGATCCGCGCGCGGCGCACGATCTGTCGCGCCCTTCGTACATCCTCGTCGCCGGCCTGGCGCTCGCGCTGGGCGTCGGGACGTTCGCCTGGTACCGCGGCGCGCGCCGCTCGTTCTGGCTGCTCGCGCCGTCGGTGTTGCTGGCGGTGATGGGCGGCTTGTCGGGCTGGATCGCCGGCGCGGAGTTCACCGGCCATCCCGACAGCGCCGCTCACCTCGCAGGCACGCCCGGCCGCGTCGCGTTCATGATCGTCATGACCACCGCCGGCATGTCGCTCCCGTCGGTGGCGCTGGCCCGGCTGGCCGGTCGCGCTAGACCACCCGGCACAGCACGAACTTGAGGTAGCGCCCTTCGGGGAACGCCGGCGGCACCGGATGATCCGGCCCCTGCGACGAGATCTCGAGCAGCTGCACGCGCCGCCCCGCGTCCTTGGAGGCCGCCGCGATCATGCGCTCGAAGCTCTCCTGGTCGACGAGCTGCGAGCAGCTGCAGGTGGCGAGCAGCGCGCCCTCGGCGCACGCGGTCATGGCCAGCGTGTTGAGCCGCTGGTAGCCCTTCAGTCCGGCGTCCAGGTCCTTCTTGGCGCGCGCGAACTTGGGCGGATCGACGATCACCAGATCGGCGCTCTTCGGCGTCACCGTCTCCAAGAAGCGAAACGCATCGGCCTCGACGCTGGTGATGTTGGTGTAGCCGTTGAGCTGCGCGTGCAGGCTCACGCGCTCGAGCGCGCGCGCGGAGGAGTCCACGCAGGTCGCTTCCTTGGCGCCGCCGCGCAGCGCGTTGAGCGCGAAGCCGCCCGCGTAGGTATAGATGTCGAGCACGCGTGCGCCCTTGGCGAGCGCCCCGATCTTGCGCCGGTTCTCGCGCTGATCGAGGAACATGCCGGTCTTCTGTCCCTTGAGCGGCTCGACCTCGATCTCGATCCCGTTCTCGCGGCAGCGCACCGCGCCCACGTCTTGCTCGCCGCGCACCACGCGCGTTGCCGAGGCGAACCCTTCGAGCTGCGCGAAGCCGCCCGCCGACACCTCGATGATCGCGCGCGGTTTCATGATCCCGAGCGCGTCGTAGATGTCGTTTTCCATCAGCTTGGCGCCCAGCGCGGTGAACTGCACCGCCAGCACGTCGCCGTACACATCCACCACCAGTCCCGGCAGACCGTCGCCTTCGGAGTTCACCAACCGATACGCTGTCGTCTCCGCCGACGGCAGCCCGAGCCGCACGCGCAGCCCGCGCGCCTCTTCGATGCGCCGCGCGATCAGCTGCGCGTCCACCGCCTCGTCGCGCCAGGTCATCACGCGCGCGCGGATCTGCGAGCGCGGGTTGTAGAACCCCCGTCCGATGTAGCGCCCCTCGGCGTCGCGCACCTCGACCACGTCGCCCGGTTGCGCGGTTCCCTCTTCGCGCAAGATCGCCCCGGAGTAGACCCACGGGTGTCCGTGCCAGAGCGGATTTGCTCGTCCCTTCTTCAGTACCAGCTTCATGTTCGCTCGCGCTCACTCATCGCGGGGCAATAGCTAGCACGGATCTGCTAACGTCTGCGCCCGAATGACGTCGGTCCCCGCGCTGCCCGGGCACGCGCTGTTCCTGTTGCTCATCCAGATCTCGCTGATCCTGGCGGTGTCGCGGATGCTCGCCGAGATCATGAAGCGCATCGGACAGCCCGCGGTGATCGGCGAGCTGATGGCCGGTCTATTGCTCGGCCCGTCGCTGCTCGGCTGGCTGTGGCCGAGCGGGTTCGCGGCGATCTTTCCGCCCGAGCCGCTGCAGGTCCACCTGCTCGAGGTGGTGGCGTGGATCGGCATGGTGCTCTTGTTGCTGCTCACCGGCCTCGAGACCGATGTGCGGCTGTTGCGCCACCTCGGCCGCTCGGCGCTCACCTCGTCGCTGATGGGCATGTTCATCCCGTTCGCCGGCGGCCTCGCGCTCGGTTTGTTCACGCCCGCGGAGTTCCGCACCGAGAGCTCGAGCCGCCTGCTCTTCGCGTTGTTCCTGGCCACGGCGATGACCATCTCGGCGATGCCGGTGATCGCCAAGATCCTGATGGACCTCGACCTCACCAAGCGCAACATCGGCGTGGTCATCCTGTCGGCCGGTGTGGTCGACGACACCACCGGCTGGCTGATCTTGTCGCTGATCGCGGGCATCGCCGGCGCCAAATCTTCCGGGTTCTACTTGTTCCTCGATTTCATGAAGACGCTGGCGCTGACCGGCGTGTTCCTCGCCGCCTGCGGCTTCGTGCTGGTCCCGTTTGCGCGCTGGCTGTTCCACGTCATCGATGATCGCTCGCGCACGCCCAACACCGATCTGGCGGCGATCGTCGTGCTCGCGTTCACGCTCTCGGCGGTCACCGAGAAGATTGGCGTGCATGCGGTGTTCGGCGCGTTCATCGCCGGCTGCATCTTGCGGCAGGTGCCGGGCATCCGCGCCGCGACGTTGCACCGGCTCGAGTCGGTGTCGCTCTCGGTGTTCGCGCCGGTGTTCTTCGGCATGGTCGGGCTCAAGGTCGATCTGCATACGCTGTCGTCGCCGCGCATGCTGTTGGTGGTGTTCGGCGTCGCCACCGCCGGAAAGCTGATCGGCTGCATGTGGGGCGGGCTCATGGGTGGCATGACCTTCTGGGAGTCGGCGGCGATCGGCGTGGCGATGAACGCGCGCGGCGCGATGGGCCTGGTGGTGGCGCTGATCGGCGTCACGCTCGGCATCCTCACGCCGGCGATGTTCGCGATCATCGTGGTGATGGCGATCGGCACCTCGTTCATGGCGCCGGTGTTGTTGCGGCTGATCGTGCACCGCATCGAGATGAGCCCCGACGAGACCGCGCGCCTGGCCGCCGAATCGCAGCGCGGTCTGTTCAACCCGGAGCGGCTCAAGGCGCTCATCCCGACGGCCGGCGGTCCCAACGCGCTGGTGGCGGGGCGGCTGGCGGCGGCGCTGGTGCGCGGCCCGACCGCATCGCTCACGCTGCTCTACGTGCAGGCGATGGGGGAATCGATCTTCAAGCGGGCCTGGAAATACTTTCGGCCGGACCAGGCCGGCAAGAACCTGCAGGAGCACCTCGACCTCATCAAGGCCTACGCCGACGAGAAGCAGGCGCGCGTCGAGGTGCGGCGCTCCACCGAGTCGGACACCACCGCGCACATCTGCAAGGAGGCGGCGCACGGCTTCGACCTGATCCTGATCGGCGCGGGCCTCAAGAATCCGCTGCGCTCGGCGGTGACCAGCCAGCTCCTCGAGCGCGCGCCCTGCCACGTCGCGATCGTGCGCGGCCGCGGCGCGATCGCCGATCCCAAGCAGGTGATGGTGGCCACCGACGGCAGCTACTTCTCGCGCGCGGCGCTCGAGCTGGCCATCCTCTTCGCCGAGAAGGTCGGCGCGACGGTGACGGTGTTGTACACGATGGAAGAAGTGCGCGACAAGGGGCCGGACGAGCCCGCTTCGAGCGCGCTGGAAGAGGGCTTTCGCCGCATGATGGCGACCACGCTGCTCACCACGCTGTCGCCGCTGTTGACCACCACCACTGCGCACGTCAACGTTCTGGTGCGTGAAGGCGATCAGGCCACCGCGCCGGTGATCGCCGAGGCGCGCACCGGGATCTATCAGCTGTTGGTGGTCGGCGCGGAGAACCGCGCGGTGCAGCACCGTCTGTCGGTGGGTTACGATGTGGAGCGGATCGTCAACGAGGTGCCGTGCTCGGTGATGGTGGTGGTGCCGAAGATCGCCGGCACCGAGGGAGCGGGCGCGTGAGGCTCGTGCTCGCGCTGATGTTCCTGCCGGCGCTCGCCTGGGCGCAAGCCGAGCCCGCGCCGGAAGACTACGTCCCGCCGTACAAGCGCGGGCTGCCGCCCGAGCGGGCCAACGAGCCGGAGGGTCCGGCGCAGCTGCCGCAAACGGTGCCCAAGTGGCACATCGCGGTGGCGCCGCGCATGGTGGTGCGGCTCGGTGATGCGCCGCCCGGCTTGCCGACCATCGGCCTGGGCGGCGGTGTGCAGGTGGCGCGCGCACTGTGGCCGCTCGGCCGCACGCTGCGCTTCGGCGTGGGGTTCGATTTTGCGTATGATCGCCTGTTCCACGACAAGGCGGCGCCCGCGACCGGCACGCAGTTCCTCTCGCACGCGACCTTCGCCGCGGTGGCGATCGTCGACGCGCTGGTCGGCAAAGACGGCCGCGTGCGTCCGTACCTGGGCGTCGGCGGCGGCTTGAGCGTCGCGGCCTACGAAGATCCACCGCCGCAGGCCGGCCTCAAGGGCGTGAGCGAGGTGGCCGCGCTCGGCCTGGTGCACCTCACGCTCGGCCTCGGCGTGCGCACCTGGGAGTCGTTCGAGATCGGCGTGCACGGCGAAGTCGACTTCACGTTCTCCGACACCACCGTCGGCACGCCGCCCAAACCGATCTTCCAGCCCGGCCTGTTCGCCCTCGCGCTCGACCTCGGCTTCCGCTTCTAACCAGGGCCGAAGTCGATGCCGTCGTACTGGATCACAGCGGCGATGCACGGCTCGTCGCCGATCACGACGAAATCGTGGCGCGAGCCGGCGCGCGAATCGAGGATGTCGCCGGCGTGACACTCGCGTCCGTCGTGCTGGCGCAGTCCGCCCGCCAGCACCAACATGCGCTCGTCGCCCACGTGGCGGTGCGCGGGAAACTGCAGCCCCGGCGTCATGCGCACCAGGCCGGCGTACGCGCCCGCGCGCGCGGCTCCCGCCGGAACGTGCGCGACGAACAAGCCGGGGATCGGCCCCGCCTCCCACACCGACTCGCGCCCGAGCGAGTCGCAGAGAGCGCGCGCGGCGCCGGCCGCCACATCGAAGAACGCCGCCAGCGGCGCGACCATCGCGTCGAGAGGAGACGGGCCGATCGCGGCGAACAATCGTTCGCGCATGGCCGCGGTCGGCTCCTCGGGCGGCTCGGACCAGCCCACCGCGGCGAGCTCGTCGGCGAGCTCGTCGGGAACGTCGTCGAACAGGTCGTCGCGCTTGCTCATGGGCTCACGCCCACGAGCGGCACGGCCCGACGGGCCGCGCATTGGAGTCTATTGTTGATCGCTCGCTCGCGCTCGCTCATGTGGCCTCCACCGGCCCGATGTGCTGGCGCAGCTTGGCGAGCGCCGCGGCCACGCGCGACTTCACCGTGCCGATCGGGACCCGGATGCGCTCGGCGATCTCCGACGCGGAGAGCCCCTCGAAGAACCCGAGCTCGAGCGCCGCCCGCTGCTCCGCGGGCAGCTCGGCGAGCGCGCGCCGCACCGTCTGGCGATCCGACGACAGCGACGGATCTTCGCTGCTCGCGCGCGCGGTCATGCGCGACTCGTCGAGCGGCTCCGACCGCGAGAAGCCGGCCGACTTGCGGCGATCGAGCGCCCGGCTGCGCGCGCGCATGGTCAGCCAGGTGCGCAGCGTGCCGCGTTGAACGTCGTAGTCCTTGGCCGCGCGCCACGCCTCGAGGAACACGTCGTGCACCACATCCTCCGCCTCGCGCCGCTCGCGAACGATGCGCAGCGCCACGGCGAGCAGCGTCCCCGCGTAGCGGTCGTAGATGCGGCCGAACGACGTGCGATCGCCGGCGGCGGCCGCGCGAATGAGCTCTGCGTCGGTCGGCTCGCTCGCCTGCACGTCAATCCACCGCGCCGTGATCGATCCCATCCCTGGTCTCAGAGATAAGAGGCAGGTCGTTGAACGGATCGGTCATTACGGTTTATCGAGCGATGTCGGCTACTTCTTGGGCGCCTGCGCGGGCGCGGAGGCGGCTGCCGGCAGCGGCTCCTGCGCACCCTCTTCGCGCGCGCTCTGCACGCGCAGGTAGGCGAGAAACGCCACGAACGCCAGGAACAGCACGCCGAAGAGGATCTGGCCCTTGGGCAGCGGCTCCTTGATCACCGCCGGCGGCGAGACGTCGGTCGGCTGGTCGCGCCCCATGAACTGGCGTCGCTCGTCGTAGAAGTTTTTCTGGTTGGGCAGGTCGTCCATAGGCGGCCTCTATATACCGTGCTATACGAGCGCTCGCAATGGCCCGAGACGTCAAGCCGCCGCGCTCTCCGATCGCGATGCCGGGCCGCAAGTACATCTCGGGCCTGATCTACCTGACGCTGGTGGTCGCGCTCGCGTTCGCGGTGCTCGGCATCCGCTGGTGCGTCGCTCGATAGAAGCGCGCATTGACACGCGCGGAGCCGGTCGTTACGTTCGAGTCGGTGTCGTTACGCTTCGTGGTTCTTTGTGTTTTCGGCCTGTTGGTGGCGGCCTGCGTGTTCTACGTCGGCTTCTCCTACGGGCTGGCCTTCCTTCGGCCGGCTGACGCCAACACCCGCCGCGCCCACCTGGTGCGCGCCGCCCTGGTCGAGTTCCTCACCACGCTAGTGCTGTTGCCGTTGTGGCCGTTCTGGATGCTGATCGGCGCCAGTTACGAAGCGGCCATCGAAGGGGAAGGCAAGGCGCGCGGCGGCCGGCACCCGGTCGTGCTGCTGCACGGCCTGGCGATGAACCGCACCAACTGGCTCTGGGTCGGCCGCCGCCTGGCCGCGCGCGGCATCGGCCCGCTCTACGGCACCAGCTATTTCTCGCCGCAGTCGGTGCTGGTCTCGGCGCAGCACCTCAAGAACTTCGTCGAGCGGGTGTGCGCGCGCGCCGACGCCACGCGGGTCGACATCGTCGCGCACAGCCTCGGTGGCGTGGTGGCGCGCTATTACATCGAGCGGCTCGGCGGCGCCGAGCGGGTCGGCCGGCTGATCACCATCGCCTCGCCGCACCAGGGCACCGTGATGGGACGGATGGGCTTCGTGCCGTCGGCGCGCCAGGTCACCAACGGCTCGTCTTTCCTCGGCGAGCTGGGCATGCCCAAGCCGGGCGTCGCCTACACCTCGATCTGGTCGCGCGCCGACGCGATCGTCGTGCCGCCCGAGTCGGCGTCGATCGCGCCGGCCGGCGAAGACCGCGTGTTCGACGATCTCGGCCATCTGTCGCTGCTGCTCTCGCCGCGCGTGGTCGATGCGGTGGTGGAGCGATTGACCACATGAGCGAGCGCAAGCGAGCATGAGCCTGTTCGACAAGCGCCTGATCGTGGTCGCCGGCAAGGGCGGGGTGGGCCGCACCACCGTCTCGGCGGCGCTCGGCGTGGCGGCGGCGCGCAAGGGCAAGCGCGTGCTGTTGTGCCAGACGAAATCGAAGGAGCGGCTCTCGCACCTGTTCGGCGTGCCGCCCGTCGGCACCGATCTGGTCCGGCTGCGCGACCGGCTGTGGGGCGTGAACATGACCCCGCAGGCGGCGCTGCGCGAGTACGGCGCGATGGTGCTGCGCTCGGAGTTCATCGCCAAGCAGGTGCTCGAGAACAAGGTGTCGCGCACCTTTTTGCGCGCCATCCCGGGCCTCGAGGACTACTCCATGCTCGGCAAGGTGTGGTTCCACACCACCGAGGAAGAGTCGAACGGCCGCCCGAAGTGGGACCTGGTGATCATGGACGGTCCGGCGACCGGGCACCTGCTCACCATGCTGATGATCCCGCAGGCGATCCTCGAGGCGGTGCCCGAAGGGCCGCTCACCCGACCGGCGGCTGCCACGCTGGCGATGCTGCGCGATCCGGTTCGCTCGGCGATGGTGCTGGTCACGCTGGCCGAGGATCTGCCGTCGAACGAGGCGATCGAGCTGGCCGGAAAACAGCGCGAGACCGTGCGCATGCCGTTCGGCCCGCTGGTGGTCAACCAGCTCTACCCGCCGCGCTTCTCGACCGGCCCGTCGGCGCGCGCGGTCTCGTCGATGCCCGAGGTGCTGGGCGATCCCGGGCTCGAGCCGCTGGTCGCCGCGGCGCGCCTCGCGCAACGACGGCGCGCGCTCAACGATCGCTACCTCGAGCGGCTGCGCAAAGATCTGCCGCTGCCGCAGGTGCACCTGCCGTATCTGTTCATGACCGACTTCGGGCCCGAGGCGATCGAGGAGCTGTCGCGGCGCCTCGAAGGGCAGGTCACCGCCGTTCCGGAGGCCCCGGAGGCGAGCTGATGCGCCGCTTCACCGTCGAGAACGAGTTCGCCGCGTCGGTCGCCGAGCTGGAAGCGCTGCTCGACTCGCCCGCGCTGCACGAGCGCCTTCAGCGCGCCATGCCGGCCATCGACGCGATCGAGCCGCTCGAGCGGCTCGAAGACGAGCGCGAGGTGCGCCGCCGCGTGCGTTATCGTCCCAACGTCGACGGCAAGATCCCCGCGTTCGGGCGCGGCGTGGTCAAGCCCGAGATGCTCGCGTGGGTCGAGGAATCGGTGTGGGACAAGGCGGCGCATCGCTACCGCTATCGCATCGTGCCCAACCTGCCTGCGGCCTGGCGCGATCGCTTCGACTCGCACGGCAGCTACCAGCTCACCGCCACCGCGCGCGGCGTGCATCGCTTGATCGAGGGCGAGATCCACGTGCGCGTGCCGCTGGTCGGCGGCCTGGTGGAGAGGATGTTGGTCAAGGAGGTCGAGCAGAACTTTCGCGCGGAGGCCGAGGCGCTGCGCCGCTTTCTCGCCGACACCAGGGCAGCATCGCTGCGCTGACGTGTGCGCCCGACGGTGCTATCATCAGCACATGCGGTTGCGTTTGGGCGTGCTTGCGGCGGTGGTGGCGATCGCCGGCTGCAATTCTGCTGCCGGCCCGCACGGCGGCATGCCCGACGGCAACGTGCTCCCGCTCGACGGCGGCACCAGCGGCTTCGCGCACCTGGTGTTCAACGTGATCGACGGCGACACCGGGCTGCCGGTGCCATCGCGCGTGATCTTCCGGCCGGTGCCGGGCGCCGGCTTCGCCGACTCGATCACCTCCGGCACGTTCGATCCACAGAGCCCGGGCAGCCTCACCGGCGCGGTGGTCGGGCCCGGCGTGATCGGCTCGCCAGAAGGCGTGATGTTGTCGAGCGGCCTCGGCGTGGTGCCGGTGCCGTCGGGCACCTATACCCTGTTCATCACGCGCGGCCCCGAGTACGAGGCGGTCGAGCTGCCGGTCACGCTCGACGCGGGCGAGGAGCGCAACATCACCGCGACGCTCGACCGCAGCGTCGACACGCGCGGCTGGCTCGCGGCGGACATGCACGTGCACCTGGCGCGCAGCTTCGACTCCATGTTGCGCATCGAGCGGCGCGCGGTCGCGATGGTCTCCAACGGCGTCGAGATCATCGTCCCCACCGATCACAACGTCAGCACCGACATCGCCCCGACGCTGACGGATCTCGGCTACGGCCCCGAGCTGGTGGGCTCGGTGGTCGGCAACGAGTTCTCGTTCCAGGATGGCCACGCCGGCGCGTATCCGGTGCCCTTCGACGCGACCGCGCCCAACGGCGGTGCACCGATCTATCAGGACCCGTGCACGGGCACGCTGGTCGGCGTGAACTGCTTTCACGACGTCGACGCGTTCCCGATGATGCACGCGCAGGTCGCCGGCTCGACGGTGGTGACCCTAAACCATCCGTACTGGGCCGGCGCCGATCTCGGCTACTTCACCAACATCGCGTGGGGCGCGGGCACCGCCAACCCGCTGCCGGCGGCGCTCCGCTCGGCCGGCCTGTTCGACGCGATGGAGGTGCTCAACGGCTATCAGGTCGGCGCGGCGGCGCTCAACAACCTCACCGCCGATTGGTTCTTCCTCCTCGGCCAGGGGCTGCGCGTGACCGCGCTCGGCAACTCCGACACCCACAAGATCAACTGGGTGCGCTCGGGCTGGCCGCGCACCTGGCTGCGGCTGGCCAACGATCGGCCGGGCGACACCACCGGCGCGGCGCTCGCCGACGCGATCCGCAACGGCCGCGCGGTCGCCTCGACCGGCCCGTTCATCACCTTCACCGCCGACGGCGCGCAGATCGGCGATGTGGTCGCGCCCAAGATCCCCGGGCGGGTCACCGTCGCGATCACCGTCGACGCGCCCGGGTGGATCACGGTCGACACCGTGCACGTGTACGTCGACGGCGTGGAGAAGCACAAGTTCACGGTGACCCCCGGGCAGCGACCGGTGTTCCAGACCAGCTTCGTCGAGCCGTTCACCAGCGACGGATGGATCGTCGTGCAGGCCACCGGCGCGACCCCGCTGCCGCCCGACGTGGTCGGCGAGTACTCGAACGTGAACGGCTATCAGATGCTGCCGTGGGCGATCACCAATCCGATCTTCATCGACGCCAACGGCGACGGAAGAGTGCGCCCGCCGCCGTCGCCCGCGCGCGGGCAGGGGCGCCGCGATCGGCCGTCTCCGTTCGGCGGCGAGGTACCGGTCGGGTGTGACCCGTCGGAGCAGATCGGCACCGAGCCGACGCTCGCCGCCGAGCGCGTGTTGATGCCGCTCCTCTATCCATGAAGCGGGTTCTCGTTGCCATGTTGTTGCTGGCCGCCTCTGCGCACGCCGATCAGAAGCCGACCTACGCGCTGTTCCGGCTCGATCCGCTGGGCATCCAGACCGAGATCGTCGATCAGCTCGAGCGCATCCTGCGCGTCGAGATGGAGCGCGTGCTCGGGCAGACCCTGCCGCCGCGCGCCGAGGTCGAGCGGGTGGCCGCCTCGAACAAGAAGCTGGCCGGCTGCACTGGCGATCCGAGCTGCGTGGCGCCGCTGGCGCGCCTGCTCAAGGCCACCCACATTGTGACCGGCAACGTGGGCGGGCTGGCCGACAGCTACGTCGTCAACCTGAAGCTGATCGAAGACGACGGGCGTGAGCTGCGTCGCGTGACGGTGACCCTGCACGGCTCGCCCGAGGAGCTGATCGACGAGATCCGCATCGCGGCGTATCGGCTGGTGGCGCCGGAGAAGCTGGTCGGCAACATCGCGGTGCTCTCCGACGTGCCCGGCGCGATCGTCAACCTCGACGGGCGCGATCTCGGGCTGACGCCGCTGGCCGGCCCGCTCGCCGGGCTGTCGGTCGGCGTGCACAAGCTGGCCGTCACCCGCGAGGGCTTCTCGCCGTTCGCCGAAGAGGTGCCGGTGCGCTTCGAGAAGACCACGCAGGTGGTGGTGCGCCAGAGCGCGACCACCGCGAAGGCGCGCAAACAGCTCCGCGCAGCGACGGAGAAACCGATCTACACGCGCTGGTGGTTCTGGGGCGCGATGGCGGTGAGCGCGGTGGCCACCGGCCTGGCGGTCGGCTTCGGCATCCCGCGGCAGACCCCGATCGATTGCGCCAAGGCCCCATGTCCGTAGCGCGCGCCGCCGTCGCGCTGCTGTTGGCCAGCGGCGTCGCGCACGCAGCGCCGCAGAAGCTGGCGATTACGCCGCTGCACGACGCGCCCGATCTGGAAAAGACGCTGGTCGAGCTGGTGCAGAAGCTGCCGTCGTCGTCGGTCGAGCTGATCAACGTGGTGGGCGGCAAGCTGCAAACGCCCAAGCTGGCGCCCGGCGTACGCCTGCTCACCGTCGAGCTCGCGCGGCTCGGCGAGGGGCGCATCCTCTATCTGCAAGCCTCGAACCCGAATGGATCGACGACGGTCGCGTTCGCCGGCGAATCGGGCGGCCCGTCGGCGGCCGATCGTGAGCGGCTGCGCGCCGGCCTGGTGCGCGTGCTCGCGCCAGAGCATTTCGTCGGCCGGCTGCAGGTCAAGGTCGACGTGAGCAACGCCGAGGTGCAGATCGACGGCAAGCGCGTGCCGGGCTCGAGCGGCACCTTCGACGTCGCGGTCGGCACCCACGCGCTGCGGGTCACCAATCCGGCGTACCGCGATTTTCTGCGCTTCGTCGACGTGGAGTTCGACAAGACGGTGCCGATCGACGTGGCGCTCTCGGCTTATCCGCTCGCCGAGGGCGAGATGACCGAGAAGCTGCGCAAGCAGGTGATCCCGAAGCGCAAGCTGCCGTGGTATCGAACCTGGTGGGCGCTGTCGCTGGCGGGCGGCGTGATCACCGGCGCGACGATCGGGCTGGTCTACGGGCTGCGGCCCGGCGTGACCGCCGACAAGACGCTCAGCTACCAGGTTGCGCCTTCACCGTGACCGGCTCGCCCGCCTCGAGGAGCGGCGCGGCCTGCCACCAACGCTCGAGCCGCGGCCCCAGATAGACCGCCGCGGCGCTCACGCCGAGACCGGCGAATACGTCGACCACGTAGTGCATCCGTAGGTACACGGTCGAGACGTACAGCCCGAGCGCGACCGGCAGGTAGGCCCAGAACAGCCGCCGCGTGTACCGCCACGCGAACGCCAGCACCACCGTGGTGTGCGCGGTGTGCATCGACGGGAAGCAGTCGCGCGCCACCCCCTTGAGCGAGTCGAGCTGCGCGATGAAGAAGTGGGTGTACTCGCCGCCCGGAAGCCGCGCCGGGAACAGCTCGGCCTGGTAGACGTAGGGCCCGACCGCCGGCACCAGCAGGTAGCCGCCGTAGCCGAGCAGGGTGACCACGCACAACGAGACCATGTACTCGCGGAAGTGGGCGCGTTCGCCGCGCCAGTAGAGCACCGACGCGAGCATGCCGGGCGCGATGAAGTAGGTCATGTAGCAGTCGACCATCACGTGCGTCAGCAGCGGCGACGCGAAGCGCCCCATCCACTGCGACACGTCGACGCCGAACAGCGCGCGATCGATCGCGATCAGGTGCGCGTCGACCACCTCGGGCCGCACCTCGGGCGTCAGATCGTGCAGCGTCTCGTAGAACAAGAGCCCGAGGAAGAACGGGAAGAAATCGCGCAGCACGCGCAAGGCGGGCGGCAGCGCCTCGCGCAACGCGCCCCACACCGCCTGGTCGTCTGCTCGAGCGCGCAGATACGCGCGGCCGAGCACCAGCAACGCGAGGCCGGCGAAGCACTGCAAGAAACGCGGGTGATCGAACGCGGTGAAGCGCCACACGCCGGTCGCCGACATGAGTGCGAGAAGTGCGCTCCCGTACAGGAAAAGGAGGACTTCTTCAGGGCGAAACCGGGTTCGCAAGTTACCTTTTGTGGCGTCCGACACTACCCCTCGTCACCTGCTGTCCGACATATTTATGTGTAAAAACAATATCTTGACCCTACTCGAATCTCTGACAAGATCCCAAGCACAATCTGAAACGCCCGCTGCAGGGCCCACACATAAATAGGCCAATGGTAGGAAAATCAAAAGACCCCAAAGGTACGCGGATCACAGTTCGGATTTCGGACAATGACCTCAACCAGCTTCATGCCGAAGCTCGCCGCAAGAATGTCACGGTCGGCGCAGTCGTGCGGACCCTGATTCGCGAGTCGCTGCCGGAAGCGAAGGCCGGCAGCAACGGCCAACAAGAGACGTCCGAGACCGCAAGCAGCTGATTCCTTTTCTCGACGCCGAAGATGTGTTTCGATTCGACCCATGAACGTGGGGGACCGGGTCGGGATCCTGACTTCGGGTGGTGACGCGCCCGGCATGAACGCCGCGCTGCGAGCGGCTGCCCGGGTGGGCGCGTCGCTCGGGCTGGAAGTGGTCGGGGTCGAGGAGGGCTATCGCGGCCTGCTCGAGGGGCGGGTGCGCGCGCTCGATCTACGCCTGCTCGACGAAGCGGCGCGCCGTGGCGGCACGTTGCTCGGCACCGCGCGCTCCAAGACCTTTCCCACGCCCGACGGGCAGGCGCGCGCGCGCAAGACCATCGCGCGCGAACGGCTCAAGGGCCTGTTGGTGATCGGCGGCAACGGCTCGCTCACCGGCGCGCAGACGCTCAGCGACGTGGTCGCGGTCGCCGGCGTTCCTGCATCGATCGACAACGATCTGGCGTGCACGTCGATGGCCATCGGCGTCGACACCGCCATGAACACCATCGTCGAGGCGATCGATCGCATCTGCGACACCGCCTCCGCCCACAAGCGCACCTTCATCATCGAGGTGATGGGGCGCGACTGCGGTTATCTCGCGATGACCTCGGCGATCGCGGCGGGAGCCGACGCGGTGCTGGTGCGCGAGGTCGGGCGCGACGACAACGCGATCGTCGATCAGGTGGTGCGCGCCATGGAGGCCGCCTACACGCGCGACAGCGGCAAGAGCCGCGTGCTGGTGGTCAAGGCCGAGGGCGTCAAGCTCGACTCGGCGCGCCTCAAGGAGGCGGTCGACGCGCGCATCGCCACGAGCTTGCCCGACGTCGACACGCGCGTCACGGTGCTCGGCCACGTGGTGCGCGGCGGTGCGCCTTCGGCCTTCGACCGGCTGCTCGGCGCGCGACTGGCCAACTGCGCGATGCGTGCCCTGCACGCCGGCCAGACCAACTTCATGGCCGGCTGGCTCGGCCCCGGCATCACCCGCGAAGCCTGCTCCTACGATCCCTACGTCGTGCTCACGCCCATCGACGAGGTGCTCACCGAAACCGCCCGCCTCATGGACGGCGAGAGCCCGCTCGCCCGCTGGCGCAAGCGCATCTTCGAAGAAATCGACTCCGTCCTCATCCGCTAGGCTCCGTCCGTCCCTACTTGAGGAGGGAGAAGAGGGTGTTGATCTTGGTGTTGGCTTGGGGGAACTTGCCGTCGCCGTAGGCGGCGGTGGCGTCCTGGAAGAGCTGCTCGACGTTGCGGCGGCGTTCGCCCTCGAGCTTGTGGCCGCGCATGGCGGCGGCGAGGCGCGCCATCTTGGTGGAGATGAAGCCGCGGTCGACCTTGATCTCCTCGACCGCGGCGAGCAGCGCGTCGGCGTCGTACTTGGCGCGCACGTAGTCGCCCTTCTTCATCGCCTCGCGCACCTCGTTGACCAGCCGCCCGGAGCCCGGCCCGAGATCGTCGGGCAACAGCCCGTGCTCCTGCATCAGCTTGAGCGCCTTCTTGTAGATCGGCTCGACGTCGTGCGCGGAGTACTTGAGGCCCTTGGGAAACTCGATCGGCACCGCCGGCGCGGCCGCCCCGCCGCAGGTCTCCTTCTCGCGGCGCGCCTGCTTGGACTCGCGCTCGGCGAGCAGCTTCTCCCGGTCGGCCACGTCCTTCTCGCGGGTGGCGACGTCCTTCTCGCGCGTGGCCACGCCCTGCTCGCGCCGTGCGGCGCGCTCGAGCGGGTCGGCGCCCGGCGCGCTGGCCACCGCCGCGGTCACCTTCTTCACCAGCTCGCCGCGCTGCTTGAGCAGGTCGTCGAGCTTGCTGTTGATCTCGGTCTCCTTCGACGCGAGATCGCTCTCTTGCCCGAGCAGCTTCTTCTCTTCCTCGTCGATCGCCGACTGGCCCGCGGAGTCGTGGCCGAGCAGCTTGCGCCGGTCGACCAGCTCGGTGCGCGCATCGGACAGCTTCTTGCGCTCGCGCTGCAGCGCGCCGCGCTGGCCGATCAGCTCCGACTCGTTCTTCTTGAGGCTCTCGTCCTCGGCCGCGATCGGCGCCACGTCGACGGGCTTGCCGCCGCCGAGCTTGTCACAACCCGCGAGCACGACCAGAAGGACGAGGCATCGGCGCACGGGACTACGATCGCACGATTACGCGAGCGTCGCCAATGTTTGCCCGGCGTCGACCGCCTGGCCCTCGGTGACCGCGATCGCCAGCACCTTGCCGTCGCGCGGGGCCTTGAGCTCGTTCTCCATCTTCATCGCCTCGACCACCGCGACGCCCTGGCCGGCGGTGACCGTGTCGCCCACCTGGATCAGCACCTTGACCAGCTTGCCGGGCATCGGGCTCTTGATGTGCAACGGCCCCGAGCTCTGCGCGCGCGGCGCGACCGCGGCCAGCTTGTTGCGCGCCGGTTGCAGCTTGAGCGGCACCGACACGTTGGCCACCGTGACGGTCAGATCGGGCGCGAGGCCGTCGACGTCCACCACCGTCGCTGCGCCGCCGCCGTCGGGCACGATCGACCAGGTGGTGGCGCGCCCGGTGTCGGCGACCTTGCGCGCGTCGATCACCCGGCTGTGGCCACCCTGCGTGATCTTGAAGCGGCCGTTCTCCAGCGGCTCGACGGTGACTTCGCGCTCCGCACCTTGCAGCTCGACCGAAAATTTGTGGATCATCAGGAGCGTGTAGCACGGATCTAAGATCGCTGGCTTTTCCACGTCAACCTCATTAGATTCCAACCGCACAATGAGTTTGGCCAGCCTCGTCGCCGAACGCCGGATCCTCGTCTGTGTCGGCTCGGGCGGGGTGGGCAAGACGACCACGGCCGCATCGCTCGGGCTGGCCGGCGCGCGCGCAGGGCGTCGCACCCTGGTGCTGACCATCGATCCGGCCAAGCGGCTGGCCAACGCGCTCGGGCTGGAGACGCTCGGCCACGACCAGCAGGCGGTGCCCAAGGAGAAGCTGCTCCCGGTGATCGAGGCGATCGGCGGGGCGCCGGCCAAGACCGGCACGCTGCACGCGATGATGCTCGATCAGAAGCGCGCGTTCGACGAGATCGTGGCGCGCTACGCGAGCGATCCGGCGGCGCGCGATCGCATCTACAAGAATCGCATCTACCAGCAGATCTCGGCGCGGCTGGCCGGCTCGCACGAGTACGCGGCGATGTCCAAGCTGTACGAGATCGCGCAGGAGGGCCGCTACGATCTGATCGTGCTCGACACCCCGCCGACCGCCAACGCGCTCGACTTTCTCGACGCGCCCGAGCGCGTGTCGGGCGCGATCGATTCGCCGGCGATCCAGTGGCTCACCAAGCCGTACCTGCAGGCGGGCAAGTTCTCACTCAAGACGGTCGGGCTGGGCGCGGCGTTCGTGCTGCGACGGCTGGCGCGCTTCGTCGGCTCCGAGTTCCTCGAGGACATGGCCAAGTTCTTCGTCGAGTTCAACGCCATCCTAGGCGGCTTTCGCGAGCGCGCGCAGCAGGTGTTCGACATCTTGCGCCGCCCCGACGTCGGCTTCGTGCTGGTGTCGAGCGCGGATCCGATGTCGGTCGACGAGTGCATCTACTTCTACGATCGGCTGATGTCGTCGAAGATGCCGCTCGGCGCGTTCGTGGTGAACCGCGTGCACCCGTCCGGCCCGCCCGAGATCGGCCGCGAGGAGCTGATCGCCAAGCTCGGCGCGCGCCCGGAGCTGCGCGGCTATTCCGCGGACGACGTGGTGCAGGTGGCCGCCGATCTCGACCGCACCTATCGCGAGTTCCAGGCGCTCGCCGAGATCGACAAGCGCGAGGTGGGCCGCCTGGCCACGCGCACCGGCAACCAGGCGCCGATCGTCCAGGTGCCGTTCTTCGATCGCGACATCTACGACGTCGAGGGGCTGTCGGCGATGGTCCGCTACCTCCTCGAAGAGTAGCGCCCACATGCATCGTTTGCGGTGTGCCGCAACTCTTGCGGGGAGCCGGTCGCCAAAGGACGCGGAAGCCGTGCGGTTCTTCGTGGCGTATCGCTTGCACTGAGCGCCGCCATGTCCCTCGGTCGCGTGCTCGTGGGCCTTGGCTTGCTGTTGGTTTCTGCGCCGGGCCGCGCCGCGGTGGGCAGCTGGCAGCCGCTGCTCAACGTTCCCACCGCGCCGCTCTACAACGGCAATGCGACCGGGTATGGCGAGATGCTGCTGCTCACCGACGGCACGGTGATGGTCAAGGTGCAGAGCAACCTGACCACCCGGGCGACCAACCTGTGGGCGCGATTGACGCCGGATGCGAATGGAAGCTACGTGAATGGAACCTGGTCGCCGCTGGCGCCGATGAATTACCCGCGCCTGTTTTTTTCGTCCGCGGTGATGAAGGACGGGCGCGTGTTCGTCGCGGGCGGCGAGTATCCCCGGGATCCCGTCGACGCCAGCCTGTCCGGCCCGCAATCGTCCAAGGTCGAGATCTACGACCCGGTCACCAACGTGTGGACCCTGGTCGGCGGTTGGTCCTATGGAGACATCGCCGATTCGACCGCCAAGGTCTTGCCGGACGGGCGGATCTTGTTATTGGAATGCGTTCCGTTTCAATCGGAAGGCGGTTGGATCTACGATCCGGATCCCAACAGCCTTCAGCCGTGGAAGTCCATCGCCTCGAAGATCGGCGGTGACTTCAATGACGAAGAGAGCGTGGTGGCGTTACCCGAAGGGACGTTCCTGAGCGTCGACAACGGCGTCAGCAACCTGATGACTCCGCCGCCGAAGCACGCGCAGAAATATCTTCCGTCTTCGAATACCTGGATTGACGCCGGCATGACCAACATCGATCTGGTCAACCCCGGCTCCGTCGCTCCGCTCGGTCGAGAAATCGGACCTGGCTTGCTGCTCTACGATGGCCGGGCGCTGTTCATCGGCTCGCTGATCACCACGGGCGTCGCTGGAAAGACAGCGCTCTACACGCCCGGCGCCAATCCGACGCTCGCGGGAAGCTGGGCGGCCGGGCCGACCCTCACCAACGGGGCGACCACGCTGTATTCGGATGACGAACCGGGCGCGGTGATGCCGAACGGCCACGTGCTGTTCGTCGCCGACAGCGAGCAGAACACCAACTTCATGCTCGAGTACGACCCGGTCGCCAACAGCCTGGCCACTGCGCCCTACCCGGGCCTGTTGATCGGCAGCTCCCACTACAACATGTTGGTGTTGCCGAACGGCGAGGTGCTGCTCTCCACCAAGACGCAGAGCCTGTATGTCTACACGCCGGCCGGCGCGCCCAATGCTGCCTGGAAGCCGACCATTTCGTCGATTACGGGAAGCGGTCCATATGTGGTTTCGGGCACGCAGCTGAATGGTCTAACCGAGGGCGCGTATGAGGGCGACGACGTTCAAATGGCCACGAACTATCCGATCGTTCGGCTGGTCGACGGTGCCGGAAAGGTCTTCTACGCCCGGACCTATGGCTTCAGCACGATGGGCGTGGCGACCGGCAATACGCCCGTGTCGGCGACCTTCAGCACGGCCGGAATACCGAACGGCAGCTATTCGGTCTATGCGGTGGCCAACGGGATCGCGTCCGATCCCGCGGCCCTGACCATCGGAGGAGACGCCGGCGCCAGCTCGGACGCGGGATTCATCGCCGACGCAGGCGCCGACGCGGCCGTTGCGCCGGACGCGGCCGTCGACGCGGCCGAGACGCAGGACGCGGCCAACGATTCCGTCGACGCGCTGGCTTCGGCGCCGCTGGACGCAGGCGCCGACGGAGGGGCTGTCGATGGAGGCGCTGTCGATGGGTCGCCCATGCCGGCGCGCCCTGGCCAGGGCTGCGGCTGTGTCGTCGGCGCCCGGCCGGTGCGTACTCCCGGCGCGCTCCCGGTCGCGCTGGGCCTGCTTGGCGCGCTCGTCTTGTACAGACGCCGTCGCGTCGTTGAATAAACCTGCGTCGCGCCCGTCCCAGCCGGCATGCGCGTCTTCGTCTTTTGCCTCGCGCTGCTGATCGCGGCGCCGGTCTCTGCGCGTGAGCCCCCGCCGCGCGGCTTCGGCATCGGGCTCTTGATCGCCGGGATCTCGATCTTTCTCGGCGGCGTCGCGGTGCTCACCTACACACTGTACGAGCGCGATCACACCGCCTCGGCGCCCACGCTCGGCGAGTTTCAGCAGCGCAGCGACGCGGCGAGCTACGCCGTGCTGAGCGCGCCGCTGATCCTCATCGGCACCGTCGCGTCCGTCGCCGGCTCGGTCGTGGTCGCGCGGCCTCGACCCGCGCGCCGCATCGAGGCCGGGCTGACCGGGCTGCGCGTGCACTTTTGAGACGACTTTGGCCGCTCGTGCTCCTGCTCGCGGCGTGCGACACGCCCGTCTATCCGTGTCACGACGACGCGAACTGCGTGACGCACGGGAGCCAGGGCCGCTGCGAGCCCGCCGGGGCCGGCGCGAGCTACTGCGCGTTCCCCGATTCGATCTGCCCGACCGGGCTGCGCTGGGATCCCTCGGCGCCCTCGTCGCTGGCCAAGGACTGCGTCGGCACGCCGGTCGACGGCGGCGCGGATTTGGATTAGCTGCGTGCGATGCGCTTGCCGCTCGATGGGATGCGAGACGCAGCCCTCACGGTGAACCGGTTGACGAGTGTCGGCGTGACCATCGATAGTATCAAGATGGTGACCTTCGAGCGTCGGGTTGGCCGCTTGGTGGAGATTCTCGACGATGGCGAGGCGATGCCGGCGGGCCTGCCCGAGTTCGGACGCGTGCTCATGCTCGCCGCCGAGTTGGGCAAGGATGAGCTGGTTGTGATCTGCGCCGACATGCGTCGCGCGCGTTCGCTTCCCCCGGAGCTCACCGGCAGGATCTCCCTGGCCGTCCGCACCAGCCTCACGCGAGTCCTTGGCGGTGCGACCCTTCTTTCCCATGACCCGACGGCGGCGCGGCAGTTCGCGCGCATTTTCGGCGAGGGCCACGGCGACCGCGGCCTCATCGTCCGCGCTCCCGCCGAAGCGGTCGCGGCGCTGGAGCCAATCCTCACGGCTCCCGAGCGAACGCGTCTTCGCTCATTTCTGGGCTGTTGATGCCGGCAAAGCGGGTCGTGGCGCACAAGCTCATCCAGTGCCGCGGCCGGCGGAGACGTGGCGGACTACGGCCGTCACGTCTCGGTGAATCCGCCGATGGCGGCAACACGTTTGCGCTTTTCGGACTGAGCTACTTGGTGACCTTCCAGGTCTTCCAGATCTCGGCAGCGACGGGCTCGTGGGTCGCGGCGGGCGCGCCCAGCACCATCAACAGCTTGTCGCCCTTGCGCTCGGCCAGCCATTCCTCGCCGTTCGCGTCGGTGTAGAAGGCGGGCTGCCCGGCGGCGGCCTCGGGCTTGCCGGCCAGCTTGGCGAGCAGCGCGCGCGCGGCGGCCTCGGCCTCCTTGGCGTCGGTCTCGCTGTCCCACGACGACAGATCGATCACCGTCGGCAGCTTGTCGGGCGCCGCCGGATCGCCGTACGCGACCAGGCGATCGCCGCCCCAGCCGGCCGCCGCCTTTTCCGCCGCGTCCTCGGGGAGCTTGGAGCCGAACAGGATGCGCAGCTCGAGCTCGCCGAGCACGTCTTTGCGCAGCTCCTTGCGCGCGCCCAGCGACGCCAGCGGCACGGTCGCGATCTTCTGCGGGTGCTCGTGCGCGGTGTACTTCTCGGGGTGGATCACCTGCTCGGTCGACTCGGGCGGGTTCTTGAACACCTCGTCGATCTTCGACCACGGCTGTTGCTTGTGCAGCGCCTCGATGAAGGTCAGCCCGCCCAGGTACGGAAAGATCAGCGTCTCCTTCAAGAACGCCGGCGCCTTGTCGAACAGCGGTGTCTGGCCCGTCCCGCCCTGCAGCATCTGCTTGCCGATCTGCGCCACCAGATCGGGCAGCTGGTCGATGGGCAGGCCCATCGCCTGCGCCTGGAACTCCAGCATCACCGCGGTGCCGTCGCCCTCGACCAGCGACGAGTGGGCGAGCTGGCGATCGCCGTCGTCCTTGATCGGCTGCGCGAACCGCTTGAGATCGAAGTACTGATCCTGCAGCGCATGCTCGATCTCGTGCGCGAGCGCCGGGCGCTGCATCTCGAGCGGCAGCCAATCGGCGATGTAAAGCTTGGTGGAGAACGGATCGTAGAAGCCGGCCACCTGCTCCATCAATAGATCGAGGATCAGCTTCTCGTAGTCGGCGTCCGGCGGCAAAAGCCCGAGGCGCTTGAGCACGCGCGCCTCGGCGTGCACCTCCTCCGGCGTGTACTCCTTGCCGATCCGCTCTTTCAGCTTGTTGCCGATCTCCTCGCGGCTGAGCACGCCCCTCTGCAGCGGCGCCTTGGGCTGAAGGCCGCGCAACGCGGCGACCTGACGGACGATCTCGTCGGCGGCGGCGAGCAGCGCGTCCTTGGGCGCCTTCGCGGTGGGCACCGGCTTCGGCGCTTGCGGCGCGGGCTTGGGCTTGGCCTTGGCGACCGCCGCCGGCGTGAACGTGAACGTGAGAGCGAGCGAGAACGCGAGCGGGAACGACCGAACCATCGCTGGAATATAGCGATGCCTGGACTTCATGGCACGTGTTGATTAGGTTTCCGCGGCTTGGATGATCTCGCGCCAAAGGGTGACCGTGACAGTCCCTTCGACGGGGTGAGCGCCGCCGAAGGCCTGGCGACCCTCGAGGGCCACGCGCGCGCGGCCACGCCGGTGGTGCGGCTGTTCGGCTGCGAGGGGGGATTCCAGGCGCTCACCGTCGCCCGGCTGGCGCGGGCGCTCGAGTCGGCCGCGCGGCCGCTGGTGGTGATCACGCCCGACGAGCCGGCGGCGGCGGCGCTGGCGCGCGATCTGCGCTTCTTCCTACCCGCGCTGCAGTCGGCCGACGATCCGCTCGGCTCGCCGCGCGTCATGCACCTGCCGCACCTCGAGACCGCGCCGTGGGCGGACATCACGCCCGATCGGCGCGCGATCCTGCACCGCATGGCCACGCTGTTCCGGCTGTCGCAAGGGCTGGCGGGCGAGGTGCTGGTGGCGGCGGCCGGCGCGTTCGCGCGCAAGGTGGTGCCGCGCGCGTCGTTCGCCGAGCTGGTCGACGTGATTCAGGCCGATCAGCAGATCGATCGCGAGGCGACCATCAAGCTCCTCCAGCGCGGCGGCTACACGCGCGCGCCGGTGGTCGAGGATGCGGGCAATTACGCGGTGCGCGGCGGCGTGATCGACGTGTTCGTGCCGCTGTACCGCTTCCCGGTGCGCATCGAGCTGCTCGACGATCTGGTGGAGTCGATCCGCTTCTTCGACCCGGCCACGCAGCGCACCATGCGCAAGGTCGACGAGGTGTATCTGCACCCGGTGCGCGAGACCGTGCTCACGCGCGGCAACCAGCTGCGCGATCGGCTGCTCGCGGCGGGCGATCACGCGAGTCATCCGTCGTCGAAGACGCGCGCGATCCTCGATCAGATCGACAAGGGCGAGGACTTCTTCGGCGTCGAGGCGCTCACGCCCGCGTTCCACGCCAACCTGGCGCCGCTCTCGGAGTACCTGCCGCCCGGCGCGCGCTTCTTCCTCGACGATCCGGAGGCGTGCGTCGAAGCGGTCGACGACGAGCTCGCCGATGGCACCGACGCCTACGAAGCGCGCATTGCCGAGCATCGCCTGGCGTTTCCGCCCACGGACTTCTACCTCGACACCGCCGGCTTTCGCGAGACCCTCGGCCGCGCGCGCCGCATCGAAGCGCACCGGCTCGAGATCGAAGGCGCGACGGTGCCGACCATCCGCTTCCGCGTCGAGGACAACCGCACGCTCAAGATCGAGCTGGAGCGGGCGCGCGCCGAGAAGCACGAGGAGCTGCTGCGCCCGCTCGCGTCGCTCTTGCGCAACTTCCGCGACGAGGGCACGCGCGCGATCATCACGGTGCCCAACCTGCAGCACGCCGAGCGGCTCGAGTCGCTGCTCAAGGGCTATCAGATCATCCCGCAGGTGCATCGGCAGCCGGTCGAGCTCGACTTCCTCGATCCGCGCACGCAGCGCATCAACGTCGAGGTGGTGCTCGGCACCATCGGTCGCGGGTTTCACCTGCCGCTCGATCACGTGGCGCTGGTAGCCGAGAGCGAGATCTTCGGCGAGAAGGCGGTGCGCCGCGATCCCAAGCGCGCGCGCGGCGGGCTCAAGCAGGACGGGCTGAAGAACCTGGAGCCTGGCGCCTACGTGGTGCACTCGCTGCACGGCGTCGGCGTCTACAAGGGGCTGACCAAGCTGCCCCTGCGCGCCGGACCTGGGCGCGAGATCGCGGTCGATTTCCTGCAGCTCGAGTACGAAGGCGGCGCGCTCTATCTGCCGGTGTGGCGCCTCAACGAAGTGCAGGCGTATTCGGGCGCCGAGGGCATCCGGCCCAAGCTCGACCGCCTGGGCGGGCTCACCTGGGAGAAGACGCGCGCCAAGATCTCGAAGGAGGTGCGCCAGCTCGCCGAGGAGCTGCTGCAGATCTACGCGCAACGCAAGAGCCTGGCGGGCGTCTCGCACGCGCTGACGCCGCACATGGAGCAGCTGTTTCGCGAGTTCGAGGCGACGTTTCCGTTCGAAGAGACGCCCGATCAGCAGAAGGCGATCGACGAGGTCATCGGCGATCTCGATCAGGCGCGGCCGATGGATCGCCTGGTGTGCGGCGACGTCGGCTACGGCAAGACCGAGGTCGCGTTGCGCGCCGCGCTGAAGACCGCGTTCGCCGGCAAGCAGGTCGCGCTGCTCGCGCCGACCACCGTGCTGGTCGAGCAGCACGCGCTCACCTTTGCCGCGCGCTTCCGCGGGCTGCCGGTCAAGGTCGAGTCGATCTCGCGCTTCAAGTCCAAGGAGGAGCAGCTCAAGGTGCTCAAGGGCCTGGCCGAAGGGCAGGTCGACGTGGTGGTGGGCACGCACCGGCTGCTCTCGGCCGACGTGCGCTTCAAGGATCTCGGGCTCTTGATCGTCGACGAGGAGCAGCGCTTCGGCGTGAGCCACAAGGAGAAGCTCAAGAAGCTCAAGACCCAGGTCGACGTGCTGACGCTGTCGGCGACGCCGATTCCGCGCACGCTGCACATGGCGCTGATGGGCATCCGCGATCTGTCGATCATCACCACGCCACCGGCCGATCGGCTGGCGATCCGCACCATGGTGTGCCGCTACAACGACGCGCTGGTGCTCGAGGGCGTCAAGCGCGAGCTGGCGCGCGGCGGGCAGGTGTTCTTCGTGCACAACCGCGTCGAGGACATCCACAAGTGGGCCGAGAAGCTGCGCGCGCTGTTGCCCGAGGTGCGCATCCTGGTCGGGCACGGGCAGATGAGCGCCGAGGCGCTCGAGAAGGTGATGGTCGATTTCGTCGACGGCAAGGCCGACCTGTTGTTGTGCACCACGATCATCGAGAGCGGGCTGGACATCCCGCGCGCCAACACCATGTTCGTCGATCGCGCCGATACCTTCGGGCTGGCGCAGCTCTATCAGCTGCGCGGGCGCATCGGCCGCTCGCGTGACCGCGCGTACTGTTACCTGCTCATCCCGTCGGAGGAGACCGGGCTGACCGCCGACGCCAAGAGCCGCCTGGCGGTGTTGCAGAAGTTCAGCGAGCTGGGCGCGGGCTTTCAGATCGCGTCGAGCGATCTGGAGATCCGCGGCGCGGGCGATCTGCTCGGCGCGCGCCAGTCGGGCGCGATCGCGGCGGTCGGCTTCGAGACCTACACGGCGATCCTCGAAGAAGCCGTGGCCACGCTGCGCGGCGAGCCCATCCACCACGAGATCGATCCCGAGCTCACCTGCGATCTGCCCGGCTTCATCCCCGACGACTACCTGCCCGACGTGGGGCAGCGGCTCGATTTCTACCGCCGGCTCTCGTCGGCGCGCGACGAGCAGGAGGTGGCCGAGCTGCTGGTCGAGCTCGGCGATCGCTACGGCACCACGCCGCCCGAGGTCTCGATCCTCGCTGACATCATGATCGTCAAGGCGCTCGGCCGGCGGCTGCACGCCAAGGCGATCGAGCTCGGCGAGTCGCGCTTCGCGCTCGCGCTGGCCGACGACACGCCGCTCAAGCCCGAGCAGGTGATGAAGCTGGTGCAGAAGAAGGGCTCGCCGTGGAAGCTCACGCCCGACATGCGGCTGCAGCGCACCTTCGTGGCGGGCGAGCGCGAGCAGCGCCTGGAGGTCGCCAAGAAGCTGCTTGCCGACCTGCTCGCCGAAGCGAGCGCGTAAAAAAGGTGAAAAAGGGTCTTTACAGAACACTTTTTATTCTGTTAACGTGTAATTGAAAACACCTTATTAAGTTCTTAATACATTAGTCTAGCTGCGGCGCTTCCAACTCGCGGGGGTCGTCATGCCGGACGCGATGCGTGTACCAGCACCAGTGGGACTTTCGGAAATTGCTGAGGAATTCAAGAAGCTAGACGGGCGGCGGCGGGGTCAGGGGCTGTCGATGGGGGAGGCCGAGCGGTACAACGCGCTGTTCGCGCGGTTGTCCGAGGTGCTCGCCTCGAACGAGCGGCACCGGCGGGTCGACGTACGCCAGTTCCTGCGGGTGCGTTTTCGCATGGAGCTGGTGGTGCGGACGCCGAACGGCGAGCTCCTGGCGGCGTGCAACGACTTCGGCGGCGGGGGCTGCGCGGTGAGCTGCGCGGCGTCGTTCCACCTGAACGACGACCTGTGGCTCGACGGCGCGATCATCGAAGGCGTGCGCCATCCGCTGCACGGCCGCTCGGTGGTGACGTGGGCGCGGCTGCCCTCGGCGGGCTCAGCGCTCCACGGCTACGGGCTGCGCTTCGCCATCGACTCGCCAAGCATGCGCGATCAGATCGACCGCGCGCTCTACCGCGTGCTCGATCTGTTCCTCAACGGCTGACTCTCGGATGTAACCAGCTGCCCTTCGCCTTGCACGCTCGGGTGCCACGTGGTACCCCAAGCGGATCCAAGGAGTCGGGGAATGGCTCGTACGTTCTTGCAAAAGACCGGTTTCATCCTGTTTTCGGGCGCGCTGGTGTGCACGGGCGCGGTCATGCACGCGGCCTGCGAGGACGTCAAGGGCGCCAAGGCGTCGCAGAAGCCCGAGGACCTGCAGGAGACGCTCGCCAAGATCGACGATGTGGTGATCACCGTCGGCGATTTCCAGGATCGCATCAACAAGCAGTCGCCCTACGTGCGCGCGCGCTACACGTCGATCGAGCGCAAGAAGGAGTTCCTCGACAACCTGGTGCGCTTCGAGGTGCTCGCCAAGGAAGCCGAGAAGAAGGGCCTGAACAAGGACGCCGAGGTCGTGCGTACCATGAAGCAGGTGATGATCCAGAAGCTGCTCAAGGACGAGTTCGACAAGCTCACCTTGAAGGACATCTCCGACGGCGACTGCAAGAAATACTTCGAGGCGCACCCGGAGGAGTTCAACAAGCCGGAAGAGGCGCGCGTGAGCATGATCCTGGTCAAGGACTCGGCGACCGCCAAGAAGGTGCTCGCCGACGCGCGCGCCAAGGGCGTCGACAACCAGGGCTTCCGCAACCTGGTGTCGGAGTACTCGATCGATCTGGCGACCAAGGACCGCGGCGGCGATCTGCGCTACTTCGATCCGAGCACCAAGGAAGTGCCCAAGGAGATCGCCGGCGCGGCGTTCAAGCTCAACAACATCGGCGACAACTCCGAGCCGGTGAAGACCGGGGCCGGCGTGGCGGTGCTCAAGCTGACCGGGCGGCGCAAGGCGCTCACCCGCACCTTCGACGAGGTCAAGGAGCAGATCCGCAACAAGCTGTATCGCGACAAGCGCCAGGACTCGATGGAGTCGTACGTCAAGAACCTGCGCGACAAGGCGAGCATCAAGATCGACGAGGCCAAGCTGGCCAAGGTGCAGGTCGAAGGCATGCCGGCGGGCGGCTTCCCCGGCCCGGGCGTGCCGCCGCCGGGCCCCGGGCAGTTCCATCCGGGCGCGCCGGGAAACCCGATGGCCACCCCGGCGATGCCGGGCAATCCCGCGGGCTCGCAGCAGATCGCACTTCCCCCGCCGGGCTCGCCGAAGGCTCCCGAGCCAACCAAGTAGCCTCGAGCGGAGTCGAACCCTCGTGAAGTCCCTCGTCCTCGTCCTCTGTCTCGCGCTCGCTTCCTCCGTCGTGTCGAGCCGTGCGTTCGCCGCCAAGGTCATCGAGAAGGTGGCGGCGGTGGTCAACGACGACATCATCCTCGAGACCGAGGTCGAGCAGTTCGCGGTGCCGCTGCTGCGCGGGCCGCTCGACATCGACGCGCCCGAGTCGAAGAAGCAGTGGGACGAGCTCAAGCGCAAGGCGCTCGAGCAGCTCATCGAAGCGCGGCTGGTGGGCCAGCAGGCCATCGAGCTCAAGCTGACCGTCAACCCCGACGAGGTCGACCGCGCGATGGAAGAGGTCAAGCACCAGAACAAGCTCGACGACTCGACCTTCGTCGAGGCGCTCAAGCAGCAGGGGTTCACGCCCGAGAGCTATCGCAAGAACCTGAAGCGGCAGATCCTCGAGCTCAAGGTGATCAACACCGCCGTGCGCAGCCGCGTCACCGTCTCTGACGACGAGGTCAAGACCTTCTACCAGCAGAACGCGCGGCAGATGAACGGGCAGACCAACGCGCACCTGCGGCAGATCTTGATCGCGCTGTCGCCCGACGCGTCGGCGGAGGACGTCGAGCGGCGCCGCAAGGTGGCCGCCAAGGTGGTCGAGCTGGCGCGCAGCGGAAAGTCGTTCGAGGAGCTGGCCAAGGCCTACTCCGACGACGAGCTGACCAAGCAGGAGGGCGGCGATCTGGGCGAGGTCGGGCCGGGCGTGCTGCAGGACGCGCTCGAGCAGGTGGTGAGCGGCATGGACGCGGGCGACGTGCGCGGGCCGATCCGCACCGCGCGCGGCTGGCACGTGCTGCAGCTGGTTGGGCGCAAGTCAGCCCAGCTCAAGCCGTTCGAAGAGGTCAAGGACGCGATCCGCAAGCAGCTGTACGATTCGCAGATCGAAAAGGCGACGCAGTCGTGGATCCGCGAGCTCAAGAAGAGGGCCCACGTCGACGTGCGGCTCTAGCCGGGCGGCCAGCCCAGCGCGCGGCCGCCGATCAAATGTAGATGGATGTGGAACACGGTCTGCCCGGCGAGCTTGCCAGTGTTGAACAGGACGCGATAGCCGTCGGCCGCGATCCCTTCGTCGTGCGCGACCTGGCGCGCCACCACGTGCAGGTGCCCGACCAGCGCGGCGTCGGCGTCGGTGAGCTCGTTCAGGCTTGGGATGTGCTTGCGCGGGACGATCAGCACGTGCGTCGGCGCTTGCGGGTTGAGATCGCGGAAGGCCAGCGCGCGATCGTCTTCGTAGACCAGCTTGGCGGGGATGGTCTTGTCGGCGATCTTGCAGAACAGGCAATCGGACATGCGCGGTTTTTAACATGAGGCGGCTGCGCGTGGTGAGCTGGAACGTGGGGCGGCTGTACACGCCGTCGAGCAACAACCGGCTCGATGAAGCCGACATCCCGCAGGTGGCGCGCACGCTGTACGAGCTGGATGCGGACGTGGTGCTCCTGCAGGAGCTGGTCGACCAGGCGCAGCTCGCCGCGCTGCTCGGGCGGCTGGGCGGCTACGCGGGGCGGCTGGCCGAGGCGTGCCGCTACGATCGGCACGTGGCGGCGCTGGTGCGCGAGCGGCTCGCGCCGGCGTTCGAGCAGGAGGTGCTCGAGCCGACCGGGCGCGGGCTGGTGACCGCGACGTTCGAGATCGCACACGGGCTCCGGGGCGCTGCGCATCCGTTGCACTTCGACGTCTTCGACAAACGGCGCCGGCGCGCGCAGGCCGAGGCGATCGCGGCGATCACCGCGCAGCGACGGGAGCCGCTGCAGGTGGTGGGCGGCGATCTCAACCTCGATCCGGAGCTCGCCGGGCGGATCGGCGACGCGATGGACGTGGGCACCTTTGCGCTGCTGAGAGAGCACTTCGTGGATGCGGGGCGTTCGGCCGGGCCCACGCTGCTCGGCTTTCTGCGGGTCGATCACCTGCTGGTGCGCGGCGCGATCGTCGAGCGTCTGCACACCCGCGTTTCGCCCGGCCGGCGCTTGCCGATGGGCGATCACGATCCGCTCGTGTGCGACGTGGTGCTCGCGGTTGACGCGGCGCGCGCAAACCCCTAACCTCGGCGATCTCAAGGAGGCGGCAGGTGGAGCACCGGAGGTCCGATCGTCGCTACGAACGTCGGGTGGATATCGACATCACCCACGACGGGAGCACCTGGACCTCGTTCACCCGCAACATCAGCCTCGGTGGCGTGTTCATCGACGCCGATCGCCCGCTGCCGTTCGGCGCGCGCGTGTCGATGAAGTTTCGCGTGCCCACGCAGACCGATTTCGTCCAGGCCGAGGGACAGGTGCGCTGGATCGAAATGGAAGACGGGCACGTGCACGGGATCGGAATTCGCTTCGAGGGCCTGCGTGCCCGCGACGTGTGGGCGCTCAACAAGTTCTTCGAGAAGCCCACAGAAGAGGGGTAGTTTCTTGCGCTTCGCTTATGGAATCTTGCTGGGAATAGGGATGCATGGCGTCGCGTTTGGTGCGACGCCCGCCACGCCGGCCACACCCGATCGTTCTCCCGTCGCCGTCCTGTGGATGGGCGATGCGCAGACCCTCGACGAGGGCACCCGCGTCGCCGAAGAGGTGAACGCCGCGCTCAACCGCACGCCCGGCGCGCGCGGGCTCGACTCGGCGGAGGATCGACGCCTGCTGATCGAAGGCGGCGCGGTGACCCGCGTGCAGGCGATCGTCACGCGCGCCGACGCGGCGTTCGTCAAGCTCAAGATGGCCGAGGCGGCCAAGGAGTACGAAGCCGCCGAGCAGCTGCTCTCCACCGACGTGCCGTTCCTGGTGACGCAGCAGAAGCTCGGCGCCGTCGAGCGCAACCTCCTGGTGTGCTACGACCAGCTCGGGCGTCACGACGATGCGGCGCGCGCGGCCGAGCGGCTGAGCTGGACCGCCGGCAGCAACGAAGACGTCAAGACACTGCTCGATCGCC
Source organism: Myxococcales bacterium (assembly GCA_003170275.1). Lineage (GTDB taxonomy): Bacteria > Myxococcota_A > Polyangia > Palsa-1104 > Palsa-1104 > PALSA-1104. The sequence continues at coordinate 66,067 of PNAM01000074.1, forward strand.
ACCTGCGCAACCGCGCGTATCAGCCGGCCTGGGCGCCGGTCAAGGTGACCACCGTGCCGCCGGGCGCGCTGGTCTATCGCAACCTGCAAGCGGCCGGCGCGTCGCCGCTCGAGGTCGCGGGCGGCGATCCGGCGGTCGACGTGCTCGACTTCGAAGCGCCCGGGTTTCGCCGCGCGCACGTCGAGCTCACGCACAGCGCCGGCGAGATCGTCGTGACGCTGGTGCCCGAGGAGCGGCTGGGCGCGCTGGTCGACGAGGTGCGCGCGCGCGCGCCCGATTCGCCGCCGCCGCTGGTCGCCAAGCTCGGCAAGCGGGTGGGCGCGGTGCGCGTGCTCGCGCTACAGCCCGATGGCAACAAGTTGCTGGCGCGCTGGCTCGACGTTCCCTCTGCGAAATGGGCGGCGGCTTCGATTCGCGTCGACGCGGCCGGGCAGCCGGCGATGGATCGTCTGGCCGGTTACGCCGCGCCGGCCGCCAACGCGGGCGCGGACCTGAGCCATCCGGTGGTCGCTGCGGTGGTCGGCAAGGCAGCGCCCAAGGTCGCCGCCAAGAGCAAGTGGGGCGCGTGGGGCAAGTGGTACACTTGGGTGGCCGCCGGCGGTGTGCTGGTCCTCGTCGCGGCGCTGCTGATCGCGCAGCACGTCGGCGACGACTCGCTGACCATTGCCGTCAGTCACTAGCTCGCGAGACGGCTGATCGCGCCGACCAGCTGTGGGAAGTCGATCGGCTTGGGGAGAAACTCGCAGCCGCTCAGCTCGCGGCCGCCGCTGCGCAGGTTCTCGGCGGTGCTCAGCACCACCACCGGGATCGAGGCGATCATCGGCTCCTCGCGCTGCGCGGCGCGAAATTGCCAGCCGTCCATCACCGGCATCATCAGATCGAGCAGGATCAGCTTGGGCGGGGTGTACATGCGGCGCAGGTGCGCGAGCGCCTCGAGCCCGTTGGCCGCCGCGCTCACCGCGAAGCCCTGATCGCCGAGCACGTCGCTGAGCACGCCACGAATGTCGGGGTCGTCCTCCACCACCAGCACCGGCTTTCCCAGCGACACGCCGGCGCGCTCGCGCAACAGGCGCTCGACCTCGGAGAGCATCTTCGACACCGGGCACGGCTTGGTGAGGAACGCGTCGCAGCCGACGTTGCGCGCCAGATCGACGAAGCAGCTCTGCACCAGGCCGCTGAGCGCCAGGATCGGGATGTGCCGGCTGCGCCGATCGGACTTGAGCAGCTTGGCCGCCTCGAGCCCGTTGCGGCCGGGGAGCGCCACGTCCATCACGATCAGCTGCGGCTGCAGCTTGAGCGCGGAGGTGACGGCCTCGATGCCATTGTTGGCGCCGATGACCGAGTAGCCAGCCGACGCGAGGATCTCCGAGTAGAGCTCGTAGGTGTCCTCGTCATCCTCGACTACCAGGATCTTCGGCGCGTTCTTCATGTCCGCCAGCTATGAAAGCCCCATGCCAATCGATTATGGCGGTGATGAGCTGCCCACGGCCCGCTCCGAAGCGTGCAGCGCGAGGCGCTCAGCGACGAGAAAACCAAAAGGGTGGGACAACGTGGGCCGTTTGCGCATCAGGGGATCGGGGTGCGCATCCTATGCCGACGGCAAATCGCTCGCGAGCCTGATTTTTCTCAGTGCAACCGCTTAACATCATTCCAGGGTGGCGGAAGGATGGGGGGGCGCTCTGCACTTTTCTGCGTACGCTGCAATTCGATCTCCGACATCAAGACCGCGGGTGCGACGGTCGACACCGGCACGAAGCCGGACTCGGCGCCGCAAAAGCCGTTGAACACGCCCTCGGTGTCGGAGGTGGCGATGATGCGCGACACCGTGGTCAGCGGCGTGCCCACCATCTCCACGCCGCGCACCAGCGTCTCGGCGCCGGTCTTGGCGTCCACCCGATAGACCAGGCGCGGCTGGCCCTTGAACGCCTGGTAGCCGTAGTTGGTGGTGTTGGTGGAGCCGCCGGTGATGTCGCGGATGATCAGGCCGAACGGTTTGCCCTGCTTGCGCACCTCGTCGAGCAGCTTGGCCTTGAGGGCCGCCAGCGGCATCTGTCGGGTGGAGCGCACGAACAGGTTGGCCATGCGGCCCATCGGGTCGGCGGTGCCCTCGGCGCGCCCGTGCCCGTTGGATTTGATCGAGCCGACGATCGGCGTGCGTGACTTCAAGTAGTCGCGCAGCTTGCCGTTTTCGATGAGCGGCACGCGCCGCGCAGGGATCCCTTCGTCGTCGTAGGTGTAGTAGCCGTTGAGCGAGACCTTGCCGGCGGAGCGTGCGGTCGGGTCGTCGATCACCGAGAGGAAATCGGGCAGCACCAGGTGGCCGACCTGGCCCTTGAAAGTGCGGCCCTCCTTCTCGTCGTTCTGCCGCTCGCCCTCGAGCCGATGGCCGACGGTCTCGTGGAAGAACACGCCTGCCGCCTCTTCCATGAGCAATGCCGGGCCGGTATACGGATCGATCACCGGCGCCTCCCGCAGCGCGCGCAGCTCGGTGGCCAAGAGCGCGATGCTCGCCTGCAGCTGCGCGTCGTCGGGCAGCTCGTCGCCGGCGCGGCCGTAAAAATCTTTCTCGTGCTGCAGCAGCATGCCGTCCTTGGCGCGTGTCGCCGCCTCGACGTGGCCCGAGAAGATGGTGCGCTCGGTGACCACCTGCGCGCCCTCGGAGTTGACGAAGTAGCGCGTCACGCGGTCGGCGCCGAACTTGACCGAGGCGTCGAACAGGTCGGGGTAGGTCTTGAAGATCGCGCTGGCCGTGCGCACGCGCGCCTCGAGCAGCGGCTCGTCGAAGTGAAAAGGGGTGACCGGATCGGCGTGCCGCGACGGGGTCTCGCGGGAGAAGCTGGCCAGGTTCTCGTCCTCGACGACGGTGGTGGCGCGGCGGCCCCGCTTCTTGGCGTAGGCGGCCAGCGCGTGCTTGTACTTGGCGTCGGTCAACAGCCACAAGGTGCCGCGCAACGCTTCCGGATTGTCGTCGAGCGGCGCCTCGGTGTTGGGCTCGTAGGTGTCGACGTCGCCGACGTCGAAGGCCATCTCGCGATCGCTCGAGGTGTTGTCGAGCTGGTAGTCGCCGACGCGCACCTCGACGTAGGCCTGGCGGTTGCGCGATTGGTTGCGGCTGACCACCGCACCGAAGCGGCCGGTGAGCTCGTGGGTCTCGTAGTCGCGCACGCTGTAGGCGATGAAGTAGGGCGCCTCGTAGCCTTTGAGGCGCAGGCGGGACATCGCGCGGGCGAGCTCGTCTTGCATCGCACCGAGGACCGGCGAGGTGGTCGGCGGCGGCGCGGCGTGGGACGTCAGCGTGAACGTGAAGGTGAGCGCGAGCGAGGACGTGAGCGCGAACGCAAGCGTGAGCGTTGGTCGCCGTCCGGCGGAATGAAGGTTCATTCAAACAGCGCGAGCAGTCCGGCTCGCGCCTCCTCGAACGTGGTCCGGCGGCTGCGCTCCTGGCGCAAGAACGCCTCCACCGCGCCGACGCGGGCGAGCGCGTCGTCGGTGGCGAAATCGGAGCCTTCGCGATACGCCCCGAGCAGCACCAGGTCGCGCTGCCTGAGCCAGGTCGAGAGCACCTCGCGCAGGCGGGCCGCCGCCTGGCGGTGCTGCGGATCGACCAGCTCGTCCATCGCGCGCGACAGGCTGTTCACCACGTCGATCGCCGGCCAGTGGTTGCGCGCCGCCAGCTCGCGCGACAACAGGATGTGCCCGTCGAGGATCGCGCGCACCTCGTCGGCGATCGGATCGTCCGCGTCGTCTGCGGCGGTGAGGATCGCGTAGACCGCGGTGATCGAGCCCTCGGGCGACTGGCCGGTGCGCTCCAAGAGCCGCGGCAGCATGGCGAACACCGACGGCGGATAGCCTTGTCGCGCGGGCGGCTCGCCGGCGGCCAGCCCGACCTCGCGCTGCGCGCGCGCCACGCGGGTGAGCGAATCGACCAGCAAGAGCACGCGCCGGCCCTTGGCGCGAAAGTACTCGGCGATCGCGGTGGCGGTCAGCGCGCTCTTGAGCCGCTCGAGCGGCGGCGCGTCGGAGGTCGCGACCACGCACACCGCGCGGCGGCGGCTGGCATCGTCGAGCTGGGTCTCGACGAAGTCGCGCACCTCGCGTCCGCGCTCCCCGACCAGGCCGATGACGATCACCTCGGCGTCGGACGAGCGCGCGAGTTGGCCGAGCAGCGCGGACTTGCCCAGGCCCGGCCCTGCGAACAGCCCGATGCGCTGGCCCTCGCCGAGCGTGAGCACCGCGTCGATGGCGGTGACACCGGTCGAGAGCGCGCGCGTGACTCGGCGGCGGCGCAGCGGATCGGGCGGCGCGCGCTCGACCGCCCAGGATTCCATCGTGCTCTCGTCGGCGAATGAGGCGCCGCCGTCGATCGGCTCGCCGAGCGCGTCGACCACGCGGCCGAGCAGCGCCACGCCGGCGCGAATCGCAAACGGCTTGCCCGTCGGGCGCACCACCGAGTCGGGACCGATCCCATCGGCGCGCCCGAGCGGCAGGAGCACCACCTCTTCGCCGACGAAGCCGACCACTTCGGCGCGCACCGAGGTTCCATCCGCGCGCTCGACGATCACCAACTCGCCCGCGCGCGCGCCCGGCGCGGTGGCCTTGAGCACCAGCCCGGTCAGCTCGGTCACGCGCCCGAGCACCTGCGCGGTCTTCGCGCCGTCGACCACCGCGAACGCGCTGTCGAGGTTCAGCTTCTTCACGGCGTGCCCTTGAGCGCGCGCTCCAGCGCGTCGAGCTGCGTGGACAGGCGCGCGTCGACCACGCCCAGCTCGGTCTCGACGATGCACCCGCCGCGGCCGACGCTCTCGTCGGCGCGCAGGGTGGCCGCGTGCGCCGAGTGGCAGCGTTCGAGCAGTCGCGGCTTGCCGCGCTCGACGGCCGCCAGATCGTCGGGATGCACGCGCAGCACGATCTCGCGCGGCTCGCCGGAGAGCCGCAGCGCTTCGGCCGCGACGTCGACCACCGCCTCGGGCCGGAGCGCCAGCTCGCGCCCCAGGATGCGCTCGGCGATGCGCACCGCCAGCGCGCGCAGCTCCGACTCCGCCTCGCGCTGCGCCCGCGCCGCTTGCACGCGCGCGCCGGCGAGCAGCTCGGTCACCGCGGCCAGCCCGCGTTCGCGCCCCTCGGCGGCCGCCTGGGTGCGCAATCGTTCCGCTTCGACGCGCGCGTCGGCGAGCAGCGCGGCGCGCGCGTCGCGCNNCAGGTGCTCGGGCGCCTGCGCCGACAGCTCGCGAGGCCGTGCGTCGGCGGCCTTGAGGATTCGCGTCACGTCGGATTCTCGTCGGTGCTGATGTCGTCACCGAGCTGGTTGACGCCGCCCGGCTTGGGCGGGAAGCGCTCTGCCAGCCGCTTGCCGACCGACTCGATCGCGCCCACCAGCCCGTCGCCGAACGCGCCCTGGCGGAACGCCGCGCCCATGCGCGCC
>PNAM01000086.1 GCA_003170275.1 Myxococcales bacterium
TCTTGGCGAGCGTCTGGGCGAGCAGCGTCTTGCCGCAGCCGGTCGGCCCGAGTAAAAGGATGTTGCCCTTGGAGACCTCGACGTCACCCGCCTTGGCGCCCGGCGCGCGCTGGCCCACGCGCTTGTAGTGGTTGTACACGGCCACCGACAGCGCCTTCTTGGCGCGCGGCTGGCCGATCACGTACTTCTCGAGCTCGTCGGCGATTTCCTTCGGGCGCGGGTACTTCGGACGCTCCTGCGCCTCTTCCTTGGCGATGATGTCGTTGCACAGCGCAACGCACTCGTCGCAAATGAAGACGCGCGGCCCGGAGATCAGCTTGCGCACCTCGCGCCGGCGCTTGCCGCAGAAGGAGCAGTGGAAGTCATCCATCAATATGATTCTTGCATGAAGGTCGGGCTGGTGCCAACTGGGTTCGCGAAACCGTCGGGAAACAGACTTGAAGTATAGTGTCCGCACATGAAGGTCCTTCTGGTGACCGAATCCCCCGAGAAATCGGCCGGTGAGCCCGAGTCTCCCGCGCAAGCGTTGCGCGACCTCGGGTGCGATGTTCGGACCTTCGGCTTCGATCTCGGGCTCGACGAGGACGACCTGGTCAAGGACCCGGTGCAGGTGATCCTGATCGACGCGCGGGAGCGCCTGGAGACCGCCTACGCGTGCCTGAAGACGCTGCGCGATCTGTCGCCGCTACAGGGCACGCCGGCGATGATCGCGGTCACCGTGCAGCGGCTCTCCAGCCTGGACCATCGCGCCGCCGACGACTTCGTGCTGGTGCCGGTCGTCCCGGCCGAGCTGTATGCGCGCCTCCGACAGTTGGACTGGCGCTTTGCCTCGTTCTCCTCGGAAGATCGCCTGAAGGTCGGCGATCTGGAGATCGATCTCGGCGGCTACGAGGCGCACCTGCGCGATCGCAAGCTCGAGCTGACGCACCAGGAGTTCGAGCTGCTCAAGTTTCTCGCGCAGCACCGCGGCAAGGTGTGGACCCGCGAGCAGTTGCTCTCCAAGGTGTGGGGCTACCGCTACTTCGGCGGCACGCGCACCGTCGACATCCACGTGCGCCGCGTGCGCGCCAAGCTCGGCTCGCCCGCCGACGCGATGATCGAGACCGTGCGCAACGTCGGCTACAAGATGAAAGTCTAGGGCGAGGCAATCGCGTCGAGCGCCGCGCAGTGCGACGCGACGAACGGGCCGTCGATGGCGATGGTTCCGAGCTGGTAGTGGACGTCGCCGCGCACCATGCCGCCCGGCGTGACGAACACCAGGCCGCCGTCCCAATCTACGTAGCGATCGTCGACCAGGGTCAGCTCGGCGTAGCCGGTGCCGGTCGCCGGCGCGCCCAGGTGCGGCCCCGATCGCCCGACCACGAAGCTCGAGGTCACGCCGGCCAGCCGCGCCTGAAAGCCGAAGCTGATGCGGTCCAGGGTCGACGTCGGGCTCGCGCACTGGAACGCCGGATCGACGAAGGTCACCACCAGCTCGATCCCCGCCGGCACGCCCGGAATCTCCAGCGGCTCGATGAAGATCGAATAGTACGCGTCGAGCGGGTGCGCTACGCCGTCGACGGTGAGCGTCACTCCCGTCGGCGGCACCGCGAGATCGAGCGGCGCGGCCAGGTCGGCGCCGGCGGGCGCGTTCGGCCCGCAGCCGGTCGCCAGCAGCGCCAGCGTCAGTAGTTGCAGTCTATGTGCAATCAAGATTGACCGGTCCGACCAATTGTGATTATGCTGCGCCGCGCCATAACGAGGGTGTCATGAATCGAGTTTTTTTCGCCCTGTGCTTCCTGGCCGCCTGCAACGACTCTAGCCCCGGCGTGGGCGGCGGCGGCGACGCCGACCTGTCGGGCGGCCCGTCGGTCGATCTGGCCGCGCCGACAGGACCTGATCTGGCGCGTCCCTATCACCCAGGCCAGTACCCGATCGATCACGTGGTGATCATCGTCAAGGAGAACCACACCTTCGACAACTACTTCGGCAGCTTTCCCGGCGCCGAAGGCACCACCGTCGCGCAGACCTCGACCGGACCGCTGCAGGTGGGCCGCCCGCCGCAGCAGCTGCTTCGCGATCTGTGCCACGAGCACGAGTGCGCGCTGTCCGATTGGAACAGCGGCCAGATGAACCACTGGGATCTGGGCGATCCGCGCAACGCCAGCGACCAGCTCGCCTTCACGCAGTACACCGAAGCGGACATCCCCAACTACTGGGCGCTGGCCAAGAGCTACACGCTCGCCGATCATTTTTTCTCGTCGATGCTCGGCCCATCGTTCCCCGGCCACATGTTCGCGCTCGCGGCGCAGAGCGGCTGGTCGCTCGGCAACCCGTCGCAGTCGACGCCGTGGGGCTGCGACGACGCGGCCGGCACCACCATCGACACGCTCGACAACGGCTCGTGCAACGTCAAGTCGGTGTTCCCGTGCTTTCAGTTTCCCACGCTGCCCGACGTGCTGCCGTCGGAGCTCACCTGGAAGTTCTACGGCTCGAACCTGCTCGGCCAGACCTGGTCGATGTTCGACGCCGTCGACAAGGTGCGCAACACCAGCGCGTGGGCCGATCACGTGGTCGATCAGACGCAGTTCGACACCGACGTGCAGAACGGCACGCTGCCCAACGTCGTCTGGCTGGTGCCGCAGGACGTGAACTCCGAGCACCCGCCGTTCAACATCTGCTCGGGCGAGAACTGGACCGTCACGCACATCAACACGCTCATGCAGTCGAGCTACTGGGACCACGTCGCGATCCTGTTCACGTATGACGACTTCGGCGGCTGGTACGATCACGTCGCGCCGCCGCGCCAGTACGGCTGCGACGCGGTTCGTCCGTACGGGCTCGGCTTCCGCCTGCCGGCGATCATCATCTCGCCGTACGCCAAGAAGGGCTACATCATGAAGTCGGTCGCCGACCAGGCGTCGCTGCCCAAGTTCGTCGAGACCGTGTTCGGCCTGCAGTCGCTCAACTCGCTCGATCCGGCCGCGCAGGATGGGCCGGACGCCAACGATCTGCTCGATGCGTTCGACTTCACCCAGTTGCCGAACGCGCCCGTCGTCTTGCAGACGCGAAGCTGCGTCGGCCAGCGCTGACCGCGAGCAGCGCGATCAGCAGCATCGTAGTAACCGTCGCCGCATCCGTGTAGCTGGTATTCCGCATGGCGTTGAGACGGCTTGGGTGGCCGGCGCTATTCATCGGCGTTACAGTGCCCGCATGCGTATCGGAGTCACGCTGGGCGATCCGGCGGGCATCGGGCCGGAGATCGTCGTCGCGTCGGTGGCGGGGGCGTCGGACGTGGTGGTCTACGGCGATCGGGGCGTGCTCGAGGCGGCCGCGCAGCGGATGGGCGTCGCGCCGCCGCTGTACATCGAGGAGGTGAGCAAGCTCGCGTGGACGCCGGGCCATCCGTCGGCCGCGACCGGGCGCGCGCAGATCGATTATCTCGAGGCGGCGGTGGCGGACGCGCGCGCGCGGCGGCTCGATGCGCTGGTGACCGCGCCGATCCACAAGGCCTCGTGCATCGCCGCCGGCTTTGCGTTTCCCGGCCACACCGAGTTCCTCGCCGCGAGGCTCGACGCCGGGCGCGTCACCATGATGTTCGCCGGCCCGCGCATGAAGGTCTCGCTGGCCACCATCCATCTGCCGCTCGCTGAGGTGGCGCAGCGCCTCAACGCGCCTGATCTCGCGTACACCATCATCCAGACCGCGACCGCGCTCACACACGAATTCGGGCTTCCACGGCCGCGCCTCGCGGTCGCCGGGCTGAACCCGCACGCCGGTGAATCGGGCCACTTCGGCGATCAGGAGGCGCGCATCATCCGCCCGGCGATCGAGGCGGCGCGCGCGCAACTTTCGAACGTCACGCTCACCGGCCCCCATGTGCCGGACGTGGTGTTCCGCGACCATCTCGACGGAAAGTACGACGCGGTGGTGGCGCTGTACCACGACCAGGGGCTGATCCCGGTGAAGGTCATCGACTTCGAAGAAGCGGTCAACGTCACCCTCGGCCTGCCCATCATCCGCACCTCCCCCGACCACGGCGTGGCGCACGACATCGCCGGCCAAGGCCCAACGAGTGTCCGGGCGACCAGCTTCAAGGCCGCGCTCACGCTCGCGCGTGAATTGGCCGCTCGGCGCACCGGATGATTGTGTTATGATGTCACGCCCCTTGACCCGCGGAAGCGTAGCGTCCCAGGGGGCACGGCATGGACAAGATCATCGTCAAAGGCGCGCGCGAGCATAACCTCAAGAACATCGACGTCGAGCTTCCGCGCAACAAGCTGATCGTTATCACTGGGCTCTCCGGCTCGGGGAAGTCCTCGCTCGCCTTCGACACCATTTATGCCGAGGGACAACGGCGATATGTCGAGTCCTTGTCCGCCTATGCGCGGCAGTTTCTCGAGCAGATGGGCAAGCCCGACATCGACTCGATCGAGGGGCTCTCGCCGGCCATCTCGATCGAGCAGAAGTCGACCTCGAAGAACCCGCGCTCGACCGTCGGTACGGTCACCGAGGTCTACGACTACCTGCGGCTCCTGTTCGCGCGTATCGGCGTGGTGCACTGTTGGAACTGCGGCGAGCGCATCGCCTCGCAGACCGTGCAGCAGATGGTCGACCGCGTGCTCCAGCTGCCCGAGGGCACGCGCTTTTCGGTGCTCGCGCCGATCGTGCGCGACCGCAAGGGTGAGTACAAAAAAGAGCTCGATCAGCTGCGCAAGCAAGGCTTCGTGCGCGTCAACGTCGACGGCGAGCTGCTCGATCTGTCGGAGCCGATCAAGCTCGACAAGAACAAGAAGCACACCATCGAGGTGTACGTCGATCGGCTGGCGATCAAGCCCGACATCCGCCAGCGGCTCACCGATTCGATCGAGCTGTCGCTCAAGCTGGCCGAAGGGATCGTCAAGGTCTCGCCGGTGCTCGACGACGACTCGAGCGATCTCTTGTTCTCGGACAAGTTCGCGTGCATCACCTGCGGCGTCTCGTATCCCGAGATCACGCCGCGCATGTTCTCGTTCAACAACCCGCAGGGCGCCTGCCCGACCTGCGACGGCATCGGCGCCAAGCTGTTCTTCGATCCCGATCTGATCGTGCCCAACGAGGAGCTCTCGCTGCGCGAGGGCGCGATCGATCCGTGGGAGAAGCGCAACGCGCCCTTCTTCCAGCAGATCCTCGAGGCGGTCTCGAACCACTACAAGATCGACATGTACGCGCCGTGGGCCAAGCTCCCCGCCGAGCAGCGCAAGCTGATCATGGACGGCTCGGGCAAGGAAGAGGTCGACTTCTTCTTCGAGAAGGGCGGCACGCGACACAAGTTCAAGAAAGAGTTCGAAGGCGTGCTCGCCAACCTCGAGCGCCGCCTGCACGAGTACGAACGGCGCCGGCGCGAGGAGGGCAACCGCGGCGGCGAGGACGGCTTCGAGGCGGCGTACGAAGAGTTCCATCGCTACATGAACCGCTCGCCGTGCGAGGAGTGCGAGGGCACGCGCCTGCGCAAGGAGGCGCGCTTCGTCAAGGTCGGGGACCAGCCGATTCACAAGCTGACCGGCCTGCCGATCCGCGACGCGACCAAGTTCTTCAAGGGCCTCAAGCTCGACAAGCGCGAGCTGGCGATCGCCGAGCGGATCCTGCGCGAGATCACCGATCGGCTGACGTTCCTGGTGAACGTGGGGCTCGATTACCTGACGCTCGACCGCACCTCGGCGACGCTGTCGGGCGGAGAGGCGCAGCGCATCCGGCTGGCGACGCAGATCGG
>PNAM01000064.1 GCA_003170275.1 Myxococcales bacterium
AAAGCGGTACGCGAGCTGGGTTCAAAACGTCGTGAGACAGTTCGGTCCCTATCCGCCGTGCGCGCAGGAGACTTGACAGCATCTGTCCTCAGTACGAGAGGACCGGGATGGACGGACCGCTGGTGTGCGGGTTGTCTCGCCAGAGGCATTGCCCGGTAGCTATGTCCGGAATGGATAACCGCTGAAAGCATCTAAGCGGGAAGCCAAGCTGAAGATTAGGTCTCCCTAGGTCTTCGGACCTCTAAAGACCCCATGTAGACCACGTGGTGATAGGCTGGGTGTGGAAGTAGGGCAACCTACGGAGCTAACCAGTACTAATCGGTCGTGAGGCTTGACCATCATTTTTTTTCTTTGTTCGCAGTTGCTCTACAGGATGAAGGCCAGGGTTGGGCGCAAGAGCTCAGCCGACGCTTCTCGAATTCGCTCGAACGGCTAAGTTCAATCGCGTCTTAAAGTTTCCGGCGGCATTACCGGAGGGGCCACACCCGATCCCATCTCGAACTCGGAAGTTAAGCCCTCCAGGGCCGATGGTACTGCACGGTCGTCCGTGTGGGAGAGTAGGACGCCGCCGGAGTCTTTCTTGGAAAGCCCCAGACCTTCATTGGTCTGGGGCTTTCGTCTTTCCGGAGTCAGCGTTTGGCGACCACGTAGCTGCTGATGAGGTCGTGGCCGAGCAGCGCCTCGGCGGTGGCGCGGTCGAGGTTGCCGGTGCGAGGCAGGTGATACTCCTGTTGGAACTCGCGCAGCGCCCGACGCGTGCGGTGGGTGATCCGACGGTCTCGGGCCCCGCGAAGGTAGCCGCCCTCGATCAGGTTCGACTGCAGTTGGCGCATCATCGGCGGCGAGAGTGTGATCTCGTCGTGCGGTTTGGGGTGCGCGTGCTGCCTGCGAGCCCAGGCGTCGCTGGAGACGGGCAGGACGAGGCAGAGGCCGAGAAGGCAGGTGACGAGCGTCTTCATGGCGTACTCCTGCGAACGATAGGTTGCATCGCGCAGACCAGCGAGATCTGGCGCCGCGGCGCGCGGAGTGGAAGCGGCGTTCCGCGGCGAAGGGAAAGCCTTGCGCCGGGCGAGGAATGCCGATAGGTAACCGTCATGTCCTTGGGGTTCCTCGAAGAGCTGTCCTGGCGCGGCCTGGTGAACCAGAAGACCGACGAGCAGCTCGGCGAGTTGATGCACAAGGAGCCGTTCACGATCTACTGCGGGTTCGACCCGAGCGCGCCGAGCTTGCACGTGGGGAGCCTGCTGCCGATCACAGCGCTGATGCGGGCGCAGCGGAGCGGGCATCGGCCGATCGCCCTGGTGGGCGGGGCGACCGGGATGATCGGCGACCCGAGCGGCAAGAGCGAGGAGCGCAAGCTGCTCGACGTCGAGACGCTCGAGCGGAACGTTGCCGGATTGCGCGCGCAGCTGCGGCGTTTTCTCGATTTCGACAAGGGCGGGGCGATCCTCGTCAACAATCACGACTGGTTCAAAGGGTTCGGCTACCTCGACTTCCTACGCCGGGTGGGCAAGCAGTTCAGCGTCAACGCGATGCTGGCCAAGGAGTCGGTGCGCGCGCGGCTCGAGGATCGCGAGCAGGGAATTTCGTACACCGAGTTTTCCTACATGCTGATCCAGGCGTACGACTTTCTGGCGGTGTACGAGCAGCACGGCTGCCGGATGCAGATCGGCGGTAGCGATCAGTGGGGCAACATCACGCTCGGGATCGATCTGATCCGGCGCATGCACGGCAAAGAGGCTTATGGCCTGACCATGCCGCTGATCATGAACTCCGCGGGGCAAAAGTTCGGCAAGACCGAGAAGGGCGCGGTGTGGCTGGACGCCGAGCGCTCGAGCCCGTACGAGCTGTACCAGTTCTTCATCCAGACCGAGGACCGCGATGTCGGGCGGTTCTTGCGTTACTACACGTTCCTCGAAGAGAAGACGATCGTCGCGCTGGACGAGACCGTGCGCACGGCGCCCGAGAAGCGTGAGGCGCAGCGGGTGCTGGCGCACGAGGTCTGCCTGCTCGTGCATGGCGAGGAGGAGAGCGCCAAGGCGGAGCGCGCGGCGGCGGCGCTGTTCTCGAGCGAGCTGACCGCGCTGGACGGGCCGGCCATCGAGCAGGTGTTCAAGGACGCGCCGTCGACGGCGCAGCCGCTGGCGGCGCTCGAGGCCAGCGTGGGCTTGATCGATACGCTGGTGCTGGCCGGGTTGTGCGCGTCGAAGGGCGCTGCGCGGCGGGACATCGAGGGCGGCGGGATCTACGTCAACGATCAGAAGGTGGCGGACGTGACGCGCACGCTGACCCGCGCGGACCTGCTCGCGGGGCGGTACGTGGTGCTGCGCAAGGGCAAAAAGAGCCACCACCTGTTGCGGTTCAGCTAGAGATCGCTCGCCGAGACTGGCGTCAGACGGAGGAGCCGAACGCGGGTTCGGACGTGTTTCTTGAAGGGGTGGTCGAGCTCGATCGTGCCGACCGACTCGTCGAAGCTGAAGCCGATCAACGGGACGGTGGCACCGCTGACCTTGCCGCTGACCGGATCGACGATCGGGGTGGCGGTAGGCGGGGTGACCGCGACGGCGGCTTCGACCGACCAACGCGCGACCATTTCGCCACGCGGATCGCGGATCGAGCGCAGGCCGACCGCGCGACGGACCGCCTCGAGGGCGTGGCGGTCGAGCACGGCGCGGCCGGAGGACAGGACGACGCGCGCGGAGCGCAGGTTGCCGTCCGCGTCGACGACCACCTCGATCTCGGTGCGCCGCCACTCGCCGGGCGCGGCGAGCGTGCGCTGGCCGGCCGCGATCTGATCGGCGACGAAGGTGTCGAGGCGCGAGGCCACCGACGGATCGACGCCGCGCGGCGTGGGGCCGCCTTCGGGCGGCGTGCCGAGCGCGTGGAGGAGCTGCTTGCCGAGTGACTTCAGCGCGCCGTCGTCGGTGATCTGGGGCGCGGTGGGGCGAAAGCCGGCGTCGATCTGGCGTTCGACGTCGCGCCAGGCGGGATCGACGCGGCCCGAGCCGACATCGGTCGCGCCGCTGAGCTCGTTGGCCCATCGTTGGACGCGCGCGGCGGTCTGCGCGGCGCCTTCGCCGGCGACGGGAGATCGATCGCCGGGATGGTGCGTGGCGCCGCCCCAGTGGGAAGCGACCGATCCGTGT
>PNAM01000080.1 GCA_003170275.1 Myxococcales bacterium
GGCCACGAGCTGACGCACGGCTTCGACGACGAGGGCCGCAAGTTCGACGCCAAGGGCAACCTGGCCGATTGGTGGACCCCGGCGGTCAACACCGAGTTCGAGAAGCGCGCCACCTGCGTGGCCGAGCAGTACGACGGCTACACGATCCTCGACAACCTGCACCTGAACGGACGGCTCACGCTGGGCGAGAACATCGCCGATCTGGGCGGCATGAAGCTAGCGCACGCGGCGTACGTCGCTTCACGCAAGGAGCCCAGCAAGATCGGCGAGTACTCCGACGATCAGCTGTTCTTCCTGGGCGTGGCGCAGGCGTGGTGCGGCAATCGGCGCGACGCGATGGCGCGCATGCGCGTGACCACCGACCCGCACTCGCCGCCGGAGTACCGGGTCAACGGGCCGCTGTCGAATCTGAAGGAGTTCTCCGACGCGTTCCAGTGCAAGCCGGACGCGAAGATGGTGCGTGCGAACCAGTGCGTGGTCTGGTAACCCGCTAGCGGCTACAGCGCCGGTTCGCGGCCGATTTTTTCCTTCAACAGCCGCCGCACGGCGGCGTGCAGCTCGTCCTTCTCGGTCTTCCACGACACCTGCCCGCCCTCTTCGTGCGGCGAGAAGTGCCACGCCGTGCGGAACGCGGCCATCCAGATCTGCCCGGCGGCGTGGTGTGAGTTGATGATCAGCTTCTGACCATCGCCGAAGGTGCAGGTGAGCACGCCTTGCGACAGCTCGACGTCGAGCTCGTCGGGATCGATCTCGCCCAGGATCTTGTCCAGGTGCTTGAGCTCCGCGTCGGCGATGTGGTCGAAGTGGTCCTCGGAAGCCATGCCGCACGCTACCACCGGAAGACCTGATAAGGTAGCTGCGTGCGGACTGGCACCCTCGAGAGCGCCCTGGCGGTCTTGCCGCTGTTCGCCGGGCTGCGCGCCGACGAACGGCTGCGCATCGCCGAGCGCTTTCGCATGGTGCGCCTCGAGCGCGGCGAGCGGCACCAGATCGCCGCCGATGCGCCGGAGCTGGTGGTGCTCGTCGACGGCCAGGCCGATCTCGAGCTCGAGGGCACGCCGGCCACCGCGCTGTTCGCGGGCGACGTGGTCGGCGAGCTCGACGTGGTCACCGGGCACGGGCCGTCCGAGCGCTTCATCGCGGCCGCGCCGACCACGCTGGCGACGCTCGATCGCGCCGGCCTCGACGGGCTGTTCGAGGACTTTCCAGCGGTGGCGCCGCCGTGGGTGGCGATGCTCTCGCGCGAGCTCAAGTGGCGCGTCGATCTCTTGCGCGAGGTGACCATGGCGCACGCCGAGGGACTTCCGGCGCCGTCGCTCGATCGCGTGCTGGCGATCCGCCGGCGCAACCTGCAGCGTCATCGCCGCTCGCCGGTGCGCCGCGCCACCGCGCGGTTGGTGCGCGCGCTGTTCACCGCCCCGGGCGCGCGCCCGTCGTTCTGGGTGCTGCTCGGCGCGTTGGCCGCGCTCGCCACCGCGCGCACGGTGGTGGCGATGATCATCAAGAACGGGCTGCAGAAGCACCTGTTCGCGCTGATCGGCGGCAGCGTCGGCCATCCGGTGCACGTGCACCACTTCAACTACGGTCTCTTGCTGGTCGCGCTGGTGGGCGTGCTGGTGCTGGTGCCGCGCACGCGCAGCGCGATCCGCCGCCTGTCCTTCGGCTTCGGGTTCGGTATCGGTCTGATCGTCGACGAGTTCGCGCTGTTGTGGAACCTGAACCCCGACTACTACCAGCCCTCGTCGCGGTTCGCCGCCGGGCTGGTGCTGCTCGCGATGGCGCAGGTGGTTTATTTTCGCGCGCTCTACGTCGCGCTCGGCAGGCGCCTGTTGGCGCTGGTGCGCGGTCGATGAGTCGGGAAGCGCTCACCACGACGGCACGCGCCACCGTGCGCGCGGTGCCGTGGTTGGCCTCGCTCGGGGAGGAGGCGCTCGCCGAGGTGATCGAAGCCGGGCAGATCGTCACCTTCGCCCCCGGCCGGCGCTTCGTGCAAGAGCTGGAGGTCGGTGACAGCTTGTACGTTCTGCTCGACGGCGCGGCCGACGTGAGCGTGGCTGCCGGGCAGGGCGAGCCGATCCAGCTGAAGACGCTCGGTCCGGGCGACGCGTGCGGCGAGATGTCGCTGCTCACCCGCGAGCTGCGCTCGGCGACGGTGACCGCGCGCACCGAGGTGCACGCGCTGCGCCTGGAGAAGCTCGAGTTCGACACGCTCTTGTCGCGCTACCCGCGCATCGCCGTGCACTTCGCGCGCGAGATCGGCGCGCGCCTGGTCGACGCCGATCGCACTCTCGACGCGCTGCTCTCCACCAACGCCAAGCCGATCGCCGAAGAGGCCCGCCGCCTGTCGGGAATCCACGCCGCGGTCACGCCGGTGCCCGGCTCGCTGTTGCGCGCGTGGCGCGAGCTGGTGGCCAGCCGCCGCCAGGAGCTGCCGTTCCTGGCCATGGCGGCGTTCCTCGGGACGCTGGTCAACATTCGCCTGATCATCTGGGCGTTCCAGGCCGCGGGCGCCGACCTGTTCGTGGTCCTGCGCACCGCCTACACCACCGGCATCGCGCTCCTGGTGATCTCCGTGGCCACCTCGCTCATGCGCTTCTCGCCCGGCACGCGCAAGGCGATCGCGATCGCCTACGGAGTCGGCTTCGCGCTGATCTTCAACGAGCTATCGGTCTTCCTGGCGTTCGACACCTTCTATCTCGACATGACCACGCGCGACAAAGACATGGTGTTCTCCGTCGAGACCCTCTATCGCCGCTCGGAGAGCCAGTGGGCGCTCGGGCTGGTGATCCTGGTGCTCGTGCAAGCCACTTACTTGCGACGCTTCTACCGCCGCAGCGCGTTCATCCTGGCGACGCGCATGCGCAAGCTCCTGGCGCGGTCACAATGAAGCACGTGCGAACCACCGGGGTGCTGTTCCTGCTCGCGCTCGCGCTGCCCGCGCACGCCACGCGCACGCGGATCAGGCTGGAGCGGATTGATGCGTCGGAGTTTCCGGGGAGCGGGCGGGTGCGGTTGTACGCGTCGGTGGTGGAGCTCGAGGGCGAGGTGGTCGAGCAACTTCCCGCGCCGGCGTTCTCGCTGACGGTCGATGGGGCTGTGGTGGGCGCGCCGGAGAAGGTGATGCCGTTCGCCGCGGCCGGCGATCCGCTCGATCTGGTGCTGGTGATCGAGTCGTCGGCGCTGTACGGGCCGAAGATCATCGAGATCCCGGCGCCGCCGCCGCTCGCGCCGCGCCAGCTCAAGAAGAACGGGAAGCACGACAAACACGGAAAGGCGGGCAAGATGGGAAGGAATGACCCGTCGCGCTTGCCGCCGCTGCCGACGCTCAAGACCGTCGCCGGCGACGCGCCGCTCGACAAGGTGAAGGAAGCGGCCACGCAGCTCCTCGAGGCGCTGCAGAAGAAGTGGCGCGTGCTGGTGATCGACTACGCCGCCGACGTCACCGCGCACCCGCCGTTTCGTCCGGCAGCCGGCGCGGCCGGCGCGGTCGACGAGCTTGCGCCCGACGACGAAGCGAGCGATCTGCGCCTGACCGACGCGTTGCACGCGGCGCTGCTCGAGCTCGGCAAGTCGCCCGAGCGGCGCAAGCTGATCGTGGTGATCTCCGACGGGCTTTCTTCGCAGATGGAGCACAAGACCTTTCGCGCGCTGGGCGACACCGCGGCGCGCGCGCACGTGCCGATCCACTCGATCGCGTTCTCGCCGTCGAACGATCGCGTGCCGCTGCTCAACCTCGGCGAGATCTCCAAGCGCTCGGGTGGCACCTTCCGCTGGGCGCCCGGCGTGGACGATCTGCGCAAGCAGATCGAGACGCTCGCCGACGAGCTGAACAAGCAATACGTGCTCAGCTATCACCTGGACGCCAGCGCGCTCGACGGCAAGACCTTCGTGCTCGCCGCCAACGGGCTCACCTCGAACGCGCTGCGCTGGGAAGGCCCACCGATGCACCGCAAGCTCGCCTGGTGGATCTGGGCGATCCCGATCGCGCTGGCGCTGGCGCTGCTGCTGTTCTTGGCCGGGCGCAGCCGCGCGCGCCAGCCGAAAGTCCCGAAGGCGGCCAAGGCACCCAGGGCGCAGGCGGTCAGGAAGGCCGCGGCGCCGGCCGCCACGCGCGGCGAGCTGACGGTGGTCACCGGCGCGCTCGCGGGCCAGCGCTTCGTCGTCGGCGCCGCGCCGCTTGAGCTGGGCAAGGCGCGCCTCACCGGCGATCAGGCGGTCTCGACGCGCCACTCGCAGCTGCACGCCGACGCGCGCGGCGTGTGGGTCACCGACCTGGGATCGACCAACGGCACCTTCGTCAACAACCAGCGCATCACCCAACCGACGCGTCTGAGCGAAGGCGATCTGCTGCGCATCGGCCAGACCCAGCTAAAATTCCGGGCGATCTCGTGAGCAACTCGTCGATCATCGTCTGCGGGCAGCGCTACGACGTCGGGCAGCGCGTGATCACCTTTCAGGACGATCCCAACGTCAACGCGTACACCCTGCATCGCACCGACAAGCCGTCGGAGATCTACCCGTTTCAGCCCGCCAAGGGCATGGGCGCGGTCGCCTACCGCTTCCGCCCGCGCCGCTTGATGGGCGCCGACCGCTCGCTCGGCCGGCTGCGCGAGGTGCTGCGCCAGTTCGTCGTGCACCACGACGGCTGCATGGACTCGCGCCAGTGCTTTCAGGTGCTGCACAACGAGCGCGGGCTGTCGGTGCACTTCCTGATCGACAACGACGGCACGATCTTGCAAACGCTCGACCTGGTCGACTGCGCGTTCCACGCCGCCGGCGTGAACGAGATCTCGATCGGCGTCGAGCTCACCAACCGCGGCGACGCGCTGCGCTTTCCCGACGCCTACCGCGGCGCGCGCAAGAAGCTCACCTGCAGCGTGCACGGGCACCAGTTCCTCGCCTACGAGTACACCAAGGCGCAGCTCGACTCGATGGTCTCGCTCGGCCGCACGCTGCAGCGACTGTTGCCCAACCTGCCGCCCAGCTTTCCGGCCGTCGGTGGCGGCGAGCCGAGCTGGACCGCGATGGGCGATCCGCGCCAGTACGCCGGCTACCTCGGCCACTACCACGTCACCGCGCAGAAGTGGGATCCGGGGCCGTTCGACTTCAAGTGGTTCACCTCCAAGCTGCGCGGGCGCAGCTCGTTTCCGCTCGCGCTGCAGGGCGGCAAGCCCGAGCTGCCCGACAGCCCGGAGAAGCTCGAAGAGCTCGCGCACGGCTTTTACGACAACAACGAGACCGAGGGCGAAGGCGGCTACTACCCGATCGGCCCGTACGGCCAGTCGCGCCTGTGGCACGGCGGCGTGCACCTGCGCGCCGATCGCGGCACCCCGGTGTATGCGCCGTTCAGCGGCAAGCTGGTCGCCGCGCGCATGACCGGCGACTGCGCGATCGGCTCGCGCAACTTCGTGCTGCTCAAGCACGAGCTGGCGGTGGGCGGCGCCAACGTGCGCTTCTGGACGCTGCTGTTCCACCTGGCCGAGGAGCAGGACGGGCCCGAGGCGCCCGCCTGGTGGAAGAAGGCCTCGCGCACGCTCGGCGACGAAGCGAGCCCGCTCGACCTCGAGGTCTCCGCCGGCGAGCTGATCGGCCACGTGGGCGAGGCCGGGCCGCCGGGCCGCTTCGAGGGCCAGGTGCACTTCGAGATCATGAGCGCCGACGATCTGGGCGCGCAGATCGAGCCCGGCTTCTGGACCGTGCTCGAGGGCGCCGGCATGGGCCGCTTCTGCAACGCGCCGCTGGTGATCGATCGCATCGACAAGGCCAAGGACGGCGTGTTGTCGCGCGCCGAGGTGCTCAACTTCTTCCGCCAGGATCCGCGCCGCGAGGAGTTCCACAAGATCGCCGCGCACCACGTCAGCGAATGGGCCGACGAGAACGACTGGCAGGTGGCGCTCAACAAGTCACCCGACTTCGCCGACCTGCCCGACTCGCAGCGGCGCCGCATGTTCACCGATCAGATCCAACCGGTCTTGTGGTGGACCGACGAGATCGCCGAGGCCGCCGGCCTGCCCTCTGACAAGGTGGTGTGGACCTATCACCCGATCACCTTCATCGTGTGGCTGCACGATCGCATGCGCTCCGCCGGCGTGGTCAGCGCGCAGGGCATCGGCGACGCCTCGACCTTCAACGGCAAGGCCGCGCCCACCGGCATTCAGGACGATCGCGACTCGACCGAAGGGTTCACCGACGACGAGGACGCTTTCAGCAAGAAGAAGCTGGAGCTCGAAGATCTGGCGAACGGCTACCCCGACGAGAAGTAGCTATTCGCTCCAGCTGGCGACCGCGCGCGGCTGCAGCGCCTCGGGCCCGACGACGATCTTGTTGTCGCCCGCCCAGTGCACGCGATCTTGCGCGAGCGCTTGAGGCAGCGGCCAGACGATCGTGTCGGAGGGCTTCCCCACCGACGGCAGCACCACCAGGCGCGTCTCGCCGGCGCGCCGCTCGAGCCACGCCAGCGCGTCGCCGTCGGGCCGCCACAACGGCGCCTGCAGCACCTGCACCACGCCCATCGTCGGGTGCACGCGCCGCCCGTCGACGAACACCGCGCCGTTGTCGACCTCGACCACGTGCCGGCCGCACGGCGAGCGCTGCGCGGCGAACTGCAACAGGCCGGTGCGACGATCGTTACGCCGGCGCGATTGCTTCTCCGGCGGCGGAGTTCGCGCCGGATCCTCGCCGTCGGGCCGCGCCCGCGCGCTCGCCTTCGACGGTGTTACCAATCCCAGCGCGAGGGCCAACGAGAGCAGGCGCATCGGCACCTCCTAGCCCCACTACGCGGCAACTGATCGCAAGTCGCAAATTTTTTAGCAGTGACCGATCCAGGGGATGGGCGGCAGATCGGCGGGATGCTTGGGACGCGGCTTGCGTCCGAGCACGCGCCCCAACTTCACGAGCGGCGCGGTGGCGAGCGCGAGGCCGAGCGCGCTCAACACTCCGCGGCGGGTCGGCTGGTAGCCAAGCACCTTCATGCCCCCATCATACAACGCGAGTGCTAGCGCTGGTAGATCGGCGCTTCGCCGGCCTTGGAGGCGTCCTCGGTGGCGTTCTGCCGTCCCTGCGCACCTTCATTCGTGCCCTTGTCGCCAGGACCGTGGTTGCGGCCGTCGTCCTTCTTCACTTCTGCCGAGGTCTTGGGCGGCTTCTTCTTGGCCATCGCCGGCGTCGTGGCACCGAGCAACAGCGCGAGCGCGATCCATCTCATGAGCGCACCTCTCCGTCGGCGGGCGCCGCCCGCAAGCCCGCCGTCTCGAGCAACGCGCGATCCGCGTCCACGTCGGGGTTGCCGGTCGTCAGCAGCTTCTCGCCGTAAAAAATCGAGTTCGCTCCCGCGAAAAAGCACAGCACCTGCGCCTCGCGCGAGAGGGACAGCCGCCCGGCCGAAAGCCGCACGCGCGACTTCGGCATGAGGATGCGTGCCGTAGCGATCATACGCACCAGCTCGAGCGGATCTACTGGCGGCAGGTTCGCCAGCGGCGTTCCCTCGCTGGCCACCAGCGTGTTGATCGGCACGCTCTCGGGCTGCGGCTCGAGCGTCGCCAGCGTACGCAGCATGTCGCAGCGATCGTCGACCGATTCGCCCATGCCGATGATCCCGCCCGAGCACACCGTGATGCCCGCCTGGCGCACGCGCGCGAGCGTCGACAGCCGGTCGTCGTAGGTGCGCGTGGTGATGATGCTGCCGTAGTGCTTGCGCGAGGTGTCGAGGTTGTGGTTGTAGGCGGTCAGCCCCGCGTCCTTGAGCCGGCGCGCCTGGTCGTCGTTGAGCATGCCGAGCGTCACGCACGCCTCCATGCCGAGCGCGCGCACGCCGCGTACCATGTCCAGCACGTTGTCGAACGCCGGCCCGTCCTTGACCTCGCGCCACGCCGCGCCCATGCAGAAGCGCGTGGCTCCGGCCGCGTGCGCGCGCGACGCCGCCTCGAGCACCTCGGGCACCGCGAGCGACTTCTCCGCCGACACCGGCGTCTCGTAGTGCGAGCTCTGCGGGCAGTACGCGCAATCCTCGGCGCAGCCGCCGGTCTTGACGCTGAGCAGCGTGCACAGCTGCACCTCGTCCGCCGCGTGGTGCGCGCGGTGCACTTCATGCGCGCGAAACAGCAGCTCGGGCAGGGGCAGCTCGTGGATCGCGCGCACGTCGGACAGGGTCAGCTCGCTCGCCATGCGGAAGTTCTATCACGGGAGCTGCTATGCTCGCACCGTGACGCTGCGGATCGTCGCAGATCGCAACATCTCGCTGGTCGCCGAAGCCTTCGCCGGGCTCGGCGAGGTGGTCACGTTGCCGGCCGCCGAGCTCACGCCGGCTGCCGTGCGCGACGCCGATCTGCTGCTGGTGCGCTCGACGGTGCGGGTGGGCCCGCTCTTGCTCGACGGCAGCCGCGTGCGCTTCGTGGCCACCGCCACCATCGGCGTCGATCACCTGGACCGCGAATGGCTCGCGTCGCGCGAAATCCGCTGGGCCTGCGCACCCGGGTCGAACGCCGGCTCGGTGGTGCAGTGGTTCGCCGCCGCGCTGTTGCGCTCGTGCGCGCGCCATCATCACGATCCGGCGCGCCTGCAAGCGGGCGTGGTCGGCGTTGGGCAGGTGGGCAGCCGCATCGAGCGCCTGTGCCGCGCGCTCGGCGGTCCGGTCCCGCTCGCCTGCGATCCGCCTCGCGCGGGCGCCGAAGGCCCGGGCGGCTTCGTCTCCCTCGACGTGCTGCTGGCGACCAGCGATCTGGTCACCCTACACGTGCCGCTCGAGCACGCCGGCGCACACCCGACCTTCCACCTGATTGACGCCACGCGCCTTCAGCACCTGCGCCCGCGCGCGCTGTTGGTGAACGCCGCGCGCGGCGAAGTGGTCGACGGCGCCGCACTGCTCGTCGCGCTCGACGCGCAACAACTCGACGGCGCCGCGCTCGACGTGTGGGAGCACGAGCCCGAGCCGGACCCCGCGCTGGTGGCCCGCTGCACCGTCGCCACGCCGCACATCGCCGGCCACTCGCTCGACGGCAAGGTCAACGGCACGCGCATGATCTACGCCGCCGCGTGCGACTTTCTCGGCGTCGCGCCGGCCTGGTCTCCGGTGCTGCCGCTCGCGGCGCCGCTCACGCTCGACTCCGCCGGCTGGTCCGACGCCGAGCTGTTGCTCCGCGCGGTCGCCGCGGGCTATCGCATCGAGCACGACGAGGCCGTCTTGCGCGAGCGCCCGCAGGACTTTCGCAGCTATCGCCAGTCGTATCCGGTGCGCCGCGAGCACCCGAGCGTGCCGCTCACGTTCGATCCGCCGCGCCCGGCAGTCGAAGCGGCGCTGCGTTCGCTTCTGGGATAGGATCGGCGCATGAACAGGCGCACGAAGCTGCTGGTCGCTCCCTTCCTGCTCACCGTCGCGTTCTCCCCGGCGCACGCCGATCAGAGCCCACCGACGAGAAATCCGCCGCCGCCGCAGCGACGGAAGCTGCCGGCCGCGTCCAAGGACGACCAGGTGACACGCCGGCCCGACGGCACCTGCTGGGTCTACCAACCCTCGCCGCACTGCCCACCCAACATCAACTGCAACCCGCCGGCGCCCCGCGAGGTCGAGTGCCCGCCGCCCGAAAACAAGAAGTAACCGAACGGGTGCGGCGCGAGTGGTCGAGGCGCGTCGAGGCCGAATACGGCTCGGCGGCGATCGCGCAGCACCTGACGCTCTGGCTGATCCAGATCGGCGCCTCGCCCGATCTGATCCGCACCGGCCTGCGCATCGTCGACGACGAGCTGGTGCACGCCGGGGAGTGCCACCAGGTGGTGGTGGCGTGCGGCGCGGGCGCGATCATGCTCGATCGCGATCGCCTCGCCCTTCAGCGCCACCCGGGCGAGCCGCTCGAACACGATGTCTTGCGCGCGTGCCTGTCGGTGTTCTGTCTCGGCGAGACGGTCGCCGTCCCGCTGTTCCGCGCGCTGCGCGACGGCTGCTCGGTGCCGCTCGCGCGCCGCGTGCTCACCCGCGTGCTGCGCGACGAGGTGCGCCACCGCGAGTTCGGTTGGACCCTGCTCGAATGGCTCGTCGCGCTGCCCCTCGGCGCCGCGCTGATCACGCTCGCCGAGCGCGAGCTGCCCGCCATGCTCGCGTCGGTGCGCGACAGCTACGCGCCCGCGCACAGCGAACCGTGCAGCGGACCGGAGCGCGCGTGGGGCCTGATGCCCGGCGCCTCCTATCGCGAGGTGTTCGAGCGAACGGTCGAGCGCGAGTACGTGCCGCGTTTCGCGCGCTTGCAGATCCGCTGCGCCGGCTAGCCGCGCTGCGAAGCGGGGCGCGCGCGCTTGCGCCGCTCGGATGGAGACCGGGAAGGCGACGGCGGCAGTGGCGGCAGCGCGGTCTCCGACGGGAACAGGTAACGGTGCAGCATCTGCCGCAGCTCGCTGCGCACGTCCCGGTCGGGGATGGTGTCGTCCAGCCGCGGCCGCAGCCCGGCGCACTCCGACGCGACCTCGAGCGAGGCGATCTCGATCACCAGCGCGGCGGCGCGCGGGGACGGGACCACGTCACGCGGCACGATCGACGAGATCAAGAGCGTGAGCGCGTCGAGGCCGTTGCGCTCGAAGTCCGCGCGCAGCTGCGCGACCTCGGGATCGCGCAGCGACACCGCCAGGTACACCCGCTCGAGCGACGCGTCGCGGTGCACGCGCGCGAACAGCACGTCGATCGCGGTGTCGATCGCCAGGCGCCGGTCGGTGGAGCGGAACAGCGCCGGGTCGAGCTTGCTGAGGATCTCCTCCTGAACCCGCCCGAGGCTGCGCGCGACCATCTCGACGAAGGCCTGCCGCTTGTCGGCGAAATAGCGGTACAGCGCACCTGTCGAGACCCCTGCTTCCGCTGCGATTTTAGGTGTTTGCGCACCATCGAAGCCGTGTTTGGCGAACACCACCTCGGCCGCGTCGAGGAGCCGCTGGTAGGTCGCCTGGGCGCGCTTCTGCTTGAAATCGCGCGTGGCCCTGGTCAAAACCATGCCCACATATACCACAAAACCGAAGCCCGCTTCACTTTGTCATTGACAGCGAACGCTCGATCGCTGAACCTGAAATCCGTTTCACTTTTACCCAGCGGAGGGCCTGCACGATGAGCGAGAAGAGCGGTTCCAGGTACGGCTCGATCGAGAACCTCGAGTGCAAGCTCGACCTCACCTACAACTGGGGCTACGAAAAGACGCGCCAGGATCTGCGCGACCTGTACAAGAAGGCGCAGCGCAGCCAGTGGAACCCCGACGAGGTGCTGCCCTGGCACACCGACGTCGATCCGGAGCGCCAGGACTTTCCCGAGCACATGTTCCCGCTGTACGGCTGGGCGCCCTACATGAAGCTGAACGCGCCCGAGAAGACCAAGCTCAACGTCGAGTTCGCCTCGTGGGTGCTGTCGCAGTTCATGCACGGCGAGCAGGGCGCGCTGCTCGCCGCCTCGCAGCTGGTCACCAGCGTGCCGGACATGGACTCGAAGTACTACGCCGCGACGCAGGTGTTCGACGAGGGCCGCCACGTCGAGGTCTACGACCGTTACCTGCACGAGAAGGTCGGCTTCTCCTACGAGATCAGCCCGTACCTGAAGAAGCTGCTCGATCTGATCCTCACCGACTCACGCTGGGACATGAAGCTGCTCGGCATGCAGATCATGGTCGAGGGCCTGGCGCTGGCCGCGTTCGGCCTCTTGCGCGAGAACACCTCGGAGCCGCTGCTCAAGAAGCTCACGCACTACGTGATGCTCGACGAGTCGCGCCACGTCGCCTACGGCGTCTTGTCGCTCAAGGATCACTATCGCGACATGAAGGAGTCCGAGGTGCGCGAGCGCGAGGACTTCGTCTACGAGGCGGCGGTGCTGATGCGCAACCGCTTCCTGTTCGAGCAGGTGTGGGAAAAGATGGGGATGCCCGTCGAGGAGTGCAAGCAGTACGCGCTCGACAGCCAGATGCAGGTGATGTTCCGCCAAATGCTGTTCTCGAAGATCGTCCCGGCGATCAAGAAGATGGGGTTGCTCTCGGCCAAGCAGCGCGAGCGCTTCGAGCAGCTCGGCATCCTGCAGTTCGAGAGCTGGGCCGATCCGTTCGAGTCGCTCGAGGCGATGGAAGCCTCCGAGCGCCAGCAGCAGAAGGTCGCCTAGCGAAGCCTGCGGCGGCGCCGCAGGAGACCCGCGACGAACAAGAGACCGGCGAACGCGAAGCTCGTCGACGCCGGACCGGCGCCGCTCATCGCGCAACCGCCGCCGCTGCCGTTCATCGGCATCTCCCCGTTTCCGCCACCGCCGCCGCCTCCACCACCCGCGCCCGCGTCACTGCCGCCGCCGCCGGCCCCCGCGTCGTCGCCGCCGCCCGCCGTTCCACCGTCGCTGCCGCCGCCCGTGTTGGGAACGTTCTGCGTCACGGTGAAGCTGTCGAGCTGCGTGCCCGTGTCGTTGTACGCGGTGGCGGTCGCCACCCCGCCGGCCACATGGATCGAGACGAAGTTGTACGAGCTGCTCGACGCGTGCGCAGTCGCCACGCTGGTGCCGGTGATCCCGTACAGGTCCGCGCCGGCGCCGCCCGAGACGATGTACGCGATGTTCGAGGCGCCGTGTTGCATGCGCGCGTAGATGTGGTCGTGCCCGCTGAACACCGCGGTCACCTTGGGCGTCGCTTCGAACAGCGGCACCCAGCTGGTCTGCACCGCACCGGTGTCACCGTGGGTCGCGCCCACCGAGTAGGGCGCGTGGTGGAACCAGATGAAGATGTGCACCACGTTCGCGTCGGCCTGCGCGGCCGAGAGCTGGTTGGTGAGGAAGCTGATCTGCGCCGGGTCGGTGATCGAGTTGGAGTCGAGCCCGATGAACGCCGCGTTGCCGCAGGTGAACGTGTAGTACGACTTCCACGCGTCGCCGGTGTTGCGCGCGCTTGGGAAGACCAGCCCGTAGTTGGTGGCCAGCGTCGAGCCGGCGTCGTGGTTGCCGGGCACCGCCATGAACGGCACGTTGGCCACCAGATCCTTGGCAACCGGGAAGAACTCCGACAGGTACCCCGAGTACGCGCCGGTGAGGTAGATGTCGCCGCTCTCGAACACCATCTCGGGCGCCTTGGCGATCACCGCGTTGACGATCTTCTGGTGCTCGGTCGCGCCCGAGCGGCTGTCGCCGTAGAACACGATGTCCATCGGCTTGCTCGCCGAGGGGCAGGTCGCAAAGCCGAAGGTGGCGCTCTTGGTGGCGCCCGACTGCACGTAGTAGTCGTACTGCGTGTCCAGGCCGAGACCGCCGAGCACCAGCTCGTGATCCTTCGAGGCCGCGCCGGTGACGGTGGTGAACGCGGTGGTGCCCTTGACCCGGTACGAGACCGAGGTCGCGTCCGCGGCCGCGCCGGTGCCCCACTTCACCACCATCTTGTCGGGGGTCTGCCCGCGACCGAGGATGGGCCCATAGCTCAGCGTCTGGGACCAAGCGACGTTGACTGGGGAAAATACCCCCAGCAAGACTACCGCAACCATTGA
Organism: Myxococcales bacterium; assembly: GCA_003170275.1. GTDB lineage: Bacteria > Myxococcota_A > Polyangia > Palsa-1104 > Palsa-1104 > PALSA-1104. The sequence continues at coordinate 13,468 of PNAM01000080.1, forward strand.
CGTTTTCAGCATGTTGGCCACCTAGAGAGCAAGCACTATACCTGCTAGGCGGCGCCGGCGATCAGCTTTTTGAGGGGCTTGAGCAGGAAGAACAGCATCAGGCCGGCGGCGACCGACGTGCCGATGAAGATGCTGAAGAAGTTGACGTGCGAGGTCTGCTCCCACAGCTCGCCGAACATGCCCGCCGCCTTGTTGCCGAGGAAGATGGCGACGAACCACACGCCCATCAGCATGCCGCCCAGGCGCACCGGCGCCAGCTTGGTCACCAGCGACAAGCCGATCGGCGACAGGCACAGCTCACCGACGGTGTGCAGGAAATACGCGAACACCAGCCACATCGACGAGACCGAGCCCTTGTCGGAGCCGGCGGAGATCGCCGCGAGCGCCATGACCACGAAGCCCAGGCCGAGGAACAACAGGCCGAACACCATCTTGAGCGGCGTGCCCGGCTCGCGCTTGCGGCGCCCGAGGAACATCCACACCAGGCCCATGATCGGCGCCAGGACGATGATGAAGATCGCGTTCACCGACTGGAACCAGCTCGACGGCATGTCGAAGTGGCCGGCGATCGGCAACACGAAGTCGCGCTTGGTGTTGAACTCCGCCCACAGCGCCATGGTGTTGCCGGCCTGCTCGAAGCCGGCCCAGAAGAAGATGGTGAAGAACGCGATGATCAGCAGCGCGAGGATGCGGCCTGCTTCCGTCTGGCGCTCCTCGTGCGAGGCCTTGTCGTCCTGCTTGGCCTCGGCGAAGCCGGTCGCCGGCTCGGGCAGATCGAGGTTGATCGCCTTCAACCGGTGCTGGCCGAGGAGAAACGTGCACATGCCGATGAACATGCCCACGCCGGCCGCGCCGAAGCCGTACTTCCAACCGTACCTCTGGCCGAGCGTGCCGCACACCAACGGCGACGCCGCGGCGCCCACGTTGATGCCCATGTAGAAGATCGAGAAGCCCGCGTCGCGCCGCGGATCGCCGGGCTTGTACAGCTTGCCGACGAGCGTGGAGATGTTGGGCTTGAACGCACCGTTGCCGAGGATCAGCAGGCCCATCGCCGCCACGAAGTACGGGATGGTCTCGATGGCCATCAAGAAATGGCCGGCCATCATTAATGTGGCGCCGAGCAGGATGGTCTTGCGATAGCCGAGCACGCGATCGGCGAGCATGCCGCCGAAGATCGGGGTGAGGTAGACCAGCCCGGTGTACCAGCCGTACCACTGCGTCTGGCGCTGCTGGCTGAAGTGCAGCCCCTGGATCATGTACAGCGTGAGCAGCGCGCGCATTCCGTAGTAGCTGAAGCGCTCCCACATTTCGGTAAAGAACAGGACGTACAGACCGTCCGGATGTCCGCTCGACTGCTGCTCCGCGGCGACGTTCTCGAAGGCGATCGGCGCCCCCGCGAGGTCGGCGGGCTTCTGGTTCGGATGAGGGGGTTTCGGTGGAGGTTGATGTCCGGGCGTCATCATTTCTTGCGATGCAGCCTAACAAGATTTCTGGGCGATGTGTAGGCCTATGTCGTAGGTCGGACCACTCCCTATTTCGCGAGGGCTTGCGCCAGCTCCTCGTAGATGTGGATGGCGCTCTTGACCGATTTTTCGAAGTCGCCGAGGTGCAGGCTCTCGTTTTCGGAGTGGGCGTTGGTGTACGGGTCCTCGACGCCGATGAGCAGCGCGGGCACGCCGCCGAGCTCGCGGGCGAACGGCTCGACGAACGGGATCGAGCCGCCACAGCCGATGGTCACCGCGTCGGTGCCGTAGCCCTTCTTGAGCGCGCGGAAGGCGGCCTGGAACGCCGGGTGCGCGGGATCGGTGTACCACCAGCCGGCGCAGCTCTCCGGATGGATCTCGACCTCGACGCCCCACGGCGCCGCTTCCTTCAGGTGCTTGATGAGCGCCGCCTCGACCCACTTCGGATCGAGGTCGGGGACGATGCGGATGCCGACCCGCGCCCAGGCGGCCTCATTAATGATGTTGCGCGCGTTCTTGCGGTCCGAGGCCTGGATCGCGTTGACCGCCACCGACGGCTGGCGCCAGTTGGTCTCCCACGGATGGCGGCCGCCGAGCAGCTCGACCGAATCCAGCAGGCCGGCCTGCTTGCGGAAGTGCGGCTCGTCACCCGGCAAGGACGCGATCGAGCGGCGCTCGGCGTCGGTGAGCGGCTTGACCTTCTCGTAGATGCCCGGGATCGCGATCCGCCCGTCGGGCAGCGTCAGCGACGCGAGCATGCGGCACAGCGCCATCGCCGCGTCGGGCACCGGCCCGCCCCACATGCCCGAGTGCAGCGACTGCTTGAGAGCCCGCACCTCTACGTCGACCGCCACCAGGCCTCGCAGCGCGGTGGTCACCGACGGCAGCCCGGTCTCGAAGTTGGAGGTGTCGGTGAGCACGATCGCGTCCGCTGCCAGCAGCTTTTTGTGCGCGCGCAGGAACTCGGTGAGGTGCCCGGAGCCGATCTCCTCCTCGCCTTCGACGACGATCTTGACGTTGAGCGGTAGCGATCCCACTCCTTTGAGCCACGCATCGACGGCGCTGGTGTGCACCACCACGCCGGCCTTGTCGTCGGCGGCGCCGCGCCCGTAGAGCCGGCCGTCGATCTCGGTCGGCTCGAACGGATCGGCGGTCTTCCAGCGCTCGGCATCGCCCGCCGGCTGCACGTCGTGATGCGCGTACAGGAGCAGCGTCGGCTTGCCCGGCGCGTTGAGCACCTCGCCATAGACATAGGGGTGCGCGCCGGAAATCTCGAGCAGCTGCACGTTGGCGAAGCCGCGCTCCTTCAACAGCCGCGCGGTGGCGTCCGCCGAAGCCCGAACGTGTTTCGGATCGAACCCTGCAAAGGATACGGATGGGATCCGGACCAGCGTCTTCAAGTCCTCGAGGTAGGCGGCGCGGTGGGTCTGGAAATGGCGAAGGGCGTTTTCGGTGCTGTGCATAGGAGGCCTCGTACCACGACCATGGACCCTACTTCCACATTGACCGATGGATCGGCGTATGCTAGTAACTCTAACATGAGTCACGGTTACCCACGGGTGGCGTATTTCTGCATGGAATTCGGGCTTTCCGAGACGCTGACCATCTATTCGGGTGGCCTCGGCGTGCTCGCCGGCGACTTCCTCCGCTCCGCGCGGGCGCTCGGCGTTCCGCTGGTGGGCGTGGGCATCGCGTGGGACGAGGGCTACACCGTGCAGCGCATCGGCGCCGACGGCCTTCCGGAAGATCTCCCGGTGAAGCTCGACCGCAGCCTGCTCGAGACCGAACAGGCGACCGTCTCGGTGACCATCGCCGGGCGCGAGGTGCCGCTGCAGATCCATCGCGTCGATCGTTTCAACAACGCGCCGCTGTATCTGCTGGAGCCGCGCGAGGCGCGCGATCGCTGGATCACGCGGCGGCTGTACGGCGGCGGGCCCGACGATCGCGTGGCGCAGGAGATCGTGCTGGGCGTGGGCGGGGTGCGCGCGCTCGCGGCGCTGGGCGTTCAAACCGACCTGTATCACTTCAACGAAGGACACGCGGTGTTCGCGGGACTCGAGCTGATCCGGCGCAAGCGCGGGCGCGGCGTGAGCTTCGACAGGGCGTGGAAGCAGGTGCGCCAGCAGATCGTGTTCACCACCCACACGCCCGTCGATGCGGGCAACGAGAAGCACGAGCTCGAGGTGCTGCGGCGCATGGGCGCCAAGCAGGGCTTCACGCAGCACGAGCTCGAGCGCATCGGAGGGCGGCCGTTCAACATGACGGTCGCGGGGCTGCGGCTGTCGCTGCGCGCCAACGCGGTCGCCGAGCTGCACGGCGACACCGCGCGCAAGATGTGGAGCCACGTGGGCGACGCGGCGCCGATCGGCGCGATCACCAACGGTGTCGACCACCGGGTGTGGCAGGACGCGCGCGTGCGCGACGGCGCGAACGACGACGCGACGCTCGAGGACGCGCGCCAGGGTTGCAAGCGGGATCTGTTGATCGAGGTCGAGCTGCGCACCGGCGTGCGGCTCGATCCGGACCAGCTGGTGATCGGGTTTGCCCGCCGCGCCACCGCGTACAAGCGCGCCACGCTGCTGTTCCACGATCGGCCGCGCGCCGAGGCGCTGCTGGCGTCGGGCAAGGTGCAGCTGATCTTCGCCGGCAAGAACCACCCGAAGGACGCCGGCGGGCGCGCGCTGGTCGCGGAGCTGGTGGCGCTGGCCACGCGATATCCCAAACAGGTGGTGTTCCTGGCCGACTACGATCTCAAGCTCGGGCGCATGCTGACGCGCGGCTGCGACGTGTGGCTCAACACGCCGCGCCGGCCGCTCGAGGCGTGCGGCACGTCGGGGATGAAGGCAGCGATGAACGGCGTGCTCAACGTGTCGATCCTCGACGGCTGGTGGGTCGAGGGCTGCACCGACGGCGTGACCGGCTGGCAGATCGGCGAGGAGCAGTCGTACCCCAGCGACGAGGCGGCGGACGCGGCTGATGCCGGCGCGCTGCACCAACTGCTCGAGCGCGAGGTGTTGCCGGCGTACTACGACGACCGGCCGCGCTGGCGGCAGATGATGCGCGCGTCGATTGACATGGCGCTGACGCGCTTCTCGTCGGATCGCATGGTGCGCGAGTACTACGCGACGCTGTACACGCGCGAAGAGCCGGCGCGACGGGCCGCGGTCGGCGGCTGAACGCGCTAAGATGGCGGGGTGAGCGCCAAGAAACGTCCGCGCGGCGAGCGACGGATGCGCGAGCGGGCCACGCGCAAGCTGGTGCTCGACAAGCAGCGGCTGGCGGCGCTCGAGCCGGGCGGCGCGGCGGATCGACCGATCGAGGTGAGCTCGTCCGCGGTGATCCCGGTGCGCGCCCGATCGCAGCGCTGCCCGTTGTGCGGCGGATCGCTGCTGCTCGACGAGGAGACCGCGACGATGATCGACGGCAAGAGCCTGCGCACCGCGCACCTCACCTGCCAACAATGTGGCGTACGGCGCGAGCTGTGGTTCCGCATCGGCTCGCCCTTGCCGAACTAGCCCCTACTCCTCGATGCCGGCGGCGATCAGGGTGGCGGTCCACTGCGCCGGCTTGCGGATGTGCTCGCGCCGGAAGATCTCGTCGGCGCTCTCGACCAGGAGCGCGCCCTCGTCGCCGCCGAGCAGCTTGCCGCGCCGGCGTCGCGCGGACGCGAAGTGCAGCGACATCTCGGCGTCCTTGAAGAGCTGCTCGGTCTCGCCAAGCAGGCGCAGCGCGAGGTCTTGATCCCCGCGCCCCAGCGCCACCGCGGCGCGCAGCGAGCGGCCCAGCGCAACGCAATAGCCGACCCCTTCCCTCTCGAGGCGCTTGCCGTCGGCCTCTGCGGCGCGCAGCCGATCGGGCAACTTTCCGGCGATCCCCGACGCCGCCGACGCGCGACCGCGCGCATACAACCCGTTGGCGCGCAGGGTCTGGATGCGGAACATGAGCGCGCGCTCGAACCGCTTCCACGCGCCGGCCATGCGATCGTACGCGGCCATCGGATCGCCGCAGTACAGATCGATGGCCACCTCGCCGGCCAGCGCGTTCAGGTGCTGCACGTGCACGTCGTTGGGCACGTTCCAGCGCGCCAGCGCCTCCATCAGCTCCCGCCGCGCGCGCGCGGGCTCGTCGACGCACATCGGCGGCAGATACCCGACGGCCGACAGCAGGTTGGTCTGCGAGTACAGATCGCCGCGCTCTTCGGCTTCCTTGAGCAACACCGGCAGGCGGCGGCTCACCTCGCCCATCTCGCCGAGCAGCGAGCGGCCCATGAGCGAAAAGATCTGCATGGTGTTGAGCTCCCACATCAGGCCCGTGCAGCGCTCGCGGAGCAGCTGCTCGGCCTTTTCGCAGCGCTCCACGCTGACGCGCCACCTGCCGTGCTGGATCGCGACGATGCCGCACGCGCCGATGTACATCGCGTCGACCACGGGGGAGTCGAGGCGGCGGGCCAGCTCCTCGACGGCGCTGAGCGTGCGCGCGACGCGGCGGTGGGTGGAAGCGCCGGCCAAGGCGACGAAGCACGCCTCGGCGTTGAGAGCGCGCGCGACACGCAACGGCTCGCCGGCGTCGAGGGCGAGCTGCAGCTGTTTGGCTTGAAAGCCGGCGGCACGCAGACTGTCGACCATGCCGAAGCCGGCCATCGCCGCGTCGGCGACGTCGATGCGCGTGAGCTGGTCGGCCGGCACCTGGCTGGCGTCGCGCTCGCGGAATTTGTGGCCGCGCAAGCGCAGTCGCGCGCGCCGCCACAAGAGCGTGGCCAGCGCCGCGGCGGGTGTGGCAGGCAGCTTCATCCCGACCGCGCCGAGAACCTCGCGCAACGCAGCGATGCCCTCGGGAAAATGGCCTGAAAGGAGCAGGCTGGTGGCGGCGCGGCGACGTAGATCCAGCCCATCGGCGGCGCTCGCCTTGTCGGTGGCTTTCAGATAGGCCTCGGCGGCTTCGGCGCCGTGGCCGGCGTTGGCCAGCGCGTCGCCGAGCCGCACGTGGAGCTGGCGCACCGCGCCGGTGCGATCGTTGTCGTGCGGCCGCAGATCGATCGCCAGCCGATACAGTCGCGCCGCGCGGTTGAACGCGAGCGCCTCGGCGGCGCGTCCGGCGGCCTGGCGCGCGAACTCGGCGGCGCGTTCCAGCTCGCCGGCCTGGCGGAAGTGGAGCGCGAGCGCTTCGGCGTCGGGCTGCGGCGAGGACTCGAGCGCGATCGCCAGGCGCAGGTGGTTGCGCCGTTGCGCCGCGGGATCGAGCAGCGTCATCGCGGTCTCGCCGATGCGATCGTGGTAGCACTCGACCATCGAGGAGTCGCCGCCGGCGCGGCGCGCGCGCACCAGGTTGCCCGCCTTGAGCACCGCCAGCGCGCTGGGATCGAGGACCTCGGCGGCGCGCTGCGCCACCGACAGCAAGATCGGCCGCCCGGCGGTGGCGACGATGCCGAGCAGGCGCGCGGCCGGCTCGGGCAGCCGGCGCAGGCGCGCGCGCAACAGCTCGTCGAGCGAGATCAGCTCGGGCGTGGAGCGCTCGCCGTCGCGCACGTGGCGCGCCAGCTCGTGGATGAAGAACGGGCTGCCCTGCGCCTCCTCGGCGATGCGCGTCGCCTGGCGCTGCGCGGTCTGATCATCGGAGCCGAGCAGCGCGAGCCCGAGCGCGGTCGCCTCGTCTGGATCGAGCGGTCCTACCGAGAGCTCGCGCGTGGTCACGCCGCGGCGCTGGAGCTCGCTGCGGAAGCCCTTCAGGAACGGGCTCTCCAGCTCGTCTTCGGAGCGGTGGCTGGCCACCAGCAACAGCGAGGGCGCGTCCGGCGGCCGCAGCAGGGCGGCGAGCAGCGCGGCCGAGTCGACGTCGCCCCACTGCAGATCGTCGATCGCCAGCACCACCGGCCGGCGATCGCTCAGCCGCGCCAGCAGCTCGCGCAGCGCGGCGAACGCGCGACGGCGCACCTCGTGCGGATCGGGCGCCTCGAACGCGCGGCGCGGCGCAGCGGTGACCGCCTCGACCTGGCGCAAGACCGGGAACAGGCGGGCGAGCGCGTGCACGTCGCGCGGCATCACGCCTTCGGCCTGCAGCCGCGGCAGCTGCGCGAGGTGGTGGCTGAGCGCGTCGATCAGGCTGTCGACCGCCTTGTAGGGCACCGACTCGCGCTCGTAGCAGCGGCCGGTGAGCACCAGCGCCGCCTCGCGATGCTCGAGCTCGTCGAGGAAGCGGCGCACCAGCGCGCTCTTGCCCATGCCCGACGGGCCGTGCACGAACTCGACGACCGTGCCGCCGTCACGCACGGCGTGGAACGCGCTCTCGAGCGCGTCGAGGTGGCGCGCGCGACCGACCAGCGTCAGATCGCCGGCCGACGACTGGCTGCGGCTCGCCTCGATCACCACCGCATCGGAGCCGAGCCGGCGCAGCACGTCGCGCGCGGCCGGTCGCGCCTCCGGATCGCGGCGCAACAGCTCGACGCACAGCGCGTTCAGATCTTGCGGCGTGTCCGGCTGCAGCTGGCACGGCGGCGCGGGCTCGAACTGCTGCTTGTCCATGAGCAGGTCGGTCGGCGAGCCGACGAACGGTTGGCGGCCGGTGAGCGCTTCGTAGAGCATCACGCCCACCGCGTACCAGTCGCTGGCGGGCGAGAGCGCGAGCTGCGCGCCCTGCTCGGGCGACATGTACGCGGCGGTGCCGGCCAGGCTCTCCTTGGGCTGCGCGCGATCGCTCTTGAGCTCGGTGATCAGGCCGAAGTCGAGGATCTTCACCAGGCCGTCGCGCGTCACCAGCACGTTCGACGGCTTGAGATCGCGATGGAGCAGGCCCGCGCCGTGAATGGCCGCGACGCCCTCGGCGAGCTGGCGCAACGCTGGCCGCAGGCGGGCGAGATCGACCGGCAGCGCGGGCTGACGGCCGATCGGCAAGCCCGGCCGCGTGCCCGTGTCGCTCGACAGCCGCTTGGCCGGCGAGGTGGTGTCGGTGGGCGGCCGGTCGGGCTGCAGCTCGAAGGTCTGATCGACCGGCTGGTCGGGCTCGTCGCGCAGCCAGCGCAAGAACGAGGTTCCATCGATCAGCTCCATGGTGAAGAACAGCCGATCGCCGGCGGAGATCAGCTCGTAGAGCGAGATCAGGTTGGGATGGCTGACGTCGGCGAGCGCGCGAAACTCGCGCTTGAAGCGCACGATGCCGGTCGCGTCCACGTCGCGCAGGGTCTTGAGCGCCACCACCTGGTTGCGCTCGAGATCGAGCACTTGATAGACCACGCCCATCCCGCCGGCGCCGAGGCGGCGCTGCATCGTGAAGCGTTGATGGTCGAGGAACGACTCCTCGCGGGTGGATGGCGGCGGCAAGACGGGGGGCTCCGCCTTCATCTTATCAGTGAACCGCGCGGACGCTCGCGATGAGGAAGCGCTTGACCCAAAAAGGACGCGGCGTTAGAAGAGTTGTCGTTCTACTCGCGGGCGTAACTCAGCTGGTAGAGTACCTGCTTCCCAAGCAGGTTGTCGTCGGTTCGAACCCGATCGCCCGCTCTAAATCACTCAGCTTTTCGACGGTCCTTCCCGCTCATCCCGGTTTGTCCCCACGATTGTCCTCACGAAACCGGCCCGACCATTCTACCGCCGCCCTCCCTGGATCACGGCCAGTGCTCGGTCCTGCTGCGCGTCGGCCATCGCCTCCGGCTGCGCGTAGTGCCGCATTGTCGTCCTCACGTCCTCGTGCCCGAGCGCGTCCGCGACCGCCTGAGAAGCCTGGCCGACTCGCATCGCCAGCGTCGCCCAAGTCCCGCGCAACCCATGCGGACACACGCGCGGCACTTTCGCCGCATCGCACACCCGCCTGACTGCGAAGTAGAGCCACGCCCTGGTGTGCTCACCGTCATCTCCCGTTGGAAACAGGACGTCGCGCGGACCACGGTCCTCCACCACTTCGAGAAGTCGAGACCGCAACACCTCAGGAATGCCGACAATGCGATTCGACTTGCGAGTCTTACCGTTCTCAATTCGCAGCACGGTGCCGTCGAGATCGAGGTCACGCACGCACCGCTTCCAGACTTCGGACTGACGTAGGCCCATGAGCAGGAGCATATCGGCCGCGAGCGCGCCGAGGTCGCCCTGATCAGCCATGCGAAGCGCCGTCAGGTGAAACTTCCGCGCCTCGTCGCCGGTGAGCTGATCTTTGCCCGTCGAACGCTGACCCTCCCCCTTCACACCGTCGAGCGGATTCAAGGGCAGAAGCCCCTGCTCGACACACCATGCAGCGAAGGTCTTGGCGTTGCCAAGCGCGTTGCGGTGGTAATCGACGCTGCGCCCTTCACGAAACGAAGCATATATCTGCTTCGCCCGCTCCGGCTTGAGCCGCGCGAGCTTCGTATCCTTCACCAGCTCGAAGAACAGACGGATGCGCCGCATCGTTTCCGTCCTGCTGGTCTCCTTGATCGCTCGCTCGGTCAAGTGCTCCTCGTACTCGTCGAGTGCTTCGCGGACCGTGCGGCCGGTCAGTCGACCGAACCGCTGCTCGTTCATTTTCTTCCAGGCCGTCGCTTCCTCGATGCTTCCAAAATATCGATCAACGCGTCGGCCTGCTCCTGCATCTGCTCCGGGGTCCACCGTCGTGACCTTCCAGTAACCTTTTGCCTCGAGCCAGTATGGCCCGAGCACGCGGGGTTGTTCGTCTCGCCTTCTGGGCATGCCTCCTCCTTTCGAGCGCCCGGCGAGACTGCTGTGTCATGCCCGAGCGATCGTAGCACATCGATTGCGCCGTCGCGGACGGCGCGCTTGATCAGCGCTTCAAGCTCGTCGGCGGTGAGGACGATGCGGCGACGGGCCATCGCTAGCCCGGTCCCCGATCGCACCACCCGCTGAACCGAGCGGCACGAGCACCACTTTTGACCGGCCCGTCAGATTCCTCGAACCGACGCACGTCTCCTCCGCACGTCGCTGGGCGGCAAGATCGCCCGCGGCGCGTCGAAGGAGTTCACTGGTGGTCGGGCCCTCCATTGGGAGGACCGTCTGGTGGATGGCCGGTCTGCACGCCCGCCGGTTTTTGCCGGCGGGCCCGGCGCGCTGTCGATCCAGGTGTTACAGACAGCGCAAGATGGTCACAGCTACTTCGACTTCGCCTCCGACTCCTCGGGTCCCTTTTGCAGCTCCGCCTCGAAGCCGGCCCGCGATAGCAGCTCCATCAGGGTCGTGCCCATCCCCGAAGCAAGCCCTTGCAGAAAGCCAGCCGCACCACCAGCCCCGAAGTGCGCATCGGGAGGCAGGTCGCTCCGAAGATCGCCGATGGCCAACTCGTCGATGAACTGGTACAGCGTCGGCGGCACGTTGTCGGATTGCACGTAGATGTCGCGGAGCAGATCAATTTCCTCTGCAATGTTATCGATTACGTCTTGCGTCATGTTCTCTCCGTCGAAGATTTTGCAAGTCTGCTCATCGTCTCGAGGTCCAGCACAGCGGCCTCGACATCGGTCGCCGGGCCCTCGGGCAACGCCGGCGGAGGCATGGTCTGCGGCGGCTCGGCGGTCAGCTCGTCCAGCGACCTGACGTAGAAGGCGTCGTGCCCGACGTGGAACCAGTCCTCATCGGGGGCGACGTCGAAACGCTCGCGAAGCCAAACTTCGTCGTGGATCAAGCTCGCGGCCATCGACCACGCCTCCTGGTCGGACTGGGCCGCAACAATCAGATGGAATGGGTGGGCCTGCCCCATGCCCAGGTCTAGGGATGCGGCCAGCACCAGGTATTTCTTCCTGGTTGGGGTCGTCATGGTTGTCCTCCGCAGAGCTGTAGGTTCAGCGTCCACGCTCATGCTCCTCTTGCGGGGACGCTTTCGGCAAATCGGCAGCGCTCGGCGCTTTCACTTCATTGGACAACTCTTCCAAGCGCCGGAGCAGCGCGGTGGGCGTGATCCCGAGGCTCTCGGATGTTGCGTCGAGGAAGCCGACCGCGAGTCCCGCGTCGAATCGCGCATCGGGCGGGACGTTGGCCATGAGTTCACCACAGCACAAGTCGCCGATGAACTCGCTCAACGTGGCGGGGGCGCCGGTGGTCTGCTTGCGGATCTGGTCGAGCGCGTCTAGGTGCCCGAGGAGGGTCTCGCGAATGCTGCGCGAGTGGGATTCATAGTCCATGGTCTGATCCTTTCTTGAGCCGGCGAGAGGCGTGAACCGGAGTTTTGGCGGGCGTCTCTGGACCATCGCTGGATAGTGGCGGCCCAATGCAACCAGCGAGGAAGTTGTCGAGATCCTCTCGGCGCCACATCAGTGGGCCACCGCCGCCGCGACGACCAACCGGCTTGACCTTGCCGTCGAGCTTCGCCTTCCTTAATCCGCTCGTTCCCCTATAGCCGCAGTAAGCCGCTGCTTCGCGGGTCGGCAGTAGTTCGCGTTCTGCGCTGAGTGCACCATGTCGCAAGCGGGGTCGGCGACGCGATGGACGTGTCGGCTCGAAACGGCTAGTGTCGGGGCGAAACTCGGAGCAGCTCACCTCTTCATACGGCCACAAATCGGCGAGCGTGAGCGGAACTCCAACGGGGCCGTTCGAGGGCGCTTCGCAACGATGACCAGCCAGGATCTAGAACTACAGAGTCGATACAAGAGCCATAGAGAACGGCTCCTTCGCCTCGTCAAGAAGTTCGAGATGGAGCGGAAGCGGTTGGAAGACGCGTTCCTTGCAGAAGTCCGGGCCTATAGCCCGCTGCAGGACCCAAGCGAACACCCTGAGCGGTACAAGAAGTGGCGCGCGGCTCCACCGAAGCTACGAGCTGCGTTCAAGCCGCTCTCGGCGGGCATGAGCCAGGAGCAGCGGGAATTCCGTAGGCGTGAGTATCTCGCCCACCTGATCAATCGAAGCGAAGAGGCGGTTTCGTTCCAAAGGAAGTGGCTTGTTCTCCTCCACCCAGCCCCGGCCCCACCGCTCGCCCTCACATTCTCCGACGACTTCTTCGTCGAGACGACGGCCAAGCTCAGCGAGCGACACCATCTGATCGGGCGAGTCCACCCGTCGCGATTGCTTATCGTCGATGAAGCCGCGGGTCAAAACGCGGTGTTGGATGAATTGAAGAAGTGTCTGAAGAAGCGGGTCAAGGGGGAGGTGTCAAGGCTACCGAGCGATCCCCCGTTCGACATCGACCGCACCGATGGGCGCGACCCAGTAGCAGAGGATCTCATCATCGTCCGCCTTTGCGCAAATCAGGCGCAACCGCCACAGCACCTCCCGCAGAGCGTCGCGGCGGAGGCGTATCCGAACTTGGCCCAGCGGGTAGGCTATTCGCCCGGTGAATCCAGAATCCCCAACAAGAAGCAAGGGACACCGGACGCCAAACACTGGAGCCGGATCTTGAAAGCCGTCGGAAAACGATGGCCGAAGTTGAGGCGCGTCATCGGCCCGTTCGAGAAGTAGATCGCAAGCAACTCGCGGGAGGCATCACGAAACGCCCCTGAACGGGTCCGCTCGAGTTCGCTCCGAACTCGAGTGGAGTCGCGCTCACCCCCCTAAAATTGAATTCGCGATACGGCCACTTTTGCAGGGCGACCGTACCGCGAAAGGGGTCAGTTACAATGGTCAAGATAGTCGACGGATCACCTTCGGTCAACGCGCTTCTTGCCGCCGGTGCCCGGCGCGATGCGACCGACAGCACGACATCTTCGGAGCACCACGTCATCGATGAAATTCTCGTCGCAATGGTTCGGTCCGAGAGCATCTTGATCCAACACAGCCCCGGAACGATAAGCCTCGACCTGCTACGGCTCGTTTGGGCTCACGTCGGTTTCGTGATTTCCGCGCTCGAGAGGCACGGCGCGTTTGATGAATCCCCGGTCGCGAGTCCGCTCGGGCGCCAATAATGGCACGGCGCGACGGCAACGGCACCGATACACCTGCAAGCAACGCGGCCTTCACCGCGTTCGTAAGCATGATCGCCGCGCAGTACGCGCCGCCGATCAGCAGCGCGCCTACCGCGGTAAAGGTTGTCGAGCAGGAATTCAACACCGCGAGCGGCGCGTCGCCGCCACCAGCGGCGGAAGGGTCGCCGCCAGCCGCGCCTCCACCTTTGGGTAGTGCGAGCAACCAGACCGAAACGCCTACAGCGGTCAAGGAATCCGAGACGCACACGGGTGTGCCGATGGTGGCCCTATCGCTCGCGCTGATGTCCTCCGGCTCCTGCACCCAGACCGCGATCCCGATCTCCCGTCTGGCCGAGTTCTTGAACGAGCTTGGTACCGCCGCCGTGGAACAAGACTTCGTTGATGTTCAAGTCTGGGTCCAGCAGCGGAAGCGGCGCCGCGGCGAGTGCGAGGAAATATGGGGAGTGATCCTCGACGCCGACGTCGAAGCTGGAGATCCCTTGGCGGTCATCGTCGATGCCGGTCTTGCAATGCCCACAACCTGGTGGAAGACCCGTCACGGGTGGAAAGCGATCTGGGTGTTCGACACGCCCGTTGATCCCGCCACGTTCGGCGCAATCTCGCAGCAGTTCACGATCGCCGTGCTCGGCGGCGATCCGAAGTCGTGGTCGCCAGACCAGGCGCAGCACCTGCCCATCGTGCTCAAGAGCACCATCGACGGCGTTGCCCTCGTCAACTTCCCGGCGGTGCAGACCAACGCACAGCCGCTCAGCGTGGCTGACTACATCCCAGAGCTACCGACACGCCTTCAACGCGCACTGGCCGGCGGCCGATACCTCAGTGCCGGCGAGCGTCGCGCTGTAGAGGCGTACCTCTTGGAGTTGGGCACCCCCGCCCCTGATGAGAACAGCAGCCGCGTGGGTCCCTACGATTGCTGCCCAGCATCCGAGCAACATGATCGTCCGTGCTTCTACCTCTATAGGAAGGACGGCGGATCAATCGATGGCACCTGTCACGGCGGCCACGGTGGCGAGGGAACCAAATACTGGTCGGAACATGCGCTGTACGCGCTAGCGACGGGCCAGCATCTCGCCCACGCAGGGATCGACGCCTTGCGGGACGTGCCGATCACCTGGGCCGGCAAAGAGTACCTCGACGCGAAATTCGCCGAAGCGTTCGCGACCGAGCCGAATCCCGAGGTGCTCACCGCCGCTGCGATCACGGTGTGGATGCGTGCTCGATTGGCGCTGGTCACAGCCAAAGCCCGGCGGCTTGCTGCCGAAGAAGGGCTGGCCATCGATACAGGACCCACAATCGAAAAGGCGCTCTGGTTCTACGAACGAAAGATCGTCGGCTTCGATTCGACCGGACCGTGCCGCGTGGCGTACGACGCCAACCAACTCGGTATGGTTCTACTCGAAAACAACGGTAAGACGACGGCGCTCAAGGTCAAAGGAGAAACACTCGCGATACGCCCACATCTACATGAGTGGAAGGCGAGCAGCGCGTATGACATCACAGCGCACGTAGACACCGACAAGAACGGCACCAAGACCCTCGCCTTCGGCAGCTTCCTCAACGCGTCTGATTACGAATCGCATTGGAACAAGAGCTTCGGCGGAAGCGAGACCCACCTCGCGGCGCTTGGGTTCCCCGTCTTGAACAACTTCCTGCTCCCGATTGCCTTCGAGCAGAATCGGTGCGTCATCGATCCGCAGACGAAATGCATCTCAATCACGCGCACCGCCCGCATGCGGGACGGCAGTCCAAAGTTCGACGCCATGGAGTTCTTCACCAAGCTGCAGCGCGACGGGATGATCCCGCTCGCAACCGAAGAGGACGTGCCACGGTTCTTGATGGCGATGGCCTCCCCACTCGTGCGCCGCGTCGCCCCGGGACTGCTCGGCGTGTACGTATTCGAGGGTCCGAGCGGCAGCGGCAAGGAGTACCTGGTCGTCATCATCAACGACGCGTGGGAAAACTCAATCCTCGTCCCAGCGCTTGTCAGTTTCGAACTTCACGACGTAGACGACCTCGAGATGAATCGCGGATTTCACGCGGCTAGTTCCGCCGTGTACATGCGCGTGAAAGAAGCTGGCAAGTCCATAGACAAGATCAACTCGCTGATCCGTTTTGCAGCGACCAAGCATGTCACCGCTCGCGGTATGCAAAAAGACGCGCGGCAGATACTCAACTCCTTCACCTACCTCGCCGATACCGTCGAGGGATTACCGGAGCGCAAGGAGATCGCGCGGCGCACGGTGGTGATCGGAACCCGGACCATTAGCGACGACGTGAGCAAGGGCGAGATCCATCAGCGGATCATCGACCGGGCGCCGGACATCATCGCATACCTGAAGGCGAAGGTTGAATCGCTATCCCCCGAGTGGTTCTTGAACCAGACGAATACGCAGTCTCGCCAGGTGGCACAGGCTGCGCTGGCCAAGCTATTCGGTGCGACGCTGCCCGAGGTCAAGGGCGGCAGCACCGACGAGCTTTTCGAATACATGTTGTCGTTCGTCAAGGAGCATGGTGAGCAGGAGGGCAAGGAGCAGATGGAAGCGGCGAAGAACCGTGGGAGCAAAGACGGCAAGGAGACCATCCTGTTTCCCTCATACGGCCTGGGCATGTTGATCGGAATAATGAAGGACCAGGTCAGGAACAACTGCCAGGAGTTCTTCAAGCAGCACGGCACCACGCGTTCTCTCGAAATGTTCCTCAAGCGCGAGGCCAACTACCACGAGGTCGAGAACGACCAGCTCCCGTATCTGCGCGTTGAGATCAATGGAGCGGCGTACGCATTCAAGTTGGTCAAGGGGAAGCGAAACTTCGTGCTCTTCGACGAGCTGAAATACTGCGATCGGATGGGTATCGTGCCGATCGGGCCGGCGAAGGCCTGCGAGGAGCAAGCTACTGCGAGCGACGCATCGCAGCAGGCCGATGCGTCGCCGCGCGCTGCGCAACCCCAAGCCGAAGCCGCACAGCCGCAGCAGAACCACGGGCCCATGCGGTTCTCCGCCGCCAAGCTCCGCTCAGACAACAAGCAAGAACAGCAGGAGGCGGTGGATGCGACCAAACGCAAATAACGCGGTGGTCGTGGACTTCGAGACCCACATGGACGCGAAAAACGGATACAGCCTCAAGAAGATGTCGACACGAGCGTATGTCACCGATGAGCGCTTCGACATCCTGTCCGTCGCGATAGCCCTCGGCGTCGACAGCGACGTGCTCTTCTTCCATAAGTACGGCACAAACGGCGGATCACTCGACGACGCCCGACGGTTGCTCGAACAGGCTGCCGCGGAAGGCCGTCGGCTCGTCGCTCACAACGTCAACTTCGAGGGGATGATCCTCTCGCTCAAATGGGGCATCCACTTCTCGCGCAACTTCGACACCACGTCGTGGTTGAAATATCGCGGATTCGGATGGTCGCTGGCAAACGGCGCCCGGGCCGTAAGCCTGACCAAGGTGGACGCGCCGCTCTTCGACAACTCGAGCCTGCTGGACATCGAGAAGCTGCAGGAGTTCGCCTACTACAACTGCATGGACGTTGAAATTGCCCGCGCACTCCACCACGCTGCTATCGGGGATTGCTTCTTCACCGATCTCGAGTTCTGGGCTGTCAACATCACCTGCCGCGAGAACATCCGCGGCATCGCAATCGATCGCGCGAAGGCCGCCGAGCTGGTGCGGCTGTTCGCGGGAAAGAGAGATGCGAGCCTCACCAACCTCTGCACGACGTTCAGCAACTTCGACACTGCCAAGCTGCGGAGCGCCGTCGTCGTGCGCGCGTTCATGAAATCAGAGTTCAGCGTCGATCTAGCCTCGCTCGACAAGCGCGAGCCGGCGGTCGTGGCGCTCAAGCTGGGCGACACCGACGCCGGCGCCGGTAGGTTTTTGCGTATGCGCGAGGCGGTCGACACCTGGGACCGCCAGTCGAAGAAGGCCGCTATCCTAGCTGCCGGTCCGGCTCGCGTTTACGGACTGCTCAATTATTGGGGCGCGCACACCGGCCGGTGGTCTGGCGGCGGCCGTGACGCCGAGCGGCTGAACCTGCAGAACCTCCACAAGGGTGGGATCGACGAGTTCGACGACCTGAAGCTCATCAGGCTCATCATCGTCGCCGACGAGGATGAGTCGTTCGTGTCCGCCGACCTATCGACAATCGAGCCCCGCGTGCTGGCGTTCCTAGCCGGCCAACAGGACCTGATTGATTTGTTTGCCGCCGACGCAGATGTCTACATCTACTTCATCAGCGACGTGTTTCCCGACGTGGAGATCGTGAAGGGTAAGGTCAACGACCACTTGCGCCAACTCGGCAAGAAAGGCGTCCTCGGGCTCGGCTACGGGCAGGGCAAAAAAGCATTCCTCAGCAAGCTGCGCAGCGAGGACCCGAGCATCACCGAGGATCTGGCCTTCAAGATCCACCAGCAGTACCACCAGAAGTTCCAACGGATCAGCAAGCTCCGCCGGGACTACTTCAACGCGTTCAAGCAGGCGGCCGACCGCGGGTTGGCCTCGATGGTGGGCGGCTGTTCGTTCAGGAGGATCAAGGACGAGGGTTGCTCGGGCTTCACCGTCGAGGTGCTCTTGCCGACGGAGCGGCTGCTGGTCTACCGCTCGGTCACGCGGACGAAGGAGGTGAGCCCCTTCGGGAAGCTCCAATGGACATACCGCTATGCGGACGATTATCAGTTCGACCCAGCCGACAAAAAGGGTGTAACGAGAAGAAGCGGAACCGGAAAGAAGAAGAAATGCGGCGACGGCCAAATGCGGTCGCAGCTTCTCTCCCAAACCTTGATCGAGAACATCGTATCCGCGGTGGCGAGGGACGTACTCGTCGCCCAAATGCAGAAGATCGAAGAGCACGAGGGTATCCACATCAGGTTCAGCGTCCACGACGAGAACGTTGCAGCGACTCGCCGCTGCCCATGCTCGCGCCGGGATGAGCCGCGCGAGAAAGGCGTACCCGTCGAGGCGATCCACGAGGCGGATTGCCCATGGGTCAGGGGGCGGGCAATCGTCAAGAAGATGATGTCGAGCGTCCCCGACTACTTCCCCAAGTTGGTGGGGTTGCCGGTCTCCTGCGAGCTGAGCGACGCGATCCGCGACAGCTATGGGAAGTAATGCTTCGGCTGCGCGGCTACGCCGCCTGCATAGACACCGGACCCATGGCGCTGTTGAGCGCGGTCGAGCTGCTGGCGACTCGCGCGGACAGGCCAGCCAGTTTTCGACGTGGCGGCCGGCAGGATGTTCGACACCAGTACCGCACTGCTGTTGGTCGACAACCAGTCAACCGCCGCACCGCTGCCGCAGCCTCGCCGCAGCCTTAGCCGCAACACAACTACGCGGAATTATTCACAGCCGCAGCGCCGCAGCTTCAAAGAGTACATCTAGACTCTTTGATCTTTCCTTGTAGGTAACTGCTGCTTGCCTCCCAGCAGGTGCGCTCGGAGGCGGTTGGTCGTCGAAAACCACTGCGGCGTCGCGGCTGCTAATGAAAACACTTGGTTGGAGTGCGGCAGGTACCGCGGCGGAGCTGCGGCGGAGCTGCGGCGGGTGCGCGGTTGGACGCTGGAGCTACGGCTGCTAGTCCGCTCATGCCAAGTCCGCCGACAAGATGTCGCACAGGGAAGTTCTACGGCAGGACCCGGCGGTCCTGGTGCCGCGCGACGGCGACGGCGCCGGCGCCGTTTGCTCGTTGATCGTGTAGCTCGTGCGCAACCGCTGCGCCGGAAATCGCGGATCAGCCAGTTAGCGGTCAAAACGGTCATCAGCGGTTGCATGCCACTTTGTGAATCAACGCCGCGGAACTACTCATCTCGAAGTTCGCTTCTTGTCGAAAACGATCACCACGCTTTTGACGCAACGTTTCGATGAGGTCGAAGGCGCCGGTTACCAGAGCCGATCGCCCTCAGCGACGGGCAGCGCAACCCTTGTCAACGCGGATGAACAATCGGCTGCTGCGGGCCGGGGCTGTCATGACGTCCCACGTGCGCGGGCAATTGAACGCAAATGCCGGCTCCCACGAGGGTGGGGCACTCGATTGGGTGCATGCGCCTGACCGCCTATAATTGGTTAGAGGTGATTTTGACAACACCAGCGTCCGGTATCGCTCCGTCCATCGCCATTAGGGACGCATGCCTTCGCGTGGCCGAGCAGGTTGCCCACCGACATGCCGCTGAGCAGACCCGCATCGTAAACCACGTGCAGGCGACCCCTCCAAGCGTGCGCGATATTCCGAGCCCGCCGCCGGTTCGCTTTCCCCATCTCGACGCCGCGGCGCTCGAGGGCCTGCCTGCCGGATTCGAAGCCCTCGCCGAGGAGTCGGTGTCCCAGTTCGCGGCGGATCTCGCGCACCAAGGCGCCCGAGGCTCAACAGCGCGTCAGTCGATCGCCAACGACGTCGCGATCTCGAACGCGAGGTTGCGTTGCCTCCAGTCGCTGCAGGCCGTTGCGCTCGGCGGCGACGATCTCCGACGCGTGCTCGATCTGGAGCGATTGATCGAGGCCGAGCACCGTAGATGGGCGGCGTCCCTGGACATGCTCGCACGCATGGACGCGCCGCCAGCCTCGGTGCGAATTTCAGCCCAGAATGCTGCAGTGCAATTTAACCGATGAGGCGCGCTGCACCTGGCCGACGGAGGCTGGTCGAGGACTTTCCGATCGCAACCGACCTCGACGCGATTCGCCGGGCGGCCGGCGGCCGAGCGCGGCTGCGCAAACTCGAAAGCGTTGTTCTGACGCTCGACGACGGCCTGGTCATCGAGGTCGAAATTCTGCACCTCCCGTGGCGGTGGGGCAGCCTCCGACCGTTTCTGCGGTGCCCGTCTTGCGCCCAGCGGTGCAGCGTCCTGCGGCGCGTCCCCGCGTTTCCCTTTTTGGCTTGCCGCAACGACCTACGCCTCGACTATAGGGCGAAGTATCGTTGCCAAGTGTTGCGACGGGTGAGCTGCACTTCGATTCTCGGAGTGTAGCGCGTCGCTAGTTGTCGCTGGTCGTGTCGCCCGCGGTAGTTTGGTGCGGGTAGCACATCATCTTGATGCACCCGAGCGTAGCTTCTCGGCCATGTCCGGCTTCTCGAAGAGCCGATGCCAGAACAACAATTCCAAAGACCGGCAGGCACGTGCACGACCAGTCTCGAAGGAGCATTCAGCAAACTTTGTGGTTGCAATCCTCAAACACTGAGAATACGGTTCCGCTATGGAACCACCAGTGAGTGCGAAGGCGGCCCTCCTTCAGGCCCTCATCGCCGGTGAGAGCTTCGGCCTGGAGCTGATCGACCGGGTGAAGGAGCGTACCGACGGGAAGGTGAACCTCGGCCAGGGCTCCGTGTACCCGGCGCTTCGGGACCTCGAACGCGAGGGTCTCGTGAAGAGCCACGAGGGGCCCCCGATGCCTGAGCGCGGAGGGAGGCCTCGTCGGTACTACAAGATCACTGCTGAGGGACGGAAGGCCGCGTTCGAGGATCGGCGGATCATGGGGGCGCTGGCGGCATTTTCGCCTGTGAAAGCGACGTGAGAGTCGTGATCGTCCAGAGGGCAGAGATCGAGGATCAACTCGACTACGCGAAGCGCGAGAGCATCGGGGCGCGCGAGCAGGTCGTCGCCGTGGAACGGGATCTTGCACGGGTCGAGCAGCTGATAGCGTGTTGTAGAGAGGATACGCTGAGCGGTGCGGATCCGTTGGAATCCGGCCTGCATTGGCGGCACGCCGAGCGCGAACGCGATCAAATCCTAGCCCACTTGGAGCATTGCCAGCGTGCCCACGTGCAGGCACTTGCGACGGAGGATCAACTTGCGGGGCAGGTTCGCATGTTCAACATGTTGGTCCACGTGCCACACCACGGCAACGAGCACGTCATCCCGACGGAGCTGGGCGATCCGACAGTCGCGAGTCGCGCGCTGAATGCTCGAAGTCTCCGCCGCGTGGCGTGGGTTCTCGATGGCGTTTCATCAGTGGTGCCGAAGCGCGTGGCCGACGAAGAGCTGGGCGACGCGCTCGAAGCGATCAAGGCGCATCTCCGAGCCGGAGGCGGTCGGGGTTGGGTGTTTTTCAAGGTGTGGTCCACGGTGCTCTATGTGCTGGCCCATGGGATCGGCCACTTCATCGCCGGCATTCGTGGGAAGAAGACGGGCAAGTGATCGAGGAAGGAGCCCCGTGGGATATGCTTGGACGATGTGGAGTATTGAACGTGGCGAATAACTCGTGAGTAACCAGAATGAGAGCAAAGAAACCGCGCATCCAATCATTGAACTGAGGAATTTCCTACTTCTTCGATACTAACTGTTTTCTTCTCCCGGGAGCTGCGCTTAGCAGTCTAAAGGGCGACCGACGCTTCATTACGGAAACGACCTGCCACGAGTTGACGTCCAAGCTCGGCAAGCAGCACACCCTCAGCACTGTTCCGTCCTGCTATTCAGTCCTCTGTTTCGATGATCTCTACGTGGACGATCCTGCCATCTGTCCCACGTACTATTTTTACATTGTGTCGATGTACAACCCGGCAAACGTTGGCAGCTCTGACTTCTTGGAACAGGCGTACCACTCGAAGATCATACGCAACCTGCAAATCAGCGAAGACGACAAGAAGCTGTACGACAAGATCAGGCGTGAGTCACCGCGCAGTAACCCGCGAGATCCATCTGGCAAACCAAAGCCGGAGGGCTACAGAAAACTCGAAGAGATTGGGGCATCGACTAGTAAGAAAGCTAAGAGAGCATTTAGAGATAAACACCCTTCCTATTTGAACGACATAAGAAGCTTGTCTCTCATTCTCTACTACGCTCTAAAGTACAAGGAGAACGTTGTCTATTACACGGCAGACGGAGACCCAGTCACCCTGTTTCTCACGTGGCTAGATTCCGTGGCCATGCGAATGACGCTTAACACGCTCGTTCTCAAGGAGCTGGGTCGTCGTGAAAAGGCGTTGCTAAAAGACAACAGGAAGGTGGAATTCCGATTCGACTATGAAGTATTCCAAAAAATGAAGATAGGACTATTCAAGGATCTGTGTGCGGACAAGCCCAATTCGACAGGTCTGCATTTCAGAATTCGGCTTTGGGAAAGAAAACGAGGGCGCTATGGCGAAGGAATAACCTTTGTGTTCTCAGCGAAGCTAGCGGACTACTTGTCAAACTTTCCCGGAAGCCTGTGGTGTCACTTTACGGAGAACGCTTCGTACGGGAACTGGCTCGACCTGCATTATTTTTGGCCACCGTCCGAACCCAACGATTCGAGAATCCGAGTGCAGGTCAGCAAGAAGAGGTCCGTCAACCCTAGCTCCATCGTGGTGCCTGCGGACGCCCACAACCGAGACTGTAGTCTTCGGCTACAGGATCACAACGGTCAGATCGCGACATGGTCGCAGTTTGCTTGAGCAGGAGTCCTCTTGCGCGCTCCCCCGCCGAATCAGGTGATTGGATCGACTGCTGAACGCCCAGGCTCGTTAGGCTAATGCGAACCCACACGGTGCGCGCGACGCGCACCGCAGCAACCAATGCAGGTCTCGGCACATCGCTTCGGCTGTGCTCCTCCTCGATGATCACCAGCCGCTTGTTGGCGCTGGGCATGGCGGCGCTCACTATCAGCCCATGTTGCACATCAGGCTCGGCGGCGAGGCCGGTTGACGCCGCTGCACGTTGCCCCGCGGTCGACGTCATCGAGGCGCTCCACGCCGCGACGTTCCACTTCGAGCACGGCGCCAGCACCGACGGACGCGCGGCCCTCGCCCGCGCACGTGCGCTGTCCCGCAGCTCGCTCGACGCCATCGCGCGTGGCGTGCTGGACCGCCTGACCGTCGTCGAGCGCTCCATCGACACCGACCCGAACCGCGCCCGTGGCGAGCTGGAGCAGATCCGCGTGGCGTTCCGCGACTGGGCCTGCTTGCCTGAGCCGCTGCACCAGCGGTTCCACGCCGTGCTGCCATCGCTGCGGTGAGGCCGAAGTCGGCCACGAGGAAGCTGTAGTAGGCCGGGGTAGGTTCCACGTCGAGATCGACAGTGCGCTCCCAGGGTTGGGTCTCGCGCGATGCCGGCTCTTGTGCGGCCATGCCGTTTCTACCTACCCTCCATCCGTAGGAACGAGGTTAGCGGGTGGAAGTCGTGCACATCCCTCACGAGTCGCCCCTGCCGGAGCCGAAACTCACTCGTGCAGACCAGCGCCCCTTCGGGGAGAGCGACGTTCGCGTGCGGGTTGCGGAAAACGGTGACGCCGCGACACCAGGTCTCCGAGGGAAGATCACGATCGCCGACACAGTACCTGTACCGCTCGGCCGGGGAGTCACTCTCACTCTCAGTCTCGGTCGCATGCCAGCCCCAGTTCACGGCTGAATCCACGTCGTCTGGCAGCCCTTCAGCCTCGGCCGCTATCCGAAAAAACCTCGGCACCGTGAACTGATTGCACCACACAACCGCGCTGAGGTTCTTCGCCTCGTTCGTGCCGAAGAGGTCGGAAGGAATTGTTTTGTCCCCGAACGTGTGCTCGCGTACCGGGGCCTCGCGCACGAACAGCCCACCACGCTCACCCGTCGTCTCGTTTTTGCCGTGTTACGCTGTTCGTCCCAATGGGCATCCCGTCATACGTGCGCCGGTTCCGCGATTCGCTCCTCGCTGAGACCATCACCCAGATAGAGCTGGGGCTCACGACTCCGCCTGTGAACGGGCATCGTGGAATCTTGACGACCTCGACGTTGCAGTACAACCGCGAGCCTTGGCAGTTGTTGGGCCGCGAGCTGGAGTTCACGTTCTACCTGCCGTCCGCCGAGCGCATCGAGGTATCGATTCAGTTGTACGAGAACGCTTGGCACCACTATCGTCTGTTCGCCTATTGCAAGGCTGGGATGCTGCTGTCGGTAAACCTCACACTGCTCCAGCGTCGCGGATCGGAATTGTCGCTGAGCCAGCACATCAAGCTCGCAACGCGGGGCATCAGCTCAAAGCAGCGAGCACAGCGCGCTGCCGCACTACGTAACGCACTTGCGCAGCTCGGGCTCGAAGTCAGCGACGAAGGAAGGCTGATCCTCGGTACGTTCAACTCAAAGACGGGAAAATTCCTCGACACCACGGCGAAGGCATTCGTCCGCGATTTCGTGCTCGCCGCCTTTCTAAAAGGTCATTTCATGGGAAACAAGGGCTACGAGTTGCCGAAGTTGCCCCGCGTGCGCGAGCGAATGATCGTGGCTCGAGCAACTGCCGCGAGTCGACGCACGATCCCGTTGAGCCTCCGATTCAAGGTGCTGGATAAAGCAAATTCTCGCTGTCTCAACTGCGGTCGCGGTCCAAGTCATGGCGTGCGGTTGCACGTCGACCACATCGTGCCGTTCTCGCAGGGCGGACGGACCGAGCTGTCGAACCTGCAGTCCTTGTGTCATCTCTGCAACCTAGGAAAAGGGAATCGGTCGTCACGACGAATCGCAGCGTAGAAGCTGGAACAAGAGATCCGAGATGATTTGAGCACCGAGGTGATGGGCGCGCATCTCGTCTGGGCGGCGTTGATCGAGAACCAGTTGATGAACGCCACGCGGTCGAGTCGTCCACGATGACCGTCACCGAGACCTTCTTCAGCGTCGAGGTCAGCGACATGCAGCGGGCCACCAGGTTCTACGTCGAGGCGCTTGGCGGCACCGTGATGTTCGCGTCGCTGGGCTGGTCGTCGTTGCGCATCGCCGGCGTACGCGTCGGCCTCGCCCTGAATCCCGAGCACGCCGCGAGCAAGATCGGGCTGCACTTCGCCGTCAGCGACTTTGCAGCCGCGCGTGCCGACGTTGAACGCGCAGGCGGTCGCATCATCGCGCCGTTGATCGAGGTTGCGCCCGGCGTAGTCGTCGCCGAGGTAGCGGACACCGAAGGCAACAGCTTCACGTTGACACAACGCTAGCGCAGACGCTGGGCCTCGGCATATTAGGCCGACGCGGCCACGCCCTCGTCCGGTGGCACAGCCCGCGGGCAAATGATGTGCCAGTGCAAGGAAGGCTTAGTCGTCGTCATCCCACGCGTCGTCGGCCTCGTCCTCTTCGTGCTCGGTCTTGCTGACTTGACGATCCCCTATCTTGAAGATGTAACCGTCGCCATCGCACGCCTGGCAAACACCTGAGTAGCCCCGATTCCAGCTACGCTGGACGACGCCGCCACCGCCGCACGACCAACACTCCTCTTTTCCCATGTGATTCCTCCGAATGGGAGTTTTGATTTCGATCGCGTCTATTTCTTTTCGTATTTTCCGGCCTGCCACCTGGAGTAGGTTCCGTCGACGCCGAGGTGCTTCGCTTGTTTTGCTAACGTCAACCCTCGCGCGTGATCACCGAGCCGCAAGTAGCAGTGCGCGGCGTAGTTCAAAATCATTGGGTCGTTGGGCGTCGCTGCCAGTACGCGATTGAAGGTCTCCGCAGCTTGATCCAGGTCCCCTCTCGCGATTTGTGTTCGTCCCAGCTCGGTGAGATGGGGAAGCTCCGACGCCCGAAGCTCTGTCGTGACTCCGGTCAGACGGGCCTGCGCTTCGAAGCGATGCTGCCATTCCCCGGGGGCAAATCGCAGTTCGGTGTGCCAGACTTGGCTGGGTTCGTGATCGCAAAGCTTCGCTAGCACCGCCCGTGCAAGGGGACTACGGCTTCCGGTCACGAGGAGGAGTGCAAGCTCGGTCCGAGGCATCTCTGCGACCCCCCGGAAGACCTGTGCCCGGTAGGTAGTGAACCGAACAGCCACGTCTTCCACCGCGGGCCATCCAATTCGGCCCGCAAGCCGTTGCGCAATATCGCACATGGCGTAGTGCCGCCGCATTCGCCGGAGAAGGACCGCAGGTTGGGCGCCATCGATGCGCCTCGCCAACTCGATGGATAGATACCTCATGTTGGCGTCCGTGGGTCGCGCCTTCCCGCGGATCCAATCCCCCACCGAATTCCTTGGAACGTTAAGCCTCTCCTCCAGCTCCTGACGGGTCGGAGGCGGCTCACAACACTTGATCAGTTCACCCAGCAGGCACTTCCTGCCGTCCTCTTGGCCCCAAGCGGGCGGCGAGTCTTCTGGTGCCGGAGCGCCGACTAATCGCAGTAGAGCGCCGGCGCGTAGTGCAACCTCGATCGTAGCCAATCGAAGAAACACTAGCGGTTCTACCTGGGGGTCTGCAGCCTCGACCTGGACGCCTCGAACGACGCTTGTTAAGGCGTCCCATACCTGCGCATGGAACAGGATGGCACTTGCCAGCGACTTGCTTGTGTTAGCGGATAGCCCGTCAACCGGGGCGAAAAAGCGTCCGTCGAGCATGCAGTGTGAGAATGCAGCGATGATCGCATCGCGCTTCTTGTCCTTCACTTGTTTGCCCGCGAAATATCGGCGCGCGGTTTGGCTGCTCAGCACCTTCTGTTTATCGTGCTTGCGAAGCTCAAGTACGTCGACAATCGATCCAAGGATCTGACCGCTCAGTGGTGGCGTAAACGTGCGCAGCGGTGTTTTCTTGTTTTTCATTGATGGGCTCTAGACTTCTGTAACCCCACCGTCTCAACAAGGCGAGACCAGTCGATCTGACAAAAACAAGAACTGCTCCGCAAGGTCCCTCAGATTCTGAGGTGTTAGCATCTTTGGAGTTTCAGGGCGCGCGGCGCATGATCTCGCTCCCGCGTATCTCGCTTCTGTACACCGTCACGTGCCCGCCGTTCGCCGGCGCACAATTCACTTCGACTCCGCGGCGGAGCGTTCGTGCGCCATGTCGGCGAGCCTCAATCGCACTGTCCTTGTCGAGCGCTTGATCGACAGCGTCCCGCGTCCACACCTTGAGAGTCTCAGCATAGACTTCGGTTAGGATCTTCGTGAGTAGCATCCTGATCTGCTGAGCAGATCGAGCGTTAGACAGAAGCTTCTCTATGACCCGAAGGCCAATGGCCTTTGAGCGTGGTCGTTGCCCAGTGATTGCGTCCGCCGCATCACATACCTCGTCACGCCAAGCAAAGGTGTCCAGGTCGTCGAGAAAATCTGCCAGGCCCGTTTCACCCATTTCCAGATCCGGAAGCGCTCGAGTGCGTCTTGGTTCGTTCGTCCGGTTGACGATCAGGCCTAACACTGGGATCGCGACGCTTGCGAAGCTCTTCGTGGGCGAAGGCTCGGTCTCCGCTTCCCTTGCCGACGTAGAACGTTTGGCCGTTCCTGGGGTCCTCGAGACGATACATGTACGCTTTCAGGCGCGCCGCGACCTCTTCGGTGAACTTCTCCACTCTACCCCCCGGGCACCGTTCATCGCGCCGGTGCGCATCCAGCATACCAGCGCAGACCCGCGGCGTCTTTCCGCAATGCTTGCCTCTCAGGCGCCGCCTACCGATTCGCTGATTGGTTGCGCTCAAGTACAGCACCCGATAGCTTGACCGAGATCAATCGGAGGTTGTCGTGGGAGTGGAGCTGATCACTGCGTTGGGGTCCGTCGCGACCGCAATCGGCGTCTTCTTGGCGTGGTTTCAGCTACGCGCTCCGAAGGACCAGGCGCGAAGTCAGTTTGAAGACCGTCTTGTGGAACAGTTCCGCGCCATCATCACTCAGTTGCCGGTCGAGGCGCTGTTAGGGGAGTCGCTGAGCGACGACCTCCAACGCAAGATGCTCGGCGTGTTCTATCGCTACGTCGATTTGTGCAATGAGCAAGCGTTTCTTCACAGAAAGGGGCGCATTCGAGATGAAACTTGGAATGAGTGGCGTCAGGGAATCGAGTCTTTGATGCGACTTCCAGCGTTCCGCACAGCCTGGTTGGAGATTCAGTCTCGCGCGAAGGACAGCTTCACCGACTTCAAAGCACTTGCCATCAGCGACGGTACAGCGCCTGTGAAGATGCTGGGTGCAGGAGGCGGCGCACACCCGAGCTAGCGCGCCGTCACCCGCAGCTCCTAGTCGTACTGCATCGCTGCCGCCTTCCGCGCCACGTTAGCCGGCGTCCACGCCGACCACGCGTGCGCACCGTGTCCTGGAGTAGAGTGCTGCGGATGCAGTCCGCCGACCTCCGCGCCATCCGCCAAGTCGCATTCCGCGTCACGCGACGAACAGAGCCCACGCATGACGGCGATCGGGCTCGCGAGGCCGGGAGAACCCGACGCCGAGCAGCGCAGGAACAGGTCATCCCGATGACAAGCACCTTCCCTGCCGCGAGGAGATTTGCGACCCTGGCAGTGTAATGTCGAAGGGCAACTCGAAATTCACCAAACGTCTTCGCGAGGCCGTGCGGCAACTCCAACCCAATGCCGACCTCAAACTATGTCCTTGCCGAAGCGGCTCCCTGTTCACACCCGTTTTCGAGAGTGGCAAGTACTTGTGGGCGAAAGTGATGGACTCTGACGGGCTTTTTGTGGCTGAGCGCAGTGTAGTCCAAGGAACTAGTGCTGGTGCCGCGCCAGCTCAATCCGTAGCCCTTCTGGTAGGCGTCGTGGTTCAGTCGGAAGACGCCACGTCGCAGACGAAGCCGAATCCGCTCGGGAAAGCGGCGCTCCCTCACCTTCCCAACGGGGTCTGGGTCGACTTGGATGACGGACAGCGGCGGCGGCTCGACCGCGTGCATGTCCTATTCGTGCTGCCCAAGGGGGCGGCTCCAAAACACGTTAAGAGCTTTGCCACGGCCAAGCGGAACGTCGAGAACGCAGCAGCCTTCATGCCTGATGCGTATTCCCTCCCCGTGCCGCGTGGCGCCAGCACTGCGACGCTCCTCTCGGCCTTGCGGACGCACGTACGTCCCTTCTTCAAAGGAAGAGGTCGCCCGAAGGCGACGTAGTCGAGCGCTCGGGCGGCGCGTTCAATGTCGTCGACGGAGAGGTTGACGTGGGCGACGCGGCGGAGCAGCACGGCGGCGATGGTACATCGCCTTGGCCGCCGTCGCATCCGATGGGTGCGTCGGGCCGCGCGCCAATGCTTATCTGATAAACTCGACAGCGCGCATGGCTGGGACGGGAAAAGCGGGGCAGCGGGGCTTGCCAGCGATCCTGCGGGCCCACGATGAGATCGTGCGCCGCACCAACGAGCACGTGACCGTGGAGTACGAACTCGAGGCGATCCCCTTCACCAGCACGCCGGACTTTCTCACGTTCATGAAGAACGCGTGGGGCAGGATCTTCGAGCCTGCGCGCATGGCAGAGGTCGCGGCGTTATGCCGTGCTGTGCGGCGTTGCACCTCGTGCGGCGGCACTGGCATCGTTCCGGCTTGGGCAGGTCATTTCCGTCGCTGGGTCCAGTGGTGGATGCCTGAGTTCGGCGAGCCCGGCGGCTTCTCGCCGACGCCATGTCCAGCATGTAGTGCGAGAGCGGCTTCCCTCGTACCGCCGGAAGGTGACGACTGCGCGGCCTGCGGCGGCGACGGACTCTTGCCCGAATGGGCGGCGCGGGCGATCGACACCAGCGACCCGCGCTGGACGATGTCCGAGCTTCATGAAGGGAGCCGCTGGTATCCCGAGCCGTGTCCTGCGTGCGGCGGATGGGGCAAAACACCTGGCAGCGTCGGAGCTACCAAGGCGCCCGTCCTCGTCTCCCAGGTCGGTGGTTCCGGTGCCACCAAAGCAACCTTCAGCCATGCCGGCCGAAGCTGGGTGGTGGATTTCCAAGGGCAAATCTACGGAGATGGCAGCAAGGGCCTCGGGTACATAGCCCAGCTCCTGGCGCAGCCACACACTCCGATGAACGCCATCGACCTCGTACTAGCGCCCACCATTGGCGATGGCCAGGTCGACGGTGAAGAGGAGCGATTGACTGCTCGCAACCTTGGAAACGCGGGGCCGGTATTGGACGCGAAGGTGTATGCCGCGGCGGCTGAGAATCTCAGGGAGAAGATCGAACTCGAGAGGTCACCGGAGCGGGCGGTGGAGCTGAAACAGCAGTTGAAGCAAGTCGAAGACCTCCTCCGACACGGGACCGGGCTAGGAGGTCGCGACCGCTTGGTGGCCGACAACACCAACAGGGCGCGCAACGCCGTGAGCAAGGCGATCAACGATGCGATCGAGCGCATGCGGAAACATCATCCTGCCCTCGCGACTCATCTGGATCTGGTCATCGAGACGGGGGGAACCTGCACCTACATCCCCGATCCGCGAGTCGAATGGGAAGTCATCCTGGAGTGACTATATTCATTGGTGATTTGAGTGGTTACGACAGTGCTACCTCCGGCGTAGCCAGCCCGGCTTGGCGACCACATTTCGTGTAGCAACACCCGCTGAAAAGTAGCGCCTCGTTCTCACAAGGGCCCAGCTCCCCGCGGAATCCACCGCGGCGCTCGGGCCCCCAATGGAGAGCGAGATGGGAAAGTGCAAGCGCATCGCTGACCACGTCAGTGAGCAACTGGCCCGGCTGCGCAAAGTGTACGAGGTGTCCGAGCGGGTGCCACCGACTCTGACGGGATTCTTCCATGAGGTGGCCAGCGGCACGATCCACTCCGAGATCCTGCCCAGCGGGCTCAGCATGGCGGTGCATGCTGTGGGCGTTATCCAGGGAATTGCCTATGCGCTCGGCGAGGACGCCGACGCGCTGATCGCCTTGGCGCATGGTGGTGGATCAGATGCATAGCGCGAAGCCGAAGAAGACCAAGACCCAGGCCCCACCCGACCGCGACCGCAGCAAACGGGTGTTCGACGCGCTGATGGACTCACACAACTTCGCCGAGGCACTGTTCCGCGTCAACGACCCGACGCCCGAGATGGTCTTCGGCGTTTTCGACCGCATCCACGCCCTAGTCAACGAATCATGAACGACGCGGACGATCGAAATCGTCAGCTCGATGAGCTTCTCCGCGGCCTTTTCATCCTGCTGATGAGTCGCGCCGGCAAGCGGGCGAACCCCGAGGAGATACTCAAGGCCGCGCGCCGGGTGGCAGAGGAGCTGCTCGGCAAATGCGGCTCACCCGTTTCGTGGGAGACCGCGGCGCACGCGAGCATCCGGCAAATTCGCCGGCCGTCGATGCTCTACAGGCCCGTCCGGCTCGTCGGGAACATTGTCCAAATGACCGAGCCACGCCTCGGGCGAGTGTACGACGCAGACGGTAGCGTGACCGACACCGTGGTCTGCCACGTCCGAATGAGAGATGTCGACCAGGAGGAGATCGACACCTTGAGCATCGTCGGCGAAGCGCTGGTCGATCTCATGGTAGCGCTGCGCGACCGCCCGCAGCTCGAGTTCCTCGGACGGACGCTGGCCGTCTTTGATCTTGTCAGCCCTCACCAACCGTTCGTCCTTCAAGTATTCGACGCCCGCGCTTCCTTCAACACGCTCGACTTGCTGGCCGCCAGCGACGTGGAGCGGGGAGATGCTACCGCTCTCATGGACGAGTTGGAGCGGGACAGCGTGAGCCCGATCGACCACATTGCCGACAAGCTGGAGAATGGACTGCGGGTGGTCGCGTTGGACGACTTCCCGCTGTTGCGGACGCTGCTGCGGTTCACGATCTTGCAGGCTCTCTCCTGTGGCCGTCTAGATCATGCCTCTGGGCGGCTCCACGCGATGGTGGCGGGGCCGCCGGCGTCAGGCAAGAAGCTCCTCGGCCTCGCCGCGCGAGCACTCAATCCAAGGTGGGAGGAGGCCAGCGCGGCCAAGATTTCGGCAGCGGGACTCGTGGGCGCATCCCATCACGCAAAGGAGGGGTGGCGATCTCAACCTGGACTAATCGCTCGCGCCGACCGAGGGGTTGCGACCCTGCAGGACGCGCACGCGATCTCGCAGGCCGAGTTGCGCCGTCTCGGTCCGATCTTGCAGGAGGTGATCGAAGACGGCGTCGTCCGAGACAGCGTGGCGGGAGGGGTTCGTCGAGAAACGTCGGCCGCCCTGCTGATCGACTTGAATCGCTTCGCTCAACTGGCCAAAGCTGGTGCGAATACCTCGAACAGCGAGGCCGCGCTGCTCCTGCTTCGACCGCTGCTCAGCCGGATCGACCTCGTGGTTGACATCCCGGCCGATGTCCAGCGTGCCTGGAAGGTGGGCGCAGCCATCTACCGGACGATTGGAGCTGGTTCGGACGCTTTCGACGCGCAACCGTGGGTTCGAAGGCTGCGCCTCCTTGTCGGTCTGCTCCGAGACCGCCATCCCGAAGTCGATCTCGACCAGGTGCGGGCCTCCATGGAGGCTGCACACAACGAGATCGCCAGACAGAACGAGAACCTCTTCTCGACGCTGCCGGAGTTGGGCGACATCCCCGTCCGGTTGGCGATCACGATGGCGCGTCTTGTGTCCGCCTCGGCGCGGGCGCACGACAGATCGGTCGCAACCCTCGAGGACCTTGAAGAGGCGCTCGCGTTCATCCGGCTCAAGCTCGAGTTCCTGCGGGTGGCTGTCCCTGATCTGGTCGGTGCTGCCGGAGCCGCTGCACGGGCGGATGGCGACGATGCGGCCAAGCAGCGTCACGCCGGCCAGACGATCCACTTCACCGACTTCGTCAAGACCTACGCCGAATCCACGGGGGACGTGATCAGCGAGCGCACGGCGCGGCGCCATCTACGGCGGCTGGGAGCCGTCCGGCGCGGGCGCGGCCTGTATCTGCTGCCGCCCGGCGACGACAAGGGGGAGTAGCCGATGCACTCGGACAAGTGGACAAACGGACAGGACAACGCGCCCTCCCTTGCGCATTCGCGTCTACGCGTCCGACGAAGGCATTGGGTCGCTTGGCCGATTGTCCGTTTGTCCGATTGGATGTCGCCCCGATCGACAGGACGCGGGAGATAGGAAGGATGGCAATGACATCATGGACAGTCGCGCGGTTGACGCGGCTTTTCGAGCACTATCGCCAGCGGTTCTGGAGCGGGCGACTGCCGACCTACGCGATCACGGTTGCTCCGTTGGAGAATGCGTTTGGCCGCTGCGATCACGACGAGTGCTGCGTGATCATCGACATCAGCCGGCACACATCAGACCGGGGCGTGCGCAGCACATTGCTTCACGAGATGGCGCACGTCGCGGCCGGACCGCAATCGCTCGGTCACGATTCGGCGTTCTTCGCGCAGCTCGAACGCCTCCTGCGTCGGAGAGCACCGATTGGGATGGGGTCTGCGGAAAACGAGAACAGGCCATTCCTGCACGTGATCCCGAAGCACTTCGTGCTTTGCCGACGCGCGCTGAGAGCAACCTACGCGCGCAGAACGCGTGCCATCGAGGGGCTCATCGAACAGCAGAGGCGAGAAGGACGGCCCGTCAGCGAGATCGACGCCGCCGATGCGGCAGTCTCCGACGCTGAGAACGTTGGAATGGAAGGCGTACCGTGGAGGGGCGCGCTCTTGGCTATCGGTCGCGAATACGGATTGCTGGACATCGACAACAAGCCGCTGCCGTGGGCGACGGAGATCGTCAGGAGGGCGCGCCAGGCGCATGCGAGGGCGTACGGATTCTGGCGGGAGGAAGAACAAGCGAAGGCTGTGCTGGAGGAGGCGCTCGCCGCGTCGAAGATGAAGCCCGGCGGAGGCGCCGACTCATGAAACCTCAATCGCACGTGACCGTTGACCAAGTGGATGTACCTGTTAGCCTCGGAGAGGTCATGCACGGCAGCATCCGCAGATGGGGCACCAAAGGTTACGGATTCATCGAGGCTGCTGAGCTTCCCGACGCCGAAATCTGGACGCACGCAAACTTCCTCGTCGACCCCGACTACCTGCCCCGCACTGGCGACCGCGTCGAGTTCGAGATGGAGCTGCTTCCCGACGGACGCCGCCAGGGCCGTCGCGTACGAGTGTTGACGCCCGACGGTCGTCGTCAGGTCGACGCGCCAATGTTGCGGATCGAAGGCCCTTCGGCGGCGCTGCGGACGCGCCTTGGAACGCTCGGGGACATCTTCAAGCCGGCCGCGCCCCAAGCGGCCGTCGAGAGAGCCGCACCAACGAAGCCCACCACGCTGGGCGCAATCCTCGAGGAGCATGGCACTGAACGCGCAGCAGACGTTACACGGCTCGAGAC
>PNAM01000073.1 GCA_003170275.1 Myxococcales bacterium
AGGTACACCACGCCCATCCCGCCCCGGCCGAGCTGCCGCTCGACGACGAAATTGCCGACGCGCTTTCCGAAGAGCGACTCCGCTGGCTGTTCGTCCCCCATCCCGCCCAGAGACTACCGCAGCGTCACAGCTGGCACACGTAGAAGCTCAGTTCCTCATCCGTGGTGTACGTGCTCCACGCGTTGTCCGCAGGGCGACCAAAGACGGCGACGGGATCCCGGAACCTCTTTGCCTGTGCCCGCTGCCGAGCGAGAGAGCGACGACGGCGGCGCGCTTGGTGAGCGTCATGTGGCAGCTCACCGGGCCCTTGCCCTCGCGCACGTCTTTGAGCGCCCGCTCCAGCTCGTCGACGCTTCCGAAGCGGCGCGCTGGATCGCGCTGCAGCCCGCGCGAGATCAGCTCCGCATATTCGGCCGGCGCGTTGTTGCGGGCGAGCGCGAGCTTGATCGCGTACGGGCCGGTAGATGTCGCTGCGCTCGCCGACTGCGGCCAGATCGCCGGCGGCCTGCTCGGGTGACATGTAGAGCGGCGTGCCGTCCAGGCCACTGCCGGCTTCCGCGCTGTCGCGTTTCTTGGCGATGCCCCAATCGACCACGGTCACTTCGCTGTAACGGCCGACCATGATGTTGGCCGGCTTCAGGTCGCGGTGCACCACGCCGCGCGCGTGCGCGTAGCGGACCGCGTTGAGGATGCCGACGAAGATCTCGACGCGCTCGTCGGTGCCAAAGCGCTCGGCATAGCCCGGCGCGCCGGCCGCGAGCTTGTCGATGATCGACTCGAGCGTCTCGCCGTCGACGTACTTCATCACGAAGTAGTGCTGTCCCTCCTCGTCGATGCCGACATCGTGGACCGGCGTGATGTTGGGGTGCTCGAGCTGGCCGATGATGCCCACCTCTTCGGCGAAGCGGGCCAGCGCCGGCTCCGACCGCGCATCCGGGCGCAGCCGCTTGAGCGCGACCTTGCGCTGGATGTCGTGGTCTTCCGCCAGGGCCACCTCGCCCATGCCGCCCGCGCCGAGCACCTGCATGACCTCGTAGCGCCGCTCGCTGCCCGGCGGCGCCGACGGGTGGGCCGGCGTGCTGCATGGCCGGAGCATATTCGGCTCGCCAATTGTTGCCGTCGCTGTCGATGGCCAAAGTCGGGCGCTTGTGGAAGGATGTGTCGTGGACAGCCCCACAATGGGCATCTCCGGGCAGCCTTGAGCGCGGCCGCTCCGGATCTGCTTCCGCTGGTCGGCCGCAAGGTCGGCAACTACCGCGTCGAATCGCTGCTCGGCAGCGGTGCGATGGGCGCGGTCTACTTGTTGCGCCACGAGCAATTGCCCAACACCTTCGCGGCGCTGAAGGTGCTCAAGCGCGAGCATGCCGATTCGCCTTCCATGCGCGACCGCTTCGTGCAGGAGGCGGTGATTGCGGCCGCGCTGGGTAGCCAGCGCATCGCCCGTCCGCTCGACCTCGGACGCTTTGACGACGGCATCCATTACATCGTGATGGAGTACGTCCCCGGCCGCACGCTCGCCGCGCGGCTCGACGAGTCAGGTCCGCTGCCCTGTGCTGTCGCGCTTCGAATCGCCTACCGGGTCGCCGACACGATGGCAGTCGCGCACGCGTCGGGGGTCGTTCACCGGGATCTCAAGCCCTCCAACCTCATGCTCACCGGGACCGAAGACGATCCCGGCGTGAAGGTGCTCGATTTTGGCGTCGCGCGCGCGTCGGGCGTGCTGCGAGTCGCCACCACGTTCGAGAGCGCAATCATCGGCTCGCCTGGATACATGTCGCCCGAGGCCGCCACCGGGCTGCCCGTCGACGGGCGCACCGACGTTTTCTCGCTCGGCGTCATTCTCTTCAGGATGTTGACGGGCAGCCTGCCATTCCCGTCCGCGACCACGCAATCGGGAATCGCCGCCTTGCTCAACGCGACGCCACCGCGCATCGTCGCCGGCCGGCCGCCAGCGCTCGACGCGGTGCCCGCGTCCGTTCAAGAGCTCGTCGATCGGACGTTGGTGAAGGATTCCGTGGCCCGGCTCGCCATGAAGGAGCTACGCGAGGAGCTGCTCGAGGTGCTCCGGCAGCTCGGCGACGCCGACGGGGTCTCGGTCATGCAATCCCTCGATGCGGATCATGTCGCAGCCACACCGCAGCCGGGTGCGCTCGACGCGACGGTCAGCTTGCCGCCGTCGACCGATCACCCGGTCGATTTCGATCGGCTGCGTGTGCAATTGCAGAAGCTGGCTGCCGAGCGAGCACCCGATCCACCCGGATCCACCGACCGTCTGCCTTCGCCGTTTGCCTGGTCGCGTGCCCGGGTCGTGGGTACGGGGCTGGTCGTCCTGGCGGCCGTGCTCGCGGCCAGCGCCTTGTGGATGAGGCCGCGCCAGCGGTCGACCGGCGTGCAGTCTCCCAAGGATGCTCGGCTGGCGCGGCTGTTCGAAGATGGTGAGGCGCTCCTCTGGGACCGCGACCTCAACGAGGCCCGAAAGAAGTTTACCGCGGTCCTCGATGCCGCACCGACGTTCGCGCCCGCGCGGGCCTCGCTGGCGCGAGCGCTCCAGTCGTTCGATCCAGCAACGGCCACGGAGGAGGCCAAGCGCGTCCTCGGCTCCTCGTCGACGATTTCCGCCGAGGAGCAGCCTTGGGTGTTTGCACGCGCCAAGGAAGCGTCGGGCGACTACGCGGGCGCGATCGAACCGTGGCGTGCCGCGTTCAGCCGCAACGGACGTCTGCAAGAGGGCGTCGGACTGCTCTCGGCGCAGTTCCGGGCCGGTCGGCTCGACGACGCGCGGGTCTCGCTCAAGATCCTGCGGCGGCTTCCGGCTCCCGACGGCGACGATCCGCGGATCGATTTGGCGGCGGCGCTGCTCGAGAGCGATTGGCCGGCGCAGCGTCGACTGACCGAGCGCGCAGCGACGGTCGCCGATCAGCGCGGCTTGCCGCTGGTGCGCGCCGCGGCGCTGCTTCAGTTGTCGGCGATCTTGTTGAACCTGGGTGAGCCCGATCAGGCGGTCCTCGCCGCCGGCGAGGCCAAGGCGATCTATCAGCGTCGCTCGGATGCCTGCGGCGAGGTCGCGGCCCTCGCGCTCCTCACCAGCTCGTATTGGCGAAAGAACGACTCGGTGCGCGCCGGCGAAGCCATCGCCGAGTCGCTTCCGCTGGCGCGCGCCAACCAGTGCAACCGGAGCCTTCTCACCCAGCTGGCCAACAGCGTCATCGTGTCCGGCTATCGGGGACAGTTCGAAGCAGGGAGACGGTCGGCGGACGAATTGGTCGAGCTGGCGAAACGTCTCGGCTTTCCATCGTACCCGGACGTCGCCAACGTGGACCTCGCGCTCTTTCACCAGGACCTTCCCGCTGCGCAGGCGCTGTACAGGGCGGCCATTCCGGCGGCGCGCAAGATGGTGGATTCGCGAATGTTGTCCTGGATCCTGACCGATGCCGGGGAGATCCTCATCTGGATGGGCGATTTTGCGGCGGCTCGCGCGCAGCTTCAGGAGGCCCTGGACCTGCGAATCGCCATGAACGAGCGCGCGACGGTGCACAGGACGAAGCGCCAGCTCGCCTGGCTCCTCTACGAGGAAGGGCGACTCGAGGAGGCGGCACGCGAAGCCGAGGCCACCCGCGTGGAGGCAGGTCAGGTTGGCGCCGTCGAGGATCAAGCGATTTCGGCGGCGCTGCTGGCCAATATCCGGCTGGACGCGGGACACCTCGAGGAGGCCCGCCAGGCGGCGGATTCGGCAATGGGCCGCGCAAACGCGAGCGAAAGCCCGCACGTGAGGAACCTGATCGGCTTGGCTGCGGCCCGTGCGCGTCTGCGTTCTACCTCCCTCGAGGTACAAGCGGAAGCCCGCCGCTCGCTCGAACAGTTGGCGCGCGAGGCTGGCTCGGTCGGGCTTCGCGGCGACGCGCTGGGAGCGCGGCTGGCGCTGTTGGAAGACGCCGTACGCACCCAGCAGCGTGGTGCGACCGGGCGAGTTGCCGAGCTCGCGCGTGACGCCGAGAAGCTCGGCTTCGGGCTGATCGCACGCCGCGCCCATCGGCTGCTCACCGAGCGCTAGACCGCCCTCACATTGACGCGACGAAGTAGCGCGCCAGGTCCGCGCGCCATCCGGCTGCCCGACGACAACTTCGAGGCCTTCGCGCAACTACCTCCGGTCGGTCTGGATCCGTCTGGATCCGTCGCGCCCATGATCGTGTAGGACTCCGGACGCTCACCGCGCCGGTCGCTAACGGGGCGTGCGGTACTGACAACCCAGATCGTACACACCGGCGGAGGTGCGGCCGGTCAGCATCAGGTCGACGTCGTTGTTGTTGTCGACGAAGACCCAGCTTGCTTCTGGATCTGGCGGCCCATCGAGGATGTGCGGATCACGCGGCGGCGGTGGACCATTGATCGTCACAGACTGTGCACCCTCTTCGGGTAGGTCCAGCGTGCAGCGCTGACCGGCCTCGACGAGGAATCGTCGACTCGGGCGCCATGGGCTGCCAGAGCTGGTCTGCACTCGCGCCGTGACGGAGCAGGTTCCGCCCACGACGATCTCAACGCGATGCGCGTCGAGCGAACGCAGGGCGAGCGAAGTGGTCCCCTCCCGATGCCGATCGGGCGGGCTCTCGGGGCGCGGCATGCTGCCGAAGTGGTAGGGGCCGGTGCGCGTGCGGCACTGCCCCTCAACGCGCAACGTAATGGACGGTGTGCAACCGGCGGCGAGCGCGCACGCGACGAACAGAAAGCCGTTCCAACGATGCTTCATGCTGCCCTCTGAACTCTACCTCGGATTTCGTCGATG
Source organism: Myxococcales bacterium (assembly GCA_003170275.1). Taxonomy (GTDB): domain Bacteria; phylum Myxococcota_A; class Polyangia; order Palsa-1104; family Palsa-1104; genus PALSA-1104. Next base: position 4,781 of record PNAM01000073.1, read on the forward strand.
AGGCGACGACGATAACGGCTGCGAGGTTGGTTGCGGGGGCAGGCAGCTCGCATTTCCGTCTTCGTCGCAGCGTTCTGCATTTTCCCGTTTTCTCTTTGCCGAAAAGGCGTGTAGGCCAAACAAAGTGCATCTCCGCTCCGCTCTCGTTCGTCCGACGCCCGCCGATCGTTCTTCCGCCCCCGCGCCCCGTCAACTTCCGCCTCACCCTTGGTAAGATGCGTTAAAACCGACGGTGCGGGGCGCAGTTCTCCGCCTTCGCGCCCATTTCCAGGATCGAGCTATCTACCAAGGCCGAAGCGTTCCGATCCCACAAGACCGAAAACGATCGCGAGCCGACGGACAGAAACTTTGATGCCGTCGACATCAAGTTTCCCCCCAATACGCCTTATGAGCGCGTCTATCAGGCGTTCGTGTGGCTCCGGAGGCTTTGCGGTACCGATGGGGAAGTCACATTTGCGGGCAAGGGCTCGTCCGCGCGCGATCTCGACGAGCCCGCGCGTGAGCGCGCCACGCGCCAGGCGCAAGCCGACGAGGCGGCCAAGGAGCGTGAGGCGAAGCAGCGCGAGGTGCAGCAGTACACGGACGAGGCCGAGCGCGCGCGGGCCAGGATTCGCCAGGGCGCGGATTCGGCGGCCGCGATTCAGGGGACCATTGATTCGGTGAACGCGACTTCCGCCAACTTCGCCAAGGCACGAGCGGAGTTGGCCGCAAACGCCGAGCGCGCGCGCGAACAGCGGCGCGCTGCCGATGCGCAGCGTCGAGAAGAACAGTCCACTGCGGCAGAGACGCGACGCAGGGAAGCCGCGCAAAGCGCCAATGACGCCACCGCGAGACGTCAGGTCGATCAGGAAGCGGCGCGCGCGGAGCAGGCCCGCCGCGACCAGGCATCAGCGGCGGGAGCGGTGGAAGAGAAGAAGAATAGGCTGGCCGCGTGTCTCGCGCAGCCCGCGCCGAGTATGCGCAGCGCGCAGACCAACCCGTTCATCGCCGACAGGCAGGGCTTCGAGTCGCTGCTGGCATCGGCCCAGCGTTGTATGGCGCAACCGTGGCAGGCCTGCATGTTCAGCCCCCACATGGGCCCGTTCTGGGGAGTCGAGGGGCGAGCCGGCGCCGATCATGCCGAGCTGTTCCGCCGCTTCAACGCCCCGGGCGTCCACATTGGCGGCAGCGCCGACGTGTGCCTCGACCAGCCCGTCAGGGGAACGCGCGGTGAGTGCGAGACGGACGTCAGCAACAACCGCGGGGCCTGCATCGCACGCTTGAAGCAGGACATCGACCAGATGAACTGCGACTGGGGCATGCTCCCCAGGGTGTGGGCCGCTGAGAACACGCTCAAAGACGCGGACGCGAAAACGAAACAGGACGACGACTGCCGACAGAGGTGGCGCTGAATACTTTACTTGGGCAAGGTCGCCGAGGGCTGACCTTGCCCTGTTGGTGCGCTCAGTGACCGGCGCGCCGGGCCGGATGAGCCCGAGCGCGCCCACCGCCTGACGTGGGCGAAGCTGCTCAAGCGCTGCTTCGCCTTTGATGTTTTGACGTGCCCTCGGTGCGCAGGAGCCATGCGTTTGGTCTCGGTGATCGAAGACGAACGAGTCCTGTGCGAAAACTCGATCGAGCGAAATGGATGCGATCTGAATACGTTGCCGCGGCGGCGAACGAACGAATGTGGCCGATCCGGCGTCGACTGGGCAGGGTAGGATTCATCGATATGAGCGGCCAGCCGTTGCAGTTCCTGCTCTTGGTGTTCGCGGGATGGGTCAATCGGCGGCAGCTCGAGGTGATCGACTATCTGAAGGAAGAGAACCGGATTTTGCGCGAGCAGCTTCACGGCCGTCGGCTTCGGTTTACCGACGAGCAGCGACGCCGCTTGGCAGTCCGCGGCAAGGCGGTTGGCCGAAGAGTGCTGACCCAGATCTCCAGCCTGCTCGAGCCGGACACGATCTTGCGTTGGTACCGCCAGCTCATCGCTGCCAAGTACGATGGCACCGCCAAGCGCGCGCCCGGTCGTCCTCGCACGGTAGAGTCGGTTCAAGAGCTGGTGATCAGGTTCGCCGCCGAGAACTCCGGCTGGGGCTACACACGCCTGCGCGACGCGCTCGGCAATCTCGGTCACGTAGTTGGTCGGAACACGATCAAACGCATCCTCAGCGAGCACGGCCTTGAGCCCGCGCCCGAGCGGAGCAAGCGGATGCCGTGGAAGACGTTCATCAAGGCGCATCTCGGCGCAATCGCCGCGACGGACTTCTTCAACGTCGAGGTGCTCTCGCTGGCCGGGCTTATTCGCTACAGCGTCCTGTTCGTGCTCGACGTCAAGTCGCGCCGGGTTCACATCGCCTGCGTCGTGCGTCAGCCGCTCGGCGCTTGGATGAAGCAGGTCGCGCGCAACCTCACCGACAGCGTCGACGGATTCTTGCGCGGCATGCGCTACCTGATCCACGATCGCGATCCGCTCTTCACCCGCGAGTTCCGCGACCTGCTTCGCGCAGCCGGCGTCGAGTGCCTCAAGCTGCCCGCGCACAGTCCCAACCTGAATGCCTACGCCGAGCGATTCGTCTTGTCGATCAAATCCGAATGCCTGAACAAGCTCGTGCTGCTCGGCGAGCGGCATTTGCGATGGGCAGTGAGCGAGTTCGTCGAGCACTACCACCTCGAGCGCAATCACCAGGGACTCGACAATCGACTGCTCACGGCTCCGGTATCGTCGGCGAACGACAACGGGCCGGTCGAGCGACGCGAACGACTCGGCGGGCTCCTGAGCCACTACTACCGACGCGCGGCGTAGAGCACCAGACCTTCGTATTGCGCCAGCACGACCGGTCGGCGCGGTCGAGTCGCGCCCGTGATCTCGACAGCGGCGGTCTGCATCCCGGTTTCAACCCGCCATCGTCGATCGCAATCGCATGCGCATTTCCGGCCGCCGCCCGCCTGCGTGGCATCGCTGCCGCCCTTTCGCTTCGATCGTGTTTTGGCACCTGACGACGTCGCGCTCGAGCGAGAAGGGTTGAGCGATGTTCGCACGTTTCGCAACGCAGCTGCCAAGGAGCTGAGTGAAGTCAGCAGCCCCGCCGCCGCGCTGCGCAGCGGCTAGCTGGGGATCGTTCCGGGAATCAACGTCGAGTCAGCCGGACCCGGAACGGCAACGATTGCCGTCGTGGGTGCGGCGAAATGGCTGGCGTCGGTCAAGAGGGTCTTGGTCTCGAGGATCCGTTTGAGCAGCTCCAGCTCGACTGGCTTGGTCATGTGCGCATCGAAGCCGGCGGAGAGCGCCTGGAGGCGATCGCTCTCCTTCGCGCTTCCGGTCATCGCCACCAGCAGCATCGACGGTCCGAGCGCCGCGCGCACCCGCCGCGCGACTTCGTAGCCGTCCATCCCGGGCAGGCCGATGTCGACGAACGCGACGTCGGGCTTCTCGGCGAGGATGCGCGCCAGTCCTTCGACCCCGTCCCGCGCTTCCTGCACGTGGTGCCCGTTCTCCTCGAGCACGGCGCGAAAGAGCATGCGCATGTCCTCATCGTTTTCGACGTACACGATCCTGCGGGCACCGCCGGCCGTCGGCCGTGCGAGCTCGACACCATCGAGGTACGTGGACAAGTCGCCCAGATACTTGCCCAGCGCATCGGTGTCGGCGCTCCCGGCCTCCTGCTCCAGGGCGGCGCCGAGGTCGGTGATGGCCTGGAATCCAAAGCTGGCTCCGGCGCCCTTCATCGAGTGCGCCAGGCGCTCCACGGTCTCGAAGTCCCGGCGAGCCAGGGCCTCCCGCATGGTGAGGACATCCTGCCGGCGGTTCAGCAGAAACCCGGGGATCAAGTGTGCGAACTTGGGATTCGAGCCCACCAGGTTCGTGTCCTTCCGGCGGCCCGCCGCTTTCGATGACGGAGGCGCGTCCATCGA
>PNAM01000107.1 GCA_003170275.1 Myxococcales bacterium
GATCCGGTAGAGCGAGTGCAGCATGTCGTCGCCCACCCAGCCGAGAAACGTCCCGTGGCGGTGTAATCCCAACCGCCACGCCTGGCGACGCAGGTCGGCCTCGGCGCTGCCCGTTCCGGCGACGACAAAGCGCACGCCGCCCGGCTCCTGGACGAGCGGGGCCAGCGCGTCCAGCGCCAGGTGAAAGCCCTTCTCGTAGACCAGCCGCCCCACGAGCAGCACGAGCCGCTCGTCCGGGCCCGCGAACTGCGCGCGCAAGGCGTCAAGGTCGGCGTCGACGGGCTCGAGGTCGCGGGCGTCGATTCCGTTCTGGATCACGGTGATCTGTCGCGGGGCGACGCCGAACACGCTCGCGACGTGGCTGCGCATGTAGTGCGAACAGGTGATCACGCGATCGGCGCTGCGGACCATCCAGCGCTCGGTGGCGTGGATGTGCGACTGCGGATGCTTCTGCACCCAGCCCTGATGGCGCCCGTACTCGGTGGCGTGGACGGTGGCCACCCACGGGCGCTGGATGCTCTGCGCGAGCGCCTGCGCCGCGCCAGCGACCAGCCAGTCGTGCGAGTGCACGAGGTCGAAATCGTGGCTCTCGCACAGCTCTAAGCCCAGCTCGCCCATGTGCCAGTTCATCGCCTCGACCCACTTCACGAACTGGCCGACGTCCTTCGGGAACGGCGGCTCGCGCAGGCGGTGGACGAGCACCCCGTGGCGCTCCTCCTCGGCCGCGAGACGGCCGCCGCCGCGGGTCAGCACGTGAACCTCCACTCCCTGCGCGACCAGCTGCTCGGACAGCTTGCGGACATGGCGTGCGAGTCCGCCCTCGATCACCGGGGGGTACTCCCACGAAATCAGCAGAACACGCATAGCGGCAGCAGGACCCTACCGGTCGGGCCGCTCCCAGACCGCGAAGCCGTGCTCGTCGCCGCCGAGCACTTTGTTCCAGTCACCGTCCGCGGCGGCGGCCTCGACTGCGACCTCGGGCCGTGTCGCGACAGCGACCAGCACCGCTGCACCGCGGACGAACGCCACCACTCGATCCCCTGCCGCGACCGGCTCGTACGAGCCTACGAATGCCTCCGGCCGCCGCCTGCGCAGCTCCAGCAGCGTCCATATCAGCCATAGCTTGAGCGTCTGCGCATCCGGGGGATCGCCGGCCGCGACTCCGTCCAGCCGCTCGCGCCGGAGCTGCCAATCGACCGGCCGGCGGTTGTCGGGGTCGACGAGCGCGCGCAACGGCATCTCATCGCCCTGGTAGATGTCGGGCACGCCGGGGGACGTCAGCTTCAAAGCCACAGTTCGCAGCGCCACCGCCTCCCCGAGCCGTGTCAGCCGGGCGACGAACGGCTCGAACTCTGCCAGGAACGCCTCGTGCGAGTACAGGGCCCGGCAGAAGCCGAGCACGGCGCTCTCCCAGGCGGCGTTCTGGTCGACCCAGTTGGTGTTGCGCTTGGCCTCGCGCAGCGCCTTCTCGTCGGTATCGGCGACATAGATCGCGTTGGACCAGGCGAGCTGGTCGGGCGAGGCTTGGTATCCCGCCTGCTCCGCCGCCTCGCGATAAAGCTGGAAGGTGCGCGCGACCGCGGCGATCGGCGCTAGGGTTTGACAATAGGTATAGCGATGCTCGGCCGCCCATTTGATCGTGCTGAGCGAGCCGGAGGAGGGAATGAAGATCGGCGGATGCGGCTCCTGATAGGGCCGCGGCCATGGGTTCACGTATTTGAACTTGTAGTACTTGCCCTCGAAGGCGAAGGGGCCGGGCCGCGTCCACATATGCACGACGAGATCATGCGCCTCCTGGAAGCGCGCGTGGCTGAAGGCGGGATTGGCGCCGAACGAGAAATACTCGGCGCCGATGCCGCGCACCATGCCGCTGATGAGCCGGCCGCCGGTGAGCACATCGATCATCGCGTGCTCTTCGGCGAGCGTGAGCGGATGGTCGCGCAGGCCGAAAGCGTTGCCGAGAATGGCGATCTTGCAGGTCGTGCGCCGCGCCAGCGCCGCCGCCACGTTGGTCAGCGGCCCGAGCGCGAGCAACCACGTCCCCGCCGGCAGCCGCGCGATCGCCTCAGCCGCCGCGCTCGATCCGCCCGCGCGCGCCGCGCCTTCGACGACCGGCACGTTCGAGCCGGCGACCGCGAGCAGCCGTTCGGCGCAGCGCGCGGCCGTGGCCGACGAGGTATTCCCGAACACCGAGCTCACGCCCACGAGCCGCAGCGCGGGCGAGCGGACGACGGCGGCCAGCGCGAACGCGTCGTCGACATCGCCGGAGCGCGCGCCGAGCGCGATGTCGGTGTCGACCCAGATCGCGCGCGGCACGGCCGGGTTGTACCATGCGCGACGGCGTGTACACTCTCGCCACCATGTCGAGCGCCACACCGAAACGCACACGCCAACCGAAGCCGCTCGCCAAGCCGCTCGGCAAGCTGGACGGGCGGCTGGGTCGCAGCGAGCGCTCGCGCGCGGCGGTCGCCGAGGCGCTGCTGGCGCTGATCGACGAGGGCGATCTGCGGCCGACCGCGCCGCGCATCGCCGCGCGTGCCGGCGTGTCGCTGCGGCTGGTGTTCCATCACTTCAAGGATCTCGAGGCGGTCTTTGCCGACGCGGCCCGGCGCCAGCTCGCGGAGGTGATGCCGACCCTGCGCAGCGTGCCGGCCGACGGGCCGCTGCCGGCGCGCATCGAGGTGTTCGTCGGCGAGCGCGTGCGGCTGCTCGAGCGGGTGCGCACGATCTGGCGGGCGGCGCGCATCCAGGAGCCATTCTCGACGGAGATCTCGCGGCGCATGACCCTGATCCGCGCGTGGCTGCGCAACGAGGGCGAGCGCGTGTTTCAGCGCGAGCTCGAGCGCTACAAGGGCGCCGATCGTCAGGAGCTGGCCGCGGCGCTGGGCGTGGCGGGCGCGATGGCGACCTGGGACGATCTGCGCGAGCACCAGCAGCTTCCCGTCGACAAGGCGCGGCGCGTGGTGGCGCGCAGCCTGACGCTGCTCCTGCGCAAGTAGTCAGTCAGCAAAGCCGGGCGCGAACATGGCGGTCATGCGGCGCGGGTCCTTGATGCGCTGAGTGTCCATCCAGTCGTCGGCCTCCTGCGTCAGCGTCCGGCCGGTCGAGCCCTCCAGCTCGCCGCGGCGGCGGCGCGCGCACATGGCGTGCAGCTTCATGTCCGCGGCGGCGAGGCCGCGCTCGGCCTGGTCGAGCAGCACCATCGCGCGCGGGACGTCGCTGCGGGCGGCGGCGATGCCGGCCTCGAGGAGCTGGCCGATCGGCGTCGACCAACGTCGATCCTCGCTGAGGATCACGCGCACGTCGCCGGCGGCGTCGGTGAGGAGCTGCGCGCGCTCGGGATCGGCCGGCAACAGGCGCACCGCGGTGGCCACGCGCGCGCGCCCGCGCAGGTAGTGCGCCTGCACGCGGATGAACTGGATGCGCAGCACCAATGAGCGCGCCATCACCGGCCAGCGCGCGGTCAGGCGATCGAGCCCGGTGCGCCCGTCGCCGACGTACAGATCGCAGCTCACCTTGCCCTGCAGCTCCCAGTAGTGCTGCAGCTGAAAGCCCTGCTGCGACCACTTGGCCAGGCCCTCGACGATGTCCTGGCGCGCGCGCTCCGGATCGTCGGCGGCGAACGCGCACAGGCTGAGCAGCCCCGAGCGCAAGATCGAGCCGGCGTACAGATCGCCGCGCTCGCGCGCCGAGCGGCGCAGCACCGGCATGTGGCGCGACAGCTCGGCCACCTCGCCCATCATGGCCAGCGACAGCATGGCGAACTGGGTGGCCATGTTGTTCTCCCAGTTCACGTTGGTGCAGCGTTCGCGCAGGGTCTCGTGCGCGTGCAGGCACAGCCCGTGCGCGAGGCGCCAGTCGCCGTCGAGAAAGTGCATCACGCCGCGGGACAGCGCGGACAGGGCGATGGCGTGCGGGTGGCCGATGCGCGCCGCCAACGTGTCGGCCGCGGCCAGCAGCTTCTCGGCGCGCGCGCGATCGGGGCCGCCGCCCGAGGCGACGAACGCGCCCTCCATCGCCAGCGCGCGCGCGATGCGATAGGGCTCGCCGGCTCGCAGCGCGAGCAGCAGGTGGCGGGTCTGGAAGTCCGAGCCGCGGATGGTGTCGACCATGCCCAGGCCGATCGCCACCGACCAGCACACGTCGATGCGCCGCAGCTCGAGGCCCGGCACCTGGCTCTCCTCGCGCTCGGTGAAGCCGAGGCCGCGCAGCCGCAAGCGCGCGCGCCCGAGCAGCAGCGACACGAGCGCGCGGCGCGGGGTGTCGGCCAGCTTGAGCCCGACCGAGTGCAGCACCATGCGCAGCCCGGCCAGGCCCTCGTCGATGTGGCCGCTCACCAGGAGCTGCTCGGCGGCGCGGCGCTGCAGCTCGATCGCGTCGGTGCCGTGCGCGTGCTTGGCGGCCGCGAGGTAGGCGATCGCCGCCTCGCCGCCGCGGCCGACGTTGGCGAGCGACTCGCCGAGCCGCTCCTGCCAGGCGACGGTGGTGGGTCCGTCGGGCCGCAGCCGCAGCGCGAGCTGATAGAGCCGCGCGGCGCGATCGAAGGCCAGCGCGGCGACGGCCTGCACGGCGGCCTCGGCGGCGTAGCCCGCAGCGCGCCCGTCGTCGCCCGCGCCGCGCCAGTGGGTGCACAGCGCTTCCGGATCCGATTCCCCCGACGCCTCCAGCGCGACCGCGAGCCGTTCGTGCAGCCTGCGCGTGCCCGCCTCGTCGACGTGCAAGAGAACCGCCGTGCGCACGCGGTCGTGATAGGTCTCGATCGCGTCGGACGCGCGCCCCGCGCCGCCGCTAGTGGAGCGCAACAGGTTGGCCACGCGCAGTTGCCCGAGGTGGCGGCCGAGCTCGGAGGGCTCCGCGGTGCAGGCGCGCGCCGCGACCTCGACCGCGAGCGGCCGGCCCGCGACGGTGACCAGCTGCAACAGCTCGAGCACCGGCGGGTCGAGCTTGCAGATGCGCGCCCACAGCGCCTCCTCCAGATGGAGCTGCACGCCCGGCTGGGTCGAGCCGGTCGGTTGCACCGAGTGGCGCACCAGCTCGTCGATGAACAGCGGATGGCCGTGCGCCTCGTCGGCGATCGCCTGCGCGTCCGCGATCGAGGCGCCGGGCGAGGCGCGCTTCATCAGCTGCACGGCGAGCTGGCGCGCCTCGTCGGCGGGGAGGCGGCCGACCTGGACGTGGCGCACGTCGCCCGAGATCCACTGCGACAGGTTGGGCAGCCGGCCCGCGTCCTGCGACGGGGTCTTGCCTTCGGCCGCGATCCGCACGGTGGCCACCAGCAGCAGCGCGGGCGCGTCGGGCAGCTGCAAGAGCGCGCCGAGCAGCGCCTGGCTGTCGGCGTCGGCCCACTGCAGATCGTCGATCACCAGCGCCACCGGCTGCCGCTCGGTCAACCGGATGAACAGCTCGCGCAGCGCCGCGAACACGCGCGTGCGCAGCTCCTGCGGATCGATGCTGCCCGCGGCGCGCAACGGCGCCTCGGCCACTGACTCGACCCGTCGCAGCACCGGGAACACCTGCGCCAGCAGGCCCACGCGCAGCGGCAAGAGCGACGCCACCTGGTTCTTCGGCAGGCGCATCAGGAAGCGCGCCAGGTTGTCGACGATGCCGTCGAGCGCCTTGTACGGCACCGACTCGCGCTCGTAGCAGCGCCCGTGCAGCACGACCACGTCGGGGTGCTCGAGGCGCAGCCGCTCGGTGAAGCGGCGCGCCAGCGCGGTCTTGCCCACCCCCGACTCGCCCTGCACGAACGCGGTCACCGGCTTGCCCTCGCGCGCGGTGGCGAACGCTTCCTTCAGGGCCTGCAGCTCGCGCGCGCGGCCGACGAACGGCGTGGCCTGCGCGTGCGACGAGGTGTGCAGGCGGAGCTCGCTCGAGGCGTCCTCGCCGAGGCGGCGCAGCACCTCGCCGCCCGACGGGCGTGCGGCCGGATCGCGGCGCAAGAGCTCCGAGCACAGCGCGGCCAGATCGGCCGGCGCGTCGGGCTCGACCTCACGCACCGCGCGCGGCTCCCCGCGCTGCTTGGCGATCAGCACCTCGAGCGGCGCGCCGGAGTAGGGCAGCCGCCCGACGAGCGCCTCGTACAGGAGCACGCCGACGGAGTACCAGTCGGCGGGCGGGCCGGCCGGCTGCGATGCGGCCTGCTCGGGTGCCATGTAGTCGGCGGTGCCGACCACGTTGACCTCGCTGTACGGCGTGCCGCCGACCTCGGTGGCCAGGCCGAAGTCGAGCACCACCACGCGACCGCTGCCGGTCACGAGGATGTTGGACGGCTTGATGTCGCGGTGCACCTTGCCGGCCGCGTGCAGCGCGGTCAGGCCGCGCGCGAGCTGCGCCAGCCCTGTGCGCAGGCGGTTCTCGTCGAGCTCGGGGCGCGACACCGTCTCCGCCGCCGCCTCGTAGCCGGCGCTGCCGCCGTGCGGTGGAATGGTCACCGCGTCGGGCGAGACCATGAAATCGCCGCTCGACGGCTGAAAGCCCGGCACCGGCCGCACCCAGGTGAGAAAGTCGATCCCGTCGACCAGCTCCATGGTGAAGAACCACTGGCCGGCTTCCGAGATCAGCTCGCCGAGGCTGACCAGGTTCGGGTGCTGCAGATCTTGCAACGCGCGAAACTCGTTCTTGAAGCGCAGGATGCCGTCGGCGGTGAAGGTGCGCAGGGTTTTGAGCGCGACCCGCGTGTTGCGGTGCTTGTCGTGCGCCTGGTAGACCACGCCCATGCCGCCGGCGCCGATGCGCCCGAGCAGCTCGAAGCGGTCATTTCCCTGGAAGTCGCCGGAATCGGCGCCCGAATGCGTCACGCGTTTTGATTTTACCATGCGATACTATCGGCGCGTGGCCCCTTCGATCTGGTTCGTTGCTGCGTGCGCGCTCGGTCTGACCTTCGCAGGCGTGGCGCGCGCCGCGCCCAACCCCGCGGCGGTCGCCTGTCAGCAGCGCGGCGGCGAGAATCGCTCGCCCTATTGCCGGTTCGATCAGGCGAGCATCGGCGCGTGGACGCTCGAGCGGCACGAAAGCGATCCCAAGAGCGTGTCGCAGGCGGTGGCGGCCTACCTGAAGGTCGAACGCAAGAGCGCGCCGGGGACCAGCGCCGCGGCCTACTGTGTGAGCGCCGGCGGCAAGGCCGTGCCGCAGGGGAGCGGCAGCGACTGCCAGTTCCCCGACGGCAGCGAGGTCGACGCGCAGACGCTCCTGGCCGGACCGGACGCGCCGGGCAACGCGGTGCTCACGCGAATCCTCAAGGATCCGACCGCGAAGCCGTCGGTGCGCTTCGGCAGCGTGAAGAGCGCGACCGGCAAGATCGACAAGGGCGCGCTCGCGGGCGAGCTCGACGCGCGTCTGCGCGGCGGATTTCAGGCCTGCTACCAGGCCGCGCTCGCCGGGGATTCGCAGCTGGCCGGCGAGGTGGTCGTGCAGTTCACGCTCGACGCCAAGCGACACGTGTCGAAGGTCGAGGTGGAGGCGCCCGGTCCGCCGGAGCTGCAGCGCTGCCTGGCGGCGAGCTTTCAGACCACGCTGTTCGAGCGCTCCGCCAGCGGCAATGCGACCGTGACGCTCGAGCTGTCGACGCGCTGACCGCTACCAGTCCGGGAAACCGGGCGCAATCAAGTTGGTCATGCGCACAGGGCTCTTGACCCGCTGGCCCTCGAACCAGCTGGTGCCCACCTCGATGAGCTGCCGTCCCTGGTCGCCGCCGATCAGCCGGCCGTGCTGGCGGCGCGCCACCGCGACGTGCATGGCCATGTCCGCGGTGACGAAGCCGCGCGTCGCCGCCTCGAGCCCTTGGACCGCGCGCTCGGTGTCGCCGCGCGCCGCCGCCGCCGCCGCGCGCAACAGGTGCGCCTGCGCGCCGATCCACTCGCGCTTTTCGGCGCTCAACTGGTCGGCCAGCGCGTCCACCTCGCGCAGCATGCGCGGGCGCTCGCCGGCGTCGATCTTGGCCGCGGACAACAGAGCGCGCGCCCGCAGCTCGCGCACCTGCGCGCGGGCCAGCTGCACGCGCATCTGGTGCGACTCCGCGAGCGCGGGCCAACGCTCGTCGAGCAGCTTGAGCGCGGCCTCGCCTTCGCCGAGATAGATCGACACCTGCGCGCGCGCGAGCAGATCGTAGTAGTGCTGGGTGTGGAAGCCCTCGCGCGACCACTTGCGCATGGCCTCGGTGGTCTGCTGGAGCGCGCGCTCGGGCTCGTCGCGAAACAGCCACACCACGCTCATGCCGGTGCGCAGGTTGGTCGAGGCGAACAGATCGCCGCGATCGAACGCCGAGCGCAGATGCAGCGCCACGCGCTCGACCAGCACACGCAGGTCGCCGAGGAAGTACAGGCAGGTCAGCCCGAGGATGTGCGTGGTGTCGATCTCCCACGCGACGCCGGTACAGCGCTCGCGCAGAATGCTCTCGGCGCTCTCCAGCCGCGCGCGCCCATCCTTCCAGCGCCCGGCGAGGAACGCGCTGATGCCGGCCGCCATCGCCGCCAGCGCGACCGCGTGCGGTTGGTTGAGCTCCTTGGCGAGCTGCTCGATGGTGGCGAGGATCTCGCTCGAGCGGCGCGCTTGCCCGGTCTGCGAGGCGTAGACCGCTTCGGTGGCGAGCGCGCGCGCGACGCGGTAGGGCTCGCCGGCCTTGAGCGCGTAGAGCAGGTTGCGCGCCGAAAAATCCGCGCCGCGGATGTTGTCGACCAGGCCCAGGCCCACGCCCACCGACCAGCAGATGTCGATGCGGGTCAGCTCGGCGGGCGACACCTGCGTCGCGTCGCGCTTCTTGAACTTGAGGCCGCGCAGCCGGATGCGCATCCGCTGCCACATGAGCGAGCGCAGCGCTTCCTTGGGCGTCTTGGGCAGCGCCATGCCGAAGGTCTCGAGCACGCGGCCGAGCGCCGACAGGCCGGCGTCGACGTGCCCGGAAATGAGGAGCTGCTCGGCCGCGCGTCGTTGCAGATCGATCGACTCGGCCGCGCTGGCGCCCTTGGCCGCCTCGAGGAACGCCAGCGCCGCGTCGCCGCCGCGGCCGGCGTTGACCAGCACCGTGCCGAGCGCGGCCTGCAGCGCGGCGCCTTCGATGGGACGCAGCTCGATCGCCTGGCGATACAGCCGCGCGGCGCGCTCGAAGGCCAGCGCCTCGGCCGCCTGCTGCGCCGCTAGAGAGGCGTAGTGCGCCGCGCGCTCGAGATCGCCCGCGCCGAACCAGTGCACCGAGAGCGCCTCGGGATCCGCGCGCCCGGCCGCCTCGAGCGCGAGCGCCAGCCGCTCGTGGCAGCGCTTGCGCGTCTTTCCGTCGAGGTGCTGCAGGACCGCCTCACGCACGCGGTCATGGTAGGGCTCGATCGCGTCGGTGCGGCGTGCGCCGGTGGTCTTGACCAGGTTGGCCACGCGCAACAGCGAGACGCGCTTGCCGAACTCGCCGAAGTCGATCGCCGCCGCCGCCGACGCGGTCTCCTGCATCAGCGGACCGCCGGCCACCACCACCAGCTCGAGCAGTTGGCGCGCCGGCAGCTCCAGGCGCGAGACGCGCGCCCACAGCGCCTCGTCGAGCTTGAGCCGCGAGCCGTGCGGGCCGGAGCCGTCGGCGCCCGCGCTCACGTGCCGAACCAGCTCGTCGATGAACAGCGGATGGCCGGCGGCCTCGTCGGCGATCGCGCGCACCGCGTCGGCCGGCTGCACCGAGGAGCCGAGCAGCAGGGTCACCAGCTCGCGCGCCTCTTCGGGCGGCAGGCGCTGCACCTCGATGTGCCGCACGTCGCCGGTGATCGCGCTGGCCACGTTCAGGCTGCCGCCCTGGCCCGACGAGTTCGAGTCCGACGCGACGCGCACGGTGGCGATCAGCAGCAGCGCCGGCGCCTCGGGCGGGCGCATCACCTCGCCGAGCAGCGCGAGCGAGTCCGCATCGGCCCACTGCAGATCGTCGACCACCAGCACCAGCGGGTGGCGCTCGGCGAGCCGGCTGAGCAGCTCGCGCAACGCCGCGAACACGCGCGCGCGCAGCTCCTGTGGGCTGGGGACCTCGTTGCGCGGGAGCGGCGTCTGCGCCACCACCTCCACGCGCCGCAGCACCGGGAACACCTGCGCCAACAGCGCGGTCTTGAGCGGCAGGATCGCCGCCGCCTCGGCCTTGGGCAGCCGCATCATGTAGCGGCTGAGCGAATCGACGATCCCGTCGAACGCCTTGTAGGGCACCGACTCGCGCTCGTAGCAGCGGCCGGGCAGCACCACCACGTTGGACATCTCCACCGCCAGCTCCTCGGTGAAGCGGCGCACCAGCGCGCTCTTGCCCACGCCCGATTCGCCCTGCACGTAGACCGTCACCGGATCGCCCCTTCGCGTGTCGGCCAGCGCGCCGCCGAGGATCTCCATCTCGCGCTGGCGGCCGACGAACGGCACCGACGACGGATGCGAGGAGATCGGCTGCACGTGGTGCTCGAGCGAATCGTCGATGCCCAGGCGCTTGAGCACCTCGGCGCCGGTCGGCCGCGCCGCCGGATCGGGCTTGAGCAGCTGAGTGCACAGCGCGTCGAGATCGGGCGGCACGCTCGGGTTGAGCGCGCGCGGCGGCGACGGCGACTGGGACTGTTTCGCGATCAGCACCTCGAGCGGCGGGCCGGAGAACGGCAGCGATCCGGTGAGCGCCTGGTACAAGACCGTGCCCACCGAATACCAATCGGCTTCCGGCCCGACCGGCTTCGACGCCGCCTGCTCGGGCGCCATGTAGTCGACGGTGCCGACCACGTGCGAGTCCGACTGCGGCCCGCTCTTGGCGGTGGCGAACTGCTTGGCCAGCCCGAAGTCGAGCAGCACCACGCGCCCCTTGGGCGTCACCAGCACGTTGGGCGGCTTGATGTCGCGGTGCACCTTCTGCGCCGAGTGCAGCACGTTGAGCGCGCGCGCGAGCTGGCCGAGCGCGGCGCGCAGTCGCGCGTCGTCGAAGCGCACCGGCGCGTCGGCCATCGCCGCGTACAGCTTGCGGCCGTCCTCGGCCGAGAGCGTGTGCGCGTGCGCATCGGAGTGCGGGTGGGCGAGGTCCGTGGGCGCGTCGGGGTCGCGTGGCTCGGGGCCGCGCACCCAGGTGAGGAAGTCGACGCCCTCGACCAGCTCCATGGTGAAGAACCACTGGCCGTCTTCGGAGAACAGCTCGCCGAAGCTGACCAGGTTCGGGTGGTTGAGATCCTGGAGCCAGCGGAATTCGTTCTTGAAGCGCAGCACCGCGTTGGCGTCGAGCGTGCGCAGCGTCTTCAAGGCGACGCGCTGGTTGCGCTCGCGATCGAAGGCCTCGTACACCACGCCCATGCCGCCGCCGCCGATCCGACGCAGGACCTGGAAGCGCGCCGTGCCGGAGAAGTCGTAGGCGGACTCGGAGTGCACCGCCCGCGATCTTACAACAGTATGGTAAGGTGAAGGGGTTTGGGGGAGTCGGTCGACGAGAAGGAAGGCACCACCGAGGTAGAGCCCAAGCGGCTGCCGTCGCCTCCTGGCGGAGTGTCGCGCGTCGACACGCTGCCCGAGGAGTTCTGCAAGTTCCTGTCGCGCCGCCCGCTTCTGTCGGGCGACGTCGTGGGTAACAGCCGGTTCAAGCTGTTGCAGGAGCTCGGCCAGGGCGCGATGGGCCAGGTGTTCACCGCCGAGAACCAGGCCATCGGCCGGGTAGTGGCGGTCAAGGTGCTCAAGCCGGAGCTCCTCGCCGACGCGTCGTTCCGCCGCCGCTTCCAGCACGAGGCGATGGCGATCGCCGCCGTCGAACACCGCAACGTGGTCCGTTTCTTCGATCTCGTCGTCGGCGACCCGACGTTCCTAGTCATGGAGTACGCGCGCGGGCCGACCCTGACCGCGGTCTTGAAGGAGCACAAGAAGCTCGACGTGGCGCGCGCGGTGAATATCGCGACCCGGCTCGGCTGGGCGCTCGATGCCGTGCACCAGGCAGGGATCGTTCACCGCGATATCAAGCCGGGGAACGTCATCCTGTCGCCCGACCCCGAGCTGGGCGAGGAGCCGAAGCTGATCGACTTCGGCCTGGCCAAGCTGGCGACCCTGCCACCCGAGGAGCAGCTCACGCGCGCGGGGCAGGTGGTCGGCACGCCCCATTACATGTCGCCCGAGCAGATCGCCAACAAGGNNTCGCTGGACGGCCGCCGTTCGCGGGCGACGACGACATGCAGGTGCTGTATCAGCAGATCCACCACGACCCGGAGCCGATCCGCCATCGGTTGCCGGAGGTGCCGCTCGAGCTGGACGCGATCGTGATGCACGCGCTCGCCAAGGCGCCGCTCGCACGCTTTCAGTCGATGCGCGAAGTGCTCGCCGCGCTCGCCAGCGTCGAGCGGCGGCACGCGGCGCCCGAGCTGGCGGCGGCGCGCAGCGAGTCGACCGAGGTGGTGCGGCCCNNCCGCCGCGCGCCCCTGGTCGTCGCGCTCGGCCTGACCGCGGCCGCGCTCGCGCTGGCGGTCGCCGGCTGGTGGCCGCGCCTGGCGACCCGTAACGGCGGATTGCTGATCGTCACCTCGCGCCCGCAAGGCGCGGCGGTCGCGCTGGATGGCAAGCGGCTCGCCGAGCCGACGCCCACCGCGGTGCGCGGCCTATCTCCCGGTGTGCACCGCGTGCGGCTCGAGCAGCCGGGCCGCGAGCCGGTCGAGCAGCTGGTCGACGTCACCGCCCGCGGAAGTGCAGCGCTCGACGTGCCGCTGCCGCCCGCCAGTCGCGCGCTCCAGATCACCAGCGTGCCGTCGGGCGCTACCGTGTTCCTCGACGGCAGCCAGGTCCCCGGCGAGACCCCGCTCATGCTCTCGATCGCGGATGACGACTTCCACGAGCTCAGGCTGGAGAAGCTCGGCTTCGAGCCGGAGAAGCAGGGCCTCTCGCCCGAGGAGCGCGGTCCTGTCGTGGTCTCGCTCGCGCCCGAACAGCGGCCGCGCGGCCGTGTTTGGGTGGACTCGAACAGCAGCGCCGAGGTGGTCATCGACGGCAAGGACACCAGCTACAACACGCCCACGATCGGCATCGCGGTCTCCGCCGGCGAGCACCAGATCGCGCTGCGCGACTCGACCGGCC
>PNAM01000100.1 GCA_003170275.1 Myxococcales bacterium
GCGCTCGGCAAGGTGGCGAGCCTGTCGGTGACCCTCAGCGTGCCGTTGTGGGATCCGGACAAGGCGCGCGCGATCGAGCCGTTCGTCGCCACGCCGCAGCGGCGCATTCGCACCATCGGCAAGCTGGCCGACGCGGGGATCGACGTGGGCGTGAACCTGGCGCCGATGATTCCCGGCCTCGGCGACGAGGACATGCCGAAGATCCTCGAGGCCGCGGCGGACGCTGGCGCGACCCACGCCGGCTTCGTGTTCTTGCGATTACCCGGATCGGTGAAAGAGGTCTTCGAAGAGCGACTGCGGGCGGCGATGCCGCTGCGCGCGGACAAGATCCTCAATCACATCCGCGAGGCGCGCGGCGGCAAGCTCTACGATTCGCGTTTTGGGGTGCGGGGAAAGGGCGAAGGCGTGTACGCCGAGCAGGCGCGCGCGCTGTTCGAAACCACCGCGCGGCGGGTGGGCCTGCACACCTCGTGCATGAGCGCCGAGGCCAGCGACGAGACCACCTTCTCGCGCCCGCCGAAGCCTGGTCACCAGCTCCGGCTGCTCTAGGCGCTGCCAGCGACGGCGACGCCGCGGATCACCCGGCGGTGCAACGCATCGAGCGCCGCGAGGTCGTACTCCTCGAGCTCTTCGATCGCCAGCGTGCTCGAGCGCAACAGCGACGCGGTGTCGCGCGTGAGCTGACAGCCGCAGCGCAGCGCGCGTGAGAACGGGTTGGCGATCGTCTGTAGGAAGCGGCGCGCACCGCCCGGCGCGCGCACGTGCTCGAGGAACAGCAGCTGCCCTCCCGGCTTGAGCACCCGCGCGAACTCGGCGATCGCCGCCGCCGGGTCCTGAAGGCTGCACAGCACGAACGTGCACACCACCGTATCGAATTGCGCGTCCAGGAACGGCAGGCGCGCGGCGTCTCCGCGCACGTGGTCGAGCACGCGTCCGGCGGCGCGCGCGCGCTGGTTGGCGCGCTCGTCGAGCGGCCCTTCGCGACTGAGCACCGAGAGCCGGCGCGCCGCGCTCGGATAGTTGGGGAAGTTGAGGCCGGTGCCCACGCCGACCTCGAGGATGGTGCCGTGCGCGCGGGCCAGGGTGCGCGCCCGCTCGGCGTGGATCGCCGGCACGTCGAGCGCGCGGTCGAACCCGGCGGCGACGACGCGGCGTTCCCACCAGCCCACGCTCAGGCCTCCGTCCAGGCCACACGGCCGCGCACCACGACGGTGCGGGCGAGCGGAACGCCGAAGTGTTGCGGCACCTCGCGATGATCGGCCGCGTTCCAGATCACCAGATCGCCGCGCGCGCCCATCGTGAGCCGGCCCGAGTCGGGGCGATTCACCGCGTGCGCCGCTTCGCGGGTCACCGCCAGCCACGCCTCTTCGCAGCTCATGCCGAGCTGCATGCACGCGAGCGACATCATCAGCGGCAGCGACTCGGTGAGCGACGAGCCGGGATTGCAGTCGGTGCCGAGCGCCACGCGACAGCCGGCGGCGAGCAGTCGGCGCGCGTCGGGCCAGGGCAGCTTGAGCGTGAGCGCCGCGCCCGGCAGGAGGTTGCACACCGTCCCGGCGCGCGCGAGCCGGATCGGCGTGTCGAGCGCGAGCTGCTCGAGGTGCTCGACCGAGCGCGCTCCGAGCGTTGCCGCCAGATCGGCCGCGCCGGTGTGGGTGAACTGCTCGGCGTGCACGCGCAGCAGCAGCCCCGCGCGCGCCCCGGCTTCGAGGAGGGTGCGGGTCTCGGCGAGCGTGAACGCGCCGGTGTCGCAGTAGACGTCGACGGCCTCGCACAGCCCGCGCGCCGCCGCCTGCGGGATCGCTTCGCTGGCGAAGCGCCGCACGAACGGATCACGATCGGCATCGGGCGGCGGAACGTGGGCGAGCAGGGTGGGCGCGAGATCGACCACGTGCCGCGCGCGCGCGGTCTTCAACACTTCGAGCAGGCGCAGCTCGCCTTCGACGGTGAGGTCGTAGCCGCTCTTGGCCTCGACGACGGTGACGCCCGCGCGCAAGAAGCGATCGAGGCGCGCGAGCGTGCCAGTCAGTAATTCTTCGTCGCTCGCCGCACGCGTGGCGCGCACCGTCGAGAGAATGCCGCCGCCGGCCTGCTGGATCTCGACGTAGCCCTTGCCCTGCGAACGCAGATCGAACTCGTTCGCGCGCGAGCCCGCGAATACCAGGTGCGCGTGCGGATCGACCAGGCCAGGCGTGACCAGCGCGCCGCCCGCGTCGAGGCGTTCGATGCCGGGCGCGGCCGGGAGATCGCGCTCGGCGCCGGCGAACACCACCGTGCCGTCGTGGAGGAGCAGGGCGGCGTGATGGACGATGCCCAGCCGATCGCCGGCGTGGTTGTTGATGGTGAGCAGCTCGCCGATGTTGGTGACGACGAGATCGTTCACGTTTGCGGAGGGGTGCGGTGGGGCACGCGTGGGCCGTGCTCGTCGGAGAACGCGATCGCTTCCGGATAACCCGCGTCGACGTGACGCAAGACGCCCATCGCCGGATCGGTGGTCAGCACGCGCTGTAGCCGCGCGCGCGCGCCGTCGGTGCCGTCGGCGACCACCACCATGCCGGCGTGCTGAGAGTAGCCCATCCCGACGCCGCCGCCGTGGTGCACGCTCACCCAGGTCGCGCCCGCCGCGCAGTTGACCATCGCGTTGAGGAACACCCAGTCGCTCACCGCGTCGGAGCCGTCGCGCATGGCCTCGGTCTCGCGGTTGGGCGACGCGACCGATCCGGAATCGAGGTGGTCGCGTCCGATCACCAGCGGCGCCTTGACCTTACCCAGGCGCACCAACTCGTTGAACGCCAGCCCCGCGCGCACGCGCTCGCCGTAGCCCAGCCAGCAGATGCGCGCCGGCAAGCCCTGAAACTGCACGCGCTCGGCGGCCATGGTCAACCAGCGATGCAGGTGCGCGTTCTCGGGAAACAGCTCGCGCACGGTGGCGTCGGTGACCGCGATGTCGGCCGGATCGCCGGACAGCGCCGCCCAGCGGAACGGGCCCTTGCCCTCGCAGAACAGCGGCCGGATGTACGCCGGCACGAAGCCGGGAATGTCGTGGAACCCGTCGACGCTGGCGTCGGGCCCGGCGAGGATAGCCTGCCCGCGCAGGTTGTTGCCGTAGTCGAACACGTGGCTGCCGCTCTTCTTGAGCGCGATCATCGCGCGCACGTGCTCGGCCATCGAGCGGCGCGCCAGCTCGACGAAACCCTTCGGATCGGCCGCGCGCATCGCGTCGGCCTGGCCGAGCTCGATCCCCGACGGTAGATAGCCGTGCAGCGGATCGTGCGCGGAGGTCTGATCGGTCACCAGATCGGGCACGATGCCGCGCGCGACCAACTCGGGCAGCACGCGCGCGCAGTTGCCCTCCAGGCCCACCGACAGCGCGCGGCCTTCCTTCACCGCGCGGCCGCAGCGCTCGAGCGCGTCGTCGAGATCGCGCGCCTGCTCGTCGAGGTAGCGGGTCTCGAGCCGGCGCTGGATGCGGCCGGGATCGACGTCGATGCCGAGGAACACGCCGCCGCACATGGTGACCGCGAGCGGCTGCGCGCCGCCCATGCCGCCGAGGCCGCCCGAGACCACCCACTTGCCGGCGAGCGTGGCGTTCTCGCCGTAGTGGACGCGCGCCGCCGACGCGAAGGTCTCGTAGGTGCCCTGCAGGATTCCCTGCGTGCCGATGTAGATCCACGAGCCGGCGGTCATCTGCCCGTACATCATCAGGCCCGCTTTTTCGAGCTCCCAGAACTTCTCCCAGGTCGCCCAGTGCGGCACCAGGTTGGAGTTGGCGATCAGCACGCGCGGCGCGTCGGCGTGGGTCTTGAGCACGCCCACCGCCTTGCCCGACTGCACCAGCAGCGTCTCGTCGTCGCCGAGCGCGATCAGCTCGCGCACGATCACGTCGAACGCGTCCCAGCTGCGCGCGGCGCGGCCGGTGCCGCCGTACACCACCAGATCCGCGGGCCGCTCGGCCACATCCGGATCGAGGTTGTTCATGAGCATGCGCAGCGCCGCTTCCTGCGGCCAGCCCTTGCAACGCAGCTGCGTGCCGTGCGGCGCGCGTACCGTGCGGGGTCCCGACATGAGCGGGACCTTACCTGATCCGGCTAGCAGTCGTCGACGGTGTCGTCGTCGCAGGCGATCACGGTCTGCACCATCGGCGCCCTGGCCAGGTGCTGGTGGCTGTCGGCGACGAAGTGCGACAGCTCACTCGAGGTGCGCGCCAGGAGGCCGAGCCCCGCGCCGAGCAACAGCGGCGCCAACGCGAACAGCAGCCGGTCGTACACCATCCGGCGGCGCAGCCGGCGCGCCACTTCGTTGAACCGGTCGCTCTCCATGGGGACCTCCGCTCTTGTCCTGGTAACACTGGGGCGCGGAGGGTTTGTTCCCGGTCGGAAGGAAAATTCTACTCGAGCTCGGTGTGCCGGCGCACCGCGGCGGGGAGCGTTCCTTCGTCGAGCACGCGGCGCAGCGCGGCGATGTCGGTGTACACCGGCCGGTCGACGCCCAAGTGCGGGACCTTGGCGCGCAGCGCGTCGTGCACCGCCGAGAGCGCGGCGTTGGGCCGGTGCGGCGCGCGCAGATCCACGCCCTGCGCCGCGCACAGCGCCTCGATCGCCAGCACGTTGCGCACGTTGTCGACGATGCGCGCCAGCTTATCGGCGGCGTGCACGCCCATCGACACGTGATCCTCGCGTCCTGCCGACGAGGGAATCGAATCCACCGACGCCGGATGCGCGAGGATCTTGTTCTCCGAGACCAGCGCCGCCGCAGACACCTGCGCCATCATGTAGCCTGAGTTGAGGCCCGAGTCCTCGCTCAAAAACGGCGGCAGCCCCGACGAGAGGTGCGGGTTCACCAGCTGCTCGATGCGCCGCTCCGAGATGTTGGCCAGCTCGGCCGCGGCGATGCCCGCGAAGTCGAGCGCGAACGCGACCGGTTGCCCGTGAAAGTTGCCGCCCGAGATCATCTCGTCGGTCTCGGCGAACACCAGCGGGTTGTCGGTGGCGGCGAGCGCCTCGCGCTCGAGCACCTGGCGCGCGTAGCCGAGCGCGTCGCGCGTGGCGCCATGCACCTGCGGCATGCAGCGCAGCGAGTAGGGATCCTGCACCTTGCCGCAGTCGCGATGCGACTCGACGATGCCCGACCCGTCGAGCAGCCGGCACAGGTTGCGCGCCGACGCGGCCTGCCCCGGATGCGGCCGCACCGCCTGGATGCGCGGATCGAACGCGCGCGGCGTGCCGCGTAGCGCTTCGAGCGAGAGCGCGCCCACCACGTCGGCCAGCCGCGCGGCGTCCTCGGCGTCGAGCAGCGCGAGCGCGCCGATCGACATCATGCACTGCGTGCCGTTGACCAGCGAGATGCCCTCTTTGGCCTCGAACACGATCGGCTCGAGCCCGGCGCGGCGCAGCGCGTGCCCGCCGGTCAGCAGCTGACCGTCGAAGAACGCCTCGCCTTCGCCCATCACCACCAGCGCCAGGTGCGCGAGCGGCGCCAGATCTCCCGAGGCGCCGACCGATCCCTTGGCGGGCACGACCGGCGTCACGCCGCGATCGAGCATTCCGAGGAGGAGCTCGGCGACCGCGGCGCGCACGCCGGAGTAGCCGAGCGAGAGCACCTGCGCGCGCAACAGCAGCATGCCGCGCACCACCGGCACCGGCAGCGCGGGCCCGACGCCGGCCGCGTGGCTGCGGATCAGGTTGCGCTGCAGATCGCGGATCGCGTCGGCGGAGATGCGCACGTCGGCGAGAAAGCCGAATCCAGTGTTGACACCGTACACAGCGGGGGCCGCATCGCCGCCGCGCTGGATGCGATCGACCACCGCGCGGGCCGCGTCGATGCGTGCGCGCGCATCGGGTCCCAACCGTACTTTGCGGCCTGCGCGTGCCACCTGCGCGATGACTTCCAGCGTCAGCGGCTCGCGGCCGCCCAGAACGAACGGGTCGTGGTGCGCTTCCGTCGCGATGGGCATGCGGTGGTTGCTTGTACGCCGATGGCTAAACAGCCGTCAAGCAGTGGGAAAATCGATTGACCCGATTGGGCAACCAGATAAAATCGATCCGTCGAAGGCGAAGGCCCGACTCGCACCCATGCCCCCAGAGGACAACGATCCGGACCACCCGCCGGACACCAACGATGGCGACGAGCCTGTCACGCAGGTCGTGGACTCTGCGGATATGGTGGAAGAGCCTGAATTGGTTGAAGATGCGGCAGAAGCTGCGGCGCCGGTCACGCGCGCCGTAGCGCCGCCGCCGTCGCCGCCCGTAGCTCCCGACGCGGTCGAGGAGCTCTCGTCCGACGATTTGCTGAGCAACGAAGCGCCGCTGCCGGCCGACGGCGTGCTCGAGACCGCGCTCGCGGCGGCGCGCGCGGTGACTGCCGAAGGGGGCGGGAAGCGGCGCATCGCCTTCTACGAGACCGAGATCGAGGCGCTCGCCAAGGAGCCCGACAAGGCGCGCCTGGCGCTCTACCAGCACGAGATCGGCGAGCTGCTCGAGGACGGTGGCGACGAGGGCGCGGCGGTCAAGGCCTACGCCAAGGCGCTGCAGTCGGACGCCACGCTGAAGCCGAACCTGTGGGCGATCCGGCGCGTGTTCCAGCAGCGCGCGCTGTGGCCGAATCTGTTGAAGCTGCTCGACGCGGAGATCCGGTTCGCCGAGAGCGAGCCCGAGCGCGCCGAGCTGCTGGTCGAGAAGGGACAGCTGCTCGAGGATCAGCTCAACGAGCCGCAGCACGCCAAGGAGTGCTACGCCAAGGCGGCCGAGGTGCATCCCGCGTCGGTGACGGCGTGGATGTCGCTGGAAAAGATCTACACGCGCGACGGCGATCTGGCGGGGCTCGCGCGGGTCTTGCGCGGGCAGGCGGACGCGATCGCCGAGCCGGGGCGCAAGGTCGCGCTGCTGCTCGATCTGGCGCGGCTGCAACAATCGGTCGAGGGCGGATCGATGGACGCGGCGCTCGAGCTGTGCCGCGAGGCGTACCAGGCGGGCGGCGAGCCCGAGCTGTCGTCGCGCGCGCTCGACGAGATCGAGCGGCTGGCGCAGCCGGTCGGACGCACCGAGGACGTGCTGTGGGCGCTCGAGGCGCGCGCGCTGATCCTCGCGGCGGAGCTGCCGCAGCTCGGCGCGCACGACAAGCCGGCGGCGATCGACAAGCTGGTCGCGCACCGGCGGCGTCAGGCGCAGCTGGCGCACGAGCTGCCCTCGGATGCCCGCGGCGGGGAGCGGGCGTGGGAGTACCTCGAGGAAGCGCTCAAGTTTGCGCCATCGGATCCGTTGTTGGCGCGCGATCTCGAGCAGCTCGCCGAGCAGCTGCAGCGCTGGGACGAGCTGGCGATCCTGGTCGGCAAGCGCGCCGAGGCGGCGAGCGGGCCGCAGCGAGTGGCCCTGCAGCTCGAGCGCGCCGAGGCGCTTCGTCGCGCGGGCAAGGCCGCCGAGGCCGAGGCGTGCGAGGCGGAGGTGGTGCGCGATACGCCGCAGCACCTCGGGCTCCTGGTCAGTCGCGAGCGCGACGCGCTGCGCGCCGGGGACTGGGACCGGCTGGCGTCGCTGTATCTGTCCGAGGGCGAGGCGGCGCAGGCGGGCAAGACGCCCACCGATACCGTCGACGCGGTGTGGGCGGCGACCGCGTTCACGCAAGCGGGCATGTTGCTCGGCGACAAGAGCGGGCGCGACGCCGAGGCGATGGCAGCGCTCGATCGGGCGCGCGCGGTGGTGCCCGGCTTCCGGCTCGCGGTGGACGCGCTCGAGCGGCTGTACGCGCGCGCCGGCAAGCACGCCGAGCACGCCGCGCTGCTCGAAGACGAGCTCGCTCGCGGCCCCGACAAGGCGCGCGCGCGGCAGCTCCTCGAGGCGCTGATCGCGGTGCGCGACAGCGGGCTCGACGATCCGGCGGGCGCGGCGCAGGCGGCGCGGCGGCTGAGCGAGCTGCGTCCGGACGACGTGCGCGTGCGGCTGCGCTTGATCGAGCTCGATCGCGCGTCGGCGCGCTGGGCCGATCTCGTCGAAGATCTCGCGGCGCTGGCCAAGCGGGTGCCCGAGGATCGGCGCATCGAGGTGCTGGTCGAGCGCGGCGAGGTGCTCGAGCGGCGGCTCGGCGACGACGAGGCCGCGGCGCGGACCTACAAGGAAGCGCTCGCGCTCAAGCCCGGCGAGCCGCGCGCGGCGGCCGCGTTCGAGGCGATCTCGCGGCGCCGATCGGGGCGCTCCGGATCGGGCTCGAACCCGCAGCCTACGCCCCAGGCGGCGCCGCTGCCGCCGCAGGCGTGGGACGATCTGGCGCAGGCGCTCAAGCGCGAGGCCGAGGCGAGCCTCAGCCCCGATCGCATCAGCTCGGTGCTGCTCAAGCTCGGCGAGATCCACGAGCGCGAGCGTGGCAACTTCGACGACGCCGCGGCGGCGTACCGCGATCTCCTCGACAAGGTACCCGGCCAGCCGGCGGCGCTGCGTGGCCTGCAGCGCTCCTACGCGGCGCTCGGCGATCAGGCGCACCGCGCCGAGGCGCTCGAGCAGGAGGTGGAGGGCATCTCCGAGCCCAGCTCACGCTCCGCGGCGCTGACGCTGCTCGGTGAGCTGTACGAAGATCGGCTCAAGCAGGAGCGCGAAGCCGACGATGCGTACGCGCGCGCGCTTACCGCCGCGCCGCAAGCGCACGCGGCGTTCGGGCGGCTGCGCACGAGTGTGCGGCGGCGCGACGCGCAGGCCGCGCTCGAAGCGATGACCGTGCTCGAGGGGCACCTCGGCGGCGACGGCAGCGACGGTGGCGCGCGGGCGGCGCTGCTCGACGAGCGCGCCTGGTCGCTGCGGGTCGCCGGAGATGCGGACCAGGCGGGCGTGCTGGTGCGTGAGGCGCTCGCGCAGTCGAGCGGCGCCGGCACCACCTCGCGACTGCAGCGCGTGCGGCTGGCTGCGCGCGCCGGCTCGGCGGCCGAGCTGTCCGATGCGCTCGACGCGCTCGCGCACGGGCTGGCCGGCGGAGACGTGACGGTGCAAGCGGTGCTCGAGCGGCGGGCGGGGCTGCTCGAGCTCGGCCGCGGCGCTCAGGGTCAGCCGGTGGCGGTGCAGCGCCTCAAGCAGGGACAGGCGCTCTCGCCGTCGGACGCCGAGCTGCTGGTGGCGCTGTGCGACGCGCCGGGCACACTCGACCCGGACGCGCTGCAGCTGCGCCAGGCGCTCGCCGATCCGGTCAACCAGGCGGAGTGGGCGTTCGAGCGCGCCGAGCGGCTCGAGGCGCTTGGGCGGCTGGCCGAAGCCGGGCGCGAGGCGACCCGCGTGCTGGCCGAAGATCCGCGGCACCTGCCGGCGCTCGAGCTGATGCGGCGACTGTTGCGTGCCGGCCACGACGACGCGGGGCACGCGCGCGCCACCGCGCGGTTGGCCGCCGAGGTGCAGGACGCCGAGCGCTCGGCCGCGCTGCACGCCGAGGCGGGCGCGACCTTCGAGAAGGTCGGCCTGCGCAACGAGGCGGCGGTCGCCTATCGCGCGGTCCTCGATCGCACGCCGCTCGACGGCGGCGCCTTCAACCGGGCGCGCGCGCTGTTGCAGGTGCTGCACGCCGAGAGCCGGCAGCCTGGTCCGCTGGTCGAGCTGTACACGCATCGGTTGACCCACGTGCAGGATCCGGGCGATCGCACGGGCCTGCTCCTCGATCGCGCCGAGGTGCTGGCGGGCGAGGGCGATCGCGAAGGCGCCGAGCGCGATCTGCGCGCGGTGCTCGAGCTCAACCGCGAGCACCTGGGCGCGATGCGCCGGCTGGCCGAGCTGCTCGGCGCGTCGCCGGCGGGCCGCGTCGAGGCCGTCGCGCTGCTCACGCGCTATCTCTCCCTCGAGAACGGCACCGAGCACCGGCGCGCGGCGCTGCTGCGCTTGTCGGAGCTCGAGGATCTGCCGGGCGGCAAGCCGGACGAGGCGTCCAGGCACCTCGAGGCGGCCATCGAGCTGGCGGCGACTCCGCTGGCGTCGCTCGGCGATACCGATCGGCTCGCGTCGCTGTTCACGCGCCAGCGGCACTGGCAGAAGGCGGTGCAGACGCTCGGCCGCGTCGTCGAGCTGACGGCCGACGGGCCGGCGCGCGCGCACGTCGAGATTCGCATCGCGGCCATCTATAAGGATGGTTTCTCGGATGCGCGCGCGGCGGTCGAGGCGCTCATGCGTGCGCTCAAGAGCGCGCCGCTCGAGCTCGAGGCGCTGGAGAAGCTGGTCGGCTTTGCCGACGCCAAGCAAGTGGTCCAGCTCGAGCTCGACGATCGGCTCGACAAGGCGATCGACGTGGCGCGCCGGGGGGTGAACGCGCACCCCGACGATCCGCTCCACTACCGCGCGCTCACGCGGCTGTGGGGTTGGCGCGGCGACGAGGACGCTCGCATCGTCGCCGCTCAGGCGTTGGCGCTCGCCTCGGCGGACTTGCCGCTGTCGCGCGATGACGGGATCGATCCCACCAAGGAGCTGACGCCGGCCGGCTGGGAGCGCCTGTTGCCGGAGGTCGCGCGCTCGGTGGCGCTCGAGATCTGGCGCACGGCAGGCGAAGCGTCGATGAAGATCTACGGCCCGCAGCTCGACGCGCTCGGCGTGAGCAAGGCCGAACGGGTCAACCCCAAGACGCTACCGGCCAACTGGAGCCACGTCGACAAGATCATGCGCGCGGTCGGCTGCACCGGCTACGAGCTCTACGGCAGCCGCGATCGCGACGCGTGCACCACCGGCGCCAACGGCGACACGCCGGTGATGGTGTGCGGCGGCTCGTTCGCGGACAAGCTCATGCCGGCGCTGCGCTTCCGGCTGGCGCGCGAGGCCATGCTGCTGCGCAATCGGTTGGGCCCGCTCGAGAAGCTCGACGACGAGGAGCTGGCGCTGTTCTTCGCCGCGTGCGCCAAGGTGGCCGAGGTGCCGCGGCCCGCGAGCGTGCGCGTGCCGTCGGAGGCCAAGCTGGAAGAGCGCGCCAGGGCGGTCAACAAGGCGCTCGGCCGCCGGGAGCGCAAGCTGCTCACCGCGCTCGGCGCGCGCTGGTCCGATCTGCCCGAACCGGCGAGCTGGCGCCGCCAGATCCTCGACGGCGCGACCCGCTTCGCGTTGGTGGTGGCGGGCGATCTGGGCGCGACGCTCTCGGTGCTCGAGCTCGAAGCGAAAGACGCACGCGCGCGGACGCTGATCAACTTCGCGCTGTCGGATGAGTACCTGGCGTTGAGGCGAGAGATGGGGTTGAGGAGCTGATGGCCGACGAGCCGAAGAAAGGCGCCGACGCCGATCTCGACGACTGGGCCTCGGCCATCGACGAGTGGGACTCGAACCTCGCGCTGCCCGCGCCGCCCAAGGTCGAGGCGGTCAAGACCGATCTGCTCAGGCCGACCACGGCCGCGCCCAAACGCGAGGCCAAGCCGGCCGCAGTGCCTCACGACGAAGCGGCGCCGCTCGAGGCCGCGCCGCTCGAGACCGGCCCCGCGCCCAGCACCGACGGGGACGATCCGCTCATGCACCTGTTCGACGGCGACATGGAGCTGCCCGAGGAGGCCGGCGAGGCGCTTGGCACGCTGCTCGGCGAGCAGCCGCCCGAGCCGCCGGTGCTGCCGATTCGCGACGGCAACACCGGTGAGCTCGAGCTCGAGGCGTCGTTCGGCGACTTCAGCTCCGGCGAGTCGACGCGCGTGGCGGCCGCCGACGAGGTCTCGGCGCTGCTGGAGAACATCGACGCGCTCGATGCGGACCGGCCGAAGCCGACGCTGCGGCTCAAGTCGAGCATCGAGCAGCTGCCGACCACGCGGCTCCCGTCGCGCTCGTCGATGCCGACGGTGGTCGAGGAGGACGAGCCGGCGCAGGAGACCGCCGGTGATTTCGGCGGGCAGGAATCGACGCGCGTCGCCTCGTCCGACGAGTTCCAGGCGCTGCTCGACATCCCGATCCTCGACGAGCTGGAGCCGCCGCTGCGCGCCGCGGCGGGCGGGCAGGCGCGGCGCAAGCTGCCGTCTGAGCGTGTGCCGTCGCTCGAGGTGGACATTTCGATCGACGTCGACTCCAAGGTCGGCATGCCGGTCGGCATCAGCCAGCCGCCGCCGTCGCAGACCGACGAAGACTTCTACGACGACATCTCCATCGAGACCAACCGCGACGAGCCGTCGACGTCGAAGCCCTCGCCGGCGCCGTCGCGTCGGCAGCCCGAGGTCGAGGCCTCCGAGCCGATCCTGGTCGATCCGCCGCTCGACGTGCGCCCGAGCTCCGCGCGGCGCAGCGATCCCGATCGCACGCCGCTGCCCGTGGCCGATGATGACGGGCTGTTCGCCGACTCCGAGGCCGCGCCGGAAGCGCCGATGCCGACGCTCGAGTCGCGGCCGGTGGTGGCCACGCGCGTGCCGGCGGTGCCGTTCGGCGAGCATCCGGCCACCGGGATCCCCTTGCCCGAGCAGGCCGAGGTGCGCGTGCTGGAGCCCGCGTACCTGCGCGATCAGCTCGCGCTCTACGACACCGAGCGGCTGCTCAAGGCCGAGGACGCGCCACGTGCGGCGCGGCTGGCCTGCGCGGCGGGCCGCGTCTGCGAGCAGCTCGGCGATCTGGACGGCGCGGAGGAGCGTTACGAGGCGGCGCTCGAGCTCGACTCGTCGGCGCCGATCGCGCTGCGCGGTCTGCGTCGCGTGCGGCTGGCGACCGGCAAGTCGGATCGGGTGGTCGCCATGCTCGAGCGCGAGATCGAGAAATCGTCGCCCGCGGAGAAGCGCGCGCTCGAGGCGATCAAGGCCGAGCTGCACCTGCAGCGCGGCGATCGCGATCTGGCGCGCGAGGCGTTCCGCGACATCCTCGAGCAGCGACCCGACGATCTGGGCGCGGCGCTCGGGCTGGCCGACGTGGCGTCCGCCGAAGGTCCCGATGAGCTGGCCGAGGCGCTCGGACGCGTGGCCGAGGCGCTCGGGCCGACCGGCGACGCGCGGCTCAAGGCGGCGGTGGCAGTCGAGCGCGGCCGGCTCGACGAGCAGGCCGGACGCGTTCGCGATGCGGTGACCCGCTACCGTGAGGCGCTCGCGCTCGATCCGCAGGCGACCGGCGCGGTGTGGGGCCTGCTCTACGTCGCGGTGCGCACGCCCGGCGAGGCCGACGACGTCGACACGCACCTCCGGCTCGCCGAGCTGTTGCCGCGCGGTCCGCTGCGCGGCGCGATCGAGCGGCGGCTCGGCCTGCTCAAGGTGCGCGCGGGCGATCCGTCCGGCGCGCGGCCGCACCTGCAGGCGGCAGCGGGGGGCGCCGAGGGCGATCCGCTCGCGCTGCGCGCGCTCGCCGATCTGGAGCGCTCCGAGGGTCGCCTCGACGAGGCGATCACGGCGCTCTCGCGGCTGGTGGAGACGGTGGGCGATCCCGGGCGGCGCGCCGATCTGCTGTTTACCATCGGTGAGCTCAACGAGCAGAAGGGCAACACCGGCGCAGCCGCGGCGTCGTACCAGCGCGCGGCCTCCGAGTTCTCCGACGACCTCGCGTATGAGCTCGATCTCCCGACTGAATGGGAAACGAACCGCGACGTTCTCCTCATCAAGGGCTGGTGTTTTTCGCGCAGCGGGAAACAACTTGCCGGCGTCCGCGCCAAGGTGGGAAGGAAAGGGCGCCTTGCGCGTTACGGTCTGGAGCGGCCGGAATTGATTCGTTCCCTTCGCGATTCGCCCATCGCTCGTCACAGCGGTTTCACCGTCGAAATCCGAGTACCTCCCGGTAAATCCATCGTCCGCCTCGAAGCGATCGAGCAAGGATCGGACTGGCAGCCGTTTTTCGAACACGAGTTGGAGGGACGAGGAAAAGGGACCGAACCCGATGAGGAATCCGCCGGCGACGCCTGGAGGCGGGAGGTCGAGGCAAGAGAGCAGCTTCCGAGATTGGGATCTCTGTCCGCGGATAAGGCGTTCGACCGGCTGAAGCCTCTTTTCGAGCGGCACGCCGCGCAGGTTACGGAACAGGAAACGCCGCTCTTCAGTGTGCTGACTCCGACCTACGATACGAAACCGGAATGGCTGGCCGAAGCAGCGATCACCCTGCTCAATCAATCATTCACCAATTGGGAATGGTGCATCGTCGACGATGGCTCACAGAATCGGCAGACGAGGAAAATTCTCGAACATTTGAGCCACGCCGACCCCCGGGTTCGGGTCAAGTTCGCCGCGAACGGCGGCATCAGCGCGGCGACCAACCAGGCCCTCGATCTCGCCCAGGGCGATTACGTTTGCCTTTTGGATCATGACGACCTGCTCCACTGGTCGGCGCTGGAGTCAATGGCCGAAAAATTACGCGAAGGTTACGACGCCGTTTATTCCGACGAGGACAAGCTGGATCACGCGACCGGTGAGTTGGTCGAGCCTTTCTTCAAACCGGAGTGGTCGCCGGAATATTTCCGGGGCGTTATGTATGTCGGCCATCTTCTCTGTGTGCAACGCGAGATCGCAAACCGGACGCGATTCGATTCTGCGTTCGACGGTGTTCAGGACTTCGAGTTCATGCTGCGGGTGAGTGAAACGGGGGCAAATATCGGCCACATCCCGCGAGTGCTTTATCATTGGCGCAAAACACCGGGCAGCATCGCGGATGCGAGCGACGCCAAGCCGCAAATCGGCGCGCTTCAGCAAAATGCGGTGAACGCGCACCTCGGCCGCCTCGGGTTTCCCGCGCGCGCTGAACAGTCGGATCTTCCGCACCGGCTCAAAATCCTCCCCCTCGCGCGGAGCCAGTTCCCGTCCATCAGCATTATCATTCCGACGAAAGACGTGGCGGAGATGCTTGAGCGCTGTCTGAAGAGTGTCTTTGCGAAGACGTCGTATCCGAATTTTGAAGTGGTTCTCATCGACAACGAGACGACGAACGAACGCGCGCTCGAGCTCATGCAAGAATTCCCGGTCCGCCAGATCGAGTTTCCCAACCCATTCAATTTCTCGCGCGCTAACAATCAGGGAGCGATCGCGGCCAACGGCGATTTTTTCGTCTTCCTGAACAACGACACGGAAATCGTAACCGAAGACTGGCTCCAGCATTTGCTCTATCATGCGGAGCAGCCCGATGTGGGGGCAGTGGGAGCGTTGCTCATCTATGAAGATCGGACCGTGCAACACGCGGGCGTCGCGCTTGGCATGCGAGGCACGGCCGATCACACCATGCGCGGATTTCCCGTCGACGTGGATGGTTATGCCGGCAGTCTGGCCTGCGCTCGCGAGGTCTCAGCCGTCACGGGGGCGTGCCTGATGATTCGCAAATCGCTCTTCGCTGAAACGGGCGGCTTCAACGAACATTTTTTCACCGCTTACCAGGACGTCGATCTTTGCCTGCGCTTGCGGGAGCGGAAGTTGCGTTTGATCTGCACACCCCGGGCGCTGGTCGTTCACCACGAGTCTGTCTCACGCCGAAATTATTACGACATGATCGACCGAATGCTTTTGCTCGATCGATGGGAACGCGTGATCGAGCGCGGCGATCCTTATTACAACCCGAATCTCAACCTCGAACGCGGCGATTACAGCCGTCGCACCGCGTGAGCAACATCCTCTTCGTTCTCTACCACGACTTCAGCGC
>PNAM01000115.1 GCA_003170275.1 Myxococcales bacterium
CGGCGAGGCGATGCTCGAGCGCGACGTCGAAGCCACCTTCCGCGCGCTGATTCGTCGCCGCGGCATGACCCTCGAGGAGTTTCGAGCCGCGCCAGCCGAGATCCAGGAGGTGCCCGCCGGCGTGTTCATCGGAGATCCGCAGCTGTTCGGCGACGAGCTACTGAGCGACGACGAGCTGGCGGTATACACCGAGACCTATCGGCGGACCGGCTTCACGGGTGGGCTCAACTGGTACCGCGCGCTCCACGAGGACTGGCGTGAAGGACTGGGCCACAACTTCGTTTACGACAAGCCGGCGCTGATGATCTCGGCGGCCGACGATTTCTTTCTACCGCCCGATTTCACCGAAGGCATGGAGCAACTGCTGCCGGCGCTCGAGAAGCACGTGATCCCGGATGCCGGCCACTGGCTCCAGCAGGAACGCCCGGCCGAGGTCAACGCGCTGCTGATCCCCTGGCTCGAGCGCGGCTTCCTCAACCGCTGAGCGTCGCGCGTGAGCGGATCGTGGCTCAGGCGCGGGCGCCCGACCACAGGCGCCGCAGCGCCTCGGCGGTCTCGCGGGGGCGTTCGTAGGGCCACCAGTGGCCGCAGTCGAGAACGACCAGCTCGGCCTCGATCCGCTCGGCCAGCCGCTCCGCCCACACCAACGGCACGTACGGATCTTCGCGGCCCCAGATCACCATGCTCGGCAAGCGGACCTGCTCGAGCGCCGGCTGCCACTCGGCACCGATGTGCACGGCGGAGCGGTAGAGCGCCAGGATGCAATCCTTGTTCCCCGGCACGAGCCAGGCGTTTCGCTTCGCGTATGTTTCGGGCACGCCGTTCTCGATGAGATAGGGGATGCCGACTTCATCGGTCAGATCCTCGCGCATGTAGCGCTCCCCCTCGCCGGGCGTCTGCCAGATCTGCGCGATCTCGTGCCACGGATAGTCGACGTCGACGGCGGCTCCGCCGGCGGCGAGCGAGCTCAGCAGGTCGGGGCGGACGGAGGCCACGCGCTGCACGAGCAGCGAGCCCCAATCGTGGCCGACGAGGTCCACTGTGCCGCTGCGCTCCGCCAGTCGCTCGAGCTGCTCGATCAGCCAGTCGACATAGGCCTCCTTGGTGGCGGGAAAGCCGTCAGGGGCCGGCGCGGCGAAGCCCGGCAGGTCGACCGCGACCACTTCCTCCTCATCGCCGAGAGATTCCTGCACCTGCTCCCAGAGTAGGTGGCTGTCGGGATTGCCGTGGACCAGGAGCGCTGACATCGATGGACCTCTCTCGCCGTCATCCGCTGCGGTACGCGGGTCTGGGTGTTCTAATCGAACCTGGCGAGCCTTCGCCGGATTCTCTGCAAGCGCGCTGTGATTGTCCCAACGCGCGCTAGGGCGACGCGGTCCGCGCGCCATGCTCCTCGATCGCGATCAGGCCGAGGCGTGCGAGCTCCTCGACACCCTCGCCGAATCCGCTTGCAAACGGGTCGTCGGACATGCCCTCGCGCGCCCTGCGGTAGTTGCCCTCCATGAAGACCGCGGACTTCCAGCAGGCGAGCGCCACGTACCACGCGAGGTCGTTGACGCGGCGGCGGGAGCGGCGCTCGTAAAGGCTGACGAGCTCGGCGCGAGTGGGAAAGCCGGGCTGACCGGTTACCGTCGAGAGGTGGAACATCGGGGGCGGGTCGTCACTGCGATCGGTCCATGCGACGCACAGGTAGCCGAGGTCCGCGAGCGGGTCTCCGAGCGTCGCCATCTCCCAGTCGAGCAGGGCCGCCACCCGGGCCGGCGGTTGGGGCGCGAACATCGCATTTCCGAGACGGGCATCGCCGTGCACGAGCGTCGTCTGCGAGCTCGCCGGCTGCTGTGCGCGCAGCAGCCGTTCGAGCTCGGTCATCGACGCCAGATCGCGTGTCCGGTTGACCTCCCAGGAGCCCGCAAAGCGGCGCAGCTGGCGCTCGAGATAACCGTCCGGCCGACCGAGCCAAGCGAGGCCGGCGGCCTCGATGTCAACTTCGTGCACCGCCGCGATCGCATCCACGAACGCCTCTGCGATCCGCTCTCGTTGGCCGGGCCCGTCGAGCGCTGCGGGCAGCCGGTCCCCGAGCGCGTGGCCGTCGACGTACTCCATCAGCATGAACGGTGTGCCGATCTCCTCGGCTGACTCGCAGATCGCGAGCACCGCCGGCACCGGAACCTGGGTCGGTCCCAGGGCGCGCAACAGGCGCGCCTCGCGCACCACGTCGTGGGCGCCCGGCGGCAGGGGAGGGCGCGGCGGGCGGCGGAGCACGACCTCGCAGCCGTCCCGGCGGATGACGAACGTGGCGTTCGAATGCCCGCCGATGAGCATCGAGGCGGTCACGGGGCCGCTGCCGAGTCCCTCGGCGTCGAGGTAGGCTTCGAGAGCATCGAGGACGAGCAGCGGCGGCCGCCGCTGCTTTGCCGCATCCGCAGCGGAGCGCACGACGTCGAGGGAGTCCATCGCGGTGGCGGATGCGTTCGCACCCCCCAGCTGGGGACCGCGGTGGCGCCGCGCGTTCACGGCGCCGGCTGGTAGGGCTTCAGCTCGCGCCGCGCGATGATCATCTTGTGCACCTCATCGGGGCCGTCGGCCAGCCGCAGGCTGCGGACGTGGGCGTACATCCACGCAAGCGGGAAGTCGTCGCACACGCCGCCGCCGCCGTGCACCTGGATCGCGCGGTCGATCACCTTCAGCGCGACGTTCGGTGCGGCGACCTTGATCGCGGCGATCTCGGTGCGCGCGTGTCTGTTGCCGACCGTGTCCATCAGCCACGCCGTCTTGAGCGTCAACAGGCGGATCATCTCGAGGTCGATCCGCGACTCGGCGATCCAGTCCTGTACGTTCGAGCGCGTGGCCACCGGCTGGCCGAAGGTGATCCGTTCGGTAGCGCGCTGGCACATCAACTCGAGCGCCCGCTCGGCCACACCGATCGTGCGCATGCAGTGGTGGATGCGGCCCGGTCCCAGGCGTGCCTGGCTGATGACGAAGCCGTCGCCCTCGGTGGCGAGCAGGTTGGTGGTCGGTACGCGCACGTCTTCGAAGTGCACTTCGGCGTGCCCCTCCTGGTGGGTGTAGCCGAAGACCCGGAGGTTGCGCACGACGGTGACGCCGGGGGCGTCCCGCGGAACGAGGACCATCGACTGCTGGCGTCGCGGCGGCCCGTCCGGGTCGGTCTGGCCCATGACGATCAGGATCCGGCAGCGCTCGCGGATCGCGCCGGTCGTCCACCACTTGCGACCATTGAGGACGTACTCGTCGCCTTGGCGTTCGATGCGGAGGCGAATGTTGGTCGCGTCCGAACTCCCGACGTCGGGCTCGGTCATCGCGAAGGCCGAGCGGATCTCGCCGTCGAGCAGCGGCCGCAGCCAGCGTTGCTTCTGCGCTTCGGTGCCGAACTCGCTGAGCACCTCCATGTTGCCGGTGTCCGGCGCCGCGCAGTTGACGGCCTCCGGGCCGATCGGGCTGCGCCCGGTGATCTCGGCGAGCGGCGCATACTCGACGTTGCTCAGGCCCGCCCCGTACTCGGAGTCGGGATGGAAGAGGTTCCAGAGCCCTCGGCGGCGCGCCTCGCCCTTCAGTTCCTCCATCACCGGGGGGTGGAAGTGGGGATTGCCACTCTCGCGACGCTGATCGTCATAGATCGCCTCAGCCGGGTAAACCCGCTCGTCCATAAAGGCCGTGAGGCGCTCGACGAGGTCGCGTGTACGATCGCTGGCGGCAAACTCCATCGTCGGGATCATGTCAGTAATGCCGCCTCGGATCGGACTGGTGAGATCGGATCGCACTTGGGGGAACTACAGCGCATGCGGGCCGTTCCGTCGGCGCTGTGACCGCGCTGCGGTATCAGTTAGCCTTGGCCGCCGTGGTGCGCGGCGTGCTCTCCATGCTCCCCGAACCGCGCGACAAATCATCCGCCGTCGCCCCGCTTCACACGGGCCTGCCACTCGACCGGAAGGTGCGCCGTCTCATTGAACGACAGCAGCACCCAGCGCCCTTCGGGCATGCGCACGAGTCGCGTCAGCGAGCCGTTGCTTACGGCCATGAACGCAAACGCCTCGCTCGAGGTCACCTGACGGCACGCCTCGGCGATCACGGCACTGTGCGTGTAGGCGACCGCGACCGAGTCGGCTCCGGAGGCAGCGGCCGCCGCCACCAGGCCGCGGCCGACGCGCTCGGCGAACGCAGCGGCGCGCTCGGCGTTCGGGATCAGATCCCAGCGCTGCTCGCGCATGACGTGCTGGAACTCCGGGTCGCCCGCCGCCGCGCGCCGCGACAGCTCGCCGTGCTCCCAGTCGCCCAACTCGACCTCTCGCAGGTCTTCGAGGATTCGCGGCTCCTCGTTGCGCAGCGCCACCAGCGGAGCGGCCGTCTCGACCGTGCGCCGCAGCGGGCTGACGAAGAGCGCGGCGATCGGCTCCTCCTCGAGGCGGACCGCCACCGCAGCGGCCTGATGGCGCCCGCGCTCATCGAGCGGAGGATCGTTCTGGCGGCCGAGCGGCGCGCCGGTCTCCTCGCGCCACGGCTGGGTCACCGATCCGTGACGCACGAGAATCACCTCTTGGGCACCGGCCGGCGCCGAGAACGGCCGCTGGAAGTCGACTCGCACCGCCGCAGCATTATCGCTGAGGGGTCGTCGCGATGAGAAGCGAATCGGGCGGTCTGGAGATCAACCAAGCGACCATACGGGCGCTGCTCGACGCGTTCGAGCAGAGCGATTGGCGGGAGATGACGGTCACCTTCGGGGGCGACAGCCTGCACGTCTCACGCGACCCGGTCGCGAGCGCTCACGCGTCAGCTCCCCCGCCGCCCAACGTCCCGCCTCCGTCGGAGGCGCCGGGGGCGTCGGTCTCGGAGCCCGTGGAGCGCCTCGGCGCCGAAACGCACGAGCCGCCCGTGGTCACGCCTCCCGTCCCAAGTGGGATCGTCGTCGAGTCCCCGTCGGTCGGTCTCTTCTGGCGCGCCCCCTCACCGGCGGCGCCGCCCTTCGTCGAGGTCGGCGGTGTCGTCTCAGCCGGCGACACCCTCGCCATCGTCGAGGTAATGAAGCTCATGAACCATGTCGTCGCGCCCGTGGGCGGCACCGTCAAGGCGATCCTCCCGGCCAACGGCGAGGCGGTCGAGTACGGCCAGCTGCTCGTCGTCATCGATCCCGACGGCTGAGCTGCCGATGGCTGTCCCCGAGCGCGTGCTTATCGCGAACCGAGGCGAGATCGCGGTGCGCATCATTCGCGCGTGCTTCGACGAGGGCATCGAGGCCGTGCTCGCGGTCTCTGAGGCGGACCGCGAGAGCCTCGGCGCGCAGCTCGCGGACCGCGTGATCTGTATCGGCCCGGCTGCCGCCAGCGAGAGCTACCTGGACATCGACCGGCTCGTCGCGGCGGCGAAGATGAGCGGCTGTGACGCGCTCCATCCGGGGTACGGCTTCGTGTCCGAGCGGCCCGAGTTCTCTGCAGCCTGCGCTGAGGCGGGCATCGTGTTCGTCGGGCCATCGGCTGAAGCAATGCGCCGCAGCGGCGATAAGGCAACGGCGCGGGCGCGGGCGCGGGAGCTCGGGATCGCCGTCGGCGAGGGCTCGGGTGTGGTCACGTCGGAGACCGACCTGCCGGCGATCGCGGACAAGATCGGCTACCCGATCCTGCTCAAGGCCGCCGGTGGCGGCGGCGGGCGCGGCATGCGTCGCGTGGACGATCTGAGTCATCTCCCCGGAGCATGGGCGACCGCCACGGCCGAAGCCCAGCAGGCCTTCGGCGACGGCCGGCTGTTCGTTGAGCGTTTCGTGCGCCACGCGCGGCACGTGGAGGTTCAGGTGCTTGCGGACGCCGACGGCAACGTGGTGCACCTGGGAAACCGCGACTGCACTCTGCAGCGCCGCCACCAGAAATTGATCGAGGAGGCCCCGGCGCCGGATCTGCCCGAGGCGCTCGCGCGGGAGATCTTCGAGGCGGCCACGCGCCTGATCGCCTCACTCGACTATCAGGGCGCGGCGACGTGCGAATTCCTCTTGGACCGCGACCGCGGGGACTACCTCTTTCTGGAGATCAACGCGCGGCTGCAGGTCGAGCACCCGGTGACCGAGATGATCACGCAGCGCGATCTGGTGCACCTGCAGATCTCCGTCGCCAACGGCGAGCCGCTGCCGTTCAAGCAGGAAGATCTGCGCGTGCACGGCGCGGCCATCGAGTGCCGCATCTACGCCGAGGATCCGCTCAAGTTCCTGCCGTCGCCGGGCAAGATCGTGCAGCTGCGCACGCCGGCCGGGCCGTACGTGCGCGACGACTCGGGCGTCTACGAAGGCTCCGAGATCAGCGTGTACTACGATCCGATGATCTCGAAGCTGATCGTGTGGGGCGCCACCCGCGCCGAGGCCGTCGAGCGCATGACACGGGCGCTCTCCGAGTATCGCGTGGGCGGCATTCGCACCAACCTCGCGTTTCACCGCCGCGTGATGAAGAACGCGGACTTCCGTCGCGGTCGCTACGACACCTCGTTCATCGAAGGCCACAGGGCCGAGCTCTTGCGCCCGCTCGGGCTCGAAGAATCCGACGACGCGCTCGACGCCGCAATCACGGCCGCCGCGCTGCACGCCATCGAATCCGCTGCCCCCACCGCCCCCAACGGCGCCGGCCCTCCCTCCACCGAGCGCTCCGCCTGGCAATCCGGCAACCTCAACTGGCGCCCCGGCGTCTAGAAATAGGGACGTCGGTTTAGGCGGTCGCCTTCAGGCGCGGGCGAGGAGGGCGTCTACTTCTGGTTTGCGGGGGCAGCCGCGGCGGCCGAGCGCGCGGCATTTGAGGGCGGCGGCGGCGTTGGCGAAGCGGAGGATGTCGCCGATCGGGCGGGCGTCGAGGAGCGCGCAGATCGCGGCGGCGCGGAAGGTGTCGCCGCATGCGGTGGTGTCGATTACGTCGGTGGCGAAGGCGGGCGAGAGCAACAGATGGCCGCCGTCGAGCGCGGCGGCGCCGCGAGCGCCGAGCGTGCAGCACACGAACGCGCCGGTCATGGTTGCGAGCTTGCGCAGCGCGCCCTCCAGATCGGCGGCGCCGGTGAGCTCCGCGGGCAGCGACTCGGACGTGATGCACACGTCGGCGAGCGACAGCAGCTCGTCGAGGCCGGGCGCGAGATGGTCGACGTCGAGCGAGACCACCACTCCGCGTTCGCGCGCCAGGCGGGCGGCCGCCAGGCTGGTGCCGACGTTGGTGGCGTCGAGGTGCAGCACGCTCGCGCGGCCGATCAGCTCGAGGGGCAGCTCGCCGTGCGGCACCGCTACCCGGCGGTCGAGGTGCTCGACCACGGTGCGCCCGCCGTCCGTCTGATCGACGAGCACCAGCGCGCTGCGGGTCGCGCCGCCGGCCACGATGCGCGCGCTGGTCACCTCCACGCCTTCGTCCGACAGTCCGGCCAGCACCGTCTTGCCGACCTCGTCGTCCCCGACGGCTCCGGCGAACGCGGCGCGCAATCCGAGGCGGCTGCACGCGACCAGCGCCGTGGCCACCTGTCCGCCACCCAGCAGCTCGCGGCCGGTGGCGCGGACTTTGCCGCCGTCGGGCAGCGGCCCGGGCAAGATCCACACCTCGTCGAGCGAGCATTCGCCGATTCCAACCACGTCGAGCGTGGCCCCTCTTCGCCCCTCCAGCCGTCTGCGCAAAGCGTCCAAACGTCTTGCCTCCCGCCAGGTTACTTACTATAGATAAACACATGGCCTTCGAAATCATCGACAGCTGCACCGGTTGTTCGGCGTGCGAGCGACGCTGCCCGACAGCGGCCATTCACGGCATCAAAAAAGAGATGTACTACATCGATCCAAACCTGTGCATCGACTGCGGCGCGTGCGGCGCGGTCTGCCCGGATGACGCGATCCTCGACAGCTACGGCGTGCTCACCCAGCAGCTCAAGGCGCAGGAGCGGCCCAAGGCGTTCGTTCAGCTCGAGAAGTGCACCGGCTGCGTCTACTGCGTCAACGCCTGCCCGTTCGACTGCATCACCATGGAGCAGGCACCCGACGCGATCACCGGCGCGGCCGGCATCGCCGCGACCATCGCGGTGGTCGAGCTGAAGAAGTGCACCGGCTGCACCCTGTGCGAGCTCGACTGCCCGTACGATGCGATCCACGTGTGGCGACAGGACGACGAGCGCGCCAAGGTCCTCAACGACCACAACAAGGGTCTGTGGGCGACCGGCACCTCACCGAAAAAAGCGGCGTGAGCGAGCGCCCCGCGCGAGCAATCAACAATCGGCCAAAACGCGTGGCCCGTGGGGCCGCGCCGGTCGCGGGCGTGAGCCCGTGACCGAGTCGCTCGACGCCGCGCACCGCGCGTTCGAGCGCGGCGACTTTCGCGAATCGCGCCGGCTCGCCAGCGCGCTCAAACGCACCGCCACCGACGAAGCCACCCGTTCTGCCGCCGACGCGATCCTGCGCCGCACCTCGGTCGACCCGGCGATCGTCTGGCTGAGCGCCGCCTGCCTGGCGTTCTTCGCGCTCGTGATCGCCCTCAGCCTGCGCAACTAGATTTAGGAGGCTAAGGTCCTTCTCCGGTCGCGAGATCGATTTTGGCGCGACTTTCAAACTGACGCCAGAACCGAAGGGATCACAGTCCCTTGGGATATGGGAGAAGGACCCCGGGGTTCTAAGTTCGATCACGTCTCACGTGCCTCGGCGCCAATCCCCGCTCCGGGGGAGCGGCAGCACAAAATAAGCATATAGATAAGTGCAGCCGCGCCTTTACGCACGCGTGTCCCGACTGTCATCTTGTCACCGTTTTCGGGGTTGAATCGGGGGGGTAGGTAGGGTATTGTCAGGCACGGGTTCGGTTTTAAAAACGCTTTTAAAATCAAGGGGTTTGTGACGCATGGCCGGGAATGGTCGCCAGGGCAAGCAGACCAAGTTCATCCTCGTCACCGGCGGTGTCGTCTCCTCTCTCGGCAAGGGCCTGGCGTCTGCTTCGATCGGCGCGCTGCTCGAAAATCGCGGCCTCAAAGTCACCATCCAGAAGCTCGATCCCTACATCAACGTCGACCCCGGCACGATGAACCCGCTGCAGCATGGCGAGGTGTTCGTCACCGATGACGGCGCCGAGACCGATCTCGATCTCGGTCACTACGAGCGCTTCATCTCGGCGCGCATGTCCAAGCTCAACAACTTCACCACCGGCCAGATCTACTGGTCGGTGATCCAGAGGGAGCGGCGCGGCGACTATCTCGGCGGCACCGTGCAGGTCATTCCGCACATCACCGA
Source organism: Myxococcales bacterium (assembly GCA_003170275.1). GTDB lineage: Bacteria > Myxococcota_A > Polyangia > Palsa-1104 > Palsa-1104 > PALSA-1104. The sequence goes on from PNAM01000115.1 coordinate 9,227, forward strand.
CGCGATCAAAGAGAACATCCTGCGCTGCGCCGAAGGCAACGACGTGTTGATCGTCGAGGTCGGCGGCACGGTCGGCGACATCGAGTCCTTACCGTTCATCGAGGCGTTGCGCCAGCTGCGCATCGAGCAGGGCACGCAGAACGTGGTGAGCGTGCACCTGACGCTGGTGCCGTACATCGCGGCGGCGGGCGAGCTCAAGACCAAGCCCACGCAGCACTCGGTGCAGAAGCTGCGCGAGATCGGCATCCAGCCGGACATCCTCATCTGTCGCTGCGAGCGGCCGATCGAGCCGGGCATGAAGAAGAAGATCGCGATGTTCTGCAACGTGTCGAACGACGCGGTGTTCACCTCGCAAGACGCGGCGAGCATCTACCAGGTGCCGCTCAACCTGCACGCCGAGGGGCTCGACGACAAGATCTGCGAGCTGCTCAACATCTGGTCGCGCGCGCCGGGGCTCGAGGCGTGGCAGCGCATCGTCGAGAAGGTGACCTCGCCGGCGCGGCAGGTGGTGATCGGGTTCGTCGGCAAGTACGTCGAGCTCAAGGAGAGCTATAAGTCGCTGCACGAGGCGCTGGTGCACGGCGGCATCGGCAACGACTGCCGCGTGACCATCCGCTACATCGACTCCGAGGAGATCGAGCGCATTGGCGCGGACGTGGCGTGCGCCGACGTCGACGGGATCCTGTGTGCGCCCGGCTTCGGCGCGCGCGGCACCGAGGGCAAGATCGCGGCGATTCGCTTTGCGCGGGAGAAGGCGGTGCCGTTCTTCGGCATCTGCTTCGGCATGCAGCTGGCGGTCGTCGAGTACGCGCGCAACGTGGCCGGCATGCAGGGCGCGAACTCGACCGAGATCGACGCCGACACCAAGTTCCCGGTCATCTCGATGATGAACGAGCAGCGCGAGATCACCACCAAGGGCGGCACCATGCGCCTGGGCGCGTATCCGTGCGTGCTGCTCGAAGGGACCAAGGCGTTCGAGGCGTACGGCTCGCCGGCGGGCGGCGAGATCTCCGAGCGGCACCGGCACCGCTACGAGGTCAACAATGAGTTCCGCGAGCCGCTGCAGTCGCACGGCCTGGTGCTCTCGGGGCTGTCGCCCGACAAGAAGCTGGTCGAGATGATCGAGCTGCGCGAGCACCCGTACTTCGTGGCGTGTCAGTTCCACCCCGAGTTCAAGAGCCGCCCGCTGTCGCCGCACCCGCTGTTCCGCCGGTTCATCCGCGCGGCGCTCGAGCACACTAGCCTACCGAAGTCCGAATCCCCCACCTCGAAGCCCGCCACCCCCACCGAGCCCCGCTCGGTCGTCCGCAACTAGCCGCAACGAGCCCCGTAACAAGCGGACTTAACTTTTTAACTTTTCGGGTGTTTTGGGGTTGTTCGAGGAAGCGGCGGCCAAACAAGTTAAAAAGTTAAGTCCGCTTGTTATCCGATGGATGCAAGTATTGAGCCATACAAGCGATTTTCGCCTTTACACTTTTCATGCCGGCTGATATGTTTATGACCATCGGTAGGGTTAGCTGCCAGGTCGTCCGCTAAGGGGCGAAAAGGAAAGGCGAATCGTATGGAGATCAAGCAGGTTCACAGACTGAGCCAACAGCTGGTGATGACCCCCCAGCTGCAACAGGCGATCAAGCTACTACAACTTTCGCGGATGGAGCTGGTGGACCTGGTCCGCGAAGAGATGATGGAGAACCCGATCCTGGAAGACGGCGCAGAGTCGTCGCAGGAGCTCGGCAAGGACGATCCGGACGTCAAGCAGGAGAGCGAGCTGCAGGGCGAGACCGAGCTCGCCGCCCCGTCGGGCGAAGAGTCGAGCCACACCACCGAAGTGTCCGGCACCGAGACCTCGTCGGAGTCGCAAGCGGTCGGTGAGATCGACTGGGACAATTACATCGAGAACTATTCGAGCCAGCCGTCGATGCCGTCGTTCAAGCCGAACAACGACGAGCTGCCGTCGCTGGAGTCGACGCTCACCAAGAAGACCTCGCTGGAAGAGCACCTGGTCTGGCAGCTGCGCATGTCCCACTTGCCGACGGAAGAAGAGAACGTCGGCATGCTGATCATCGGCAACCTCGATCACGACGGCTATCTCAAGGAGCCGCCGCTGGCCGACATCGCCGAGGAGGGCGGGGTGCCGGTGGAGATGGCCGACCGCGTTCTCGCCAAGCTGCAGAGCTTCGATCCAATCGGCGTGTGCGCGCGCTCGCTGTCGGAGTGCCTGCTGATCCAGGCGCGCCACCACGGCGCCGACGACGAGGTGCTGGTGAAGATGATCACCGAGCACCTCGGCAACCTCGAGAAGAAGAACTACCAGGCGATCGCGCGCGATCTCAAGGAGCCGATCGAGGAGATCTACGAGGCGGCCAAGGTGATCATGAACCTGAACCCGCGGCCCGGCCGGGAGTACACCACCGAGGAGCCGCACTACATCACGCCCGACGTGTACATCCACAAGGTCGGCGACAAGTTCTTCGTGGTGCCCAACGACGACGGCCTGCCCAAGCTCAAGATCAGCTCGTTCTACAAGTCGGCGCTCAACGGGACGCCGCAGGCGCGCGAGTACATCCAGGACAAGCTGCGCTCGGCGCAGTGGCTGATCCGCTCGATCCAGCAGCGGCAGCGCACCATCGTCAAGGTGACCGAGAGCATCATCAAGTTCCAGCGCGAGTTCTTCGAGAAGGGCATTGCGCACTTGAAGCCGCTCATCTTGCGCGAGGTCGCCGAGGACATCAGCATGCACGAGTCGACCATCTCGCGCGTGACCACCAATAAATACGTTCACACGCCGCAGGGCATCTTCGAGCTGAAGTTCTTCTTCAACTCGGGGATCCGGCTCACCAACGACGACGACAAGCTGGCCTCCGAGGCGGTCAAGACCAAGATCAAGCAGCTGATCGCCGCCGAGGACACCAAGCACCCGCTGTCGGATCAGAAGATCGTCGAGCTGCTTCGCGAGCAGACCATTGACATTGCCCGGCGAACGGTAGCGAAGTACCGCGAGCAGCTCGGGATCCTTTCCTCTTCCAAGCGCAAGCAGCTGTTCTAAACTAGAAAGTCCAACCCGGAGCCAAGGGGGAGAAACCGATGCAGCTCTCCGTTACCTTTAGGCACATGGATTCGACCGAGGCGCTGAAAGACTACGCGCGCGAAAAAATCGACCGCATCCGCAAGTACTTTCCCGACCCGATCAAGGCGCACGTAGTGCTGGCGTGCGACCGCGGGTACAACCACATCGCCGACGTGATGATCACCCTGCACAACGGGATCTTCCTCAAGGGCGAAGAGACCACCGAGGACATGTACTCGTCGATCGATCTGGTGATGGCCAAGATCGAGCGGCAGGTGCGCCGGTACAAGGAAAAGATCCGGCACCACAAGGGGCTGGAGTCGATCCACGGGCAGCGCGAGATCATCCACAGCGTGGTCGAGGTCCAGGGCGAAGCCGAGACGCAGACCGGCGGCGAGGGCACGCCGGAAGCCGAGCCGCGGATCATCAAGAAGTCGAAGTTCTTCGCCAAGCCGATGGTGACCAAGGAGGCGGTCATGCAGATGAACCTCCTGGGCAATGACTTTCTGGTCTTTACAAACGCCTCTTCACACGAGGTAAATGTCGTGTATAGAAGGGGCGACGGGACGTACGGCCTCATCGAGACCGGACAGGGAGCGCAGAAGCACTAAGAAGATCGCCCCGTCACCAAGGTGCTGAGCGGGATGTGGCCTAGATGAAAATCGTAGACTTTGTGCGGCCCGAGCTCATCGTCGCTGAGCTCACCACACATGACAAGAACGAGGTCATCAAGGAGCTGGCGAACCACCTCGCCGGGCATGTCCCGGGGGTGGATCGCGACGCGCTCGCCAAGGTGCTCCTCGAGCGCGAGCGGCTGGCGTCGACCGCCATCGGCGAGGGCGTGGCCATTCCGCACGGCAAGCTGGACGCGGTCGGCAAGTTGGTGGCGTGCGTGGGGCGCGCGCCCAAAGGGGTGGACTTCGATTCGATGGACGGCCGGCCCACCCACCTGTTCTTCGTGTTGGTCGCGCCGGAGAACTCGACCGGCGTGCACCTGAAGGCGCTGGCGCGCATCAGCCGGCTGTTCAAGGATCCCGAGTTCCGCACGCGGCTCATGCAGGCCAAGGACGCGGCCGAGATCTACAAGGTCATCTCCGACGAGGACGCCAAATACTAATGCGCAAACTATTGTTGGTAGGTGCGGTGCTGGTGGCGGGTTGCGGAAGCGGCGCGCAGGAGTTCGTGGTCAACGGGCTCAAGCTCGACGCCAGCGATCAGCTCTACACGTCGAAGCCGATGGGATACTTCTGCGACATGGCGCCGCTCGGGCAGATCAAGATCCAGTTCTTCGACTACGCGCCGGCCTGCGTCCTCGACCAGAAGCCGGCCGATCCGGATCCCCGCGATCCGGCCCTGGAGCACACCGAGCTCGACATCGTGCTCGGCGGGCTGGGGACCTCGCACCAGGACCTGCGCACGCCATTCTCCGTCTCCAAGGTCGACTGCGTCATCGGGCCCGGCGACAACGGGACGGCCTATTTCTATCACTATCCCGCCGGCGCCATGATGCCGGACGTGACCACCCAGGTGGATTCGGGATCGGTCAAGATCGACGCCTGGGACAAGACCAACGCGACCGCGGTCAAGGGCAACTTCAGCCTCGTCTTCGGCGGCTCGAAGGTTTCCGGCACGCTCAATACCTTCAACTGCGACCACTAAGCTATGATGTGAGGCGAGTTGCCGAGCATCCGGGTAGATAGTCTCCTCGAAGCGCGCGACGCCGGGTTGGCGCTCGAGCTGGTCGGCGGACGTGCCGGGCTCACGCGGCGCATCACCGGCCCGCGCATCCAGAAGCCGGGGCTCGCGCTCACCGGCTATACGTCGTACCTGCATCCGGAGCGGATGCAGGTGCTGGGGCTGACCGAGATCTCGTACCTGCGGTCGATCACGCCGGACGCGCGCGGGCGTGGGCTCGAGACGTTGTGCTCGCTCGAGCCGTCGGCGATCGTGGTGACGCGCGGGCTCGAGGTGCCGCCCGAGCTGGTGATCGGCGGCGACCTGCACTCGGTGCCGGTGTTCTCGACGCCGCTGATGTCGTCGGTGTTCATCAACCGGGTCACCAAGTGGTTGGAAGATCGGCTGGCGCCGACCACCTCGATCCACGGCGTGCTCATCGACGTGCTCGGGATCGGCATTCTGCTCCTCGGCAAGTCGGGGATCGGCAAGTCGGAGGCGGCGCTCGATCTGGTGCTGCGCGGGCACCGGCTGGTGGCCGACGACATCGTGGAGATCCGCAAGCGGCCGCCCGACATGATCTACGGCTCGGGCTCGGACATCATCAAGCACCACATGGAGATCCGCGGCCTGGGCATCATCAACATCAAGGACCTGTTCGGTATCTCGGCGGTGCGCGACGCCAAGAAGATCGAGCTGGTGGTCGAGCTCGTCGAGTGGAACGAGGAGGAGGAGTACGATCGCCTCGGCGTCGAGGAGCTGCGCCACTCGATCCTCGACGTAGCGGTGCCCATGCTGCGCGTGCCGATCCGGCCGGGCCGCAACATCTCGTCGATCATCGAGGTGGCGGCGCGCAACCTGTTGCTCAAGTTCCAGGGCAAGCACTCCGCCAAGGAATTTCAGGAGCGGCTCAACCGCGCGCTGATCGAGGCCAAGCCCGACGAGGGCCTGCCGCCCCACATCGACGAGGTCGAGTAATGCCGGCGCTGTTGAAGCCGATGCGCATCGTGATCGTCACCGGCGTCTCGGGCGCGGGCAAGTCGACGGCGCTGCGCGCGCTCGAGGACGTGGGCTTCTATTGCGTCGACAACATGCCGCTGCCGCTCTTGCCGCGCTTCGTCGAGCTGTTGATGGCGGCGGGCGAGGCGGAGCAGGCGGCGCTGGTAGTGGACGCGCGCGAAGGCGATTTCCTGCACGGCTACTCCGAGGCGTTCCAAAACCTGCGCTCGCTCGGGCATCAGGTCGAGGTGCTGTTCCTCGAGGCCTCGGACGACACGCTGGTACGGCGGTTCTCCGAGACGCGGCGGCGCCACCCGTTGGCGGGCGATGATCTGCGCGAAGGGATCGAGCGCGAGCGCGAGCTGTTGCGCGGGTTGCGCGAAGAGCCGGGCGCGGTCATGGTCGATACCGCGAACCTGAACGTGCACCAGCTCAAGGGCGTGATCCAGGAGCGCTACCGCCGCACCTCCGACGTGCTCGGCGTGACGCTGCTGTCGTTCGGCTTCAAGCACGGGCTGCCGGCCGAGGCGGACCTGGTGCTCGACGTGCGCTTCCTGCCCAATCCGTACTTCGTCGAGGCGCTGTCGGGCTCGACGGGCGAGGAGGCGGCGGTCTCCTCGTTCGTGCTCGACAACGCGGACGCGCGCGAGTTCCTGGAGCGCTCCGAAGGACTGCTTACATTTCTCTTGCCGAGAGCCGAGCGCGAGGGCAAGGCCTACCTGACCGTGGCGGTCGGCTGTACGGGTGGTAGGCACCGGTCGGTAGCGGTGGTGCAGGAGCTCGCCAAGCGACTTCCCAAGCGCCACCCGCTCACCGTCCGGCACCGCGATCTGGCGAGAGGTAGAACCAATGAATGAAACGGTGACGACCGGCGTGGTGATCGTGACGCACGGCGATGCGGCGGTCGATATGGTCGAGGCGGCCGAGCGTATGGTCGGCGCGCTGCACGTGGCCACCGTCGCGGTGCGCATCGGCGAGCCGCGCGGCGAGACCGAAGACCGGCTCGAGCAGGCGGTCGAGGCGCTGCACTCCAAGGACGTGCTGTTCCTGGTCGATCTCGAGGGGTCGACGCCGTTCAACCTGTGCTGTCGAAAATGCGGCGGCACCAGCGTGGTGCTGTCGGGGATGAACCTGCCGATGCTGTTCAAGCTGGCCACCGCCGACCGCGAGCATGGCGCGATCGTCCTCGCCGAAGAATTGAAGGCAACCGGGTTGAAGAGCATTCACATACGGATGGGGAGCCAGTCATGAGCGTGCCGACCGCGGAGCAGAAGCTGCTGATCGCCAACGAGCTGGGCATGCACGCGCGCGCGGCGACCAAGTTCGTGCAGACCGCGAACAAGTTCACGAGCGCGATCACCGTCGAGAAGGACGGTCAGGAAGTGAACGGCAAGAGCATCATGGGCGTGCTCATGCTGGTGGCGGCCAAGGGGACGCACATCACGGTCAAGGCCACCGGCGACGACGCGCAGGCGGCGCTCGACGCGCTGTCCCGATTGGTGAACGACAAGTTCGGCGAGGACTAGGAGACCGGGTGGTGGACGATCGCGACGGGGGGACTGGCATCGGCGACACCGCGGAGAGCGGTGTCGGGCCGATCGTATTGCGGGGGACGGCGGCTTCGCCGGGCCTGTCGGTGGGGCGCGCGTTCGTCATCGATCGGCGGCGCATCAAGACGCCCAAGCGGCACATCGCCGACGACGAGGTGCAGAGCGAGATCGCGCGCTTCGACGCCGCGCTGGCGGCCTCGTCGGACCAGCTCGATCGCATCAAGCGCAAGCTGGCGGAGAAGGAGGGCGAGGACCACTTCCTCATCCTGGAAGCGCACCAGCTGATCCTGCACGACGAGCACCTGGTGGAGCCGACGCGCCGGCGCATCCGCGAGGAGAAGGTCAACGCCGAGTGGGCGCTGCGCAAGACCGTCGAAGAGATCAAGGCGGTCTTCGACGCGATCGAAGAGGATTACTTTCGCGAGCGGCGCTCGGACGTGGACTTCGTCGGCGATCGCATCCTGCGCACGCTGCTCGGCGTCGACACGGTGCCGACGCTGCCGCCGGCGGGCGCGATCATCGTCGCGCACGATCTGTCGCCGGCCGACACCGCGCACCTGCACCGCGCGGCGTGCGGCGCGTTCGCCACCGACGTGGGCGGCAAGACCTCGCACTCGGCGATCCTGGCGCGCGCGTTCGAGATCCCCTCGGTGGTGGGCCTCGACAACATCACCGATCACGTGGGCAACGGCGATCTGCTGATCGTCGACGGCATGCGCGGCGAGGTGATCATCCGCCCCACGCCCGAGCAGTGCGAGGAGTACCGCGGCAAGGCGCGCAGCCACCTCCACTTCATGCGCGAGCTGCTCGCCAACCGCGATCTCCCGGCGGAGACGCAGGACGGCGCGCGCGTGCGGCTGTACGCGAACGTGGAGATCGTCGAGGAGGTGCCGACCGCGCTCGATCACGGCGCCGAGGGCATCGGGCTCTACCGCACCGAGTTCCTCTACCTCGATCGGCCGGACCTGCCCAAGGAAGAGGAGCACTTCATGCACGCGCGTGGCGTGCTGCGGCGGCTCTATCCCTATCCGGCGACCTTTCGCACGTTCGATCTCGGCGGCGACAAGGCGGCGCCGTTCCCCGGGCTGCAGCCCGAGGAGAACCCGGCGCTCGGGCTGCGCTCGATTCGCCTGTGCCTGAAGGAGCGGCCACTGTTCAAGGCGCAGCTGCGCGGCCTGTTGCGCGCGTCGGTGCACGGGCGCATGCGCATCATGTTCCCGATGATCTCGGGCGTCGGCGAGTTTCGCGAGGCCAAGGCGGTGCTCGACGAGGCCAAGGCCGAGCTCGAGAAGGAGGGCGTGCCCTTCGATCCCAAGGTGCCGGTCGGGATCATGGTCGAGATGCCGGCGGCGGTGATGGTCGCGGACCTGCTCGCGCGCGAGGCCGACTTCTTGTCGATCGGCACCAACGATCTGATCCAGTACGCGCTCGCGATCGACCGTGTCAACGAGCACGTCGGCTATCTGTACCACCCGCTCCACCCGGCGATCCTGCGCATGATCCGCTACGTAGTCGACGCAGGCCACGCGGCCGGCGTGCGCGTCGGGCTATGCGGCGAGATGGCCGGCGAGCCGATGTTCTCGCTGGTGCTGCTCGGTCTCGGTCTCGACGAGATGTCGATGAACTCGACCTCGATCCCGGTGGTCAAGAGCGTGCTACGCGGCGCCAAGCTGTCGGTCGCGCGCGAGCTCGCCGAGCACGCCCTCTCGCTCCCTACCGCCGCCGATATCGAAGCGCTGGTCCACGACCACATGAAAGAGCGCTATCCGCAGGATCTGCTCCGCGCCGCGGGCGACGTGCTCGTCTAGACGAGCGCTGGGTGGGGATGCGATCGCCGTGGATGATCGTCGAGGTCGCGTGGCGAGGCGAGGTGATTTTGCGGGGGACGGGCCCCTTACGCCGGCGGCCGTACCGGCCGGCGGCACGGGGG
>PNAM01000112.1:0-21392 GCA_003170275.1 Myxococcales bacterium
TGCAGTGCGAGTACTACGCGCTCGAGGGCCTGTCCGAGCTCACCGCCACCGTCGAGAAGGTGCGCGCGGCGTTCAACGCGCAGCTGGAGATCGAAGGCATCCTGTTGACCATGGTCGACGCGCGCATGAACCTCACGCAGCAGGTGGCGGACGAGGTGCGCGCGCACTTTGCCGACAAGGTTTATCGCACCACCATCCCGCGAAACGTGCGCTTGTCCGAGGCGCCTTCGCACGGCAAGCCCATCCTTCTCTATGACAGCCGTTCGACCGGCTGCTTGAGCTACCAGGCGTTGGCCGAGGAGCTCTTGCACCGGACGCGGCAAGTGGCGGCGTAAGCAATGAACGACAAGAGAAAAGCGCTCGGGCGCGGGCTGTCGGCGCTGATCCCCGGCGCCGGAATGAACCCGGGCCCGCCCACGCCCATCCGTCGCGACTACTTCGAGTGCGCGATCGAGGACGTGCATGCGTGGAAGGAGCAGCCGCGCAAGACCTTCGACGGGACCAAGCTGCGCGAGCTGGCCGAGTCGATCCGCACGCAGGGGATCGTGCAGCCGCTGGTGGTGCGCGCGCGATCCGAGGCGGAAGGCGGCGGCTTCAGCCTGATCGCGGGCGAGCGTCGCTGGCGCGCGGCGCAGCTGGCCGGGCTCAAGAGCGTGCCGGTGGTGGTGCAGAACGTCGCCGCGGCCGAAGCGTTCGAGCGATCGCTGGTCGAGAACCTGCAGCGCGCCGACCTGAACCCGATCGAAGAGGCCGAGGCGTATCAGCGCCTGCTCGACGACCACGGCTACACCCAGGAGCAGCTCTCGACGCGCGTCGGCAAGGAGCGCGCCACCGTCGCCAACGCGATTCGGCTGCTCAAGCTGCCGGCGCCGGTGCGGCACCACGTGGCGACGGGCGAGTTGCCGATGGGACATGCGCGCGCGCTGCTCGGGCTGGAAGATCCGGCGGCGATCGAGCGCGCGGCTGCACGCGTGATGGGCAAGGGCCTGTCGGTGCGCCAGACCGAAGAGCTGGTGCGCCGCGAGCGCGCCGGCGGGTCGAAGAAGCCGCTCGACAAGCCGACCGCGTCGGCGAGCATCCGCGATCTCGAGAGCAAGCTCGAGCGCGCGCTCGGCACCAAGGTGCGCGTCAACCAGCGCTCGGCGCACGCCGGCGCCATCGAGATCGACTACCCGTCGCTCGACGTGCTCGACGGAATCCTCGAGAAGCTGCTACGCTCGTAGCGCACCACCTCTTCATGACCGAACGCAGGCAACCACGCCTCCCCATCCAGCTCAAGGTGGCGTACCGGACCACCGGTGCGTTCCTGGTTTCCTATTCGATCAACCTGTCCAAGGGCGGCATCTTCATCGAGACGGCGGAGCCGCTCGAGATGGGCGCGCACGTGTCGCTCGAGTTCGAGGTGCCCGGCGCCGGCAATCTCGCCGTCGACGGCGTGGTGGCGTGGGTGCGCAAGGGACAGGCCGACGGGCTGCCCGACGGGATGGGCGTGCAGTTCGAGCAGCTCGATCAGCAGTACGGAGCGCGCATCGACGGGATGGTGCGCCACTTCACGGGGCTGACGGTGCTGGTGGTGGCCGCGTCGCCCGATCGCCTGGCGCTGCTCGGGCGCTACGTGCGCAGCATCATCAGCTGCGACATCGTCGAGGCGACCAACCGCGAGGTGGCCGAGGTCGCGCTCGAAGAGGGGCCCGATCTGGTGATCGTCGATCTGGACCTGCGGCCCGATCTCGGGCTGCGCGTGATCGCCGCGGCCAAGGCGCATGCACAGGCGACCCAGGTGCGCACGCCGCCGGTGATCTTGTTGGCGGGCGATGCCAACGCGCGCGCCACTGGCATGAGCGCCGGCGCGGACGAGTCGCTGGCCACGCCGCCGTCGTTCCACGACCTGCAGGGCGCGGTGATCCGCACGCTGTCGCGGCCGTCTACCGTCGCAAGCAAGGAGTAACCGACCCCGATGCCGATCTACGAGTACGAGTGCGCGAAGTGCGGAAAACGCTTCGAGTACACCCAGAAGATGTCGGAGCCGCCGAAGAAGAAGTGCGAAAAATGCGGCGGCAAGTTGGACAAGCTGATCTCGTCCTCGGGGTTCATCCTCAAGGGCGGCGGTTGGTACAAGGACCTGTACTCGTCGAAGAAGCCGGACAGCTCGTCGTCGTCGAAGGCGTCCGAAAGCAAGAACGAGGGCAAGTCCGAATCCAAGTCCGAATCCAAATCCGAATCCAAGTCCGAATCCAAGTCCGAATCCAAGTCCGAATCCAAGTCCGAATCCAAATCCGAATCCAAGTCGTCCGAGAAGCCGAGCAAGAAAGAAAAGAGATAGTGTCGGCGCTGATCATCGACGGCAAGGCAATCGCGGCCAAAGTGCGCGGCGAGGTGGCCGTGCAGGCCCGCGAGCTGGCGGCGCGTGGCGTGGTGCCGGGGCTGGCGGTGGTGCTGGTCGGCGAGGATCCGGCGTCGCAGGTATATGTGCGCAACAAGACCAAGGCCGCGCGCGAGGCGGGGCTGACGGTGTTCGATCACGTGCTACCGGCGTCGACGGGAGAACGCGATCTGCTCTCGCTGGTCGAGCGGTTGAACTCGGCGCCACAGGTGGACGGCATCCTGGTGCAGTTCCCGGTGCCCAAACAGATCGACGCGCAGAAGGTGCAGCGCAGCATCGCGCCGGAGAAGGACGTCGACGGGCTGCATCCGGAGAGCGCGGGGCGGCTGTGGGCGGGCCATCCGAGCTTCGTTCCGTGCACACCGCTCGGGGTGATGCGCCTGTTGAAGGAGTCGGGCGCGACGCTGGCCGGCGCGGACGCGGTGGTGATCGGTCGCTCGAACCTGGTGGGCAAGCCGATGGTCGCGCTGCTGCTGGCGGCGGACGCGACGGTGACGGTGTGTCACTCCAAGACCCGCAACCTGGCCGAGGTGGTGCGGCGCGCCGACGTGGTGGTCGCCGCGATCGGCCGCGGCGAGTTCGTCAAGGGCGACTGGATCAAGCCGGGCGCCACGGTGATCGACGTGGGCATGAACCGCAACGCCGACGGCAAGCTGTGCGGCGACGTCGAGTTCGCGGCCGCCGCCGAGCGCGCCCGCGCGATCACGCCGGTGCCGGGCGGCGTCGGGCCGATGACCATCGCGCTGCTCCTCGACAACACCGTCCAAGCCGCCCGTCGCCGCCTCCCCCGCTAGATCAGGCGTCGTTTTCGCAGCATAGCGCTTTGACTCGCGGGGCGGAGGTGCATAGGATCGTTCGCTCCTCATGAATCACCAGCCCCTCCAGCTCCTGCTCGCCATCCACAACCATCAGCCGGACGGCAACTTCGGGCACGTGTTCTCGGCCGCGTACGACGACTGCTACGGCCCAGTGGTCGACGCGCTGGTCGAGGCGCCGCACATGCGGGTCGCCTTGCACCACACCGGCGCGCTGTTCGAGTGGATCGAGCGCGAGCGGCCGGAGTACTTCGAGAAGCTGCGCCTGCTGGTGGGGCGCAAGCAGGTCGAGCTGCTCGGCGGCGGGTTCTACGAGCCGATGCTGGCGGTGCTGCCGGAGCGCGACGCGATCGGGCAGATCCACATGATGTCGGAGTACATCGCCGAGCGCTTCGGCGTGCGGCCCGAAGGGATGTGGCTGGCCGAGCGGGTGTGGGAGCCGGGGCTGGCCAAGCTGATCGCCGACGCCGGCATGAAGTTCACGCTGGTCGACGACGGGCACTTCCGCGCGGCGGGCGAGAGCGGGCTGTTGCGCGGCTACTACGTCACGGAGAAGGCGGGCACGCCGCTGGCCATCTTCCCGATCGATCAGAAGCTGCGCCAGGCGATCCCGTTTCTCAAGGCGTGGGAGACGATGGACGTGCTCGAGACGCTGCGCCAGGAGACGCCGCCGCACCTCGATCCGGTGGTCACCTACGGCGACGACGGCGAAAAGTTCGGCGTGTGGCCGAAGACCAAAGAGTGGGTGTGGCCATCTGGCGACAATGTCGGCTGGATCAAGGAGTTCCACCGCTTGATGGGCGAGCGGCGCGACCGCGTGGTGACGCAGCACTTCGGCGAGTACCTGCGCGCGCGGCCGCCGACCGGGCGGATCTACCTGCCGACCGCGTCGTACGACGAGATGGGCGAGTGGGCGCTGCCGGCCGATGCGCAGCAGCGCTACCTGGAGGTGCGCAAGAGCCTCGAGCAGCGCAACGAGTTCGAAAAAGCGCGGGCGTTCTTCCGCGGCGGCATCTGGCAGAACTTTCTGGCCAAGTATCCCGAAGCCAACTTCATGCACAAGAAGATGGTGTTCGTGTCCAACAAGCTCGAGGCTGCCGAAGCGCGCCTGGGCTCGGATGGGAAACACGCGCTCGATCACGCGCGGCGCGAGCTCTACCGCGCGCAGTGCAACTGCTGCTACTGGCATGGCCTGTTCGGCGGGCTGTACCTCAACTACCTGCGCGACGCGGTCTACCACCACCTGATCGAAGCGGAGCTGCAAGCCGACCGGGTGCTCGGCCTCGGGGATGACGGGCGCCCGAGCGGCATCGTCCAAGACGTGGACGCCGATCTGCGGCCCGAGGTGGTCTTGTCGAACGCGCACCTCGCCGCGTACATCAAGCCCGATCTGGGCGGCGGCGTGTTCGAGCTCGACTACCGGCCCAAGCGCTTCAACGTGCTCAACGTGCTCGGGCGGCGCCCCGAGGGCTACCACACGCGCATGCTAGAGGCCGTCCGCCGGAGCGGGCAGCATGCGCCTGGTGAGGTGAAGTCGATCCATGATCTCGTCGAGGTCAAGTCCGCCGGGCTGGAGGATCTGCTCAACTACGACCGCCATCCGCGGCTGGCGTTCATCGATCACTTCCTCGGCGGCGACACCTCGCTCGACGGGCTCTCGCGCGGGCGCTACGAGGAGCGCGGCGACTTTGCCGCCGGCGCGTACGAGATCGTCGACCACGACGACTCGAGCGTGCGCCTGCACCGCCGCGGCCAGGTGGGCGGGTGCGTGGTTACGGTCGACAAGACGATCGTGCTCGAGGGCGCGCGGCTGTCCTGCGACTACCGCGTCCAGGTCGACGGCGGGCCGCTGACGGTCACCTTCGCGCCCGAGGTGAACGTCACCCTGCTCGCCGGGGACGCGCCCGATCGCTACTACCGCGTGCCCGGCCGCGAGCTGCCCGCCGATGCGCGCAAGCTGGTGTCGCGCGGCGAGACCGAGGCCGGGCCGCCGCTCGAGCTGGTCAACGAGTGGGACAAGTTCCTCATTCGCATCGTCTCGTCGCCGGCGGCTGCGACCTGGCGCTATCCGCTCGAGACCGCGTCGCAGTCGGAGGGCGGCTTCGAGCGCACCTACCAGGCCTCGGTGATCCTGTCGGTGTGGCGCGGCGTCGCGCTGCACCCCGGCGCGCCGTTCTGCGCGCGCGTCTCCATCGAGCTCGAGAGCTTCTGATGCCTGAGCTGCGCAAAGACCCGATCGTCGGCCGCTGGGTGATCATCGCCAGCGAGCGCGCGCGCCGGCCGATCGATTTTCAGGTCGATCGCGATCCGCCGCGTGCCGGCATGTGCCCGTTCTGTCCCGGGCAGGAAGACAAGACGCCGCACGAGGTGCTCGCCTATCGGCCGCCCGACGGGCCGAGCTCGCGGCGCGACACGCCGGGCTGGAGCCTGCGGGTGATCCCCAACAAGTTTCCCGCGCTGATGATCGAGGGCGATCTCGATCGCGCGGGCGAAGGCGTGTACGACCGCATGAACGGCGTCGGCGCGCACGAGGTGCTGGTCGAGACGCCCGACCACACGCGCAACTTCTCGACGCTGTCCGAGCCGGAGATCGAGGGCGTGCTCTCGGCCTACCGCGATCGCATCGTCGACCTCAAGCGCGACATGCGCTTCAAGTACGTCATGATCTTCAAGAACCACGGTGCTGCGGCGGGCGCGAGCCTGGAGCACACCCACTCGCAGCTGATCGCGCTGCCGGTGGTGCCGAAGAACGTGACCGAGGAGATGTCCGGCGCGCTCGACTACTACAAGTACAAGGAGCGCTGCGTGTTCTGCGACATCGTGCGCCAGGAGCTGCGTGAGCGCTCGCGGCTGGTCTACGAGAACGCCGACTTCGTGGTGATCGAGCCGTACGCGCCCAAGTTTCCGTTCGAGACCTGGGTGCTGCCGCGCCGCCACCGCTCCGCCTACGAGGACGCTTCGCGCGAAGAGTTCGCCACGCTCGCCAACGCCATGCGCGTGGCGCTGCGCAAGCTCCACCTGGCGCTCGACAACCCGCCCTACAACTTCATCCTGCACACCTCGCCGTTCGATCAGCGCGAGAACCCGCACTACCACTGGCACATCGAGATCATGCCGACGCTGGGCAAGGTGGCGGGCTTCGAGTGGGGCTCGGGCTTCTACATCAACCCCACTCCGCCCGAGGAGGCAGCTCGCTTTTTGCGCGAGATCGCGGAATGAGGGTGCTGCACGTGGCGTCGGAGGTCGCGCCGTTCTCCAAGACCGGCGGGCTGGCCGACGTGCTCGGGGCCCTGCCGCGCGCGCAGGCCCGCCTCGGCGCCGACGTCACCATCGTCACGCCGCGCTACCGCTCGGTCGATCCGCAGCGCTTCGGCTTCGCGCGCTGGCTGCGCACCATCCCGGTGCCGCTCGGGACCGAGGTGGTCGACGTGGGCGTGTACGAGGGCGCGCTGCCGGGCGGAGCGGGCGTGCGCGTGCTGCTCATCGATCATCCGCCGTCATTCGATCGCGACGGGCTGTACGGCACCGCGGCCGGCGACTATCCCGACAACGCGCGGCGCTTCACCCTGCTCGGACGCGCGGCGCTGGCGGTGGCCGCGCACCTGGAGATCTGGCCGCACCTGTTGCACGGCCACGACTGGCAGGCGGGACCGGCGCTGATCTACGCGCAGCACGCGGGCGGCGATCTTCGCCCTCCGGCGACGGTGTTCACGCTGCACAACCTCGCCTACCAGGGCATCTTTCCCGAGAGCACGGTCGACGAGCTGGGCTTTCCGCGCTCGCTGTGGCACCCGGGCGGCTTCGAGTTCTACGGCAACCTGAGCCTGCTCAAGGCCGGGCTGGTGCTCGCCGACCGCGTCACCACCGTGAGCCCGACCTACGCCAAGGAGATCCAGACCGTCGAGCACGGCATGGCCATGGACGGCGTGTTGCGCTCGCTCGCCGGCAAGCTGGTCGGCATCGTCAACGGCGTCGACTACGACGTGTGGAGCCCCGAGCACGATCCGCAGCTCGCGCGTGCGTACTCGCGCGAGGATCTGTCGGGCAAGCGCGCGTGCAAGACGGCGCTGCAGCGCGAGCTCGGGCTCCAGATCAAGCCCGAGACGCCGCTGTGCGGATCGATCTCGCGGCTCGCGTTTCAGAAGGGCTTCGATCTGGTGCTCGAGGCGCTGCCGCAGCTGCTCGAGGAGGACGTGCAGTACGTGCTGCTCGGGACCGGCGAGCCGGCGCTGGAGACCGCGTTCCGCGAGTTGGCCGCGCGCCACAAGGGCAAGCTCGCGGTGCGCATCGCCTACGACGACCAGGAGGCGCACCGCATCGAGGCGGGCGCCGACCTGTTCGTGATGCCCTCGCGCTGGGAGCCGTGCGGGCTCAACCAGATGTACTCGCTGCGCTACGGCACGCCGCCGATCGTGCGCGCCACCGGCGGGCTCGACGACACCATCGTCGACTACGAGCCGCGTTCGCGCTCGGGCACCGGCTTCAAGTTCGGGGCCTATTCGAAGGACGCGCTGGCCGAGACCTGGCGGCGCGCGCTCGCCGCTTACCGTCGCCCCGAGGAGTTCCGCGCGCTGCAGAAGCGCGGCATGGCGCAGGACTTCTCGTGGACCGCGTCGGCGCGGCGCTACGTCGAGCTGTACGAGCGCGTGCTCGCCGCGCGCTGAACGCTCGCTTACGGCTCGCTTTTCACACGTACACGGGATTACACTGCGTTTCGTCTTTTGGAGCGTCTGCAAAAAATCGCGCTCGCCTGTCTCTTGGGAATGGCGTCGTCGTGCGCGCAGAGCCTCGCGCCGCCGGGACCGGGCGACGCGCACGTCGATGACGACCTGGGCGCGCCGGCGGATCTGGCGGACGATCTCGCCGCGCCGGACCTGGCGGGCTGCGGCGACTGCGACGATCAGGTGGCGTGCACTGTCGACAGCTGCGACCCGGCCACCCGGATGTGCGCGCACCAGATCGATCACTCGCTGTGCGCCGTAGACGAGCTGTGCACGCAGGCGGGCTGCGTGAAGGCCGACCAGACCAAGGTCTGCACGCCCTGCGCCTCGACCGCGGAGTGCGGCGCCGACGAGGTGTGCGGCGCGGCGACGCCCGGCGATGCGGGAATGCCGCCCGGCGACGCGGGAGCGGGCGGGTTCTGCTTGCCGGTGTGCGCGGCCGGCGCGGGCTGCCCGAAGGGATTCGGCTGCGACCCGAGCGCCTCGCCGCCACGCTGCCTGCCGGCGGGCGGCGCGTGCTGCTTCGACGTGGATGCGGACCATCACGGCGTCGGTGCCGGCTGCCTGGGCAGCGACTGCGACGACAAAGACCCCGCCGTCTACGCCGGCAACGCCGAGGTATGCGACGGCAAGGACAACGACTGCAACGGCACCGTCGACGAGGGCAACCTGTGCGGCGCGCCGAGCTGCGCGCAGGCGGGCGCCACTAGCACCTTCGCCGCCATTCCGCTCGGCGCCTGCGTCCTGGGCGCCTGCAGCGCGCCCGGCGCCGTGTCATGCGGCCGCTACACTTGCATGCCGGTGAGCGTGCCGCTGGTCGGATCCGCGTGCCGCTCCCAGTGCAGCGGCGTCGACGACACGGCGTGCACGGGCGATTCGTACTGCGACGGCTCCGGCTGCGTGTCGCAGCTTCCCGACGGCACGCCGTGTGGGCGCGATCGGATGTGCGGTGGGGGCCACTGCCAGAACGGCTTCTGCTGCGCGAGCGGCGACTGCTGCTCGAACGCGCCCAGCTGCCCGGCGAGCTACGGGGTCGCCGCGGCCTGCGACGCGCCAGCGACGGCGTGCCAGGGACATCGCCTCGACAAGACCTGCACGCAGAACATCTGCGGCTCGGTCAGCGCCTCCGACGACAGCGCGTGCGGTGCGGCGATCACCATCAGCTGCGGGAACTTCCCGTCGCAGTCGTGCAATGCGACCGCCAACCAGGCGCCGCTCGCCTGCCCGACCGCGTGCGCGGCCGATCGCGAGTGCGTGCCGTCGGCGTACTGCAACGGAACGGTGTGCACCGGCCGCGTGCCCGATGGCGGCCTGTGCGGGGCGTCGAACGAGTGCCTGATCGGACGGAGCTGCCTCAACGGCCATTGCTGCGGCGCGACCACCGGATCGTGCTGCGGGCAGGCCGCGGACTGCCCGGCCGGCTTCGCCGCGGCGGCCTCGTGCGACGCGCCGCTCGGCCAGTGCCAGGGTCATCGCATCGACAAGACTTGCGTGTCGTTCGTGTGCGGCTCGCAGAACGTCCCCGACGACACCGCCTGCGGCAGCTCGATCACGCTCGACTGCTCGGCGCAGGGCTTCCCCAACCAGGCGTGCAACGCCGCGTCCAGCCAGAACCCGCTCGCCTGCCCGACCACCTGCGCCAGCGACGGAGCCTGCACCGCCGGCTCGTGGTGCCAGGGCGCACCGGCCGGCACCTGCGTCGCGCGCCAACCGCCGGGCGGCGCGTGCTCGGGCTCGAACCAATGCCAGGCGGGGCTGAGCTGTCTGAACAACTTCTGCTGCAGCGCCGCGAGCGGCTCGTGCTGCAGCGTGGCCGCCAACTGCCCGGCCGGGTTCGCCGCGCCGGCGGTGTGCGACGCGCCCAACACCAGCTGCCAGGGCCATCGCCTCGACAAGGCGTGCGTGAGCTCGATCTGCAGCTCGGCCAACACGCCCGACGACTCGGCGTGCGGCGCGCCGATCAGCATCGGCTGCGGCCTGTACCCGACGCAGGCGTGCAACGGCGGGCTCAACCAGGCGCCGCTGTCCTGCCCCTCGAGCTGCCTCGGCGACGGCAACTGCGCGGCGAACGCATACTGCGCGGGCGGCGTATGCGTGGCGCGCGCGCCCGACGGCGGAAGCTGCTCCGCCGGCAACCAATGCCAGGCGGGACGCAGCTGCTTGAACAGTCACTGCTGCAGCGCCGCGAGCGGTTCGTGCTGCGGCATCGCGACCGACTGCCCGGCGTCGTTCGCCTCGGCGCCGGTGTGCGACGCGCCCAACACCAGCTGCCAGGGACACCGCTTCGACAAGGCGTGCACCAACTTCATCTGCGGCTCGGCGAGCCAATCGGACGACTCGGCGTGCGGCCCCGCGATCAGCGTCGCCTGCGGCCGCTATCTACCGGTCGCGTGCAGCGGCTCGGCGAGCCAGTCCCCGCTGTCGTGCCCGACCTCGTGCGCCTCGGACGGCGCGTGCGTGCAGCCCGCCAACCACTGCCTGGCCGGCCAGTGCGTGCCGTGGGTGGAGAACGGCGGCTCGTGCGCCAGCACCAACCAGTGCCGCTCGGGGTTCTGCGTCAGCGGCATCTGCTGCGACAGCGCGTGCAACGCGACCACCTGCGACGCGTGCTCGACGGGGACGTGCAACCCCTTCGTCGATCCGTGGGAAGCCGGGAACATGTGTTTGTCGGCGCTGCCCGACCTCGGCTCGGGCGTGGTCTCGGGCTCGCTCACGCCGTACATCCAGGCGTCCACCGACACCTCGGATTGGTACCAGATGAACCTCAGCGATCCCAACACCAGCGACTGCACCGGCCACATCAATGTCACGCTCAACGGCCCGGCCGGCACCGACTACGACGTGTACCTGTACTACGCCGGGCCGGGCGGCGCCTGCAACGGCACGCAGGTGGACTTCTCGGATCTCACCACCTATCCCGACACCATCCACTACACCGAGTCGGGCTGCCCGCACGACTACAGCGGCTGGTACTTCATCGAGGTGCGGCGCTGGCAGGGCCAGAGCTGCACCCAGCCCTACACGCTCACCGTCGACGCGCGCCTCTAGTCACACAGCTGATTGATGCGCACGCCGAGCTCGCCCTCGACGTCGACCAACTCGCCGCGCGCGACCACGCGACCACCGACGGTGAGATCGACCGGCCCCGAGAGCGGCCGGCCGACCGGAATCACCGCGCCCGGCCTGAGCTCGAGCAGCTCGCGGCCCGACAGCGTGACGCGGCCGATCTCACACGCGACCTCGACGGGCAGCTCGCCGAGCAGCTGCGCATTGGCGCCGGTCTCCGGTTTTTCGTCCATGGGGGCTCCTGGTTGCAATTTGAACGGCTGGTCGATGGTGAAACGGTCGCCCTCGATCCGGCCGCGAAATCCGCCGCGCCCGAGGCCGAGCAGCGCCGGTCCGGAGCGCGCGTCGCCGGCGGCCGGCGGATCGAACAGGATCACGTCGCCGGGCGCGAGCTGCTGGAGATCGCCGCGGGTGAGCGACGCACGGGCACGCTCGACGCGCAGGCTGACGCGCGCACCGTCGAGCCGGCCGTAGCGCGCGACCGGCGGGCGCGCGGGCGCGGCGAAGTGCAGGCGCAGCGACTCGGGCGCGATCACGCGCGCCCAGCCGTCACCAACCGGCGTGCGCAGCGCGACCTCGAGCGCCACCAGCTGGCCGTCCGCGCCGATGGTGAACTCCGCCGTCGAGCGCAACAGTCCCTCGACGCGCAGCGGATGCCCGTCGAGCAGCGCGCCGAGCAGGAACTCGATCGCGCCCTCCTCCGCTTGCGTCAGCGGCCGCGGACCGGCGAGCTCGGGCGTGCCGTCGGTGCCGAGCGCGCGCCGCGCCAGCCGGGGAGCGAGCCGCGGATCGAGCGCCACCAGCGCCTGACGTCCGCCCGGGCCGTTGAGGCGCACCAGCGTGCCGCGCGCGTGCGCTTCCAGATCGCGCGCCGGCAGCGCGTAGGCCTCGACCAGCGAGATCTCGACGGGACCGCCGAGCGCGCGGCAGGCGTCGGCCCAGTCGGGCCCCGGCTCGAGCGGCAGGTGCGCGAGCAGCGCGCGCCCCGCATCGACCTGCGCGTGCGCGAGCCGCGGCAGCTCGGCGAAGGGAAACGGCCGGACCCGCTTCACAGGTGCAACCAGGCGGCGAGCCTCGCCACCACGCCGAAGTGATCGAGGCCGTAGAGCACCAGCGCGCCGATCACGCCCGCCGCCAGGTCGTCGGCCATCACGCCGAAGCCGCCGTGCACGTGCTCGTCGATCCAGCGCACCGGCCCCGGCTTCCAGATGTCGAACAAGCGAAACAGCACGAACGCCAGCGCCAGGTGCACCGCCGTCTTGGGCACGAGCAAGAGCGTCACCAGATAGCCGGCGACCTCGTCGATGACGATGCGCTGATCGTCGTCCTTGCCGGTGGCGCGCACGAACAGGCTCGAGGCCCAGATGCCGATCAGGGTCACCAGCACGGTGCCGCCGACGAACGGCCAGGCGCCGAGCCGGGCGAGCGCCCAGGCCATGGGGATGGCGGTCACGGTGCCCGTCGTGCCCGGCGATCGCGGCATGAAGCCCGCGCCGAACGAGGTGGCGATCACCGTCACCGGCCACGCCGGGCGCCTGCTGGTCCCCTCCACGGACTGCAGAATGCCACAGAAACACTGTTTTTTTGACCACCTCCACATCTGGTCCTACAATTACCTACATATCGCACCCAGGAGGAACTGATGTTGGACCGCCGCCGCGACACGGACCGCATACCGCTCAAGCTGTTCATCAACGAATACGTCTCGGATCGATTGCACCGCGCGGTGACCACCAACATCTCGCCCACCGGCCTGTACGTGAACCGCGTGTTCGCGGCCGGCCACCGGCGCCTGCAGTTCGGGCGCGAAGATCGCTATGTGCAGCTCGAGTTCGCGCTGCCCGACACCACCGACACGATCTGGGCGCGCGGCGAAGTGCGCTACGACGAGCTGGGCGGTGAAGCGATGGTGCATGGCACCGGCATCTACCTCACGGACATCGCGCGCGGCCATCAGAAGCTGCTCAAGGACTACGTCTACGATCGCAAGCGGCAGCGCCTGCAAGAGATCCTCGGGCTGATCCGCAAGAACCGCTACCACTAAACAATCCCTGCTAGACTTTCCAGCGTGCGCCGCGTCGCGATCGCGCTCACGCTCCTCCTCGTCGCCCCCGTCGGCAGCGTCCGCGCCGATTGGGAGGTGAAGCGCTCGCCGTTCGATCAGCAACTGGTCGCGCGCTACAAGCAGCTGCTCAAGAAAAATCCCGACGACTCGTTCGCGCTGCACAAGCTGATCGCGCTGTACAAGAGCTATCGTACGCTCGATCAGCTCGCCGCGGAGTACGTCAAGAGCCACGACTGGGCCGACCTGATGGTCCTCGGGCACCTTCAGCGCGAGCGCAGCGATCACGCGGGCGCGGCGAAGTGGTACGAGCAGGCGCTGTCCGCGCGCGCCGGAGAGCCGCGCAGCGAGAGCGCGCTGGCCGACGAGTACGTGCTCCTCAAGCGCGCGGGCGAGGCGCGCCCGTTGTACCAGGCCGCGCTCGAGGCGACGAGCGAGCTGGCCAGGAAGCGGCCGCTGTTGCGCAAGCTGGCCGAGCTGGCGCTCGCGCCCGATCGCGGGCTGCCGGCCAAAGAAGCGGTCGCCGAAGCGCGGCGCTCCTTTGATGCGCTCTTGGCGCAGACGCCCAACGACGACGACACGCGGCGCGAGCTGGCCGAAGCGCTGGCCAGCCACGGCGCGCCCAAAGAAGCCGCCGGGGAATGGCAGAAGATCGTCGAGCACCTCGGCAAGGATCCCGCGGCGCAGACGCGCGGCTGGCTGCGCATCGGTGAGCTCGACGAGCAGGCCACCGACGACGGCGCCGCGCGCGCGGCCTACGACCGGGCCTACAAGCTGGCGCCGAAGGGCAACTATCTGCAGCGCGAGGCCATCGACAAGATCATCGGGGTGAGCCGGCGCAAAGATCAGCTGCGCACACTGGTGGCGGGATGGGAGAAGGAGTGGGGCCGCAGCTTCGTCGAGCTGGAGACGCTGGCGCGGCTGTACGACGAGCTCGGCGACGCGGCGCGCGCGCAGGAATATTTCAAGAAGGCGCTCGCCATCGACGGGCACGCGCTCGAGGCGCGGCGGCGGCTGATCGCGCTGTACGAGCGCGAGGGCAAGGACGTCGAGGTGATCGCCGAGTATCGCAAGCTGATCGCGGCGGCGCCGGGCGAGCCGCGCTTCCGCCTCGAGCTGGCCGAGCGTCTGTGGAAGAGCACCGATCCTGCGCTCGCCAAGGAGGCGGTCGCGATGGCCGAGCGACTGGGCACGGACACGCGCGATCCGTCGGTGCACTCGACGCTGGCGGAGCTGTTCCAGCGCTGGGGGCTGTCGGATCGCGCGCTGGCCGAGCGCGAGAAGCTGGTGCGCCTCGAGCCCAACGAGGAGTCTCACCTGGTGAACCTGGGCGAGCTGTACTTCCAGCGCGGCAAGAAGGACAAGGCGCTCGAGAGCTGGCGCAAGCTGCTCCTGGGCGGAACCAAGAAGGAACAGGCGATGGCGCGGCTCGCCGAGGTGTACGCCGAGCACGATCTGCCGGGCGAGGCGCTCGAGCTCTACCAGAAGGCGGCCAAGCTCGCGCCCACCGACGCGCAGCTCAAGAAGGGACTAGCGTCGGCATTCGAGCGCATGCACCGCGATCAGGAGGCGGACCTCGCCTGGCAAGAAGCGTTCGAGCTTGCGGTGGAGCAGAAACAGCGAGCGCTCGCGCTCGAGATCCGCCAGCGGCTGCTCGCGTCCGACCTGCGCTCCGGCCGGCTGGCGGCGCGGCTGGGCATCTATCGCGCGCGCTTCACCGCCGCCACCGACGAGGGCGCGCTGGCGGCCTGGGGGCTGCTGACCGTCGATGGGTACCTGAAGCTGGGACGCGCGCAGGAAGCGCTCGATCTGCTCGACAAGCTCAACACGCGCGCCAAGACGCCCGAGGTCAAGGCCGACGCCTCGGTGGCGGCCGCGCAGGTGCTGCGCACGCGTCACGATCTCAAGGGCGCGATCGCGGCGCTCGAGAAGGCGGCCGAGCTCGCGCCGTCGCGCGCGCGCGAGCTGTACTCGCAGATCGCCGAGCTGTCGCTGATGCTCTACCGCGACGCCGACGCGCTCACCTACGCGAAGAAGGCGATCGAGCTGGGCCCGTCCGACGCGCACGCGCAGCTGCGGCTCGCCGAGGTCTACGAGAAGCGCGATCAGATCGACGAGGCGGTGGCCGCCTACGAGCGCGCGCTCGAGCTGAACGATCGCTTGTGGAAAGTGCACTTCGTGCTCGCGCGGCTGGAGCTGCGCTCCGGCGAGTACGCCAAGGCCGCGCGGCTGTATCGCGACGTGATCCGACGCGCCCCCGAGGAGGAGCTGGTGATCGACGCCGCGCGGCGCGCGATCGATCTCGAGGAGTATCTGGGCACGCTGGGCGAGCTCGAGCGGGAGCTGTCGCCGCTCTCCTACGCGCACCCGGAGAAGCGCGTCTATCGCAACCTGCTGGTCGATCTGTTCGAGCGGTACGCGGGGCCGCTCATCCCGCGCGCGCGACGCGGTGACGTGGCAGCGCGCAAGGAGCTCACCCGGTTGGGCGAGCACGGGCTGCGGCCGCTGCTCGACGTGCTGGTGACCGAAGGCGGCGGCGATCCGGCGCAGCAGAAGCAGGCGGTGATGCTGCTCGGCGAGCTGGGCAATGCGAGCGCCGCCGAGCCGCTGCTCAAGCTCGCCAGCCAGCCGCGCCGGCTCTCGAAGAGCGAGCTGCGCGATCCGTTGCGCGGCATTCCGGGCGGCACGCTCGGCGGGATGGTCATCGGCACGCGGCCGATCGCCACGCCGGTGGTCGATCTGCGCGTCGAAGCGGCGATCGCCGGCGCGCGGCTGGCCAGCGGCCGGGAGCTGCCGGTGCTGCTCAAGCTCGCCGAAGATCCCGAAAAATATCTACGTACCGCGGCGCTCTACGGCCTCGGACGGCTGGGCGGTACGGGCGCGGAGAACGGGCTGGTCAAGGCGCTCGGCGACAACGCCGGCGAGGTGCAGGCGATGGCGTGCCTGGGCCTGGCGCGGCTGACCAGCGCGAGCGCGCGTAGCGCCGGCGAGATGACCAGGCTCCTCAAGGAGCGCAGCAAACCCGATGTGGCGCGCGCCGCGTGCGCCTATGGGCTCGGCGTGCTGGCGCCGCGCCTGGCCGAGGGCGTGCAGACGTCCGTGCGTGCGGCGCTCGTCGACACGCTCGAGGAAGGCGCCGACGATCTGCACGAGAAGGCGGCGTGGGCGCTCGGCCAGCTCGGCGCGCGCAAGGCCGCCGCGCCGTTGTTGGCGGCGGTGTTCACCAAGCGCGACGAGGTGCGACGCGTGGCGCTCGCCGCCCTGGAGCCGCATTCGTCGCAGACGCCGCTGCTCGGCGAGCCCGCGCGCGGCGCCGACGGCCTCGACGTGCGCGGCTGGGTGGCGGAGCTCGATTGCCCGGGGCGTGATCAGGCGCCGCCGTCGAGCTGGCGCGGGCTGGAAACCGAAGTGGCCGCCGCGATCACCGAGGCGCTCGGCCGCCACCGCGACCTGGTGCTGCGCGCGCTGGCCGACCTCGACGCGCGCGACGACGGCCTCGCGCTCGGTCCGCTCACCGCCGGCAAGCTGGAGCCGCAAGATCGCGCCGCCGTCGACGACGTGGGCTCCCGGTTGTTGCCCGCGGTGGCACGGCTCACGCAGCACGCCGATCCGCTGGTGCGCGCGCGCGCCGTGCACGTGATGGCCAAGCTGCGCGACGGTCTGCCGCGCATGCTGCAGGCGCTCGCCGATCCCGCGCTCGAGGTGCGGCTGTCGGCGATCTCCGCGCTCGGCAGCGCCAACGCGCAGGCCGCCGACGTGGGCAAGAGCATCCCGCGCGCGCTCGATCAGGCGTTGCGCGCGCGCGACTGGCGCGAGCGGCGCGCGGCAGTGACCGTCCTGCCGGATTCGTTCCCACCCGGCGAGCTCGGGCTGGTCACCTCTGCGCTCGGCACTGCGCTCGACGACGGCAACGGGTTCGTGCGCGAGGCCGCGGCGCGCGCGCTCGGCTCGGCGTGCGCCGCGCACAAGTCGGTCTGCGACGGGGTGGTCACGGTGCTCGCACGACACGGAGCCGACGAAGCGGCCGACGTACGCGCGCAGGTGGCGCTCTCGCTCGGGCAGAGCCCCTCCCCCGCCGCGCGCGCTGCGCTCGACAAGCTGGCGCGCGACCCCGACCCCGCGGTCCGCGCAGCCGTCGCCCACGCCCGCGCACATTGACCTTCGACGCCGTTCGGATACGATTCTGAGCCAATGAGCATCGGGCTGGTCTGCGACAACTGCGACGCGCTCTCGCCGCTCAACGCCACCATGTGCAGGGTGTGCGGCGCGTCGCTCGGCATCGTTCCCAAGAGCGGTCGAAGCGTCAGCCAGGCCGGCCTGCCGGGCGCGCCTCCACCCGGGGCGGCCGCGGGCAAGAAATGCCCGTTCTGCGGCACCGAGGCGCCCCCCAACTTTCGCTTCTGCGGCAGCTGCGGCAAGCCGATCGACACGCCGTCCGGGGCCGCGCCGGCGCCTCCCGCCGCCGAGCTGAAGAAGCCGGGCGGGCCGTCGAAGACCATGTTCTTCAGCGCCATGCAGGCGCCTGGCCGCGCCAAGCTGATCCTCATCAAGGGCGAAGGCATGGACGGCGTCTCGTACCTCTTGTCGGGCACCGATCACGTCGCCGGTCGCCTCGAGGGCGCGATCCTGTTTCCCGAAGATCCGCTGCTCTCGCCGCGCCACGCCAACTTCATCTACCGCGACGGCAAGCTGTTCGTGCGCGACGAGGGCTCGTGCAACGGCGTGTTCCTGCGCATCATCAAGCCGCAGACGTTGCTGCCGGGCGGCCTGTTCCTGGTCGGCGAGCAGCTGATGCGCTGCGAGCCGGTGCCGCAAGAGACCGTGCCGGTGCCCGACTCCGACGGGACCTACTTCTACGGCTCGCCCAAGCGTGCGTCCAAGCTGGCGCTGGTGCAGATGCTGGCGGGCGGCTATCCGGGCACCGTCTATCGCGCCGCTGGCGACCTCATGACCATCGGGCGCGAAGGCAACGACGTCAACTTCCCCGAAGATCCGTTCATCTCCGGCAAGCACGCGACCGTCCAGGCGATCGAAACGAGCGACGGCCCGCGCTTCACGCTGGTCGACCTCGGGTCCAAGAACGGCACGTTCCTGCGCGTGCAGGACGAGGTGCCGCTGTTCCACGGCGATTACGTCTTCATCGGGCAACAGCTGCTGCGCGTCGAGATCACGTAACCGCGCTCGATTGTTTGACTTAGCGACGGTTTGCGTGGTAACTCAACTGCGTGAGCGTTTGCCCAAGCTGCGGCAAGGACAACCAGCCGCGCTATCTGTTTTGCCTGAGCTGCGGGTCCGAGCTGGGTCCCTCGCCGGGTCCCACCAAGGGACCGTCCATCGGCCCCAACGCAGCGACACTGGTGCCTGAACAAGCCTCGTCACGTGCGCCGACCTCGCCGCCGGTCTTCGGCGACATGGGCCCGCAGGCCGAGCTAGAAGCGACCGATCCCTCGATGACGTTTCCCGAGCTGACCAGCCTGGTGGCGCCGACGGCCAGCGGCGGCGCGGTGGCGGGCGCGCGGCTGTGCCCGAATTGCAGCACGATGGTGGCACCCAACTTCAAGTTCTGCCCGACCTGCGGCACCACGGTGGACGCCGCGCCTCAGGTCGCGCGGATCACCGGCTCCGGGCTGCCCGCCTCCAGGTCGCAGCTCACGCCGGCGCCGGCCGGCAAGCTCACGCTGGTCCGTCCCGACGGCACCGAAGGCGGCCAGCACGAGCTGGTCGAAGGCGAGAACCAGATCGGTCGCAGCCTCGGCGCGCTGTTCGAGGCGGACGGCTACCTCTCGCCGGTGCACGCCGAGATGGTGCTCAACGCCGCCGGCCTGGTGCTGCGCGACGCCAACAGCCTCAACGGCGTCTACGTCAAGCTCACCGACGAGGAAGAGATCTACGACGGCGACGTGTTCCGCATCGGCCAGGAGCTCATGCGCTTCGACGGGATCCCCGGGCCACAGCCGCTCGACGACGGCACCGAGATCCTCGGCTCGCCGAACCCGGGCTATTGGGGACGGCTGGCGGTGATCGTCGGACGCGATCAGGACGGCTGGGCCTTCCCGCTGTTCGGCGACGCGGTGATCATGGGGCGCGAGCGTGGCGACATCACCTTCCCCGAGGACGGCTACGTCTCGGGAACACACGCGCGCGTGTCGATGCGCGACGGGCGCTACTACCTGTCCGACTTGAACAGCTCGAACGGAACGTTCCTGCGCATTCGCGGGGAGAAGGTAATTCGCTCGGGCAGCCTGGTCCTGATGGGCCAGCAGCTGTTCCGCGTCGCGTACCAGTAGAACCCGGGTTACTTCGGGGGAGCGGCGGGAGCGGGAGCCGGTGCGGGGGCGGGAGCGGGAGCGGGAGCGGGCGCAACCGGAGCCGGGGCAACCGGAGCCGGGGCAGGCGTCGCGGACTTGTCGCCGCCGAACGCGTTGAACGCCTTGTCCATGGTCGCGCGCTGCTGGCTGTCCATATAGTGGAAGCCGTTCTTCAGCAGGAACGCCTTGCCGTCGTCGAAGACCACGCTGATGTCGACGGTGGTGTTCTTGTCGCCGGCGGGCGACTGCACCTTGATCTTGTCGGTCGACTCGACCGCCACGCTCAGCGCGTCGCGGCGCCCGAACTTGACGGTCACGCCGCCTCGCCCGGGCTGAAAGCCGTTGCCCTTGATGAGCACTTCTTCACCGCCCGTATAGGTGCCCTGCGGCGGCTCGGCCTCGGTGATCTTCAGCTCGTTCGAGCAGGCCGCAAGCCCCAGAACTGCAAGCGCCATCGCAACGCGTCGCATCGGCATCCTCCGTGGTTGAACCGTAGCGCGCAGCGCCCCGGGAAGCAAGATCGGCAATCTTGACGCGGCCGTGCGCCCGACGGATGCTCGCCACGTGGACACTCCGTCGCGCTACGCGCACGCCGTCGGCCGGGTCTCCGAGCCGGTCACCTACGACATCGAACGAGGGCACATCCAGCGCTTCGTCGAGGCAATTGGCGACTCCAACCCGATCTACGTGGACGAGGCGGCCGCGCGCGCCGCCGGCTACGCACGCATCCCGGCGCCGCCCACCTTCGCCACCGTGCTGCGGCCGAAGGATCCGCGCGAGGGCATCGAGATCGACTGGAAGAAGCTGTTACACGGCGAGCAGGAGTTTCGCCATCACCGCGTCATGCTGGCGGGCGATCGGCTGACGGTGGTCGGCAAGATCGCCGAGGCCTACGTCAAGAGCGGCAAGTCCGGCGACATGGACATGATGGTCCTGCAGACCACCGCCACCGACCAGAACGGCGCGACGGTGTTCACCGCGCGCTCGCTGGTGGTGATCAAGCGATGAAGGCCCAAGACGTCAAGCTGGGCGACGCGCTGCCGCCGCTGACCAAACCGCCGATCACCACGCGGCAGCTGGTGCAATACGCCGGCGCGTGCGGCGACTTCAACCCCATCCACTACGACGATCCGTTCGCGCGCGCGGGCGGCTACCCGTCGGTGATCGCGCACGGCATGCTGTCGATGGGCTTCTTCGGGCAGTTGGTCACCACCTGGGCCGGCCCGGGCGCGGTCGAGCGCATCTCCGCGCGCTTCAAGGCCGTGACCTTCCCCGGCGACGTGATCACCTGCACGGGCGAAGTGGTCGAAAAGGACGAAGCGGCGCGCACCGCCGTGATCAAGCTCATCGCGAAGAACCAGGCCGGCGCGGTAACGCTCGAGGGCTCGGCGACCATCAAGCTCGACTGACGACAAGGGGGGCTCATGAATCTCGCGCGTGTGATCGTGGTGCTCGCCTTCGCCCTCTGGGCGCCGTTCGCCGCGCGGGCGGAGAAGGTCGAGCAATCGATGCCCGACAACGCCTTTCTGTTCGAAGCGCGGCTGGGCGGGGGCTCGCCGCTGGTGGTGCTCGGCGCCGGCGCGTTCAACACCAGCATCACCGCCACGCCGTCGCTGCTGCTCGGCGCGCGGCTGATCGATCGGCTGCACGTCGGGCTCGGCTTCTCGTTCACGCGCCTCTCCGGCGGCGGCTCGGACTCGAACGCGGTGACCTTCGCGCCGACGGTGGGCGCCGATCTGATCAAGTCGCGCGACGATCGCGTGGCGTTCTACCTGAAGGTGGGCCTGCCGCTCGGGCCGATCATCACCTGCCCGCAAGGACCGGGCAAATGCGACAACGGCTTTGGCGTGGGCTTCGACTTCGCGCTCGGCGTGCGCTACGCGCTGCACCGCATGTTTGCGCTGGGGCTCGAGGCCGGTGCGGCAGGCACCTTCCTCAACCCGCAGCGCAACAACACGATCGGCATCGTGACGTTCTACGGAAATCTGGTCGCGAGCTTCATGTACGGGAAATAAGGCGTCGCTCCCGCGACGGAAC
>PNAM01000112.1:21429-26482 GCA_003170275.1 Myxococcales bacterium
CCTCGCCTGCGGCGCAAGGTAGGATTCACATCAGATCTTTGCGCTGGAGCGCGCGGCGCATCTTGAGCAGCGCCTGTTCCTGAAGCTGGCGAATGCGCTCGCGCGAGAGGTTGTACTTCTCGCCGATCTCCTTGAGCGTCAGCTCCTTGTCGGTGTCGAGGCCAAAACGCTGGCGCAGGATGTCCGCCTCGATCGGCTTCAGGTGTTGAAGCTGCGCGCGCACCTCGGTGGTCATCGCCTGATCGACGAGGATGTCCGCGGTGGTCATGTTCTCCGCGTTCGGATCCTGTATGAAGTCGATGAACTTGCGCCCATCGTCCTCGCTGATGGTCTTGTCGAGCGAGAACGACTGATCGAGCAGGAAGGTGCGCATCTTCTCGATCTTCGGCGCCGGGATGCCGGTCGACTCGGCCAGCTCCTCCGAGGTCGGCTGGCGCCCCAGCTTGGACGACAGCTCGCGCTTGGACTTGGCGACACGGTGGTACGCGTCGATCATGTGCACCGGCAGGCGCACCGCGCGGCCCTTGTCGGCCAGCGCGCGCGAGATCGCGTGACGGATCCACCACGACGCATAGGTCGAGAAGCGATAGCCGCGCCGATAGTCGTAGCGCTCCACCGCCTTGATCAGCCCGATGTTCCCTTCCTGGATGAGGTCGGCCAGCGGCATGCGCCCGTAGTTGAAGCGCCTCGCGATCGACACCACCAGGCGCAGGTTCGCCTTGACGAACTCGTTCTTGGCGCCGTGCGCGCGGTTGTACGAGGACGCGACGTCGCGCAGGTAGCCCTTGAAGGCGCGCGACTTGGTCGAGAACTCGATCGGCCCGTCGATCACCTTCCCCGGCAGGCCGCGGTAGATCTTCTTGAGCTCCGCCAGCACCACGTCGAGGATCCGCTTGTCCACGTCGAGCGTGCGCAGGCGCTCGGAGACTTTGACGATCTGCTTCTCCAGCTTCTCTTGCGCCGGACGGGTCGGCTTCTTGCGGCTGGAGTCGGCCAGCGCGCGAACCGTCTTGAACTCGGCGACCGAGTTCTCGAGCGTCCGCTCGCACACCTGCAGCACGTGGTCGATGAGCGGCGGGAAGCTGAGGATGCGCGCCCACACCGCGACCTCGAGCCCCTCGATCTTGCGCGCCTGATCGAACTCCTCCTGCGGCCGCAGCACGGCCAGCCGCGCCATGTCGCGGAAGTACATCGCCAGGAAGTTGGACGGCTCGTCCGAAGATCGCTTCTCCGCCGGCTCTTCCTCCTCGCCGAGCCCCACCACGGCCTCGAGCTCCGCGACGGCGTCCGACGCTTCGGAGGGTTCCGACTCGGGGAGATCCGGAAGCGCGTTCACCGGCATCTCCTCAACCGTTTCGGCAGGGTGCTGGGTCGTAGGGATGGCGTCCTCCTTGGACAGGGGTTGGGGCTTGCGCAGGGCACGGGAAGACATCCGCGCGGCTTTCGCCGAGGGGTCGCGCCGTTTACGCGAAGCCGCAGGGGCGGCTTGTATTTGGGTCTTTTTGGCCATTTTCGAGTGCACGTGTGTACCTGTTAATACAGCCTCTCCTGGGTCGATTATTCCTTCAGACGATTCGTTATTCTCGTCTGTTCAAGGTAAGACCCAGAAACGTTCGGGCAAGGCAGGATGTGCCCGCGGTGTGTGCGTAGGACACACCGGAGCGGTCGCCCGTTGCTTTTGGAGAGAAGTGCCCGCCCAGTGCTTAGGGCAGGGCTTTCTTTTCAGCGAGAACGATGAGCTGGCGCGATTGCGCGCCGAAGAACTTGCCGCGCAACGAAAGGCCGCCGGAGACTTCCGTCACACGGAAGCCGGAGTGGTGCAGGACCTTACCGATTTCGTGCAACGAGTAGGCGCGGATCGAGATCTCCTGCTCCACCTGGCGGCCGTCCTCGAAGATGATCGAGCGCTGCACCTGGAGCCGTGAGGAGAAGTAGTTGAAGTCGACCTCTTCGAGGATCACGCAGCCTTCGCCCTGCCACCACACGCGGGTCGGCAGATCGCGGCACAGGTAGTCCCGGTTGACCACGTCGATCAGCAGCTTGCCGCCCGGCTTGATCGCGCGCGCGAGGTTGGCCGCCACCTTGCGGTTGGTGTCGTCGTCGAAGTAGCCGAACGAGGTGAACATCGAATACGCGCCGTCGAACTCGTTCTCGAACGTCATCTCGCGCATGTCGCCGTGGATGAAGTTGATGTTGAGCGACGCGCGGCGCGCGGTGTCGGCGGCGCGGATCAAAAGCGGCAGCGACAGGTCCAGGCCGGTGACCTTGTAGTTCTTGGCCGCCAGCTCCATCGCGTGACGGCCGTAGCCGCAGGCCAGGTCGAGCAGCGCCGCGCCCGGCTCGACGCCCAGCGACTCGGCGATGAACGCGGCCTCGCGCTCGGTCTGCCGCGGCGTGAGGAAGGGCAGCGTGCGCAGGTAGTCGTCGTCGAAGATCTCTTCGAACCACTGCTTCGCGCGGCGTCGCTTGCGCGTGCGCAGCGGCAGCTCGCCGGCCACCGCCGGCACCACCAGCGGCGGCTTGGCGTGCGCCGGTGCAGGCGCGGGCGGCGGCGTCGCCGAGCGCGGCGGGCCATCGGGAGGCGCGACCACCGGGATCATCGGCTGCGTGGTTGCCGAGCCGAGCTGCGGCGCGGGCGGCGGCTTGGGCGGCATCGGCGGCGGCCCGCCCGGCTCGCCTTGCGGTCCGATCGAGATCGGCTGCGAGTTGCCGTTGCTCGCTGCGGCCGGGATCGCCGGCGGAGAAGCGCCGCCATTGAGCGGCACCACCGGCGTCAGCGTGCGCTGCCGCTCGGGCGGAAGCTGTGGCGGCATCGGCGTGAGCGAGCGGGCGCGATCGGCCTTGGAGTCCATGCCCGGCGGCGGCGGCGGCAGCGGGGTCTTGGAGCGATTCTCGAAGCCCGCGGGGATCGGCGGCTTCGCGGCGACCGGCGGCTCCTTGGCGTCGTCGTCCTCCTCGAGGTCCGCGCCGTCGATCTCCATCGGCGTGTCGTCGCTGCGGTTGGCCGGCCGGATCCCCTTGAGGCCCACCACCGCCGAGGCGAGCGCCTTGGCGCCCGGCGCCGCAGGCTCGCTCTTGTCGCCGCTCGTGTCGCCCACCACCACCGGCCGGTCGGCAGGGGCCTGGCCGGGCGACGGCGCCGAGCTCCACAGCGGCTCCTGGACCGCAGCCAGCGACGGGGGCGGCGGCGGACCTTGATTGGCTGCTTCGACCCACGGGTTGGGCGCCGGCGGCGGCGCGGTCACCGCACGCACCAGCGCCGCCAGCCCCGGGGAGGAGGCCGGGCTGGCCGGTCGTTGCGGCAACGGCGAGGTCGGCGTGTCCTCCACCGGCCGCGGCACCCCGTCGCCGCGCAGCGCGAGCGCCTTGGGATCGGTGTCGATCTCGACGCTCTCGTCCTCCGGCTCCGCCTCCATCTCGCGGACCTGGGCCTGCGCCTCTTCCATGCGCGAGCGAAACGAAGCTGCGTTTTCGCTCCAGTCGTCCATGACCGCGGCGGTGAAGTCGTGCGCACCCGGCACCACGCCGTCGGCCGCGCCACCGTTGTGGAACGCGTGCTCGACGAGCTCATCGGACGGATCGGTCGGATTGAACGCGGGCATCGAGGGCTCTGTGCTCATGCCCACGATCGGCGCGTTCTCCTCGGGCCGGCGGATCTCGTCGGCGGGGATGCGCAGCTGCGAGCGGCGCTTCTTGCCACCCTGCGGCGCGGCCTCGCGGCCCGCTACGTCGGCGCCCATCTCGACCAACTCTCCGTCGGAAAAGTCGAGATCTCCATCGATGGCGGCGGGATCTTTGGACACTAGGCGGCGAACTCCCGCGAGTCGGCGCCGCGGTGGCCGATCTTCCGGCCGACCCGCACGACGTCACCCGGCGCACCCTCGAGCGTCACGCGCCCGGGCTCGAACAACAGGATCACGGTCGATCCGAGGTGGAACATGCCCAGCTCCTCGCCGGCCGCGACCGGGCGGGCGGTCTGGTACTTGAGCCCCGAGCCGTGCTTGCCGGCCGCGCCGCGACGGTGGGTCCGCACCTCGCGATCGTAGCTGAGCGTGATGTTTCCCACCCCGGTGGCCGCGACCTTGACCACCGCCACGCGGCCGACGTCGCTGTCCAGGTACGTGACCAGCCGCTCGTTGATCGAGAACAGCCCGGCGACGTTGCGCACCGACAGCGGGTTGACCGGAAAGAACGCCCCCGGGATGTGGCGATAGCCGGTGATGCGCCCCGAAACGGGCGCGTGGATGCGGTGATAGTCGCGCGGCGCCAGATACAAGGTGACGTACGCGCCGCCTTCGAAGCTGCGCGCCTCGGCCGTGTCGGCCAGCAGGCCGCGCACGGTGTAGTC
Source organism: Myxococcales bacterium (assembly GCA_003170275.1). GTDB lineage: Bacteria > Myxococcota_A > Polyangia > Palsa-1104 > Palsa-1104 > PALSA-1104. Next base: position 25,778 of record PNAM01000112.1, read on the forward strand.
CAGCCCCTTGCACTGGATCATCCGGCCGCCTTCGGCGATGCCTAGCTCCGAGATCGTGCCGTCGACGGGCGAGACCACCACCTGGCCCTCGTCTACCGGACGGGCGCCGGGCGGCAGCGGGCGGGTGAAGAAGTCGTCGAAGCGCTCGAACGCGTCGATCGGCCTGTCGAGCACCGACAAGTCGGCGCCCGCGTAGCGCGCGAATCCCGAGTAGATCGGCTTGCGCAGCGGCCGCGGCACACGCCGCTTGGCCAGCCAGCCAATCCCCCGCGAAAACGTGCCTTTCGGGGTCCAACGAAGCACGTCGATGGCGACGCGCTCCCGAACCCGCGACCAATCGAGCATCGGCTAATTGTACGAAATTCTTCAAAAGCCGTCAATTTCGACGACTTGGAGGGCCGGAGCTCAGCAGTCGTAGTAGAGGGCGAACTCGAGCGGCACGGGGCGCAGGCGGACCGGATCGACCTCGGCGGTGGTCTTGAATTCGATCCACGTGTCGATCACGTCCGGGGTGAACACGTCGCCGCGCAGCAGGAACTCGTGATCGTTGCGCAGCGCCTTGAGCGCGTCCTCGAGCGAACTCGGCACCGACGGGACTTCCTTGAGCTCCTCGGGAGAGAGCGCGTAGATGTCCTTGTCGAGCGGCTCGCCGGGATGGATGCGCTTCTCGATCCCGTCGAGGCCGGCAAGCATCATCGCCGAGAA
>PNAM01000099.1 GCA_003170275.1 Myxococcales bacterium
AACGACACCGGCTGGAACGAGACCACGGTGATCTTGTCGGGGTTCTGGATCGCGAAGTCGAGGATCTTGCCGACCTGATCGTTGTTCACGCCGTTGATCACCGTGACCACCAGGATCACGTCGATGCCGGCGGCCGCCAGCTCCTCGATCGCGCGCAGCTTGACGTCGAACAGGTTGCCGATCTTGCGGTGCGAGTTGGCCTCGTTGCCGATGCCGTCGAACTGCAGGTACGCCATGCGCAGGCCGGCTTCCCTGGCCTCTTTCGCAAAGCCCGGCTCCTGCGCGAAGCGCAGCCCGTTGGTCGCGCACTGCACCGCGAAGTAGCCGATCTCGCGCGCGTAGCGGATCGAGTCGAGGAAGTGCGGTGAGAGCGTCGGCTCGCCGCCCGAGAACTGCACCGACATCTGGCGGCGCGGCACGATGCTCATCGAGTCGTCGAGGATCTTCTTGATGTCAGGCCAGCCCAGCTCGTGCACGAAGCCGACCTGGTTGGCGTCNNTCGCACATCATGTTGCAGCGGTTGGTCAGATCGACGGTGAGCACCGAGCCGCGGCCGTACTGGATGGTCGACGAGCCGTGGTTGCGCAGATCGGTCTTGGGCGCCTTGAAGTCGCGCCCCGGGTACAGCCGCTCGATGCGCGCCATCCACGCCGGATCGATCGCCATCACGTCGACGAACTCGCCGTGCTTGGGGCAGCTCTTCTTCATCAGGATCTTGCCGTCCTCTTCGACGATGCGCGCGCGGATCTCGCCCGGCTTGCCGTCGATGAGCACGCGCAGCTCGGTCTTGCCGTCGAGGATCGCCTCGCGGGTCTCCTTGACGCAGCGGGGGCACAGCGAGTCGGTCTCGCGCGGCCAGCCGAGCTGCGGGAAGGTCCGCTCGCGGCGCTTGAGCAGCGGCGCCGGCGCCCAGGTCGGGTGCGGCGCGGGCTTCTCGAAGGCCTGGTTGAACAGCTTCACCAGCGGCCAGGCGGCCTTTGCGGTGGAGCTCGCGAGCTTCTCGAGGGTGCGTGTTACGGTCATCTAGGAAATTCCTCCAAAGCAGGACGGTCTACGCGCGTTGGGGTGCAAACTTTGCGCCCGGACATAAGTGCCCGGAATGCACCGATCAGGGACGCCGCGCTGCACCATGCCGTGCACCCCCGCAGTGACCAATTGGCCCTTCGATAGAGATATCGAATGGTTACGAAATGCACCGCGACGTGCAGCCGAGCGTCGCCTGGGGAGACGATCCCCGGGGCCTGCGTCCGGGTCAGCGCGCCAGGCGATCGTGCAGCGCGGCGACCAGCTCGGCGGCGACGGTGATCGCGCGCGCGCCTTCGGTGTCGCCGTCGTCGTCGGGGACGATGCCGGCAAAGCCGGGCGAGCTGTGCGCGAGCAGCTGAGCCAGGAGCTGCAGGCCCTGCGCCTCGCTGCGGAACGCGATCACCACGTGGTCGTCGGCAGTCAGCGACCGCGGCGGGAGATCTTCGAGGCGCGAGACCTCGAAGTAGTCGAGGTGGCGGCTCAGCTCGGCGAGCACGTCGAGCACCTCATCGTCGCCTACCAGGAACAGTCTCATGCTCATGCTCGGGCCAGCCCCACGAAAAAGAGCGCCAGGCCGACGGCGACGCCGACGGCGCAGGCGATCGCGGGGCGCGCGCGTAGGCGATCGCGCTCGTCGACGCCGCGCAGGAAGAAGCCGATCGCGCCGCCGATCCAGCCGCCCAGCCCGAGGAGCGCGACCACCGACCACAGCACCGACGGCGCGTCGTCCTCGGCGAGGCGCGCGGCGTGCCAGGCCTTGCGCGCCGCGAGCGGGCCGCGCGACTCGGGCTCGCCGGCGGCCATCAGCGCGGCGATGCGGCCGTTCGCTTCTTCGAGCAGCTCGGGGCGCGCGGTGTAGAACGAGCGGGTGGCGAGCAGCGCCGAGCGCACCTCGCGCCACGCGGCCAGCTCTTCGGAGCCGCCGGCGCGCGCCAGCTCGGCGAGCCGATCGATCGCGCGGCGCGCATACGGGCTGCCCGGCGCGTACAGGCGCGCGGCGCGGCCCAGGTGCAACAGGCGCGCATCGCCGGTCGCCAATTCGGCGTCACGCCACTCCGCGCGCGACGACCACACCACGCGCGCCGTCATGATCCCGAGGCACACCAGCGCCAGCGCAAACACCCTCACGACTGTTTTCAAATGAAGTCTCGACGGGAGAACAGCAGGATGGCGAGCACCAGCGCGCACGCGGCGTAGCACAGGCCGTAGGCGGTGCCGCTGGCCACGTAGGTCCAGTCGACGTAGTCGGCGTGGACAGTAGTGTATTGGCCGTCGACCATGCTGCCGGAGACGTAGAAGACGTGCAGATCGGGAACGACGCGCACCAGCGCGCCGAGGATCGCGCGCGGCAAGCTCGACAGCTTGGCGATCAGCTCGTGCAGCTCCGGCGTCGAGCGGCCGATGACGAACAGCGCGAGCGTGAACGCGCCCGACAAGATCGGCGTGGAGAAGCTGGAGAACATCACCGCAAGCGCGGTGATCACCATGACCTCGACGAACAGCAGCGCGATCGCGCGCACCACCGGGCCCTCGATGCCGCCGCCCTGGATGAGCAGCATGGCGAACAGCACCACGCTCATGATCGCGATCTGCACGGCCAGCGTCAGCACCATGCCGGCGAACTTGCCGAGGATGAACTCGAAGCGATGGATCGGCTTGGGAATGAGCGAGAAGACGGTCTTCTTGTCGAGCTCCTTGTAGACCAGGTTCACGCCGACGAAGATCGCGATCAGCACGCCGAACAGCTCGATGCCGCCGAGGCCGAGATCGCGCGTGACGCGCAGCTCCTCGTGCAGCGACATCTGGCCGAGCCGCTCGGTGAACCCGATCAACGCGACGGCGAACAGCAGCAGCACGTACAGCACCTTGTTGCGCACCGCCTCGCGGAAGGTGTTGAGCGCCAACGCGCCGACGCGGTTCACGAGCGCCTCTGATGCTCGGCGCCCGCGCCCACGTCGCCGATCTCGACCTCGCGCACGAACAGATCCTCGAGCGACTCGCGGCGCGGGCTCACCGAGACCACCTTCTTGCCGGCCGCGAGCGCCTCGCGCAGCGCTCGATCGACGTCGACGTCGGGGGCCAGGCGCACCGCTTCCTTGACGCCGCCCGACTCGAGCACCAGCTCGGTGTGCAGCAGCTGCGGCGAGAGCAGCTGGTCGAGCGGACCCGAGTCGCGCAGCTTGCCGCCGACGACGATCGCCACGCGATCGCAGAGCAGCTCCACGTCGGCGAGGATGTGGGTGGAGAACATCACCGTCTTACCCTCGGTGCGCAGCTCGCCGATGAGATCGCGGATCTCCTTGCGCCCGATCGGATCGAGGCCGCTCATCGGCTCGTCGAGGACCACCAGCTCGGGATCGTTGATGAGCGCCTGCGCGATGCCCAGCCGCTGCAGCATGCCCTTGGAGTACTTGCGCAGGGCGAGCGAGCCTGCGCGTCCGAGGCCGACGCGATCGAGCAGCGTGCGCGCGCGTTTCTTGCGCTCGGCGCGGCCGAGGTCGAACAGGCGCCCCATCAGATCGAGCAGCTCTTCGCCCGACAGGTAGTCGTAGAAGTACGGGTTCTCGGGCAGAAACCCGACGCGCCGCTTGGCGGCGATGCTCGGCACCTTCTGGCCGAACAGCTTCGCCTGCCCGCCCGACGGGAAGATCAGCCCCATGAGCATCTTGATGGTGGTGGTCTTGCCCGCGCCGTTGGGGCCGACGAAACCGAAGATCTCCCGCCGGTGCACCTCGAAGCTCACGTCGGTGACCGCGCGCACCTTCTTGCGCAGAAAGCCGAGCGCGAAGGTCTTCTGCAGGTTCGCCGCCGACAGCACCACTTCATCGCTCATTTGCGTGCGCGGTACCAATAGATGGTGCGCAAGAGGCCCTCTTCGAGATCGACCTTGGCCGACCAGTCGAGCAGCTCCTTGGCCTTGCCGACCGCGGGCACGCGCAGCTCTACGTCGGGGTGGTCCCACTTGACCTGCTCGATGTGCGAGCTCGACGAGGACAGGCGGATGATCTCGCGCGCCAGGTTGTAGATGGTCACGGTCGAGCGCGGGTTGCCGATGTTGAACGAGTGGCCGACCGCGCGATCGTCGGTGAGCAGGCGCTCGACCGCGTCGATGATGTCGTCGACGTAGCACCAGGCGCGGATCTGCGAGCCGTCGTTGTGGACGTTGAGCGGCTTGCCCTCGAGCGCGCGTACGATGAAGTGGTGCACGGCGCCCTCCCCCACCTGGCGCGGGCCGTAGATGTTGAACGGGCGGATCGAGCAGGCGGGAAAGCCGTGCTGACGCTGGTAGGTCATGGCCAGGTGCTCGGTGGCCAGCTTGGCGACCGCGTAGGTCCAGCGCGCCTCGCCGACGGCGCCGAGCGTGGTCACGTCGAACTCGGTGACGTGGTAGGCGTAGCGGCCGAACACCTCGCTGGTCGAAAAATCGATGAACCGTTGGCAGCCGCCGTTGGCCAGCGCCGCGTCGAGCACGTTGGCGGTGCCGATGAGCGAGATGCGCATGGTCAAAGCCGGCATCTTCATCACCGTGTCGACGCCGGCGATCGACGCCAGGTGCACGACGTGGGTGGTGCCCTCGACCGCGCGCTTGACCGCCTCGGCGTCCATCACGTCGCCTTCGATCAGCTCGACGTTGGGAAGCTTGTCGAGGCCGGCGGGGCGCAGCGCGTCGCGGCGAAAGGTGTCGAGGATGCGGATGCGATTGCCGGCGCCCTTGGCGAGCCGCTCGGTCAGGTGCGAGCCGATGAAGCCCGCGCCGCCGGTGAGCAGGATGTGAGCGCCAGTCAGCACGCTGTGATGGTACGAGACGCGCGACCACAGGGCAACAACCAGTCTAGCGCGAGAGCAAGAGGTCCCAGCCGTGCGGGCGGGGCGCTTCGACGACGAAGCCGAGGCCCTGGTACAGGCGCTGCGCGTCGCGCGTGCCGAGCCGTACGTTGCGCACGTGGCGGATCGCCGGATGCGCGAGCAACAGGCGCAGGACCGCGCGCGCCAGGCCGCGGCCGCGCCACTCCGGATCGACGATCACGTCGTAGATCCACGCGTGCTTGGCGCCGTCGCTGTTGGCGCGCGCGCTGGCGATCAGCCGGCCGCGCTGGTCGCGCGCGCCCACCCACACCGTCGCGCCGAGGTGCGAACGTTCGATGGTCTCGCGCGACACGCCGGCGTTCCAGTAGGCGCCTTCCAGGAGGTCCGCTGCGCGCGCGGCATCCGCGGCAGTGAGCCGGCACATGTGCAATTGCACACCGTCGGGCGCGGCGAGGAACGCAGGCGGCGGGACCGAGGGATTCGCCTCGCGCACGCGCTCGATCGCGGCCAGGTCGGCGGGCGTGCCGCGCTCCCACAGTCGCAAAAGGATGAGCGCCAGCTCCTCGGGCTTGCGGTTCTGGCCCAGCTTGCCCTTGCCGTCGAGCCGCTCGAGCGAGACGCGCACGATCAGGATGCCCTTGACCGCGCTCTTGTACATCGGGTGATCGGCGGTGATCGGCACGTGTCCGCCTTCGGGCTGAAAGCGCGACATCAGCGCGCCGAGCACGCGCGCCTTGGCGTCGAGGTCGGTCACCTCCTCGAGCACGCCGTGCACCTGCACGCTCTCGTAGTAGGTGGTGGCCGGGCAGGCGCGCTCCGGATCGACGAAGTAGCTGGGGATCTCGGCGACGATCTCCTCGGCGCCCAGCACCGCCGCGCGGCCCAGCGATTCGCTCTTCTCGCCGGCCGGCGCGCCGTGAAAGCACAACGCGTCGTCGACCACCACGCCGTGCACCGTCTTGAGCACCGGCGCTCCGTCGGGGGTGGTGGTGGCCAGGTGGACCACCGGCGCGCGCTGCAGGAGCGCCAGCGCGCGGGCGCGGTCCATTCGATATTGTTCGCGTCTCATGGGCCCAGTCTCACGTCGAGCTGGTCCTTGTGAAAGCGCCAGTTTTGCGATAACTACTAGACCAGTTGCATGCGCGGCTGGGAGCACACGATCGCGGTCGACGACGCCGGGCGGGAGCCAGTGTTCCTGCAGATCGCGCGCGCGCTGGTCGAGGACGTGCGCCGCGGGCGGCTGCGGCCGGGGGATCTCCTGCCGTCGAGTCGCGCGCTGGCGGCCACCTTGCGGGTGCACCGCAACACCGTGCTGGCCGCGTACCAGGAGCTCTACGCCGAGGGCTGGATCACGATGGAGAAGGCGCGCGGCACGTTCGTCTCGCGCGAGCTGCCCGAGCCGCGGCCGCGCCATTTCGCGCCGTCGCCAAGGAGCGTCATGCCGGCGCGCGCCGGGTTCGAGCTGGGCGCGGCGACGGTGCAGGTGCCGTATCGGCCGCCGCCCAGGGGAACGCTGCTGCTCGCCGGCGGGCTGCCCGACGTGCGGTTGGCGCCGGCGCTCGAGCTGGCGCGCGCATACCGGCGGGCGCTGGCGACCGGATCGTCGGGGCGCGCGCTGCTCGACTACGGCGATCCGCAGGGACACGTGCGGCTGCGCAGCGCGCTCGCGGCGATGCTCTCGGCGACGCGCGGGCTGGCCGCGGACGCGTCGTCGCTGCTGGTGACGCGCGGCAGCCAGATGGCGCTGTACCTGATCGCGCGCGCGCTGTTCCAGCCGGGCGACGTGGTGGCGATCGAGGCCCTCGGCTATCGGCCGGCGTGGGAGGCGTTTCGCCAGGCGGGCGCGCGGCTGGTCCCGCTGCCCGTCGACGCCGCGGGGCTCGACGTGGACGCGCTCGCGCAGCTGGTCGGGCGGGAGCGCGTGCGCGCGGTGTACGTGACGCCGCACCACCACTACCCGACCACCGCGACGCTCGCGCCCGGGCGGCGCCTGCGCCTGCTCGAGTTGGCGCGCGCGGCGCGGTTGGCGGTGATCGAAGACGACTACGATCACGAGTTCCACTACGACGGACGGCCGATCTTGCCGCTCGCGGCCGCGGACGAAGCGGGCGTGGTGATCTACCTCGGCACGCTGTCGAAGATCCTCGCGCCCGGGCTGCGCATCGGCTACGTGGTCGCGCCGCGGCCGGTGATCGAGCGGCTCACCGCGCATCGGGCGATCGTCGATCGCCAGGGCGATCAGGCTGTCGAGTGCGCGGTCGCGTCGTTGCTCGAGGACGGCGTGGTGCAGCGCCACGCGCGCCGCGTGCGTCGCGTGTACCAGGGGCGTCGCGACGCGCTCGCCGAGGCGCTCGACGCGCAGCTCGGTGGCGTGGTGCGATTCGATCGGCCGATGGGTGGGATCGCGCTGTGGGCGCACGCGCCGGGCGTGGATGTCGACGGGTGGGCCGCCCGCTGCCTCGAAGCGGGCGTGGTCTTCCACACCGCCAAGCGCTTCGCCTTCGACGGCCGCGCCCGCCCCTACCTGCGCCTCGGCTTCGCCACCTCGAACGAAGTCGAGCTGCGCGAGGCCGTGCGCCGCCTGCGCAGCCGCCTGTGACCTGCTAGACTTTTGCGGATGCGGTGGGTGATGGTGCTCGCGCTGCTGGTGCCTGCGACGGCGGGCGCGTTCGGCGATGGCGACAAGCTGGCGCTGGCACAGATCCAGTACGCGGGGAATTGGAACCCGCGGCCGTCGGGGACGCGGCGGCTGGCGTGGGAGATCGACAAGCGCACCTCGATCGAGACGGTGACCGAGGCGGTCACAGTCGTGCTCTCGGATGAGGCGCAGCTGCGCAAGCATCCGCTGCTGCTGCTCTCGGGCGACGCCGCGTTTCCCGCGCCCAGCGACGAGGAAGTGGCGCGCCTGCGACGGCACCTGCAGGCCGGCGGATTTCTCATCATCGACGGCGCGGACCCGCGGCCGGGCGGCGGGCCGGGCACCTTCGATTGGTCGGTGCGCGCGCTCGCCAGGCGGCTGTTCCCCAAGGAGTCGCTGGCCAAGCTGCCCGCGGACCACGTGATCTACAAGTCGTTCTACCTGCTGAAGACGCCGGTTGGGCGCGTGGCGGCGGCGCCGTTCCTCGAGGGCGTAGTGCACGACGGCCGCGTGGCGCTGGTCTACTCGCAGAACGACATGGCCGGCGCGTGGGCGCGCGACAACTTCGGGCAGTGGGAGCACGAGGTCTATCCCGGCGGCGACGCGCAGCGCGAGATGGCATTCCGCCTGGGCATCAACCTGGCGATGTACGCGTTGTGCCTCGACTACAAGACCGACCAGGTACACGTGCCGTTCATCCTGCGCCGCCGGCAGTGGCAATCGAAATGACGCCCGCCGGGACGTTCGACGAGTGGCATCTGGTTTCGCTGGCGCCGTGGGCACGCTGGGGGACGCTGGGGGCGTGCTTGGCGGCGGCGGCGATCGTGCTGTTCGCCTGGTTGGCGTTGCGCAAAGAGGAACGCTGGACCCGTCGCTGGCTCTTGTTGGCGTTGCGCACGCTCGCGGTCGGCGCGGCGCTGGTGCTGTTCTTCCAGCCGGCGGTGCGGCTGGAGAACGTGACCCGGCTGCCCAACCACGTGGCGGTGCTGGTCGATGCGTCGGAGTCGATGCGCCTCGCCGAATCGCCGGGCGAGCCGACCCGCGCGCAGCGGGCCGCCAAATGGATCGCGCAGTCGCGCGTCGAGCTCGACAAGCTGCGCGCCACACACCGCCTCGACTTCTTCACCTTCGGCGACCGGCTGGCGCCGATCACCGAGGAGACCGTCGCAGCGAGCGGCGCGCAGCCGCACGCCGATTCCACCCGCCTGCGCGAGGCGCTCGCATCGTTGCGCACGCGCTACGAAGGCCGCGATCTGGCGGGCGCGATCGTGATCTCCGACGGCGTCGACAACGGCCGGCTCGGCCAGGGCCTGAGCGCGACCGGGCTGGACACCGAGTCGCTCGACTTCCTGAAGTCGATGGACGCGCCGGTCCACACCGCGTGGGTCGGCCATCCCGGCCTGCACGACGTGGCTGTAGCGCGCGTGCTCGCCGACGACTTCGCGTTCGTGCGCACCGCGGTGCAGATCGAAGCGGTGGTGCGCGTGATCGGCGCCGAGGGCGCGCAAGACTGGGTCGGGCGTACCTTGCCGATCACGCTCAAGCGCGACGGCGCGGCCATCCGCACCGCCGACATCACCGTCGAGGCGGGCAAGACCGACTACCGCGTGGCGTTCAACTTCACGCCCGAGCGCGTGGGCAAGTACCTGTACGAGATCTCGACGCCGGTGCTCGAGGGCGAAGCGATCCGCGAGAACAACGCGCGCGCGTTCCTGCTCAAGGTGATCCGCGACAAGATCCGCGTGCTGCAGGTCGCCGGGCGGCCGTCGTGGGACGAGCGCTTTCTGCGCGGGCTGCTCAAGCACGACCCGAACGTGGACCTGATCTCGTTCTTCATCTTGCGCACGCCGACCGATCTCGAGCTGGTCGCCTCCGACGAGCTGTCGCTGATCCCGTTTCCCACCGAGGAGCTGTTCCAGGAGCAGCTGCGCTCGTTCGACGTGGTGTTCCTGCAGAACTTCAACTACGCGCCGTACGGCATCGGCGGATATCTCGGCGAGATCAAGCGCTACGTCGAGGAGGGCGGCGGCCTGGCGATGATCGGCGGCGATCTGTCGTTCTCGCTCGGCGGCTACGCGCGCACGCCGGTGGCCGACGTGCTGCCGGTCGATCTCGGCGAGGAGGCGCTGGCCGAGCGCATGATCGATGCCGCGCCGTTCCGCATGCAGCTCTCGCCCGAGGGGCGCGGCCATCCGCTCACCGCGCTGCGCCTGGACGTCAAGCAGAACGAGCAGCGCTGGGGCGAGCTGCCCGAGCTCGACGGCACCAACGTGGTGGCGCGCGCGCGCCCGGGCGCGACGGTGCTCGGCGTGCACCCGACGCGCAAGGGCACCGATGGGCGTCCGCTGCCGGTGCTCACCGTCGGCGACGCGGGCAAGGGACGCGTGCTGGCGTTCACCGCCGACTCCTCCTGGCGCTGGGGCTTCGTCGGCGGCGGGCGCACGTACCAGAAGTTCTGGGAGAACGCGATCCGCTGGATGATCAAGGATCCGTCGCTCTCGTTCCTGCGCATCGAGACCGATCAGCCCGAGTACGATCGCGGCCACAAGGTGGCGATCGACGTGCGCGCGCTCGGCCCCGACTACCGCCCGCTGCGCGCCGCCGAGGTCTCCCTGTCGGTGGTGCGCGTGTCCTCGTCGGTAGGCGACAACGCCAAGCCGCAACCGCTCTACACGCGTACCGGCCGCACCGACGAGGAGGGCGAGCTGCACGTGGAGCTCGAACCGCCTCCGCCGGGCGGCTATCGGATCACCGCGCGCGCCACGCTCGGCGGCCGCCCGACCGAAGAAGAGGAAGTGTTCCTGGTGCGCGGCGCCGGCCGCGAGCTCGAAGATCCCGAGGCGCGCGACGACATCTTGCGCAAGGTCGCCGAAGCCACCGGCGGCACCTTCCGCGGTCCGAACGAGTCGCTCGCGGGCCTGACATTCCACCCGCCGCGCGTGGTGCGCGTGAACCGTCACCGCGATCTCGAGCTGTGGAGCCGTTGGTGGGTCCTGGCGATCGCCGCGAGCTGCCTCAGCCTGAACTGGGCGCTGCGCCGTCGCTGGGGTTACGCGTAGGGAGCTAGACGCGAGTGGTGGCGACGACGGTCTTGGTGTAGTCGACTATCACGTTGCCCGAGCCGTCGATGCACACCGCGTAGTGCGCCAGCGACGAGTGGGCCGGCGAGGTCGGCTTCTGGCCGTTGAGGTCGAAGGTCGCGCCGTGGCAGTTGCAGTAGAACTGCGTGCTCTGCTTGGTGAGCGTGCAGCCGGCGTGCGGGCACGAGGCGTCCATCGCGTACAAGCCGGAGGCGTCGCGGCAGATGAACAGGTCGTAGTTGAAGTTGTCGCTATAGTGTTTGGCCGAGCCCACCGCGATCGCCGACTCGGCCCCGCCGTTGAGCATGTTGGTCGGGCACTGCGGGCTCCCTTGCGCCAGGTCCGGCGAGCCACCACCGCCACCGCCGCCGTGCGCCATGTCGGGCGAGCCGCCGCCGCCTCCTCCGCCCCCACCGCCACCGCTGGCCATGTCGGGCGAGCCGCCACCACCTCCGCCACCTCCGCCGCCTCCTCCTCCTCCTCCACCGCCACCCGGAGCGTTCGGATCATCGTCGACGCCACCGGTCGAGATGCGACCCCCGCCCGGATCGCAGGCAGCCAGCCCGACCACAGCGAGCCCCGCGCTCGCACCGGCGCAGAACTTCCGCCGCGAGATGCCGCCACAACCGCTGAACAGGCTGGCGATCGGAATCAGCTTGTTGTCGTTGGTCGGTTTGTTCATGGGTTTCCTGCGGCTTCAGCAAGCAACTCTCGCACCGCCGCGGAGATTCTCAATACCCCATTATTTCAAATAGTTCGATTGGTGGCGACCCGAGTTTGCGCCGCACGCTGCTACGGCGTCGTGGCGATCCGCCCATGGGATTCAAACCCGCAACCCGCAAGTTGCAGTCAGGGAACGACGGTCGGTCGCGGCGTCGGAGACGGCGGCTCGTGAGCGTCGATGAACACGCGCCCCTCGGCGCCATTTTTCGGCAGCTCCTCGTGACACGACGAGCAGGCGCCGGTCTCGACGCGCGGCTCCATATGACGCACGGAATTTCCGCGCCATACTTCGGCGGCGATCGGAAAGCGCAGCGGCGCATCGGTGTAGAAGTTGCCCGCGGCATTCGAGGGCAGGTCGAGCTGGCGTCCATCGGCGTCGGTGATCACCACGTCGGTGGCGTCGAGGCCCGCGCTGAACACTGCGTCGGCACGGGAGAACACGGTGCCCGAGACCGTGAACGCACGCGCGCTGCCGCCCGCGCGATGACAGCCGTTACAGTCGTCGCCCGGGGTCATGAGCGGGCCGGTCTGGCAGGCCGACAGGCAACCGATCGCCAGGAGGCCGAGCATGCGCAAGCGGAGCATCCAGGCGCTAGAGGAGCAACGCTCATGCCATCACGGCGAACCGCGCCGAAACCGCTCGCCACCGACGAGATTCGACAGCGAGACTCCTTGACATTACACACTCCTCGAAAGAGTATCGCGACGCGCTAAACCGCGAGGAATCGATGGCCTCCGCCCGCAGCAAGTACTTCGCCAAGAAACTGTTCGAGCTGACCGGCTTTCTTCCAATCGGCGGCTTCCTGATCGAGCACCTGTACTCGAACTTCCAGCGCGTCGGCCCGGGCGGGGCGGACCGCTTCGACAAGGTGGTCGTCGATCTGCAGACCAATCCGATCATCATCTTCCTCGAGATCGGGCTGATCGCGCTGCCGCTCCTCTACCACGCGGGCTACGGCGTCTTCATCGCCCGCATGGCGCGCCCCAACAACGGCGGGTACGGATATCTGCGCAACTGGACCTACCTGTTCCAGCGCATCACCGGCATGCTGCTCCTCTTCTACATCGGCTATCACGTGTGGAATACGCGCCTGGTGCCGGTGATCCATCCGGACACGCCGCTCTTGCAGGCCGAGGGTGGCGAGCACCTGGTCTCCAGCGCCTACATGCGCAGCTACCTCACCGAGGCGCATCTCGGGATCCAGGTGTTGTGGATCTACGTGCTCGGCATCGGCTGCGCGGTCTTTCACTTCGCCAACGGGTTGTGGAACGTCGGCATTCACTGGGGCCTGACCATCAGCCCGCGCTCGCAGCGCATCTCGGGCTTCGTGTGCGGCATGGTCGGCGTCACGCTGCTGGCAGTCGGTCTGGTCTCGCTGCTCGCGTTCACCAAGGCCTAAGGAGACGGTATGCCTCAAGTGGAGAAGCCTCGCTTCATCGTCGTCGGCGGCGGGCTCGCCGGGCTGATGACGGTGATCAAGATCGCCGAGGCCGGCTACGACGTCGACGTGTTCTCGTTCGTGCCGTGCCGGCGCTCGCACTCGGTGTGCGCGCAGGGCGGCATCAACGGAGCGGTGAACACCAAGGGCGAAGGGGACTCGCCGGAGATCCACTTCATCGACTCGGTCAAGGGCGGCGATTTCCTCGCGCACCAGCCGCCGCTCAAGGCGATGTGCTACGCGGCGCCGGGCGTGATCTACCTGCTCGACCGCATGGGCGTGCCGTTCTCGCGCACCACCGAGGGCTACATCGACTTCCGGCGCTTCGGCGGCACGCTGTATCACCGCACCGCGTTCGCCGGCGCCACTACCGGGCAGCAGCTCTTGTACGCGCTCGACGAGCAGGTGCGCCGCCACGAGGTCGCAGGCAAGGTGCGCCGGTTCGAGCGGCACGAGTTCGTGCACGCGGTGCTCGACGATAACGGGCGCTGCCGCGGGATCGTGGCGATGGATCTGGCGAGCATGAAGCTCGACACGTTTCCTGCAGCGGCGGTCGCGCTGGCGACGGGCGGACCGGGCGTGGTCTACGGCAAGTCGACCAACTCGGTGGTCAATACCGGCACGGCGGCGGCGCTGGTCTATCAGCAGGGCGCGATCTACGCCAACGGCGAGTTCATCCAGGTGCACCCGACGGCGATCCAGGGGCCGGACAAGCTGCGGCTGATCTCCGAGTCGCTGCGCGGCGAGGGCGCGCGCGTGTGGGTGCCCAAGAAGCAGGGCGACAACCGCAACCCGCTCAACATCCCCGAGTCGGAGCGCTGGTATTTCCTCGAGGAGAAATATCCCAAGTACAAGAACCTGGTGCCGCGCGACGTGGCCTCGCGCGAGATCTTCGTGGCGGTGCGCGACAAGGGGCTCGGCGTCGGCGGCAAGGACGCGGTCTACCTGGACATCGTCAACCCGGACAAAGAGGTGTCGCAGGGGCGCGGGCCGAACGAGATCGCCCGCCGCGTCGAGGGCGTGGTCGAGATCTACGAGAAGTTCATCGGCGACGATCCGCGCGTGCAGCCGATGCTGGTGTTCCCGGCGGTGCACTACTCGATGGGCGGGCTGTGGTGCGACTACGACCACATGACCAACATCAAGGGGCTGTTCGCCGTCGGCGAGGTCGACTTCCAGTACCACGGCGCCAATCGCCTGGGCGCCAACTCGCTGATCAGCTGCCTCTACGGCGGCATGGTGTGCGGGCCGAAGATGGTCGCCTACGCCTCGTCGGGTGATATCCGCTCGCTGCCGGCCGCGCCGTCGTCGGTGTTCGAGTCGGCCAAGACGCAGATGAAGGAGCTCTACGACGGCCTGGGTAAGATGGATGGGCCGGAGAATCCGTACAAGATCTGGTGGGAGCTCGGCCAGATGATGACCACCTTCGTCACCGTCGTGCGCAAGAACGACGAGCTGAAGAAGACCGACGAGAACATCCAGCAGATGATGGAGCGCTGGAAGAAGTCCAACGTGCTCGACACCGGCAAGACCGCCAACCAGTCGGTCATGTTCATGCGGCAGCTGTGGAACATGCTGCTGCTCGCGCGCGTGATCACGCTCGGCGCGCTGGCGCGAGACGAATCGCGCGGCTCGCACTACAAGCCCGACTTCCCCGATCGCAACGACGAGAAGTTCATGAAGACGACGATGGCGCACTACGACGCGGCCAACAACCACGGGACCAAGCTCACCTACGAGGAGATCGACGCCCAGCTGGTGAAGCCGGTCAAGCGCGACTACACTGGTGGCGGCGCACCGCAAGCAGGCAAGGCCGCGCCGGCGCCCGAGACCCCCAAGCCGACCAACGTCGCCACTCCGTAGCGCTAGAGGGAAAATGGCCAAGACCGTTCAGCTCAAGATCAAGCGGCAGGATTCGGCCGATGCTCAGCCGCGCTGGGAAGAGTTCGAGGTGCCGTGGGAAGAGCACCTCAACGTGCACGCCGCGCTCATGGCGATCCAGCGCAACCCGGTCACCCGCTCGGGGCAGAAGACCTCGCCGGTGGTGTGGGACGCCAACTGCCTCGAAGAGGTGTGCGGCTCGTGCACGATGATCGTCAACGGGCGGGTCAAGCAGGCCTGCTCGACGCGCGTCGATGACGAGGAGCAGCCGATCGAAGTGCGGCCGATGACCAAGTTCCCGCTGATCCGCGACTTGATCGTCGACCGCGCGCGCGTGTTCGCCGACTTCAAGCGCGTGCATGCGTGGGTCGACATCGACGGCACGCACGATCTCGGGCCGGGGCCGCGCTACTCGCAAGAGCTGGCGGAGATCCGCTACGATCTGTCGCGCTGCATGGCGTGCGGCTGCTGCATGGAGGCTTGCCCCAACTACGGGCCGCAGTCGCAGTACATCGGCGCCGCCGCGGTCAGCCAGGCGCGCCTGTTCAACCTGCACCCGTCGGGCGACATGCACGCCGACGCTCGCCTCGACGCGCTGCTCGAGCCGGGCGGCATCCAGGACTGCGGCAACTCGCAGAACTGCGTCGAGGTGTGCCCGAAAGAAATCCCGCTCACCACCTCGCTCGCCGACATGATGCGCGCCACCACCAAGCACGCCCTCGCCAGCATCTTCCGCCGTTAGATCAGCCGGCCCAGCCGTTGACGATGTGGATCGCGCAGTGCACTTGATCGGCGTCGCCGGGCGCCGGGCTGAGCCACGCCATCAGGTTGAGGAACTGACCGCCGGCGGCCTTGGTCTGGATGCCCACCTGCAAGATGCGACCTTCGGCCAGCACCGTGCGGATGTCGTGCAGGATCGTCGGGCACGCCTTGACCATCGAGGTCTCGCGCAGATCCACGCCGCGTAGATCGATCGCGTCGCCGGCGATGAAGATCGAGAACGCCTTGTTGCCGACGAGGATCGAGCCGTCGCCGGAGAAGACTGCGAGCGGCAGCGGGCACTCGGCGAACAGGCTCTCCACCAGATCGTTGGCGACCGGGCGCGGCGCGGGTCGCGAGCGCGTGCGCCGGCGCGTGGTGTAGCCGAGCATCTCCATCGCGGTGCGCAGCTCGTACATGAACGCCGAGGCGTTCTTCTGCCGATCGTCGGGCTTCTTGGCCAGCGACTTCATGATCAGCGCCTCGACGCGCTCGTCGAGCTGCCCGTCGAGCACCTTGGCGGGCGAGACCGGCTGCTCGTTCACGTGATGGTACAAGACGGTGTCGAGGTGCCCGGTGAACGGCGGCGCGCCGGTGAGCAGCTCGTAGAACAAGATGCCGAGCGCGTAGATGTCCATCGACGGTGACGGCGCCGCGCCGCGGATGCGCTCGGGCGCGATGTACGCCGGCGTGCCGGAGAGCGCCACCGACTGGTTCTGCCCGAGGTGCGGGCGCGCCAGGCCGAAGTCGAGCAGCTTGACCGAGAACTTGCGCCGGCCGGTCTCGGTCTTCTCCGTCGAGAGCAGCACGTTTTCGGCCTTGATGTCGCAGTGCACGACGCCCTTTTCGTGGATGTAACGAATGGCGTCTGAGACCTGCAGCATGATGTCGCACGCCTGCCGCAGCGCAAAGCGACCGCGCTCCGAGAGCGTCTTCTTGAGCGGCTCGCCCTCGAGCAGCTCCATCACCATGTACGCGCCGAACGAAGGATCCTCGCCGAAGTCGACGATCGAGACGATCGACGAGTGGCTCAGCGACGAGGCCAGCCGCGCCTCACGGAAGAACGCCTTGCGCGCGCCCTCGTCGTCGGCGAGGAACGAGCGCATGATCTTGAGCGCGAAGGTCTTGCCGAGCTCGATGTGCTTGACGCGGTACACGCGTCCCATGCCGCCTTCACCGATGCGCGCTTCGATGGCGTAGCGGCCGCCGATGACCTTGTTCGGGCCCTCGAGCGAGCTGATGCGCAGGGACGAATTCTGCGACTGCGGCGGCTGCGCCCACTCCTGCGGCGGCGGCGGGTCGTGCTGGCCCGACGCGTGGCGACGATTGATGGTCGGCGCCGGCGCGGGAGGTGGCGGTGCCGGGTGGGGAATGGGCGCGCCCCGCTTCATCGCCAGCGCGGTCGCGCCGATCGGATCGGGCGAGACCAGCGGCGGCGGAGACGCCTGCGCTCCGGGCATGGCCGCCGGCGGAGGCGTGCCCGGAATCTCCGGCAGATCGAACTCTTCGACCGAGTCGTCGAGCGACTCGTCGAACTGCCCGCCCGACTCGTCCAGGCTCCACGGCCCGCGGGTCTGCACCACCGTCGAGTCGTCCAGCCGCTCGCCCGGCTCCTTCCCCACCAGGGTCGGGAAGGCCACGGAGAACAGCGACTTGTTGTCCTCGGACATGGCGCGGATCTAGTTTAGCACGATCAGGAGGGCGCCGCCTGCAAGGACCTCGGCGCTCCCGTCGGGCGGAAGGAAGGTGGTGGCCGAGTACTCGACGATCAGCGCGGGGCCGGACACGCGCGTGCCGGCGCGCAGACGGCGGCGCAGGTACACCGCCGAGCCGTAGGCGCGCCCGCGCCAGATGGTGGTGGTGCGGCCGACCTGCGGATCGCCCGGCTCGTCGGCCTCGACGGGCGGCGGCGCGTGCTCCATGGCGCCCACCGCGCGCAGCCGCACGGTCACCAGCTCCACCGGGCGATCGAGCGCGTAGCCGTAGCGCGCGCGATGCGCCTCGTGAAACGCCGCCACCAGGTCGCCCTCGGCCGGCACGCGCAGCTCGAACGACTGGCCGCGATAGCGCAGCGTGCAGCTCAGCTCCATGCGCCGGCGCCCACTCGGCACCGCGTCGAGATCGAGCGCGCGCTCGCCGCGGGCGCACAGCTTCTCGAGCTCGCCCTGCAGCGCGCTCGCGTCGAGCCGCGCGCCGGCGTCGACCAAGAGCGTGTGCACGAAGTCGTGCGTCGCGTCCGCGATCAGCGCGCCGTACGCGCACAGCAGGCCCGGCGACGGCGGCACCAGCACGCGCGTCATGCCCAGCTCGCGCGCGATCGCGCAGGCGTGCATCCCGCCCGCGCCGCCGAACGGCATCAGCACGAAGCGCGCCGGATCGTGGCCGCGCTCGACCGAGATCGACTTGATCGCGCGCGCCATGACCGCGTCCGCCACCGCCACCAGATCTTCCGCCGCCGCTTCGACCGGCTTGCCGAGCTGCGCGGCCAGCTCGCCGACTACTTCGCGCGCGCGCGCTGCATCGAGCGTCATCTCGCCGCCGAGGAAGCGCGCCGGATCGAGTCGGCCGAGCACCAGGTCCGCGTCCGTCACCGTCGGCAACGCGCCGCCGCGTCGATACGCCGCAGGTCCCGGATCGGCGCCCGCCGACTGCGGGCCTACCTTGAGCGCGCCGCCCGCATCGAGCCGCGCGATCGATCCGCCGCCTGCGCCGACGGTGTGCACCGCCAGCATCGGCAGCTGGATCGCGCAGCCGGCCACCTGCGCCTCCTCGGTCGACGCGATCTCCCCGCCGGCGACCAGCGCCACGTCGGTCGAGGTGCCGCCCATGTCGAGGGTCACCAGGTCCGCGTAGCCCGCCGCGCGCGCGACCTCGAGCGCGCCGATCACGCCGGCGGCGGGTCCGGAGAGCAGCGTGCGCGCGGGCCGGTGGACCGCCTCCCTGGCCGAGATCGCGCCGCCGTTCGACTGCATGATGCGCAGCCGCCCCGGCTCCAGCGATCGCGCGAGCCGCTCGAGGTACGGCGCCATCACCGGCACCACGTACGCGTCTGCCACGGTGGTCGACGTGCGCTCGTACTCGCGCATCACCGGCAGCACCTCGGACGAGAGCGAGATCGGCAGCCCGAGCGGCGACAGCGCCGCGGCCACCGCGCGTTCGTGCGCCGGATTGGCGTACGCGTGCAACAAGCAGATCGCGATCGACCTCACCTCGAGCGCGCGCAGCCGCTGCACCAGCTCGGCCAGCGCCGCCTGGCTCGGCGCGGTCAGCACGCTGCCGTCGGGCGCGAGCCGCTCTTCGATCCCGAGGCGGTGCGTCGCTTCCAAGAGCGGCGGCGTGACCACCGGGTGCAGCGCGTACAGCGACGGGCGCGCCTGTCGTCCCAGCTCGAGCACGTCCTCGAAGCCGGCAGTGGTCACCAGCGCGGTGGGGCCGCCGCGCCGCTCGAGCAGCGCGTTGGTCGCCACCGTGGTCGAGTGCACGACCTCCGAGACCGCCGCGCCGTCCGCCGCCGCCTGCACGCCGGCGAGCACCGCCTCGGCCGGATCGCGCGGCGTCGAGAGCCGCTTGACCACCCGCAGGCTGCCGTCGCGCAACAGCGCCACCACGTCGGTGAACGTGCCGCCGGTGTCGACGCCGATCCTCACGCGCGGGTACTGAGGTACTTCTGCGCCAGCCGGTCGAGCTTTCCGTAGAACGCCGCACCGAGCGCGTAGGTGAGGATGCCCTCAGCCGACTTGTAGAGCGGGTCGTACGACGGATCCTGATCGACCAGGCACGCGAAGTGCGCCTCGTCCTCGTGCTTGGAACCCGGCTGGTCGACGAAGATCCCGGCGGTCGCGTTGGAGTAGATCGTGAGCAGGTAGCGCTGCTCCCCATCGGCGTCGTAGTCGACCAGCGCCACCGGCCACAGCGAGCAGCCGAGCGGCTTGTACTCCCACGGGTCCAGCCCCTCTTCCAGGCAGGTCTTGTGGATCGCGCACGACGTCAGCCCCTGTTCGTACAGGACGAACTGGCACGCGCCGCCCGGCTGGTCCTTCATGACGAACGCAAAGTCTTCGTCGATCTGGTACGGCGGCGCCGCCTGGTCCTCGACCAGCGGATGGCTGCGCGCCAGCCGCTTGCGCACCAGCGGCAGGATCTCGGCCAGCTTGGTGCGGTCGAGATCGGTGACCGGCACCATGTAGCGCGAGCAGCACGAGTTGTCGATCAGCGGCCGCGCGTCCTTTTTCTTCTCGTGCGGCGTCCACTGGATGCAACGATGGCGATCGCACAAGAACGTGCGCTCGACGAACTGCTCGACGTCGATGTCGACCTTGTCGATGGTGATCAGCCGCCCGCGCTCACGCTGGATGTCCACGTAGCGCCGCACCGGCAGCAAGTTCAGATCGCGGAGGTGCATCCGCAGCGCGGACGAACGTCGCGGAGGTAGTTTCGCCATGGTGGGTTAGCCGATCGTGATGCCGAGGTGCTCGCGCAGCTCGAAGTATTCCTCGGAGATCGAGTACAGCACCAACTCCTTGATCTTGTCCTTGGCGCTGAGCCCACCGACGGTAGCCGGCTCCATCTGAATGAAGCGCGCCGACAGCCCGAGGTCGTTGGCGACGATGAAGCCCGCCCGGTGCGCGGTCAGATCCACCGCCGTCGACCACCTGGCCAGATCGATCGAGCCCTTCTGCTGGATGAACCGCTGCACCACCAGCGCGAGCTGCTCGTGCCACGCCGGCTGAACCGTCGTGCGCATCGCCGCCAGGTACTGATCGACCGTCCCCGACTGATTGGCCGGGACCGGGAAGTTCGGCTGCACCAGCTTGATCGCCGCCATGAACGCGATCCCCAGCTCGGTGTTGGTCTGGATGGTCAAGCGCAGGTAGTGCTCGGGACGCAAGAGCGTCAGGTAGCGCGCGATCGGGAACGCGAGCTCCTTGTCGCTGCGCCCCTGCAACAGCTCGGCGCCGACCACCAGCGACGGGATCAGCACGCCCTTCTCTTTGGTGTTGGCGAGCTGCATCGCGCCCGGCTGCTCGGGCCGGAAGTAGACCTCCGGCTGCATGATGTTGAGCACCTGCGTGACGTAGTTGAACACCTTGGAGAACAGCGCCTGATCCGACATCAGGTCGCGCTTGTCCTTACGCTTGAGCTGAAACTGCTTGTGCTCGCCCGACTTGAGCAGCGCGACCGCCTGCCACACCGCCGCGAAGATCGCGCCGATGAAGCGGTCTTCGTCCGGGTGGAACACGTTCTTGGCCCACATCTCGTCGGTGAGCCGGGTCTTGGCGCGAACGAACCCCTTCTGCTTGTACTGCTCGTAGAACTGGGTCTCGTCCGCATCCGCGCGCTGCAAGAACGCCAACGCCGAGCAGATGCACCACGCGCGGTCGTACTGCCGCAGGTCCATGTACAGCTTGCGCAGCGCCTTGTAGCTCTCGACGCGGAACGGATCCCGCTCGATGAGCTTCATCTGCTCCTTGACCGCTTGCGGCGCGTAGTCCGGCCCGCCCATCAGGTACAGCTCGCCGAGGATCTCGCGGCGCGCCATGTTCTCCGGCTCGAGCCCGACCGCGACCTCGAACGCCTGGATGGCGGTCTTGTACTCCTTCAAGCGCGTGCGATAGATCTCGCCGAGCGCGTGCCACAGCGCGACCTTGATGTTCTCGAAGCCGGTCGCCGGCATACGCTTGATCATCTTGCGGTAGTTGCGCTCCTGCGTCCGGAAGTCCTTCTTGCCGGTGCAGATCTTGTCGATCGCCTCGAACGCCTTCAGGTACTCCTGGAAGTTGGCCTCCGAGATCTTGTCCGGCGCCTGGAAGTAGAAATCCAGCGACTGGTTGAAGAACTCGATCGCCTCGTCAGCCGACTTGACCTCGTCGCGCAAGATGCGCGCCGCCGCGTGGTAGTACTTGCCCTTGCGGATCGGGTCGCGCTCGAGGTCCGCGATCTGGACGATGATCTCGACCGCCTTCTTCCACTGCTTGGTCTCGGAGTAGAGATCGAGCACCTTGTGCAGGATGACGTGGTTGCCCGCCTTGACCTCGAGCGCCTCGAGGTAGGCGGTGATCGCCTTCTGCGCGTTCTGCAGCTTGCCGTGATAGATGTCGCCGATCTCGTCGAGCAGCTTGACCTTCTCGGGCTCCTCGGCGACGGCGAGCAGCGCCCGCTTGGCGTGAATGACCGCCTCGAAGTCGCCCGCCTGGATCTGCAGGTCGATGACCGAGAGCAGGGTCGGCCGATGGGTCGCCTCGATCTCCAGCGCCTTCTCGAACATGTTGAGCGCCTTCTTGCGCTCGCCCTGCTTGAGCTTGATGTTGCCCAGGCGATAGAAGATGTCGACGATCTCCGACTCTTTCTGCGAGTCGCGGTGGTGCACCAGGATGGTCTGGTAGATCTTGAACGCGCCGTCCCAGTCTTCGAGCTTGTAGAGCAGCGCCGCGCGTCCGAGCAGCGTCGGTAGATAGGTCGAGTCGAGATCGTAGGCGCTCTTGTAGAACTTGATCGCCTTGTCGTTGTTGTTCAGCTCGTCGGAGGTCTTGGCCAACCGGTAGTACAGCTGGTTGAGCTCCTTGTTGTCGCGCTTGGTGTTCCCCTGATCGGCCTTGCGCACGAGCATGTCCAGGATCGGCTCGAGCTTGGCGAACTGCTCGTCGCGGAAGTACAGATCCGCGAGCGGCTCGCCGGCCTCGACGTGCTCGGGATCGAGCTCGAGCACGCGCGCGAACAGCTCCGCCGCGTTGAGCTCGCTCTCGAGCTTCTCCATATACACCGCGCCGGCCTGGTAGAGCAGCTTGGCCTTCTCCAGCGTGTTGGTGGTCTGATCGGCCGCGCGCGTCATCATCTGCGCCGCCTTCAGCCAGTCACCGCGGTTCTTGTAGACCTCGGTGAGCGACTCCATCGCCGGCACGTAGGTCGGATCGATCGACAGCGCCTCGACGTAATGCCCCTCGGCGGTCTCGGCGTCGTTGAGCCGCTCCTCGTAGATCCGTCCGATGCGCTGGTGCAGATCGACGCGCGTCCCGGCGTCGTCGGTGATCTCGATGACCCGCCGCGCGGTGTCGATCGACTTGTCCCAGTCCTCGATCCGCTCGTACAGCCGCACGAGCGCCGACAGCGCGCCCATGTTGTCGGCGTCGAACGAGAGCATGTCGTTGTACGCCTCGACCGCGCGATCGACGTCCTTCAGCTCCTCCTCGTAGACCTGCCCCATCTGCGCATACAGCTCGATGCGCACCGCCGGATCGTTCACCGCGTTGATGTGCCGGCGCAGCGTCTCGACCAGCTCGGCCGAGCGCCGCTCCTGCCGGTACAGCCGCTCGAGCGAGAGCAGGGTCGGCTCGTGCCTATCATTGATGAGCAGGATCTTCTCGAGCGATTCCCACGCGCGGTCGGGCTTGCGGAACTGCTCCTCCCACGCCACCGCCATGCGCTCGTAGAGCGAGATGCGCTCGTCCTCGGTGCCGCTCACGTCGAGCTGCTGCTCGAGCACGTCGAGGTACGCCTCCATCGCGCCGGTCTTTTCGTAGAGCCGCTCGAGCGCCTTGAGCGCCGCGACGTTCTGCGGATCGACCGCCAGGATCTCCTTGAAGCTCTCGATCGCGCGCTGCCCGTCGCCGAGCCGCTCTTCGTAGAGCGTGCCGATGGTGTGCTTGAGCTTGACGACCTCTTCGGTGTCCTCGATCGCCTGCGCCTTGCGCTGCAGGACCTCGATCAGATCCGGCCACTGCTCGTTGCGACGATAGAGCCGCTCGAGCGCGTTGAGCGCCTCGAGCGTCGCCGGGTCGGCCTCGAGGGCCGCGCGGTACGACTCCACCGCCTGCGCCTGATCGCCGAGCGGCCCTTCCCAGAGCTCGGCCATGTCCAGGTGCAGCTGCACCTTCTTGGCGGGATCCTCTTCCAGCTCCGCGTGGCGCGCCAGCGTCGAGACCAGGTCCGGCCACTTGGAGGTCTTGCGATAGAAGCCGGCCAGGTTGGAGAGCGCCTCGGTGTGGTTCGGCTCGAGCGTGAGCGCCTGCTGCTCGGACGCGATCGCGTACTCGAGGTGCCCGAGGTGCTCGCCGTACCAGCGCCCGATCTTGACCCACAGATCGGCCGCGATCTTCGGCTCGGCGATGGTCTGCACGATCTGCGTGTACTCGCCGAGCAGGTCGTTCCACTTGTTGGTGGAGCTGGCCAACCGCTCCAGCTCGCCGGAGACCACCGGGTCCGCATAGTTCTCGCGGAACGCCGCCTGGAGGACCACGAACGCGCCCTCCTGATCGCCCACTTCCTTCTCGTAGGTCTCGGCGACGACGGTCAGGATCTGCACGCGCTGCGACGCCTCGGTGGTGAACTCGACGCGCGCCAGGAGCAGCTCGATCAGCTTCTCCCAGTTCGACTGCGCCTTGTAGACCTGCTCGAGCTGCAAGGACGCGGTCATGTTGACGTTGTCGAGCTGCAGGATCCGCTCGTACACGTCGCCCGCCTTGTCGCGATCGCCGATCTTGTCTTCCCACACCGACGCGGCCTGCAGCAGCACCTCGACCTTTTCGGTCGGCCCGTCGAGCACCTTGGCCTTGCGCTCGAGGGTGTCGATGCACTCCTCCCAGCGCGCCTCTTGTGTGTACAGCTGCTCGAGCGCCGAGAGCGCGCGGAAGTCTCGCTCGTTGAGCGAGAGCACCTTCTGCCAGGCGTCGATCGCCTCCTGCGGGCGCATGAGGATCTCGCCCTGCAGCGATCCCAGCTCGGCGTACAGCTCGACCAGCTCCTCGGCCGACATGTCCGAGGTCGAGCCGATGTCGATCAGCTTGTGTAGAGTCTCGACCAGCTCTTCCCACGCCTGCGTCGCCTTGTAGATCGCCGCCAGCGCCCGCAACGCGGGGATGTCGGCCGGATCGATCGACAGCACCTTCTGCCAGGCGTCGAGCGCGTTGCGATCGCGCTGCAGCTTCTCGCCCCAGATCCGCCCGAGCCGCCGGTACAGCGGGATCTGATCCTGCGGATAGTCGGTGATGCGCACGGTGCGCTCGAGGACATCGACCAGCTCGCGCCACTGCTCCGCGTGCTCGTACAGGTCCGCGAGCGCCGCCAGCGCGATCGGATCCTCGCCCTTCAGATCGACGACGCGGCCCCACAGATCGGCCGCCTTGTCGCGCTGCCCGAGCCCGTCGGAGGCGATCTTCGCCATCCGCATGTAGCACTCGGCCATCCCCTCGTCGCCGGGGGCGATGTCGACCATCTTCTCGTAGATGCCGAACAGCTCGGCCCACGACTCCGACTTGAAGTACACCTGCTCGAGGGCCTCGAGCGCCCGCCGGTTGCGCGAGTCGGTCTCGAGGATGTTGGCGTACGCCGCGACCGCCTGCGGCATGTCGTCGAGCGCATCGGCGTAGACCCGCCCGAGCCGGAAGTACAGCTCGACGATCTCCTCGGTCGCCGTGGTCACCCCGATGCGGCGGGTGAGGATGTCGGCCAGCTCGGCCCAGTTCTGGCTCTGCGTGTAGATGCGATCGAGCGCGGCCAGCGCCTTCTCGTCGCGCGCATCGATCGCCAGCACCTGCAGGTGCGACTCTTCGGCCTTCTGGTTGTCGTGCAGCTCCTCTTCATAGACGCGCGCCAGCTTGAGCTGGATCACGCGCTGCACGTCGGACTCGTTGCGCTCCTCGAGGATCTGCGCGTAGACCTGCACCAGATCGTCGAAGGTGTGGCACGCCTTGGCCAGCCGCTCCACCTCGTCGCCCGCCAGCTCGTTGATCGGCGTCTCGCGCAAGGCCTGCGCCCACCAGATGAACGCCGACGGCTGATCGACCAGCTTGTGCTCGTGGATCTCGGCGATGCGCTGCATCATCTGCATGCGCTCTTCGGCGCCGGCGAGCTTCTCGAGCTGCACCTCGTGAATCTTGACCAGCTTCTCCCACTGCTCCGCCACGCGGTACAGCGGCTCGAGGATCGCCGCCACCTCGAGCTGCTTGACGCCCTCGGCGAACACCAGCTCGAGCGCGGCCAGCGTCGGCCCGTGCGTCGGATCCGACACCAGGATCTCGCGATACACTTCGATCGCGTTGTCCACGTCCTTCAGGTTCTGCTCGTAGAGCTGGCCGAGCCGGAACTGCAGCGAGACGATCTCCTGATCGTTCTGCGCCAGCCGGATCTCGCGGCGCAGCACGTCCGCCAGCTCCATCCACATCTCGGCGCCCTGGTACAGCCGATCGAGGGCGTAGATCGCGTCGCGGTTCTCCGCGTCCGCTTCGACCACGCGGCGATAGGTGGCGATCGCCTTCTCCGCCTGCCCGAGCTCCTCTTCGTACACGCGCGCCACGCGCAACAGCATCTCGACCTGGCGCGGCACCTCGAGCAGCTTGGCCAGCTCGTTCTCGTAGATCACCGCCAGCTCGTTCCACGCGCGAGTCGCGTCGGCGAGCCGCTCGAGGTGACCGAGCGTCAGCTCGTTCTGCGCGTCCTCGCGCAGCGCCTGCGCGAACGCCTTGAACGCGTCGACCGAGTTCTCCAGGCAGCGCTCGTAATAATCCGCGATACGGTGGAGCAGCTCCACGCGGTGCACCGGATCCTCGGTGTTGCGCACCATCACATCGAGCACCTCGATCAGGCGCTCCCACTCCCCGGCCGCCTCGAAGATCGGCTCGAGCACGCGCGCCGCCAACACCGGCTCCTGCTCGCCGTGCGCCAGGCCGTCGAGCGCCTGCAGGGTCGGCTCGTGCGAGCCGTCGAGCTTGAGCACGTCGCGATACGCCTCGACTGCGCGCCCGAGATCCTTGAGCTCCTTCTCCCACAGCTTGCCGATGCGGTGCTTGAGCGAGACCGTCTCACCCGTCGAGGTCGACAGCTCGACCTCGCGCTCGAGGATCTGGAGCAGGTCGTACCAGCGCCCCGACTCCTGATAGAGCCGATCGAGCGCCTGGATCGCGGTCACGTCCTCCGCGTCGAGATCGAGGATCGATTGATAGGTCTCGATCGCGCGCGTGACGTCCTTGAGCTCGCGGTCATAGACCTGCCCGAGCACGAACAGCATCTGCTTCTTCTCGTCGGGCGCGGTGGCCAGCTCGGCCTTCTTCGAGTACACGTCCTTGAGCGGCTCCCAGCGCTCGAGCTTGATGTACAAGCGCTCGAGCGCGTCGATCGCCGCGCGGTCGTTCTCGTCGATGGTCAGCACCTGCCGGTAGACGTCGATCGCGCGATCGGCGTTCTCCAGCACCTCTTCGTAGATCTGCGCCGCCTTGAAGCACAGCTCCTTCTTCTCGACCACCGAGCCGACCATGTCGACCTTGGCCAGCACCACGTCCACCAACTTGGTGTACGCGTCGGTGCGCAGGTAGATCGCCTCGAGCGCGTTGGCCGCGTCCAGGTTGCGCGGCGCCACTTCGAGCACGCGATGGTACGCGGCTGCGCCGGCGTCGTTGTCGCCGAGCTGCGTCTCCTCGATCTGCGCCACGCGCGTGAGCAGCTGCGTCTGCAGCTCCACGTCGCCCGACGACTTGCCGATCTGCTCGGTCACGCCGGTGTACAGGTTGACCAGGTCCTTCCAGCGATCGAGCTGGCGCGCCAGGCGCTCGAGCCGCACCTGCGTCTCCTTGAGCCCCGGCTCCTCGCGCAGCGCGCGGTCGTAGGTGGCGAACGCCTTATCGCCGTCCTCGCCAGCGACCTCGTACAGCTCGCCGATCTGGTGCAGCAGCTCGATCTTGCGGGTCGGATCCATCGAGTGACGCACGAGGATCTCGTAGGCCTCGATCAGCTTGGGCCAGTCGTTGCGCGCCTTGTAGATCGGCTCGAGGATGGTCGCGACCTGCAGCTCGTGCTCCTTGAGCTGCACCAGCCGCTCGAGAGCGACCGCCGCCTCTTCGTTGTTGGTGTCCTTGTCGAGCACCTGACGATAGGTGTCGACCGCCGCCGCCACCTCGCCGAGCTCCTTCTCGCGCAGCGCGGCCAGGCGCACCAGCAGCTGCACCTGCTCGGAATCCTCGTCGGTGAGCTGCAACTGGCGGGTGAGGTTGTCGGCCAGCTCGTGCCACTGCTTGCCGCCGAGATACAGCCGATCGAGCGCCTTGAGCGCGCGCAGGTTCGCCGAGTCCTGCGACAGCACCTCTTTATAGGTGGCGACCGCCTCGTCGACGTTGCCGAGCATCTCCTCCCACAACGCGGCGAGCCGGAAGTAGATCGACTCCTTGAGCGCCGCGTCGTTCGAGAGCTCCACCTTCTTGCGGTAGACCTCGACCAGATCGTTCCAACGCTCGTTGCGCGTGTACAGCTTCTCGAGCGCGTCGAGCGCCTGCGGATCGTCCGGCTCGATATTCTGCGCGCGGCGGAAGTACTCGACCGCCTTCTCCGGCTTCTCCAGCTTCTCGTCGTACGCGACCGCGACCTGCAGCAAGAGCTCGCGCAACAGCCCGCGATTGACCGCGTCGTTGCCCATCTTCTCGATCGCCGCCTCGTACAGATCGACGACCTTGGGCCACGCCTCATTGATGGTGGCCAGCCGCTCGAGCTCGTTGCGCGCGGTCTCGTTGGCCGGATCTTCCTTGAAGCAGCGCGCGTAGGCGTCGAACGCCTTCTCGCCGTCGCCGATCTTGGCCGCCTGCAGCTCGCCGATGCGCAGCAGCAGCGACACGCGCGGCGAGGTCGCCTTCTCGCGCGCCAGCTGGATCTCGTGCACCTCGATCAGGCGCGCCCACTCCTCGAGCTGCTGGTAGATCGGCTCGAGGATCGCCGCCGCGGTGAGCTGATGATCGGCATCGGCCAGGCGCCGCTCGAGCGCCAGCCGCGCACCCGCGTGTGACGGCTCGATGGCGAGGATGTCGCGGAACTGGTCAATCGAAGGCGCGCCCTTCGCATCGTCCACGTGCTGCTCGTAGATCGCGCCCAGCCGGAACTTCAGCTCGACGATCGCGGAGGTGTCGCCCGGCGGCACCAGCGCCAGCTCGCGCTGGATCACCTCGGGCAGCTCTTTCCACTGCGAGGTCGCCTGGTAGATCCGATCGAGCGCCTTGTACGCCGGCAGCTCGTCGCCGTGGTCGTCGAGGATCGCGCGGTAGGCCTTGATCGCCTTCTTGTCGTCCTTGATCTCGGTCTCGAAGATCGACGCCAACTTGTAGCGGATCTCCTTCTGCGCTTCCTTCGACGGCTCGAGCTGCAGCTTCTTGTCGTAGATTCCGAGCAGGTCCTCGAAGCGCTCGGTCATCAGGTACAGCCGCTCGAGCGCCGCGATCGCCGCCACGTTGTTCTCGTCGAGCTTGAGGATCTCGGTGTTGGTCGAGAGCGCCAGATCCGGCGCCGCCAGCTCCTCTTCGTAGGTCTTGGCCACCACCAACATCAGCGGCAGCTTCTCCACGCCGGCGAGCTTTCCGTACGCGCCTTCGTAGGTCTGCACCAGCTCGGTCCAGCCGTTCGACTCGCGCGCCAAGCGCTCGGCGTCTGCGCGTGCCCATTCGGCGTGCGCATCTTCCCCGATGATCTTTAGGACCCAGCCGTACGCCGCCGCCTTGTCCTTGAGCTGCTGCTCGGACAGCTCGGCGAGCCGCCGCATGCGCTCGACCTTCTGCGCCGAGTCACGGGTATGTCGCAGCTGGATCTCCAGCGCGCCGACCAGCTTGCGCGGATCTTTGGCCTGCTCGTACAGCGGGATGAGCGCCTCGGCCGCCTGCAGGCTCTCCCCGTCGAGCTGCAGCACCTTTTCGTACGCCGCGCGCGCGCGATCCGGCTTCTGCAGCCGATCGCGATACAGCTCGGCGACCTTGATGCTCAGCGCCACCTTGCCGTGCGCGTCCTCCGAGTCCACCTGCCGCTCGAGCACGCGGATGTACTCGTCGTACTTGTTCTGCGCCGCGTAGAACTTCTCCAGCTCGTCGAAGTTCTTCTGCGCCAGGTACAGCTTCTTGAGCGCGTCCTGCGCGCGCTTGTTCTCGGGCTCGAGGTCGAGCAGCACCCGCCACGCCGAGGTCGCGCGCTCGGGCTCGTTCACCTTGTCGGTGAACAAGATGCCGAGCTTCTGCAGCATCGCCACCTTCTTCGGCTTCTCCGCGAACAGCGCCGCCTGCCGCTCGCAAACGTCGGCGAGCTTGTCCCACATCTTCTCGCGCTCGTAGAGCTTCTCCAGCTCGCCGAGGGCCTCCAGGTGATCGGGATTTCCCTCGAGCACCTTGGCCCACAGCTCGATCGACACCGACGGCTTCTTCAGCTTCTCCGAGGCGAGCTTGGCCACCTCGATGTACTTCACGGCGCGCTGCGCCGGGTCCTCCATGCGCTCGATCTCGCGCTGGTACACCCCGATCAGCTTCTCCCAGTCGCGGCGCTTCTCGTAGTTGGTCTTGAGGTACGCGATCGCGCTGGCGTTCCCCGGATCGAGCTCGAGCGCCTTCTCGAAGGACTTGATCGCCTCGGCGACGTTGGAGAACTTGTCCTGGAACAGCCCGGCGATTCGCAGGTACAGCTCCACCTGCTCGTCGATGGTCCCGAGCGTCGGCGCCCTCTTCTGCAACACGCCGATCAGATCCGGCCAGCGCTTCATCTGCTCGTACTGCCCGGCCAGCGCGTCGAGCGCCTTGGGATCGCCCGGGCGCAGCGCGAGGATCGCGTTGTACGAGTTGATCACCATCACGTCGAGCTTCAGGCGCGACTTGTAGATGTCGACCATCTCGAACAGCGCCCCGACCTTCTCGTCGGGCGTCGAGTCGGGCAGCTTCTCCGCCTCTTCCTTGAGCAGCTCGACCAGCGCGTTCCAGCGCTCGGCCTTGCGATACAAGCCCGCCAGCTCGCGTCGCGGCGCGCGCAGCGACGGATTGGCGGCGATCGCCTTGCGCCAGGCCTCGATGCCTTTGTCGAGGCTCTGCCCCTCGGCGGCCTTGGCAGCCTTCATCGCCGCCTCGGCGCTCGACACGTCCTCGTCGCGCGCCGGCGGCGGCGTGAACGGAATCGATGGCTCGGCCGGCAACGGCGCAGCCGCTTTTTCAGCCTTGGGCGACTCCGGCTCCTGGACCGGCGCGCGCTCGGCCGGCGGCTCTTCGATCTTCTCCGCCTTCTTCTCCGCTTTCTTCCGCTCGGCCTTCGACTCGCTCTTCGACTCGGCCTTCGGCTCGGGCTCGGGCTCGGGCTCCGGCTGCTTGGCCGCCATCACCACCGCCGGCTCCGCCACCGCCGGTTTGCCGTTGGCGGGCGCAGCCTCACCGCCCAGCGCCGCCATCAGCGCCGAGGCCTTGGCCTTCGCGGTCGGCTTGGCGACCTCCGCTCCGCTGTCCCCCTGATCGGTCGCGCGCATGAACGCGTGCAGCTCTTCGGACTCGGGGTTGATCTTCGAGACCTGATCGAAATACCCGCGCGCCTTGTTCTCGTCCTTCATCTCCTTCCAGGAGATGACCGCCGCCTGCGTCGCCAGGTTGGCGAGCTCGTCCTCGGAGAGCCCGGCGCGCATGCCGAGATCGGCGATCTTGAGCAGCTTCTCCCACTCGCCCGACTTGTTGTTCTTCTGGCCGTCGATCTCGCGCAGGAAGCTGAACGCCGCCAGGTGGCCGGGGAACTTCGCGCCCTGGCTCAACCCGTCGCCGTAGTACTTCTCGAGCGCCTGCCGGTAGAACTGCGCCGAGCGATCGACGTCGTTCCAGCGCAGCGCCCACATCGACGCGAAGCCGCGGCATAGATCCGCCTGATCGCGCTCGTCGGCGCACGCGTACACGCGCTTCTCGTGCAGCTTGACGATCTCGTCGAAGCGCTTGAGCGCGCCGAGCGCACCCTCGAGCAGGAAGTTCGCCTGGTCCTGCTGCGGCTCGTTCTCCACCACGTGCCCGAGCGCCTCGATGTACGAGTCGTCGGTGACGCCCTCCAGCCGGTAGATGCGCGCGATGCGCAGCCAGATGCGCGCCGCCAGCTGCGAGTCCGACTTCTCCGCCTGCTTCTGCAGCCGCTCGACCTCGGCCAGCCAATCTTCCTTGTCGTAGTTCGCCGCCGCCAGCGCGTCGGAGACCTCGCGATCGTCGGGCTGCGCCTCGGAGGCCACCTCGAGGTGCGGCACCGCTGCGTCGCGCTTGCCGAGATCGAGCAGCGCAACGCCCCAGCGCCCTTCGATCACCGACTTGCGCTGCGCGTCCTGCGTCACCTTCAGCTCGAGCCCGAGCAGCGTCGAGACCATCTCGAGATTCCCCATCTCTCGATAGATCTGCCGAGCCCGCTCGAGCGCGCGCGCGTCCGACGGCGACAGCTTGAACGCCGCCTGGTAGTGGACCATCGCGCGGTCCTTGCGCAGGAACAGGTCCTCGCAGAGCTCGCCCAGCTCGAACAGCCGGGCCGCTTTCTGCTCCTTGCCCTCGACCTGCTCGACTTCTTTCTCGAGCTCCTCGATGAGCCCCGGCCAGCTACGGGCCGTGCGCAGACGCTGCTTGATCTCCTGGCGGAGTTCCATAATCCGGTATCCTCACACGTTCATTGGGGAAAAGCCTGGACCAAAGCGGGCTCGGTTATATCACGCGACGCCAGGCCGATCAACGGGAAAGGGCTTACGGGGCGTAGGGATACGTATGAGCTGGAAGGCGGGTGTTACGGAGCGTCGAGCGCGTAGATCTCGTCGCTAGCGGCCTTCGACAGCTCGGGGCCACCTTTGCCTGCGTAGGTGGTGACGAACTTCTGCAGCCACTCCTTCGCCTGCTTCTTGTCGCCGAGCAGCTTGTAGGTGTGCCCGATGTTGTAGACCGCGAGGTAGAGCTCGGGGTTCAGCTCGATGGCGCGCTTGAACTCCTTGATCGCCTCCTCGTACTGCTTCTGCTTCTGCAGCCCCTCGGCCAGCCCCTGGTGCGCCTCACCCTCGTTGTCGTTGGCGAGGATGGCGTTCTGGAACACCTGCGCCGCTTCCTTGTCGTAGTCGTTGTCGAGGTACAGGTTCCCCAGCTTCAGGTACGGCTGCACGAAGCGCGGATTGGACTCGATCGCCTTGCGGTACTCGGCGTCCGCCTCGCGATACTTCTCCTCGACCTGCAGCGCCACGCCCATCCGGTAGTGCGCCTTGTACAGCTTCGGATCGATTTTGATCGCCGCATCGAACTGCTTCTTGGCGTCGTCGAGCTTCTTCTGCTCGAAGAACGCCGAGCCCAGCTCGTAGTGCAGCGCCGGGTTGTCGGTGTCGTACTTGAGCGCGTTGGAGAACGAGTCCGCCGCCTTGTCCCACTTCTTCTGGTCCTTGTAGATGATGCCCATGTTGTAGTGGGCCGCGGCGTTCGACGGATCGATAGTGACCGCCTGCGTGAGATCCTTGATGGCCGAGTCGTACAGCTTCTGGCGGCCCATCTCGACGCCCCGGTTCATCATCTCGATCGACTTGTTGCGTTCCTGATAGCAACCGCACGCCAGCAACACCGTCGCACCGATGAGCGCTGTTTTCATGGGCGCACGA
The DNA here is from genome assembly GCA_003170275.1 of Myxococcales bacterium. Classification (GTDB taxonomy): domain Bacteria; phylum Myxococcota_A; class Polyangia; order Palsa-1104; family Palsa-1104; genus PALSA-1104. The sequence goes on from PNAM01000099.1 coordinate 32,710, forward strand.
TACCACCGTCCGAGCGCTTGGCAAACCCTCACGGTGTGTTCTCGGAAGTGAACACCAGGGCCACTCGAACCCGTGCGCTACCGTCGGGCGGGCTGGGAAACACGAGGCGGGATACCTGCGCCTTCAGGCACACCGGCAGCTGGGCGTCCCCCACGGTGTCGCCCTGGACCTCGATGCGCGCGGGCCTCCCCGAAGCGTTGACCTCGAGGTGTAGCACCACCTTGCCCTGCGCCGTCGGGTTCGCCTTGAGCACGTTGTCGAAGCAGGAGCGGAGCGGGTTCTGACGCAGGAACAAGATCCGTTGGACCGCCTCCGGGTTCAGCCCGTCCACCGACGGCGCTTCGAACCGTAAGACGCCGCGCGGCGCACGCGCCTCGGGCCGCTCCGACAGCTCCGTCTGCGGCTGCGGGCGCCCAAGCCCGACGGTGCCGAGCGTGCCCGGCTGGAGCACGTCCCGGGACGAGATTCCCTCCGGGGTGCCGACGAGCTTCGACAGCAGCCCCACGACCGCCGCCTGGATGTCGCGCGGCTTGACCGGCCAGGTGATCTGCACCGGGCTGCCCGGATGCGGAAACTTCCACCCCTTGATCGCTTCCCGCACGCATCCTGTCTCCGACGCGAGGTTGACCTCCGCCAGCGTCGCCCGCCCGTTCACCTCGACGGTGAGCTTCAGCACCAGCGGCCCCTTGCGCCCCTCCGGCACGCACGCGGCGAGCGACACCAGGTTCGCCCGCACCACCTTGCGCACCTGCGCATCCGACAGCGGCCCCTCGATCTCCTGCGCCCCCGCGACCCCACCCACCAATGCCACCACGAGAATCGCGCGCCTCATGGCCCATCCAACTGCAGCAGGTCCTCCGGCCGCCCATGCCGCCACACCAACTCGTGCGTCACCACCCTCGCCTTCCCCGCCGCCAGCCGCGCCTTGCGCAACGCGGTCATCACGCACTGCCCGTGATACGCCGGCATCGGGATGTACGCTTTCAACAACCGCGCCCGCTTCACCTTCCCATCGGCCGCTACGGTCAGCTGCACCCGCATCATCGCGCTCAAATTGATGTACGCGACGTTCCCCCGAAAACACGCCTCCAGCTCCGGCAGCATCCCGTCCAGCTGCTTCTGATCGTCAGTGCGCGCATCCACCACGCCACCGTCGCTGGGCGCCTCAGCCCCCGCCACCCCGCACAAACACATCACCACCAAAATCCCCCGCACATCCCCATCATACTCCGCGATCCGGGCGTCCACCCCGGTCACAAGGCGACCTACCCAAACGTCCACACCTCCCAGCCGCCGCGGCCGGGAGATGCTGACGACTAACAGTCGATCGGATAATGAAGCGAGATCGAAGCGGGGGCTGCTACTCGGCGCCGGCGGCCTTGAGGACGAACGGATACGAGACGATGACGATGCCGCCGCCCTGCGGCTTCGGGAACTCCCAGCGACGGACCGCGCCGGCGATGCACTGCTCGACGGGCGGGTTGTTCATCGTCGAGTTCTGCACCACCGAGGCCACAACCTGCCCGGTGCCCGAGATGGTGAACTGGATCATGATTCGACCGTAGAGATCGGTCTTCTTCATGAGCTCCTTCTCGTAGCAAAACTTCACTTCATTCAAGTGGCGGCGAATGATGCGGCGGATGATTTCCTTGTCCAGCGAGCCGCGCACCTGCGCGGTGCCGGGGACCACGTCCGGCGCGTGCGCGCGACGACCGCCGAGGCCGCCTGCGCCACGACCGTAGCCCGAGCCCGAGCCGCCGCCGCCGCCCTTGCCGATGGTGCCGAGGTTGCCGAGGCCGATGGTGCCCTCGCCCGTGCCGCCGCCGCCCTTGCCGGTGCCGACCAGGCCGAGACCGCCGACGCCGTACGCCTCGCCGATCTGGGTGCCGACGAGACCACCGAGCACGTTCTCCGCGTCGTTACCGAGCGCCGAGTCGCGCCCGAAGATCGACGCCAGGTGCGAGCCTTCCTGCGACTTCAAGATGCCGAGCACGCCGGCCTTCTGCGCCTGCTCCTCGGCCAACATCTTCGCCAGGTGCGGATCGGGGTTGTCCTTCGGACCCTTCAGGCCGTAGAGACCAGACTTGTTCTTGCTGGTCTTCTTGCCCATCTTGCCTTCTTCACCCTTGTGGCGCTTGCCCTTGCCGCCGGCCTCATCCGGGCCCTTCTTCTTCAGCCACTCCGGGATCTGCTCTTCCTTCTCCTCGGGCGGCTTGATGAGGAACTTGGCGAAGCGCTGATCGTTCATGAACGCGTCGAGCGACAGCGACTTGGGGTCCGGCGGGATCGAGTAGATCATGCCGAGGAACAGTCCGACCACCAGCGCGGTCGCGGCGGTGTAGGACTGCTGTCCCCAGTTGATGCTGAACGGGGTCGGGTAGTGACGCGGCGGAGCCACCGACGACACCAGGAAGGTGTTCGAGCCCAGGTCGATCTTGGCGCGCGCGCCGTTCGGAATCGACCAGGCCATCGCGCCCGGCACCGTCGACGGGTGGGCCTGGCCGCTCGCCGCGAGCTGCTGCAGCGGGATGGTCTGCCCGTTCACCGTCACGTCGCCCTGCATCTGCTGCGTGAACAGCATCTCGTAGTCGGTGCCGGTCGAGCGCACCAGCGGGAAGGTGCCCACCGGCAGGAAGTCGCCGGGCGCCTTGAAGATCGTGCCCGCCTCGGGCCCGATGGTGAAGTCGCGCGGCTGGCGCTCCTCGAACAGCCGGAACAGCCCGTGGATGATCGCGTAGACGCCGAAGATCAGGCAGACGGTGACCAGCACGTCGAGCAGCGGACCCTCATGCGGGACCGGAAACTCGTTGTGGTTCTTGCCCGAGGTGTCCCACGCTTCCCACTGCGTCATCATCGCCGCGACCTGCACGTAGGCGACCACGAAGCAGATGAAGGCGGTCACCAGCGAGATCGCGCCCAGCCCCAACAGGCCCTTGGTCGCGCCAGTCACGGTGCCCGACTGCGGATTGGAGAAGTGGCGCACCTCGACGACCGAGTCCTCGAACATCGCGGCGACTTCGATCGCGCGCGAGCCGTCCTGCACCTCGACCGCCGACGGGTCGAAGCCGGGAGGCGGGCCATAGTTCATGGGCTGCGAGGCCTGACGCTGCGGCGCGGCCTGCTGCTGGTACTGCTGCTGCTGCTGCTGGTACTGCTGCACCGGCGGAGGCGGCGCGGCGAACGGCGGCGGCGGCGACGCGGCGGGAGGCGGCGCGAAGCTCGGCTGCGGAGCGGCGACCGGCGGCGGCGGAAACGACGCGGCGACCGGCGGCGCGGCAAAGGACGGCGGGGTCATCCCCATCTGCGTGGCCTTCGGCGAGGTCGACGGCTGGACCTGCACCTGGGTCGGCCCATCGTCGGTCTGCGACACGACCGCTTCGCCGACCGAGACCACGATCCGGGTCGAGCCGAGGACGATGGTATCCCCCGATTGGACCTTGGCCTTGTTGACCTTCTGGCCGTTGACCAGCGTCCCCTTGGTGGACCCGAGGTCGATGATGTAGATCTCGCCCGGACCGGCAATCTCGATCACCGCGTGCATGCGGCTGACCGATTCGTCGTCGATGCGCAGGTGGCTCGACGAGAGCTTGCCGATCTTGATGATGTCCTGGGTGAGCGTCTCGGTTCGGACCAGGGTGTCCCCGTTGAAGATCTGGAACGTGAGGGGGACGTTGACTCCGCTAGGCATAGCCTCTCCTTAGATGTCTTCCGCCGACTTCAGCATTTCGGGAATGAAGTTCTCGCGGATCTTGATCAGCGACGAGTGCTTCGCCGCCTTCCGGCTGTCGACGAACTCGCCGTCGGGCCGGACCAGGTCGCCTTCGACCGTGTCGTCATCGAAGTCGTAGACCGTCTTCGACTTGTAGGTGACGCTGTCGCCACCGGCCGGGGGTGCCTTCTGCGCCTCGACCACACTGGTGGCGCCGAGGATCGCGAATCCGAAAGCAATGGCTAGAAGCTTGCGCGACATGGGTGACCTCCTGTTCTGACAACGTACATGAACGAAAGTTCCGAAAATAAATCCCTAGTTATTTCTTACCCTTGGGAGCTTCTTCCTTGGGGGCCGGGGCGGGCGCCGGCGCGGGCGCGTTCTTGGCCTTCTCGGCCTCCGCCTTCTGCTGCTCTTCGAGGGCCTTCTGCTGCCGCTCGCTCTCTTCCTGCTGCACCTTGACCTCGGCCTCCATCTTCTTCTGCTGCTCGAGCGCCGTGAAGGTGTCGTCGATGTCCTTGATGCGCCGCTGCGCGTCCGCGATCTTGCCCGGCGTGGTCTTGCCGCCGCAGCTCACGTACTCGTTGTAGAACTTCTGCGCATCCTTGAGGTTCTGGTTGTTCGGGTCGTTCTTGTAGTCCTGGTACAGCACGCCCAGGTTGTAGGAGACCGAGCAGTTCTTCGGGTCCAGCTCCTTGGCCTTCTTATAGGAGGCCTCGGCCGCGTCGAACTTCTTCTCGCCGCGCTGCGCCACCGCGATGCCGATGGTCGCGTCGACCGAGTCCGCCTTGAGCGAGAGCGCCACCTGGAACGCCTTCTCCGCCTTCTCGTACTGGCGCGACGACAACCCGATGGCGCCGATGTTCAGGTACGCCTCGAGCATGCGCGGGTCGAGCTCGACCGCCTTCTCGAACTCCTTGAGCGCGCCGGTCACGTTCTTCTTGCGCAGCTGAATGAGCCCCTGCGTGTTGTAGATCGGCGCGTACTTGTCGTCGACGTCCTTGGCCTGCTTGCACACCAGCTCGGCGAGCTGCAGCTTGGAGCGGTCGTTCTCGGCCGTCGTATAGTAGATGAAGGCGAGCAGCGCGTAGGCCGGCATCGAGTTGTTGTCGATGGCGAGCGCGCGGCGCAGCTTCGAGACCGCCTCCTTGTAGCCGGCCGGGTTGCCCGCTTCCTTGGCCTCCTGGAACAGGATCAAGGCCATATTGTTGTAGGCCGGCGCGTTGTGGGTCGGGTCGGCGGCGATCGCCTTGTCGAACCACTCGCGCGCCCGCTGCGGCGAGCCCGAGCGATAGTAGATCTCGCCCAGGTTGTTCAGCGCCGGCCCGTACGCCGGGTTCGCCGAGAGCGCCGCCTGGTACTCCTGCTCCGCTTCCTTCGAGTCGCCGGCCTGGTCGAGCAGCGTGCCGGCGTTGAAGTGCGCCTGCGCCGCCAGGTCCGGGTGCGACGAAGCGAGGCTGGCGAACTTCGACGACAGCGACTTGGCCTCTGCCTTGGTCAGCCCGTTCTTGTCCTTCTTGGCGTCTTCCCACCTCTTGACCGCCGCGTCGAAGTCCGCGCGATCGACCACCGCCATCTTCTTGGCCTTGGCGGGCGACTCGGCCGCGAGCGCCTTGTCCTCCTGCTTCTTGGCGTTCTTCTGCTTGGCTTCCTGGATCTTCTCGTCCGAAGGCGGCGGCGGCGCGGCCTCGTCGTCGGCCGTCTTCGCCTGCTTCTTCTCACCGCCTGCGCAACCCGCCGCGATCAGGCAGAACACCATCAATACCCGCTTCATTTACTTACCTCCGGTAGCGCCTGCACCTGCGCGCGATCGGTCGTGTACGCCGCATAGCCCGGCTGCGCGCGGATCTCCGACGCGAGCGGATACTCGTTCGGCTTGAGCTGGTTGAGCTCTCCCTCGCACAGCTCCGACCAGTCGTTGAACCACGACAGCTCGGTCGACTTGTTGAGGCACGTGCTCAGACCCTCGACCGCTTTGTTCTCGAGCGGCTCGGCCTGATCGGTCATCGCGTCGCAGTACGCGTCGTGGAAGAACTGCTCGAACTCCGCGGCGTCATACCCCGCCGGTGGCGACCCGGCCTTCGGAACCGGCGCGGTGTAGAGCTGGCCGGAGAAGTCCTGGAACAGCTGCCCGATGCGCGCCGAGGCCGCGATCGCCCAGTGCGCCTGCTTGAAGAGAATGACGCTCTGGTAGACCTTCTGCGCCAGCTGGAGCTGCGAGGTCTTGGTCTTGATCCAGGTCTCGAACTTCTTCTTCGACTCTTCCTGGCGCTTCTTGGCGAGCTTCTCCTTGGCGGGCGACGCACCCTGCGGCGCCGGCGAGAAGTCGAGCTTGTCCGGGATGTTCATCTTGAGGAACTTCTCGTACTCGAGATCGCCCTGCGCCATGCGCGCCTCGGCGGCGTAGTAGTTCATATCGTTCACGCGCGCGCTGCGCTCGACCTCGTCCTTGCCCGGCACGTTCTTGTCGGCCGCGCCACCCTTGTACAGCTTGAGCGCCTCGGCGAAGTGGGTGAGCGCTTCCTTGACCGGACCCGGCTTGCGATCGTGCACGGTGATCTTCGACTTGGTCTCCGGGCCGCACTGCGCCGGCAGGTTGGCGCCCTTGCGCCGCCCCTTCTTGCCCTTGCGTGCCTTGGCTTCCTTCTCGGCCACGCGCGCCGCGCCGGCCGCGCGGATACGGGTCAGCTCGATGCACGCGCCGTTGACGCCGGCGACCGGGCACGATTCCTTCCACGCCAGCTCGCCGAGCTTGACCTGCGCCACGATCTGCCGATCGACGCCGCCCTTGGCGCCCCAGCTCTTCAGGTATTCGTTGAAGTGCTTCTTCAACCGGGCGACGTCCTTCTGCTGCTCGAAGATCTGGTACTCGTAGAACGACACGCCGGCCGCCTTGTCGGTGAACTCCTTGCGCCCGCCGTAGGTCTTGGTGAACAGCTGCGTGTCCTCGATCGCCTTCTCGTTCTCGCCGAGGCCGCGCCGGAAGAACGACGCGGTGAAGAGCGCTGTCGAGGCCTCCTTCTCGCCCGGGAACTTGGTCGCGAAGGTCTCGTAGTTGTCGGCCGCCGCTTCGTACGCCGCGATCTCCTGATAGTTGCGGCCGATCTCGTAGATGGCCTTCTTGGCCAGCGTCGAGTCCGGCTTGATCTTGATCAGCTGCTGGCGCGCCTGGATGGCCAGACCGATCAGCTTGGCCTTCCCGAACAGCACGCCGGCGTTGTAGTAGACCTCGTCGATCTTGGGATCATCCGGGTAGTCGGTGGCCAGCTGGATGTACAGCGTCGCCGCCTCCTTCGGATTGTTGACCTCGAGATCGGCGATCCGCTTGCGGATGGTGCCCGCCTTGAGCTTGGAGAGCTGGACCTTGAACTCCGGATCCTTCATCAGCTCGGGCGCCTGCAGGAACTCGTCGACCGCCGCCTCGACCTGCTTCCACTCCTTCTTGATCGCCAGGCAGTCGAGCAGGAGGTTGGCCGAGTAGATCGCCAGATCCGAAGAGCGGTGGTGATCGGCGATGTCCTTGAACAGCGGGATCGCCTCGTCGATGTGATCGTACTCGTAGTAGATGCGCGCCTTGCGATACTTGATGGTCGGCAGCTCGGCCGAGTCCGGCACGTACTTGATGTAGATATCGAAGGCGTCGATCATCTTCTTCTGGCGATCCGGGATCGGCCGCAAGGCGAACTTCTCGCCGCCCTTCGGGCCCGTCTTGCCTTCCTTGAGCTTGTCCGAGTGCGCCTGCTGCAGATCGTCCTTCGAATCCTCGACCGACAGGCAGTTCTTCCAGGAGATGACGGCCGCGTACGCCGCATCCTTTAGATACTTGGCCTTCGGATCCGGATCGAGCTCGACCACGTGTGAGTACACCGGGCCGGCCTCGCAGTACTTCTGGTTCTCCCCGTTGGTCCCCAGCTTGAAGAGAAGCTCGCCATAATAATAGGTCATCTGATAGGCGTCTTTCTCTTTCGGGAACTTATTCAGATATTCCTTATAGAGATATTGAGCGAGCGCGTAGGTATCGTTGTTGTTGGTCTTCTGCGCTTCCTTGTGCCACACGGTCGCGAGCTCGCGCAGCATGTTGGCGGTGTTGTCGCGGCACTCCTCGAGCAGATCCTTCTTGATGGTCTTCTCTTCCTTGACCTTCTCGTAAACCGCCGCCAGGCGCTGCAGCTCCTTGACGGTGTCGGGCGCGGCGCGCGAGCCGGTCATCGACAGCGTGTTCTTCATGACCTCGTTCTGCCAGCTGCACAGCTTTTGCGAGCCGGGAGCGAGCACCATCAGGTTGCGGAACACCTTGTTGGACTCGACGAACTGGCCCTGCGAGTTGTAGAGCTCGCCGAGCTGCTCGAGCATGGTCATCGCGTATTCGCCGCCGACCTTCTGGAAGAACAGCCACGCCTTCTCCGGCTGCGCGCCGGGGAGCCGCCCGTAGGCGCGCACGATGTCCTTCTTGGCTTCCTTGCCGAGCGCGATCCGGTTGGCCTTGTTGGCCGATCCCTGGCCCTTGTCGGTCAGCTCGACCACTTTCACGAAAACCGTGAGCGCGCCTTTGAAGTCCCCGAGGTTGTAATAGCACCAGCCTTCTTTATATAACGCGAATCCGTAAACACGTGATTCCGGAAACGTAAGGACCTTGTCGTAGAACGTAAGAGCTTTTTCCAGATCCTTCTGCTCGAAGTAGAACTCGCCGAACGAGAGGAATGCGTCGGCGATGAACTTCGATTTCGGATAGTCCTTGATCAGGACCTTGAAGTACTTGCGCGCGGCATCTTCCTTCTTCACCTGCGTGAGCAGGTAGGCGAGGTAGAATAGCACCTCGTCCATCTTCTTGTAGGAGCCGTACTTGTCGCGGTGATCGGCGACCTCGATGTACTTCTTGACCGCCTCGAGCAGCCACAGGTTCTCTTTCCTCTGATAGTCCACCTGCTGCGCCTTCATCTTGTCCGCGGCGGGCGCGTCACCTTTGCCCTGGGCGTCGAAGATCTTGGCGTCGAGCTCGCGCGCGCGGAAGTTGTAGTAGCGCTGCTGCTCGTTGTAGAGCTCAGCCAGACGGAAAATCAGGTCGGGCTTCTCCGGATCGGAGTCCGCGGTGCTCGCGATCAGCCTCTGCATCACCTTGGTCTGCGCGTCGGTGAACGACTTCACCTTCTCGCCGACGCCGCCGAACACGTCATCGGCCGAGATGTCGGGCCGCTTCTTCTCGTCCTTCTTGAGCTGGGTCGGCTTGGTCAACGACGTCTGGGTGGCGTTGATCTCCGACTCCTTCTTCGTATATTTCGCCGCGGCGAGCACGGTCGAAGAAGAGAAGATCGAAAGAATCAGGATTGCCGTTTTGCGCATATTTATCGTCCGCACTTGTTGGATACCTTGAACCGGTAATAACCCAGCTCGTCCTTCCAATATTCACCACGGAAGGGCCACTGCTGGTGCTCGTCGTCGATGGCGAGCGTGTTGTAGTTCTTGGCGTTGGGGTTGACCATCTTCTGTTCCTGGCCGAGGCCGGCGGTGAGCTGGCCCTTCTGCGCGTTGAGCGTTTCGTACTCGACCTTGATGGCCTGCTTGGTGAGCTCCTGGATCTCGGTCGCCAGCCGCTGGAGCCGCTGGCGCGCCAGGTTGCCCGCCTCGTTGGCCGCGAGCGACTTCTGCAGCGTCAGATCCTGCAAGATGTTGCCGGCCACCGCCGTCGACTTCCACGACGGATCGGACTTGTCGACGTTCTTCAGCTCGCGCTCGAGCTCGTTGACGTAGTCGATGTTCTTCTGCAGCGTGCGGTCGTAGATCGCGCTCTCCGCCGCGTGCTGCAGGCGGTCGGACAGGCCCGCCTCGCCGCTCTTGATCTTGACGATGTAATCGTAGAACTGCGCGTTATCCGGATACTTGGCGAGGATGTCGTCGAGCTCCTTCTTGAGGTCGGGATAGATCGCGTTGAACTCGGCGATCGCCTCGGCCGAGCGGTCGTAGTTGCAGCGGTTGAAGTAGATGACGGCCTTGAGGATGTAGCTCTCGGGATAGAACTCGGTCTCGAAGTACGGCGAGTTGATCGAGTGGATGTTGCCCAGCGCCTTGGAGTCGCCGTCCTTCTGGAAGTACGCCCACGAGGCCTCGAACAGCGACGGCAGCCAATCCGGCGCCGCGCCACCGCGCGCGTCCGGCCCGGGGATGCGCTCGAAGTACTTGATCGACAGATCGTACTGGCGCGTGGTGTAGAACACGCGGCCCAGGCTCAGGTTGGCGAGCTCCTCGAACTCCTTCAAGATCTTGGGAACCTTGTCCGGATCCTCGTACTGCTTGACCTTGCGCAGGATGGCCTTGAACGCCTCGGAGGCCTCCTTGCCCTTGTTCTCGCGCACCTTGGTGATGCCCTCGAAGAACTTGGCCTTGGGATAGAACTCGCTCTTCTCCGGGACCGCCGCGAACAGCTCGACCGCGTCCTTGAAGTTGCCCTTCTGGTAGTGGTAGCGGCCGAGCAGGTAGTAGAGCTCGTCCTTGACCGGGTCGAGCGCGGGCTGATCGAGATCCTGGCGCGTGTACTTGCCGACCTTCTCCAGCACGCCCGCCGACTCCGGTAAAAAGCGCGAGAGCGACGCCAGCCACTGCAGGGTCTTGGCGTAGTAGCGGTGCGACGGCCCCTTCTGCACGATGCGATCGAAGTAGCTCAGCGACGCCGAGTAGTACTTGAGGTTGAACAGCGCCTTGCCCATGAAGAACTCGGCGCGCTGCTTGTTACCGTCGTCGTCGCCCGATTGGCCCTCGACCACCTTGTTGAGCTCGATCGACGCCATCGGATAGTCCTCGGCGTCATAGAGCTTGAGCGCTCGATCGAGCGTCTTGGTGGCCACGCCGGGCTTGGCCACCGCCTCGGGAGAGAAGGTCATCGGCTTGGCGCGCTGCTTCTTGCCGGACGGCGCAGCGGGCGGCGGGGTCGGATCGGCGTCTTTGCGCTCGACCTGCTCGGGCTCGAACTGCATCCCGCCACCGGCATCGTCCGCCGGCGCAGCCGCTGCTCCACCCCCCTTCTTCTTCTTCTTTGCATCCACGCTGTGTGTGAACGCGATCACAGCGACTGCGGTGAGAACCAGATGCAGGGGCTTCCGAAGGGTCATCCCATACCTCTCAGTGGTGCGTGACTTTAGCGAGCGGTTACCCGGAAAACAAGCAATTGCAGATAGGTAGGACCAACTCCGACATGTACGGCAAAGGCTTCCATACCGTGAGCCGGATGTTACGAATCCCTCAGTGGCGCTGTCAAGCCAACGTGGCTCAATCCGGTCGCGATGCGAAGCGCGGCGCCGTGGGGTAGCCTCGTTCCATGAACAAGCGCCCGCTTCACTTCTCCACGCAGCTCGCCCACGCCGGGATGCACATGCCGCTACCGGACGCGCGGCCGCACGCGCCGCCCCTGTACCAGACCGCCGGCTTCGAGTACGACGACGCCGCCGGCGCCGAGGAGGCCGCGCTCGGCAAGCGCTATCTCTACGCGCGCGACGCCAGCCCGAACGAGGACGCGCTCGGACGCGCGGTGGCGGCGCTCGAGGGCGCCGAGGCGGCGGTGGTGTTCGCGTCGGGGATGGGCGCGATCGCCGCGGCGCTCGAGAGCTACCTCGGCGATGGTGCGCACCTGGTCACCGTCGACGGGCTGTACGGCGGGTCGCACGAGCTGATCGCGGGCGTGATGCCGCACTTCGGCGCGCGCCACGCGTTCGTCAGCGCAGCGACGGCGGCGGCGATCGAGCCGGCGATCGGGCCGGCGACGCGCGCGGTGTTCGTCGAGTCGATCTCGAACCCGCTGTTGCGCGTGGCCGAGTTGGACCAGATCGGCGCGCTGTGCCGCCGCCGCAACGTCGCGCTGCTGGTCGACGCCACCTTCGCCACCCCGCTGCTCCAGCGCCCGCTCGAGCAGGGCGCCACCCTCTCGATCCACAGCGGCACCAAGTACATCAGCGGCCACGGCGACGTGATGTGCGGCGTGGTCTCGGGCGCCGCCGTCGAGATCGCCAAGGTGCGCAAGCTGCGCAAGTTCCACGGCGCCAACTGCGACCCGTTTGGCGCCTGGCTGGCGCTGCGCGGCCTGCGCACCCTCGCGCTGCGCCTCGAGCGACAGGTGGCGACCGCCGCGCGCGTGGCGACGGCGCTGCAGGCGATGAAGGGCGTGGAGCGGGTGCACTACCCGGGGCTCGAGTCGCATCCCGATCACGCGCTCGCGCGCCGGGTGCTCGGCGGGTTCGGCGCGATGGTCTCGTTCGAGGTCGCCGGCGGCCTCGACGGCGCGCGTCGCGTCTACGATCGCCTCGGTGTGATCGCGCGCGCCGCCAGCCTCGGCGATCTGACCTCGCTCATGACCCACCCGGCGCGCTTCTCCCACGTACGCCTGTCGCCCGACGAGCGCCGCCGCGGCGGCATCGAAGACGGCCTACTGCGCCTCTCCGTCGGCATCGAAGACCCCGCCGATCTCATCGACGATCTGCAGCACGCCCTCGGCTGATTACTTGTATTCGTCGGCGCCGATGTCGTACTTGCCCATTTGCGGGCGGGCGTCGCCGTCGCGGTCGTGGTTGGGCGCGCCGGTCGCGGTGCCCTGGTCGACGCACGGCGAGTTCTGCGACAGGTGGTACGGCGCCTTGGCGGGGTCGAACGCGGGGGCGGCGGAGATATTGTTGCTGGCGTTGGGGACGTTCATCTCCATCGTCGCGATGCTGCTGTAGGAAGTCGTCCCGTTGTCGTAGTAGAGCGTGCCGTTGGGATCGTAGAGATCGTTGTTCTCGAGCACGACCAGCGTCGAGCCGGCGTTGATCTCGGCGATCGCGCTGCCGCCCGCGAGCGGCGCGCCGCCCACGTTGTAGATGATGTTGTTGCGCACCACGCCCGCGGCGGCCACCGGCGCGGACGCCGTGAAGTTGATCGTCAGGCCGGCGCGCTGCCCGCCGCCGATCGAGGTCGAGTACTCGAGCGTGTTCGAATGCAGCGTGGGGCTGGCCGACGCGGAGGTGATCTCGAACAGCACCACCGACGCGGCGGCGTTGCACGGCCGATCGCGAAGCACGTTGTTGGTGATGCTGGCCGAGGTGTTGTGCAGGTGCAGGGCGGCGAGCAGGCCGGGGCCGGACGAGCCGATGCCGCTCGACACGCACGACGGGCCGGAGACCAGGTTCGCGTCGATGACCGGGTTGGCGGTGTCGGCCAGCTCGATGCCCACGCCGGTCGAGGTCGCGCTCGCCCCCGGCGTGACCGCGCCGGCGGTGATGGTGTTGCCGGTGACGCTGACGCAGCCGTTGTTGACGCAGCGGACCCCGACCGCGGCGGCGGTGGTGCTGGTCGCCGCGTCGATGGTGTTGGTCGAGACCACGCACGGCGCGCCGTCGCAGGACACGCCGATGCAGGTGGCGCCCGCCTCGCACCCCTTGACGGTGCTGGTCTGAAGCGTGGGCTTGCAGTTGGCGCCCGAGACCGCGAAGCCGACCCGCAGGCCGATCGCGCCCGAGCCGCCGCGCACCAGCGAGTTGCCGGTGAACGTGGGGCTGCCGGTGCAATTCTCGAGGAGCACGCCGACGCCGGTCGGGACGGCGTTGCCGGCCACCGGGCCCGAGGCGTTGCCGCCCACGTACCTACCGTTCGTGGAGGTGAAGCCGGTGAGGTTGGCCGAGGCGTAGATGCCCGCGGCCAGCGTGAGCCCGCCGCCGCCGTCGATGGACACCCCGCTGAGCGTGGTGCCCGGGCAGCCGGCGTTGGCGCAGCGCAGGCCGATCGAGAAGCCCGCCGTTGGGGTGGCGCCGCCCAGAAGACCGAGGGTCGCGCCGGTGAGGGTGGCGGCGGCGCCGTCGAGGTAGATGGCGATCTGGCTGTTGTTGGCGCCGGCCAGCGCGCTCGCGCCGTAGGTGCCGCGGGTGAGGATCGGCGCTACGGTCGCGCCAGCTCCGACGCGCACGGCGCTCAGGCCGAAGCTGTTCGGCGCAGCGCCGCCCTGCGCGGTGACGTCGGTCAGCGCGGGCGATGAATCGATCGCCGAGATGGCCACCGAGTTGCCGCTCAGCGCATCGGCGCCGCGCACCGTGAAGCCGTCGAGCGAGGTGGCGTGCGTGAGGCCGGGCGGGAACTTGAGCCCGAGAGCGGCGTCGGTGTCGACGATGCGGGTGATGTTGTTGACCAGGTCGCGCGCGGCGAACGTACAATTGTACGAGCCGAGCACGCTCACCCCTTCGACCATGGTGACGTCCTCGGTGTAGGTGGTCGCGGCCCCGCCGTTGGGATCGCAGGCGCACACGTCGGCGCCGCCGCCGATCAGCTGCGCGTTGCGGATGCCGTCGATGATCTTGTTGAGCGGCGCCGCCTTGGTGCCCGGGTTGGTGGCCAGGCCGGCCGGCGACACGAAGGTGCCCAGGCACACCACCCCGACCTGCGGCACGCACACCGTCTTCTCCACGCAGCCGCCGACCGCCGCCAGGCTGCCGCACGCCACCCCGACGGTCGCGATGTTGTCGTCGACCAGCCCGTTGCAGTCGTTGTCGATCCCGTCGCACACCTCGGGCCCGGTGGCGATGCAGCCGGTCAAGTCGATGGGCACCGGCAACCCGTCGGCGAGCGGGCCATCTCCCGGCTGAAAGCCGTCGCCGCCGGGCTGGCCGAGATCGTCTTGGAAGCCGAAGCCTGGGTTGTCCCGCTCACACGCAGCGAGAGACAGGGTCATTGTAAGTAGGCTAATGGTGAGGCGCATGCCCCACGATCTTATCGCGCCGGCGCGTTTTCCGATACTGCCGCGATGCTCGCAGAGGCGACCAGTCGCTCGAGCACCCCGTCCACCAGGTGCTCGTAGTCCGCGCGTCCCCGACCCGCCTTGGATTCGAACTCGAAGATTGTTTTCTTGTGAGATGGCGCGGCCTTGTGACGCGTGTTGACGCGAATGGGGTGGCTGAAGATTGCCTCGCCGAAGCGCCGGCGCAGCAGCGCCTCGACCTCGGTGGTGATGCGCTCGCGCCGATCGTACATGGTCAACAGGTAGCCGAGCACGTGGCACGGGGCGCCCAGCCGCGCGCGGATGCGATCGAGGGTCTCGGTGAACAGCTTGAGCCCGAGGATCGGAAGGTACTCGCAAGAGACCGGCACGATCAGGTGATCGGCCGCCACCAGCGCGTTGGTGGTCAACAGCCCGAGGTACGGCGCGGTGTCGATGACCACGTGATCGACCTTGCCCATCACCGTCGACAGGCAGCGCTGCAGCACCTGCTCGCGCGCCATCGCCGCCGCCAGGTGGATGTCGACCGCGGCCAGCGTCTCGCCGGCGGGCGCCACGAACAGCCCCTCGGTGGAGGTCTCGCGCACCACGTGCTCGATCTGCTTTTCGTGCACCAGGCACTCAGCCACCGACGAGTCGCTCTCGGCGAGCTTGATCCCCAGCGCGGCGGTCGCCGAGCCCTGGATGTCGAGATCGACCAGCAGCACCTTCTTGCCGCGACGGGCGAGGCCGGCCGCCAGGCTGATCGCGGTCGTGGTCTTGCCGACGC
>PNAM01000094.1 GCA_003170275.1 Myxococcales bacterium
TGGCGCCGGAGGCGTCATGAGCGCCGGACACGATCACGCGCACGATCACGCGCACGGCCACGGCGGGCACGCGCACGCGCACGGCGCCGATCGCGAGGGCGAGCGCTGGAAGCTGGCGGTCACCATCGGGCTCACCGCCACCATCCTGGTCGCCGAGGTGGTGGGGGGCGTGCTCACCCACTCGCTCGCGCTGCTCTCCGACGCGGGCCACATGTTCTCCGACGTGGTGGCGCAGGCGCTCTCGCTGGCGGCGGTGATCCTGGCCGCCCGGCCCGCCGATTCGCGCCGCACCTACGGCTGGCACCGCATCGAGATCCTCGCCGCGCTGATCAACGGGCTCACGCTGTTCCCGCTCGCGGGCGGCATCTTGTGGAAGGGCTATCTGCGGCTGCACTCGCCGGTCGCCGTCGAGAGCGGCGCGATGTTGATCGTCGCCGGCGTGGGGCTGGCCGCCAACCTGGCCGGCATGTGGCTGTTGCACGATCTCAAGAGCCTCAACGCCAAGGGCGCGTACCTGCACATCCTGTTCGACACGCTCTCGTCGGTGGCGGTGATGATCGCCGGCGCGATCATGTACAAGCTGAACGGCGCCTACTGGCTCGACCCGTCGCTGTCGATGCTGATCGGCGTGCTCATCCTGTACAGCGCGTACCGCCTGGTGCGCGAGGCGGTCGACGTGCTGCTCGAGACCGTGCCGCGCAACATCGATCTGGCCGGCGTGGCCAGCGCGATCGACAAGACCGACGGCGTCTCGGCGGTGCACGACCTGCACATCTGGACCATCACCAGCGGCATGTACGCGCTCTCGGCGCACATCGTGGTGCTCGGCCACACCGAGGGCAACGACGAGCTGCTCAACCGCGTCAAGCAGATGCTGCTGCGCGAGTTCAAGATCGCACACACCACGCTGCAGCTCGAGTCCGAGGGCATCGAGCACATCGGCCACGTGTGCTAGCTTCGCCCGGATGGGCGCCAACGAAACGGCTCGGGAAGAGATCGTCGCGGCGGTCGAGCAGATCTTCGACGAGCTGGCGGTGCTGCAGCGCAAGAAGGTCTACCAGGCCGCGCTGCGCATCAACCCGCGGCTGACCGAAGACGACATCACGCAGCCGCACGACTATCCCGAGCTGGCCACCAACGCCGAATGGAACTACGAAGACGGCGTGCTCGCGGGATACCTGGCGGCGCAGATGGCGGTGCGCGCGCGCCTGCGCCGCACGTCTTGAAAACCGGTCGGGATGAGCAGAGAATCCCCTGCCTACCAACATCGAGAGCGAGCGAGGAAGCCATGTCCAAGTCCAATGAGCGAATTCGGCAGATCCTGTCCTGGTACCCCTCGGACAACCCGGGCGTCCTGACCAACCTCGCGCGCCTGATGAACCACGGCACGCTGGCGGGCACCGGCAAGTTCGTCATCCTGCCGGTCGATCAGGGCTTCGAGCACGGCGCCGCGCGCTCGTTCGCGCCCAACCCGCCGTCGTACGATCCCGACTATCACGTTCAGCTCGCGATCGATGCCGGCTGCAATGCGTACGCCGCGCCGCTCGGGTTCCTCGAGGCGGTGGCGGGCAAGTTCGCCGGACAGGTGCCGCTCATTCTCAAGCTCAACAACTCCGACTCGCTCGCCAAGATGGAGCCGTGCTCGGCGATGACCGGCTCGGTCAAGGACGCGGTCCGCCTGGGCTGCAGCGCGATCGGCTTCACGATCTATCCCGGCTCGTCGGCGCGCAACACCATGTACCAGGAGATCAAGGAGCTGATCGCCGAGGCCAAGGACGCCGGCCTGCCGACGGTCCTGTGGGCGTACGTCCGCGGCGCCGGCGTGGCCAAGGAGCACGAGCAGTCGATCGATGTGATCGCCTACTCGGCGCAGATCTCCTGCCAGCTCGGCGCGCACGTGGTCAAGGTCAAGCCGCCCAAGGACAGCATCTGCCAGGACGAGGCCAAGAAGGTCTACGAGAAGTACGCCATCCCGACCAAGACGCTCACCGATCGCGTGCGCCACGTGGTGCAGTCGTGCTTCAACGGCAAGCGCATCGTGATCTTCTCGGGCGGCGAGGCCAAGGACACGGCGGCGGTGCTGGCCGAGGTCAAGGAGATCGCGGCGGGCGGCGGGTTCGGATCGATCATGGGCCGCAACGCGTTCCAGCGGCCGCACGACGAAGCGATCAAGCTGCTGCACGACGTGATGAGCATCCACAAGAACGCGTAGAGCAGCCAAGCGCCCGCCTGCCTTCGATTTTCCAGAACGACATCGCCCGCTCCCCAAACCGCGATATAATGAGCTGCTCATGTCACTCCTCGCGCCTCCCAAGGGTCCCAGGCTGAGAGAGCACGAGGTGGTGGTGCCGGAGCTCGACCCGGCTCACGACGGGCTCAAGGTGGCGCACCTCACCGATCTGCACGTCGGCATGCTCACGCCGGATCGCAAGATCGCCCGCGCGATCGCGCGCGCCGAGGCGGCCAAGCCCGACCTGGTGCTGCTCACCGGCGACTTCGTCTGCTACAGCCCGAAGTTCGTCGGCCGGCTGGCGGAGCTCACGCGCGGAATCCGCGCGCCGGTGTACGCGGTGCTCGGCAATCACGACTACTGGACCGACGGGCAGGGCGTGCGGCTGGCGCTCGAGCGCAACGGCTACGCGGTGCTGCGCAACGGGCACTCCGAGCTCAACTTGCGCAACGCGCCGCTGTCGATCATCGGCATCGACGACGCGATCACCGGACACGCCGACGTCAAGCGCGCGTTTCGCGGCGTGCGCAAGGGCGGCAGCCGGCTGGTGCTCACCCACGCGCCCAACATGGCCGATCGCGCGGCCGAGTACGGCGGCTCGCTGATCGTCGCCGGACACACCCACGGCGGCCACGTGAACATCCCCAAGGTCACCGCCGGCATCGCCCGCCGCTTCGGCAATCGCTATCTCGCCGGCTGGTACAACGTGAACGGCTCGATGCTCTACGTGAACTGCGGCATCGGCTCCTCCTCCGTCCCCATCCGCGCCGGCGCCCCCTCCGAAGTCGCCGTCTTCACCCTCCGCGCCGCCGCCCACTAAAGAGTGGAGTCTAGGACGTAGACGTCGGAGTCGAGGACGAAGCCGGCGTAGAGGGCGGCGAGCAGGGACTGGATGCCTTGGAGGGAGGGGTCGGCGGTGGGGTCGGGGGGGAGCGCGAGGCGCGTGCGGGGTTTGCGGGTGTCGGGTTTTTCGACCAGCTCGCCGAGCTTGGGGCCGTCGGTGTCGAGGATGGCGAGGGGTTGGCCGTCGATCTCGAGGCATTGCAGGTGGACCAGGATGGCCAGCGCGTGCGAGGGCGCGATGTCGCCGGCGCACACCAGCTCCTCGAGGAGCTGCTCGCTGGAGACCACGAAGCGGCGAAAGAACGGGCCGTAGTGGCGCTCGAACGCACCCGGCGCTTCGAGTAGGCCCTGCTTGCGCAGCTCCGCAGCACGCGCGCCGTCGTACCCGAAGTCGCCGATCGCCTTGCGCAGAAGAAACCCACCCACCGACTCGAGGTCCGCGGGCAGCCGCTGCACCAGCCACTCCTCGACGCGCGCCGAGAGCGGCGTCGGCACCACGCCCACACAGGCGATCCCGCGGTCCAAGAGCGCACACGATGGGCAGCCTGCGAGGTGCGCGGCCTCGTCGAGCGGACGCTCGGTCAGCCCGGCGGCGAACGCCACCGCCCCACCTGCCGCCTTCTTGTCCGGTCCGCGATCGTCGACGACGAAGCCGAACGCCATTACAGCTCTTTGAGCGCCTGCGCAATGCGCGCAGTGCCCTCTTCCACCAGCTTCATGGAGGTGGCGTACGACAGCCGCGCGAAGCCCGGCGCGAGGAAGCCGGTGCCCGGCACCACCGCGACGCGGCCCTTCTCCAAGAGGTACTCGGCGAGCGCGACGTCGTCCTTGATCTTTCCGGTGCAGTACGCGGAAAAATCCGGGAAGCAGTAGAACGCGCCCTCGGGCTCGACCAGCTTCACCTGCGGGATCGCGCGCAGCCGCTCGAACATGACCTTGCGACGCCGATCGAACTCCGCATTCATGAGCGCGACCGAGTCCTGCGGTCCGGTGATCGCGGCCAGCGCCGCCGCCTGCGCCACCGCGCTCGGGTTGGTGGTCGACTGACCCTGCAGCGTGTCCATCGCCTTGACCAGCTCCTTCGGGCCGGCGCAGAAGCCGATGCGCCAACCGGTCATGGCGTAGCTCTTCGACACGCCGTCGACGAGGATCACGCGGTCGGCGACCTCGGGGTTCACCTTGGCCACCGAGTGCCACTCCACGCCGTACACCAGGCGCCGGTAGATGTCGTCGGTGATCGCCAGCAGGTTCGGGTTGGCCGCCATCACGCGGCCGATCGCCCGCAGCGTCTCCTTGCCGTACACCGTGCCGGTCGGGTTGCACGGCGAGTTGAGCATGATCGCGCGCGTGCGCGGCGTCACCAGCCGGGCGAGCGCCGCGTGATCGAACGCGTAGCGATCTTCGGGGCGCGTCTGCAGGATCACCGGCGTGCCGCCCGCCATCGCCACGATCTCGGGGTAGCTCACCCAGCACGGCGACGGGATGATCACCTCGTCGCCGTCGTCGAGGAGCGCCATGAACAGATTGAACAGGCTGTGCTTGGCGCCCACCGAGACGATCACGTTCTCGGCGCCGTGCTTGGTGCCGTGCGCGGCGTTGAGCTCCTCGGCGACCGCCTTGCGCAGGTCCGCGGTGCCCGACACCGGTGTGTACTTGCCGACGCCGCGCGCGAGCGCCGCGATGGCCGCCTCCTTGATGTTGTCGGGCGTATCGAAGTCCGGCTCGCCGACGCCGAACGCGATCACGTCCACGCCCTGCGCCCTGAGCTTGGCCGCCTTGGCGCTCACCGCCAGCGTCAGCGACGGCTGGATGCGCGCCACCCGGTCTGCGATCTTCACGTGCTCCTCCGCACCTTCTGCTCGAGCTCCTGTTGCACCAACGGTGGGACCAACCCGGTCACGTCGCCGCCGAACTGCGCCACTTCCTTGACCAGCGACGAGGAGACGAAGAAGTCCTTCTCGCTGGTCATGAGGAAGATGGTCTCCATCTGGCCGCCCAGGCGCCGGTTCATGTGCGCGAGCTGGAACTCGTACTCGAAATCGGCGAGCGCGCGCAGGCCGCGCACCACCACGCGCGCGCCTCGCTTCTTGACGTACTCGTGGAGCAGGCCCTCGAACGCGTCGACCTCGACGCGCGGATCGTTGCCCACCGCCTCACGGATGTGGCGCTTGCGCTCCTCGATGGTGAACAGCGGCGCCTTGCGCACGTTCTCGGCGATCGCCACCACCACCTTGTCGAACATGGCGAGCGAGCGATGCAGGATGTCGACGTGCCCGTTGGTGATGGGATCGAACGAGCCGGGGTAGATGGCGAGCTTGGTCATGGCGTCATCTCCGAATGGCGATAGAACGAGACCGCGGTCTGACCGTAGCGTCGGCGGTCGGAAAGCGCCAGTGATCCGTGATCGGCGGCCGGCGCGCCGCGCCACTCGTGCTCGGCGACTACCACGCCGCCCTTGGCCAGGTAGTCGCCCGCGGCGAGCAGGCCGAGCGCGCGGTCGAGCTCGCTGCCTGCGTAGGGTGGGTCGAGAAAGATCCAGCCGAATCGGCCGTTTGACGGCCGCTTGAGCCACTCCTTGACGCGTGTGGCGACCACCTCGACGGTGCTCTGGAAACCGAGCGCCGCCGCGTTCTTGCGGATCGCCTCGACCGCCGCCGCCGCATCGTCGACGAACACCGCGCGCAGGGCGCCGCGCGACAGCGACTCGAGCCCCAGCGCGCCCGAGCCCGCGTACAGATCGAGCACGCGCTCGGGGACCTCGCCGTTCGAGGCGAGGATGTTGAACACCGCCTCGCGCACCCGGTCGGCGGTCGGACGGGTGGTCTCGCCCCGCGGTGCGGTGAGGCGCCGGCCCCCAGCCGAACCCGAGATGATGCGCATTGTCGCTTCGCTCCGATCGCTCGTCCCGCGGCTTATAGCACATTCTGGTACACTGATCGGCGCATGGCACCGCCCAACCTGGCGCGCGTTCTCGTCGACGAGGCGCTCGCCCGTGGCCGCGGCGAAGCGCCCGCCCTGCGCGAGCCCAAGCGGGTGTGGAGCTACGCCAAGCTCGCCGAAGAGAGCGGCCGCGCGGGCGTGGCGTTGCGCGCGCTCGGCGTGCAACCCGGCGATCGCGTGGCGCTGCTCATGCACGACTCGGTCGAGCTGGCGGCGGTCTTTCTCGGCGCGATCCGCATGGGCGCGGTGCCGGTGCCGATGAGCGTGCTGTTGCGGCCGCTCGAGGTGCGCGCGATCGTCCAGGACTCGGGCGCGGTCGCGGTGGTGGTGAACGCCGACCTGGGCCCGACGGTGGACTCGGTGCGCGCCGAGACGCCGTCGGTGCGCCACGTGCTCGCGGTGGGTGGGGCGCGCGCCGGCCAGGAAGATCTGCACGCGCTCATGCGCGACGCCGAGCCCAGCTGCCCGACCTGGGATCCGGCCGACGGCGCGCCCGCGTTCCTGCTCTACTCGGCCGGCACCGGCGGCCCGGCGCGCGGCGTGCCACACGATCACGCGGCGGCGCGCCACGCCCACTTCGCCTACGCCGAATCCGTGCTGCAGCTCGATTCGCACGACCGCGTGTTCACCACCGCCAGCCTCGCGTCCGCGTACGGCCTGGGGCTCGGCCTCTTGTTCCCGCTGCAGGCGGGCGGGTCGACCTTCCTGTTGCCGGCGCGCCCGCGGCCGCGCACGGTGTTCGACATCTTGATGGCCTACAAGCCGACCATCTTCGCGGCGACGCCGTCGATGTACGGCCAGATGGTGCGCGACTACCGCCAGCTCCCGGCGCCGCGCCCGCCGTGCTTCGAGTCGGTGCGCCACGCGGTGTCGGGCGCCGAGTCGCTGCCGGCCACGCTCGCCGCGCGCGTCAAGGCCACCTTCGACGTCGATCTGTTGCACGGCTACGGCGTCACCGAGGCGCTCAGCTTCGTGATCTCCAACCGGCCGGGCTCGCTGCGCGAGGGCTCGGCGGGAAAGCCGCTGCCGGGCGTCGAGGCGCGCATCGTCGACGACGCGGCCCAGCCGCTCGCCGCGCAGGAGATCGGCTCGATCGAGCTGCACGGTCCGACGGTGGCGCACGGCTACTTCAGCCGCGCGTCCACGGCCGAGGGCGTGTTCCACGACGGCTGGGTGCGGCCCGGCGATCGCTTCTTCGTCGACGCCGACGGCTACTACTTTCACTGCGGGCGCGCCGACGATCTCTTCAAGGTGAGCGGCCGCTGGGTCTCGCCCGACGAGGTGGAGCGCACGCTGCTCGGCCATCCGGCGGTGTGGGAGTGCGCGGTCGTCGAGGGCCACGACGAGGACGGCCTGGCGCGGCCGGTCGCGTTCGTGGTGCCCAACGTCGGGCACCCGCCGTCGGCAGAGCTGGGGCAGCAGCTGATGGAGTTCGTCAAGCGCGAGATCGCGCCGTACAAGTATCCGCGCGAGGTGGAGTTCGTCGAGCGCCTGCCGAAGAGCGCGTCCGGGCAGGTGCTGCGCTGGCGGTTGCGGCGCGGCGGCACGCCGTAGCGGTCGTGCTCCATCTGCAGACGCGCGAGCGTTCGTTTGCCGTCGCTGCGGTGCGGGCGCTCGGCGCGCGGGCGGTGGCGCTGTGCGCGCGACGATCACCAGCGCTGCAGCGCCACGCCGAGCAGTTGGTCGCCGATCCGGAGCTGCTCGCGCGCACCGCGGCGCAGCTCGATCGATCGGTGCCGCACGGAGTGGCCGAGGTTCACCCGTCCTGGTACCAGGCGCCGCCCGCCTCCGCGCGACCCGAGGCGGCGGCGTGGCTGGAGCGGCGCGCCTACTCGCACCTCGTCGACATGACCTCCGGACGCTCCGGCCAGGCGCGCTCGGCGGCGCTCGAGCTCGAGTCGCGCGACGCCGCCACGCTGGCGGAGCTGCTGCACGCGCTCGGCCGGCAGCGCGTCGCCACCGCGTTCTCGGGCGCGCCCCGCTCGGCGCTCGCGCAGCTGTGCGCGCGGCTCGGCGAACCGAGCGCGTCCGAGCTGGTCGCGCAGGTGCGCGCGCTCTCCACCAACGTGTCCTCCGACGAGGCGCGCGCCGCGCAACGTGCCGTGTTCCAGCTCGTCACACTGGGACCGGACGCCGAGCACGATCTGGCGCGCGCGCTGTTCCTGCGAGCCGGCTCGAGCTGGCTCGGCCCGGCGCTCGCGGCGCGCGGCGGAGACGCGCTGCGCCGCATCGCCCAGCGGCTGCCGCGCCCGGAAGGCGAGGCGCTGCTGGCCGCCGGCCGGACGCCCGCCAGCGACGCGGATTCGGCCGCCGCCCTGGCCCAGGCGACGCAACTGTTGGCGACGGCGCGGCTACGCGCCTTATAATCTCCCCATGATTCCACGCGTAGCGCTGCTCGCGGTCCTGACGACCGCCGTTTCCGGTTGTGGTTACAACGGGTTGGTCGAAGCCGACGAGGCCGTCAAGGCGGCCTGGGGCAACGTCGAGAACGTGTACCAGCGACGCGCCGACCTGATTCCGAACCTGGTCGCGACCGTCAAGGGCTCGGCGCAGCACGAAGAAAAAGTGCTCGCCGAAGTGACCACCGCGCGCGCCTCGGCGACGCAGGTCAAGCTCTCCGTCGACGATCTGAGCGATCCGGAGAAGGTGAAGAAGTTCGAAGAGGCCCAGGGCCAGCTCTCGGGCGCGCTCGGCCGCCTGCTCGCGGTCTCGGAGAACTATCCCGATCTGAAGGCCAACGCCTCGTTCCGCGATCTGCAGTCGCAGCTCGAAGGCACCGAGAACCGCATCGCGGTCGAGCGCCACAAGTACAACGACGCGGTGCGCGCCTACAACGTGAAGTGCCGTGAGTTCCCGACTGTGATGGCGGCGAAGATCTGGGGCTTCAAGCCCAAGGAGCCGTTCAAGGCGACCACCGCCAACGCCGACAAGGCGCCCGAGGTGAAGTTCTGATCCGGAACAGCGCGCTGGCGATCGCGCTGCTGGCCGGCTCGCTGGCGCACGCGCTGAGCGTCCCCGACAAGCCGACCGCGCGGGTCAACGACTACGCCAACGCGCTCTCGGCCGGCGACTTCGCGCGGCTCGAGGGCGAGCTCAAGTCGTACGAGTCGGGCACGCGCCAGCTCGCGGTGGCGATCTTTCGCTCGCTCGAGAGCGAGAGCCTGGAGCAGTTCAGCAACGATCTGGCGCGCAAGTGGAAGATCGGCGGCAAGCAGAACCAGGACGGCGTGCTGGTCACCGTGTTCCTCGACGAGCACAAGCTCCGCATCGAGGTCGGCTATGGCCTCGAGGATCGGCTCACCGACGCGCTCTCGGCGCGCATCATCCGCGAGCTCATCGCGCCGAAGTTTCGCGCCGGCGACGTGGCCGGCGGGCTCTCGGCAGGACTGGCCGAGGTCAACCGCATCGTCTCGGGCGGGCAACCGACGCTGCCGCCCGAACGGGCTCGGGGCAACCGCGGCGCGGGCGGCGCGGGCTCGGGCCTGGTGCTATTCCTGGTCGTGGTGGTGGTGTTGATCGCGATCGCACGCCGCCGCGGCGGGTGTCGAGAATGCCGACTTCG
>PNAM01000008.1 GCA_003170275.1 Myxococcales bacterium
GCGGGCTTCTCGGCCGGCTTCTCGACCACCGGCTTCTCGGCCGGCTTCTCCGCGACCGGCTCGGCGGGCTTCTCGACCACCGGCTTCTCGACCACCGGCTTGTCTTCCTTCGCCACCGGCTTCTCACCCGACGGCTTGGTCACCGGCTTCTTGGTCGCCACCGCCGGCTTGACCACCGGCTTGACCACCGGCTTGGCGACCGGCGGCGGCGCCTCCGGCTTCGGCTCCGCCTCGAGCTTCATCGCCAGCGCGAGCACGTCGCGATCGCCCTTGGGCTCGAACGTATCCCCGGCGCTGATGGTGCGCGTCTGCGCGATGAACCCCGCCCGCTTGACCGCCACCTCGTGCGACTTCGACACGTCGAGCTTGTGGATGACGAACGGCGTCTTGCCCACCTTCTTGCCGTCGAGCGTCACCTCCGCGCCCGGCGGCGTCGACGAGACCTCGACCGACTTTTCGTTGGGCACCAGCGCGGCCTCGATCGGCTTGTCGCCCGCCTTCGGCTTCAGGCTGACCTTCCACGGATGAAAGCCCTTCATGCTGAGCTGCACCGCGTAGATCTTTTTCGGATCCAGATCGTCGAGCGTGGTCGGCGTCGGGTTGGGCAGCGGCTTGCCGTTCACCAGCACCTGCGCGCCGGCGGGATCGGAGCTCACCGCGAGGCTGAGCGTTGCCGGCTTGACGGCTTCGGGCTTGACNNGGCTTGACGGCTTCGGGCTTGACCGCGACGGGCTTGACGGCTTCGGGCTTGACGGCTTCGGGCTTGACCGGCTCGGGCGCGATCGCGACCGCCGGATTGGGCTTCGGGACCGGTGGCGCGACGGCCGGCTCCGACGGCGGATTGGCCGGCTCGCCGACCGTCGGCTCGGGCGGCTGCATCCGCTCCTTCACCATCGGCGGCACGTGCGCGACCGGACGCTCGCCCTCGGTGACCGGCGTGGTCGGCTCCGAGTCGCCTCGGAACACGTAGTACCCGCCGATGCCGGCCGCTACGCCGAGGATCAGCAAGACCGGCATGAGCGCCGAACGCTTGCCCGCCGGCGCGCCTTCTTCCGGCGTCGGCACCGCCGCAGCGATTGGCCGAGCGGCTTCCTTGGGAACGTCCTTGGCCGCCTCGTTTCGTTCGGCCGCCGCTTTCTTGGTCTTCCCGTCCCTGGCGTACTTTTCTTTCTTGTCCTTCTTCTTCTCGGACTTCTGCTCGTCCTTGGCCAGCTCGACCTTGGGCTCGGGCGCCTTCTCTTCGACCTTCGGTGGCGGCGCGAGCTCGATCTTCGGCTCGGGCTTCGGCTCGTGCTTCGGCTCGTGCTTCGGTTCGTGCCTCGCTTCGGGCTGTGGGACCTGCGGCGTCACCACGATGTTGGCGGGCGCCGCCTCGCGCCGCAGCTCCTGGATCTGCGCGACCGACGCCTTGCGGGTCGGCTCGCTCTCGGCGAACGCGTTGGCCGCTTCTTCGTTGCCGCGCGTCTGATCGGCCAGCTTCTGGACGATCGAGTCCTGCATCACGCGCGTCGATTCCTGCCCGAACTCGTCGCCGGGCGTATCGAGCCCCGGCGCCGGCTCCGGCAGCGGCGTGTGCTTGGAATCGCCGCCGCTGAAATCGTTGTGCGCGACCACGCGCGCCGCCGCCGGTCCAGGCTGCTGCGCGACGCTGCCCGACGTGTTCGCGTTGGCGCGCACCCCGGCCTCGAAGCGCGACTCCATCTGCGCGTCGCCCCGCTTGGACTTCTCGGCGAGGATCTTGTCGAGCACGCCCTGGCTGGCTGGCTGCAGCTTGTCGAACCTGACGCCCATGCCGGGCGCGACGCCCGTGCGGTTCGGATCATGCTCGCGGATCCACACCACGGTGCCTTCGCCGGCGATCAGCGACTGGGCATCCTGTAGCTGGAACTCGAACTTGAGCTGGGTTCCGACCGCCAGCGGCTCCTTGGTGCGGATGAAGATCCCGCCTCGACTCACGTCGACGGAGTACCGCTCGATGAACTGATCAAGGTTCGAGCTCTTGAACTTGATCTTCAAGGTGATAGGCGTTCTCATGTCTCTCCGGGTGTTTTCTGACACCGTCGGTTACCTCGTCTAGCCCGAAGCGGTCGGGCGCAAGTCCCTGTGGTGTTGCAGGGCTGAAACTGTACAGCGGGGTAATTTTAGCAGCGAAGCGAGGGTGCATGCAAACCGGGCGAGCGCTTTGGGTGCTATTCCTGTTGATTGTAGGTCTGGGTGGGACGCGCCCGGCCGGTGCCGCGAGCCCCGCAGCGCTGCGTTCGCCCATCAATAAAGGAGCGGTCGCGGCCGACTCGCCCCTGGCTTCGCGGGCCGGCGCCGAGGTGCTCGCAAAAGGGGGAAATGCCGTCGACGCGGCGGTCGCGGCGGTGCTCGCCCTGGGGGTGGTCTCGCCGGCTTCGTCCGGGCTGGGTGGCGGCGGGTTCCTGGTCTATTGGAGCGCCAAGGAAAGGCGCGCGCGGGTGCTCGATTTCCGCGAGACCGCCCCGGCAGCCGCCACGCGCGACATGTTCGTGGTGAACGGCAAGGCGGACCTCGAGAAGGCCCAATCGGGCGGCTTGGCGGTCGGCGTGCCGGGCGAGCCGGCGGGCCTCGCGGAGCTCGAAATGAGGTACGGAAAGCTCGGGCTTTCCGCGGTGGCCGCGCCGGCCATCCGTCTGGCGCGCGATGGGTTTCCAGTCTCGGCGCACCTGGCCGCAGCGGTGGTGCGGCTGTGGGCGAGCAAGCCGCCGCCCGAGGGCGAGCCGCTGCGCGCGCTGGTCGCGCCGCGCGGAAAGCCGCTCGCGGAGCACGACCTGGTGCGCCGGTCGGAGCTCGCGCGCACGCTGGCGAGCTTCGCGGCGCACGGCGCGGACGCGTTCTACAAGGGCGCGATCGCGCGCGAGCTGGTCGAGGCGATCAAGCGCCGCGGCGGCGTCGTCAGCGAAGCGGATCTGGCGGCCTACCAGCCGATCTGGCGCGAGCCGCTCGAGGGAACCTTCCGCGGCCGCAAGCTCTACGGCGCGCCTCCGCCCGCCGGTGGTGCGACCGCGATCGAGGTCCTGCAGGTGCTCGACGCGCGCCCGCCGCTCACCTCGCTCGGCGCCGGCTCGTCCGCCGCCGATCACGCGATCGCCGAGGCGCTCAAGCACGGCTTCGCCGATCGCGCGCGCTCGCTCGGCGATCCGGCCTTCGTCGACGTGCCCACCCGCCACCTGCTCGATCCGCTCTACGCCAAGGAGCTGGCCGCGCGCTTCAGCGACGGCAAGGTGCTCGCGTCCGCGGCCTACGGCGACCAGAGCCTGGCCGGCGCGCCGGGCGACCCGCCGCACGACCACGGCACCTCGCATCTGTGCGTCGCCGACGGGGACGGCAACGTGGTCGCGTTCACCACCACCATCAATACCTCCTTCGGCGCCAAATTCGTCGGCGGCTCGACGGGCGTGGTGTTGAACGACGAGATGGACGATTTTTCCGCGCGGCCCGGCGCGCCCAACATCTACGGGCTGATCGGCGCCTTCGCCAACGCGATCGCGCCCGGCAAGCGCCCGCTGTCGAGCATGACGCCGCTGCTGGTCGTCAAGGACGGCAAGCCCGAGCTGTGCGCCGGCGGCTCCGGCGGTCCGATGATCGTCTCGGAGACGGTGCAGACGATCGTCAACGCGATCGACTTCGGCATGGACCCGGCGGCGGCCGTCAGCGCGCCGCGCATCCACGCGCAATGGGTCCCGGACGAGCTCATCGCCGAGCCCGAGATTCCCGCCGATGTCCTCGACGGTCTGAGGCGCCGCGGCCACCACGTGGTTCCGCCGCCGGCCCAGCTCTCCGGCTCCGCCTCGCAGATGCTGCGCTTCCGCCCGGACGTCGTCGAAGCCGCCAGCGATCCGCGAAAAGGCGGAGCCCCCGCGGCCCCCTAATCCTTCGGCGTTTGGTAGGATGCCCGCCCATGCCGAGGCCCATCCAGAAAATCCTGATCGCGAATCGTGGTGAGATTGCGGTGCGCGTGATGCGCGCGTGTCGCGAGCTGGGGATCAAGACGGTCGCGGTGTATTCGGACGCGGATCGCGCGGCGCTGCACGTGCGCATGGCGGATGAGGCGTATCCGATCGGTCCGCCGCCCGCGCGCGAGAGCTACCTGGACATCGGCAAGGTGCTCGACGTGGCGAAGCGATCGGGCGCCGATGCGATCCATCCGGGATATGGGTTTCTCTCGGAGAAGGCCGAGTTTGCGGCGGCGTGCGAGAAGGCGGGCGTGATCTTCATCGGGCCGCCGGCGAGCGCGATCGATGCGATGGGTGACAAGACGCGCGCGCGCGCCAAGATGATGTCGGCGGGCGTGCCGGTGGTGCCGGGCGACAACGGGCCCACCGGGCGAGGCTTTCCGACGGCCGAGTCGGCGCTGGAGAGCGCGTTGAAGCTCGGCCTGCCGGTGATGCTCAAGGCGTCGGCGGGCGGCGGCGGCAAGGGGATGCGCCTGGTCGATGACGAAAAGAAATTCGTCGCGGCGTATCAGGGTGCGCAGCGCGAGGCCAAGGCGGCGTTCGGCGACGACACGGTGTATCTGGAAAAAGCCGTCATTCGGCCGCGCCACGTCGAGATCCAGGTGTTCGCCGACACGCAGGGGAACACCGTGTATCTGTTCGAGCGCGACTGCTCGATTCAGCGGCGCCATCAGAAGGTGATCGAAGAGGCGCCCTCGCCGGCGGTCACGCCCGAGCTGCGCAAGCAGATGGGCGAAGTGGCCGCCAGGGCGGCGAGCGCGGTCGGCTACGTGGGGGCCGGCACGTGCGAGTTCCTGCTCGCCGAGGATGGCTCGTTCTACTTCCTCGAGATGAACACGCGGCTGCAGGTCGAGCATCCGGTGACCGAACTGGTCACCGGCATCGATCTGGTCGAGCAGATGATCCGCAGCGCGGCCGGTGAGAAACTGGCGCTCAAGCAAAGCGACGTGAAGCTCAAGGGCTGGGCGGTGGAAACCCGCGTCTACGCCGAGGACCCGTACCGCAAATTCTTGCCCTCCACCGGGCGCCTCACGCGCTACCGCCCTCCGCAAGAGCACAGCGCGGGCGGCGTCACGCTGCGCAACGACACCGGCGTCTATGAGGGCGGCGAAATTTCGATCTACTACGATCCGATGATCGCC
>PNAM01000010.1 GCA_003170275.1 Myxococcales bacterium
GCCGCCGCCGCCGCCGCCCGAGCCGCCCTGCAACGAGAGCGGGTCGGCGGTCAGATCGCCGACGGAAGGGCCGGCCGTGCCGCCGCTGGTCGCGCCGCTGCCATTGCCGCCACGGCCACCGTTGTGACCGTAGCCGCCGCCGCCGCCGCCGGATGCCTTGTCGGCGGTGCCGCCGCCTCTTCCGCCCCGTCCGGGGCCGCCGCCGTCCGCGCCGGTGGCGCCGCCCCGGCCGCCGCCCGGGCCGCCGACGCCGGCGATGCACAGGCCTACCGCGTTGATCGTGCCGACCACCGACACGTCGCCCGCCGAGGCGAACGCGACGGCGCTGTCACCGGTGAAGCTCACCGTGACCCCGTCGGCGATGGTGAGCATGGCGAAGCCGAACACGCCCACGTTGGTCGCGCCGTTGCCCTGCGTCGCCTGTCGGAAGGAGATGCCGGTCTGCACGCCGGCGCCGGCCGCGCGGGTGAGGCCGCCGGTGATGCTGCCGTCGTCGGTGTTGAAGGTGGTGTCGCTGCTGAGGACGAGCGGTTGGAGGCCGGCCTGTCCGTAGTCGCCCGGTTGCACCGGACCCGCGGGCGCGAACGCCAGGCAATGCATGGGTACGCCGCCGCAGCCGAGAAGACAGCCGTCGCACGAGCCGCCCAAATCGTTCCCAGGGCCGTCGCTCACGCTGGCATCCGACCCGGTGCTGCCGTCGGTGCTGGTCAGCGGCAAGCCGCGCACCGCGAAAGTGCACGACGTGGCGAGCGAGCAGACCAGCGCCAGGACCCGGGGACCCACGTTCCGATCATCCCACGGAAACGCGGCCGCGTCAGCCGGTGGGCGCGGCCATGTCGACAATCGGCGCGACGATGCTCAGATCGGGCGTTTCCGCGGTCGTCGGAAGCTCGCACACGTTCCCGGTGCCGCCGAGCGGGCGGCAGGTGTAGCCCTCCGAGGTGCGGCAGTCGCCGTCGACGCTGCAGCGACGCCGGCACTGCTTGGCGATGCAGTACGAATCCATCGGACAATCGCCGTCGGTAGCGCAGGCGGCCTGGCAATAGCCGCCGGGATAGCCCGGCGCGCAGACGTAGGGCGTGGTGCCGCATTCGTCCGCAGAGGAGCAGTGCGAGCCAATCGGCAGGCGCTGCGTGCCGGGCGCGGTCTCGCAGCCGGCCAGCGGGAGGATCAACGCGCAGAGCAGGGTGAAGGTCCTCATCTCCATCGCAACGACCATATCACCGGATGTTTTCTAAGGCTTGTTTTTGGGTGGAACGGTGACCGGCAGGGTCGCGGCAGGGATCGCGCTCTGCACGCGCACGGTCTTCTGGCGGATCAAGTTGGGGGGCGGCGTGCCCGGTCCGCCCACCTTAACCGGCACTCCCTGGCTCGTCGCCGGCATCGCGATCGGCTTGCCGTCGACGCCCATGCCGGCGATCGGGGGCGGCGCGAAGCCGGCCTTGAGCGGCCCGCCGATGTCGGTCGGCTTCACCTTGGCGGGCTTGTCCCACGGAATCTCCTCGAGCGGCATGAGCTCGGGCGGCGCGACCTGCGCCATGTAGCGCGCCCACATCGGCACCGACAGCATGAACGAGGCGTCCTTGTAGCCGAGCTGACGCTGGTAGGTGTCGTCGCCGATCCAGGCGGTGGTCATCCACTTCGAGGTGTAGCCGATGAACCAGACGTCGGAGGTGCGGCTCGAGGTGCCGGTCTTGCCGGCCGAGAGGATGCGCGTGGCGCGGATCGGGCCGGAGTGCCCGGTGGTGACGATCTCGCGGAGCAGCTTCGAGGTGAGGTACGCGGCGCGCGGATCGATCACCGGCTCGACGGTGACGCCGGCGACCGCCGCCACTCGATCGAGCTTGTCGCGCGCCGGCAGCCACGGATCGTCATAGCTCGAATGATCCTCGATGATGCGGCCCTGGCGATCGATCACGCGCCGCACGGTCACCGGCGACGACGGGCGCCCGTTACGCGCGAAAACGGAAAACGCCTTGGTGATCTCGTCGATATGCACGCAGCTCGCGCCCAACGCCAGCGACGAGCAGAACTCCTTTTCGCACCTGGGCGAGGTGATCAGCGGCGAGACGATGCCCAGCCGGTGCGACCATTTCTCCACGTCCTTGGCGCCGAGGATGCGAAAGATCTCGACCGACGGCGGGTTCTTCGACCACACCAGCGCGCGCTCGAGCGAGACCTGCGTGTTGTAGCTGCCGTCGACGTTCTGCGGGATCCACAGCTCGCCGGTGAGCGGATCGACCTCGGCCTTGGGCTTGTCGTTCCACAGCGTGTTGTAGTCGTAGCCCCGATCGAGCGCCAGCGAGTAGTAGATCGGCTTGTAGGCCGAGCCCGGCTGGCGGCACGCTTGCGTCACGCGGTTGAACTCCGAGCGATCGAAGTCGTCGCCGCCGGACATCGCCAGGACGTAGCCGTTCGAGTGATCGTAGGTGTACAGCGCGGCCTGCACGCGCGGCGTCTGCTCGAGGGTGAGCTCGATGGTCTTGGGCGTCTTCTTGAGCGGCTGCTCCGGCAGCCAGGTGCTCTCGCCCTCTTCGTTGTAGGTGAACTCGGTGAAGCGCGGGATGCGCGCGTGGAACGCCCACTTGACCCACACCACGTCGCGCTTGTGCAGCGCTTCGGACGTGCGCTCGATGACCTTGTCGTTGGTCGCGTCGGTGGCGGAGAACGGCGACGCCCACAGCAGGTTGGCGAGCGGCAGCGCGTGCACCTTTGCGCCCACGCGCACCTGCGCACCTGCGTCGTTCACCTTCTCGACCAGCCCGAGGTAGAGCTTGTCCTCCTCGAGCGGGCCCGAACCGTACATCGCCTTGGCGCGCTTACGGAACTCGACCGCTTGCGTCTCGTCGAGCTTCGCCTCGGGGCCGCGCCAGCCCTGGCGCTTGTCGAGCTTGCGCACCGCCGCGTCGACGTTGTCCTGCGCGAGCACGTCCATCCACGGCAGGACGGTGGTCTCGA
Source organism: Myxococcales bacterium (assembly GCA_003170275.1). Lineage (GTDB taxonomy): Bacteria > Myxococcota_A > Polyangia > Palsa-1104 > Palsa-1104 > PALSA-1104. Next base: position 2,959 of record PNAM01000010.1, read on the forward strand.
TGCGATAGCCGCCTTCGTAGAACGCCTTCTGCCCGAGCTTCTTGACCAGATCGCGCCGCACCTGCTCGGAGAAATACGGGGTGAGCTCGTGGAAATAGTCGCGCCGCGGCTGCACGCGCAGCCCGATCTTCTTCCAGCGATCGGCGTCCGCGCGAGAGAGCGTACCGGTCTCGGCCATGTTGTCGATCACGGTCGCGCGCCGATCCATCGCGCCCTTCTCGTCGACCAGCGGGCTGTAGCGCGAGGGCGCGCGCGCCAGGCCGGCGATCATCGCCTGCTGCCCGACGTCGAGATCCCACACGTCCTTGTCGAAGTAGCGACGCGCCGCCGCCTGCACGCCGTAGGCGCCGTTGCCGAGGAAGATGTGGTTGAGGTACAGCGCGAGGATCTCGCGCTTGGAGTAGCGGCCCTCCAGGCGGCGCGCGAAGATCGCCTCCTTGATCTTGCGCGAGAAGGTGCGCTCCGACGAGAGGAACGCCTTGGCCACCTGCTGCGTGATGGTCGAGCCGCCCTGCAGCACCTGTCCGGCGCGCAAATTCGCCATCACCGCGCGCGCGGTGCCGCGCAGATCGAGCCCGCCGTGCGTGAAGAAGCGCCGGTCTTCGGTGGAGACGAACGCGTCGATGAGCGGCTGCGGCACGCGCTCGAGCGGCACGATCTCGCGTCGCTCCGTCGAGAACTCGGCCAGGAGCGTGCCGTCCTGCGCGTACATCGTGGTGAGCCCGGGCGCGACCCGCGCGTAGGTGGCGAGGTCGGGCAGCGGCGGAAGCTGACCGGCGAAGTGCAGGTAGACCGCGACGCCGGCGAACGCGACCGTCATGCCGAACGCGATCAGGCCGAACAGGTACAGCTTGCACAGCCAATAGAACAGCCCGCCGTCCGCCGGGTTGGCGACTGTCACGCGTGGGGCCGACGGGATCATCGAACGAAAGATTTTACGTCCCTAACCAAGGAGCGGCAAGGCTCGGCAAGGCGCGCTAGTTGGCGGCCTTGGGCGTGGGCGTTCCTTGCACGAAATCATTCTTGTTGTTGTTGCTGTCGGTGCCGTTCGGCTGGCGCGCGATCGACTTTCCCGCCGCGGGCGCGACGGCGACGGCGGCCTCGACGAACGGATTGTTGGCCGAGCCCCAGCCGACCGAATCGATGAGCGTGCCGACGGAGTCACGCAGCCCGACGGCGCCGCCGGTCGCGAGGAGACCCGAGCCGGCGAACGGCTTGATGTTCGGCGTGGGGGCGCCCGAGTAGTTGGTGTTCGCCACCAGGTAGTAGCCGCCGGCTGGGATGTTGCCGGTGAGCGGCGCCACCGTCGAAGAGTCGCTCGCGCCCACGTTGGTGGCCGCGCGATAGGTGAGCTTGGCGCCGGTCAGATCCACCGCGGCCGCGCACGGGTTGTAGAGCTCGATCCACTCGTCGGAGAGGCTGGCCGAGCCGCCGGTCTGCACCTCGTTGATCTTGACCATCCCGAGACAGCTCGCCATGTCGCCGAGCCCGCCCGTCAGATCGCCGGCGGACGCATCGAAGCCGGACAAGTCATTCGGCGTCGACGCGTCGACGTCGGGCGAGAGCTCGCCTTGCGGCTGCAGCAGGTCCTCGATGGGGAGGCTACGTTGAACCTGCGCACAACCTGCGAGCAGGAAAAAAGGGAGCAAACGCATCTATTCCCTGGAGCTTACCCTATTCGGGGATCGCCGGATCTCCTGACGGAGGCTCGGAAGGCTCCATCATTTCAACGGGTTCGTCGCTGGTCGCTTCGAGCGCGTCAGGCGCGGTGTCGCCGATCGCCGAAAGCGGGCGGACGTCGCCCTTGGGCGCGGGCGTGTCGCCGCTGTCGATCCAGTAGGTGTCGCGCGCGCGATCGAGGTCGAGGTGTACGTGCACGCCGTTCGGGTAGTAGCCGACGCCCGCCGGATGGAAGGTCGCGCGCAACCAGCCGATCAGCGCCTCGTTCTTGACGCCGGCGACGTGGAAGTCGATCGCGCTCGCGGTCAAGTGCCGGCTGTGCTCGCGGGTGCAGTACTTCTTGGGACGGAAGCCGGAGAAAATCTCCAGCCGGTGCCCGGGAAAATGGCGCGCCACCTGGTACAGCGCGCGGCCCAGGCGGTTGTCGACCCTGTGCTGCTTGCCGGTGTGCCAGCAGCGCAGAAAGTGGGTGAGCTCGCGATCCGCGTTCTTGCGCGGGTGGCCCGCGTCGTCGAACGGGCGGTAGCGCATGCTCTCGTTCAGGTTGACCGCGTACAGCTCGGCCGGCGGATAGCTCGCCTTGTGCCGCGCAGCCGCCGGCGCGCCCGCGCGATGCTTGGCAGGCGCGAGCACGCGACCGTGAGAAGCGAGGAGGACCGCGAGCCAGAGTGGGAAGATCAGCGCTTGCATGCGATCCAGCTTCTCCGGCTCGCGAGATGGCGCAACTTTTCGTGTTAGATTTCGCCCGTGCTCTTGCTCGAGACGTTTCCCGTCGGCGACTTTCAGTGCAACTGCTCGGTGCTCGCCTGCCCCGATACCAAGGAGGCGATGGTCGTCGATCCGGGCGGCAAGCACGCGCACATCCTCGAGCTGATCGCGCACTACGATCTGACGGTGAAGTGGATCGTGCACACCCACGCGCACCTCGATCACATCTACGAGACGCGCGACGTGAAGGAGAAGGCGGGCGGCACCATCGCGCTGCACAAAGAGGATCTGTTCCTCTACGACGGGTTCCTCATGCAGGCCGCCATGTTCGGCTGGAAGCCGCGCCAGGTGCTGCCGATCGAGCACTGGCTCACCGACGGGGAATCGCTCGCGTTCGGCAAGCGCGCGGCCACCGTGATCTTCACGCCGGGCCACACCCCGGGGAGCTGCTGCTTCTCGCTCGAGGGACCGAACGGGCCGCTGCTGTTGTCGGGCGACACGCTGTTTCAGCGATCGGTCGGGCGCACCGATCTGCCGGGCGGCGACTACCCGACCCTGGAGAGATCGATCCAGCGCAAGCTGTACACGCTCGATCCACAGACCAAGGTGATCCCGGGCCACGGCCCGCCCACCACCATCGGCGACGAGCGGCGCTCCAACCCGTTCGTGACCGCCGCCAGCCAGGAGCGCTCGTGATCGAGTACCCGGAACGCATCACCCGCGCGCGCCTGCCGACGCCGGTCGAGCCGATGACGCGGCTCTCGCAACAGCTCGGCGTTCAGCTGCTGGTCAAGCGCGACGATCTGACCGGCTCGGCGCTGAGCGGCAACAAGATCCGCAAGCTCGAGTTCCTGTTCGCCGAGGCGCGCGCGCAGGGCTGCGACACGGTGGTGACCTGCGGCGGGGAGCAGTCGAACCATTGCCGCGCGACCGCGGTGGCGGCGACCCAGCTGGGCTTTCAATCGTATCTGCTGCTGCGCACCGACGACCCGGCGCGCCCACCGGCGACCGACGCCAACATCCTGCTCGACAAGCTGGTCGGCGCGGAAGTCCGCTGGGTGAGCCGCGACGAGTACAAGCGGCGCGCCGAGATCTTTCCGCAGGTCGCCGAGCTGTTGCGCGCGCGCGGGCGCAAGCCGTACCTGATTCCCGAGGGCGGCTCGAACGCGCTCGGCGCGTGGGGCTACGTCAAGTGCGTCGACGAGCTCGCCCACGATCTCGGACGCGAGCCGGCGACGCTGGTGTACGCGGCGGGCTCGGGCGGCACCGGCGCGGGGCTGATCCTGGGCATCAAGTTGCTCGGGCTGCCGTGGCGCGCGGTGGGCGTGAACGTGTGCGACGACGAGGCCTACTTCGTCGCCGAGATCGGCAAGATCGTCGAGGACGCGATCGCGCGCTGGAAGCTCGAAGTGACCTTCGATCGCAAGGAGATCGAGCTGCGCGACGGCTACGTCGGCATTGGCTACGCGAAATCGCGACCCGAGGAGCTGGCCACGCTGCGCGACGTGGCGCGCGCCGAAGGGATCATCCTCGACCCGGTCTACACCGGAAAAGCGTTCCACGGCCTGAAGCAGGAGCTCGCCCGCGACCGCGAGACGTTCGGCAAGCGCATCGTCTTTCTGCACACCGGCGGCATCTACGGCCTGTTTCCCAAGGCCGCCGAGATCGCTCCGCTCTTGTGATCGCGCTCGCCCTGTGGGGGCCGCTGGCCGCGTTCGGCAGCTCGTGCACCTGGGCGTTCGCGTCGGCGCGGTATGCGCAAGCGTCGCGCGACGTAGGCTCGGCGCGCGTGAACCTGGCGCGCGCGATCGTGGTGGTGCCGATCTACCTCACCTTCACGGCGTTCCGCCTGGGCGCGCACTTCACCGACGGCGTGACCGTGCGCGGCTCGGGGTGGCTGCTCGGCTCGGTGCTGTGCTCGTACGCGATCGCCGACAACCTGTTCTTCACCGCCGCGCGGCGCATCGGCATCTCGACCGCGCTGTCGATCGCGTCGACCTATCCGCTGTGGGCGGCGCTGGTGGGCGCGTTCTATGGCGAGCGCTTCGGCCCGCTGCGCGCGGCCGCCACGCTCTTGTGCGTGTTCGGCGTGGTCGCGCTGGTGCGCCTCGCGCCCGATCGCAAGATCGACGCGGCAGGCACCGGCCACAAAGACACCTGGGGCATCGTGCTGGCGTTCATCACGTCGATCTTGTGGGCGGGCAACAGCGTCTCGATCAAGCACGGCGCGGTCGGCCTCGACGTGTTCCAGGCCAACGCGATCCGCTACCTGATGGCGCTGGTGCTGCTCGGCGCGCAGGTCCTCCTCAGCCGCACCCCGCCGCCGCAGCCGCGTCCGGTGCGCGGCTGGGCGAGCCTGTTGCCCGCGATCATCGCCGACGCCTTCTTCGGCTCGGTGTTCTACGTCTACGGCCTGTCGCACACCGATCTCTCCGTCGGCGCGCCGCTCTCGTCGCAGGCCCCGCTGCTCTCGGTCCCGATCGCGATCCTCATGGGCGAAGAGCGCTGGAGCCCGGCGCGCTTCTTGGCCGTCACGGTGACCGTCACCGGCGTGGTGGTGTTGATCGTCGGCGGGTAGGGATTTTGCTAACATGGGGGAATGGGCCTGTTGACCACCATCGCCGCCGCGCCGCCGCAGCTCTCCAGCGTCACTGAGCACCAGCCGCTGCTCCGCACGGTGCGGGTGATGAGCTTCATCGACGGCAAGATGGAGCACAGCGAGCAGGTGGTGATCGAGGCGCTGATCAAGACCATCCCGCAGCTGCGCGATCTGCCGATGCACCTGACGTCAGCCGAGCGCGTCTCGCGCGAGCAGCTGCTCGAAGAGCTGCGCGCGATCTCGAGCGAGCGGCTGCGCAAGCAGTGCTTCATCGTCGCGGTCGAGGTCGCGCTCGCCTCGGGTCACGTCAACGAGCACGAAGATCGCTTCGCCGAGCAGCTGCGCAACGCGCTCCGTCTCGACGAGGCCTACGCGCGCCAGGTGATCGAGATCATCGCCGCGAAATACGGCCGCGGCCGCTAGCCCAGCTCAAGGAGTCGACGGTGGCGCTGGCGGGCGCGGGGGCGAGAGGATCTTGGTGCCGGCCGGCGGGCTCCAGTGGAACTTGCCGTCGGCGACGCCCTTGTTCTGCTGCACGTCGAAGAACGTGAGCTTGTTGGTGCCGCCCTGCTGGTCGTAGATGACCGTCCCTTTGACGATGCCGGTCTTGGGATCGGCGATGAACAACAGATAGCGATACGAGCTGGTGCCGGTCTTGGGCACCATCTTGAGCACGATGTCCGTCGGCTCGCCGATGCCTGGCGGCGTGACGATGGTGGCGTCGAACTCGTCGGAGAGCTTGCCCTCGCCGACCAGGAACGAGACCTGCGTGGGCAGCGTGGAGTTGCGCATGTCCTGCTTGAACGCCTGCCCGTCCTCCTCCTCGTAGACCCACAACGTGGTGCCGTCGGAGACCATCAGCTTCTTCTCGGGCTTGGCGTAGTCCCAGCGCATCTTGCCGGGCTTCTTCAGCCACACGTCGCCCGACGCTTTCTTGGGCAGGCCGCCGATCGCGGACTCGAGCACCTGCTCGAACCGCGCGTGCAGATCTTTCGTCGAGTCGTAGTACTTCTGGATTCGCGTGATGACGTCCTTGGCCGGCTCGGCGTGGACGGGCGCCGCGAGGAGCATCAGGACCGGGAGCAACGAGCGCATGCTGGAAGTATAGACGGAAGCGCGCGCGAAGTTATTTCCGCTCGACCACGCCCTCGCGCCGCATGCGCTTGACCAGCTGCTGCGCGCGTTGGAACCCGATCATCAACCGTCGCTGCAGGAACGACACCGACGATTCGCCCAGCTTGCGCGCCACGTGCACCGCCAGTGGATACAGCTCGTCGCGCTTGGAAGGCTCCGGTTGCATGGTTTCCCCTTAGATGGCCTGGGCCAGCACCTCGCGCGGCTTGGAGCCGTTCGCGGGGCCGACGATCCCTTCCTTCTCCATGCGCTCGACGAGCCGAGACGCGCGGTTGAACCCGATCTGCAGCCGCCGCTGGATGAACGACACCGAGGCGTTGTTGCTCTCGGTGACCAGCCGCACCGCCTTGTCGTACTCCGGATCCGAGCCGAGGTCGTCGGGCAGCCCGTCGGCGCCTTCGCCCTCTTCCTCGCGCGGCTTCAGGATGTCCATGTCGTAGACCGGCTGCCCCTGCTTCTTGAGGAACTCGACCAGCAGCTTGATCTCCACGTCGGTCACCAGCGCGCCGTGCACGCGCTGCAGCGCCTTGCCCTTGTCGGTGAGCAGCATGTCGCCCATACCCAGCAGGTTCTCCGCGCCCATCTGATCGAGGATGGTGCGCGAGTCGATCTTCTGCGCCACCTGGAAGGCGATCCTCGACGGGAAGTTGGCCTTGATGAGCCCGGTCACCACGTTCACGCTGGGCCGCTGCGTCGCCAGGATCAGGTGGATGCCCACCGCGCGCGCCTTCTGCGCGATGCGCGCCACCGACATCTCGACCTCCTTGGACGCCACCGCCATGAGGTCCGCGTACTCGTCGATGATGATCACGATGTACGGCAGCTTCTTGGGCGGCGTCTCGGCCGCGCGCGCCTCGGCTTCCTTCTGCCGCGCCGCGTTCACCGCCGAGATGTCGTTGAGCACCTCGTTGGTGACCGTGCCGCCCGCCGCGTGCACGGCCTGCTCCGAGGCCGAGCACTCGACCTCCTGCTTGCATCCGTCGTCGCCGGTGACGTAGATCCTGATCTTCTTCGACTCCTGCTTCGGCACGCCGCCGGCGAGCTTCTTCTCGACGTGCTTGTTGTACGCGATGATGTCGCGCAGCCCGGTCTTGGCCACCATCTCGTAGCGGCGCTCCATCTCGTCGACCGCCCACTTGAGCGCCAGGTTCGCCTTCTTCGGATCGGTCACCACCGGCAACAGCAAGTGCGGAATGCCCTCGTAGATCGAGAGCTCGACCATCTTCGGATCGATCATGATCATGCGAACCTCTTCCGGATTCGCGTTGAACAGGATCGAGCAGATCATCGTGTTGAGGCCCACCGACTTGCCCGCGCCGGTCGCGCCCGCGACCAGCAGGTGCGGCATCTTGGCCAGATCCACCGCCACCGGATTGCCGGCGATGTCCTTGCCCAGGCCCATGGTCAGCTTGGACGCCGCCTTCTGCACGCCCTCGTCGGCGAGGATCTCCTTCAAGTACACGGTCGCGCGCTTCTTGTTGGGCACCTCGATGCCCACCGACGACTTGCCCGGAATCGGCGCGACGATGCGCACCTTGAGCGCGGCCATGGCCATCGCCAGGTCGTTCGACAGCGCGCTGATGCGCGACAGCTTGGTGCCCGGCGCCGGCACGAACTCGTACATGGTGACCACCGGGCCCGGATGGATCTCCTTGACCTCGCCCTTGATGCCGTAGTCCGACAGCGTGGTCTGCAGCTTGTTGGCGAGCGCGTACATCTCGTCGGTGTTCTGGCTCACCACCGTCTCGGGCGACTCCTGATAATCGAGCAGCGCGAGATCCGGCAGGTGATACCCGCCGGCGGCCGGGATGTAGTCCTGCTTGGGCGCGGCCGGCTCCTTGGCGGGCGCCTGCGCGGCCATGATCTTGGGCTTCACCGGCGCGACGATCTTGGGCGCGTCGAGCGGCGGCGCGAGCTGCGGGGCGGCCGACAGCTCGGTCTTTTCGTTCTCGATCACCTGCAGCGGCGCGCCGTCCTGCTTGGACGCCTTCAGCACAGCCGGCTCGACCTCGCTCAGCTTGACCACCTGCGCTTCGTCGTCGCGCTTCTTGCCGCGCTTCTTGTCGAGCTTGTCCTCGACCTTCTTCTCGAGGACCAACAGCTCTTCTTCGTCGTCGACCTCGACCAGCTTCTCGTGGAGGGTGTCGTCGGCCTGCTTGCCCCGCAGGCGCGGCAACAGGCGGCGCATCAGCTTCTTGGGCGCCTCGTCCTCTTCGGCCTCGGGGGCCTCGGGCTCCTCGTCACGCTCCCGCTCGACCTCGCCGCGCTCGGGGAAGATCACCGCGATCCCGCGCATTGCGCCGGCGCCGATCACGCGGCCCGCGCGCGCCGCGAACGCGCCGAGCTGGCGCATCGAGATCGACGTGGTCAGCACCAGCGAGACCGACAGGCCCATCGCGCCGAACAGCGCCGCGCCCCAACGGCCGACCATCGAGACCATCAGCTCCGCGCCGTACTCGCCGATCAAGCCGCCCGGTCCGAAGCCGCGCAGCCGGTGCGCGCCGAACGCCAGGTGCAGCAAGATCGCCGCCGACAACGTGCCTCCCACCGACGCGGCGAACGCGATCGACTTGAGGTGCAGCGGCCGGCCTTGCAGGCAGCGCACCGCGCCGACGCCGAGCCCGAACGCCAACAGGTAGGCGCCGATGCCGCACAGCGCATAGGCCCCGAGCCCGACGGTGGCGCCGCACGGTCCCATCAAGGTGCCCGAGCCCGCCTGCAGCGACATCACGCTCAGCCCGATGAACATCGCCAGGCCGAGAAGAATGATCCCCGCCACCTCCCGCCCGCGTCCAGTCCCGTTCTGTGCAGCCGTGCCGCGCGCCATGGGTCCTCGCAGTCCTACATGTAGGATATAACCTTACGAACACCTACGTCGCCTGTCAAAAAATTCTCTGATATCTGTGAAACGGTGAGGGCTACCCCTTGAGGTCTAAGGCATTTTTGGCGGGGGTAGCCATGCTGGGCGCGTGCGGCGTCTCGCAAGAGCTCTACGACTCGCGCACCACCGAGCTCGATCGCTGCAAGACCGAGCTGGCGCACACGCAAGGAGATCTGACCGGCGCGCGTGCCGAGGCCGAGCGTCAGTCGGGCGCCCGCGAGCACGCCGCTGCCGTCGAGCTGAACTACTTCAAGCTCAAGCAGGATCTCAACGCCACCGAGAAGCAGCTCGAGGAGCTGCACCGCGCGCGCGATCGCGCCGAGCAGCGCTCCGAGGTGTACCGGAATCTGCTCACGCGGCTCAAGAGCATGATCGAGGCGAACACCATCGCCGTCGAGATCCGCAAGGGCAAGATGCTGGTCAAGCTGGGCGATCAGATCTTGTTCGATCCCGGCAAGACCGAGCTCAAGGCCGACGGCCAGGCGGCGCTCAAGGCGATCGCGGCCGCGCTCAAGGAGATTCCAGATCGCGATTTTCTCGTCGCTGGCCACACCGACAACGTGCCGATCAAGAACTCTCCCTATCGGTCGAACTGGGATCTGTCGGCGGCGCGCGCGGTCACGGTCGTGCGCTTTTTGCAGGCCGAAGGCGTGGACCCGACGCACCTGGCGGCGGCGGGCTATTCCGAGTTCGATCGGCTGGTGGAGAACGAGTCCGCGGCCGAGCGCGCCAAGAACCGCCGCATCGAGATCGTGGTGATGCCGCAGCTCGACGAGCTGCCGTCGGTGACCCTGCCCGTCGAGGCGTCCCCTGGAGACGGCGGGGTCAGCGCGCCCGACGCGGCTCCGGCACCGTCAGCGCCAGCAACAGCGCCGCCACTGCCGCCAGCCCCGCCGCGATCGTGAAAGGCAACTGCGCGCCGTAGCGCTGCGCGAGCAGCCCGAAGCCGAACGAGGCCGGCAGCGCCGCGGTGCCGACCACCGCGTAGTACGCGCCGAACGCGCGGCCGCGATGACCGGGAGGCGCCAGCTCGGCGACCAGCGCGCGCTCCGATCCCTCGACCAGCGAGTAGTACAAGCCGTAGAACGCCATCAGCGCCCAGGCCTGCCAGGCGGCGCGCGCCAGGCCGAAGCCGAGATAGCTGACCGCATAGAGGATCCAGCCGCCGACGATCACCCGACGGCGGCCGAGCCGATCCGACAGCCCGCCACCGGCGGTCGAGAGCAGCGCCTTGACCGCGTTGTGCAGCATCCACAGCGCCGGGATGTAGCGCCCGGGCACGCCGAGCTGTTCGGCGCGCAGCAGCAAGAACGCGTCGCTCGCGTTGCCGAGCGAAAAGCACGCCAGCGCGATCAGGTACGGCGTGATCCGCAGGCGCTCGTTCAGGTTGGCGTTGCCCTTTCCCTGCGCCGAAGGCGTGGAGCCATCCTGAGCAGGATGCGCGTTCGTGGGCTCTTCCTTCACGCCTGCGGTCAGCGAGAGCATCGCCAGCGCGCCGGGAATCACCGCGATGAAGAAGATCGTCCGCAGCGACAGGTGTCCCCACACGAGCAGCACCGTCGCGATCCCCGGGCCCAGCACCGCGCCCGCGTTGTCCATCGCGCGATGAAAGCCGTACGCGCGACCGCGCACGTCGGGCGGCGTGACGTCGGCCATCAACGCATCGCGCGGGCTCGAGCGCACGCCCTTGCCCACCCGATCCGCCAGCCGCACCACCAGGATCATCCACGGCGCGGTGGCGAAGCCCGCCAGCGGCCGTACCACCGACGAGATGCCGTAGCCGAGCACGGTGAGCGGCTTCTTGCGGCGCGCGCGATCGGCGAGCCGCCCGGAGATCAGCTTGAGCAACGCCGCGGTCGCCTCGGCCGCGCCTTCGATCGCGCCCAGCATCTGCGGACCCGCGCCGAGGACGGTGGTGAGGAACAGCGGCAGGAGCGGATAGATCATGTCGCTCGAGGCGTCGGTCGCCAGCGACACCAGCCCGAGCCACACGACCGTCCGAGGGAGCGGGCTACGTTTCGTCATCGAGCGGCGATTCCAGCGATGCGAGCTCGGCGGCGGCGGCGTCCTCGGCGACGTCCTCGCGTTGCTCTTCGACCACCTTGCCGGGCTCGGCCTCGACCTCGGCCTGGCCCGCCGGCCCATGGAAATAGTGCACCACCGCCTCGGCGGCCTTCAGGCTCATCCCCGGCACGCGCGCCAGCTCCTCGATGCTCGAGGTCTTGATCTTCTTGAGCGAGCCGAGCGTCGACAGCAGCATCCGCTTGCGCTTCATCCCCACGCCCGGCACGTCCTCGAGCGCAGAGCGCAGCGTGCGCCGCCGCCGCAGCTTCTTGTGGAAGGTGACCGCAAAGCGATGCGCCTCGTCGCGGATGCGCGCCAGGATGAACAGCTCGGCCGAGTTCGGGCGCAGCTTGATCGGATCCTTCGCGCGCGCCAGGAACACGCGGTCCGGCTGCTTCTCGCCGGTCTCGTCTTCCCGCTCTTTGGCCAGCCCGACCACGTCGAGGCCGTTCATGCCCACGTCGATCTGCGCGTCGCGCAGCGCCGCCAGCGCGGTCGAGAGCTGCCCCTTGCCGCCGTCGATCACCAGCAGATCGGGCACCACCCAACCCTTCTGCCCGGCGTTCGCGGCGGCCGTCTTCGAACGGCGAAAGCGCCGCGAGAGCACCTCGTACATCGACGCGAAGTCGTCGTTGGTCGCGGTCTTGACCTTGAACGTGCGGTACTCGCCCTTTGCCGGCTCCCCGTCGAGGAACACCACCATGGAGCCGACCGTCGCGGTGCCCTGGATGTGCGAGATGTCGAAGCACTCGATGCGATGCGGCGCGCGCTTGAGGTTGAGCCGCGACTGCAGCTTGCCGAGCGCGGACTCCACGTCCTGGCTCTTGTTGCGCCGCGTGACGAACGACGAGGCGGCGTTCTTCTGCGCCAGCTCGACCAGCTTGTGGCGTGACCCGCGCTGCGGCACCTGCACCTCGACCCGCCGCGCGGCGCGCTTCTCGGTGAGCCATTCGGCCTTGACCGCCGCGTCCTCGATCGGAATCGGCAGCAGCACCTCGTCGGGGATATAGGCGCCCAGATCGTAATAGAGCGAGACGAACGACGACATCGTCTCCTCCGTCGGGAACTCCTGATCCTTGAACGAGAAGCCGCGCCGCCCCATCAGCTTGCCGGTGCGAATGTGCAGGACGATGATCTCGACCGCGTCGCCCTCGCGATAGAGCCCGAACACGTCCTGATCGCGGAAGTCCGACGACACCACGCGCTGCTCCTCGAGCGTCTTCTCGAGCGCCTTGATCTGATCGCGCACCGCCGCGGCGACCTCGTAGTTGGTATCGACCGACGCCTCCTTCATGCGCCCGTTCAAGCGCTTGAGCAGCTCCTGATCCTTGCCCTCGAGGAACAGCGCCACGTCCAGCACCTGCTTGCCGTACTCCTCCTCGGGGATCGGATACACGCACGGCGCGTCGCAGCGCTTGATCTGGTACTGCAGGCACGGCCGCTTGCGCGAGTTGAGCACGTGGTCGGTGCAGGTGCGAAGCTTGAAGTGCCGGTTCACCACCGCCAGCGTCGCGCGGCACGAGGTCGCCGAGTGGTACGGCCCGAAATATTTCGCGCCGTCCTTGCCGATGCGCCGCGTGACCTCCAGGCGCGGGAAGCGCGCCTTGGGATCGAGCCGCAGCACCAGGTAGTTCTTGTCGTCGACCAGCTTGACGTTGAAGCGCGGCTGATGCTGCTTGATCAGGGTGTTCTCGAGGAGCAGCGCTTCCTTCTCGTTGTTGACCACCACCGTCTCGATGTCGCCGAGCAGCCGCCCGAGCAGCGCGACGAACGCGCGCGTGTCGCCCGAACGGTAAAAGTAGCTCCGAACGCGCGCCTTCAACGACGACGCCTTGCCGACGTAGATGATCTTCCCCTTCTTGTCCTTCATCAGGTACACGCCGGGGTCGAGCGGGATCTTGTCGAGGATCTCGCGCAGGCGAACGTCGAGCTCGTCAGCGTCGGCAGCCATCAATTCGATGGACGAATGTTAGCGCGAAACCAGCAGCGCGATCGCCATTTGCCACCCGTCCATCGCCAGCGCGCTCTTCTTCGACTGGGCAAAATCGATCTCCCACAGCTTGCCCGAGGTGGTGACCGCGTAGAGCCGCGTCGCGGTGGCCGCCAGGCCGAGCGTGTTGAACCAGCCGCCCATGCCGAGATCGCGCACCAGGCCGGTGGCGCGATCGAGCTGATACAGCGGGCCTTCGTGCGTCGCGACGAACACGTGGCCCGCCGCGGCCGCGATCGCGATCGGATACCCGCCCACGTTCCACGACGCCGGCGGCGTCGCGCCAACGACCTCGATGGTCTTGTCGTGCGACGCGATCAGCACCTCGCCGTCCGCCGCGAGAAACCCGACGAACGGCCACTTCGCCAGCAACGTCCGCTTGCCCGTCTTCGCATCGATCTGCACCACCTCGCCGCCCTTGGTCGTCGCGCACAGCCGCGTGCCCACCACGACCAGCTCCTTCAGATCGTCGTTCTTTCCCGGCACCGCCCGCAGCTTCGCCGGGTCTCCGACGCTCAAGCCCTTGCCGTGCACGACCGCCAGGCTGCCGTCGGCAAACCGCGCCATCGAGTACGGCTTCTCGACGTGCAGGTCGGTGCCCTTCTGCGGCCCGTCTTCGAGCGTGTGGAACCGGCCGTCGCGGGTCAGCATGAACAGCTGGTCGGCCTGCGCCAGCGACGGGAGCGCGAGCACACACAGAACGAAGGCGATTCGCTTCATGCTAGAACCATAGAGCAGATGGCGACCGCGCGCGAACCGGAAGCACGGGCCACCACCGGCGTGCTTCCGATGGTCGTCGCCGCGGGGCTGTTCGCGGTGATGGCGCTGATCGCCAAGCGCGCCGCGCATCGCCTGCCCGGGCCGGAGGTGGCGTGCATCCGCTTCGTCGTCGGCCTGTTCGCGTGCGCGGTGGCGTCGACGCGCATCCGGTTTCGCGCGCACAACTGGACCGGGCTCATGCTGCGCGGCGCGTTCGGCGGCGCGGCGGTGCTCTGCTACTTTTTGGCCATCGAGCACCTGCCGGTCGGCATGGCGACCCTGCTCAACTACACCGCGCCGGTGTTCACGGCGTTGTGGGCCGCGCTGTTCCTGGCCGAGCCGGTCGGCCGCGCGGCGCTCGGCGCGCTCGGCATCACCACCGTCGGCGTGGGGCTGGTGATCTACGGCGCCGCGCCGCCCGGCACGCTGGGCTTCGGCACCTGGCAGCTGGTCGGCATCGGCTCGGCGATCTTGTCGGGCGCCGCGGTGGCCACCATCCGCGAGGTGCGCAAGACCGACGGCTCGTGGGAGATCTTCGGCGCATTCTGCCTGGTCGGCGCGCTGATCACCGGCGTTCCCACCGCGCGCAACTGGGTCGCGCCCGACACGCGCGAATGGGGCCTGGCGATCGCGGTCGGCACGCTCTCGGTCGTCGCGCAGCTGCTCATGACCTATTCGCTGCGCTACATGCGCGCGGCGGTGGCCGGGATCGTCATGCAGCTCACCCCGGTCGCGTCGCTGCTGTTCGGTTATCTGTTGTTCGACGAGCGCACCGCCGGCGTCGCGCTGGGCGGCGCCGCGATCACGCTGACCGGCGTGTGTTGGGGCGCGTGGATCGCCGCCAAGCCGCAAGTCCCCGTCGAGGAGCCGTAGCCGTGCCTCAGTGGTGGAAGAGCTTGCCGAGGCCCAGATCGTTGCCGATGGTCACGTAGACGAGGAACCCGAGCAGCACGAACATGCCGACCATGTGAACGGTCTGCTCGACGCGCTGGTTGACGCGCCGCCGCGAGATCGCCTCGAGCGCCAGGAACACGATGCGCCCGCCGTCGAGCGCCGGCAGCGGCAAGAGGTTGAACAGGCCGAGGTACACGCTGATGATGGCGATGATCGCGAGCGTGTTCTTGAAGCCCAGCGCGATCTGCCGCTTCATCACCTTGACGATGCCGATCGGCCCCGAGAACTCGGCCTTCTGCCGGCCCGCGAAGATCTCGCCGAAGCCGTGCAAGATCACCCGGCTGTAGTCGTACGGGAAGCGCAGCCCCTCGACGATCGACTTGCCGAGCGGCGCCGGCGCGAACTCCTCCTTGGCCATGATCTCGATGCCGATGCGGTAGGCGCTGCCGTCCTTCTCGGGCTTGACCGTGAGCGACTTGGCCACCCCGCCACGCGTGATCTCGATGGTCACCGGCTTGCCCTGCGACCCGTCGATGAGCGGCGCGACCTGGCCGATCTCGTCGAGCTTGTGGCCGTCGATGCTGACCAGCTCGTCGCCCGGCTCGAGCCCGGCCGCGGCCGCCGGCTTGCCGTCGCGCAGCGCGCCGACCAGCGGCACCTTGCCCGGCACCGGCACGCCGAAGGCGATGTACACGGCGGTCATGAGCAGCGCGGCGAACACGTAGTTGGTCCCCGGCCCCGCGAAGATGGTCAACAGGCGCTGCCACACGGGACGGTTCGGATAGGCGCGCGGATCGTCCGTGGCCAGGCCCTCTTCACCCGGGTTGAGGCCGGCGATCTGGACGAACCCGCCGAGTGGAATCGCAGCGATCTGGTAGATCGTCTCGCCGCGCTTGAAGCTGATGATCTTGGGTCCGAAGCCGATCGAGAAGCGATCCACCCGCATGCCGGAGAGCCGCGCGACGATGAAGTGACCGCCTTCGTGAACGATGATCAAGATGCCCAGGGCGAGGACTGCCAACAGAATCGCCAAGGGCGAAGCGAGAAGACCCATCCCTAAAAGGTAGCACCGGGCACCCTCGCGTCCAATAGGACTATGCAAAAGGAGCAAAAGAACCGTGTGATGCAGGTCGCTTAGGTGCGAACGGGGGCGGTGGTCGTGAACATCTGGCGCAGCACCGTCCAGGGGCTTCGGCGCTTGCGGTGGGTCACCGTACAGCTCAGGCCGAGGCTGCGCGCGCGCTTGAGAAAGCGGTGCTCGAGGGTCAGCGGATCGCGCCGCTGCACCAGCGTATCGAACGCTCGCCACGCGCGCGTACGGCGGAACACCAGGAAGCGGCCGCTGAGCGCCACCACGTCCGCGCCCTCGCGCAAGCGGTCGAGCGCGTAGCCGAGGGCAGACAGCGGCGCGTCGGTGCGCACGTCGTACAAGACCACCGTGCGGCCGCGCGCGCTCTCGCACGCCTGACGGAAGCCGTGCTGCGGCTCGGCGTGCATCACCTCGAGCTCGCGGATGCTCGGCTTGAGCAGCACCGCGATCGCCACCGTGTTGTCGCCCGAGCCTTCGTCCGGCACCAGGATCTCGAAGCTCAGGCCGAGCGAGCGCAGGTGCCGGGCCACCCGCACCAGAACGTGACCGATACGATCCTCGTCGTCACAGGCTCGGACGACCACCGTCACGTCGCAATCGGGAAGCGTTCGCTTCATTCGACTGTCACACGCAATATATGCATCGCGTCATGACGACGCAAGAACTACAACGGGTTAAATTCTCGAAAGTTGTAGCCGGCCCGGCGCGCTGGCCGCGGGAGCGTGCAAAAGATCGCCGTACAGCGTCGGACCGACGATGCGCCAGTCGTGGCGCGCCCCGTCCGCGCGCGCGCCGGCGGCCAGTCGCGCGCGCAACACCGGGTCGTCACGCAGCCGTCGCACGGCGTCGCCGAGGCCGGCGGGCTCGCACAGGATCGCGTTGTCGCCGTCGCGCACCTGCTCGGCGATGCCGCCTGCGCGCGTCGCGACGATCGGCAGCCCGGCCGCCATCGCTTCGAAGATCACCGTCGGTGCGCCCTCGGATCGCGAGGGAACGATCAACAGATCGGCGGCCGCCAGCAGGTCGCGCTTGGCGGCGCCACGCACCTCGCCGAGGAAGCGCACAGAGCGGCCGCGCGCCTGCACCTCCAGCGCGGCGCGCTCGGGTCCCGCACCGGCGATCAGCAGCGTGACCCCGTCGGGCAGCTGGTCGATCGCGCGGTCGGTGCCTTTCTCGCGCGACAGCCTGCCGAGGTACAGCGCGGTCACGCCGTCGAGGCCGAGGCGGGTGCGCTCCGGTTCGCGCTCACCGCCCGCGAGCGCGGCGACGTCGATGCCCATGGGAACCACGCGGCCCGGCGCGCCGTCGACACGCAGGGCATCGGCGACGTAGACCAGATCGGCCCGACGCGACAGCGCGCGCACCAACGCCCGACCGCCGGGCAGGCGCGCGAGCAGCCGCACGTCGGAGCCGTGCGCGATCGCCAGGTGCGGACGACCGCGCGCCAGCGTCGCACCGACTGCCGCCGACGGCACCAGCCAGTGCGACACGATCGCGTCCCAACGCGCCGCCCGCGCCGCCGCCGTGCGAAGCAGCGTCGAGGAAAACGCCGCGGCCCCCAGCCACCCGCGACCGCGGAGCGCTGCCGGCGCGCCGCCGCGATAGAACAGCGGGCGCCGCGCATCGGCCGCGATCACCTCGACCTCCGCGCCCGTCGCTGCCAACCAGCGCGCAAACCCCGCCACGAACCCACCCGCTGGATCGTCGTCGTCGCGCGGATACGACGTGGTCAGGACGCCGATGCGCATGACGTCTCGTCGACGTTCGCGCCGGCGTTCGCGTTCACGCTGTCGCTCGCGCGCTCGTTCACGTTCACGCTCTCGCTCACCACCCGGCGGATCCACGATCGCACCAGCACGAACGTCATCGGATAAATCACCGTCGACAACCTGATCCCCGACCGCCAATGCGGCCCATACACCGCCCGCACCGGCACGTCCTCGACGGTCAGCCCGGCCGCGTTCAGCCGTGCCAACAGATCGTTCGGATAGCCGTAGCGCGGAAACAGCCCCGCTCGATCGATCACCGCCAGCGCGCGCCGCGAGGCCGCGGTATAGCCACACTGCGAATCGAACACGTGCGCGTAGCCGCTCGTCACGCGCGTCGCCAGCGACAGCAACACGTTGCCGAGCAGGCGCGCCGGCGGCATCGCGCGCCACACGCCGGGCGCACGGAAACGATTCCCCTTCACGTAGTCGGCGCGTCCCTGCGCCAGCGGCGCGAGCAGGCCGGGCAGATCCTCGGGATCCATCTGCCCGTCGCCGGCCATCACCGCCGCAGCGTCGACGCCGAGCGCGAGCGCGCGCCGATAGCCGGTCTCGATCGCCGCGCCCACGCCGCGGTTGCGCGGATGGCGCAGCACCTCGAGGCCGCGCCGCTTGACCCGGCTGGCCTCGTCGAACGTGCGATCGCCCGACGCGTCGTCCACCACCAGCACATGGTCGACGAAGCCGGGGACGCTGCGCACGGTCGCCGCGACCGAGCGCTCTTCGTTGAAGGCGGGGACCACCACCGCGACTCGCAGCCGGCCAAACATGCGCGGCGTGAGCCTAGCAGCTTTTTTGTCACAGGGATGGGTTACTGATCGCTTGACCAGCCACATCAAGAACGCGCATCCTGCGTGCGTCTTAAGGAGGAACGGAAATGGCGAGCGTGAACAAGGTGATTCTCGTCGGGAACCTGGGGACCAAGCCCGAGCTGAAGTACCTGCCGTCGGGCCAGGCGGTGTGCGAGATGCGCCTCGCCACCAATGAGGTCTTCAACGACAAGAACCAGCAGCGCCAGGAACGCACCGAGTGGCACCGCATCGTGGTGTGGGGCAAGACCGGCGAGAATTGCGCCCAGTATCTCGACAAGGGTCGTCAGGTCTACGTCGAAGGACGCCTGCAGACACGCTCGTGGGACGATAAGAACACCGGCGAGAAGCGCTACATGACCGAGATCGTGGCCAACCAGGTGACCTTCCTCGGCACCGGTCCCGGCGGCGAAGCCGGCGGTGGTGGCGGCGGTCCGCGCGGTGGTGGTGGTGGTGGTGGCGCTCCGCGTCCGGGTCCCGGCACGCCGCGCACCGGTGGTGACAACGGTCCGCCGGACGACTTCGGTCCCCCGTCGGGCGGCGGCACCGACGACGACATTCCCTTCTAGGCGATCAGCTCGAAGTTGCAGCGCGGTCGGCGGGTGGTACGCTGAAGGTTCGTGCGTGCTCTCGTTTTGCTCGCGATCTATCTGATACCAGCGGCGGCTTCCGCCGAAAAACGCGCGTCCGCAGCCACTGATCAACCCGAGATCCTGCTCACGTTCGACGACGGTCCGGCGCTCGACAAGACGCCCAAGGTCCTCGACGTGCTCGACCAGCACCACATCAAGGCGGTGTTCTTCGTCAACGGCTGGCACTTCCAGGGCAACCGGCCCACCGACGAAAAAGAGCGCGCGCTGTTGCGCGAGGAGCTCAAGCGCGGTCACGCCGTCGGCAACCACACCGTCCACCACTACTTTCTGTGCGGCAAGGTGTACTCCAAGCGCGCCGCGCAGGAGATCGAAGAGAACGCCGCGCTGATCGAGCAGGCGATCGGCATCCGTCCCGAGCTGTTCCGCACGCCCTACGGCGCACATTGCAAAGCGCTGTCGGAGGTCCTCAGCGGCCTGGGCATCAAGCACACCGGTTGGGACATCGACCCGCAAGACTGGCGCGTCAAGAACGCCGCCAAGATCGAAGCGTACGTCGAGGCTCAGCTCAAGACGCTGCACGGCCGCGCGATCGTGCTGTTCCACGACATCCAGGGCGAGACGGTCAAGGCGCTGCCGCACATCCTCGACTGGATCGACAAGGAGAACGAGGCCCGCGTCGCGTCCGCCAGACCGCCGATCAAGATCATCAACTACGCCTACTTGATCCCGGAGCACAAGCTGGTGCCGCCGCTCCTCGACGCGCTCGGCCGGGTGCTCATCGAATACATCCACCGCGCCGCCACCGGACCGGCGCGGCTGTGGGGCTCGCTTGCCTGGCTCTCGGGGCAGGTGTAGGCTCGCCGACTCACCCATCGTGAACCCATGTTCATCCTTCGCGAAGTCTTCCCCGACGATATCGTGGGGCTGCACGAGGTAGCGGCCCACCTCGACACCGTCAACCTGCCCAACGACCGGACCGTTCTCGAGAAGCTCATCGATCAGTCCAAGAAGTCGTTCTCCGGTCAGCTCGACATCTTCAAGCGCGAGTACCTGTTCGTGCTGCTCGACGACAAGAAGATCGTCGGCACCTCGATGATCCACGCGCAGCACGGCACCCGCCGCGCGCCGCACATCTTCTTCGACGTCATGCAGGACGAGCGCTACTCGGAGACGCTCGACCGGCACTTCGTGCACCGCGTCTTGCGCATCGGTTACAACTACAACGGGCCGACCGAGATCGGCGGGCTGGTGCTCATGCCCGACTTCCGGCGCAACCCGCTGGCGCTCGGCAAGTGGCTCTCCTACGTGCGCTTCCTGTACATCGGGCTGCACCGCGCGTCGTTTCGCGACGAGGTGCTGTCCGAGCTCTTGCCGCCGCTCGAGACCGACGGCTCGTCGGTGGTGTGGGAGGCGATCGGCCGCCACTTCACCGGCATGAGCTACCAGGAAGCGGACCGCATCTCGCAGACCAACAAGGAGTTCATCCGCACGCTGTTCCCCGCCGAGCCGATCTACCTGTCGCTGTTCCCCGAGAAGGTGAAGAAGATCATCGGCGAGGTCGGCCCCGAGACCAAGGGCGTGGAGAAGATGTTGCGGCGGGTCGGCTTCGAGTACGCCGAGCGCATCGATCCGTTCGACGGCGGACCGCACTTCGTGGCCAAGACCGACAACATCGTCCTGGTGAAGGAGAGCAAGAAGGCGCGCGTGGTGAAGGTGAGCGGCGCCGACGACGGCCGGCCCTACGGGCTGGTCTCGGTGGAGCGCGATCACGCGCCGCACTTCGCCGCCACCGGATCGCGCTTCCGCCTCGAGGGCTCGGACGTCGGGCTGCCGGAGAAGACCATGGCCGCGCTCGAGGTCCAGCCGGGCGACGAGGTCGGCGTACTCCCCTTCTGACGCATGCGCGCGGCCCTCACCACCGCCCTCCTTTTGATCGCGGCCTCGCTGCGCGCCGAAGCGCCGCCGGGCCAGGCCGAGTTCGAGGCGGCCACCGCGCGCGAGGGTCGCGGCGACTACCAGGGCGCGGCCGCGGCGCTGGAGCAACTCGGCCGCACGCGGCCCGACGATTCGTTCGCCGACGACGCGCTGTTCGAGGCGGCGGTGATCGCCGAGGAGCACCTGGCCGATCCGGCGCGCGCGGCGCGGCTGTACGAAGAGGTCGCCACCCGCTATCCGTCAAGCCGGCTGTCGCGCCGGGCCCGCGCGCGCGCCGATTTCCTCGGCACGTCGCTCAAGACCGGCGAGGCGCCGCTGCGCGAGTACCTGGACATCCTCAACAACTTCTCCAAGCACCCCAAGCCGGAATCGATCGCGCGCATGGAGACGGTGCTGCGCGAGCACCCCGACTTCGCGCTCGCCGATCGAACGCTCTACTGGCTGGGCGCCGCGGATCTCGAGCAGCACCGCGAGCGCGGGGCGGTCGATCGCTTCCTCGAGCTCGAGCGGCGCTTCCCGCGCAACGAGTGGGCCGGTCGCGCCAAGAAGGCGCGCGGCGATCTGGCGCTGCGCACCGGCCACCCGTTCCAAGCGCACGCGATCTTCGTGGAGCTCTCGCAGGCCGGCGACCTGCTCGCGCGCGCCGCGGCCGAGGAGGGCCTCGCCTCGGTACGCAGCGCCGAGCGCCGCTTCGTGCTGCTGGTGCTCTCGATCCTCTACTTCCTCGGCTTTCTGCTGCTGCACCTCGCCGCGCTGCGCAAGGTACGGCCGATCCACCTGCCCACCGAGGTGCTCTTCTACGCACCGGTGGCGCTCCTGTTCATCCTCGCCGCGTTCACCGAGAACGGCGCGATCGCCGTCGCCACCAGCGCGATCGCCGTCGGCGGGCTGCTGATCGTCTGGGCCACCACCGCGCTCAACGCCGCACGCCTGACGCGCGGCGCGCTCTCCATCGGCGCCCGGCTGGCGCGGGCCGCGGCGATCCTCGGCGCGGTCCTCTCCATCGGCTACATCGCCATCCAGACCACCGGCCTCACCGACCTGGTGATCGAGACGTTGCGCTCCGGCCCCGAACGTTAGGGGAGGGTCGCGACGGCGAGGTAGATCTTGTTGTTGGTCTCGTCGACGACCGTGAGGCTGGTGCGCGCGGCGGCGGGCAGCAGCGCGCGGAGCGATTCGAGGCGCGTGCGCTCGACCACGAAGAACACGCGCCGGCCGCCGTGGGAGGTGAAGTAGGCCTGCATCTTCTCGGCGTTGTGATCGCCGAGGAACACGGTGCGCTCGAGCGCGTTGGAGTCGGCGTAGATCGCGTTCTTGGTGTAGAAGTTCTCGCCGCGCCAGTACAGCTGCCAGGCGATCAGCGGCTCGCTCGCGTCCTTGCGCTTGGCGTAGTACGACGCGATCACGTGCTTCTGGCTCCAGTGCGGTGACAGCTCGATCAGCAGCTTGTCGACGACGAACGCCGACCACACCACGCCGATCAGCGCCAGCATCCACACCGCCAGCCAGCGCGGCCGCGCCTCGATCGGATCCTCGGTGTCGCGCTTGGCGCGCGTGCGACTCACCATCCACGCCAGCAGCGCCAGCGCCGGCAGCATGAGCAGCGCAGGCAAGAGCCACGCGGTGCGCTCGATCACCGGCGCCGCGCCTTTGGGCGCCGACGGGCCGATCAGGATGCCGCCCGCCAACAAGATCGCGAACCCGCCGAGCAGCGCGAGCGTGAGGTTCGCCGGCGCCGGGGTGTGCGGCTCTTCGGAATCGGCCGGCGGGGTCTCCGTCGACAGCGCGGCCTCGCGATAGGGGCCGGTCTCGACCGCGTCGCGCGGCGGCGGGAGCGCCGGATCGCGCCGCGGCGCGCCGGTCTGCAGCGCGAAGAAGCCGCGCCCCATCATCCCCAGCCCGGCGACGATCGCGCCGTACCAGAGATAGCCGGTCTTGACCACGAAGGTGAACACCACGCCTGCCAGGAAGACGCCCAGGCCCGAGAGCAACAGGCCGTAGCTGGCGCCGCTCGGCTCGACGGTGGCGGGCGCTCCCTGTGCGGCGGCGCCGGGCGCGACCAGCGGGGCGTGGTCGGCTAGCGCGGGCGCGTCGGCATCCTTGGGCGCCGAGCGCTTGCCGAGCGCGGCCGCGATCGCCAGCGCCACCGTCGCGGTGGTGGCGACGACCGTGAAGATCAGGAGCGGTGTTCCGTACTCGTAGCGATCGCCGTACAGCGAGATCAGCGGCCAGGGCCGCCCGCTGCCGGGCATGTTCACGTAGTCGTAGTTGAACAGCCACAACAGCCGCGGCGGAAACGCGGCCAGATCGCGCCCGCACAGAAATGTGATCGGCGCGGCGATCAACAACAGCCCCACCGCATGGATCCGCTGCGGCGCGCGCAAGATGTCGTCGAGCATCACGCCGGCCAGGATCGCCAGCGCCGGCAGCGCCGGCAGGATGTAGTGGTGGAACTTGGTGTTGACCAGCGACATGGTGCTGAACTCGACCAGGAACCACACCAGCGCGAAGCCGATCAGCCCCTTGCGCGGATCGGCGTCGCGCAGCTTCTTGAACGACAAGAGGCTGCCCAGCGCGACGATGCCCGACCACGGGAACATACCGTAGCCCACCCACTCGATGTAGTAGTCGAACATGCCGCGGTCGCCGTGCCGCCCGCCCGCCCGGTGCACGTAGTTGTCGCCGATGAACTCGTTCCAGAAGCCCATGCCGTGGCGGATCAGCATCGCGTGGTACCAGGGGAACGCCGTCGCGACGAACAAGATCACGCCGCGCGGAATCTCGAGCTTGGTGAGGATCTCGCGCCAGCGCCCGGCGAGCACCAGATAGAACAGCAGCACCATCGCCGGCAGCGCCACGCCCGCCGGACCCTTGGCCAGCGACGCCAGTGCGCACAGCACGTAGCCGGAGAACAGATACAGCTGGCGCTTGTTGTGCGCCCGCGCGCACCACCACAGCGCGACCAGGAACGCGGCGATGTACGGCAGCATGGCCACCACGCCGGCCATGCGCACCTGGCTCGCGCCGAGGTGGAACGACAGGTGGACCTGCACCGAGATGATCAACAGCTGCGGCAGCGTGGTGAGCACGAACAGCGCCGCGAACACATAGAACGCCGGCGCGTGCGGATACGAAAGACTCCATCGCCCGACGCGCAGCGAACGGCGCGGCAGCTCGCGCTCGCGCTCCTCCTCGGGCAACAGCAGTCCGAGCCCGGCGAACGCCAGCGCGATGGTCATCGGCGACACGAACGCCATGTCGGTCATCGCCTGGCGGGTGATGAACAGCCACTGCGCCGAGGTCGCCAGCACCACCGCCGCCAGCGCACCCGCGCGACGCCCGGCCAGCCGCCGAACCAGCTCCCACGTCGCCCACACCGCGGCGATGCCGAGGACGATGAACGGCAGGCGCGACGCCCACTCGACGCGCCACGAATCGGCCATCTCCGCCGCGGGCGGATGCGCGCCCCACTCCAGCCCGAACAGCTTCATGCTGATCGCCATCAGCCAGAACGTCAGCACCGGCTTGGACCAGAACTCCTGACGATCTTGCGGCGAGCCCGGCCACCACTGACTGACGAAGTCATTGCGCTCGAGCATCTGGCGCGCGACCTCGCCGTAGTGCGTCTCCCACGGATCCCACATGCCGTAGTTGCCGGCGAGCGGGATGTAGATCATCGCGCACAGCGCGAACAGGGCCAGCGAGATCCGCCGCTCGGACGTGGCGGTCAACCAATCTAAGCCGCGCTTCATATGGCCGTAGTTCTAGCCAGCAACGCGCCCCCGAGGCAAGCGTCGACGTAGATGACCGTTGCCAGGTAGGGAAGGGTGCGATAGAGAACACGTAGCTTGCTGGAACCCAGGGAGGGACGCGATGCGATTTCGACTGTCATTGATCAGTGCCTTGCTGCTCGTCGCTGTCGCGCGTCCCGCACGCGCCGACTTTAGTCTCGCCATCGGCGTGAAGTACAACCCGGTCAACTACACCACGCCGTTTTCGACCACCGGCAGTGGTGCCGGCGGCACCGAGCTCTTGAGCGGGTGGAACACCACCAACCTCAACAACTACTTCGGCATGTTCTTCCTCGACGGGCGGCTCGGCTTCCAGCTCGGGCTCGACCTCGGATACGCCTCGCGCCACGACGAGACCACCGCCGTCTCCAAGCAGGATCTGAGCTACACGCAGTTCGGCTTTTCGCTGGGCGGCAAGTTCTACATCACCAAGCCGCGCGGCGGGCACGTCTCGCCGTATCTCTTCCTCGACTTCTACAAGTACTTCGCCTCGATCTCGACCAGCGCGACGGTACCGAAAGGCTACGAGCAGTTCCTCGCCGGCCTGGCCAGCCCGCTCGGAATCGACGTCGCGGTGGGAGCGGAATACTTTTTCACACCCGGCTTTTCGATCGGCGCGGAGGTGCTCGGTCTCAAGTACGCATACACCGACGCCAGCTACTCGACCGCGCCGGTGGGCATCGGCACCGTGGGCACGATCAGCCAGACCAACCATTACGTGACCTTCTACACGGGAATCTCGCTGAACTATCGCTTCGACATCGCGGTGCAGGTGCACGCGCGCGAGGCCGGCGACGACAACGGCGGTGACGACCAGCCGCGCCCGCACCGCAAGAAAAAAGACCCTACAGAAACACCCGCATCGTCGGAGCCGCCGCCGGCTTCGCCCGAGTCGGTCGACTAGCCGGCGCCCTTCGCTAACCCCACGTTTCCCTACACTTTCCACGAGCGCAAACCGGGCTGTGCACTCGATCACCGCATCTGCGCGCTGCAACTGCTATTTTTTCTTTGACGGCGCCTTTCAGATCGTCGTATAGAAGGCGCCTCGTAAGAATAAAAAACACCTCGGAGGCTCTCGATGCGGACTTTTAATTTCTTGGCGACTTCGGCTCTGACTGCATGTCTCATGGTTGCTGGCTGCGGTTCCCCCGCTGTTGGGCCGACGCTCGACGGCGGCACCCACGACCTCACGATGACTGGCACCGTTATGGACTTCACCGTTCCCGCGGCCAAGACGGGCTGCCTCGGGTACGTCCAGTGCCAGGTCGATTGCCTCTCGACGGCCACGACGCAGGCCGAATACGACATGTGCGTCATCCCCTGCGGCAAGAACGTCACCACCGCCGGCAAGGCCAAGTTCGACGCGGAAATTCTCTGCGCGCAGAACTTCTGCCTCGGCACGAATGACATGGGCACCGGCGAGTGCATCGTCACCGGCATGAACCTGACCAACAAGGACGGCTCGGCGGCGAACAACGGCACGCCCTGCGGCGACTGCCTCAACAACAGCCTCGCCGGCTTGTTCCAGGACACCTGCACCGTCGTCGGTGGGCCGAACTGCAATCCCGCGATGTGCGCAGCTTCCGTCACGGCCTGCACCTCCAGCACCCCGTAATCGGAGCTCTCTGCTAGCAATTAGAGGCGCCTACCTCAAACGTAGGCGCCTCTTTCTTTTTTCCGCTCGCCAAGCACGGAGGCCACTTCGATGCGTAATTCGATCTGGGCCGCGCTGGCGTACCTGGCGATTGGCGGATGCAGCTCCGACCCGGGTCCGTCCGACGGTGGCCCGAGAGATCTCGCGGGCACCGTCAACCCGGACATGCCAGTGGTCCAGAGCGTCGGCTGCATCGGCTACGTCCAGTGCCTCCTCGACTGCGGCCAGGACACGGTCTGCTCGGCCCAGTGCGAGCAGAGCGTCACACCCGTCGGCAAGAAGAAGTTCGTGCAGGCGATCACCTGCGGACAGAGCTGGTGCCTCGGAACGAACGACCTCGGCTCGGGCGACTGCATCGTCTCTGGAATGACGCTCACCAACCCGGACGGAACGACGGCCGCCACCGGAACGGTCTGTGGCGACTGCCTCGACAATGCGTTGGCCGCGTTGTTCGGCGACGCCTGCTCGCCCGCCAACAGCCCCAATTGCAACCCGCCCCTGTGCAAGGCGCAGAACGACGCCTGCTTCGCCAGCACGCCGTAGGAGCCTTCCCCCGTTTTTTTGATACCCTGGGCTCATGAAGCTCGCCGCGCTCGCATTTGTCACGCTGTTGGCCGGGTGTCTCGATGACGGCGGAGGCGCCGATGCATCCGCGACGGTGGACATGGGAGCTGCGGTCGATTTCGCCGGCGTGGACTTCCTGGGCGTCTACAACTGCTCGCAGCTCAACGCCTGCGAGCAGCTGTGCAAGAACCTGATGTGCGTGGCGGCCTGCCGGCAGATGGCCAGCCCGAGCGCGGTCACCAAGGACGTCGCGCTGCAGAAGTGCTTCAACCAGTTCTGCCCGCAGGCGAGCGACATGGCGTCGCCGATCTGCGCGGCGGATCCGGTGAGCGGCGTGCGCTCGGCCGCGTGCACGACGTGCATCAACAACACGCTCAAGGCCGCGACCACCGACTGCTCGCCGGTCACCGCGCCGGAGTGCAAGATGTGCTTCAACCCGGCGCAGGAGTGCAACGCCGACTGACGTGAAAAACGGCTGAACCGCGGTATGCTTGCCGCATGTGCGGCCGATTCAGCCTGTCGAAGCGCCAGCTCGTCGAGGTGGCCGAGTTTCTCGACGCGGTGGTCGCCGACGCGGACGCGGCGCTCTACCGGCCGCGCTACAACGTGGCGCCCACCGACGTGCACTGGATCGTGTTGCCGGCGCCAGCGGGAAAATCGACCCGGCGCAGGCTGGTGCCCGCTGTGTGGGGCTTCCGCGAGCGTGAGCAGCTAGTGATCAACGCGCGCTCCGAGACCGCTGCGCAGAAGCCGATGTTCCAGGATGCGTTCCATCGCCGCCGCTGCGTGGTGCCGGCGGACGGCTTCTTCGAATGGACCGGACCGCGCGCGCGGCGGCGGCCGATCTGGTTCCATGCGCCCGACGGCCGGCTGTTGTTGATGGCCGGCTTGTACGAACCGAGGCCGGACGGCCCGCCCGCCTTCACCATCCTGACCACCGCGGCAAACGCCGACGTCGCCGGCTTGCACGACCGCATGCCGGCGCTCCTGGCCCCTGCGTGCGTCGCGGAGTGGCTGGAAGCGCCGCGCGGCGAGCTGCTGACCCCCGCACCGGTGGGCACGCTTGCCGCCAAGGCCGTATCTTTACGCGTGAATTCAGTGGAGAACGACGATCCGGCCTGCCTCGAGGACGCGCCCGACGAGCCGCCCGAAAAACAACTTCGCCTTCTGTGACTTGCGTCGATTGACCCCGTACCTACAGGTGGCGCAACCTACGTGGCATGCGCACAGCATTTTGTCTCGTGGCGTTGCTCACGGCAGCGGTGGTTCCGGCCTGCAGCTGTGACAACGGAGGACGGCACGGGGACGGCGGCGGCATGGGGGACGGCGGCGGAACGCCGGGCGCGCTGAGCATCACGCCTGCAGACGTGACGCTCGATCTCACCACCGGCGGCGCGCCGCCGACGCAGGCGTTCACCGTCACCTTCCACGACAAGGGCGGCGACCAGGACGTGAGCGGCCAGGCGATCTTCGCGCTCGCCGACCCGACGCTGGGCGTGATGAACGGCAACGTGTTCACCGCCGGCACCGCGCACGGCGGCTCGACCACGCTGGTGGCCAACTTCAACTCCAACACCGCGCAAGCCAACATCCACGTCAAAGTGCACGGCGGCTTCGACACCAGCGATTGCCCCGGCTGCACGTTCCCCGACCCGACCGCGGCTGCGTGCGGCGGCGTCGATACCTCGCCGACGGTGGTCTATCCGCTCGACGGGGTGCTCCTGCCGCCCAACATGAACGTGATCACCGTGCAGTTCATCCCGGGCACCGGCAACACCCAGTTCGAGCTCGACTTCTCGAACCCGGCCACCGACGTGAAGATCAACTCCAAGTGCAAGCCGACCATCGACACGCGGATGCAGAATTCGATGGGCTGCCAGGTGGACTTGACGCAAGCGATGTGGGACTTCATCGCCAAGTCGAACAAGGGCGGCGATCCGGTGAAGGTGTCGGTGCGCGGCACGTCGGATGGGATCTGCGCGTCGCCGGGCGCAAACGCGGTCAACGTGGCGTTCGCCGAGCAGGATGTCGCGGGCGGCATCTACTACTGGAAGTCGACGGTGAGCACCAACGGCACCGGCGGGCAGATCTGGCGCAAGGGCTTCGGCGACCAGATGCCCGAGGAGGAGATCACCGGCTCGGGCAACCTCGGCAGCACCTGCAACGGCTGCCACTTTCTCTCGCGCGACGGCATTCGCATGACCATCAACACCGACGACGACGACTCGGACGACGAGTACGGCGACGTGCAGTCGGGCCTGGTCGATGTGGCTTCCAAGATGTTCGTCAACGCGCAGTTCGGCTTTGCAGACGGGCCTGCGGGGTTCCAGACCTTCAACCACGATCACACGAAGTATCTCGCGACCACCGGCGACGGCTCGGGCCAGGCGGGCTTCGGCACCGGCGCTGCGATCCAACCCAACCAGTTCTTCATCTACGACGGGAACACCGGCATGCAGTCCACTCCGAACGCGGTCACCGGCGCGCCGGCCGGCAAGCGGGTCACGCATCCGGACTGGTCGGCCGACGACAAGAGCCTGGTCTACGTGGTTCCCACGCAAGCCGGCTCGCCGGGCTGGCAAGCCGACGACGCTCACATCCTCGGCGGCAGCTTGTGGACCATGCCGTACGACGCGATCATGAACACGTTCGGTGTGCCCGTCGAGCTCGTCCATTCGAGCGGCGAGAACAACTACTACCCGGGCTACTCGCCCGACGGCGCGTTCGTCATCTTCAACCGGGTGCCGCACCAGACCAGCGACTTCGACAAGACCCTTCCCAACAACGACAGCTTCTCCAATCCGAAGGCGCGCGTGTTCATCCTGTCGACCAACCCGGGCGCCGCTCCGATCGAGTGCGCGGCGCTCAACGGCTCGGGCGACCTGTCGAACTCGTGGCCGCGCTGGTCGCCGTTCGTGCAGACCTACAAGGGCCAGAAGCTCCTGTGGGTGACCTTCTCCTCGACGCGCGACTACGGCTTGTTGGTGCGCAACTCGCCCGCCAACCTGGTGCAGTGCTATCCGCCGGACAGCGCCGAGGATCCGGGCGGCTCACACCAGGGCGTGTTCCCCGCCAACTGTCGCCAGCCGCAGCTCTGGATGGCCGCGATCAACCTGACCACCGCGGAGGTCATGAACGCCAACGATCCTTCGTTCCCGGCGTTCTGGCTGCCGTTCCAGGACATCACGACGCACAACCACACCGCGCAGTGGACCTCGACCGTGGTCACCACGCCTCCGCCCGACGGTGGCGTGTGCCTGATGGGCGGCGAGGACTGCACCAAGGCGCCCAACAACTGCTGCGACACCCTGGTATGCACCGCCAACGGGACCTGCGGTATTCTCTAGCGCTCCCATGGATCTCACGATCCCCGAGGCGATCGGGGCCTTCGCCGAAGAGGCACGACGGGCGGTGTACGCGGCGATCTCGCTGCGGCGCGACGTGCGGCATTTTCTGCCCGATCGCGACGTCGACACGGAGGTGCTCGAGCGCATCCTCGGCGCGGCGCACCTGGCGCCGAGCGTCGGCTTCTCGCAGCCGTGGGCGTTCGTGGTGGTGCGCGATCGTCCGGTGCGCGAGCGCATTCGCGAGAGCTTCTTGCGATGCCGCGCGCTCGAGGCCGCACGCTTCGAGGGCGCCCGGCGAGAGCAGTACCTGCAGTATCGGCTCGAGGGGATCGTCGACGCGCCGCTGAACCTGTGCGTGGCGGTCGATCTACGGCCGCGCGCGGAGCCAATCCTGGGCACCACGGTGCAACCCGAGGCGGTGCGCGCGAGCGTGTGGTGCGCGGTGCAGAACCTTTGGCTCGCGGCGCGCGTCGAGGGGATTGGCGTCGGCTGGGTGAGCATCGTCGAGCCGGCCGTGCTGCGCGCGGAGCTCGAGTTGCCGGACGGCGTGGAGCCGATGGCCTATCTGTGCGTCGGGCACCCGGCCGCTTTTCGCAACAAGCCGATGCTCGAGGAGACCGCGTGGCTGCCGCGCCGACCGCTCGCCGAGGTGATCCACCGCGATCGCTTCCGCGGCTGATCCCGGCGACGGCAGATGGGGTGGGGGAGGGGAAGGTCGTGCGGGCGCTTGGCGCGGGTGTGGTGGTGGGAGAGCGGCGGGAGGGCGCGGTTGGCGTGGGCGTCGGCGGCCCAGCCGGCGAGGAGGGACAGGGCCAACGCGACGATTCGCATCGAGATCCTTTCGGCTAGCGAACGATGGAGCTGATGACCCAGCCGAACAGCGCGATCGCGCCGGCGCCGAGCGAGAGCGCCAGCCACGGCGTGGCGCCCGTGGCGTGCGGCTGCTCGAGCGAGTCGGTGACGACCGCGATCTCGGCCGCGCCGTTTTGCGCGAGCACGTCGAGGAGCCAGTCGCGCGCGATCGCCGGCGAGAGGTGCAGGCGGAACCCGCTGCCCGAGGGCATGCAGGTGATCACCAGCCGCAAGCCTCCGTCGAGCTCGCCTACGACGCCCCACAATTGGCCGAGCGGAGCCGGCCACAGGACGTTGCGGAAGCCCACCTCGGCCAGGAGCTGATGGACGGCTGAAGCAGTCATGAAGCCCCCAGAAGTTGAGCGCTCGCCCGCGGGCGCCAGACATCCGCGGGCGAGCGCCTTTTCACGACTACCAGGCTACGACTAGGAACATCCGCTCGTGGAGCCGCAGTTGGAGCACTTGTAGCAAGCGCCCGAGCGCACCATGATCGTTCCGCATTCGTGGCACGCGGGCGCGTCCGATTCCTGCGCCCAGGTGACGTGCGAGCTCGAGCTCGCCTGCGGCTTGGCGGCGGTCTCGACGACCACCGGCGGCTTGGACTCGGCGTCCACGTTCAGCTCGAGCTGCTCCGGCGGCCGGACCGGCAGGAACTTGTTGCCCAGCCAGCGGAACAGGTAGTCCATGATCGACGAGGCGCGTGAGATGTCCGGGTTGCCGGTCCAGCCCGACGGCTCGAACCGCGTGTGCGCGAACTTGTCGACCAGCAGCTTGAGCGGAACGCCGTGCTGCAGCGCCAGCGAGACCGCGGTCGCGAACGAGTCCATCAGGCCCGAGATGGTCGAACCCTCTTTGGCCATGCGAATGAAGATCTCGCCTGGCGTGCCGTCTGCGTACATGCCGACTTGGATATAGCCGTCATGACCGGCGATGCTGAACTTGTGAATGAAACCCGGGCGCTCGTCGGGCAGCCGGCGCCGCACCGCCACCGGTGCGCCCTTCGGGTTCGCGTGCGCCGCCACCTTGAGGACCAGCTCCTCCATGGTCAGACCCGGTTCAAGTCCCAGAGGCGCCGCCAACGCGGCCGCTGCACCGAGCGTACCGTCGGCGTTGGTCTTCTTGTTGGTCGACAGCGGCTGCGAACGCTTGCAGCCGTCGCGATAGACCGCCACCGCCTTGAGCCCCGCGCGCCACGACTCCATGTACGCGTGCTCGATGTCCTCGACGGTGCACTCGCTCGGCAGGTTGACCGTCTTCGAGATCGCTCCCGAGAGGAACGGCTGTGCCGCCGCCATCATCTTGATGTGACCCATGTGATGGATCGAGCGCTTGCCCTTCTGCGCGCGGAAGGCGCAGTCGAACACCGGCAGGTGCTCCTCCTTGAGCGCCGGCGCGCCCTCGATGGTGTCCTGCTCGCTGATGAAGTCGAGGATCTTCTTGCGATCGTCCTCCGCGTAGCCGAGCTTGGTGAGCGCCTCGGGAACGGTGTGGTTGACCAGCTTGAGCGAGCCGCCGCCGACCAGCCGCTTGTACTTGACGAGCGCGATGTCGGGCTCGATGCCGGTGGTGTCGCAGTCCATCATGAAGCCGATGGTCCCCGTCGGTGCCAGCACGGTGACCTGCCCGTTGCGGAAGCCGTACTGGCGGCCGATCTTGAGCGTGGCGTCCCACGCGTCGCGCGCCGCGGTGACCAGCTCGTAGGGCACCAGCGCGGCGTCGATCTTGTCGACCTGGCGGCGGTGCTTGTCCATCACGGCGAGGAACGGCTCCTTGTTCACCGCGTAGCCGGAGAACGGCCCGGTGACGTCGCGCGAGATCTTCGCCGACGTGGCGTACGCGTGGCCGCACATGAGCGCGGTCACCGCCCCGGCGTAGGCACGCCCGGCGTCCGAGTCGTACGGCAGGCCGCGCGACATGAGCAGCGAGCCCAGGTTCGCGTAGCCGAGCCCGAGCGGCCGGAAGGCGAACGAGTTGGCGCCGATCTTCTCCGACGGATACTTGGCGTTGTCGACGATGATCTCCTGCGCCAGGATGGTGATCTCGGTGGCGCGCTTGAACGCCGCCACGTCGAGCTCCCCGTCCTCTTGCTGGAACTTGCGCAGGTTGAGCGACGCCAGGTTGCACGCCGAGTCGTCGAGGTACATGTACTCCGAGCACGGATTGGACGCGTTGATGCGCGCCGTGTTCTTGCTCGTGTGCCAATCATTGATGGTGGTGTCGAACTGCAGGCCGGGATCGCCGCACTGCCACGCCGCCTCGGCGATCTTCTTCCACAGGTCGCGCGCGCGATGGGTCTCGACGATCGCGCCGGTCAG
The DNA here is from genome assembly GCA_003170275.1 of Myxococcales bacterium. Classification (GTDB taxonomy): domain Bacteria; phylum Myxococcota_A; class Polyangia; order Palsa-1104; family Palsa-1104; genus PALSA-1104. The sequence continues at coordinate 36,384 of PNAM01000010.1, forward strand.
CACCGCGCGGGTGTGCCACACGCGATCGTTGCGCACGGCGTCCATGAACTCGTCGGTGACGCGCACCGAGTTGTTGGAGTTCTGGAAGAACACCGAGCCGTACGCCTCGCCGGTGAACGAGCCGTCGTAGCCGGCATCGATCAGCGCCCACGCCTTCTTCTCCTCGGACGCCTTGCACTCGATGAACTCGAGGACGTCCGGGTGATCGGCGTTGAGGATCACCATCTTGGCCGCGCGCCGCGTCTTGCCGCCCGACTTGATCACGCCCGCGAACGCGTCGAAGCCCTTCATGAAGGAGACCGGGCCCGACGCGGTGCCCCCGCCGTTGAGCAGCTCCTTGGACGAACGGATCGGCGACAAGTTGGTGCCGGTCCCCGAGCCGTACTTGAACAGCATGCCTTCGGTCTTGGCCAGCCCGAGGATCGACTCCATCGAATCGTCGACGGAGTTGATGAAGCAGGCCGAGCACTGCGGGTGCGCCTCGACGCCGACGTTGAACCAGACCGGCGAGTTGAAGGCCATCTTCTGCTCGACCAGCAGGTGGCTGAGCTCGGCCGAAAACGCCATCGCGTCCTTGTCGGTCGCGAAGTAGGTCTGCTTGGTGCCCCATCCAGTAATGGTGTCGACCACGCGCGAGATCAGCTGCCGCACCGAACGCTCGCGGGTCGGCGTGCCCATCACGCCGCGGAAGTACTTCTGCACCACCACATTGGTGGCCAGCTGCGACCAGGTCGCCGGGACCTCGACGTCCTTCTGCTCGAAGTAGACCTGCCCGCCTTCGCCGGTAATGGCGGCGGTGCGCAGCTCCCACTGAACCTCATCGAAGGGATGGACCCCTTCCCGTGTGAAGAACCGCGGGACCGTGATCCCCCTGGCGTTTGCCGGCGCCGACCGATCCCCCTTACGACGCTTGGGATTCGGAGCGAATTTCTCTTTTGCTACTGGCTTCTGAGAGCCGTTGCGCGCGTCCTTGGAAATCATTGTTTTGCGCCTCCCCGCCGGCAAAAAGACGGCAACCAGACACGGCACCGCACCACGCGGGGCCATCCCGGAAAAACCACAGTCAAGATGTCGGAGTGCTTTGGACCCTATCGTTTGGGAACGTAGACGTCAATAAAAAAAGTGAGTGAAAGCAAATAGTTAGCTGTGGATAAGTCTGTGGATTAGGTGTGAGCGCCTGTGGATTGGCTGTGTTCGGGATCCGGTTACCAGATTGAAAAGTCATGGTGTCCGCTCCGTTCCACGGTAGTCACACATCGCGGCGCGACAGGCCCCGAGTTGTTGCAATATATGGTAGTGGCATTACATTGCAATAGCGAAATCATAACCCCTCAAGAGCATTCAGATCAAAGTTTTTTGTGTGCGATCTTCACGTTTCGTTTTTTTGCGACACCGACGAGAGCGTGTTAGCGGTCAGGTGGGAGAGAACCCCTTGATGATCCGCGTCGAAGGCGTTTGGAAGAGCTTTCAGGGCGTTCCGGCGCTCAAGGGCGTTTCGCTCGCGGTGGCCTCGGGCGACGCGCTGTTGCTGACCGGACCGTCGGGCGCGGGCAAGACCACGCTGTTGCGCCTGCTGTTCGCCGCCGACCATGCCGACCGCGGCGAGGTGTTCGTCGCTGGACGCAGCCTTCAGCGCCTGCGCGCGTCGTCGATCCCGTACGTGCGCCGCAACATCGGCGTGGTGTTCCAGGATTTCAAGCTGCTCGAGGACCGCAGCGCCGTCGAGAACGTAGCGGTGACGCTGGAGATCCTCGACCTCGGGCGCAAGATCATCCTGGCGCGCTCGCACGCGGCGCTCGAGGCGGTCGGGCTGGGCACGCGCGCGCTCAGCCGCGCGGGCAGCCTGTCGGGCGGCGAGCAGCAGCGCGTGGCGATCGCGCGCGCTCTCGTCGGTGAGCCGGCGCTGCTGTTGTGCGACGAGCCGACCGGCAACCTCGATCCGGAACGCGCGCACGATCTGCTGGTGCTGCTCGACCAGATCCACCAGCGCGGCACCACCATCCTGATCGCCACGCACGATCCGGAGGTGGTCGACTTCGGCATCGACGCGCGCTGGCGCCGCGCACGGCTGGTCGACGGCGAGATGCTCGACGTCGATCTGCCGGTGGCGCGGCCGGCGCGGCTCGACGAGGAGACCGAAGGATTCTCCGGCCGCCCCGAGGCCGACGCCACCGACGTGGTGCGCCTGCTCAAGGTGGTTCAGTAGATGCGAAGCGTGGTGCGCATGATCGGGCGCGGGCTGCGCGGCGCGCGGCGCAACCCGCTCATTCAACTGGTGGCGGTGGGCACCATCGCGCTCTCGCTGGTGCTGGTGGGCACCGTCGAGCTGACCGCGAAGAACGTGGCGCGCCTGGCGGCGGGCTGGGGCGCAGGCGTGCAGATGACCGTGTATCTCGAGGATGGCGTGCCGCCGGCGCGCGTGCAGCAGATCGCCGGCGCGCTCGGCAAGCTGCCGGGCGTGGACGCGGTGCGCACCGTCGACGTGCACGAAGCGTGGGGACGCCTCAAGCGCAGCCTGGGGACGCGCGGCGATCTGCTCGACGGGGTCGAGGAGAGCTTTCTGCCGGCGTCGATCGAGGTCACGCTCAAGCCCGGCGTGGCGGAGGTGATCCGCGCGCACCCGGCGTTCGAAAAGCTGCGCCACACCGCCGGCGTCGAGGACGTGGAGCTGATGGGCGACTGGGTGGCCCGCTTGCGCGCGGCCGAGACGCTGCTGCACGAAGCGGGCGTCGCGGTCGGCCTGCTGGTGCTGTGCGCCTGCCTGTACATCGTCGGCTCGACCATCCGGCTCGGTGTGTTCGCGCGCAAGGACGAGATCGAGATCTTGAAGCTGGTGGGCGCGACCGACGGGTTCGTCAAAGGCCCGTTCCTCGTCGAGGGAGCGCTGCAGGGCGCGCTCGGCGCGGCGCTCGCGTCGGGACTGTTGTACGGGCTGTTCCGGCTGGCGCAGCCGCGCCTCGAGTCGACGCTCGGAGGGCTCTTGCTGGGCGGCCAGGCGCTCGCCTTCTTCCGCCCCGCCGAGTTGGCGCTGGCAGTGACGGCCGGCGCGCTGCTCGGCCTGTTCGGCTCCGCGGTCGCCCTGGGTCGCTATGTGAAGGTATGAGGCTCGCGCTCGCGTTCACGCTCACGCTCACGTGCACGCAAGCGGCCCACGCCAGCCGTCCGCTCGACGCGCTCGACGCCGACAAGTCGGCCGCCGAATCGGAGGTCAAAGATCTCGAGCGACGCGCGCGCGCCCTCGACGAGCAGGCCAACGAGCGTCGCGATCGGCTCAAGCGGCGCGTGCGCGCGTTGTACAAGCTCTCGTCGGGCGGCTACCTGCGCCTGCTGGTGCGCGCCGACGATCCGGGCGAGCTGGTGGCGCGCCACGAGGCGGTGCGGCGCGTGCTCAAGCGCGACCTCGACGAGCTGGAAGCGATCCGCGAGGAGTCCCGCGCGGTCGACGCCGATCACGCGCGGCGCTCCAACGCGCTGGCCGATTCGCTCGAGCGCAGCCACGAGCGCGCGGTGGCGCAGTCCGAGAACGCGCGGCCCGCGGGGCTGGCGGCGCGGCGCGGGCACCTCGCTCGGCCGGTGCCGGGCGCGCTGGCGGCGCCGTTCGGCGTCTACAAAGATGCGGACACTAAGCTGCCGCTATCGCGCCGCGGGCTGGAATTGTCCTCTCATCGCGGCGAGCCGGTGCGCGCGAGCGCTCCGGGAACCGTCCGCTGGGTCGGCGAGGTCGCGGGCCTGGGCGCCGGGGTGATGATCGATCATGGTGACGGGTATCTCACGCTGACCGCCCGGCTGCGCGAGGTGTCGGTCGAGGGCGGGGAGACGGTTGCGGCGGGCGCGGTCCTGGGCGCTTCGTTGGGACCGACGGTCTATTTCGAGCTCAGCCAGGCGGGTACGCCGCTCGATCCTGCGACCTGGCTGGCCCGTTAGCCAAATCCCAGCTAAACTTGGAGACAATGCGCAGGTCCAACTCGTACATCCTGGTGATCACCGTCCTCAGCACCTTCCTCGGCATGGCCGTGGTCGGCGGCGCATCGCTGGCGCTGCCGAAAAAATATAGCCCGTACCATAAGTTGAACATCTTCACGCGCGTGCTGTCGTACGTGGAGAACAACTATGTGGAGAACGTCGATCACGACGAGCTGATCTACGGCGCGATCAAGGGCATGCTCGACACGCTCGATCCGCACACCTCGTTCCTAAAGCCCGACCAATACAAAGAGATGAAGATCGATACGCAGGGTGAGTTCGGCGGCGTGGGCATCGAGGTGGAGATGCGGCCGGCGCCCGATCCGAGCGCGCCCAAGGACGTGCCGCGCGACAACGTGCTGACCATCATGTCGGCGATCGACGGCACGCCGGCGGCGCGCGCCGGGCTGACCACCGGCGACATGATCGTGAAGATCGACGAGCTGTCGACGCGCAACCTGCGTATGGACGACGCGGTCCAGAAGATGCGCGGCAAGAAGGGCTCGTCGGTCACCTTGACGGTAGAACGGCCGGGCAAGTGGAAGGATCCGAAGGTGTTCACGCTGTCGCGCGAGATCATCAAGATCGACAACGTGGTCGCGCGCTCGCTCGAGCCGGGCTACGGTTTGGTGCGCCTGAAGCAGTTCAGCGAGAACTCGGATCGCGACATCTCGACGGCGCTCGACAAGCTGGAGAAGGAATCACCGACGGGGCGGCTCAACGGGCTGGTGCTCGATCTGCGCAACAACCCGGGAGGCCTGCTCGATCAGGCGGTGCGCATCGCCGACGAGTTCATCGAGAGCGGCCTGATCGTGCGCACCGAGGGCAAGGACGGCCGGGTGATCGACGAAGAGAAGGCGCACTCACGCGGCACGCGCGTGGGCTTCCCGATCATCGTGCTGGTCAACGGCGGCTCGGCGTCCGCGTCGGAGATCGTCGCCGGCGCGCTGCAGGATCACGGGCGCGCGGCGATCATGGGCACCCAGACCTTCGGCAAGGGATCGGTCCAGACCGTGATCGAGCTCGACGATGGATCGGCGCTCAAGCTGACCATCGCGCGCTACTACACCCCGTCGGGAAAATCGATTCAGGAGCGCGGGATCACGCCGGACGTGGTGGTCGAGCAGGTCAAGATGGCCGACCTGAAGCCGCTCCATGGCGAGGAGCCGGTGCAGAAGGAGCGCGACCTGCAGGGCCACCTGCGCAACACCCAGTTGGAAGGCCTTCCGGCGCCCGGGAAGGTGGAAGGCAAGAAGGTAACCAAAGCCGCCGCCAGCGCGTATCAAGTAATCGGTGACGACTTCCAGCTCAAGACCGCCTACGATTACCTCAAAGCATGGCAGATCTTCGCTCGACCCGGGGTAGTCCCGGCCATCGGACAACCGAATCACGAGACCGCCGGCCGGTGACGCTTGACGTAAAGGCGCCAACGAAATAAACTGTTTACCGCCGTCTGTATCGACAGCCATCGTCGTGGAAGGGCATGTACAAGCTCATCATAGAGGACGACGAAGGAAAAACGACGGTCGTCCCGCTCATCCGGGACGAAATTACGATCGGGCGTAAGGAAGGCAACACCATCCGCCTGACCGAGCGCAACGTCTCGCGCAAACACGCCAAGCTTCTCAAGTCGAACGGGTCCGTCTTCATCGAGGATCTGACCAGCTACAACGGGATCAAGATCAACGGCGATCGCATCGCCGGGCGCGCGCCGATCAACGAGGGCGATCGCATCCAGATCGGCGACTACCAGCTCGCGCTCAAGCTCGACAAGCAGCAGCAGGCGGGCGCGGCGACGGGCGCGCCGCAGGGGCCGGTGCACGACGAGAAGACCACGCCGTTCATGAAGGACGGCAACGGCGCGGCGCCGTCCTCGATGATGGAAGCGGCGCCGACGGTGCAGACGCCGCTGTTGCATCCGCCGGTCTCCGGGCAGCAGGACACGCCGGCGCGGCTGGTGGTGGTGTCGTCGAACTTCGCCGGGCAGGAGTTCTTGCTCGACAAGGCGGCGGTGGTGATCGGACGCACCGACGAGAACGACGTGGTGATCAACCACCGCTCGATCTCGCGACACCACGCCAAGATCGTGCGCGAGAACGGTCACTACCACATCGTCGATCTGCAGTCGGCCAACGGCGTGCGGGTCAACGGCGAAGAGTACGGCAAGGTCGAGCTGCGCAAGGGCGATCACATCGACCTCGGACACGTGCGGCTGCGCTTCGTCGCGCCGGGCGAGGACTTCCTGTTCGATCGCGATGCGCAGGTCGTCGACGTCGGCGGCGGGCGCGGGATGAAGTCGCGCGTGGGGTTGGTGGTCGCGCTCCTGGTGGTGGTGCTGGCGCTCGTCGGCGGTGCGATCGCGCTGGTGAAGCTGGGCGGCAAGGGCGGCGACAAGAGCGGTGACACCGGGCAGCACTCGGGCGACACCGAGGGCCAGGTGGCCAAGCTGCTGCTCGACGCCGACAAGGCGATGAAGACCGGCGATTGGGACAGCGCGGTCACCAAGTGCGACGAGGCGCTCAAGCTCGACTCGTCACAGGAGATGGCGCGCGACAAGCGGCAGAAGGCCGAGGCGGAGAAGAAGAACCACGCCGCGTACCTGAACTTCATCTCGTTCGCCGACAAGAACGATCTCGACGCGGCGGTGGCCTCGTGGAACGAGGTCGCCGAGGATTCGGTGTATCGCCAGAAGGGCGCCGAGCGCTTCGCGCAGGTGAAGAAGGCGTACATGCGCTCGCAGCTCGATCTGGCGCGCAAGGCCAAGGCGGCCAACAAGTGCGAAGAGGCGCGCCAGCACGTCGAGGCGGTGCTGATGGTCGACGAGTCGAACGCCGAGGGGCAGGAGATCATCAAGTCGTGCGGCATCGTGCGCACGCCGCCGCAGCCGCCGGTGATCAAGCAGCCGAAGGAGCCCAAGGAGCCCAAGGTCGCGGTGCAGCCGAAGGTGAAGGAGCCGCGCGAGCCCAAGGAGCCCAAGGAGCCAAAGGCCACCGTCGAGCCGAACGAATCGGATACGCCGCCGGCGAACGCCAACAACCCGATCGCCGACAAGATCTACCAGGAGGCGCAGGACGCGTACGTGCACGGGCAGTACGCCAACGCGATCGAGCTGGCCAACAAGCTCAAGAAGCTGCAGCCGGCCAAGGCGTGGCGGATCATCGGCGCGTCGAACTGCTTCTTGAAGGATCGCACCGGCGCGATGTCGGCGTGGGGCAAGCTCGACCCGACCGGCCGTCAGTTCTTGAAGTACGTGTGCTCGCGCAACGCGATCACGATCCCGTAGCGCGATCGACGGCTGGCAGGGCTGCGACGGTTTCGGCTACGGTCAGCCCGGCCCACCCACTGAACGCGATCGCGCACGACGCGGGCAGGCTCTTGGCGAGCGCGGCGACGTCGAGCATGCCGCGACCGGGCGCGAGCGAGCCGACCGGACCGCACGCGTCGCCCACGTACGCGAGCAGCGCGGGTTTGCCGAACGCCTCGGCGGTGTGCGCGAGCGAGTGAAAGCCCATCAGCTCGGGCAGGTGCGCGGCGGCGAGATCGAACAGCGAGCCGAGCGGCGCGCCGGCGCAGTCGGCCAACAGAAAGCCGAGCTCGCGCGGCGAGGGCACGTCGACGAATCGGCGCCCGTTGCGCACGACCAGCTGCAGGCCGGCGTGCTCGGCGGCGCGCGCCAGCCGTTCGATCGCGCGCCGGGCGGCGTCGAGCGAGCGGCCGCCGGCGTCTTCGCGCGCGTCGGCCAGCTTGCGCACCAGCCGCTCCTCGAGATCGGCGCGCAGGAACTTGTCGCGCGCGAACGCCCACTCCTTGTCGAGCATCGCCACCCGGCCCAGGCGCAGCGCCACGAAGCGCGCCCCGAGGGCCCCGGCGCGACGGATGGTCGCCTCGACCGCCTCGAGCGCCACCTGGGCCTCGTCCTTGTCCGGCGAGCACAGCTCGGCCGAGGAGTACCGCCCCGCCGGGCAGGGCGCCTCGACGGCCAGCACCGGCAGCTCCTCGGCGCGCCGCAACAGGTCCCGCTCGAGGCCCTCGAGCCGCCCCGGGTCGAGCGCGGCGTCGAGAACCACCCCGCCGGCGTCCGCGCGCAGCAGCACATCGACGATCTCGGCCGGTCCCAGACCCGCCGAATGCGCGAATCCCGTCGAGAGCGCGGCCACGTGAGGCATTGCGTGAAGACAGTAAGCCTCAGGGGTTTCATTGACAACATGCGCTTTTCCGGCGTATTTTTGCGGGGCACAAAAACGTTTTCTCGCTTTAAACGTTCAAGGTTGGCTTGGAGGCCCGTGGAATGGTGCGCGCTCGCCCGCGAAGGGCACGAGGAAGCGCAATTGGTCTGGTCCTTGCGCTAGGCGTCGTCGCAGCTTCGCCCGCGGCCCGGGCGCAAGACGCGGGAGGAAATACCTTCAACCTGCAGCTCTTCAGACCTGCGGTGGACTCGAAGGGTTATTTCACCCAGAACGCGTCTCAGATCCTCGGCCACCTCGATTTCTCCATCGGTCTCATCGGCACCTACGCGCGCAACACGCTAGAGCTGAACGGGCCCTCGGTCACGAACTCGCGTGGCCAGACGTCGGCGACCTCGTTGCAGGTCTCGGACTTCGTGACCGCGCAGGTGCAGGCGGCGCTCGGTCTGTTCAAGTGGGTCGAGATCGGCGTGTCGCTGCCGGTGCACATCATGTTCGGCGGGCGCTCTCCCGGCTACAAGTCGCCGTCCAACGGCAACCTCGACAACGATCTCAGCTTCTCCGGGCAGTTCGTCGGCGACATCGGCATCCATCCCAAGTTGCGCCTGCTCAACACGTCGAAGTATCCGGTGGGTTTGGCGGTCATCACCTCGCTGTACGTGCCGTCGGGCGACTCGCAAAAATTTCTCGGCGAAGGCAACGTTTCGATCCGGCCCGAGATCATCGTCGACAAGGAGTTCGGCTTCACGCGTCGCTTCCGCATGGCGCTCAACGTGGGCGCGCTGGTGCGCTTCAACAAGAACACCTTCACCGATCACGGCACCACCATCCCGGGCGATCCGGCGGTGACGCCGGCGGGCGGCGCGGTCAACACGCCGTTCTGCCAGCCAGGCAGCCTCGTCGGTGGAATTGGGATGGGCATGTTCACCGCCCCGGCGGCCGGCACCTGCGGCACCGGGCAGTCGCGCTCGCTCGGCACGCAGCTCACCTACGGCCTCGGCATCTCCGGCGCAGTGGTGCAGCAGAAGTTCGACCTCTTGCTGGAGCTCTACGGCTACGCGGACGTGACCGGCAGCGCGAACGGCTATCCGATGGAGTGGCTGGCCGGCGGCAAGGTGTACCTCGCGTCGAAGTCGTACTTCCAGTTCGGCGCGGGCACCGGGATCATCCCCGGCCAGACCGGCTCGCCGCAGGTGCGCGCGTTCATCGGCTTCATCTTCGAGCCGTCGATCGGCGATCGCGACGGCGACGGGATCAAGGACGACGTCGACAAGTGCCCCGACGATCCCGAGGATCACGACGACTTCGAGGACGAGGACGGCTGCCCCGATCCGGACAACGATCGCGACGGCATCCTCGACAAGGACGACAAGTGCCCGAACGAGCCCGAGACCAAGAACGGCTTCGAGGACGCCGACGGCTGCCCGGATTCGCTCGATCTCGACCGCGACGGCGACGGCATCCCGGATCGCGTGGACAAGTGCCCGGACGATCCGGAGGACAAGGATGGCTTCGAGGACGCCGACGGTTGCCCGGATCCGGACAACGACAAGGACGGCATCCTCGACGTGGACGACCTGTGCCCGAACGATCCCGAGGACAAGGACGGGTTCGAGGACCAGGACGGCTGCCCGGATCCGGATAACGACAAGGACCGCATCCTCGACAAGGACGACAAGTGCCCGAACGAGCCGGAGACCTACAACGGCTTCCAGGATGAGGACGGCTGCCCGGACAAGGGACGCGTGCTGTTGCGGCGAGGCAAGCTGGAGATCCTCGACAAGATCTACTTCGAGACCGCCAAGGCGATCATCAAGCCGGTCTCGTTCCCGATCTTGAACGCGATCGCGGCGACGCTCAAGGGCAACCCGGCGCTGCTCCTGCTCGAGGTGCAGGGGCACGCGGACGAACGCGGCGACGACGACTACAACATGCGGCTGACCGAGGATCGCGCGGCGGCGGTGAAGACCTATCTGATCGAGCATGGGGTCGAAGGCGACCGGCTGCAGTCCCACGGCTACGGCGAGACCAAGCCGGTGTGCCCACAGCACAACGATGCGTGCTGGTCGAAGAACCGTCGCGTGGAGTTCGTCATCCTGCGCCGCAGCGACAATCCCATACCCGACGTCAACTAGCCGGCCCGCCGCAACCGATGGCTTTCCGCACAGCGTTGTTCTTCTTGGCTGTGGTGTCAGGCTGCGGCACCGTCCATGTCCAATATCCGGCAGGCCTCCCCCGACCCAAGATCGTCACGATTCAGCTGTACGCGTCCCTAGTCCACGACCGATCTACCGGCCGTGACGTCCGCCGCTACAATGGCGTCCTGGCCATGGAGGCCGGCTGTCTCAAGGCGGCGATGAGCGCTGGCCAGGCCGTCAGTGTCTATCGCGGCAGCACATCGTCCGAGACCGAGAGCACGATCACCTTTTTCAATGATTCGATCGATCCTCGGCGGGCCGCGGACGAAACAGGAGCGGATGCGATCATTACCGGCACTGCTCGTCTGACGCCGCGCTCAGCGCGCGTCGAAGAGCTCACCATGGAAGCGGTCTCGCCCGGCGGACGAAAGCTCGCGCAGGCCGACTTCAGCAACGGCGACGGCGCCGAGCCGTTCGAAGCCGGAGAACAAACCTGCCGAGAGCTGTTCCGCGGTTGGGGCCCGCCCACACTGTCGCCAGCTCCGCGCGCCGCGCCGCGCTCGGTGTACGTGCTCGGAGGAACGAACGAGCCCGGCGAAGCGTTGCGCGACGGCTGCGCGAAGAGCGTACAAAGCGCTGGACTCAAGGTGATCGCGTCGATCGCGTCGACCAGCGCGGTGCCGCGAGGCTACCAGACGGTGTGGAAACGGCTTGCGTGGGAAACCGGTGCAGACTCCTTCATCGCAACCCAGGGCGCATTTCCCCTGGATGGCGCGCCGCAGGTCGCCGAGGCACTGGTCTGGCTCACCGACGCAAGTGGCATCGTGCAGAACGGTAGCTTCTTCGACGGCGCAGGGTCGGTCCGCGATCCGGCGTCCGTGGGGCTCGATTTGTGCCGCAAGGTTCTCGCCGGTCCGCGCTGAGTCAGCGCTTCATGAACGCGACCCACAGGTTCTTGCCGTCGCGCTTGACCAGCATGCGGATCATTTCGCCGCGCGGGACGGCGCGGACTGCGTGGGCGTAGTCGTCGAGGGTGGAGACCGGGGTCTCGGCGAGGCGCAAGATCAGGTCGCCGCGCTCGACGCCGGCTTCGACCGCCGGGCTCTCGGGCTCCACCGACATGACCACCACGCCGCGCAGATCGCGGTTGCCGAGCTCGCGGGCGATGCCGGGCGAGATCTCGGAAACGGTCATGCCGAGCGGGGATTTCTTGCCGGGCGCGAGGTGCGGCGCGGGCGCCGACGGGATCGCTTCGTCGGGGGCGGCGAGCGGCGCGACCTCGACCTTGAACGGCTTGCCCGCGCGCGCGCAGTTGAGGATCACCTTCTTGCCGGCCTGCGTGGTCGCGACCAGCCACATCAGATCGTCGGCGCGGCGGATGGCGTGGCCGTCGTAGTCGGTGACCACGTCGCCGGCCTGCAGCCCGGCCTTGGCCGCGGGTGAATCGGCCACCACGTCGGAGAGCAGCGCGCCGCGCGCGTCGGTGAGCGCGAACGCCTTGCGCAGGGTCGCGGTGATCGATTGCGGATAGACGCCGAGCCAGCTGCGCGGCGCGCGGCCGTGCTGCTTGAGCAGCGGCGCGATCACCTTGGCCATGTTGATCGGGATGGCAAAGCCGATCCCTTGCGCCTGCGCGTTCATGGCGGTGTTGATGCCGATCACCTCGCCCTTGGTGTTGATCAGCGGGCCGCCGGAGTTGCCGGGGTTGATCGACGCGTCGGTCTGGATGAAGTCGTAGAAACCGGTCTGCGCGCCGCCCGGTCGCACGTCGCGTCGGCCCTTGGCGCTGACGATCCCGGCGGTGACCGTGTGATCGAGGCCGAACGGGTTGCCGATCGCCACCACCCACTCGCCGATCTGCACGTCCTCGGAGTTGCCGAGCGGCGCCACCGGCAGCTCGCCGCCGGCCTCGACCTTGAGCAGCGCGATGTCGGTGCGCTCGTCCTTGCCGATCAGCTTGGCGGTGAGCTCACGCTCGTCGGCGAGCCGCACGCGGATGTCGTCGGCGTTCTCGACCACGTGCGCGTTGGTGAGGATGAACCCCGACTTGTGGATGATGAAGCCGGTGCCCTGGCCGCGGCCGCGCGGTCGCGGGCGATCGCCGGAGCCCGGGCCGTTCGAGCCGGGCTGCCGCTCGGGCGCGCTGTCGTCGGCGTTTTGCAGCGCGACCACGTTGACCACCGCCGGCCCGAGCTTGGCGGCCAGCTTGACGAACGACTGCATGTTGATGGGCGCGTTGGCCGGCAACCCGCCGCGCGCGCCTTCAGTCCACAGCGGCTCTTCCGCGCCTGCCGAGCCGGACACCAGGAAGAGCAGCAGCGCCCATCGCACCATCTATTAATGATGCCACCTAGTCGTGCGGGGCGCCACCGTCGGGGACCGTGGCGAACGCTTCGAGCGCCTGCTTGCCGGACTCGTTGGCCGGGTGGATGGTGTGGCCGGGGACGTCGAAGTCGAACTCGTAGTGGGCGGCGGCCACGTCGTAGCGGGTGCGTACGATGCCGCGGCAGCCGTGCGTGATCTCGGTGGTCCACACGCCGCCCGGCGCGCGCGCCTCCAGGTACGGGCCGAGCTGCCGGTCGCCGATCTTGTAGTTGCGCACCGCGCGCTCGGCCTTGCCGTGATCGCTCGAATCGAACGCGCTCTGCAGGATGAGCAGCGATCCGGCGGCGCAGAAGAACAGGATGAACAGCCGGAGCGGCGTCCCTTTCATTTTTTCTTCTTGGTCTTGTCGTGCACCAGCTTGTCGAGGTCCTTCTGATCTTTGGCGTCGACCGGATCGAGCGGCGCGTGCGAGTGCGGCCCGCCCAGATCGGGTTGCTCCTTGTGCGCCTGGTCGCGCATGCGGTCGGCGACCTTCTTGGCCTCGTCCTCGGCGCCCTTGGCCAGATCCTTCGCCTCTTGCGTGCCGAAGATCGCGCGCAGGTGGCCCCACAAGGTCTTGTTGCCGAGCGGGATGGTGGTGGCGAACCAGAATACGATCGCGAAGATCACGAGCGAGAACAGCCAGCGGATGAGTCGAAACATGTTATCCGTCCGAGTCCGGGTCGCTCTTGGCGTCTTGCGCCGAGTAGCACACCAGCGCGCGCGGCCCCGAGCGCGAGGCCGCGTAGGCGACGGCCGAGCCGAGGCCGGGATCTTCGAGCTGCGCGGTGGCCACCTGCAGGCCGGCGGAGCGCAGCTGCGCCTCGAGCGCGTCGTCGGCGAGGTATGGGGTCTTGACCCCGCCGGTCATCTCCGAGCGGCGGTTGACCACCAGCACGTGCAGCACCTCGCGGCGCGCGATCGCGTTGTCGAGCACGCCCAGCAGCTCCGAGTGGTAGTGGTTGGTGTCGCCGATCAGCGCCACCGAGAGCGGCGCGCCGGCGCCTGAGCGCTCCTCCATCTCGAGCGCTTCGGAGAGCGCGCCGGCTATAGGCGCGGCCGAGCCCATGTGCATCTTCACGTCGATCAGCCGCTCGCGAATTCCGAGCACGCCGGTGTTGCCCGGATCGGCCACCAGCATGGTCGGGCGCTCCAGGCCGCGCAGCGCGCGCAAGAGCGTGAGGCGCGGATCGGCGGCGGCGAAGCCCTTCATCTGCGCGCGCGTGCGGGCGACGAACAGCGGCCAGGGCTCGCCGTCGTCGACGCCGATGCCCGCCGCCGCGTCGTAGATCGCGCGCCAGCTCACCGCGTCGCGCGGCATCACGTCGGCCTCGGCGCGCACCCGGCCGCCGAACCGTCCGAGCGTCAGCTCGAGTCGATCGTCGTCGAGGGATAGCGGCCGTGCCCCGCCCGCGCCGCGCACCCGGCAGCTCAGCCCCTCGCGATGCGCGAGCGCCTGGATCGCGTGCTCGAGGAACGGCGCGCCCTCTTCGAGCACCAGCACGTTGTCGCGCCCGCGCAGAAACTCGATCAGCCGCGCGCGCGGCAGCGGCCACGACGCGCCCAGCCGCAGCGTCGGCAGCCGCCGCGCCCACGCGCGCGCCTGCGCCCGCGCGCCCAGGTGGCCGGCCACGATCACCGCGTGCTTGCCCTCGCCGATCGCGCCCGACTGCACGCACAGCGCGTCGACCAGCGGCTGCAGCTGCGCCAGCCGGCGCGCGCGCTTCTCGACGTGAAAGCGATAGGAGCCGGCGGTGCAGATGTACGGCCCGCCCGAGCGCGAGAACGCCGCCGAGGTGTCGGGCAGATCGGGCGGTAGCTCGTTGACCGGCGCCTTGAGCTCGAGGCCGCGCGTGCCGGTGCGCAAGAGCATCGGCATGTTGGTGCGCAACGAGGCGCCGACCGCCACGCGGGTGAGGTGGTACAGCTCGTCGGGCGCGGCCGCCTCGAGCTGCGCCAGGTGCGCGACGTCGGCCAGCGTCGAGCGGTTGTCCTGCGCGTTCTGCGAGGTCTTGGGCGCCGGGTCCACGCCCTCGAGCAAGAGGCAGGCTGAGCGCAGCTCGTTGACCACGCCGAAGGTGGCCAGCGTGTCGAGCGCCACGTTCACGCCCACGTGCTTCATGAGCGCGCAGGTGTTGTTGCCCGAGAGCAGCGCGCCGCCCAGCGCCAGCGACATGGCCACGTGCTCGTTCACCGCGTAGCGATGCGTCACCGTCGACGGCGGCTTGTGCGCGTCGAGCAGCATCTCGAGCCGGGTGAGCGGCGAGCCGGGGAACGACCACGCCCGCTTCATGCGCGCCGCGGTCAGGCCGCGCACCAGCGCCTCGTTGCCGCTCAGCAAAGCTCGAACTCCTTGCAGAAGTCGATCAGCGGCACCGCGCGGGTCTCGTGGTGATCCTTGCGATGCACGTCGGTCGGCCAGAAGTGACGGCAGCTCGATTGCGCGGCGTCGAAGTGGCCGCAGTCCTCGCAGCAAAAGCGCAGCGAGTACCGAACGCTCTCCTCCTCGAAGTCGGGGGTCCGCGTGATCCGCACCGACAGCAGGATGATCGTTTGTCGCCCGCGCGTCAATGTCGTGGGCCGGTGGTGCATGTTATGCTCGCGACGAGATGCCCGAGGGAACCGACCACCTGATTCGCGCGATCGTGCGCGAGGCCAACGTGCGGCTGTGCTGCACCGTCACCACCGGCGTGGTGGCCGACGCGGCGCGCCGGCACGGGCTGTCCCCGGCGGCGACCTGCGCGGTGGGACGGGCGCTGACCTCCGGCCTGTTGCTGGCGACCCTCACCAAGGGCGGCGAACGGGTGACGCTGCAGCTCACCGGCGACGGGCCGATCGGCTCGATCACCGTCGACGCGGTGGACGGCGCGGTGCGCGGCTATCCCGCCCATCCGACCGCCGGGCCGGATCCCGCGCCCGGCACGCACCGCTGCGCAGTGTCGGCCACGCTGGGCCGCAACGGGGTGGTCAACGTGCTGCGCGATCTCGGGCTCAAGGAGCTGTACCAGGGCCAGGTGTCGCTGGTGACCGGCGAGATCGACGAGGACGTCGAGGCCTACCTGCGTTCGAGCGAGCAGATCCCGTCGGCGCTCGGCTGCGAGGTGGTGCTCGATGCCGGCGGGCAGGTGGCGGCGGCGGGCGGCATCCTGGTGCAGGCGCTGCCCGACGGAGACGCCGACGCGGTGCGCGAGGTGCAGCACGCGCTGCGCACCGGACGGCTGTTCGAGGTGCTGTCGACGGGCGGCGCGCGCTCGGCCCGCGCGCTCGCCGAGCAGGTCTACACCATGGGCACCATCGAGGTGATCGGCGACGAGCGCGAGGTGCGCTTTCAGTGCCGCTGCTCGCAGGAGCGCATCGGCGAGATGCTCTCGCTGTTGACCACGGTGGATCTCGACGAGATGATAGCCGAGGGCAAGCCGGCCGAGATCACCTGCAACTACTGCAACACGAAATATCAGATCGAGCGCCCCGAGCTGGAGAGGATCCGCTCGCTGGTGGCCGGCGGGCCGCGCCAAAGCAATTGATGGACTACCTGGCGGTCAGCGACGAGGTGCGCAGCGCGCTCGCCGAGCGGCGCGCAGTGGTGGCGCTCGAGTCGACGCTGGTGGCGCACGGCATGCCCTGGCCGGAGAACTTCGAGGTCGGCCGCGCGCTCGAGGACGAGGTGCGGCGGCACGGCGCGGTGCCGGCGACGGTCGCGGTGGTGCGCGGCAAGGTGACCGTCGGCATCGACGGCGAGACGCTGGAGCGGATGGCGCGCGCCAGCGGCGGCGACAAGTGGCGCAAGGCCGGCCTGGCGGACCTGGGCCCCTTGTGCGCGCGCGGCGCCGACGGCGCGACCACCGTCTCGGCGACCACCTTCGCCGCGGCGCGCGCGGGCGTGCGGCTGTTCGCCACCGGCGGCATCGGCGGCGTGCATCGCGGCGACGAGTGGGACGTGTCGAGCGATCTGGGGACCATCGCGCGCGAGCCGGTGGCGGTGGTGTCCGCGGGGGCCAAGGCGATCCTCGATCTGCCGCGCACACTGGAAGTGCTGGAGACGCTCGGCGTGCTGGTGGTCGGCGTGCGCACCGACGAGATGCCGGCGTTCTACACGCGTGCCAGCGGGCTCGCGCTCGAGCATCGCGTCGAGACGCCGGCCGAGGCCGCGCGCCTGTTGCACGCGCACTGGTCGCTGCACGGCGCGCGCGGCGTGGTGCTCGCCAACCCGATCCCCAAGCCGCACGAGCTCGACCGCGCCACCATCGATCGCGCGATCGACGCGGCGCTCAAGGACGCGCAGCACGCCAACGTGCGCGGCAAGGCGCTCACGCCGCACCTGTTGGCGTTCGTCGCGCGCGCCACGCTCAAGCGCAGCCTGGCGGCCAACCGCGCGCTGGCGCTGGCCAACGCCGAGCTGGCGGCGCAGGTGGCGATGGCGCTGCAGACCCTGCCGCCGCTCGCGGCCTGATGGCGAAGAAGAAGCTGCTCACAGCGGCGATGAGCGATCCGGTCGAGCTCGACGCGCTGATCGCCGCCCGGCTCGAGATCGCGCACAGCGCGGCGACCGCGTTGGTGGTGCGTGGCGCGGTGCAGGTAGACGGGCGGCGCGCCTCGGATCCGAACGCGCAGATCGTGCCGGGCGCCCGACTCACCGTGTATCTGCCCGAAGACGCCGCCGCCAGCGACGAGCCGGCGATCGTCTTCGCGTTTCGCGATGCGTTCGTCGCGGTGGTCGACAAGCCGGCGGGGATGCCGTCGCAGGCGACCCGCGCCGACGCGGCCTCGGCGCTCGACGCGCGCGTGCAGGCCGAGCTGCCCGACGCGCGCATGATGCACCGGCTCGATCGGGACGCATCGGGGCTGGTGCTGTTCGCGCTCGATCCCGACGCGCGCGCGCCGCTGCAGCGAGCGCTCGAGCTGGGCAAGATCGACCGCCGCTACGTGGCGGTGGTGTCGGGCCATCTCGAGGGCGAGGGGCGCATCGCACTGCGCATCGGGCGCGACGCCCATGACGAACGACGGCGGCTGGCGCACCCGGAATCGACCGACACCGGCCAGGCCGCGGTCACCTTGTGGAAGGCGCTGCGCCACGGCGCGACCTCGACGGTGCTCGAGCTCACCCTCGAGACCGGCCGCACGCACCAGCTGCGCGTGCACCTGTCGGCGCTCGGCCATCCGATCCTCGGCGATCGTCTGTACGGCGGCGCGCCCGCCGAGCGGCTGTGCTTGCACGCCGAGCACCTGTCGCTGCGCCACCCGATGGGGCGGCGGCGCATCGTGGTCAGCTCGCCCGCGCCCGCCGCGCTCTTGGCCGACAGCCCGCCTTGACAAGCCCGCGCGGCTGGAATCTGCTCTCGGCCATGCGCACGCTCGCCGCCGCCCTCTACGTCCTGACCGCCACGGCCGCCCGCGCCGACGCGCCCAAGCCGATCGCCAGCTACAAGGTGGACTCGAGCGCCTTCATCGACGATCCGTTCGCGCTGCGCGACGACGGCAAGGCGCTGGCGTACCTGAGCACCGACGGCGCGAGCGCGTCGCAGCTGCACCTCGCGGAGGTGCCGGCGGGCGCCAAACCCGAGGCGGTCATCCCCGGCCTGGCGGTCAACACCGTCGCGCTCTACTGGCTCGGGCCCGACCGCGTGCTGGCGGTCGCGCGCGATGCCGACAAGCAGATCGCCACCGGGCAGGTGTACACGTCGAAGGGGCCGACCAAGGAGAAGCTCGGGCCCGTCGAGGAGATCGCGCTCGGCACGATCGACGGCAAGCCGGCGGTGGTGACCTACACGCGCCGCGAAAAGGGTCCGGTCGAGATCCTGCTCGCGGCGTACGCGCGCGACACGATGAAGCCGCTGGCGAAGAAGAGCTACAAGGAGGACGCCGACGGCCGGATCGCGGCGCCCGGCGGGCCGTACAAGGTCTTGTGGTGGCGCGACGGCTTCACCGCGGCGGCGGCGCTCAAGGCGGGCGAGTTCGACAAGGCCAAGGACATGCGGCGGCCCGATCGCTTCGCGCGGCTCGACGTGTTCAAGGGCAAGATCACCGAAGAGAGGGAGATCGAGGACGTGCTCGGCTTCGCGCAGGTGGGCATCGAGCACAAGAAGCACCCCAACGAGAAATCGTTCGTGCACCTGTCCGAGGACCACAAGAAGCTGCTGCTCGCCGACCAGCTCGAAGATCGCGAGCTCACCCTCGCGCGACCGCTGTTCATGTACGACAACACCACGCTCGGCTATCAGCTGCTCGACGACGGACGCATGGCGGTCTCGGCGACCGTCGACCCGACCAATCCGCCGGCGCTGCAGCGCAAGAAGGTCGATCCGGACGACTTCGATCTCTACCTGGTCGATCCGAAGAGCCTGGCGGCGACCCGGGTGCTGCAGCTAGCGGGCGAAAACCGGCCGACGGTGTGGCGCATCGCCGCCGCGCGACTGGCGCTGCTCCGCAAGTCCAAGGGCTTCGATCGCGGCGGCGTGGTAATCGAGGTCTACGACCTTCACTAGGTCGCCCGGCGCAGCTCGCGCAGGGCAAACGGGGTGAGCACCAGCGCGCACAGCACCGCCAGCCCGACGAACACCTGGAACAGCGCCGGCCAGCCGTAGTGCGCAGCGACGTACGCGGTCACCGCGCCCTGGGCGATCGCGCCTACGGAGCCCACACCATTAATGATACCGGCCGCGGTGCCGGCCGCGTGCTCGCCGCCCAGATCTTGCGCGGCGGTCGACGAGACCAGCGCGTCGGGGCCGAAGAGCATGAAGCCGACCAGCGCCATCGCCGCGAAATTTGCGACCGGGCCGATCGCGGCGGCGACCGAGTACACGTACAGCGCGCCCGCGAGGCCCAGGCTCATGGCCACCAGCACCGGGCCGCGACGTCCGGTCAGGCGATCGGACGCCGCGCCCGCAGCGACGGCGCCGGCGACGCCGCCGGCCTCGAACGAGAGCGACAGATACCCGGCGTTGCCTTCGGAATAGCCGAGCTCTTTGTGCAGATAGAGCGGCAGCCAGAAGAGCAGGCTGTAGCGGATCAGCTTGAGGCAGAAGTAGGCCGCGCCCAGGTTCCAGACCAGCGGCTGGCGCAGCGCGGCGAGCGACGAGTCGAGCGAGGCGCGCCAGTCGCGCGGCGGCTGGCTTGCGTGTGTGACCGGGCGCTCGTGCAGCCACAGGAAGATCGCGACGCCGACCGCGGCGGTCCAGGCGGCGGGCACGAAGAACGCCGCGCGCCAACCCCAGGTGACCAGCAGGCGCGTCGCGAGCGCGGTGGCGACGAGGCCGCCGACCTGGTAGCAGGTCGACCAAAGGCCCATCACCTTGCCGCGCTCGGCGGCGCCGAACCACGGGGTCATCGCCTTGACGGTGCCCGGCCAGCCGGTGGACTGCGCGACGCCGTTGATCGCGAACGCGACCGCGAACACCGCACCGGTCGACGAGGCGCCGAACACGGTGGTCGCGGCGGCGGACAACAGCATGCCGGCGGCGAGCAGGCGGCGCGGGCCGAAGGCGTCGCACAGAAAGCCGCTGGCGAACTGACCGGCGGCGTAGGCGATCAGAAAGCCGGTGTCGATCGCGCTCAAGGTCTCGAGCGAGAGTTGAAACGCGTCCTGCAGGTGGCTCTTCGAGACCGAGAGCTGCTTGCGGCATAGATAATAGGAGGCGTAGGCGATCCAGGTGAGCGCGAAGACGCGCACGCGCGCTCGGCGATCGGGAGCCTGCGAACTCACGCGCGCACCATACTCCGATCCGGCTGCCGGACGCTGATTCGCGGTTCGGACGACCCCGCCGGTTTTTCGCATCGCAAGTGCGCGAATGAATTGATCGCGAGCTTCGGCACGCCGCGTGCTCAACCGCGCGTCGTGCTTGCCAAGGTCCAGTCAGCCGGCGTCCTCGGAGTGGAGGCGTTCGGAGTGTGCGCGGAGGTCGACGTCGGCAACGGGCTGCCCGGCTATTCGATGGTCGGGCTCGGCGCCAGCGCCGTGAAGGAGGGCGGCGTGCGCGTGCGCGCGGCGCTCGAGCACTCGGGGTGGAAGCTGCCGCCGCGGCGGGTGACGGTGAACCTGGCGCCGGCCGACGTGCGCAAGGATGGCGCGGCGTTCGATCTGCCGATCGCGGTGGGAATCCTCGCCGCGCAGGAGGTGGTGCCGCGCGCGGCGCTCGAGGGCGTGCTGTTCCTCGGCGAGCTGTCGTTCGACGGATCGCTGCGGCGCATCGCCGGCGGGCTGCCGGTGGCGCTGTTCGCGCGCTCGCTCGGGGTGCGCGCGCTGGTGCTGCCGCGCGCGTGCGCCGCGGAGGCGGGCATGCTGCCCGAGGTGCCGGTGCTCGCCGCAGGCTCGCTGCCCGAGGTCGCCGCGTGGCTCAACGGGCAGTGCGAGCTCGAGCGCGCCAGCCAGGTGCGGACCGGCGGCCTGCCGCCCGACGACAACGATCTGTCGGATGTGCGCGGGCAGGAGTACACCAAGCTGGCGCTCGAGGTCGCGGCGGCCGGCGGGCACAACCTGCTGCTCGTCGGTGCGCCGGGCTCGGGCAAGAGCATGCTGGCGCGCCGGCTGCCGACCATCCTGCCGCCGCTCGGCGAGGAAGAAGCGCTCGAGACCAGCGCGATCTACTCGGCGGCCGGCAAGCTCGACGGCGGCGGCCTGGTGCGGCGACGGCCGTTCCGAGCGCCGCACCACGACGTCTCGGTGGCGGGCCTGGTCGGCGGCGGGCAGGTGCCGCGCCCGGGCGAGATCTCGCTGGCGCACAACGGCGTCTTGTTTCTCGACGAGCTGCCCGAGTTCCAGCGGGCCACGCTCGAGGCGCTGCGCCAGCCGCTCGAGGAGCGCACCATCACCATCGTCCGTGCGCGCGCCAGCGTGCGCTTGCCGGCTTCGTTCGCGCTGGTCGGGGCGATGAACCCGTGTCCGTGCGGATACCACGGCTCGTCGGTGCGCGCGTGCACCTGCGATCCCAAGAGCGTGCGGCGCTATCGCGCGCGCATCTCCGGACCGCTGCTCGACCGTTTCGATCTGCAGGTCTACGTGCCGCAGGTCGACTTCAAGGAGCTCACCGACGAGCGCGCAGGCGAACCGTCGGCGACGGTGCGCGCCCGGGTGCTCGAAGCGCGCGTGCGGCAGCAGGATCGGCTGCTCGGCACGCGCCTGCACTCCAACGCGCAGATGGGCCCGCGCGACATCGCCCGCTGGTGCCGGCTCGACGGCGAATCGATGCGCCACCTCGGCGAGGTGGTGAAGCGTCGCGGGATGACCGCGCGCGGCGTCCATCGCCTGCTCAAGGTCTCGCGCACGTTGGCCGACCTGGCCGGCCGGGACGCGGTGTCCCGGATCGATCTGCAGAGCGCGATCGACTTTCGCGTGCTCGATCAGGAGGTGTTGTGATGTCGACCCGGCGGCTGCACGACTGCTTCGCGGTGCACAAGAAGTTGGCCGGCAGCGCGATCCTGCTGGCGCGCCGGCTCGGAAGCTGGGGGCACGAAGCCGATCAGCTGCGTCTCGGCGCTTCGTGCATCCAGATCGCCGCCGAGCGCGCGCTGGCGGCGCATTCGGAGCGTGAGGCGATCCTCGGCTGGAGCGAATGCGAGCTGGGCGACCGGCAGATTCGCGGCGCGACCTACCGCGCGCTGGCGCTCGGCCGCATCGGCAACGGGGAGTACGACGAGACCTTCGACGCGGCGATCGTCGCCGCGCGCATACGACGCGACGAGCTGTTGCGCCTCCGGAGACGGATGCGCGTGATGACCGTGATCTGAACCGACCACCCACCCAAGGAGCTCCCATGAACACGAAGAACAAGGACCGACTCAAGGCCGTGGCCGCCGCCGTGGCCGCCATCGAGAAGCAGTTCGGCAAGGGCGCGATCATGCCGCTCGACGGCACCCAGGTGACCGAGATCGAGACCATCTCCACCGGCTCGCTCGGACTCGACGTGGCGCTGGGCGTGGGTGGCCTGCCGCGCGGGCGTGTGGTGGAGATCTACGGCCCGGAGTCGTCGGGCAAGACCACCCTCACGCTGCACGCGATCGCGCAGGCGCAGCGCGCGGGCGGCACCTGCGCGTTCATCGACGCCGAGCACGCCTTCGACCCGCTGTACGCGCGGCGCCTCGGCGTGGTGCTCGAAGATCTGCTGATCTCGCAGCCCGACTGCGGCGAGCAGGCGCTCGAGATCGCCGACCATCTCACGCGCTCGGGCGCAATCGACCTGATCGTCATCGACTCGGTCGCCGCGCTCACGCCCAAGGCCGAGATCGAAGGCGAGATGGGCGCCGCGCACATGGGCCTGCAGGCGCGCCTCATGAGCCAGGCCCTGCGCAAGCTCACCGCGGTCACGCACAAGCAGAACACCACGTGCGTGTTCATCAACCAAAAACGTCCAGGACCCAAAGCGGGAACTCAGCCTTGCTCTGACCGTCGACGTCGCCTGCCCCCGGTGCGGGAGCTAGGAAAGAGTGTGCCATGCGGACTCTGATGGACCTCGCCCGCCAGGCGGGATGGCTCGCTTCGCTAGCCTATGCGGCCGGCTTCAAGCGCGTGGGGCGGATCTACTTCGCCGACGTCGTGCTGGCCCTGACCGAAGAGCGGAACGCCGTCGTGGTCATGAGCGGGCCACTCCCAGGCTCACACCAACGCCAACATTGAACTTCGCGACGCGCGTGCTCAATCGTCGCGCACTCGGTCCCCCCTGGCAGCCTTGCGCTGGTGTGTTCCCGCGTGCAGACGTTCCGAATCGCGTGTTCGACTTTGGGCGGAAACCAGCGCATTCTTCACGCTCCGCCGAGCGGTTGGAGAGTAGTAATGGTGCGCTTTACAGACGGTGGCGATGACGAGTCGGGGACCGACCCAGCGGATCTCCTTGCGCTCTACTCGTCGCTCGACAGAAAGGCTTCCCACGTCACGCCAAGAGATCCGCAGAAAGAGGCGCTCACCTCGCTGACAGCGAGGCGGGACGCAAGGGATCTCGTCCTAAAGATGTCGACGGGCTACGGCAAGACGACGGTTGCTCTCGTCTACTTGTACTCATACATGACAGAGACCGGACACCCGGTGGCCTATCTTTGCCCCACCAGACAGCTGGTCGAGCAAGTGCTCCGGGAAGCCGAGAATCTCGGAATCAAGGCGGTAGAGTACCCAGGTGGCCAATCCCTGCCGGATCCGGAGGCGACAGCAGGAAAGGCCATCATCGTCTGCACCTACGACAAGCTGTTCAACGGCAAGACCACGTTTGACCGCGACGACGTGGGCATCGTGCCGGAGGCCGTGGTCCTCGACGACGCGCACTCTGGCATCCAAGAGGTCCGCGATGCCTTTACACTTCGCATCAACAGAATCGAGCACGGCGATCTCTACGGGAAGCTGATCGCTCTGCTGAGATCGCCCTGCAAGGGTCATCAACCCGGCATCTGGGAGGGCATCGAACATCAGGATGAGCAGGCCGTGATCGAGGTGCCATTCTGGTTCTGGGCACCGCTCGTGGATCAAGTGCGACCCATCCTTGAGACGCGTTACCAGGAGGAGAAGGCGAGGAAGCACGACAAGCTGGCAGTGCTCTTCCAGTGGAACTATCTGCAAAACAATCTTCGGTGGTGCCGGTGCGTCGTCTCAGGGTCTGAAATCGAGATCCTGCCTGACGTGCCCGCCGTCCAGTTCGCGAAGCCCTTCGAGAGGGCTCGCCATCGCCTCTTCATGTCGGCAACGTTGTCGGATGACTCTGCACTCGTGCGAGAACTCGGTCTTGATCCTGAAGCCGCCAAGCTACCGATTGTGCCTCCCTCCGATGCTGGCGTGGGCGAGCGGATGGTCCTAGTCCCCTCGCTCATCGACGCTCAGTTGGACCGCGAGTGGGTCATGAAATGGTGTAAGTCGCTGGCGACGCGGTATCGAGTCGTTGTTCTTACGGCCAGCGAGAAGGGCGCAAGGGCATGGACTGCCGTCGGCGCCAATGTTGTACTGGGCGACGGCGTAGCTGACGCGGTGGCAAAACTGAAAGCAGGTACGCTGTCGTTTGCTGCGTTTGCTCAACGCTACGATGGTGTCGAT
The DNA here is from genome assembly GCA_003170275.1 of Myxococcales bacterium. Lineage (GTDB taxonomy): Bacteria > Myxococcota_A > Polyangia > Palsa-1104 > Palsa-1104 > PALSA-1104. Next base: position 61,037 of record PNAM01000010.1, read on the forward strand.
CTTCCCGACGAGGCGTGCCGGGTTCTGGTCCTCGACGGGATGCCTGTCGGCCAGGGACTGGCGGACGATCTTGATCGCAAGACTGCTGGCCGCACCGGCGGAGCCTACCGCAGATGGATCAATCGGATCGAGCAGGGAATGGGGCGGGCCGTTCGATCGCAAGCAGACTATGCGGTCGTGATAATCACCGGGCCCGATCTCGTCCAGTTCCTCGCCAAGAAAGAGGTTGTGGGCGTCATGGGCTCCGCCACACGGGCGCAGTTCAAGGCGTCCGAGAAGGTGATTGCCATGGCAAGAGCGGACAACCGAGAGGCTTGGGTGGTCCTTGGGGAGACGGCTAATCAATGCCTTGGCCGAGATCCGGGATGGAAAAGTTTCTACGAGAAAAACGTCAAGCGGGACGTCGCTAAAGGATCCGAGAAGCCCGACGAGCAACAGATCGGTCTTGCTGACGCCGAACAGCGCGCGCAACGCGCCGCCATGTCAAACGCCCCCGAGAAGGCGGCCCAGATTATCGGCACTGCAATCAACGACCTCAAGCCTCCGCCGGAACAGGTGGGATGGCTGCTCCAGCGGAAGGCCAACTACACTTACGCGTCCGACCCTGGGGACGGCTTGAAGATTCAGGCTGCGGCTTTCGATTACAACAGCGACATGGCTGCCCCTCCTGCGGGAGTGAATGTAAAAAAGCCGAAGCCCGGACTGTCGGCTGGAAAGACGGTCTTGGCGTGGCTCGACCTGTTCGACAACCCCAATGGCATCCTCGCCGCCTTCGCGGATCTCAAGGCCAGTCTTTCGTTCGACGTGCAAGCGACGGTGCTGGAGGAATCACTAAAACAGATCGCTCCGATGATCGGTGCGCAAGGAACACGTCCCGAAAAGACCTACGGACGTGGCCCTGACGACGTATGGGACTGGCCGTCATTCTCCTGGGTCATCGAAGCAAAGAACGAGCGCACCGATAGACTTCCGAAGTCTGACGGTGGGCAGCTCCATTCAGCTATGACTTGGTTCGCCGAGAATTATCCCGAGCGAGAAGGCCGCCCGATTGTGGTCGCGAGGAAGCCCCTGGCGGAGCACGACGCCTTCTTCCCAGAGGGAACGCGCGTGCTCACACCCGTAGGGCTGGACTCTCTCGTCAAGCATGTTGACCAATTTCTTGCCGCGCTAGCCAAGAAAGACGTGATTCGTTGGACGCCGGAGGAAGTCGGCCAACTCCTCATCAAACACGAGCTGAGCGCCGATCAATTCGCCGCCGCCTACACGGAGCCCCTCAAGAAGTAGAAGCGTTTGTCGGCGCCGCGCCGATGCCGCCAACCGATAAGGCGCGGAAAGAAGGAATCCTGCGTGGATAATAATAGAGAGATCGAACGACCACTTTTCGAGGAACTGCCAGACGACATCGACGAGACGTGGCAGCACGTCGCCATTCTCGGCGGCATGGCCGGCCGCCCCAAGAAACACGTGAGCTTCCTCGCGGCGGCACGCTCCTATCGGTGGGCGGCGGAACTGGTAGTAACGGCGGCGGTCCGCGACGGTGAACTTTGGGACACCATCAATCCAGCGCTCTTCCTATACCGTCACACGATTGAGCTTTATTTGAAGGCGCTCATGCCGGGCAAGGGGCATGACCTGGGTGTGCTTGTCGACAAACTACCGGGCAAAGTCGCCGACGTGCCGCGTGCGGTCTTAGAGAGACTTAGGGAGTTTGCGAGCGTCGACAACGGGAGCGGGACGGCCTGGCGCTACCCTGACTCCGACAGTCCCGCGCATGAGCATGGCGAAGAGCGAATGCTGGACGTGCCGAAAATGCAGCGGGCGATGGGCTCAATACTCGACTGGCTAGACCACGCCGCCCTACGAATAGGCGCCTGAACCGAAGTCCGTGCGATGTCCTCGATCGGCAGCAGCTCGTCGGCCTGCACGTAGATGCCGCCTTCACGCTGCGACAGCGCCCAGCAGGCCAAGCCCGACTTCCGTGTCCCGACGCCACCGGAAAGCACCAAGAGGCTGAGCTTCGGATCGGCCATGAGCTCGCGCACCGCCATGAGCTCATCGCAGTGGATGCCTACGGTTCCTGAATTTGATCGACGCGCACGTCCGCAACTTCCGGCCGCGCTCGCAACCACGTGCAGGCCGCTTCACGCTCCGTGTCGTCGCATGAAAACTCGATGGCGCGCGGCGGGTCGCGGTGGACGAAGTAGCTCCCTTGCTCCGGGCCGAATCGGGCGCAAAGGTCGGCGAGCAGATGGTCAAAGGTGGTGGCATCGATTGACTCGCTGACCGTGCCGAGGACGCAGATGGTCGTCATGGGTACGACGATAGCCGGCCCCTGTGACATTTCGAGGCCGCTCTCACTCACGTTCCCGATCGCGCAGGATTTTCATCGCCTTGCGTGCTGTGCGCTCGATCCGCTCACTGCCGGGGCTCCCCGGTTTGAGCCTAGTCTGACAGCGCGGTGCACGCGATTGGTCGACGCAGCGAGCGAAGCTAGGGTGCCAACCGTCGCCCAAACGAATCGGTCCGATGGGTTTCGCAGTGCTCTGAACTCTCATCTAGGCCACTCATGGGGCAGCTTCGAGCACTTCCTGAGTTGGTTTTTCCTCGAGAGTCACAGCCTCGTGCCATGATCCCCTAATGCGCTCCTCCGATGCCACGCTCGAACTGTCCGCATCGGATCTCTCCCATTTTCTAGGATGTCGGCACCGGACCGCCCTGGACATGGCCGTGGCGCGCGGCCAACGCGAAGCGCCCAGATGGATAGATCCGCTCGTGGTGGTCCTCCAGCAGCGCGGGCTCGACCACGAGCGCGGCTACGCGGACGCGCTTCGCGCCGAGGGCCTCGTCGTGGTCGATCTCGCCAAGTACGACGGCGACGATGCGGTGGCCCGTTCGCTGGACGCCATGCGCGCCGGCACGACCGTCATCCTTCAGCCCGCGCTGCGGAACGGTCGTTGGTTCGGCCGGCCCGACGTGCTCCGCCGAGTCGAGACCCCCAGCAAGTTCGGCGCCTGGTCGTACCAGGTCGTCGACACGAAGCTCGCGAAGGAGACCAAAGGCGGCACCGTCCTCCAACTCGCGCTCTATTCCGAATTGCTCGGTGTTGTTCAGGACGTGATCCCCGAGCTGTTTCACGTCGTCACGCCCGACCCGGAAGCGCCCGTCCAGATCTTTCGGGTCCAAGATTTCTCGGCCTACTTCCGGCTCACTCGGGCTCGGCTCGAAATGACGGCGCAGCAAGAACCAGATGTGATCGCGGCGGCGAACTACCCGGAGCCTGTCGAGCACTGTGACGTTTGCCGCTGGTGGAGCGTCTGCGACAAGCGCCGTCGCGCCGACGATCACCTGTCGCTCGTCGCGGGCGTCTCGCGTCTCCAGAGCCGAGAGCTGCAGGTCGCGGGCGTCGACACGCTCGCGCAGCTCGGAACGCTGCCTTTGCCGCTGCAGTTCACGCCGCGACGAGGCGCGGTCGAAACCTATGTCCGCGTGCGCGAGCAAGCCCGTCTTCAGCTCGCGGGTCGGACCCGGGGCGTCCCGGTCCACGAGCTGCTCCCCATCACGTCCGACCAGGGACTCGCTCGACTGCCGACACCGTCGCCCGGTGATGTCTTCCTCGACCTCGAAGGGGATCCCTTCGCGCGGGACGGCGGGCGCGAATACCTCTTTGGCCTCGTGACCGTTGCGGCCGACGGCACCGAGACGGCGCGCGCGTTCTGGGCCTTCTCGGACAGCGAGGAGCGTGCGGCGTTCGAAGCAGTCGTGGGTGTAATCCTCGATTCATGGGCGACGAATCCCGGGATGCACGTCTACCACTACGCTCCCTACGAGACCTCGGCGTTCAAACGATTGATGGGGCGGCATGCGACGCGCGAGGCCGCGATCGATCGCATGCTCCGCGCCGGGGTGTTCGTGGATCTGTACGCCGTCGTGAAGCACTCGGTACGTGCGAGCGTGGAGCGGTACTCGATCAAGGACCTCGAGCCCTTCTACGGCTTCACCCGGACCGTCGCCCTCGGCGACGCCAGAACCAACCTGCGCGTGATCGAACGCGCGCTCGAACTCGGCGACGCGAACGCTATCACCGACGACGTGCGCGCCGCTGTCGAAGGCTACAACCGCGACGATTGCGTCTCTGCACTGCGCCTGCGCAACTGGCTGGAACAGCTTCGTGCCTCCGTCGAAGCCGGAGGGACTCCGGTGCCACGCCCGGCGCCCAAGGATGGTGCGGCGTCGGAGAAGGTCGACGACCGTGCTCGCCGGGTGCTGGAGCTGACGGCGGCGCTCACTGCAGGCGTTTCCGAGGATCGAGCCGAGCGGAACGATGAACAGCAGGGTCGGTGGTTACTCGCACAACTTCTCGACTGGCATCGGCGGGAAGCTAAGGCCCCTTGGTTTGAGTTCTTCCGACTGCGAGATCTCTCCGATGACGAGCTGTTCGCCGAAAAGGCCGCGCTCTCCGGCCTGCGCTTCGTCGCGCGCGTCGGCGGGACGAAGAAATGCCCAATAGATCGCTACGACTATCCGCTCCAGGACACGGACGTGCGCGAGGGCGCCTCATTACACCTGCCGGACGGAACGGACTTCGGGAGCGTCGAGGCAATCGATCGCGTCGGTCGCACGCTGCGGGTGAAGAAACGCGGGGCGCAGGCCGACGTGCACCCTTCCGCCGTGTTCGCGCACCTGGTGGTAGACACCGACGTGCTTGCCGATGCTCTTCTGCGCATCGCCGATGACGTGGTCCAGCAAGGCGTTCTTGCCGGGACCCGGTACCGAGTTGCCCGCGAGTTGCTCCTTGGTCGGTCTCCTCGACTTCGAGCGGGAGCCTTTGAAGCGCAAGCCGGCGAGACCGCCGTTCAGTTTGCCGTCCGCATCGCGACAAACCTCGACGATACGGTCCTCGCCATCCAGGGTCCTCCCGGTGCCGGGAAGACGTTCGCCGGGGCTCAGATGATCTGCGAACTGGTTCGACGGGGCGCCCGCGTCGGGGTCACGGCCGTCAGCCACAAGGTCATTCGCAACTTGCTCGACGCCGTGCAACAGGCGGCCCTCAAGCTGCAGCTTGAGGTCCACTGTGTTCACAAGGTCACGACGAAGAGCGACCCGCCATCGATTATCGAAGAAATTACCGACAACGGCGAGGCCATCGCTCAGCTCAACGACGGGAGCGTGGTCGGCGGTACACAGTGGCTCTGGGCACGACCTGACTCGCAGGGTGCGGTCGACGTGCTCTTCGTCGACGAGGCCGGCCAGATGTCGCTCGCGAATGTTCTCGCCGCGTCGCAGGGCGCACGGAGTGTCGTGCTGCTCGGAGATCCGCAGCAGCTCGAACAGCCTCAGCAAGGAACCCACCCCGAGGGCGCCGACCTGTCGGCGCTCGAACACATTCTGGGGGTAGATAAGACCATCCCCGCCGATCGTGGGATCTTCTTGCCAGAGACTTGGAGACTTGCACCCAGCATCTGCGCGTTCACGTCGGAAGTGTTCTATGAGGGAAGACTCGGCGCTCGCGCCGGGCTCGAAAAGCAGGTGCTCGTTGGAACGGCACCGTTCGAAGGAGCCGGCCTCTGGGTAGCGGCCGTCGCACACGACGGGAACCAGAATTCGTCGAGCGAAGAGGTGGAGGTGATCGACCGCATCGTCACCGGCCTGCTTCGTGCCGGGGCGCAGTGGATCGACAGCGAGGGAACCGCGCACGCGATGACGGCCGACGATGTCCTGATCGTCGCACCGTACAATTCCCAGGTCGCATTGCTCAGCGAACGCTTGGCGCCGCGCGGCATCCTCATCGGCACCGTGGACAAGTTCCAAGGACAGGAGGCGCCGGTCGTCATCTACTCCATGGCGACGTCTACGCCGGAGGACGCACCGCGCGGGATGGAGTTCCTCTACAACCTCAACCGCCTGAATGTCGCCACGTCGCGCGCGCGGTGCGCCTGCATTCTCGTCGCGAGCCCGCGCCTCTTCGAGCCGGAGTGCAAGAGCCCGCGGCAGATGCAACTCGCGAACGCGATCTGCCGTTACGTCGAGCTCGCCCGCGGGGTGGAAATGCCCTGAACCTCGCACCGCGACCGGGAGCCGAACTGTCGCGACGGTTCGTTGAACGACGACGAGCGATACGCCCCGCTGCGCGTCCAAGCACGCCGCACAACTGGACGCATACCGGCGAATCCTGTCCATGGACGGCGGGCCACCGGGTACTCGAATGCTGGATCCACTTCCCGTTTGGCAGCGGGATCGTCGAATTGGTGGGCACGTGATCGCAGCGGATCCCTTCGGCGGAGTTGATCGATCTGAGACGAAACAATCGAGATGGCAGCCACCGTCCCGTTCTAAATTGGAGCACCTGGGTAGCTCGGCGCCTATATCCTAAACTGGGATACTGCACGCTTGCTGCGATTATCGCTGCATGGCGTCCATAAGGTCGCTCAAGTACCGGTCATTCGTCGCAAGGCTCAAAGAGGCTCGTAACGCCACGGGCATGACGCAAGCGGTGGCGGCCAAGCGACTAGGCAAGCCACAGTCTTTCGTCTCAAAGAGTGAATCTGGCGAACGGCGCGTTGATGCCGTTGAGCTATTCGAGTTCGCAGCGCTCTACAGATGTTCCGTGGAGGCTTTTTCACCCCGTAGGCGGGTGCGAAGGCGGTCATGACACCTCCCGATGTCGGATCTGTCCTAGCGCTCGACCTACCTACTGCGTTCAAAGAACAGGTCGCGGAGGAAGGTACAACGTTCTTGGCACGAGGGCTTCTAGATCGTGACGACCTAGTTTTTCCCCTCGGAACAGACTCCAAAGTTCTCTCAACGGTATTTGAGATGTTCACCCGACCATTGATCTTCAAGATCGCGGTAAGACACGGGTACGTTGTCGAGGAGGCATCCCAGACGGTCTATCCCGACTTCACCTTGTCCAGGCCGGGACAGCAACACGGCAAGATAGCGATTGACGTAAAGACGACGTACAGGCGCCCCAAAATTGGATTTACTCTTGGCTCGTATACATCGTTTCTTCGAAATGGCACGAAGAACATTCTTCATCCCTATTCTGACTATGTTTCGCACTGGGTGATCGGTTTTGTCTATGACCGGGTCAGCCTCACGAGCAAAGAATCTGTCGCGCTGAAGGAAAGGGCAAGCGTGGTTACGCCGTATCTAAATGTGGCATGGTTCGTTCAGGAAAAGTTCAAGATCTCCGGCGTAGACCCGGGCAGTGGGAACACCGCTAATATCGGCTCAATAATCACCGCAGACATAGAAGCCTTTCGCCGTGGTGAAGGTCCGTTTGCGAAGCACGGCGAGACTGTCTTCAAGGACTACTGGGCCAACTACGTCAAGGGTAAGAAGGTTGACCGAATATACTCCACAGTCGAAGAGTATCTGGCTTGGATCGCTACTCGGCGATGATCAGTAGCTCCTTCGTCGCTGTCTTGGAGAGGGCGTACTGGTACTTTGACGAGGCTGCGATCCGCACCTTCTTCCCTGCGCGCTCTAGGATCGATCGGAGGTCCTCAGGGCTAGGAAGTCCATCCGCACGGTAGGAAAGGACGATGACTGACTCGCGATAGGTGTCGACAACCTTGGCGAACGCCTTAAGAAATCCGCTGACCGTGAGCCACGGATTGTCGCTCCTGCGAAACGGCAGATGCTTGTAGCTCCTATCGATGTGCTGCGGCCACTCCCGGTAGCAGATAAGCCCTTCCAGAAAATGGTAGTAGTCGAGGTAGTTCGTGCCGATTCCCTGGCCGTTGATATACGGCGGATCCAAATAAACCAAGTCTGCCGGAACGGTTACGTTCTCGGCCGCGTCACAAATTGTGCTGTGCTGTTGTCCACTATCGAAAATCGCAGCGTTTGCCTGTTCCGCAGCAGAGATCATGTGATCAGGGAATGAGCGCTCCCAAGTAACCTTGTTGCCAAACGACCGCTCGACGTCGGCAAGTCGCATATACAGGTTGGCACGATGAAATAGGTTGTACGGGCGCTTTGCAAGGCAGGCTTGAAACAGTGCGTGGTAGCACATCGCTCGCAACGGGCCTGCCATGTCGGTTATATTCTGGGCCACGACATCAAGAATTTGGTTTTCCGGAGGTGTGTAGAAAACGCCTTCGAAAGTTCTGGCGATGAAGTCGTCGTAGGCTTTTCCGCTCTTTCGCTCAAAGAGGCCAGCGATCATGTCTTCCGAGAGAACCACCCTCGAATTGGCAATCAATGCCTCGGCTGCCACGCAGTTGCAGCGCATCAGGTCATTGAAGATTATCTGCTTGCCCTTGGTCTTGAACAAATACGAAACGGAAGCAGTGCCACCAAAGAGATCGAGCACCGATTCGAAGGAATAACGTCCCAGCTCGCTCCAGATCCAATCAAGCAGCTTTAGTTTGCTTCCCTGATAGCGAGTCGCCGGAAAGCTAGTATGCGACAGCAGTCCGATAGGCTTGGGGTCGAAGAGCAGTTGCTGGCGGGTTGTGGTCATTCCGGATAGACGTCCCAGTCGTCATCAACAATGAGCGTCGGCATCTCAGATCGTTTGGAACCTCGTGGCCGCATACTCTTCACAGGAGCGCCGTCGGGACGCCCATTCGTTAGATAGACCAAGCCACGCATTCCGCGCATTTGCGGTGGTTCGCTTGGCGAATTGTACAGGACTAGGTCGCGCTTCTGTTTGGCCAACGCAGGCTCAAGCACATCGAACCGAAACCAGACCGAGCAGAATTCCTTCCGATAGTATGAGGGAACCAGGTGGGTTTCCTTGGGCCTTCTTCGGGCCGCGGCACCGCCACCGATGAATTCTATTGCGTGTCCACGATGACCGATGATTCCACCGTTAGAGAGGTAAACGTAGGTCGGGACGTTTGCCGCGACCTGCTGCGTTGCGACAGCGACGATTTCCGACCTCACTCCAACGCCCATCTTCCCCCACCAAACGCTGCCATATCGGTCCAAGATCGCCTTGTGTTCGGCGTAGGTGTCGACCGAAAACAGTTTGTCACTGTATCGCATCAGGAAGTGCAGACGGTGTCGGCGCGGCGTGAGCATGTGTGTTTTGAGCCGATCAAACGTACCACACAAGGGTGGAGCGGTGCTGCAATGTGAAAGACTCCGGCGACGACCGAGAGATAAGGCGAACTGCGGCTGCCGAGCGCGGTGGCCAGGTGGGTCGTCTTGCCGGTGCCGATCGGACCGGCGTGCGGGTCGCGAACCCGAGCCCCCAACCGACCAGAGTCGTCCGTAGGAGCAGCCGCGGCAGTCGCCGATCCCCGGCCGATCAAGCAAGCTCAGCCTCCGCGTCAGGAGACTCGCCATTGCGGACCGGCACGCGTTCCGCTCGGCCGAGGTGATCACGAAGATCAACATAGAAGATCCGCCGGCGACCGCAGCACTTATCGGGCGGCAAGCCGAAGCGCAAGAGAAGACGAAGCTAGGGCTCAACGTAGTAGCTGGCCCGACCGCGTCCGCGAAGCACCACGCTGCCTTGCCGTTCCAACTCCTCCAAGACCCGCCAAGCCTGGGTCCTCGGTAAGCCAAGTTCCTTCTGGAGGAGGCGGGATGTGAGCTGTCCATCGCGTCGCAGGAGCTGTAGCGCCCTCTCCTGGCGCGGCATGCCCGCGCCAGGAGAAGCCAGCACGAACCCGGCGAACGGTGTGCGCCGCCGCAATACCCCATCAGTGATCACATTGCCCACGGTCACGACGGCCGCCGAACGGACGACGTTTTCAAGTTCGCGGATGTTGCCTGGCCAACAGTATTGGAGGAGCAGGCGCTCGGCAGCACGCGACAACCGCTTGCCCGGCGCCGCCCGTTCAAGCACGCCTCGCGCAATCTCGATCACGTCGCGCTCACGCGCTCGCAGCGGCGGCAGGACGACCGTGAACGCGCTAACCCGGTACTGGAGATCCTGGCGGAAGCCGCCCGCCGCGACGAGTTCCTCGAGATTGCGGTTCGTGGCGGCGATGATTCGGACGTCGACCCTCTGCGGCTTGGAGCCGCCGACCCTGCCCGTTCGTTGGTTGGATTCGTTGATGAGGGCTCGACACCCTTCAACGTAGTGGCTACCTACCTGAGCGGCACCCCGTCGGCGCGGAGGGCCTTCATCTCGTCGGAGAGGCGCTGGTACCAGCGCCGAATGCTCGCGCACGTGTCCCGGCGCTCGGTCTGAAGCTGCGAGGCGTTCGCCAGAAGTTGTCGTCGCGCGTGTTCATGGTGCTGCTCGAGCGCCCTGAGATGGGCTTCGATCTCCTGCACAGCCGTGGACGACCCCGCCCCACCGATTCGGCTCGAACGCGCCAGCCGATCGAGCGTCGCGCGTAGGGCAGCCTCGCGATCATGCCGCTGCTTGTCGAGGAGTCGCTGGTCCTCCCGCGCGCGTTCGAGTGCGGCATCCGCGTACGCCAGGTGAGCCTCTAGATCGTCGACCCTGGCAAGAACCGCGAGAAAGCTTGGCCGGCGAACCTCGTGATGATCTCGTAGCCGCGTAGCCATACCAAGAAGCGCCTGGCGAACCGAGTCGTCCGTCAGCGGTACGAGGTTGTCTGCCGGTCGCGCGTCGAGCTGAACAGTCTCCAATTCCTTGAGTGCGACCCCGATCACCACGTTTCGCCCGGTCAGGCGTCCACCCTGCAACGCGGGGAGGGCCTCAAAGGCGCGCCCGAGCTCCCCGGCGTCTTCGAATCGACGACGCGGATCTTTCTCCATGCCGCGCAGGATGATTTCGTCGAGGGCCGTCGGAATGAGTGCTCTCCGGTTCCGGCAACTCGGCGGCGAGGGCAGCTCCCGGACATGCTGAATCTCAGGACGAGGTCCGTCGAACGGCCGCCTCCCCGTGAGGAGCTCGTAGCCGATGCAGCAGATCGCATAGACCTCCGAGCGAATGTCGACGGTTGCGGAGCTCCCGACGACTTCGGGAGCAAGATAGAACGGCGAACCGTAGCGGAAGAACGACCCAGAGATGGAAGGTTGAAGGGTATCCTCGACATCGAGCTTGGCGAGGCCGAAGTCCATCACCTTGAGCACCTCGCCAGTGGGGTGGTTCACCACCATGAGGTTCTTGGGCCGGAGATCCCGATGGAGGACACCTCTCTGGAAGGCGTGGTGGACCGCGCCACAAAGCTGAATGAGCAGGCGCACTGCGGCCCCGAGAATCAAGGCCGGCCCCGCCGCGATCAGTTCGTCAAGGCGCTGGCCGTCGATCCATTCGGTGACGAGGTACCAGCGCCCATCCGGGAGCTGCCCCTTGTCGTAGATGGCGACGACGTTTGGATGTGCGGCGCGACCCAGGCTCTCGACTTCTCGTCGGAACCGCTCGGCGTGCTCGGTGTTGCGGGAGAGTTCCAGGGAGATCACCTTGACGGCGCACGAGCGTGGCCACTCGCGGTCCCATGCTCGATAGACCTTGCCGGTCGTCTCGGCGATCAAGCCCTCGATCTTGTAGCGGTTGGCGATTATCTGATCGGTCACGGTGTGGAGGGCTCCCGTCTATAGGCCGGCGTTCGATGTGCGACGCGCAAGGATGCGCAACCGAGTGACCACCTCGACCTCGTTCCGCTCGAGGTTGAGGCGCACTCCGGTCGGACCGACGCTCTCGAAGAGCCGCTTGTACGCCGTCGGCGTCATCCCGAGTTGGCGACAGAACGGAGTCCGTACGCGCTTCAAGAGATCTTTTCGAGAGGGGGGCCGCTCGGGGTCGATCGATCCGGAGTAGGCAGCCATCTCCTCGTACACGACCTTCATCTCGAGGTACTCGCCTGCGTGCAGCGTGGTCACGGTCAAGAAGTCCAGCGCCTGCGGATCGAGGTTGTCAGGTCCCTCGGTCGCGACCTGGCGGCCGCGGAAGATCACGATCCCGTGCCGCTGATCGACCAGCAGGGTGGCCACGACAGGGCGCGGCAGAGGCTGTCCGCGCGGCTCGTTCGCAAGCCGGTCGACGAGAACCAGGCACTCCATCCAATGACGATTCGCTCGTGCGGCCAGCCCTCGGGTGGCAGCCACGTTGAGGTCGACAAGGTGCTCTCCGTCTCCGTCGCGCTCTTGCCGGGCAGCCCACAGGCCGCGTCGGTCCAGACGCACCCAGAGATCGCGGTACGCGCGCACAAGATGCTCGGCGACCGCGTGCCATACCATTCGTTCCTGCGGCTCGTCGGGAAGCTCCCTGGGCATCACGAAGAACGGCACCAGATCAGGTCGGCAGTCGGGGAACCTGACACGAGGCGTGAAGAGCTCTACGAGATCGGGACGATCAATGGAGTCGCTCATCGAAGTGCCCTCTCCAGGGCCAAGGCGTGGAAGAGGCTAGGGCTGAATCTTGCGAGAGTACAAAATTCTCTGCTCATTGGAATACGTTTTCATTGAGTCTCAGCCATATCGTGAAGCTGATTACGAGATCGTTATCTCGAGTAGGGGATTCCGTGGGTGTCTCGCTATTGTTCTCGTGCGATGCGCTACATTTTCGGTGGCCGTTGCCTCCGGGCGGGTGGTGGAGCGCCACGCACGATGCGATCGCGGTGGCCGAGTCGCCATCGGCAAACGCCGCTCTTTCGAGCGTTCCGGCCACCGGCGGCCTCCGGCCACCAGCCCGGCCATGAGACGTCTTCTCGCACGCGCAGCCATCCAAGTGGCGCACGCAGCGACGGGGGACGAAACTCGTGGATCGCGGCGACAACAAGACCAACCAGCGGCGAAGGGCAGCGGACACGGCGCTGGCGCTCGCGTGCGGCATCGTCGGCACCAGCCAGGCGCTGCGCATCGCGCTAAAGGACGCGCGCTTGGTCGCCCCAACGACAATGCCCGTGCTGTTGCTCGGGGAGACGGGCACGGGCAAGGAATCGGCTACGAACTACGTTCACAGGTGCAGCGGCCGGCCCGGCGAGCTCGTGGCGATCAACTGCGCCGCCATCTCGCCTCACCTCCTCGAGTCGGAGCTGTTCGGCCACGAGCGCGGCGCGTTCACCGGCGCCGATCGACAACGCCTCGGCGCGTTCGAGCGCGCCCACCGGGGAACGCTGTTTCTCGACGAGATTGGCGATATGCCGCTCGACCAACAGGCGAAGCTGTTGCGAACCCTCCAGGAGGGGGAGGTGCTTCGCGTGGGGGGATCGAAACTGCACAAGGCCGACGTCCGGATCGTCGCCGCCACGAACCGCGACCTCGACGGGCTAGCAGCGCAGGGGAGGTTCAGGCAAGACCTGCTGTATCGGCTCAACGCGTTTTCGCTGGTTCTGCCGCCCCTGCGAACTCGCGGCCACGATGTCGTCCAGATCGCCCGCGCCGTGCTCACCCGGACCGCACCGGGGAAGCGCTTGTCGCGCGCTGCCGAACGTCTGCTCATGCAGTACGCCTGGCCGGGCAACATCCGGCAGCTCGAGAATGTTGTGCGCGCGGCTGCGGTGGTGGTGCGCGGATGCGTGATCACGGACGACGTACTTCGCCGCCGGCCGCCGCTCGCCGGGTTCACACCGGCGTCCGCAAGGCGTGGCGAGTCACGAGGGGCGCAGGCTCTACAACTGCTCGAGCGGCAGGGCCGGCTGTCGGCAGCATCGGTTCAGCAGGGGCTCAAGCTCTCGAGGACGCAGACCTGGCGCGTGCTCAAGATGCTCGAGCGCGAGGGTGCTGTCGTCCTGCGTGGACGCGGGTGCTCGGCGCACTACGTCGGCGCCGCGAGCGCCGGGAGCACTTCAACGGCTTTGCTCGGAGGTGACGTCGAGTAGCTCGGGGGACGCCGAAATTTCGACAAGGAATTTGTGAGGACTTCCCGTCGGTTCGCGTTTTCTCGTCGAGGGCGGCTGATTCTCGGAGCCAAGCACGGGGCCCGATGTGAGGTTGTGTTTATCAGCGTTGGTGATCGGCACCGACGACAAACCAGGAGACGGACCCATGAGCAAGAAGGCGAAGCAGAGCACGAAGGCGACGACGCAGAAGACGAATGACAAGCAGAAGTCGGCTGCCAAGGCGACCGAGAAGAAGGCCGCCGCGCCGGAGGCGAAGGCGTCCTCCAAGGCCAACGGCAAGGCGCAGAAGCAGGCCAAGGAGTCCCGCGTCGACCAGCTCTATCGGAAGGTGGGCACCGACAAGGTCTACCGCGTCACCGCGGACGACGGCGGCAGCAACGCGCGTGTTATCCGCGTGATGCCGGACGGTTCGACGAAGGGGGACGTGATGGTGGTGAACATGAACGGGTTCGAGCGCGTCGACGCGGCCCCCAGCGTCGATCCGGACGCCGCGGTCGCCGGGGCGGGCGGCCCGTCACTCGCAGCGCCGCGCGCGAGCACGAAGCCGTTCGAGCACGACCCGCGCGTGCCGCCGGTGGGTGTGGTGATCAAGAAGGAGCACAAGGGACGTCTGCTCGAGGTCACGGTGGAGCCCGATGGTTTCTCCTTCGACGGGAAGCCCTGGCGCTCGCTGACAGCCATCACCCGCGAGGTGACGGGCATCAGCAACCCGAACGGCTTCAACTTCTTCGAGCTCAACGGGGAGGCCAAGCGCCGCTCGCTGGACCTGGGCGCGGTGAGATTCGCGCTGTCGATGCTCCCGGACCAGTACGCCCCGCTGCGCGAGGTCGAGATCGAGCGCGTGCTCGAAGGCAACCAGGTCGACGCGTGCGCGGATGCGGCCGAGCGCTTGGAGAAGGCGCGGACGCTGCTGAACGATTCGGCAAAGGCGCTCGGCGCGGCCCTCCGCGTGGTTGGCGCAAGGCGTGCGGAATTGGAGAAAGGCACGGACGCGAGCGCCTGACCGCGGGGGTTCTAATCGCCAGGGGGAGGGCAGATCAGATGGCCCTGCCCCCTGGCATTGGCCTTCCGCTCAGCCTCGACGTCGCTCGCCCACCCCGCTCGCTCGGGCATGCTCGTACGAGCGGTGGTTGGTTCTCATCGTCTCCGTTGCAGCCAGCGACTGCCGGCACATGATCTAGAACTCGTTCGGCACGCCGGGCTTGTTCGGTTTCCCTCGGGTCTCGTTCTGGAAATTCCCGCCGTGCCACTTCTCTAGGTGCTCCTTCTTCGTCACTGCGGTGACGTTGGCCGGATTGGCGGCGTGCTGCGGGAACTCGGCGACGTTGTGGAGGTGGTGGCCCTCCATCGGCTTCCCGTCGGGTCCCTTGGGCGCCTCGCCCTTCATGATCGCCTCCTTCTGCTCGGGCGACCATTTGCGCGACGGCTTGCCCTCCATCAGGCGCTTCTGCTCCTCGCGCCAGAAGCGGTCGACGCCCCGCCCCCGCGCGTTGCCCATCCGGCGATCCCACTCAAGCCGCTCGTGCTCCTCCTTGGTGAGCTGCCGGGCTTCCTTCTTCGCCTCCAGGGCGACGCGCTCGGTGTCGCTCAGCGGCTTGTGCGGGGTCTCGCGCGGGACCGGCTCGGCGGGCATCGGCCCCTGCTCGTGCTTGCGCTGGTCCGCCTTCTGCGCTTTCGCCTTGTCTGGTGGCGCGGGCGCCGGCTTGGGCTTGAGCATCACCGACGGCGCCGCGAGCTTGGCGCCGATCGCGGGCGCGGCCTCCTTCGGCGCCGCCGCGTCCTTTTGATCGGACTTGGCCTCGCCCCCGTGCAGCTTGTCGGCGACGTGATCGGCTACCGCGTCGGCTTCTTTCTCGGCTGGCTCGCCGGGCTGCGAGACTTGCGCGGCGTCCGCGTGCTGCGCCTCGCCGCCCTCGCTCTCTTTCGCAGGATCGACCTTTCGCATGGCGCGATTGGCGCCGAGAAAATTGCGAATGCGCTGCTGCGCCCACTGTCGATCGCCCTCGACGCTGCCGCCGAGCGCCTTCGGATCATCGACTTGGGTCCCGCCCTTGCCCCCCGGAGCTTGCGGTGGCCGATAGCGCAGGCCGTGGTCGCTCATCGACCTGCCAGACCCTCGGCGCGGGCGAGCATGTTCTCGAAGGTCTCGGTGGGTATGCGGGAGGTGGCCGGGTCGGCAGTCTCGATCGACTGGTCGTCGTTGAGCAGGTAGATCAGCGCCTCGACGCCCTTCGACTTCAGCGCGGCAACGACGGCGCGCATGATGCCCGGCATGTCGTCGTAGGGCTCGCCCTCCACCAGGGCGGTGCCCGCCGCGAGGTGCTGCTTGACCTGCGCGAGTGACTGCCCGGTTGCAGCGCGAACCGCCGCCACGACGTCTGGCCGGCTGGTCTTCGCAGCGATCGCGATCTTCGTTCCCATGTTTGAACCTCCGAACTCCGCTCGAAAGCGACGGTGGCTTAGACTCGCAGCCCGAGCCAGACGAGCAGCTCGGGCACAGACGCCGTCTCGGGATCGAGGGTGTCCCCGCCCTGCGGCATGCGGAACAGCCTGAGCCATTTAACCAACGAGGTGGTCACCGCCACCAGCGCGACGAACATGAGCCAGAACGGCCAGAAATCGCCGACGGCGCTGAACGTGTGACCGGGACGGTCGAGCGAAACGACGCCGATCAGCAGCAGCGCCGCGAACCCGATCGCAGCACCACCGAGCGACGCGCCGATGACGAAGGCATACCGTCGACGGGCGGGTTGATCCTTTTTGGCCTTGGCGCGCTTGCGCAGCTCCGCGACGACCTCGGGGGTGTCGAGCGGTACGAGCGGAGCGCCGCACGTACCGCACGACTGCTCGCCCGTGCCGAGCGTGCGGTAGCAGACGATACAGATACGATCGGGCCGTGCGGCGTCTTGGCGGTACACGGCTACACCGTCACGCCGGAGATCCCGGCCTTCTTCATCAACTCGTTGATGATCCCCTGCCGGGCGCCGCGCGCGCTGCCGTACTTCTTGAGGAGCGCCTTGCCGATTGCCGCCGCCTGCTCACCCGTCGCGCCGGCCGTCGCCGCGCCGTCTTTCCGCCCAAGTTCGGCGGCCTCCTTCTGCTCTTCCGTCACCGCGCCCAGGTTGCCGCCCACCCCTTCGCCGTAAAGGAAGGCGTCGGCGAACGCGCTGGCGTAGATCGCGATGCGGGAGTCGCGGTCGCCGCGCTCGTGGGCCTCGTGGATCATCTTGAATCCCTGGTAGGTCCACTTGATCTGCGCGATCAAGACTTCGAGCCCCACAAAAGCAGCGCCCTCGACAAACTTCTCAACGGCCTCGGCGACCGCGTGCATCCCGAGCTTGCGCGCGACGAACGCGAGGCCCTCCAGCGCCTTCTCGTGCCCGACCTCGCTCGCCACTGCTTTGACTGCCTCCGCAATCTCGCCACGACGAAGCAGATCGACGATGTGGGGCGCCGCCGCCGCCTTGATCCACGGCGTCTCGGGGATGACGCCGATCTGCGCCAGACCCTCGCCGCCCTTCGCCGCGCCCTCGCCGGCCTGCTCGATGCCCTCGCCCTTTTCGCCCTTGTCGTGCTTCTCCATGCCGGCCGCGCCGCCGGTCACGTTGTCCATGAGCACCGGATTTTCGAGCACGGGGCCGTCCTCGGCAACGCCCTCGCCACCGAAGGCGTCCGCGCCACCGTCACCGTCTGCCTTCTTCCCGCTCTTGGACTTCGCTGCCGCGCGCGCTGCGGCGATCGTCTTGGCGCGCACCAGGCCGGTCGGAGGCACGCCGTGCTTGGACTGCCACGCCTTGACCGCCTCGCCGTCGGCGGGGTCGACGCCCGTGAGCTGCTGGAACTCGCGACGCCACTGCGCCACCTGCAGTTTGTGCTGCTGGTGGGCCGGATCTTCCGCCGCCGGTTGCGCCCCGTCCTCCCCTTTGCTGTCCTTCCCCTTCCCCTTGGCGTGCTCCTGGCTCATCGAGCCTCCAATCCAGTGATTATCGACAAGGGGCTCGGAAAGGTTGCTAGTTGCGGTGAAGGAGCACGCCACCGTCGCCCGAGGCGTAGATGTCACCCGCGCTCGTTCCCCACACAGCGTACAGGAGCGTGGTCGTGCCGCTCGCCTCGGGGGCCCAGTTGGCGCCCTTGTCCACCGTGTGCAGCACCAGGCCGTTGGTGCCGACCGCGAACGCCTCGGAGCCGCTTGCCCAGACGGAGTGCAACTCGTTCATGAACCCGCTCGTCTGGACCGTCCAGCCCGCCCCAGCGTTGTGAAGGATGATGCCTCCCTCACCGACCGCATAGACGTCGGTTGCGCTCGTGCCGAAGACCGAGTCGAGGCCGAGCATGTTGACGTCCAGCGGAGGAGGCGGAGACTGCTTCTGCCAGTTGAGGCCCTGGTCGACGCTGTGTAGGATGGTTGCGTTGGCTCCGACGATGTACACGTCTCCCGACCCGCTGCCCCAGATGCCGACGAGGAACTTGGAAACCCCGCTCGTCTGAGCTGTCCAGGTGGTGCCCGCGTTGATGGTGTGAAGGATGGTACCGATGCCACCGCCGTAGCCGACAGCCCAGAGGTTCTGAGCATCGAAGCCCCACACTCCGTAGAAGTTCGTCGTGCCGGGCACCGTCTGAGGGGACCAGGTGCCGGCGACGGTGCTCACGAGGACGGGGTTGAGCCCGACCGCGTAGACGTTGGACACAGCAGGTACCGCGAAAACGCGCGTCAGCGTCTGGGTCGTCCCACTCGTCTCGGGGGCGAAGGCACCGCCCGCGGTCGAGTGGAAGATTCCTCCTGCCCCGCCCACCGCGTAGACATCCGTGCCCCTGCCGCCGAGGCCGATGAGTGCTTGGGTCGTCCCGGAGGAAGCCGTCTTCCATGTCGGTGGTCCGAAGTCAGGTACAGGCGTGAGATCGGGAGCTGGGGTCAAGTCAACGACCGCCAGGTCGGCCACTGCCATGTCGCCGCCGCCCAAATCGGGCATTGAAAGGTCCGTGCCGGGCGAAAACACGACGCAGTTGTTCGCCCGGTCCCCTGCGGTCTTGTCGTAGCGGAATCCCGACGGGCACGATCCATCGGCGAGAGCGCAAACCCCGTCGGCGTCGACACACAGGCCCGGTTGCGCGGCGAGGGTGCACTGATCGTTCGTCTTGCAGTGGAAGGTCGGTTCCGAAGAGCCGCAACCGGCCAACACGCACACAACCGTCACGAACCTCACCACTGGATACCTCCAAGGACAAGCGAACCAACACCATTCGACGGAGCGATCCGGAGCACCAGCGAAGGCGCCGACTTTCGGGCAGCGAGCACGGCGAACACTACCACGCCAGCGAGAGCAGCTGCGGCGCCGATGCCAGCCACCGTCCAGCCGGCGACCCGGTATGTTGCTGCGTCGTCTTGTAGCGCTCGAATCTGCGCGACCGATGGCGCGGCAGCCACCTGACCATCTAGATCGGCGGCGTGAGCGAGCAGGACTGCACCGGCAATACACACCGCTACGCCTGACGCGAGAGGCGCCCATCCTGCAGCGCTCTTATAAACTGGCGTCGGTGCGGCGCTGAGTGCAGTCGTCTGTCCACCGGGCGCAGGTGCGGCGCCCGTCGCGTGGTCGCGCTTCTCTGCATCGGGCGGGGGTTCCGCGGCTCCCTGGGGTGGGGCCTCCCGTCGCCGCGCTTCTTCGGCCACGAGCAGATTCAGCTTGGCCACCTCTTCTTGAGCGACCTGGCGGTACTCGCCCGTCGAGTCCTTCGCCAGATACAACTCGTAGAAGCCGATCGCCTTCTTGGAATCGCCCAATAGTCGGTACGCTTGCCCGATGTCGTAGAGGAGGAGCGGAGAGGGATACAGTTGGTAGCTCGCTTTGTACTCGTCGATCGCCTGCTGGTACTCCTTGAGATCGAACAGTCGCGTTCCCGACTGAAAATGCTTCCGTGCGTCGCTCTTTTCGTCCGCAGCAGCGATGACAGAAGCGAGCATGACGGCCACAGCAAGGAGCTGTCGGAATCTCACTGCCCACTCCCGAACGGATCGGCCGGCTGGTCCGCATTGGGTCTCGACTTCAACTTTGGCGCCCGTGGCGACGGCGGGACGGCTTTCACCGGGCGCGCGCGGTGCCCCGACGGACGATGCAACTGAAACTCTGCGGTCCCGCCCTCGGGCGGTAACGGAACGTCCTCGTTGCGGTCCAGGTATCCGTCGAGGCTGAGCACGATCCGCCTCGTCTCGTCGGGTTTGCCGACAAGATCGAGGGGCGTTTGGCCAACCGCCTCGCCATCTACTGCCACCGTCGCGCCGGGCGGCGTGGTGATGATCCGAATGCGTCCAGTCGGCGCGGGCGCGGGCCGACTCGGCGGCGGCACAGGCGCGGGCGCATGCGTGACAGTCGGCGGCGGCGCGGGCGGCTTGGCTTCAGTCGCGACCGGAACGGGCTCGGGCTGAGTCGAGCGGCGCATGGTCCACACTCCGATCCCGATCGCCATCGCCACGAACACAGCGGCGATCCCGAGGAGCACTCCCGCGATCCTGCTCGGCGCGCGCACGGGCGCGGGCGTGTGATGCCCGTCGATCGTCGCGGCCGGGACGGGCGTTTGCATCCGGCTGAGGAGAGCGTCGATCTCGCCCGAAGGCGTGGTGAGCGTCGGTTGCTTGGACGCGGGCTCGTCAGGCAGGGTCGTCGTCGAAAGCATGGTGGCCATCGGACTTCGGACCACGCCACCGGAAGCGTTCGCGATCGCTTCTAGCCGCTGTCTGAGCGCCGTCTGAAACTCGACCATCCGGTAACGTTTCGAGGGTTCCTTCTCAAGCGCGCGGGCGATCACCTCCTCAACTTCGGCCGGTACGGGATCGAGCTTGCGCAGGCGGAAGGTTGTCACCGTCGGAGGGGGAAGATTGAGGAGCCGCTGAACATAGCCCATATAGGCGTCAGCGTCGGGCGGAAGCGGAAACGGCAGCACGCTCGTCAACATCTCGTACAAGATCACGGCGAGTGAGAACACGTCCGTACGGCCGTCGGTGCCGAGCCCGGTTGCGGCCTCGGGCGACATATAGCCCGGCGTGCCGACGATCGTCTTGTTGTTGGTATGCACGATCTTGAGCGCACCCGAGGTGCGCGCCACGCCGAAGTCGAGCAGCTTGACGACGTGTTCGCGTCCGCCTTCCGAGCACAGCATGATGTTCGGTGGCTTGAGATCGCGATGGACGATGCCCTTTTCGTGCGCCATCGCCATCGTGTCGGCGATGCGGTACGCGATCTTCAGCGCCTCGACCAGACGCATAGGTCCCGTCGCTTCCAACTCCTCGGCGAGACTGCGCCCCTCTACATAGTCCATGATGATGTAGAGCATCCCGTCGTCAAACTGACCCTTGTCGATCGGGCGAACGACGCGATGGCTCCCGACGGCAGCGGCGGCGAAGGCTTCCTGCTTGAAGCGCTCCGCCGTTTCGGCGCTCAGTCCGGGAGTGAGCACCTTGAGCGCCTGATACGTGTTGGGCAGCTCGGGATGAACGAGCAGGTACACCGAGCCCATGCCGCCCGTGCCGAGCTTCCTCTCCACGCGGTAGTTCCCGACCATCCGACCGATGATCGGGTCCGCCTTGGGCAACTCCTGGCTCATTGGGGGGTCTGCACTCGTCTTCCTCAGCTATCTCACTGGTGATCCCGATCGAAGTCAATCTGACAAAACGTCGCACCAAATGGTGCAATCCGATGTAATTCTAGCATGTTCTCCTACGCTCCGATCTTTCGCAGCCGAGCGCCGATCCGGATCATCTCGCCCGTCCCTCGGCACTCCCCGCACCTGCCTGCGCGGCCTGTACCGCCACACGCGGGACATGGCACAAACCCGACGCGCTCCAACTCGGCCGCAGTCGCCAGCGCGGTGGACGACAAGGCGCGCAGCTCGATGGCCGCAAGCCTCCGGTAGACGGTCCACTCGCGTCCGCAGCTGCTCTCGCGTCCGCTCTCGCTCTCGGTTAGCGCCTGCTTGGCGGCTGCAAGTTGCTGGTCGAGTTGGGCGAGTAGCTGGCGCGGCTCCTCCTCGGCGACGATCGAAGCGCCGAGTTCTGATGGGCGTTCGGCATGGGACTCGCCTGCCACAGCGGCCCGTAGTTGTTCCAGAGAGCAGCCCTTGCTGAGAAAGGTTTCCGCTACTTCCCGATCCACGAGTTGCTGCAACGTTTCCGCAGAGGCCGCGGACCACAGGATCCGCCGAATCGTGGGGTGGGTCTGCGCGATCGATTCGAGGAGTTTCGCGCCCGTCTCCCATTCGAGATGGAAGTCCGAGACAACGACCTGTGGCGCACGGACTGCGATTTCTTTCAGCGCGGCGTCCACGCTCGCCGCGGTACGCACGGTGTGGTGGGGTTTGAGCACCCGCGCGACCGCGCGGGCGGTGAGGGGATCATCTTCGACGATCAAGAGATCGAAGCGCTCGGGCCAACGTCTAATCATGTGGTGTACAACCACACTACCCCAGCACGTGGACGAGATCAATACACGCGCCCCGTCTGAGTAGAGCGATCCGTTTCGTGAATTCTGCTAGTGTTCCACGTCCACAGATTCGGAGGTAAGCGACATGCTACGGTCCGAAGCTCTGATGCGTTCGGTGATCAAGCTCCTCGGTGCGCGCCTCAAGTACCTTCGCGAGGAGCAGGAGCTAAGGGCTCCGCAGGTAGCGGCGACGCTGGGCATTGAGGTTTCGCACCTGTACGCCGTGGAGCGCGGAGATTCCAGGCCGAGCCTGGAGGTGCTGATCGGGCTCGCCATGGTCTACAAGATCGACGTAGGCGACCTGTTCACGTTTCCGGAGACGCATCTACGCCACGACGTGCGCGAGTTGGTGCGCCTTACAC
Organism: Myxococcales bacterium; assembly: GCA_003170275.1. Taxonomy (GTDB): domain Bacteria; phylum Myxococcota_A; class Polyangia; order Palsa-1104; family Palsa-1104; genus PALSA-1104. The sequence goes on from PNAM01000010.1 coordinate 83,588, forward strand.
CAAACGCAAAGTTGGCCGAGCTGAAGGCGGCGATGCTTGAGGTGTTGGGGAACAAAGGAGCGACGGGGACACGACGATCGAAGGCGGCGAAGTAGCGGTCACGGGATCGCACATCGAATCGCCGATCAGCGCCTGCACCTCGCCGCAGTAGCGTTTCGCCAGCCGCGACAGACGCCACATTTCCTCGGGCGTCTCGTTCTCCACAAACCAACCGTGTCCGTTCCGGTACAGTCCCGCCGCCACGCGATTGCGCGACTTGAAATAGGTGGCCTGCGCTCGGTAGCCGCAGGCGACCAGCACGGCGACCAACGGCCCTGGCAGGATGGCACTGTCGAGCGGCGCGCCTACCGGGCCGCGCGGCGCGAACGGCAGCACGGGGCCGCTGTCTGCGTCGGCGTGTCGCCGCGCCTTGCGCGATCCGTCTCGGCGCACGCGGACGAACACGCGGGCGATCGTGTACTCGCGGCTGGATCTCGCCTCAGGATCGTCCTCGTGCCGGACGCGATGCACGACGTGCAGCACGCCGCCGAGCGCGATCTCCTCGCCGGCCAGGGGGTGGCCGGTGGTCGCCGTGCGCTGCACCTCGGCGAGTAGCTTGCCGTTCTCGTCCTCGATCACGATCACGTACTCACCCATTCCGCGTATTTCCTTCCTTAGATTGTCGGCTGATGAGTACCAGGAGTTGCTAGCGACGGTGCGATTTCCTGCTACCGCATGGTTTCCCGACACATAGCGTCGATCGATGGCGAACCGCGGGAGCCGCCCTTGGCGGTCTGCGATGAGACGGTCCAGACCTTGCCGACGGACATGATCGATCCGGTCTTCGCCAATTCCTGCCCGCGCTGCTCTCGTGCGTCCATAGAAACAGTATACTTGAGCGGTCAAGCATAGTCAACATGAAGATGGTAATGCTAATAGCAACGGGTGGTTAAGAGTCGTAATGGTTACTTCTTGGTTGGTTCTGGCGGCGATTCTGGCGGCGACTCTTGCGGCGGATCAATCGGCGTGAATTCGAGCAACTCGAAGCGCTTACGCTTCTTCCCTAACTTCGTAATGGTCCAGCCGGGGATCATTCGTATGCGATAGATAACTTTCGGCCCGAGCGTGACGCTCGCTGCGCGGCCAAATGTCATCTTGAGAACAGGGCTGATCAGTCCAGAGAATTTGTCGTTGGTGCCCAGTTCAACGAAGTTGAACGCCCCGGACTTAGTCGCGTACTTGAAGCCAGAAAAATAACCAGTCGCTCGAATCTCTGGCTCCTTCTGAGCGCTTCTTGAGAATTGGAGCGACGAGATGGACCTGATTCGCTTGGCCTCGTACGAACCCACGAACGCCGACCCCGTATCCCATCGTGTGAACACCTCAAGTTCGGTGTCGTCGATGGCTTCTAGGTACTCGGCATATGCGGCAGCCGCTCGCCTGCTGAGACGTTTCAGCGCCAGCGAGACGCGTTCGTTGTCGTCCGATGCGTCGAGGATGTTCTTGTACTCTTCGAGTGTCGCTACTAGCGCGCGACTATCGGCCGGGTGAACACTGATTGCGTACGAACTCGGAGCGGTCAGTCCTGCACGTAGCATCGACCCATAGCCAGGATCCCACTCCAGCTTTTTTCCGGCCGCTTCAGTTGTCTGGGCGATAGCGTCCGCAAGTGCGGTGCAGAGACGCTGGAACACGGACATGAAACTTGCAAGAACGTTGAACGGGATAAGATTGTCGACAACAGGTTTACCACCCAGTGAGACGAAACGCGCCCAAGCTGGCTTCTTCTTTTTCTTCTCCGCAATTTCGCAGAGGTGCTTTCGAGCAGCTAACGGAACGAGGGCGCCGTGGTCGGGCAGCGCCGAGGCTGGAATGTCGTCGGAGGGAACCTCCCACACCTGCGCGAATTTCCCTCCGTGGCTCGCGTCGACTACCCAAACCGTCTCCTTGAGAAGCGCGTCACGAAGATTCTGTGTACCCGTGATCAATGCATCGAATTCAAGTTTCGATATGGGCGCGTGAACCCAGCGGACCGCGCGGGCGTCGGCATCGGACGCGATTCCGAGGTACCGATTCTTCCGCTGATCAAGCAGAGTCACAAGCTGTGGACCGTTGTATTCAGCGAGAACATGCTCAACGGTCCGCTCGACCATGAGCGATGGTCCGAGCGGCATCTGCGGCGCGAGTTTCCAGTCGAGTCTCACTCGACGATCTCAAATCGGCGGTGAGCCGTTGCAAGAGCTTCGCGGTAGAGCCAGAGATCAATGTGATCGTTTTTCTTGTTATGAAAAATCTTTCCGTCGGTGGCGCCTATTGCGGCATCGACGGAAGTGCGAACAACGAGAGCTTCTCGAAGGAGGGGGAACTTTCTGTAGGCTGCGACCGCATCGAGGTTGTCCAGGCAGGATAGAGCTACGCGACGACAGTGCGTAGTCCCTACGGAACGGCCAATTTCGAAGTGGCTGATCATGTGGTCTGGCCCGACCGGGAGGTTCTGAGGGGGCTCAAAATCGGACACTGGATTGGTGTCCAATCGAAACCTCACGACAAACCGGTAGAGCACGCGTCCATCAGCAGGACTGGCGTTCCCCTTCGGACAGTCTTTGAAAAACGTTGGCCAAGATCTGGCGGGCTCGCGAGCCATTTGCCGACGTTACATCGGAGGCGGTAGGTTCGGATCGCGGCACTTTGCCGCAGGCCCAACATTAATGGCGTATAGCACGATTGCTGTTGATCTGTCAATCGGGAAGTGGATAATACGCGGCTTTTCTGCTCACTACTGCTCATGTGAGCAGCCTATGGTTAGCCTATGACTTTTTGGTCCAGCGGGCCTTTGCGGCCTTCTTGGCGATAGCGGAGCGTCGGGCCTTGCTGAGCGCCTTCGCCCGCGCATCGCCGCCCTTGAGCCCTCCCAGGCGTCCCAGGATGGCGGCAGCGGCCTTGCGCTGGGCTTGCTCCTCATCGGTCGCCTCTGCTGGCTTCGGTTCGCCCGGTGGCGTGCTTGACCGCTTAGGCATGGTCTAGGTGTACACGCGCTGGCCAAGGGCTGCAACGGCGACTTGAGCGGGCAAGATTATTGAGGCAGACGTGGTGTGACACAACGACATTTAGGGCAGCCCCCGAGGGGTAGTCGACCTCGGGGGTTAGCCCTTTTTGGCGGCCTGAATACCGAGCGCCCGCAAGCCTAACGCGTTCAGGTCGCGTTCGTGTTGGAGGGCCTTTGCTGCCTGGCGCTCGGCGTAGTCGGCGGCCCATGCCGGTGGCCGGGTCTTCATCGCGCCGGGCACAGGAAATCCCGCCAGCGCTGGAGTCCGGTGGACATGTATCTCGCGAGTGCGAGCCGACCGTCATCGATGGCGGTCGGGCTCCGTAGGAGATATTCGGCCACCCGCGCCACGTCGCCGACATCGTCGGCATTGGCCTGCCACCTCGGCGGCAGCCACTCGATCGCCTCGGACCCGACCGCGGGCACGCCGTTCTTGATGGCTTCGGCGACGACGCAGTTGAAGCTCTCGGTGAACGAGGGCTGCAGAACGAGGTGCATGTGCTGAAGCAGGCCCTGAAACTTCGGCCAGTCGACCCAGCCGTCGTTCACGAGGGTGAGGTTCGGCACGCCGTCGAGAAGCTCCTCGATCGCGTAGACCGTCCCACCCTCGTCGCGGCCGGTGTTGATGTGCAGCTCGACGGGCACGCGCATCATGGACGCCAGCTCGACCGCGGCGGCGGCGGCAGTGAGCCCGTTCTTGAGGATGCGCGCCGCGCCGAACAGGCCCAACCGGAGCACGTCGCCCGGTGTGTGGCGGCGCGGCGTCGGCAGATGCTCGTCGAGATCCATGAGGTTCGGGATCCACACCACGTTGACGCCGAGGATCTGGCTCGCGGCGCGCGTGAACTTCTCGCAATTGCCGCCCACGTAGATGTTGTGGTGGCCGAGCTGCAGCTCGGCGGTCTCGCGCATGAGCTTTACCGCATGAGGGTCGGCCGCCAGGAACCCGAAATTCGAGTGCGACGTGACGATGAACGAAACCTCCGAGAACTCCACCGCCATCGACTGGACCTCGTCGGTCGGGATCCAGGGCGCGTAGACGACCACGTGTGTCGGCGGCGCGAGGCCGCGCTTGCTCGACGCCACGTCGGCTGCGCGCAGCCGCGCGAGTAGCGCCTCGCCGGAAACGCAGCCCCACACCTCGGCCCAGATGCCGCTCGAGCGCAGCGCCTTGACCGTCCCGGCAGCCGTGCGACCGAGGCCGGTGGGCGAGTAGCCCTGGTCGGGCGGCGCCTTGTAGACGAGCGCGACACGTGCGGTCTCGATGCTGGGACTGAGGTGATGCGGACGGGTCATGGTCATGAGGGTTCCTCGTGAATGCTGGGAGAGAAGGAGCCCCGGCACCGATCAGGTGCCGAGGACGATTACGCCGCAGGGACGTTGAGACGGCACCTGCTGCCCACTTGCGAACGCGTGAACCTGGATGACGCCCGAGGGCGAGAGCACTTCGGCGCTCGCAGTCGTTCCGCTGAAGGCGTTCGAGAACGTGCCGAAGGCGCAGGCGATCATCGTCTGCGGCGTGCCCGGCGTTACGAGCTGCACGATCCAGGCTTCGATCGGTAGCCCGGCATTCGCATAGATCACGGACGCGATGTTGAAGCCGTAGCGGACGTTGCCGGGCGCGGCCTGGTCGATGAGCGCGAAAGCGAGAAGGCAACTCTCGCGATAGATGGCACCTTTGACAATGGCCGGTGTCGGGACAGAGGTGCGAGCGGCGGAAGCGCCAACGGCCACGATCCCGGTCGCTCGCAGACTCCCGGCATCGGGCGCGACGACGTTTCCGCCCGCTCCATCGATGACGATGCCCGCATACGAGTACGTGCCGCGGAACGCCTGCGTGATCGCGTCTTGGATGGCGTTGAGGTCAGCCGCCTTGATCGCAGGCGTCGACGCCGGCAGGTACGTCGTCAGCGGAGTGAGTGGCCACGCCATCGGTGTCCGTCCCGGTGAAGAGCTGCACCATCCCTGGCGCGACGACGAACGCGCCAAGGAGCGCCGCTCGGCACTCTTCCATCGTCCGAACTGCGATCAGATCGTCGCCGTCGAGCTGGACGAGCTTCGACACCGCGGCGGCACGCACGATCGCACTCGCGAACGCGCGCGCCGTACGCGACAGGTCGAGGAGCGCGTCGTGATAGAAAACAAGGTCGATGTCAGCGGCCATCGGCTACACCGGCAGGCATTGATCGGGCAGGCTGCGCGCGTGATCGGGCAGAGCCGCGAGGCTCAGCAGGACATGGCCCTTGGTGTGCGCGTGCTGGATCCGCGAGATGGTGCGTGCCGCGGCACCCTGATTCGAGGGCACCCCACTCGTTCCCTCGAGCGTCGGATCGGCGTAGACACCCCAGTCACACATGTCACCGCCTAGGCCGCTCAAACCCGAGCCCTCAACAAAGATCGACCAGGCGTTGACCATCACAGCACCGACGGCGGGAACGTTCTCGACGAGGAGCCGCCACTGCCCATTGCAAGGGACGTCGGCGAGCTCGGCCGCGTACAAGATAAGCGCCGTCGAAGGCGGCGCCGAGGGCGCGTAGGTCCAGCCCTTCTGTTGGCCGCCAGGCGCAGTCAGGACGACGTGGAGGTTCTGCCCAGGCGGCGCGGCAACGTCGATCAGTACCTGTGCTCCCGCATCGCTGACCACTCCCCCGTCCGGAACGTAGACCGACATCGAGACGGACGACGCGGGCGAGGAATGACCCTGCCCGTCGGAGTAGGTGTGCGCCGCGCGCATCTTCGCGCGGTCGGTTTCGACGACCAGGAGCTGGCTGGGATTCGCGAAGCCCAGCAGCGGCCCGATCGTCGCGCGCGTGAAGTCGAGCGTGAACGCTCCGAACTCTCGCAGCTTGGCGATGACCGCCGCCTGCCGCTGAGCGATGGTGCCCTCGAGCGCCGTCGCTTCGTCGGCCAGGTCGAGTGCATGCTCCCAGTCGGGCAGCTTTTCGACCCACGTTGCGGGGTTGATCTCGCGCCGCAGGCGGTCGAGGAAATCGTAGCCGAAGGTCTTCAGCGCTTCGGCTACCCCGTCGAAGAAGCGCGAGATATAGGACGCGGGGTTGTACCAGTCGTAGAGCCGTCCGGGTGGCCAGAGCTGGATGAAGAGGCTGAGCACCTCTTGTCGCGTGATCGGCATCGGAACCTCAGTCGGTGATCGCGATTGAGCCCGCGTAGAGAAGCTCGGGGCCGGCGAGCGTCGAGTCGTTCGCCTGCCGGTCTTGGGCGATGCCGTCGATCGTGGTGCCGCCCGTCAGCACATTGCGGCAGAGAGGCACGTCGTCGGGGTCGCGGAGATCGAGCGCGAGCTGGATCATCCGCGCGATCGAGAGCGTGTCCTCCCAATAGTCGTTCACATCGGCGAGGCCGCTCTGGCGCGACGGACCGAGACCGTCGACATGCTGAAGCAGCGCCGTCGCGGCCGGAACCACCAGCGGCCCGCCCGAGAAGACCGCGTCCCCTACATTAATGAGGCCCGCTGCCGGACCATTCTCGATCGTCAGCACCGAGCCGGCGACCGCCGTGCAGCTCAGCTGGAGGGGAATGACCGGGGCGTTGGCGCCCGAGGCAATGAGCTGCAGCCTCGGCTTTCGGCCAAACTGGATGGCGCTCGCCAGATCGGCGGGCGGGGGCGGATTCAGGGTCAGCGACGCGGGCGCGGCAGCGGTTGGTGCCACGTAGGCGCCGACGGTGTAGCTCGTGCCCGCCGAGGTCCAGTCGAAGCGGTACTTCGCTCCCGATGGGACCAGGCGCATCCGGAGCACCAGCCCCTTAGGCGCCATGAAGGGTAGGAGCGTTGCGTAGCCAGCGACCGTGACCGGGCGAGTCGTTCGGACGTAGGTGTCGACGGCTGTTCGCACCTGATCGCTCGGCCGGCGCCCCAGTCCGCTGCCGGCCGAAGCGATGACCACCTGCACCGTCGCCATGCCGCCGCGAAGGGGATAGCCGTACGCACGATAGACGCCGTCGACGGACTCTACCCACGACCGATAGTCCGGGGCTGCCCCGCCCTTCGGCGGCTTTCGGAATCGATCCCAGATGCGCCCGAGCAGACTCCGACCACTCTCGGCATCAAGCGCGCCGGCGAGCGGCTGGGCCAGCGTCACTGTCGAGAAGGCACCGCTTGGCGGCGACTGCCAGGTGAGCACCGCGCCGGCCGGCAGATTCCCGCTCGATCCCTTCGTGACAGCAATGAACTGGCCGAACGCCGCTCCAGTGCCGGGCGGCGTGCCGGGGATGGTCACTGCGCCGCTGAGCGCGATCACCGTCACGCCGTCCGCGGCGGTCGCAAGCGCGCCGTCGGGGAACACCGTCGCGTTCGTGCCGGTGCAGGCACCCCGCCCTCCCGTTGCAGCGGTTGCCGCCTTGGATCCGTAGGTCCCTTCGGTGTCGGCCGGGATGCCAATCGCGAAGGCCCAGGTCTGGAGCCCTTCGGACGAGCTCCGCGTTGAAGGAACCGCATCGGCGTCGATTGCCTCCGCCGCCTGGAGGAGGCCGAAGATCGACATCGCGATGGCGCGCGCCATCTTGCCGATGAAGCTCTCCGAGTGATCGTCCTTGCCGGGCCAACGGTTCCGGAAAAACGACAGCACCTGCCCGAACACCGTCTCGTAGTCGGGCAGTTGAAGCGCCATGTTTAGTCCCCGATTGGAAGCCTCGCCGCCGCCTGACGACCTTCACGGTTTCGCCAGCGGACCAAGAACACGTACTTGCCCGTGCCCTTCTTCTCGGCGTCGGTGGTGACGTTGCGGAGCCGCCCGTCGGCAATCGCGGGATCGAGTGGCGCGGCGGTGATCGCGACGAGCTGCGACCGCGTGCCCGTGCGGTCGGTGCGGACCGTGTGGAGGAGCGACCCGCGCTTTCCCGTCGGGTCCGCCCAATACTCGCCCTGTCGCTCGAGCTCTAGCGACAAGACGGTGTGCTCCTCTGAGTCCGTGAATCCCGGATTGCCGGTCTCGTCGAACGAAAAATCAAAGAGACCTGTCGCCGGATTCGCCTCGAGCGCGATGTCCCGACCACCGTCCTTCACTGGCATCGCGCTACCCCGTCTGCGACTTGTCGCTCGCGCTCGCAACCTGACCGATGGTCTGAGACGCGAAGCTGTCGGAGGTCGGCTGGATCGCGCCCGTCGTCAGCGCATTGAGCGCCTTGTCGACCTGGCCCATCCACCCTGCCATTGCCTTCGAGGCGGCCACGGTATCGTCGAGGCGGGCGATCCCCTTGCCGCCGCCTTGGAGGCTCACCGTCTTTCCGCCAGCCGACCGGATAGCGATGTTGCCATCCTTGTCGAAGCGGATCTCAAGACCGGAGACGGTGTTGTAGAGGGCGACCTCACCGTCCTCCAGATCGCTCGGGCCATACCGCGTCGAGTCCTCGGCCACGGTCGCGCCGTTGGTCGCTCCGCCACTCGCGGCGACGCGCAGCGCCCATACATCCTTCGGCGGGCGCGACCTGAACCCGAAGTGCTGAAGGCGCCGCACCTCGTAGTCGTACGGCTCCTCGTCCGCGCCTTCGGTCCTGTGGCCGGCCACCTTGTCGCGCTCGCCGGAGCTGGAGGAGAGCGTGAACTGTGTGAACTGGATCGCGTTGGCGACCGCCTGGCGCACGAACTCGCGCAGCTCGGCCTTGAGCTGCCGTAGCGCATCGAAGATCGCCATCGCCTACGCTCCAAGGAGATTGGGACGCCGCAGCGTCAGCGTGCTGACGAGGCCCGTCTTGGCGTCGCGGTTGTAGCGGACGCCGCTCACGTAGAGAACGCCCTCGATGCCGTTCACCGAATCGTGGACTTCAGCGGTCGTGTCCGGCTCGAAGAAGACGCCGCCTTGGGAGTGGCCCCTGACCTGGATGACGTACTGCCGCGCATCGAAGAGTCCTCGCTCAGCCTTCCATCGCGCCCGGTCGGCGGCCAGCTTCTTCGTCAGCTGCTCGCCGTCGGAAAACGTCAACCGGCGAACGAACGGCAATGGGCCGCTCGGTCCGCGAGCGGTGTACGTCCCCCGGAACTGCCCCTCGTTCGGGTCGTTCGCATTGCCTTGATCGGGAGGCCGCAGAACCGTGCCCACGCAAATCACGTCGGTGTACAGCCCATCGATCGCGTCCGAGAGCGTCGCGCGAAGGACATTGTTCTTCGTGCGACTCGCCTCGTCGGAACGGTGGTAGTGGAACGTGTAGAGGGCCGTCTGATTCTTCGCGGGCGCCCAAATCTGTAAATATCCGTCGGCCGAGACGTTCACGAGCCTGCGCTCGCGCTTCGCGTACAAAATGAGAACGTCGGCGATCATCTCGCCCGGCTCGATCTGGATGGGCGGAATGAACTGGTCGAACGTGCCCTGGATCGACCGAATCGCGCCTGCGCGCCCGAGCTTCAGTCGCCTGTTCGTGTCGTTCTCAGCTCGGACACCGGCGAACCCCCAGGACGGATCGAGCACCTTTTGGAGCAGCGTCTGGAACTTGATCCCCCGCAGCCGGAACCACAGCGGCGCTGCGTTGTTGCCGAGGTGCCAGCCGAGGTCGGCGCCGCCCACCGTGACGGTTGTGCCGGAACCGTCGGAAGAAGCCGCCTGGCGGCTCGTGACGATGCCCTTCAATTTCCGGGTGGAGGCGCCGCCGCCCACGTCAGGGTCGGCGACAAAGAGCTCGAGCGGATCGCCCATCCGGATCTTGCCGTTCAGCGCCCCACGCGGGTTTGATAGGACCACCGAGCACGGGTCGCCGAGCTGGAGCACATCGCTGTCATACGAGTATTGCGAGATTCCCGGTGTGCGGCTTCCTCCATACTCGTCGCCCGCAATGACCACCGTGACCCGAGCCGTGCGGTCGGATCCGTAGAGCCCGGTCTGCGCCATTGGGTCACACGAAGCTGGTGGTGGGTGGTGCCATGAGCAGCTCGGTGCCGGCGCGAATGGCGGCGGGATTCGGAATGCGCCCCGCGTTGTTCGCCAAGATCTCGGTCATGCGCGAGATCCCGTCCGATCCATAGAAGCGCACGGCGAGCGCCGCGAGGTTCGTCAGCGCCGGGACCGTGTAGACGCGAAGTTGCGGCCCGTCGGCACGCACAGCATCGTCAAGCTGAACGCAGGCGTCGTAGAGTTCCTCTGCGAGCGCCACGGTTTCGTAGCTCGTAACGTCGCTGCCAAACGCCACCCGGAGCGCAGCGCGCGCATCGGCCGCGTCCTGCCTCACGTTCTCGAGCTGGCCCGACAAGGTGCGATCGAAGCCTGCTGCCACCTCGTACGCCGCGAGCGCTGACGTGGCGTATCCCGTGGCGGTCGTGATGAAGCGGAACACATTCGTACGCGCAGGTCCCGACGGCGGCGACTTCTTGAGGAGCGCCGCGCCCGTCGCCTGCACGAGCGCCTGCTTCGCAGCCGGTCCCGTCGTCATCTGCGACGGAAGGCGCGTGTCGACGTTGTCCTCTATGAACCCGAGCGGCACCGTGTAGAGGTTCGCCGCCAGCTCGACGTTCATCGTCGCCGAGTTGAAGCCCTGACACGCCGCCTGCATTCTCCCGTAGACCGGGTGAACGAGTGGCCCCTTCGGATCGTCGTCGATGGATGCCGCGATCGGCAGCCAGTCTTTGCGCCAGCTCGGACCCGCGAAGGCGAGCGTCACCTTCACCTCGTGCGGGTTGCGGCCGAGCGTCTCCACTTCTCCGCCGTCGCGCTTCGGATAACGGTGGACCGCGAGCGATGGCTCCCGCGTGTCCTTCCACTCGACGATGAACCTCCCGAGGTCGATGCCCTTGAACGAGCAGCCCTGAAAGTCTGAAATGACCGACTTGTTCACTGTGGAGCGCCCTTGGAGCGAGCGACGACCTGATTCGGATGGCCGCTCGCATCCTCGATGTGGACGACCACCTCAAGCGGCGAGTCCTTGAGCGCCTGGCGCAACGCGGCGACGAGGTCAGGCGCCTCGCGCGCGACCGAGGCGGGAACGTTGCCAGTCGCGAGGCCCGATGCGATTGCCTGAAGGGCGGCATCCCCAGGGACCCCAGACGCTGGAAGCCCTTCGATTGTTGAGATCAGCCGGGGACCAAGCTCGCGCTGGAATCCCTCGGGAGTCGGATCGGTGGTGGAGGCTCTTTCGGCCGCGCGTACGATTGCGCCGACTCGCCCAATCCGCTGCCCTTCGAGCTGCTGCCGCGTCTCGTCGGTGATCTGCTGGTGCTTCTCATTGAACTTGTCGAGCCCGAGCAGCTTGAAGCCGCCATACGTTGTGAGCAGCGACGCAGCTACGGCTGCCAGGCCGATCCCGGCCGAGCCACCGCCGATCCCTTCCAGTGTTCCCGTGACCGCTCGCCCGGCGAGGCTGCGGCCCCCACCGCCTGCCACCTCGCCAGCACCGCCGGCAAAGAGCTTCCCGATTCCGGCGGCGCCGAGCCGGCCGGTGAGCTGCAAGAGCCCGAATTGAAGGAGCGGGTTGTCGGGAAGCACCGACGACAAGCCGCTCTGGATCTTCGCGAGGAAGCCGCCCGCCTGGTCGCGCTTGTCCTGGGCGAGCTTGTTTCGCCGGGCGATGTCCTCACCGACCTCACCCTTGCGAAAGGCGTCTCCAGTCTCGGCCGCGCCGGGCGAAAGCTGCGCCGCCGCGGCTGCCCGCGCGCCGGCCACGTCGAACCCGAACACCGCCGCCGCTCCCTGGGCGCCGAAGTTCTGGCTCTGGCTGAGGATCTGACGCGCCCGCGACCCGTAGCGCTGGACCGCATTGGTGCGGACCTTCTCGATGAGCCCCGGAAGGTCTCGGACCTTGCCTTGCTCGTCGTAGAACTGCTCGAACTTGATCCCGAGCTGGTGCCGAAGGCCCTCCGGATTGGCGAGCACGCGATTGAGCACCCGCTGCTGGATCTGCTCCTGCTGCTTGGCCGGCAGGCCTCGGCCCAGCTCGCCTACGGTCGCAATGAGCTGCTCGCCGTCCGCCTTGCTCTTGATCGACACCGCCGCGAACACCCCGCCCAGGCGCGAGATCTGGTCTTGCAGCGCTGCGGGTCCACCCGAGGTACCGAGCTCGTCGGAAACGGTTCGGATCCGCGCGAGCGCATCGGGCACGTCGGCGAACGCCGTGCCGAGCGAGTTGTGAAGCGTCTCTCCGAGCGGCCCGAGCTGCTCGAGCGAGCGGCCCGTCGAGAGCGCCTCATCCCCGAGCGCCTTGACGCTCGCGGACGAGTCGCTCGAGTCGTACGTCGCCTGGCGAAGTGACTCCGAGAAGCGCGCGATCGCCTCGTCGGGAAGCGCCGTCCTGTCGCCAAGCTGCTTGAAGCGATCCTTGAGCCCGTCGATGCTCGTGCCCGCCACGATGGACGTGCGCGCGATCTGATCCCGGTACGAGAGAAACTTCGCCGTCGAGCCGGCCAGGTCGATCGTGCCCAGCGCGGTCGAGACGCGCGCGATGTCCTGGGCGACGCTCGAGAGCGCGCCGCCCACAGCCTGGCCGAGGGAGCCGAGAGACGACTGGACGCGCTTGCCAGCACGCTCCCACGGGCCGAGCGCGCGATCGGCCGCGCCGGCGATGTCCTCGGTGCCGGTGATGCCGACGCGCACTTCGGCGTCTTTGGTGATTCCTGCCATCGATCACCCGTCGGAGTTGTGCGCGCGGAAACGCGCGAGGATGCGGTTCGCCGCCGCTACGCAGGCGCGGTAGCGCCAGATATCGGCGTCACAGACGTGGCGAAGTGAGCGGCCAAACCAGGCAGCGCCCGACGGAGCGTCGAGTACGCGGTAGATGCCAGCAGGCCGCTCAAGGAGTTTTTTTCGGCTTCCTCCACCAGCGCCTTGAACTGCTCGGGCTCGATCACGTCGGGGAACTCGTCGGCGACGAACTCCTGGTATTCGCCGTAGAGCCGCTCGGCGACGGGCTTGACGAGTGCGCGCTTGAGCTGGTCGACGTTCTCGGCGAACTGCACGCGCGAGTCGTCCGCGTCCCGCAAGGCGAGGAGCAGGAGCTGGTACGCCTGCTCGTTGCCGAGCTCGGCCGACGGCGGCTCCCCCGCGGGATAGAGCTGGCGCATCGCGACCTGCGCCGCGTTGAGCATGCGCGCGCGCCGGTCCTCGTCCACAAACGCAAGTGCAGCTGTGATCTCGACGGTAAAATCCTCGCCGCGCGGGTTTTTCCCGATCGCCTTGAACGACACCGGATGGGTCGGTGCGGGTTCGTGCTGGTCCTGTTGTTTGAGAAACTCCCCTAGTCGCATCGTGTCTCCTCGCTCAAGCGACCCGGACCATTTCGGCGGCGACGAAGTTGATGGTTACTTCGGTCTCGCCGGCCTCGGGCGTGTTGGACAGCTCGTCGTCGGAGAGATGGCAGCCGTAGCAGGCCCACCGCTCCGCCCCCTTCGGGTAGTTGATGGAAAAACCCTCCTCGGAATCCGAGAGGGCCTGGATGTCGATCTCGAGCCCCGCCTTCGGGACGGCGAGCGTCAGCGTGCCCGTGACCTTGAACTGGCCCTTCGCCGAGCCGATTGCGCCGTACGCGCCGAACTTCACCGTCACCTGCCGAGATCGCTTCGCCGACACCTTCGTGACGGAGGTGACGCCGACGTTGTTGACCTCGACGGGGATCTGTCCAACGAGCGGATTGTTCGCCATGCGGCACCCCGCCCGCCTCGAGAACAGCCGAACCCGAAGGCTCGGCTGCTCTCGACGTGAGCGCGGAAGGAGGTCTTACTGCTGGTGCTTAGATGAGGGCGGCGACGCCCGAGAGCTGGTCGAGCTTCACTGGCGGCCGGCATGGGACGAAGATGTCGACCCGGCCGGTCAGGTACGGGTTCGGACTCACCTGAATCTGCTTCTTCAGATCGTCCACACCATCGAAGAGGTCGGCGTTGTCCCACGAGCGAATGCGCTCGTAGATGGCGTCTGCGATCGAGGTGAGCGTGACCGTCCTCGGCGTGCGCGGCGTGCCGTGGAGCTTGATGTTCTTCCGCGAGAAGCGACTGCGAAGAAAGGCGTTCAGGTCGTAGCGATAGAACGCGAGGGTGCGAATCGTGCCCCACGCCCACAGCCGATCATCGGTCGAGTTGCTGGTGGTACGGTCCCGGAGGATGACCAGCTTTCCGGCCTGCTCGTCGACTGCCAGCGGCGTTAGATAGTACGACCTCAGCGCCGCGTTCAGCTCATCGGGGCCGGGCCGCGAGTTCCGGTGCGGCAGGAGCAGCGGGACGCTCCCCTGCGTCACGAGCGGCTCGCCGTCGTAGTTGTACGGGTGGTAGTCCTCGACGCAGACTCGCGCGGCCTCGCGCGCCGCCAGCTCGTAGCCCTGCTGGGGCGAGTCCTGGCACCATGAGACGGCGTACCGGGGCGACGACGTGAGGGTCGGCGTCGTACCCACCGGGATCGCGCCCGCGTCCGGCAGCGCCTCGGTCGAGACGACGAAGAGCTGCTGATCTTTCTGGATGCGGCCGTTGCCCTCGGTCTCGATGTGGTTCGAGATGGCCCCGAGCGAGTCGGGATCTGCGAACGCGCTCACCCAGCACGGGAACACCGCCTGTCCCGCGATGTTCGACAGCGCCGCCGTCAGAAGCGGGCGCCCGGTCCCGAGCGTGCCCACCGCGGTCGAGACGGTCAGCCCCGCCGTGGTGAACATGCGCGCGAAGATTCGGTGCACCACGCGGTCCTGCGCGTAGTAGAGCGTCACGGTTCCCGCGTTTGCGTCGGCCGTGCAGGGATAGGCGTCCGAGTTCAACTCGGCGGCGACCCTGGCGGCGACCACCGCCGCCGTCTCGGTGTCTCCCACGGCAACCGGCACGGTCGTCGCGCCGACAGAGACCGTCGTCGAGCCCGCGCCCGCAGCAACGCCGGCAAAGGCGATCGTTCCGGGCGAGGCCTTCATCCCCGTCGCGCCCGAGAAGTTGACGATGACGGGGAGGTCGTTTCCCAGCTCTCCGCGCGCTCGGTAGGTGAGCCACACCGCCCCGCCAACCGCGGAGGCGAGCACCGGCACGTCGGGCAGCGCGTTGATGGCCGTCACCGCGTTGGCCGCCAGGATCTGTGGCGTGTCGCGGTTCGCGATCGGCACGGTCGCGCGGTAGCCGCACACGATGATGTCGACCGCACCCGCGCTCTGTGCCGTGCCGATGAAGGTGATGAGGTGGTTCGACTGGGCACCGCCCACGGGCTCGGGCAGCGCGACACCATAGATGTCGGCCGCACCGCCTCCGATCTGCGATTGCGCCGCCGCGAACATTCGTGCAGCGTCGCTGCCGCGCCCAAACCACAGGTTCGCAGCGCCCTGCCCGTTGAGCTGGACAACCGTGTTCAGCGCCGCGATCCCCGCCGCCGTCTTGTGCCCGACGACGAGGATCCGCTTTGCGATGTTGTTCAGCCCCGACGACGCGCCGGTGAGGTCGAGGCTGATGTATATGCCGGGGATGAGCCAGCTCGTCGGCAGATCGGGATTGAGGGGAGCCGCGATCGTCATGGCGCGCCCCCTTCCTTCGACCCTTCAGCCGTCGTTCGGCCCGGCCGCGGATCGGTCAGGCACACCGAGCCGTCGAGCGCGCGCCGGTGCCACCACGGCGACCAAACGACGGTCGCGCCGTCCTCGGGAAGAAAGCGGCCGGGAATGTCCGGATGCTCTGGGACGCGGAGGCCCGGCCGTGGCCACAAGCACACGGCCTGGCCGAGCTTGAAGGTCTGAATCATTGGGTTCCTCGAAGGGCGGGAGCTACGACTGGGGCGCGGGCAGAAGCGTGTCGGTCGGACCGAAGTCGACGAGCTGCTGGGAGTCCGCGGAGGCGAGCTGGTGCTGCACCCCCGCCTCGAGGGGCATCTCGTCAGAATCGTCGGTGGACACGGTGGACCAGACGATCACTTCGAGCTGCTCGACGACCGTTCGCTTTGCCAGCGCGACGATGACCGGCTTCTCCTCGCCGAGTTCAACGCGCTCCACGTCTTCGAGTCCGAGCGACGAACCGGCGAGCACGGCCTTCGCATCGCCGAGCATCGCGGCGGTGCCGGGATCTTCGGCCGCCTCCTGGGCGCGCCGGCTGCCTTGCCTCGCCGCCTGGCCGCCTCGCATGCTCGTCGAGATCGCAATGATCGCGTAGGTCGCGATGTACCAGTAGAGCGCGCCCGCTCGATTCGAGACCGGCTTGTGTCGCGCGCTGTCGAACGACACGAGCAGCGCCGGCTTCTCACCGAGGATCCGCGCGTTCATCGTCTCCTCGTCCTCGTCCTCGTTGTAGAGCTCGCAGCGCCGGAGATACCCCGTCACAACGACGGAGTCCGTCCGAACCCAGCGGCCTGGTGATCCAGGCTTGAGGTCCAGCGGGGCGACGGTCTCTGCCCCATCGGGCGCCACGGTGTTCCAGGGCTGCCAGCGGTACGTGCGCTCCGCGGATCGCACGTGGCGCAAGGACTCTTCGGCGATCGCGGTGGATGGAAACTGCGCGAGGTCGTCGGTCGATTGAACGGGCGGAAGGCGCCGCCCGAGGGCGAGCCGCAGCTCGTCGAGGAGCGCGTTCTCGATGGTCGAACGCGCGGTGCGGAAGCTGATGGACATCTATCACCCCTTGGCATCGGCTGCCGCGCCCTCGACGATGAGGTCGCGCAGCACATCGACATCCGGGTCTTCGAGCTCGAGGAACGTGCGGGCCGGCATGTCCGCACCGTGTCCGGCCGAGCCGCCTTCGTTGTGGACGCCTGCCCACTCGACGATCGACCTGACGACCAGCTCGTTCTTCTTCACGACTGCGCGGATCGTGGAGGCGAGCTTTCCGAGCAGGCGATGGTGCTTCGTGATCGCGCGCTTCTGCTTGCTACGCTTGCCCGCGTGCTCGCGGTCGAGCGCCTTGGCGATGCCCGTCAGCTGCCGCTCGTACTTCTGCCCGCGCAGGTGCGCGCGCACCGATTCGCCGAGCGCGCCGCCGCCCGTGCTGCGCGTGGCGCGCTCGAACGCCGTCAGCACCCGCACATCGAGGCGGTCCGTCTTCACGTCCCGCCTGAGCTGCTGCCGCAACCGCTTGAGCGGCGCGCTCTCCCTCAGCGCGCCACTCTTGGTAACCTTGCCGGTGAAGCTGTGGATCAGCCGGTGTGCGGTCGATTGCGCAAGCGGCGCCCAGCCAGGCCCTTCGGACTCGAACCGCGTCTTGGTCTTGGCTCGGAGATACGCCCCGAACCGCCGCAAGATTGGCGTCAGGTCGCTCAGCGCCTGCACCATCGCCTCAATCCGCCGCCGGCCCGTCGAGGTCTTGACGGTCAGCGTGAGGCGCATGGGTCACTCGCGAGTCAGCAGAAGCCCTTCATGTTCGCGCGCGTGGTGCGCTTCGACGTGGGGTCGATTGGCACCTGCTCCACCGGAAGCGAACTTCGCGGATTCCGCGACTGACCGAGCGCGCGCTTGCCTGCCGCCACCTTGTCGAGCCAGAGGATGGCGTCCTCGTAGGCGTCCCGCACATCCTGTGGAACCGCCTGACCTGACGTGCCCTTCTGGTACGCCCAGTAGACCGCGATGACGAGCTTCTGCTGCTCGAGGGCGCGGGACGTCTCGATGTTCGGGTCGTCGAGATCGAACGCAACTTGGACCGCCGAGGCGCACTCGATCTCGGCTTTCTCGATGGCCTGCTCGACGAGCTCGTCATCGGCGACGCCGTCGAAGTTCTTGTCGAGAAGCTGGACGAGCACGGCCGCGCCGCCGATGGCCGCCTCGAGCTGCGGCTTGGTGATGCGCGCCATCGGCTACGCCGGCCCGACGAGGAGGTCCCGCTGTCTGCGCTGCTCCTCGATCTGGCGCGCCCGCACGGTCCGCGCCGCCTCGGCCTCCTTCTCGGCCCAGCCGACCGCCGTCTGGCGCTCGTTGCCGATCGCGGTCGTGTGAGCCGTGCGCTTTGCCTCGGCCTCGCGCCGCTGCGCCTCGTCGTCGTCCTTCGACAGGAGCACCTGCGTTCCGACGCGCTTGTACTCGCGCTCCTCCACTTCGAGAAGGTCGCCGCGAAAGTGCTGCCCGTACTGATAGCAGACCACGCGCACCTTCATCTTTCGAACCTTCTGTTCGTCTGCCATGTGTCTCCTGACGAAGGCGCCGAGGGCGCGTTAGCCGAGCTCGCCGCGGTAGAGGTCGGCGTTGGTCTTGTCGACCACGTCCTTGAGCACGAACAGCGACTCGTTCTTCACCACGTCGAACGCGGTGTTCGTCCGCACGCGCAAGATCGTCGAGCCGTCCGGCCCGCGCTGCGGCATGGGGTACGTGTACGCGCCGATGGTGTCGGCGGGATTGCCATCGTCGGCGGGCGAGTTCTTGCCGACGAAGCTGAACTTCTGCGTCGCGCCGATGGCCTTGAGCGACGGCGGCTCGACGTAGGCGATCGGGATGTCGGCGCCGAGCCAGCTCAGCTTGGTGCCCTGGTTCGGGCCGCGCCGGAGCTCGAACCTGCCGAACGTGATGCGAATGGAGTTCGGCTCGAGCACGTCCTCGAGCTTCTCTTCGAGCATCCGCGGCGTGATGGTCTGCAACCCCGCCGGCGTCGTGTGCACCGGCGCGATCGCCTGCATCGCCGGGTTGAACTGCATCGCGCGCCACGTGAGGAAGTCGATGCCGATGCGGTTCGCCTTCCGACCAATGTTCGAGATGATCCGCTCGCAGCCCTTCCGAATCTCGAGCACCGGATTCGACGAGAGCGCCGAGTAGTTGTCGAACAGCTCGTTCGGCGCGAGCACCTTGTAGGAGCTGCCGAGGTTCGCCGGGGCTCGGAGCGACCCGAGCGCTTCCAGTTCCTGGCTGTTGGCCAGGACGACCATCGGGATGTCGGTCTGGAGCTGCTCGTACTGCACCACGTCGTCCGCGCGCGAGCGGTCGTAGTGGTCGATCACGCCCTCCAGCGCGTGGGCGCGGCAGCGGTACTGGCCGTCGGGATCGAGGTAGAACTGCACCTCGGCCACGTCCCCGTCGGGACCCACGACGGTCTCCGCGGTCTGCTGCCAGGTCGACTGGTTGATGCGCTTGTAGAGGTTCGACTCCTTGTCGACCTTCAGCGTCGGGAAGAACCAATCGGCGAGGTACCAGTTCTCCTTCGGTGGCGTCCAGAACTGGACGTACCCCGAGAGAAGAACGTCCCGGTGAAGGGCGTTGTGCGAGATCGCCATCGAGAAGCTCCCGCCGTCTCGCAAGCGGCCGAGCCGAAGCCCGGCCGCTTGCGACGCGGCTCGTGCCCGCCGGGCACGAAAGAGGCGAGCCGGCTACAACGCGGGCTCGCCTGGTTGATTGAAGACGCGGAGGCGCCGAAGAGCTACGTCACGTCGAACGTCGCCGTCAGGCCGGCGGCGGGCGTCGAGAACGACACGACCTTCAGCCCGAGCACGTCGCCGCGCGCGAGCACTAGCGATCGGGCGAGATCCTCGGCCGCGCTCTGCGGGCCGGTCATGGTGCAGGTGACGGGCGTGTCGGCGAAGGTCGCGCCGCCGTCCGACGAGCGCGCGACCACCACCTGGACCGTTTCACCGTCCGCGGGGCGGATGGCCAGCGTTGCGCCGAGGTTGCGCACTACCTCGCCGCCGAAGCGCGATCGGTAGAGCGCGATCGGCGACTGGCTGAGCGGCACCCCCGGCGCGCCGAGCCAGCGGGTGACGTTGTTGCCGATGGGCGCGGCGCTCTGCTCCGAGCCCGTCACCTGGCGGACCAGCTCGAGCCAGGTCGGCCGTACCTCGCCCTCGACGAGCTCCGGCGAGCCGGCCACGACGCGCGCCTCCTCGAACTGGCCGAGCACGACCGCCGAGGCGCTGTAGGGCACTCGCTGCCGAACGTTGCCGAGGTTGGGCGCGCCATCCGCGATGACCTGCCCGCCGAGCGCGGTCGCGACGTTCGGCGAGACCAGATACTTCGCGTAGCCGAGCCGCTGGCAGGAGATCTCCTCTCCCTGCTGCGTGCCCGTCCCTCCGATTACCCCCGCCATGCGGTTGATGCCCGCGACGGGAAGGAGATGCGGCGTGGGACCGCTCGGCGCGGTGGCCTGATAGGCCGCCGGCCCGAACACCGCGACCTGGCCTTCTTGAAGGCCGCCCGCGATGTCCAGATACGGCAGATTGAACAGCCTGGCTATTGCCCTGGCGAGACCCATGAAAGGTTCTCCTTATTAATGGAGGGAACGGGGCTCTTGCGCTCCGCAACCCGAATGCGTTACATGGCCGATATGGCCAAGTCGCTGACCGTTTCCGAATTCGACCAGTTGCTCGAAAGGTTCCGCGCCACCGTCGAGCAGGCCCAGAAGTATTCGGTCCTACGCAAGAGGATCGCGACGGTTCTGTCCGAGCTCGATGGCGGGGGAACGAAGGCCGCCAAACGCAGCGCCCAACCCGTCAAGCAACGCGCGCGTCGAGTCAAGCGTGGAACTCCAAAGCGGAGCGCGCAGCTGCGGAAGAGGGTGCTCGAGGCGCTCAAGGGCGCCAAAGACGGGCTCTCGTCCACTGCCGTGGCGGCTGCGGTCAAAGCGCGTCCGGAGGCCGTCCGCTACGCGCTTGCTCGCCTGCGCTCGGAGAAGCTGACCCGCATCATCGGCGAGCGCAATCAAGCCAAGTGGCACGCCGCCGCGTGACGCTCTGGCCCAACTGGCCTGGGCAGCCGGGCTGAGATTCAGCGCGCCGCGACGTACGCGGCATAGAGCTGCGGGTGCTTCGCCTTCACCCGCGTCATGGCGACCGGATAGGAAACCTTCTCCTCGATCGCGATCTTCTTCGCCGCCTCGTCGAACTTCTTGGCGACATCGCTCGTATCTTCACCCGAGAGATTGAGCGGCTCGCCCTCAGGTTTGCCGATCGGCGCGCCGCCCGCGGTCAACCGCTGCATGGCGATCACCTTGTCCCAGGTCTTCTGGCTCTTGTTCCGCTCGACGGCGGATTGCGCCGCCTCGGGCGAGGCCTTGTAGAAGGCGACCAGGCCCGTCTCGTCGTCCGGATCCCAGGCGCGATCGACGATCGCCCGCTTGGCGAAGGTGAGCACGGAGGCGTCCCGCTCGTCGGCCTCGCGCTTCACCTGCTTCGCCTTGAGCTCGCCGAGTTGCTCCCTGAGGGCCGCGATCTCGGTCTTGGGCACGCTCGTGAAGCGCAGCTCGGTTACCTTGGCGCGAATGGCGCTCATCTTGGCCGGCACGCCGAGCTCGGCCGCGATGACCGACATCTCGCGCTTGTCGCCGTCCTCGTCGCCGTCGGGCTCTTTGCCGCCGCCCTCGACGAAGCGCTTGAAGCGCTTGACCGTCTCGGCGTCGTCCATGAAGCGCCGCATCTGCTCCTCGCCGCCGAGCGCGTCGGCGAAGCGCTGATAGCGGCTCATCGCGTCCTCGCCTTTCTTCTTGCCGTCGTCGATCTCTTCGGCGTACTTGCGCATCGCCGCCTTCATCTGCTCGGGCGTGGCGCTGTCATCGACGCCGTAGCGCTTCATCGTATCGTCGGCCATCTCGTGGGCTCCCTTCGAGTACGCGGAGAGGACGTGCATGCGGAGCGGCGCCATGCCGTCCAGGAATGGCCCGTTGACCCAGGCGACGTTGAGGAGCGTGTAGCCGATCTCTCGGCCCTGCTCGTCGCGACCGTCGGTGAGAAAGAACGGGCTGATGTAGAAGACGTTCGGCAGCCGGGCCTCGCCGGCCGGTGTGACTTCGAAGCGGTGCGCGTAGACACCGTCCTCGACGAGGCCTGACTCCGTGTTGATGAGGTCTTGCGCTCCGGGTCCTGCAACCTCGCCATGTGCGGCGCTGCGGAGCACCGTTCCGCCGACGACGAGCGCGAGCGCGTTGTAGCGCGCGAGGCAATCGCCGAAGTCGTGATTGAAGTCGGCCCAGAGCGGGTTCTTCTGCTGCGCGAAGTTGTCGAGGAACTGGCTGAGGTGCTCGAGGTTGAACACCGCCTCTTTCGGTCCCTCGCCCTCGTCCTTGACGAAGTGGCCGAACTTCGCGATCTGATCCCAGCAGTCGACCGAGTCGCTGCTCCTCCGGAGCGGAATCGCGATCGAGTAGGCGCACCCGGCGGGGCGAGCCCGTGCGCGCGAACTGTCGGCCACCGCTACGACCGATGCAGCGTCGTGACGTATGCGACCACGCTCTCGTCAGTGGACGCGGTACGCGTGCGCTGAAACCGAAGCACCATGCCCGCCGCGATCACGTTCTGCGCGTTGTCGATCAGTGCGGGGCGCACGATGCGTCCCGGATCGACATTGATGCTCATGGCATCCGTGATGGGCGCACCACCGGCCGCGTTGATGAGCTGGAGCGTGCCCGCGCCGCCACCGGTTGCGCCCGTCTTGTGCAGAACGACGTCGACGATCTCCTCTCGATAAAACAGCACGAAGTCGACGCTTCCTGTCGGACCCGCGGGAATGACAAAGCGATGCTTGAGCGCGGTGAGTGGTGCTCCCGCGTCGAGGTCGACAGTCGCGCCGGCCGCATTGCGGAAGCGCAGCCGGTCATCGGTCGAGTTGTGCCACAGGGCCACGACGCCGAGCGGGAGCACGGGATCACTCGCTTGCGACGCGAAGATGATCCCCGCCTGCTGCCGGAAGAAGTTCGCCAGCTCGCGGATCACGTTCATCGGGATCATCCATTCCGGCGGGTGTAGACTCAGTGCCGGGTAGTGGGGAGGTGCAGGAATGCGGGTGCTTGCGGACTACACCATCGGTATCGTGATCTGAAGAGTACGCGCCCGTAGCTTAGCAACGCGGAAACTGCGGTTGCGGCGCTCCTGAAAAAGCGTCCGTGACTGAAAGACCGGCCAGTAGAGCGGCCCGCTTCATGTGCGGTGCAGGAGTCGGTTCAAGGCCGATCGGGCGCACCATCGGGTAGAGCCGCCCGCTCATCAGCCTCAACTTCCGGCTTCGGGTTCATGATTCCACCTGCTGCGTCGGCGGTCCCGGCAACCGCCCCGCCAGCAGCGATGGTGATCGGCTTGCCCGGCAGCACATCGTCGTCGCCAGTCGGCGTATCAAGCCCGTACTCGCGGCGGAGCTGGCCGATCGAGACCTTGAGGCCGCCGTCGGAGAGAAGCTTGATGATCTCGGCGCGCTCTTTCGGACTGGTCTCCCGATCGGTCCTGAACTCGCACCGCGGCAGCGCGTAGACCAGCTCTTCAGGCGGCACCCCAAGCGCGCGCGCGAGCGCGAACGCATTGAGCTCGATCACCGAGACGAAGAGGTCAGCCCGGATGTCCGATGCCGTCGTCAGCGCGTCGCCCACCGTCACCTCGTGCTTCGAGTCGGCGTGAACCTCACCGAGCTTGTAGCTCCCCGATTGCCCGGCCTCGCTGGTGAGCGTCTCGCCCTGGACCGCCTTCGATTCCTCGTAGTTGCAGAGGCCGACGAGCTTTCCGTGCGCGTCGCCAGCACCGCTCCCGATCGGGCCGTCCTTCGCCTCGATCGTGAGCCCGTCGGGAAGGATCGGCGCCGACTCGCCGGTGCCGTAGGCGACGAGCGCCGCCTCGAGCACCTTTCGCATTTCCGGGTCCTGCCAGAGCCCGCGCTCCACATGGCCGTAGAGCTGGGGGATCCCGTACAGGTGGAGGAAGACCGCCCAGTCGCGGAGGCCGCAGTGCTTGAGGAAGTGCAACCAGACGACCGAGCGGATATAGCCGCGCGTCGCGGCGATGCCGTCTCCCGAGGTGCGATGGAAGATGAACTTGTGGCGCGGCAGGTGGATCGCGCCGTCCGTCCCCAAGTCGAGAAGCGGTTCGTCCGAGTCAGCCTTGAACTGGAAGTGCTTGCCGTGAACCCACGCCAACGATCGAGGGAAGAGACCGTCGAGAGTGATGAGCCCCGACGGCCCAGGAAACCGCACACGACCCGGCAGCCAGACGGTCTCGGCTGCGGAATACCCAACGCAGTTGGCAGACTGGAGCTGGTAGACGGAGTCGTTGAAGCCGTCGATCCCGTCGACGGCCTCGCGCATGAAGTGCGCGAGCGCCTTGGCCAGCGCCGTATAGTTCTTCGGCTGGATCAGAAACGGCTTGTTCGCGACGGACTGCCGGCGTCCTCGGTCGATTCCGAACAGGTGCGCGTCGCGCTCGAGCACCTGCTTGCACATGTCCGCGTAGCGGTAGACGACGCCGAGATCCGCCTCCCGCAAGATCGATTCGATCTTGAGCGGGTCGAGCTGCGTCGCCGGGTAGGTCGAGTGCCGATCGAGCATCGGCCCCGCGCCGATGGCAATCCGCCCCTGAAGCGCATCGCGCCCCGAGACGCGCGCCTGCGTCCTCGCGTTCGTCGCCGGATAGCCGGGCGGCTGGAGGCCGACGCCTGGGAAGCGCGGCGGCGGCATGGCACCGAACGCCCGCACAGCCGCCCGCACGCGCTCAGCGACCATCCTCATGTGGTCAGTGAGCACCATGCGCGTCTACCCCGCTACCGCTCGCTCGCTTCAGCGCCCGCCGTAGAAGTCACTTCCCTTGCGCTTGAACGTGACCGTCTTGATCTGCGCGGCAGCGACTTGGATTGGCGCCGTCGGCTTCGGCTCGAGGAACCACAGCGGATACCCGGCCGCGTCGGTGATGTGCGCGTGCTTGCCGTAGGGC
Source organism: Myxococcales bacterium (assembly GCA_003170275.1). GTDB lineage: Bacteria > Myxococcota_A > Polyangia > Palsa-1104 > Palsa-1104 > PALSA-1104. Next base: position 108,080 of record PNAM01000010.1, read on the forward strand.
CGACGCTTTCCGTAGCGGTTCGCGCCGAGCGGGCACTCCCTGAACGACTCGATGAGCCACTTGCACGCCGGGTCGACGCGAAGCCGCCCCTGCTCCATGAGCATGAACAACAGGCCGAGGCGCTGATCGACCTCCGGGTTCTTCGGGTGCCGGCTGCGGTCGGGGCGTTTGATCTCCGTCGGCGCCTGCACATTCCAGCGCTGCGACCGCAGGATGTCGAACGACGTGCTCGATCCGGTGTGCTTGGAGTCCTGAAACGAACCCGACGCATCCGGCACCCAGAGCAGCGTTTCGGGCGTGTACCCACGCTCGTACGCCGTGTCGGAGAGGTGGAGCTCCGTGCCCTCGACGATCAGCTCATCGACGAACCAATAGATCGGCCCGCCTGGTCCGTCGAAGATGCGCAGCACCGCGCCGGCCTGGTGCGGGCGGCCCTGGAAGTCCGCGCCGGCGACCTTCTCATAGCCGATGAACACGAGACGGTGAAGCGTCTGCGCCGTGATGTCCGCCGAGTTGTGCTTGGGCGCCTTCTGGACGAGCTTCCGCGACCACTTCGGATAAGCGCGATCACCAACGGGAAGCCAGAGGCCCTCGTCGTCCGCCTGCTGCGAGCGCGGATCGATGATCGCCGCCAGCTTGCTGACCCGAGCGCGCGCCGGCTGGTCAACCTTCGGGTTGTCCTTGGCGAGGAAGGTGAACGTCTTGGCGCCCTCGACGTCTCCCGACAAGATCGCTTCTCGGAGCGTGTTGACCCACTCGCCTCGCTGACGGCGTGCCGGGTTCGCCGCCAAGATCGTGAGGCCGCCCATGTCGGCAGTGCCGAACATGCCGTTGACGACGGCGGTCGCCTGCATCTGCTGCGGCTCGTTGTAGAGGAGCAGATCCACGCGGCCCTGCCGCATGTCCTCCGGATCTTGCGCGCTCAGATTGCGGAGGATGGCGCCGTGCGCGAACTCGTAGCGGAACTCGGGTGCGCGCCAATGGCGATACCACGGCTTCGGGATCCGCTCGGCGATCCACTGTTCCAGCTCGTCCCGCTTCTTGAACGACTCGGAGATGATCCAACCGATCGTCGGCGATATTCCGTTGGCGGGAACGTCGATGAGCGCCGCGATCAGACACGCGAGCGAGCCGAAGCTCTTTCCACCGCGGCGACCGCCCTCGTTGAGCACGAGGGAGATGTCGCGTTGCCGGCCCTCGCGGTAGTCCGTAAGCCAGGCGTTGAACCACCGCGTGAACGGAACCTGCGATTCGACCAGATCGATGATCTGGCCCTGCTCGGGCTCCTGGCTGATGAAGCGACGGTCCAGGCGATCCCAGCGCCCCCCGACCCAAAGCAGCGTCTCCTTCGTCTTCGCTCGTCGCAGCACGAGGCAGAGATCGATGTGACGGCGACGGTCGTCGAGCGCAGCGATAGCGTCGTCGAGCCGCGCGCTGACGGATGGCATCGATCACACCTCTGGTTGGCTTGCAGGTCAGGGCGCTTCGGGATCGGTGGCAGGCGGTCTCTCACCGCCCCTGGAGGACTCCGGTTTCGAGACTCCGGCGAGTGACTCCGGCTCGTCAGATCCGCTGGAAGGAGCCAGCCGCTTCGTCACCGTGTCGAGCTTCTGTTCGATCAGCGTGCGGGCGTACGTCATGCCGATCTTCGCGCCGATCTCGGAAATCCAGCGGAGGCGGCGCTCGGGCTCGATGGCCGAATTCGACACCACCTCGCTGAGTGCGAAGAGCATGCAGCGCTGGGCGTAGACGAGCGCGAGCGTTGGGTCCTCGGGCGGCGGGCCGAGTCGCGCAAGCATCTCGTCTCGCGCAGGGTCGTGTTGCACGAACGCCCCGCTCATTTTCGCCAAGAGGCCGAGTGCGTTCGCGGCTGCGGTGTATTGCTTCTCGACAAGCGCCTTCGCGTAGAAACGCTCGGCCATTCGAATGATCTTTTCTCTGCGGTGCGGCGCGTCGACGGTCGTTCGTGCCTGCCATCGCGCGTACACCTGGGCGATGTACTTCCGCGCCTGGCGCTCGGTGATGAAGTAGTCGTCGGCGAGTTTCCGCTCCACCTTGCCCGGCGAGATGCCAGCGCAGAGAAGCTCCTCGGCCTTCTCCACTCGGTCCTCGATCTCCACCTTCGACGGCCGCGATCGCTCGCGCGCTACTCCGTCATTTCCGTCGGAGCCAAGCGTGTTTCGACGATGGGAAGGTTTTTCCGAGGAGGTCACGAAAATGTTTACCCCCACGGAAAGAGAACTGGTCGTTGCTTACCTGCGCGAGCGGATGCCGCACTTCTACAAGGGCCAGCCCATCGAGGCCGCCTGCCTCTACTGGGCAGGCTTGGTCTGCGCGCACCTAACGAAGGTCCACGGCATCCGCACGATCCTCCAGGCCGGAACAATGCAGTGGCCGTGCGTTGCCGAGGACGACGGAGTCAGCCCGACACACTTCAGCTACGTCTGGGAGCCAGACAGCGAAGTGACCAGGGCGATGCTCCGGCTCAATCACATGCCCGAGATGCACGTATGGGCGGCGGTCCCGTCTCGCAACGAGATCATCGACCTGACGACGCGATACCTCGTCGAGCAGGCCAAGCACCGCGCCGGCCTTGAGTGGTCCGCCGCCCCGCCACCGGACTTCTTGTGGTGCCGCGCCGACGCGCTCCCTGCCGGTGTCAGGTACAAGCCAGCCTATGAGGCAACGCTCTGGGCCGCGCGCGCGCTCGCCGCCGCCAGCCGCCACGCCTAATACATCAGCCCGCCGAGACCTCGTACTCGATCGGATCGGGCACGCACGCCGCCGCGAACCCTCGGAGTCGCAAGATGCACGCGGGACATGTCCCGCACGCCGGGCGTCGCCCGAAGTAGCACGTGTGCGTGTCGGCGAGCAGCGGCAGGATTCCGAGATCACGCGCCAGCTCGACCGTCTCGCGCTTGTCCCGGAACATGAGCGGCGTGTGGATCCAGAACCCCGGCAGATCATTTCCGAGCGCGATGGTCTCCTGCAGATGATCGATCGTGCGACGCCGGCAGTCGGGATAGCCCGAGTAGTCGGTCTCGCACACGCCCGTCACCAGATCGAAAGCCCCTTCGCTTATGGCGTACGCGGCTGCCATCGTTAGGAACACGAGGTTGCGGCAGGGCGTGAACGTCGAGGGTAGCCCGCCGAGGCCACCGCCCGCGGCCACCTCGACATCCGCGCGAGTTAGCGCGCTCTCCGAGCACTGACCGAAACCGCGCAGGTCGACGACTCGGTGTCGCACGCCGAGCTTGCCCGCGATGGTGCGCGCGGCGTCGAGCTCGGCAGCATGGCGCTGGCCGTAGTCGAACGTGATCGCTTGGACGCGGCCGAACTTCCGAAGCGCCCAGGCCAGGCACGTCGTCGAGTCCTGGCCGCCGCTGAAGACCACGACGGCTTTCGTCACTGGTTCACCAGCATGAGCAGCTCGGTGCGCGCCTCGGGCTTCTTCCGGAAGCACCCGCGCATCACCGCCGTCACCATCGACGCCCCGGCCTTGCCCACCCCCCGCGCGCACATGCACAGGTGCTGCGCGCGGACGATCACCGCCACGCCGGCCGGGTCGAGCACACGTTCGAGGTCGTCTGCGATTGCCTGCGTCATGCGCTCTTGGAGTTGGAGGCGCCTCGCGTGGATATCGACCAGCCGCGCCAGCTTCGACAGCCCCACTACCCGCGCAGGCCCTGGCGACAGCACCCCCGGCACGTAGGCGACATCCGCAGTCCCACAGAACGGGAGCAGATGATGTTCGCACGTCGAGTAGAAGGGGATCTGGCGTAGCAGCACCACCTCGTCGTACTCGGCCGCATCGAACGTGGTACCGAGCACCTCCTCGGCCGTCTGCCCGTAGCCGGCGAGCTGCTCCGTCCACGCCCGAGCGGCCCGCGCCGGCGTATCTCGAAGCGCGTCGCTCGACGGATCACACCCGAGCGCGAGGAGCAGATCCCTAACCGCCGTCGCGGCAGCCTGCCTATTAATGATGTGAGGAGCGTTCATGTCACGGCACTCCGATCAGCTTGTGCGTCTGGAGCGAGAGCCGCCATCCCGGATGGCCGAGCACGAACACCTTGCACTGGTCCACATGCGAGGCGCGATCGCCGTGATCGAGCGGCTGGACGAACCTGACTGCCGCGCATCCCTCGTACCGAAGGGGGTCCACGGCCGGGTAGACGACCTTCACCTCGTCGTAGCGCTGGTTGAACACTGGCATCGGAGGCTTGGGGGAGAGCGTCACCCAATCCACCGACTTGGGCAGCGGCCGGGAGCCGTTCGTCTCCACGTGAACGCGCGCTCCGATCTGGTGGAGGGCGTCGACCAACTCGGCGTCGATGGTGATGGACGGCTCGCCTCCGGTGATCACGACCAACGGGCTCGAGGCGAAGGCCCACAGGTCGAGCACCCTGCCCGCGATCTCCGGGGCCGCGAACCGCCCGCCGCCTGGCCCGTCCGTACCTCGGAACTCGGTGTCGCACCATTCGGCGCAGACCCCACGAGCGCGATCACGGCGGCGGTCCTCTTCCCGACCACTCCACACGTTGCAGCCCGAGGTACGAACGAACACGGCTCGGCTGCCCGCGTGATGTCCCTCACCCTGGATCGTGAGGAACATTTCTCGGATTGCGTAGGTCTTCATGGGTAGTCCGCCCAGCAGTTCGGAGTCTCGTAGACGCGCACCCGCTCGATCGCGATGCCGAGCGGCCAGAGCATCTCCGTGCCTAACCGGAACAGCTCCTCGGCCAGGTTCTCCGCCGTCGGGTTCGCTCGCATCTCATACACGCGCCAGCCCGCCTGCTTACAGAGTTGGATGATTTCGTGATCGTTGCGATGGACGATCATGCCGTGGTCCCATCGCTCGTCGATCCAGGTCCCGAGCACGGCCTTGACCGCTCCGAAGTCGATCACCCGTCCGAGCTTGTCCAGTCCCTTGGCACCACACGTCACCTCGGCGACGTAGCGATGGCCGTGGAGGTTCCGACACTTCGACTCGTGCTCCATCACACGATGGGCAGCGTCGAACTCAAGCCGTCGCGTGCAGGTCCGCATGGCCCTTCTCCATTTCCCAGGCTGTGACCGCGTTCTTGCGGTCGGAGTCGTTGAGAGCGACGAAATACTCGACGCCGACGCGGCGCATCTCAACCTGAAAGCGGATGTAGCTGCGCAGATTGACGACCTTCGAGAACTCGCCTCCGTAGAAGCGCCGCTCGCGCGTCCAGACGGGATCTACCCCGTAGATTTCACAGACCCGCGCGAAGAGGACTCGCTGCTTCGAGACCGGCTTGCCATTGAGGCGAACGACACCCGCGCGATCGCGCTTGAGCTCGTGGAATCGCCGGCCAAACCAGAACCACACCTGGCCTTGTCGCGTGGCGTGCGACGACGAGTCCGACGAGTAAGGCCGGTAGCGTCGGAGGATCGTCTGGCTGCCGCAGCCAAGCAGATGGAGGGGGTGTCCGCCAGCAGCCCGAACGACCTGATGGAGATACGAACGGTCCGCGTTCGCCCGCAGTCGACCAGCAATCCCACCGACTGCGATGAGGTCGCTGACCTTCTTCATCTCCGCCATGTCGGCGAGCTTGGCGCCGCGCTGGAACACCGGCACCGGACTGAGCCCGGCACGCAGCATGCGGTCGAGGTTTCGACTGGACCCTGCCGCATCTGCGATCCGATCGAGTGCGAAGTACCGCCAGTACACCGACCCGCGATCCTTCAGATGCCCGATGTACGCATCGAGGGTGACGACGTCCTTTCCCTTCTGAAAGTTCGTGTACGCGCCCGAGTCGAGCAGCACTCGCCAATCCGGGCGCAGGTACTTGTCGACCTCTTTCTCGCCTATCGCGAACGAGGCCAGCACGTTGAAGACTCGCATCAACAGAACTCGACGGAGATCCCTGCCTCGGACAGCGCAGCCGTCACGACTGCGCGGGCCTTCTGCGCCTGGACCAGGAGCACCTTGAAAGCGATCTTCTCCTTGCCCTCGTCGACAATCTCCCGGTCCGCGTCCTCATCCGCGAAGGGGTCGTCGTAGTCGGCGACGAGCGCGTTGATCTCGCGGTCTGAGAAGCCTGCGGTGTCCAGCTCCTCGGGGTCGAAGGACTTGAGCAGCGCTGCGAGTTTCTCGTCGTCCCAGGTCGCCTGCTCATTGAGCTTGTTGTCCGCGAGCGCGAGCAGGTGTGCATCGGCCGGGTCGAGGTCAAGAAACCGGACGGGCACCTTCTTGAGCCCGAGCTGGACCGCGGCCTTGAGGCGAGTGTGGCCAGCGATGACCTCGCGGTCGGCGAGCCGAGCAACGATGGGCGCCCCGAAACCGAACCGCTTGATCGACCTCGCGACCTTCTCGACGGCCTGCTCGTTGAGGCGCGGGTTGTCGGCCCACGGGCGCAGGTCTTCGATCGCCACCCACTCGGCGGCGCTCTCGACGACCTTCGCCTTCGCCATTGCGGAACCTCGACGATTGGGTATGCGCCCCGCAAACCAGGCGCAGGGGTGCAGCGCTACGCCGCTGTCCCCGCGATCACTACACGATCGCCCGCCACCCCAGGTCGGCTGGCGCGCACGAGCAACCGCATGTTGCTCACGCCGTTGGTGATGGCGCTGAGCGAGTAGGATTTCTGCCCGCCCGGCCCGACCACGAACGAGTGTTCGAGCTCGAGAATTCCGGTGTCGTCACGAAAGCTCGAAAAGTCTGCCCAAAGCTTGTCATTCCTGCTGCATTGCACCTTCACGACCAGTGAATCCGCTATCAAACCCGTGGCGAATTCGAGGTCGATCTGGGCGCGCAGGTTGAATCGTCCGGGCTGAAAAACCCGGCCCGCCACGTAGTCCATGCTGATCGCCGGGCCTTCGAGCAGCAGCAACTCACCGAGATCAGGGAATTCTTTCATCGTCTCCCTCTCTCTCGTCAGGGCGCGGTCAACTCGGGCGTCCGGAACTATCCGGAACTGTCTGGCCCGCGCGCGCCGTTTCAAAAACGGCCTTTAGGACGCGGGGCCTTTGTGCAAGCGACTGCTTCGCCCCCTGTCGTCCCAGCCCTAATAAATTCGGCCGTGTCGCCCGCGCCCCTTCAGGGCGCGCGCCTTCGGCACGCTGCGTTTGGCGCCCCGACGCACGCCGCGCGTGTGGGGCTTGCCGGCGCCCCGCGACCGACGCACGAGCATGTACGCGACGAGCCCTCCTCCTCCGGCAACGATGACGCCGGACGCGACGAACAGGATGAGAACGATGTGGCTGTGCAAGAATTCGATCATGGGCACCTCTGACATGGGTTGGACTACGGAAGGCCCGGAGCTGCGTGCCCCGAGAGCCCTGGATGCGGACGGCGCGTCTCTACGCGGACGCACTACTCAGACGAGCGTTGACGACCTGCCTGATCGCATCGGCGGTGCGCCGCTGCTTCTTCTCCTGCTTCTCGAGCTTGTGCCGGTGGGCCTTGTTGGTGCGGTCGAGATCCTGGAGGGTCGAGATGATCGACGGACCTTCGCCGAACCCGAATCCAAGCTCCTCGTTGATGAAGCTGGCTGGCGGGCTGTCCATCGCTCGGCAAACTTCACCGAGCAGGTGATGGACATCGGCGGTCGCCTTCGCCTCTCGCCAAGCCAATGCGGCAACTTGGCGCCGGTCCCATTCGTCCGTGTTTGTGTGCGCCATGAATATTAGGCAACTTCGCGGTTGTCGCGAGTCCACAGGATCGTCTCCGCGTGCCAGTTCCTCCTTCGATTGGGCTCTGGGCTCTATCCTGGTAACCTTGGGGACCAATGGGTTTCCACTTCAGCATCGAGCACACGAATCTCGTCGCTTTCCTGACCACGCCGGCGGCCGAGCCCCCGCGCGCCAGCAGAAACCAGCTCTACGGCTTGGTCGCCGCGCTCGCCTACCCGAATGCGGAGAGCTTCCTGGTTTCTCGCGACCCTCAATGGCTCGACCGTGTGCGCTTGCTGGGCGAAGAAGCGTTGCGCAAGATCGATCAGGTTCGCGAATATGCGATCGTGGATCCAGACCAAGTGGAGGAGTCTCTTCGCAAGCTGCGTGCCGAATTCGGGCAGTACGATCTCTACGCCCTCGTCGTCCCTCCGGTCGCGAACTATGACAACTACTCGCGTTGGAGAGCGACCGGCACCGCACGGCTCGTGGGTGACTACCTCGCCCGAACTACGGAAGCGGCGCTGATCCTCTTTCCCGAGTACGATAGTGCCCCCGATCTCGCGGCACTTGATCCCCTCCCTGCTTGTGCGGCTTTGGCCGATCGTTTGGGCGATGGTCCCGGAGTGGTCTTCTGGACGCCCAGGGGAACGGCCGTGTTCGTGCCCGAACGACACGTCGAGGATCTGGTTCCTCAACTCCTGATGGCGCTGCGTAGCGGTAGACCCAGTGATCTGGATCGGCTCCTCGAGAGCGCCAGCGAGCGCAAGCAGCGGCGTGTCCTCCAGTTGAGCGACCTTCACTTCGGTACCAACGAGGCTGCCCGAAACCTGCCAATGCTAGAGGCTGAGTTGTTCGACGTGGTTCGCGAGGTGGATCGCGTCGTGATCACGGGCGATCTGTTCAACAACCCTGAGCCGCAGTCGGCTGCTGCGTTCCGGGCGTTTCGGTTGGGCCTTGAGAGGATCTGTCGTGGGCATCCAATCGTGATACCGGGGAACCACGACCAACGGGTCTTGGGCAACAGCTTGGTCTCCGTCGGCCAGACCTTCGAACAGATCTCGCAGATCCCGTGGGCTCCCGTCGTCGTCGATGACGATCTCGGTACCGTCTTTCTCTGCCTGAACTCGTCGATCACGGGGAACTTCGCCCGCGGTCGCGTCACGACGGAGCAACTCGTCGCCACGGGTGCGGAGCTGCGCAGTGCCCTCGCCAAGACGCCACACGTGCGCGATTACCTGCGAGTGGTGCTGGTTCACCATCATCCATTCGGGTTCGAGACGCGTCCTAGCACCTTCGTTCAACGCCTCCTCTCCGTGGTCGGCCTCTCGGACGAAACCTTCCTCCTCTTGGGAGACGCGCGCGAATTCCTCGACTGGTGTGCCCGCTGGGAAGTTTCCATCGTCTTGCACGGACACAAGCACGTCGCCCGGTACTTCAGCGAGGTGATTCACCCGGAGGGCGCGCGGCAGCATCCGGTTACTGCCGTCGGATGCGGCACTTCGCTCGGCGCCGAGGGCTTGCCACTCTCGTACAACATCATCCACTGGGACGACCAACAGAGGCGATGGATGGCCAGGTTCTTCGAGAGCGTTAGCGGCGGTCCCTTCGTTCCCAAGCTCATCACAACGACGCGGACGATCGAAACGCCAGCAGCGGGCGTGGGCGGCTAAGCGACGGACGTCTGACTGAACGCATGTTGCGCGACAAGGTGACGCATCCCTGGTCGCGCCCTCTGGTGTACGCTGCCTGGCTAAAATAGGGGGACACTGATGGCGCACTCAGATGGCGTTGACGCTGCAAGAATCGCGCTGCAGAGACGGGATCGAAGCCGGGACGCGGACTCTCGGATCAACAGGGCAAGAGGCGCAATGACTCGCCTAGTCCCTGTTTGCTGCCTCATCGCACTCTGTGCTTCATGTTCCCCGATACCTGTCTACCAGATACAGGATACCGCTGAGAAAGGAGGCCTCGGCTTCTTCCCCATCATCGCATTTGACCAGCGCAAGACGATCTACGAGCAAACTTGGTATGAGCTGACCGTTACCAAGACGCTCGCGCCTGCTGATGATCCAAGCACAACGTATACGCAGAAGATCGTCCGATACACGAGCGACCCAGAATCAGCGGGGAAGGTGTACAGGGCGTTTAGCGCTGAGGAGAGGCCGGAAAAGGGTTGGGCGGCGATCACAGAGGCGTTTATTGCTCCGGTTGTCCCCCCCGCCAAGCCAACCTGGACTCTGCTCGATGTTAACCCTCCCGCGCCATTCGATCTCATAAACCCAAGTGCAGGGAAGGAGCTCCAGAAACTCATCGGGCAGCCTGCTGGGCTGGCGATCGTTTCCGTGGAGCACTCACAAGTTCACGGGCCGGGCAGAAAGAAGCAGTATTTCAATGTCCAGGCGCCCTATGGCGGCACTGCACAAGCTGACGCTCACCTGAATACCGATGGAAGCCTTTCGGAAGGAAGCGGTCAGATTGAGGATACGATGCCGGGAAAATGGGTCGATGCGTTCTCAGCCATAACAGCGGCCGGGCTCAGCGCGATTGGAAGCGTGTTCAAAGCTGCGGGCGAGGGCAAACCTGGAATCAAGAGCGTGCAGCTAGATGTGAAGCCAGTTCGTCGGCTCTACACGCTCACGCTGCTTCGACCTGTCGAGTTCAAGGAGACAGACTGCGGCACCCTCGAGTCTAGGCTCCAAGGGAAAGAAACGGGCGCGTGTCGCGCGTCGCTGATCACGAGCATGGCGCCCGCAGACACGAACAATAGCGATCCGACTGATGCCGCGGACAACGCGACCGAGGACGACACTTCGAAGAAGAAGAAGACTGCCGACCCCAAGAAGGCGGATGCCAAGAAGCCCAAGAAGAAGAAGGCGGAAAAGTAGGGCGAACGCCCGTGGACCGCGAAGATCGATTGCGACTCATGCGCAGGCAACTGAAGCCGCACCGCGACACGCTCTTTGCGTTTGAACGCGTAGCTCATGTTGATGTTGGCTACCGCTACGAGGGAGGTGTGCCAACCAATAAGCTTGCTGTCCGACTGTTCGTCCACGGCCCAAAACGGTCGCGTCAGAAGGCGAAGGCTTACGTCCTCGCGCCTCGCCGATTCAGAGGACTCCCAATCGACGTTGTTTGCGGCACCTTCGTCAAGCACTGCCAGGCCCGTAGAGATCCGTCGCGTGGAGGAGTGGTCCGGCCCCTAGTCGGCGGTATCGCGATTTCAACAGCTCAGGATGAGACTGGAACACTTGGTGTAGTTGTTCGAGCGAACGATGGCCGGACAATCGGTCTAACAGCCGACCACGTAGTTCATTCGTCGCCAGAGATATTTCAGCCGCCGTGCGGCAGCGGAACCGAACAGCAAGTCGGACATGCGATGGACGTTGATGCGTTGTTGAGTTCGGTCGCCTTGGATCTCACGGGAACTGCGACTTCAGTTGGAGTCCTCCGTGGTTTGCGGCAGCCGCTCGTTCGAGCAGCAACCGATTCTGAAATGGACGCTCTCATCGCTCACAGAGTGCCGGTTTGGAAGTCGGGTGAACGCTCTGGCGTGACTCAAGGGTTCGTGTCCGGCTATGACCGGGGCGTCGTGAGCGTGAGTGACTCTTCCGGCACGCAGGTACCAGAGGTGGCGTGTGGGGGAGACTCCGGCTCGATCTGGGTTACGGCCCAAGGAATCGGCGTTGGTCTCCACTATGGCGGGCTCGCAAGAGGATCTAGCGAGGCAATAGTCGGATGGGCTCAGAGTCTATCAGCGATCGCGGTTCGCTTCGGACTTGCCCTTTGAGATGTGGGGCCCTGGATATCGCCGCGCCGCTACGCACGCTTTTCGTGGGTCAGACCGAGCGTCTTGTTGATGGTTTTGAGCACCGCTTGTCTGGTGCATCCCACGAGAAAGGCAATCTCCGACAAGTTGAGCGGTCGACTCTGCCATACCCACGGCTCGTACTCGCGTCGCTGACCGAGGTTTCGATAGGGAACGCGGATGGTGTGGTCGCGGACGAGGCCGAAGATCTGGATCGTACGCTCGCTAACTTGCCGAAGCCGTCTGCCAGTCGGCAGCGATAGGCTGGCGATAAGCGGCATCTTCGAGGGATCATCCAGTAGCTCCTCGCGGCGACTGCCCTGCGACCAATCAGCGTTCACCGGATCTCGCTTGCATTCGGCGCACAGTCGAGACGTTTGATTTGTCGAGTCGCAGATCGCGCAAAGCGGCCGATACGGCTTGGACGAGTCGCTCATAGTCCAAGCACGGTGATCTCGATCTCGACTCGGGGACGCACCCTGTCGATATCGAGCCGCGAGCCGTCCCAACTCGCGATATGTTTGTCATTAGAGAGCAGCCGGGCGCGCTGGAGGAAGTCACCGAGGCCCTTCTCGTAGTTGTCGAGGTCGCCGGCCGCTCGATCTCGGTAGAAGACGGCCGCGACCCGCACGGGGACGACGATCATCCCCTTGAGGCCGCTCGCCTGGCGGAGGAACGGCACCTGCTCGAGCGCCGCCTTGAGCCACCGCCGACATGGGCGGCTGGGCAGGATGATGAGACGCCTCTTGTTCCACACTGGGACGGGACTGTTGCCCTTGGTCCTCGGCGCGCCGAGCACCTCGAACCGGAATACTCGCTCAGGCTCGGAAATGAACGGCAGCGGCCAGCGCGCTTCCAAACGGCGCACGCGCTTCTCATCGACGGCAACGCGGATCTTCGGCATTGTCAACCTCCCCGCGCTAACCGCGCGCCTCCTGGTCGTCGCTGTTGATCGATCCCGCGAACTCGCTGACGGCGCTGTTCTCCACCCAACCGTCGTTCTCTTCAGCGCCGCGGCAGTCGTCACAGAGCTTGTTCGTCGAGGGGTTGCCAATCCTGCCGGCCGCCGCATCGTACTGGCACACCGCGCACTCGACGCCGACGCGCGAAGGCGCCCAGGAGAGGAAGCACGCGTCTGAGCAGAATCGAAAGCCGGACGCACGCCGGCACACGATGCACTTCATGCGGCACCTCCTGCTGCGGCGTCGAACGGGGTGCGAGCCTCGATGAATCTCGTCTCGGCCAGCCAGAGAGCCGAGCGCGCGTCGAACAGCTCGGCCCCGGCGCGGGCGAGAACGCGGTTGCGGCGGGATGGCGACACGCGAGCAATCTCACGCGCAACACTGAACGCCCTCTCGGCGCGCCCATAGCGGAAGCGCGCCTGCTCCAGCTCGTCGAGCGCCTCGTCACGGCGCCGCTCGAGTCTTCGCCGCGCGTAGTAAGCGACGCTCATTCGACACCTCCGTGTTCGCGGAGCACTTCGGCCGCGACTCGACGTTGATGCTGTTCGTGTAGCTCCATCGCGACGACGAGACGGCCGGCGGCGGACCGAACTGCCGCAGCGCCGGGGCCTGACAGCCCGTCCAGGCGCGCGGCGAGGTGTTGGCAGTCGCGGAGGATCAAGCGCCTGTCGTTGGTCATGCGAACGGGTGGCAGCGGGCGCACGTGCGCCAGCTCGAGGGCACTGGTCATGGGGATTCTCCATTCATCGCGGCAAACTCCCGCTGCTGCCCGCGAACGCTTTCTCCGCCGAGCGAGATCCAACGTCCACACTCACGGATGCGGTCAACGACACGCTCGCCATAGCCGCCCTTGTCCGGCGGCAGCTTGAATTGCTGCTTGGTCATGTTGCAGGTGAAGACAACCTTCCGGCAGCCGGCGTACCAGGCGTTCACGAGGGTGTTGAACGTGCGGTGCCAATAGCCCTTGTCGTCGGGGCCTTCGGTTCCGAGATCGTCGACGATGACGACCGGAGCCCGCTTGAGCAGGAGGTAGCGCGGCTTGTCCTCGAAGGCGATCGGCAGCAGCTCGTCGGCCTGCACGTAGATGCCGCCTTCACGCTGCGACAGCGCCCAGCAGGCCGAGCCCGACTTCCGTGTCCCGACGCCACCGGAAAGCACCAAGAGGCTGAGCTTCGGATCGGCCATGAGCTCGCGCACCGCGAAGAGCGCATCGCAATGGATGGCGTCCTGATCCCACACGTTTTGGATGTGCAACTCGGGCGCACCCGCGTTCACCATCCAGCGACGTGCGAGCTGGCGCGCCGTCGGCCTCCGATCGACGAACGTCTCCGGCGGCGGAAGCGCCTCGGCCAGCGCCGCCAACTCTTGCCGAGACAGCCCGGTTGCACGCTCGGCCGCTGCAAGCCAGTGGTCGCCCAGTTCGACGGTTTCGCGTGCATGGCGCGCGTACTCGTCGTCGCGAATGCGGCGCGCGTTGGCGGCCGCGCGTTGCTGGAGCGCGACGTGCGCCCGCTGGCCCTCGTCCAGTTCGGCCGTCATAGCCGCTCCTCACGCGTCTCGGTGAACGGCGCGCACGGTTCTTGGAATCCGAAGCGTTTCTTCGGCCCGTTGCGAGCTCGATAGCCGTTCACGCGGCTCGTGATCAGCCGCAACGGGTGGCCCTGTTCCGAGAGCCAGCGGTCGGAGTCGTCGAGGTACTGCCGAACGAGATCGAGCGCGCCGTCGGCACCGTGATCGCGGACCAGCTTGACCACCTGGAAGCGGTCCTTGTCGACGAGTGCGGGCGGTTTGCCATCGGCCGGCTGCCGCGATTCCACCCAGAGCCGCGAGAATTCGCTCAATACCGCCTGCACGGCCGCAGGGTCGACCTTGGGGCGCTTCGGTACCGACTCCGGCTGCTGTAGCGCAAGGCTCTCCTGCTCGTGCGGCGGCGCCGATGAAGGCGAAGCCGAAATCGGCAGATGGTCGTGATCGGGATCGTGGTCGTGATCCGGAGATCCGGAGATCAGATCAGTCCCGAGGGTCTCGCGAGACTCCCGCGAATCGGCCGCTGGCTCGACCGGATCGAGAGAGAGAGGAGTCAGGGTCAACTGGCGTTCCGGCGCGGACACCACGTCGGCCTTGTCTGGACCGAGCACGCGCGGCCGACCAGGCTTGTCGACCCTCTGGTGTTCCTCCCAGCCCGAGATGTGGAGACACGGCTGACCCTTCGCGCCGTAGCGCAGGATCAAACCCGACGACTCGAGTTCGCAGAGCAGCTCTTCGGTGGAGCGCGAACACTCCTTGCCCCAGAAGATGCTACCCGCGAGACGAGCCGGGTTCGCATGCAGGTTGCCCCAGTCGTCCGAGAGGAGGAGTAGCGACACGAACAGACGCCACGCCTCGTGCGTGAGCCTCGCGGTGCGCTCGTTCTCCAAGATCTCGGGCTTCAGCGTCCGAATTCGGCCTGCCATCGTCGTCTTCTTTCAGTTCGTCGTGGAGGTGGAGCGTTCGCCGATGGGCTCGATCCGCTGGAGGATGCGGTAGAGCGGCTCACCGTCGGCATCGGTCCAGGCAGGCTCGGCGTGGAAGTGGAGGTCGAAATCGGTCACATGCGCGAACTCCGAGAGCTTGAAGACTCCCGGCACGCGCACCCATTCCGTTTGCGGTTCGGACTCGTCACAGGCCATCCCGTCAGCTCCTTGGCGGGCGGCCTATTGCGAGCGCAGTGCCAACGGTTGCCGCGACGAGAACCGATGTCTTGCGCTCGCGCGATTGGCCTTTGGAACGATTCACCCCGACGTACGGAACGATTCACGCTCGTTTGGAACGATTCGAGGAGCGATTGAAACGATCCGTGCGCCGCTTGGAACGATTTCGGGCCTCAGCGAGAAACGATTCGGGCAGGCGCGCGGGGTGGGGTAGACCCGCAAACGTCGCGTCGGATCAGGACTGGGAGCGGCACGATCGTTGCTCATGCGCGCGCTCATGACCGACCGGCCGAGCGCCCAAACTCACTCTCAACTCACGTCGTTCTCCGTCGAGAAACGCATTGATAGAGGCCGCAATCGAGGTGAGGTTGGGTTCGTTGTGAACGTCATCTACGCCAACGAAGCTGACCCGCAGGCAGAGGAAGACCTCGACCGCCTGCTCGCCTCCCTCCTTAGGAAAAAACCATGCTCGAACTGAACTCGCGGGCCGTGATCTATGCGCGCGTCTCCTCGCAGATTCAAAAGGACAAGCAGACCATCGCGAGCCAGCTCTCCACACTGCCCGCATACGTTGCGTCCCAGGGCTGGAAGCTCGTCAAGCCGGTCGACACGTACGTCGACGATGGGCGAACCGCGAAATCCGGCCACCTCGAGAAGCGCGAGGGGTGGAGGCGCCTGGTCAAGGACATGGCGGCGGGCCTGTTCGACGTCGTTGTCGTCGTCGACCAAGATCGCCTCACCCGCTCCGAGGACATGATCGAGCGCGCGCAGATCTTGGGCGCGTTCCAGCGGGCAGACGTGAAGATCGCCGTAGCATCGACGGGCCAGATCCTCGACCTGGGCTCCTCCGAGGGCGACCTGCTGTCGATGCTCCAAGCGTGGGTGGCCGCCGAGCACAACCGCAAGCACCGCGAGCGCGTCAAGCGCGGCAAGCTGGAGGCCATCAGCAAGGGCAAGAAGCCGGCCGGGCCGACTCCGTTCGGCTACAGATACGAGCGGGCCACTGGCATTTGGTCAATCCACGAACAGAACGGCCCCGTCGTCGTCGAGATCTTCGAGCGCGTCGCTGCGGGCGAGTCATGCCAGGTAATCGCACTCGATCTGCATGCCCGTGGTATCGAACGACCGCGCTGTGGCTTTTGGTCCCGCGAGCGCGTTTGGCAGATCACGCGTGCGCGCACGTACCTCGGGGAGTGGGTCGCCGACAAGCGGAAGGGGCTGAAAGTCCCGGTTCCGCGCATCATCCCCGAGGAGCTGTACAAGGGTACTCAGGAAGCACTTCTACGATTCGGCCTGCGAGGTCTGAAGAGGAACAAACACATCTCGTTGTGTCAGGGCATCGCGCTGTGCGGACTGTGTGGCGCATCGGTTGTTCTCTCGCAAGCCAATGCCCACGATGGGAAACGCAAGCTCCGGTACTACAAGTGCGCCCGGGCGCTGCGGGTACCGTTCGGCCAAACTAAGTGCGCTCTTCCGTCTCGCCGAGTCGAGGTCGTCGATGAAGCGGTGTGGGCTCGCGTGCAGGAGGTGCTGTCGAATCCCGAGCGCGTGAATCGTGCGCTGGCGGCGCGAAAAGCTGACGCTTCGATCGTCGGCGGCAACTGGAAGTCCGACCTCGAAGGGTTTCGCCGCCGCCTGCGCCAGCTCGAGCGCGCAGAGGAGGCTCTACTTGAGCGCTTCAGCCGCGAGATGATCAGTGAGGCCGCGATGGATCAGCAGCTCAAACGCATGTCCGCCGAGCGGTTGCTCCTACTGCGCCAAGTCGATACCGCCGAACTGCAGGTCATGCACGCCTCGCAAGCGGACCGCGACGTGGATCTACTTCGGGCTGCCGTCTCTGATCTTGAGTTCGACTTCGCCACAGCCACCCAGGAGCGCCGACGCTCGCTACTCATCCGCCTGGTCCCTGGCCGCGGCAAGCACTTCATCATGTTCGGGCTGCTATCGCTCGACCTGCACCTCGTGCTGCCGGTGAAGGCCTCGCAGGCGAAACCAGACGGCATCTCGGTCGATGTCGAGGTCGCGCTCGCCCGTGCATCCTGACACGGATCGTGTGTTCCACCACGCGACGGCGCTGTTGACGGCGCCTGCGACCGTGCAGCGGAGCAGCGCGATGCTGTCGACAGTTACGGCGAACCGCGCCGGAGTCTGGCCACGCTCCGCGCCACCCCGACCGACGCGAGCCCGAAGCCTGCCGCCCAGATTGCGACGTGGGCTACACGCCGCAGCTCGAAGCTCCCGACCACCACGAGCAGGGCGTAGGCCACCGCGAGGTTGAAGAGGGCATAGAGGACATTCACGGCGGGTGACGAGAGCCCTCGAAACGGTGGCGTCGCGAACGGGCTGTAGAACGGGTGCCCCGACACACCGGCAATGAAGTGCGGGGCGAAGTTGGCTAGGAACGCGCCCCCGAAGAAGTACGCCGCAACGTGGTGCCAGGGCATCGAGACTCCTTCTCTGATGGCAAGACGTTGTTGCCATCAGAAGATCGAAGTTAGCTTGGCTTGGGCACAAAGGCAAGACCGAGTTGCCATCTGGAAGAGGAGGATGCTAGCGTCTCGGCTCATGGGTCGTTCCGGAGGATCAGCGCGTCGTACCCAGGGGATCCTCGGAGGACGTAGCGATCAGGTGGTGCGTCGCGTCCTCGATGCCGCGATCGTCGAGCTCGCGCGCTCGGGCCACGCCGGATTTCGGATGGGCGCGGTCGTGTCCATGGCGGCGGTCAACCAAACCACGATCTATCGGCGCTGGCCGAGCCGTACGGCGCTGGTCACTGCTGTTGTGGACCGGATGCGGATGCCCCTTCGCGAGAACCCGCTGCCGGACACCGGAGACCTCGAGAGGGATCTCGTCGAGGCATTCGCGCGGCGATTCACCTTCGGTCGGAAGGTCGAGGGCCGAGCCTGGGCACGGCTGCTCGACGAGCGATTTAGCCCCGAGGTCGAAGCGATCATCGGAGATGCGGTGGACGAGCGTCGCGACGAGTGGAGGTCGATGGTCACGCGCGCCATCGAACGGGGTGAAGTGCCGCCAGGAACTGATGCTCGGCTCCTCTTAGATCTCGTCCGCGCGATCGTGGACGCCCGCGGCTCCTCCCGCCGGCTCGATACGACCTGGCTGACCCTCGCGGTGCGGACTGTCATCGCCGGCGCGCGCGCCGGAACACTGGTGCGAGGCCGCAGGACACGCAAGGTCACGGCGCCAAGCCGCAGCAGGTGATTGATCACGGTGGTTGATGGCAATTGGTATGGCCACTTTGTGATCGGACCGTGCTGGAACCAGCTCCGCCAGAAGATCGGCATCGTGTTCGGCAACCCGGAGACTCGTCCAGCGCAAACCAAGAATCAGTAGTGTATTCCAAATGATATTGGATCAAGCAGAGCGGTTACCCGCCGCTACGGCATGGGCTTGACAGCTGCACTAAGCAGAGTACACTAACGGGAGTACACTGGGAGGTGAACTCATGGACGAAGGATTTGGGGCCGTCCTCCGTCGTTCTCGGAAGCAAGCGGGCAAGCTGCTGGGCGACGTTGCCCAGCACCTTGGAGTCGCGCTGAACTACCTGAGCGACGTCGAACGAGGAAAGCGGCCACCACTGACCAACGAACGTATCCAAGCACTGGCAGCGTATTTGAACGTGGATCCGCAGCCGCTGATCGCGGCTGCGGCGATCAAGCAGGGTGAGTTTCGGTTGCCGGTGGCCGGTTTGAGCGAGAAAGGCATGGCGGTTGGCGCGTCTCTTCAGCGCGGCTGGAGCGAGTTCGGAGATGACTTCTTCGAGGAAATCCTGCGGCGATTGGCTGACGACAAGAACGGCGGGGAACAAAAGTGAAGGACGTGGGGGGCGATCGTCGTCGACCGCGGCCCCGGGGCTACGACGCTGGCTTTGCCCTGAGCTATCAGCGGATCGAGAAAATCGCGCGCGCGATTCGCGCGCGGATCGCCTCTGATATTCGGGATGATGAAGCCCTGCCTGGCGTGCAGCTCTTTGAAAAACTTGACGAGCTGGACGTCGTCATCGCTGGCGGAAGGCGGGTCAAGCTGGACTGGGCGGTCGAAGAGCTGCCAGGCGGCGTCGAAGGGCGCACACGCTACTACGAGGGGGAAGACAAGATCGTCATCGAGCTTTCGCCGTCGACCTACCGGGGACTCCTGCGCGGGCAGCGGCGCGCTCGCAGCACGCTATTTCACGAAATTGCGCACGCGTTCTTGCACACCAGTCTCTTGATCGAGATGTCGCAGATCCCGCACATCGAGAAGATGGCGCTCCAGCGCGCGTTCGGACCCGCGCACGACCACTGCCGGGATTCAGAGTGGCAGGCGGACGCGGTCTCGGCGACTCTGTTAATGCCCGCGCGCGGTCTGGCGGTCCTTGAAAAAGAAGCTCACCGACTCGGCGGATATCAGGTGCAGTCTCGATTCCGGGTGTCCGCAGAATCAGCGCGGATTCGGATTCTCACGTACGAGAAGCGGAAGTCCCAGTTGTTGTAGGCACTCAGATTTTGGGGAGGGTAAAAACGAGTTAGTTAGCGATGCCTCAAAGGTCGAGAGCCACGGTGGACGCCGTGGCTCTCGGAGGTCACACTACCCAACCTTGGCTCGACAGGTAACCCCGCACTGGGAAGAGTTCATCGCCCAGGTCTTCCTGTCAAGTCCCTCAACAAGTGGGTAGCCAGCTTTCCGAGGAGGACGCACCTATGGTGTGTACCGCCGCGGGGTGCTGCTGTGGCAAGCCGATCATCATCCGGATGATCGCGGGCCGCCGCACGCCCATCCACATCGGCTGACAGCCGACGACGGGACCTGAGTAGGACTCGGGGTTGGCCGGCACCCGGCAACAGGAGCCGGCCTTTTGCGCGCGTTCACCGGTCCACCGACACGGATCTCCATAGTCGGTGGACGGTGAGCTGCGCGTGCCGCGCCGCCGTCAATTGTGTCGGCAGTGCCGGGGACCTAGAGACAGGAGGATAATTCCAATGACCAAACTGATGATTCTGCGTGTCGAACTTCACGGTGCCACGGCCACCTCGTACCAGAACTTGCACACAGCGATGCAAGTGTCGGGATTCAAGCTGACGATCACGGCGAACGATGGTCGCGTGTACAAGCTGCCGACGGCAATGTACAGCTTCAATGGGAACTCAACGCGTGAGCAGATCCTCGATCATGCGGCTACAGCTGCCGCGGTAACCGGGCTACGTGCGGCCATCATCGTGATCGAATCAGGCGGATCCAACTGGATCGGTCTCGACCTGGACGACAACGCCGGCCACTCGGCGGCCCACCTGTAGAGAAAGGAGGACACAATGACGACCGGATACTGTGTGACGTGTAATAGGGGTTTTCCAATCGAGACGCGTATTGCCGGCAAGCTCCTTTCAATGACGGCGACAACTCTCGTCGGCACCAGCCGCAAGGTGCCCTGGTGGGTCACGCTGTTATTGGGCGTGGGGTCCGTCTGGCTCGGGCACGAGATCGACAAAGGGCTGATGCAGATCTGCCCGACACCAGGCTGCAAGACCGTCCTAAAGATCGTTGACCATCACGTACCGAGTCGGAGCCGGCGGTCAGCGTACAAAACCTCCTCGACTACCTCGTTAATGCCGAGATTGCCGTGCTTGCGAATCCACTCACAGACGAGCGCAGTGGCCGAATCACGTGGCGTCCGTTCCACGACGCGGGTGGCGAGCTATTCCGAAGGCCGGAACCCACGATTGTAGAATACATCGATTGGGTCCGGTCAGGATCCTACTCAGCAATGTTGTTTGACGGCTCGCTGCTTCAGGTTACCTTCGACTATGACCATCGCAGGTTGATCGGCTATCGGCTGGCCTTCGTTCCGTGTCCGTTCTCCCTTGACCGGGAACTCTTCAGGACGGAGCCAACAGTTGATCTATTGGAGCTTTATGCAGCTCAAAGCGCGCTGGAGGTCCGCATGCGCGCGACTATTCGCTTCGACTTCGATCCGGGAAGCCAGCGTCTGGGTCACGCCGCAGCCCACGCATCGCTGAATGCCGCGCACTGCCGTATCCCGTGCGTATCGGCCATGAGTCTGGGCCACTTCGTTGCATTCGTATTTCAGCATTTCTATCCCGAGATTTGGGCGGTTCATGGTTATCTTCGCGAGATGCCGAGGCAATCGCTGATGGCGCGAACCATCCTCGCGGATGAGGAACAACTCCTGCATCTCGCTTGGCGGGACGCCCCCGCACAGGCGTAGCCTCGCGCACAAGGAGGCTGACCACGATCCCGGCCAGTGTGCCGCGAGAATGGGTCAACCACGTGGGACTTGTTGAGCGAGTCATGATGCCAGCAGAATTTATTCATCGTTGCATGAAGCCGGACGAGGATGGGCGACTCCGCTGCGGTCGGGGCACAACCATGCTGGGTGGGGACCGCTGCGCCGCAGACGCATTGAGGTGACGGCCGCCGGGGTCTGCTGCTCGCACCATGGCGGAGTCTGCGGATGCGAGTGATCGTCGTTTGCGCGCGCGGGTACCGCTCTATTCCGGCTCTATGTCGGAAATTCTCCGCCGCGCATCCTTGATTGCTTCATCGATTCGGTCGAAAAGCTGACGCACTTGCTGGCCTGATCTCGAAAAGCCCATTCCGAGCAGCAGTCCACGCAACCTGTCGCGTTTCCCAGACAGTTCGGCAAGTTTGGATCGAGCCGCACGCATGCTCGATGAAGTTCGTTCCTTGGACGCCTCCTTGATCTTCCTGTCCATATCCTCAATAGTCGGCAGCAAGTGCTCTAGCTGTTCTTGCAGAAATTCATCTAGACGCACCCCACTGAGCGCGTCATCTATCTGTCGAACAGCGTCGGCAGGCTTCACCCGGCCAAACGCGAGCTCGCGTCGCAGGTAGTGCAGGCTGTCGATCGCCGGCGCTGGTTCACGACCTGCTAGCAACATGTTGAGCAGGTGGAGACCTGCCACGAGCAGCAAACTGCATCGCAGTTCTACAGTCGAGACGGTTGCGATGTTTGTCAGCGTCCAGCGTGATACACCGACTAGCAATAGCGTATTGACAACTGTAGAGGGCACTACCCAGATGGCGTGCACTTTTTGAGGTGACCCGGCCTTGAGCTGAGAGTAGCTCAGGCCCAGCAGACTAAGTGCTGCGACTCCATTTAGGAGGCACAGAATCGCAATTGGAAGAGTGTGGAGTGCACCAAGCCTGCTCCTCAGGAACAGCAGCAAGCCTCCCTCGGTGAGACTCAATGCAACATCCAGCAGAATCGCTTCGCGGCCGTTCGCGAGCAGGGTCCGAACAGGTGCGAAGCGTGGCTCACCCCGCTGAGAGAGGAATGACAGGGTGCGACTGAGCGCCGTCACCATTCGGCCCAAGGCCCGCCAAGCGAGAAGGAGGATCAGGGTCGCGAGAACTGAGACATGACTCGCGTCCTGCTGCAGAATGAGCCATCCCACCCCGCAGAGGGAGCCCGTCAGCACCCACGGTGTCCACCCTGGGCGCCGATAGATGGTCTCCAAGCGATTGATCTCGCCGTCGAGCACCTTCATGACGAGATCGACCGACGGCGGGACCGCTAGATCATTCGAATCCGCAGTCGATGTTGAAGGCTCTGCCAAGGGAATACCCGCTTTCTCTTCCATTAGGTGCCCTTAGAGTCTAGGTCGAAACGTGCTCGCCGGGTATCTGGGTCAGCGAGAAGCGGTGGCCCGCAGCAGATGCGCAGGCTAATCATGGAGGGGTCATGTCAACATAGCGTGACGCGGCCAGCGGCATTTTGTCGCCATCGAGCCGAAACTACTATCACGGCGTTCCATTTCCGTCGCACACTCCTACCGAATGAGTCGCGGTTCCAAATTGCCGGGGTCCAAAGTCTCCCTGGGCGAGATCAAAGTTGGGAAGCATCTTGGTGAGGGAGGATTCGGCGTAGTCCACGAGGCGACCATCGCAGGAATCGAATTCCCGTTCGCAATCAAATTCCTTGATCCTCACCCTTTCAACTCTGAAGGCAACAGTGCCCGTGAGAGGTTCTTCCGGGAGGCCGAGCTGCTGTTCAAGCTGCGACATCCCCGAATAATTGCGATCTACGGCGTCGGCGAGCATGAAGGCAGGCCGTACATCCTGATGGAGCGCTTCGACGGTCTGGACCTTCACAAGGCACGCGAGAAACACGGCGCGCCAAATCCAGATGTCGTTCTCCCGTTCGTCGAGTACATTGCGGACGGACTCGGACACGCCCATCTCAAGGAGATCATCCATCGCGACATCAAGCCCCGGAACCTGATGACTGTGAGGGGCGACGCACGAGTACTGGACTTTGGCGTCGCGTCGGTTCTCGATCCCGACGGCAGCCGACTCACTCGTACGGGAGGAACGTGGACCGGAGACGCCTTCTCCGCACCTGAGTTGATCGACAACCCAAAGCTCAGGGATGGGAGATGTGACGTCTACAGTCTGGGCGCTTGCTGGTTCTGGCTTCTAACCGGGAAGACGCCCAAAGGGTTGAACTGGGAAGGTGCGCTCAGAAGCGCCGTAAAGGTGTCTCCCGACTATGAGCGCGTCGTGCTCCGGTGTCTCGAACAGGTCGATTCTCGCTACGCGACGATGCAGGAGCTGGTGGCTGAAGTGCGCTCGCTTCGTGCCGGGGAGAAGCCGCGGGCCGGAGTAGACTCACTCACCGATGACGATGTGCTCGTCCTCGGAGTGATCGCGAGCGCCTGTTCAGCACCGGGCGACCAGACGACCTTCTACCAAGTCGAACAGGAGTTGAAGGGCTCGATGAGTCGTCTGGCGATCGGAATCTCCAATCGTCGACTCGTTAGACTCGAACTCGTCACTACGTCCACTCATAGGGACTGGGATGGTGACTCCACGACCTACCTGTCACTGTCCACCTCAGGCGAGGAGTGGACCGAAGGACACCAACAACAGATCGCGGCTCGGATGGAAAGAATCCAGCCTGCAGCTTCCCCGACTCCCACCGTGACAGTGGATGACGACATCCCATTCTAGAAAGCGAAACAGCCGGATTGATCGTGGACGAACTTGTGGCGGAGCTAGGGTGGCCATGACTCCGCGCTGTCGATAGCCAAGCGTGCTAGCATGAAGCCTGTGCCCAAGCGTCGCAAGCCACCGCCGAATCGGGGGACCTGGCCACATCCCAAAAACCGACTTCCTATTGGAGTCGGAGGATCGCATCGGTACGTCTTGCCGAAGAGCGCCCGATCTCCAAGTAGTCGTAGGGGACGAAGAGGCTACGTGAGTGCCACGGACGAGATCTGGGAATACGATCCAGGGATTGGTCCGGGGAGCTGCGAGCACTGGGATGTACTGGATACGAGCGGCGATCATAAGAATGTCGATCCGACCGGCGAGATCCACCACGGTAGTGCCCCGTGAGCAAGCGACCGAAAAAACAGCCGACGTTGCGCGATCTCCTCGAAGGGACCGCGACCACGGCGCTGTTGTTCATGCTTGAGACGACTAGCGACCCACAGCTGAAGCGGAAGATCTGCATCCAGCTCGGTCGACGCAAGGCGACCGAGGCCGTTCCGCAGCTCCGTCGGTTGTTGGAATCGCCCAATCTTGAGCTGCGGGTTGCTGCAGCAGATGCATTGGGAAGGATCGGTGACCGCGCAGCCGGAGACGACCTGCTAAGGCTCCTCGAACGTGAGGAGCCTACTCCTGAACCCACGCCGCTGCGTGACACAGCCGCCTTCGCTTTAGGCAAGCTTGCCTACGAGTCGGCTGTGCCCGCATTGCTCAAAGCGCTCTCGGATCCTGCTCCTACCGTCCGGCTCTGCGCAGCTGCTGCTTTGGTCGCAACGGGTGGAACGCAGTTTCATGATCGGTTACTAGCAGCGTTCTTCTCCGAAAACGACCCTCGCGTGAGGGTGGCGATTCAATCAGCTCTCACGGCTTCCCCTAGGCCGAACAAGCAAGCGCCCAAGATCGTGATAGAGAGGCCGCAGGAGATCATGTTCACAGGCTCGATGGTGGTCAGCTACTTCAGTTTTGGTGCAATCGGCGGCTACGCGCTCATCCGCGAACGCGCACACCACGAGCGCGTCCACGCTCTCGGGCACCCTTCGATCTCGATTGTGGCCAAAGTCAACGATAAGGCGGAAGCGGAGAAATACTTCGTTGAACCTGTGAAGAGCGCGAGCTGATGGACGCTCAGCAACTGATCCGAAATGTGAGTAAGATTCTGGCGGATCTAGACTTCTTCTTTACCGTTGGTCGAACGGCGAGTGGCGACGTGGTCTGGAGTCTGGATCTTCAACCATCGGAATATAGCGCTGTGGACATTCGGATCAATATCAACAATGCCTATCTCAACATTGTGTCGACAATCAGGGCAAAGGATCCCATTACCGAACCACAGCTCCGCACGCTGATGCAGATCAACAGCCGCCTTGCACTCGCACGAGTGGCTCTCGCGCCCCCTGACGTCGTGCCGTCTGACATGCTGGCGGTTTGGGCCGATGTCGCATTGGACAAGATCTTTCCTGACTCAGTGAAGAACGCGATCGGAGCCGTCGTCGCTGGGACGATTGAGGCCCGCAAGGTTGTGCCTGCAGCTCCTGTTACCGAACTGCAGGACTAGTGTTGCGGAGCGCGCTGGTTGATGGACACCGCAACCGGCTGAGAGATGGCCATCATCGTCGTCGGGGATTGCTGGTCACTGACGTCGACGCCGAGAAGAGCCAGCTCGTCGGCCATGGCGTCACAGTGGGCGGCCCAGATGGCGGCGATCGCACCGTCGAGGATGTGGACGAGGAGCAGCGCCTCCCTGGCGGAGAGGGCGGGGACATCGATGCGTGCGGAGCGCGGCGCAGGGTCACGCGGCCTCACGCGCGCCGGCCTCGATGGCGCGACGAGAGCGGTGACCCAGCTCACGCGCTCGACCTAGAGTAGCTGCTCCACCAAGCGGGAATCGCGTCCCTGCTCGACATTCTACTGCTTCCCTGCGAGTGCCCAGGCCGGTACGGGGATCGAACCCATGGTCGCCATGGAGTCCGCGGCGTCGCCTGACTCTGCGCTCAGTCGCTTGATGCAGCGCAAGCACTGCAGATCGTCGGCGACAGCCGGCGCGATCTCCCGGTCGGATCGAATGACCGTCTCGGAGCGGGCGAATTCACGATCGCAGACCGGACAGATGCGGAGATGGGGCATGACCGTTCATCGGTCGGCACAGCGGCGACTTGAGGACCAGGCCCGGAACGATCTCGACTGTGGCAGCACGACGTACCTAGAAGATCGAGCGAGTTAGGCGCGCTTGCGGCGACGACGGTCCGCCGCCAGCCAGCGCTGCAACGTCCGACGATGCTGCCCCCAGCACTTCAACAGCGAGGCTCACGCTCCCCTTGTAGGCGTCCAGCACGGCGTCCACGTGCGCTCGTAGGACCACGTCGAGGTGCAGCTCGTCCGGCCGCCTAGCGCCGATCTTGTCGAGCGCGCGCGCCAACTCCTCCGCGCGCACCTTGCTCGCCGGATGCTCGCGAGTCACGACAGCGCCCGCAGACGGTTGCGCGGGCGGCCCAGCTTGACGTCCGTGCGGCAGATCGGGCGCTCGGCGATCCCGTAGTCGACAAGCGCATCGCCGGTCGATTTGGACATGCTGAACTCGGTGTCACGCATCGGCCGCTCGGAGCGCCAGACGGAACATCTCGACGAACGCCGGCTTGCTGCACTTGCCCAACTTGAGCACGTCGCTAACGTCGGGCTTCCGCCGCGTGCCGCGCTCGGTACTTCTTCTTGTCGGCGACGGAGATGCCCTTGTGCGCGGCGGCGCAGAACATGCTGAACCTGGGCGCCGCGACGTTCTTGCAACCGGGGTAGTAGCAGAAAGCCGTGGGGCGACGGGCGCGAGCCTTCACTCGCCCGACGAACCCGGCGTCGAGAGCGCGACCAAACTCCGCGTGGACGCGCTGCAAGGTACTCCTCTCGACCTGCTGCGCGATCGCATTGGCAAAGTCTCTGAGCAGCGGAGCGATCAAGCTGGTCGGGTCGTTCTTTCTCGGTCTCGGCATTTCGGTTCAAATACCCCAATTCACAGCGCGAGACAATCGCCAAGCCTCGTATCGGTGCTTCCAGGATCCGGCAGCCCGAGACTCGTTCACGGCTTCGACGCGCAGCACCCAGTGGTACCCTCGCCCTCCGTGTGCCCAGGCTGCTACAGGTCCGTCGAGCACGATATGACCGACTCGCGAGGGCGCATGTGGCACGCCGATTGCGCACGCCTCGCGCTCACGACCGTGGCGCCCAACGCGATCGCCGCCTGTCCACACTGCCAGCGGTTCGTCGTGGCGGGCGACGCCTGCATCTACGACATGCGCCACCGCCGCAAGTGGCACCTGGTCTGCGTTCCGAAGGCGCTTGCCAGCATCGCGTAGCGCGCCGTTCGACCGGAACCTTCCGAGCGATTGTCCAGCGTAGCTTGCGATAGACCCAAATCCCACACCCGGGCGAATTGCCTGCCGCCGCCGATCGACTCGCGTGACAGCCGTTTCGCCGTCGCGCGGCGCCGTGCGGGAGCGTCTGCCTGCCGGCTACCTACGAACGTAGTTCAAGGTAGTGGCCGCCCCGCCGATGTACAGGCATGAATCATCAACTCATGCGCCGTGGCAGGGTCCTGGTGGTCGACGACGAGGGGCTGATCCGCAACGCGTTGCGAAGGTCCCTCGCCCATGAGCACGACGTGACGGCGGCGAACGACGGGTTCGACGCCCTGGAGCTGATCGAGGCCGGTGCTCGCTTCGACGTGATCCTCTGCGATCTGAAAATGCCGGGGATGAACGGCGCAGATCTGCTTGGTGCTATCGCCGAGCTGGACGGCGGACAGGCAGATCGGATGCTGTTCATCACGGGCGATTCTAGCGATCTGGCAGCCCGCGTGAGCGATCACATCGTGATCGGAAAACCGTTCGATCCGAAGTGCGTTCGGAAACTCGTCCACGACACCGCCGCTGCATTCCAGGCCGGATACTTCCCCGAGCGGAGGCCGCCGGCCGGGACGCACAGGGAGTTTGAGACCTCGGCGCCCACCGAGCCCATGATCATCATACCGCTCAGCGTGCTCGCCCATGCGCGCTAGACGGTATCTCTGGGACTGCTTGGTCGTCTTGGCCACGGCTACCTTTGTCGTCGTGGCCGTCCTGTGCGGCATGCACAGGCCCTAGCTGCCGCGTGGCGCCCCGATCTCGTGTCTCCCGTCGCGGCCTACCTGTGCTGATCGCCCGCCGAGGGTCTGGTACCCTCCAACCTATCTGATGTGCCCTGGCTGCCACCTCCCCGTCGACGTGGACATGACCGACAGCCGCGGGCGCGTCTGGCACGCAGACTGCGCGCGGGCGGCGTTGACGGCGATCAATCCTGAGGTGATCGGCGCGTGCCCGGCCTGCCTCGGGCTGGTGATGGTGGGCGAGGTCGCGGTCTACGACTTCAAGCACCGACGTCGGTGGCACCCGGACTGCGTGCCGAAAGCGCTGGGCGAGCTGTAGCTGGAATCACCGAGTCACCCGAACTACTACTTGAGGTAGCGGGCCAACTTGCAGGTGCGGTTTGAGTGCCCAGCCCGACGATGAATCTCGCTGCGTGGCGGGCTTGCTAGTCGACCAGCAGCCGTTCCAATTCCGCGGTCGCGCGCCCGATCGCCTCCTCCCGCCGCTTCAGTGACTCCAACATCAACGGACGCACGCGGTCGTTGACCCAGGTAGAACGCGCAGCCTCGACTTGGGCGAGGAGCCTCTCGCGCGCCTCCTCCAAACGCCAGCCACCCAGGAGGAGGAGTTCACGCTTGGCGAGTCGGTCGGGATGAACGCGCGCGATCGACAGGAGGTCGAGCGCCGCGAGGAGGGCATCATTATGGCGCCGCATGTTTGTCCTACGATCGAGAGGCGACAACGCATCGAACTCGTGCAGATTCGCTCGCCCGCGCGTGATCTGCGCGAGTCACACTCAGGATGTGCGCGAAATGTGCAAATGGAGCTGCGGGCGACCCTCGTGCGGATGTCAGGGGGGTGAACTCCGCGGTCTGGGACGCCCGCACTCCAAGGTCAGTATCTCATGCCGGCGGTGAGTCGGCGCGCTGATCGCGTGCGGCAAGGCGTCGCACATAGACCAGCGTTGACGCACAGCGACGACCGCCGCAGCTGCCGGTCAACGAGGCGCACCACTCTCCTATCCGACCGACCACCAATTCGAGCCAACTACAAGGCGTAGCCCACGAACGAGAATTCGATTGCGGTCCGAACATGCAAATTGGTCAGGTGCTAATTGTTAGACATCGTACGCTGAAACCATCCATATTTGCCGTGGCAGCCGCGTTGTCCACCTTCCATTGAACCTTGAAGCTATGACTGCCGGCAGCGAGCGCTACCGCCGTCCGCCACGCCTTGTCTTCACGCGTATTGAGAGCACTCATCGCCCTAAACGGAGTTGACACTAGCTGAGTTGGTGCTGTTCCATCGACGGCGATCTGGAAGTAGATGATATTGAAGCCACCGGCTACGGAGAGATAGAAATTGGTTAGGTCAACATGAAGAAGATAGGTCTTCGTCGCGGGAATGACGACCCCCGTCCAAGGTGCCCACCCATTAGTGGTTCCGTTTCCGACATCAACGAACGTCGTTGACGAGGTAGCCGCATTTGTGATTCCAATGGACTCGTTTTGGGCCACAAGCCCACTTACCGTTAAAAGGTCGTTTCGGAATCCCATTGTCACTCCCTTTGGCCTGGAAGTTGGTCGAGTTTCTACTCGTAATAATAGAGTCCATCTCGGATACCCGATCAGGTTTCGCCAGATTTCGTGGGTTCGTCTCGCCATCCACCCAGAATCACGCCGCCCGATCCCGCTCGCCAGTCGTCCTGCGCCGAACGGTTACGGTAGCTCAGGGACGGTACCTAATCGTTCCTCCGCTGCCTACCGCGTATGCTTCGCCGGTAGCAGTGCTGCACCACACCCCGAACAACTGAAGGGCATTCTGTGTGTTGAAGGTTTTTGAGTCGCCGAACCACTCAATTTGCCAGCCGCTTGCAGCTCGATGGAGAATGAGATCGGCGGCTTGGTTACTCATTGAACTTCCGAATCCTACCGCGAACAGATCGGTTGTGCTGCAACCCGCGATGGCAAAAAAGCTGGAGGCCCCGCCGCTCAGAACGTTCCCGACGGAGCCCCAGATTCCGCTCGAATCCTGTCCAATCCATCCTTGGGTGCCAACATCATAAACATTGGTCGCGCTACTGCCCCAAACGCCATTGACTGCCATCGTCGGAGGAGAATTGCTGGACTGACCATTCACCGCTACGGGGTTCCCAGATCCGGTGAAGTGATACAGACCGATTCCAGCAAGGTAGATGTCATTTGGACCACTGCCCCAAATTGCGTAGTACCCACCGGCGCTCACAGTGGTCGTCAACGACGTCCATTGTCCATCGCCCGCAGAATGAAGGATCGTGTTGTTTTGGCCGACGACGTAGACGTCAGTTGGCCCGCTGCCCCAGACTCCCTGCAGCGATGGCACTGTGCCTACGGTCTGAATCGTCCATGTCCCACTACCCGTCGAGTGAAGGATCACGCCTGCGCTGCCGAGTGCTCCGACGGCGTAGACATCGCTGCTGCTGCTACCCCAAATTCCATACAGAACGTTGCCCGACCCAGTTGGCAGCGCTTGCGGCGACCAAACCGAGCCGCTCCCATTGGAGCGAAGCAACACGGAGTCTGTCGGAGGCGCCGTGCCCGAGTTCCCGACCACATACACGTCATTCGGGCCGCTCCCCCAAACAGCGTTGTACTGGCCGGTCGCCGTAGTTCCCGACGTCTGGACCGTCCACTTTGGAGCCACCATGTCGGCGGGTCCAGCCAAGTCAGAGAGGTCGCTCCCCCCGCTTAGATCCTCCGCCACCGCCATGTCGTCAGTAGCGGCGAAGTCAGTGGTAACGCACTGGTTGTTCAGGCATGACCCACTCGCACAATCGCTCGCTTGTTGACACGGCACTGGACTGATACCGCTGTTGCCGCAGCGGGCCAACGAGAGAACCGCAAGCCCGGCCGCCAGGAACGTGCGCATGCTTGTACTATATGCCCTCCGCTAATCTATGGCACGTGAGGAATATCACCGCCTCGCTAGACCGCGACAGACTGGCTATTCTGGCGTCTCGGAATCTGCGTCAACGTTAAGCGTCCACCGCCCGACAATTCGAAGGTTTCACTTCCAAAGAAGCGGGCGCACGGCGACGACGCAGCAACAAGTCGACGCACGTGAGTCGCTGTCTCGTCGAACGCACTGAACCCATGCGCTGTGACCTAATGCCGCACGTATCCGTTCAGTGTCGACGTGCTTGACCTCTCCGAGTTGCGCGCTGTAGCGTCGGTACGGCTATTTCGTGGTGAGACTCGGGTTGGACCAACACTTGACCAACGTCGGCAGGGTTGAAGGTGTTTGGCGGGGGCCAAAATGCAACTACTGGATACCATCATCTTCGATTGGACTGTGGCTGGCTTCCTGCCTCTAGTGAGCGGCTTTCCCGCAAACTATTTGACCTATACCGATCCAATTCCCACCGACGGCGCTGACCAGATAGGCCTGTTCGTTACCACGACTCCTTCTGGCGGAGCCGGCGGCACCGACGGAAATGCGTACATTCGAGTCGCATGGGCGGGTGCCATTCCCGGTAGCGGCCAGCCGACCATGTTTGTCGAGGACAGTGTCGAATCACCCAGCACTACCACTTCGGGCACCTGGGCTTCGCAGCGTTTTTCTATCGTACCGAAGGAGTACGGCCCATTCTCGACGACTGTCACCACCCGAGGCGCCATCTGGGTTCCGGCTGCTGCGCACTTCTTCAAGATCGGCTGTTATGTCGATGCCGCCGTCACGTTGAACGCAAGGGTCAGAATCATAGTGGAGCGTGCACGAGTTGGCAGTCCGACTGGAATGTCG
The DNA here is from genome assembly GCA_003170275.1 of Myxococcales bacterium. Lineage (GTDB taxonomy): Bacteria > Myxococcota_A > Polyangia > Palsa-1104 > Palsa-1104 > PALSA-1104. The sequence goes on from PNAM01000010.1 coordinate 140,094, forward strand.
AGAACGTCTTAGTCGATCCGAGATGGGCCGCGCGGTGCATTGTCGACGAAGAAAGGATTGGTCATGTCCGGAGTGATTTACAAAGCGATCCCCAAGACCGTATATGACCTTGCTTCTGTCATAAGAGGTTCGCCGAGTTCCTTTGTTGCCGCACACGCACTTGATCTGACGGAATATCGTGAAGCGACAATGTTGGTTCGCTTCCATCAGTACTATGCAAATAATTCGTATTCAATTCAAGTAACCGCATATTCTGTCGCCCCCACCGATGAAGACTGCTTCAACTTCGCGAGTGCAACTCCCGTCGCAGACACCGGTGCGATCGCTCAGACTCAGGCGACTCCCTATCTATATATTCAGAGCTTCGGACTGCCGTTCGGCGCGTATGTGACCCTCATTGTAACGCTAACGCAGACCGGCGGTTCCCCGGCAACGACCGGTTCGGCGGTGCTCAGTGTCGATGTGGTCGGAAAGTCATAGGCATGCGATCCGATGAAAGAAACGTCTCTGGGTTGACTGAGGACACTCATGTTCTTGCAGCACACACACACACCAATGCTTGACGAGGAAGAGAGGGGTTCATGCCTGGAGTGATCTATCGTGTCCTGTCGAAAACGACCTACGATTTCGGAAGCGTTCCACTCAGCAGTTCGACGACCTACACCGTTGCGAAGGCAATCGACGTATCGGCATACCGAGAAGCCACCGCTCTAGTTCGCATTCACGGGCTCTCAATCAATGCGAACACCCCAGCCATAAACGTTTCTATTCAGGCAGAGGCTCCTACGTCTGAGGATCCCGCGAACGACTTCATCGCGGCTGGCAACGTCGCGTTGACAGGAAGCATCGTCCTCTCGTCCGCCTACTCGACGCCTACGCTCACTTTGGTTTCAATCGCGACCACCTTCGGCGGCTTTCTGCGAGTCAAGGTTCAGGGGATCCAGGGCGGCACCGCGTCGTCGACATTCCTGGTGACTCTGAGTGTCGACATCGTCGCGAAGTCGTAGCGAGAATCGTCGTGCTGCGGGATCTCGACATTGTGATTCACGTTGGCGGCCTGCCCGTCGATCCTAGAAATTGGCGTGACCGGGGCCTGGGTGGATCGGAGACCGCAGCGTTGTCAATGGCCCATGCCCTAGCGACCTTGGGCCACCACGTCATCGTGTTCTGCAACACGGGTCGCCGCCAAGAGGAGGACAGAGTCGTCTTCTTGCCGCTAGCTGACTTCACAGCTTACGCGGCTAGCGTGCCGACCGACGTGCTCGTTGTCCAGAGGGATCCAGCAGTCCTCAACCAACGCACTAACGCCCGCCTGAACGTTCTCTGGCAGCACGATCAGCCCTCTTCGCGAATCGCCGCGGCCTTCGTCGGCTCGATGTGGAACGTGGATAAGTGTCTGATCCTGTCGGCCTACCAGAACAAGTCGTACGAGGAAATGTTCGGTACCTACGATGGCTTCTTCCATCAGACGAGAAACGGTATAGACGGCCATCTCTTCAAGGATCTTGACCACGTTGTGCGCTCGTCAAATGAGCTTATCTACGGGGCTCGTCCGGAGCGCGGCCTCTCGGTCCTCCTTCAGAAGGTCATGCCCCGGATCTGGTCGAAGCGCCCAGACGTGATCCTCAATCTGTGCACCTATGACTGCCCTCACCCCGAGCTGGTCCAGTACTACGCCGACCTCGACAAGCTCATCGATTCAATGAACGTGGACTCGCAGCGCGTTCGCCGTCTCGGCTCACTTGGAAAACGAGCCCTTGCCGAAGCCTATGCACGCGCTGCAGTCTACGTGTACCCCACGCCGCCGGAAGAGGCGCGAGAGTTTGCCGAGGTGTCTTGTATCTCGGCGATGGAGTGCATGGCTGCCGGCCTTCCCATCGTCGCATCGAGTCGGGGGGCCCTTCCTGAGACGGTAGCGACCGGGGCAGGCATTCTGGTAGGCGGGGACCCCTGGACCGACGTGTACCAGGAGGAGTTCTCTCGCACCGTGTTGCAGTTGCTGGACGACGACGACAGACGCGCTCGCATTGGCAAAGCAGGTCGCGCGCATGCGCAGCACCTGGACTGGAGCACCGTCGCGAAGGAGTGGACGGAAGACTTCTGGAACTGGATCGACGAGCGAAACAATCGACCATCGCGGTTGGCTCGGCACCTCATCTGGAACTCGGACATCGTTGCTGCTCGGCACGTTGTCTCGACGATGCCCGAGGGCACGGAGCGTAGCGAGTTCCACGAGCTACTCGACGATGGTCCGTGGAAGTTCGTCGCGAGCGACAAGTACAACGAGCAATACGAGGAGCGCGCCGAGGAACCCCGCGGTTTCGACTTCATCCCCAAAGAGGAGCGCTTCGCGTGGCTTCTCAAGGAAGTCGGGAGCAGACCAAACCTTCGTCGGATCCTTGACGTGGGTTGTGCCTTCGGAGGCTACCAGATCCAGGCGAATAACGAGCTGCTGAAGGCGGGTCTATCTCCGCGCGACTGGGTTGGCCTGGACGTCAACGCCAGCACCCTGAGGCTGGCCAGTGAGCTGGCCAGAACCGAGTCCAAGTGCCCAGAGCGCCACCGGTTCTTGCTCGACCAAGGCGAGCGGACTCTGGTCGAGGAACTACCCTTCGATGCACTGGTCGCCTTCGAGGTGCTTGAGCATGTCGCGGAGCCTTGGAACTTCCTCAAGCGCCTTGAGCGGTCGCTGTCACCCGAGAGCGAGGTGTTCATCACGGTGCCGTCGGGTCCGTGGGAGGCGATCAGCTACGAGTCTTCACCCGATCGTTTCCATGTCTGGCACTTCGACCTTCACGACCTCCGCGACATGCTGGGGCACAAGCCTGGCTTCGTAGCGTGGTTCTCCTCCGCTGGTACCTCGCCGCGGGATCAGGCGCCGATCGGTTGGTGGTTCGTTCGTTATCGGGTCGGCGCGGAGGAGCCACGACCCATCGACCTCGATCGCCATGCGCGCCTGCAGCGGCCACGCGAGACGCTGAGCGCCACGCTGATGGCAGGCCCCGGAGCAGAGGAAACGCTCCACTGGTGCCTGCGCCCGGTCGCCGCAATTGCGGACGAGATAGTCCTCGTCGACAATGGCATGAGCGACGAGGCTAAGCGGATTGCGGAGCAGTACCCCGTGCGGATTGTGGCGGGAGCAAACCCGCTGACAGAAGGATTCGAGACGCCCCGAAACATCGGCCTTCGCGAAGCCAAGATGGACTGGGTCTTGTGGGTGGATACCGACGAACGCATCCTGGATCCGGAGCGCCTGCTCTACGCCTTACGTCGCAATGTCTTCGACGGGTACGCGCTGACCCAGTGCAACTTGAATTGCGATCAGCGCGGGAAGAACGAGACGCCGGTCAGGTTGTTCAGGAACAACGGTTGGCGGAACGACAAGAAGGCGATCCAATTTTGGGGCGCGATTCACGAGCAACCGGGGACCGATCTCAATTCCGGCGCTGGGCTGGTGACGGGGATTGACGACGTCTCGATCGCACACCTCGGGTACCTGTCGAACACGATAAGGCTGTCGCGGTTCCATCGAAATGCTCAGGTGCTGCGCCTCGACCAGCGACGCTATCCAGATCGCAAATTGGGTCCGATCCTTCAGATTCGCGAGAACATGGACCTGTGCTCGATTCTCATGGCGACTGAAGCGGAGCACGCGAGGAATGCGGCGAGCGTGCAGGACGTCTGCCGGAAGACCGTCACGCTGTATCGCGAGCACCTGCTCGGTGAGAAATCTCCGTGGGCGCACATGACCGACTTGGCGCGCGAGGTCCTTGGACACTATTCCCGAGCGCTTGAGATTCTCGGGGAGGGCTTCGAGTTCTCGTGGAGCGGAGGTCCCAACTCAGATCGCAGCGGCCGAGCCCAGTCCTACAAGGGTCGATTCGCCACCATGGACGAAGTTGAAAAAACAGTGACAGCTAGTATCGGAGAAATAATTCTAGTCGCCGCAAAGGTTGGAGAGGTTAACGATGTCCATCACCCGTAGAATCTACGAGAGGCCGCCGACTATCGCGACCAAGGTTACGTCGGGATCCGTCACACCGCCAAACCAGGCTTCGGGAGGGGATCAGCTGGCCGGCTCGCCTGCATCACCAGCGGTCGCGATGATCGCGGCCTCGCCGGAGAAGACTGGTGCCTCTGCAACTTCGATGCGATCTAGTCAGTCAGCCCACCCTGTCGTCACGGGAGCATATAGTCCCGCCCTGATCGTATACCCGAACGGTGCCAAGACATCTGGTGGGGGCGGTTGTGGAGGTTGTGGAGGGAACAAACCCGCTCTCTCGGCGGGAAATCGCTATAGCGGATCTGGACCGGTTAGTCCGATCGCGCAGGGAGGCTTCGTAAAAGTTGGTGCCGCGACCTGGCAAGGGCAGTTGACCGTCCAGCATGATTCGAATGGCGAGGTCTCCGTCGTGGACTGGTTCGGCCCCAATGGCGTTCATCGGCAGCTCGTCTACACTGGCACTTGGCCGAACCAGGAGATGCGATTTCTGGAAAACGGAGCTACGTTTTTTCATGTGCAGACGCACCTGCTGCAGACCCCAGTCAGCACGGGTCCCCCATTCCATGCGGTGATAGGAAATTACATTTTCTACTGCACTTTGTCCAATAATCGGGTGTCCATTTCTTATGGGGTCGTCCCTTCGAGTCTATCCAAGATGTTAGGATTTGATGCATTCGGCCGACCCAACGTCCAGCCATTCGCCGCCGTCAAGTCCGAACCCCTCCCTCAGAATCAGACCCTTTGGCGGACGACAGCTGCCGCTCGCGGCGCATTTGAATTTCTTTCGGTCACGTTTCCGGGGATTGAAACCATAGACGTAAAAGGGCTAACGTCAATACCCACAGTACCGGGGGCAATCTTCAGTAGGCCCCCTAACGGGGCACCTCTTTGGGACGTTTCTATAGAAGGTAACTTTGCAGATGAACTTGAGCGAGCGAGCGTTTTTGCTCCCTCCTATCCAGGCCAAACCTCTCAAACGGTGCCTCCCGTTGCGGAGCAGTTTGGGGGTTTTATTGGGGGGTTCCTCGGGGGGTGCTTTGGCGGCGGCGGCGCCGGGCTTACGCTTGGTATCGCCGGATTAGCAGGGAAAGTGGCTCTTGGGGAGGCGGTCATTGCAGGTTGTATCCTAGTCGGCGGACTTGTTGGCTTAATCGGACTCGGCCTTGCTCTCGACGCACCGCCGGGACCAGGGCCAAATCCCGATGGAGGAGTTCCGCCCCCAGGGGGCGTAGAACCCAGCGGCACGCCGCCTCCAGCCCCCATAAAGGCTAAAGAGGAGAAGAAATAGCAGATGACAAGGAGCGCGATGACTCGCCCGCGCCGATCTTGAATAGGTCTCATGTGCTTACAGGTGGGGCACCTCTCTTCGCAGCCATTGATGGCCAATCAAATTTCAATCTGAAGGAAGTGCCAACTGCAACGCTCAAACGAAGGAGATGGATCACTACGAATTTGAGATCTTGATCGAACAGCGTTTGCACGCGTGTTTGAGCCCTGAGGACCTACTTGCCCTCGACCAGCATCTTGCAACCTGTCACGAGTGTCGCCAGTATGAGCTGCGGGCCAAAAGCGAGGAAGAAGATCTTAGACGGTCCATATCGTCTCATGCAGAGAGAGTTGAGTGGCATGTCGTTCAGGCACGCGCCCTCAAGGAAATGGACCGGATGCGTAGCTGGAGGTACCGCGGACCGATCCTCGTTATCTCCCCTATCTTGTTGGCGATCATAGTGCATCAGTTCGTATTCGGCGGATCACTGATCTACCCAATCATTGGGACCGTGATCGTTCTTCCGTTGTATGCTCTGATCGTGATCCTGATCACGCGACGCGCTGTACGAGAGAGCGAGCATCGTCTAGCTGACATCGGCCCCATTCCATTCTATCGCGAACAGGTCGATAGAATGCTGCAGGGCACCCAATTTGTAGTCCGGGTAAGCCCGGTTGCGACTACGCTCATGCTCCTCCTCTGCTGGTACCTACGGGATCGAGAGCTATATTTTTGGACTATCATGTTCGCTCCATACCACCTTGGGTTTACCGCGTGGTGCTACTTCAGGCGATTGCCTGTTCTGCGCAGGGAGCGGCAAGAGCTACGTTGAGTCGTGGATGTTGACTCTTTCGGTCGAGCGCGAGCGCGAGTTGATCGCACTGACTTGTTCTGGCACTGGAGGCGCCCGCGATGCCGCCTTCGCAGAACTGGTTCGCATGATAGGCCCGCCGCTTCTCGCCCTTTGCATCTCGGTAACGGGCAGTCGTGCTGACGCAGAAGACGCGCTTCAGGACACCCTCTGCACAGTTGCAAAGGGATTGTCCCGGTTTCGAGGTGAAGCACGACTGTACACCTGGTGCCATCGGATCGCGATACGTGCAGCGATACGGGTAAAGGCGAGGAACAGAGCAGGTGTCGCTGACCCTACGGTCCCAGGCGCCACGACCGACCCACACGATGAACGCGATGCAGCAAGACACGTGCTAGCGGGAATGGCACACTTGACAGTGGAGCAGCGGGCAGTATTCACGCTTTTTGTCGGAGGCCATTCTCAACAGCAGATTGCCGAAATCCTCGGTGTTCCAACGGGGACGGTGTGGTCACGATTGCACGCAAGCAGAAAGCGCCTTCGAGAGGTCTTGCAATTACCACTAGCAACGTGACTGCGCACCGAACAACCTTCAATCCTGCCAGTGCGCGTGATAAGCTCACGCTCGCCTACGGCGAGCCAGCCCGGGAAACGACAGCGCGGCCGTCGAGGTGATGCTGGTGCGGTTCGCTGCTGAGGGCTTCGGAAGCGCCCACCTCGGACACTCGATCGGACCTCGGACATTAACGATCCGGATGCCGGACAAAAACAGCTGATCGCTGACAGCACCCAAACTGGGTCCTGTCCGATGAATGACACCCGGCGAGATTACCTCGGACACCCTCGATCTCCTCGGACACTGGTGTAGGCTCCATTACTTTTCGAGTTCGGCGAGTTAGGCTTCGAGGCACGTTCACCGAACGCACACCCGCAGATCAGCGAACGGGTGCGTCCGGTGGAGTGCCGGTCGTAGCAGGTGGCAGAGTCGCATCTACCGGCTCGCGCAATGACGTAGCCTCCTTCTGTCGCTTGCCGTCAACGGCAGACGTGGGGGCTGGCAGCCCTGACGAGACGCGGTCCGTCTCTAGCTTGACATCTCTCTTTGTAACAGGAACAGGTTCCACGGCTGCTGGCTGGCCTGCCGACACTCGTGCCGGCAGTGGTTTGCCATTCTTGTTCGCAACAGGTGCCGCGGCTACCCGCTGGCCCGACAGATCGGGTCCTAGATCCTGCGGGAGTCCTGCGCCAATCGTCGCAGCAACTTCAGCGACTGGAGGTCTGCACTCGTGACTCTCAAACACATCTGCAATAATGACATCATTCGCACCCGAGGCCTTATACGCGGCGACCGCAACGGAGTTGCTGATTTTCGGAACCGCTATATAGATCTCCCGCGACTCAGATCCATTATAGTCGGGTGCCAGGGGTGAACAGTAGGCGCCGCGGCATGAGAGCTTCCCAGTCTGGGTCGTCAATCGTATACAAGCCGTCTTGTTAGAGCTATCGCCCACGCTTATTGATACCAATGACCACTGGTTCGCTGCGATTCGCGGGACCGTGATCTGTAAGCTGTACGAGTTGCAACCCGTAACAAGGACTGACGCCAAGAATAGCCCAATGGGTTTCATTTGATTGCCCTCAGCGTTCGATCTTGACGGTTGTGACTGTCTTTTCCGCCACGAGATCGGCTGCATTCTTGTAGTCGCTCGCGATCCTTGTCAGTTCCGCAGCTAACTGATCTCTTCCCTTCGGGTCGGCCGCACGAGCGGTTACCTCCACTGCTAGTCGAGCGGTGTCTGTCTTCGTCGCACGCTTGATCTGAGCATTGGCTTGCGTTCTAACGTCACTCACCTTGTCTGCCAAAACAGGATCCACGAGAGTCAGACGATCTTCGGGGATCCTCACTTCTGAAGTCGCGGGTAGACTCGCGGCCTGAAACCTCGTGTAGGAATCTTCGCCTGCAGAAATCCGTCCTTCGCGAACAAACTCCGCAGTGGTCTGCGCCAGCGCTGTGTTGTTCTTAGAGAGAGCCAACCAGGTGAGTTTTGAGTTATTCTGAAGCTTGGCAGTACAGGCTTTCAGGTCCGGCACGGCTGACGGATTGTGCTTTTGCAAAGTCACACAGAATTGTTTGAGGCCATCGTCTAGGTTTCTATCCCCCTGGGCGCTAGCTGCAACCTGGACATCGCCTCGAAGCCTTCGCCCCGCTCTTTCGAGCCACTTCGCCTCACGTGCTAGTCTTGTTACCGAGGCGCTCTTGTCTCGCAGCGCGGCCTCAGTGACGAATCTGACACGCAGTTTCGCATAGAGCGCCTGGCACTCCGACGTTCCGGCGAGGCCCTTGGGCATCTCTGCAACATTGTTATCACTCTGGGCGCGAATCAACAGGATGCTCTCTACACAGGGATCGCGACTCGCCGTCGCCGACAACTCTGCCGACGAATCGTAAGGATGAACATAGTTACGAAGAGCCGCCGAAAGTACTACGTCGTCATAGGTCCCATCGTCGTCACTGGCATCCGATCCACCGATCTCAACAAACGTTGTCGGGAGTTGTTTTTGCACTGGAATGGCGAAGAAACGCACAGCTCCGTGATCAGTTACAGAGCCGGTTGCCAATCCCACCAGCGCTTTAGTACCCAAGTCAAATACCGGCCCACCGCTGTCTCCCGGTAGGAGTTGTCCGTCGAGCTGGCTCATGTCAAGCACGTTAGGATTGTTTCCAGAGTGCAATTGACTTTGACCGTTGGCTACGATCAGGTCATTGAATAAGAGTCGCGGTGTAATAGAAGTTATTCCATGCCAGACGCTATGATCTTGATAAACGTAACCAGCGACAATGAGTCGACCGTTTGCCTGAAGAGTCTTCGGAGCTGATTCATCCCATTTGAGGACGACCGGAAAGCTCACGGCATCATCTGCGAGTTTCAGAAATGCAAGATCATTCGGCACATCTCTGGCTATCCACTTTGCTGATTTCGGCGCATCCCACCCAGCCGCGTAGACTTTGACCCAAGGCTGCTTCTTCACAACATGGTGACATGTCGCGATGAGTACAGGATCGTTCTGAACAACAAACCCCGCCCCCCAGCCCTCAGGAGTTTCCAACCTGACAACTGCACGATCGTACCTCGAACGAAGTTCACTTGTGATGCTGGCCTCTGCCTGATCCAGGGCATCGGCCTTGGTAACGATCGTCATGCACAGAACGACGGCCGCGAATGCATGCGTAATCCTCATTTGGTCACCAGTGACAGAATCTTCACAAATACGCTCGCATCCAAATTGACGCCCAGAAACCAGTCTTGCGGATCCGCCGTCCAACGTTTGTCGACTGGCACCTGCCCGCCTGGAATAAGGTCGCCGACGTTATATCCAGAGGCAAGCGTGCTTCTAGTGTGAATGTCGTATCCCCCAATTACGCCAACGCCAGGGTATGGCTCAAAGGTCAGTGCTACATAAACGTGATCGAGCGGTGCTGAAAATGAAATTCCCACCGTTGGGGCCGGTGTTATTATTTGCCACCAAGTGCGCGGGCGCACGTTGTCAACTTTGAATAGTCTAAGTGACACGGTCGCAATAGCGTCGACTCCCAATCGATGGTCATTTTGAATAATTACAGGAACGCTTTCACCCTTTACCGCGGCAGCCTTGAAGTCGGTTACTGGCGAGAAATTATAGATCACGCCGAGTGCGACGGTGATTCGATGAAGAGGCAGCGTCGACAACGTAACAGTTCCTTGCTTTTCACCGTTCGCATCTGACGTTTCGCGGTAGGATATTGTGGCCTTCAAGCCCTGCTCTGACCCGCAGTTCTGAGCCATCAGGATTCGGTATCGAGCCACCTCCGGTTTGGCCACGTTCTGGCCGTAGGTTTTGACCGGGGTTATGCCAAATGGCAGAGCTGATCCTCCGACTCTCACATCTTGCCCCTGAGTACAGTTGACGGGAGCAATCTTGGTAATTGTTTGGCTCTTGTCGGGCACCACGACTAAGAAGATCTTGTCATTCTCGTCTAGCATCGGAACTGGGAAGATCGGGCTGCCATCTTGATAATAGAACAAGATGGCAATGTCTGGCCCGAATGCATGTGGCTCGTAGATGTTGTGCGGATAGTCACCTGCCTTTGCGCTATCAGCACCGGACTGGGCAATGGCCTCAGCGTATGCTCGCACGAGCTGGCCGCCGAACGTGCTCAGGGTGGTACCGTTCGCGCTGTCGTCGGTCGGGTTCTGATCACCGTTTTTTGACGGTGGTAGCACACCTGTCTTCTGGTACTTGAGAAGCTTGATCGGCGTGTCATTGACCTTGATGTCGAACTGTACGCAGGACTTCTCCTGTGGGGCGTTTGGGCAGGAGACCAATTTCGATTCGTCCACCGAAACGGTGTAGCAGTCTGGCTTGTCCTTGTCGTCGCAATCGGTCTTTAGTTCGGGTGGACAGGTGAGCAGGGCGGACAGTAGAGTCTTGTCCTCGACTCTCACATTCTTCGATTTGCAGACTACAACATACTGTCCATTTTGGACCGCTCCCGGGACAGCTAGGTCGACTTCGGAACTCAGTATCGAGAAGGCCCTGCGGGGAGGGCCATCCGCCAGTGCCGAGCGAGCAAGCACAAGACTGACCAACAGTACGTTAGTGCTCTTTCTCACAGTTGTCCCCCAGCCTCAGTTGATTCCCGCGTCATCGTTTGATTGATTGGCGCTGAGATCAGTCGCCGATACGCTCGCAGCATCCTGAGTCGGAGCTGTCATGTCTGGCAGGATCTGGACAGACATGTCTGGTGGAGGTTTTCTAGTGATCCGAACAGATGTGAATGCGACCAGGTCTTGCACGGAAGCGGAGCAGGCGTTTTCTTGACCCTGGTATGCGTAGGAAGACCCCACTAGGAGAACGTCGTTGTCACCGGCGGGAATTTCAATCTGGAGACCTGATTTTCTCGTGTGTCTTACTGAATCGATCATGAAATTCGCATACGGCAAGACAACTAGATGATCGTCGCCCGCATCGGCCTTGGGCATGCTTCCACCGTCGGAATCGGCAGTGCAGGCGGTGCTGCCTGGAAGAGGCTCCAGCGTCGCTTCATCACTGCTGGCGAACGTGACGACTGGAGCGCTCGCGTCCAGCGGCCGAGTTAACTCGACGACGACGAAGAGCGGACCTCCGCTCCGGTCTACGGACCCCTGCTCTGGAATCAGCTGGAGAATAGTGTCTTCGACGAAGTAATCGGGCGGCGGCTCATCGCAACCGAGAGCCGCCGTTAGGCACAGTATGGGAAACCACGCTCCGCGTACCAGGCCACTGCGATGCGCTCGGTGATCAGCGCCCCACTGAGTAGGGCATCGGGGCGAATTGCGCGATGCCCCGTCTAGGATCGGCGACGCGAGCTGCGCGCCGCAGCAGTGACGGCTCTTTGCTTTGCGACCGTGCCCAGGCGTCAGATGCACCACGGCCAGCTCGTACTCGTGTACGAACATTTCCTGCCCCCCTGAGCCGACCGTACTGCAATTCAGACTGTCTTGTCGTGCGTCAAAATGTCACGGAACAGATGGTCAGCTACTGCCGACCCGCGCAACCCTTACTGACGCGGCGTGATCTGCGAGCGGGGAAACCAGCTCGGCCTGTTTCCGCGGCCTCGGGCCAGCGCCTTGGCTTGAGCCGAAGTGTGAGCCCGCGCCAGGGCGTCGGCCTTCGTCCGGCGCGACCCTGAATGAATATCGGGGCTACGACAAGATGTCGCGCCCGGTCGACATCTGTTGGCTGTACTGTAAGTGGTCCGATTCCGGGGGGTGACCAATGAAGGGTCAGTTGTTCGTGATCGCGTTGCTGGTCGCAGTCGCGCATGCGCCCGCTTTCGCCGATGCGCCACGTCCAGTACCCGAGCCTGTCAAGAAGGCTCCGCCGCCGCCGCGTGACAACTACCCGGGGCTCGGCAACCTGGACTCATTTTCGACGCAGGATCTCGGACCCAATCGAAAGCCGTCCTTCGCTGCGCCCGATCACGACCGACTCGCCCGCAAGCTGCTCTCATCCGACGCGGCGAAGGAGTGCTCGGACGCACTCGCGCACGCCCAGTGGCGCCAGGACATCGAGCACCAGCTCCAGTCGAAGGCGCACTTCGACAACTGCGCCTTCGACGAAGCCACCGCGTACATTGCGGAGCTGCTCGCCGACGTCGATGGCGTGATGCTCGGTGATGGCGACGCGCGGAAGAGGGCGCTGCAGGCCATGACGCTGATCGGACAGGCGCTGCACGCGGTGCAGGACTTCTACGCGCACTCCGACTACGTCGAGCGGATCTACGCCAAGGGCGGCGGGCTCGCCGACGTTCCGCTGCCGCAGGTGTGGACCGCCGACGGTGTCGTGAAGGTCAGAGCGTTTGTCCGCGACGGGCTCGTGAGCGGGTGCGTCTGGTGGGATTTCCCGCACGACTGCGCCGACAAGGTGCCGACGCACGCGATGCTCGCCAAGGACGATGACCAACACTACCCCTCCGGCAAGAAGATCCTTGCGCGCTGGGAGAACCGCACCGCGTATGGAGCCGCGCACGAGCTGGCCGATCGCGCGTCCCACCGCTTCCTCCAGTACGCGTGGCAGCACTGGCCGGCGCTGACGGCGACATGCGGGTCGGTGGTCGCGTATCCCGTTCTCGTGGACCTTCGCTCTCCATGAAGGCGGCTGTCATCACCGTCGTGATCGCCCGCGTCGCGACGGCGATGGCGGCAGCGCCACCTGACTGCGCTCGCGACGATGGCCCGCGCCCCGCAGTACAGCAGGCTGTGCGCGAGGCCCTCCGCTCACTGCACCAACCCCAGCTCCACGATGTCGACGTGTGGCTCGTGCGACAGTCCGCTATCGACGGCGCGGACAAGACTTGCGCCCTTCCGTCGGATTTGGAGAACGCTTCGACCTCCGCCATCTGCCAGGCTTGGAGCGCCTCCCCACCGGTGCTGCTTTGCTCGGCCGACGCGGTTGCCGCTCTCATCGACTCGGATCGCGAGGCAGGCCGACCGAGTGCAGCCCTCCTTTACGTAGTGGCGCACGAGTTTGGTCACATCCTTCACGGTGACGTTGGGGCATTCCTGGGTGAGACCCTGGTAATCGACGGGGGCACCTCGCTTGAGGAAAAGCGGGCACGCCTGGCGACAGCGTGCAAGGGCGCTAGCGCCGAGGCGCGTGCGCAGGTCGAGCTCGAACGAAGAGCCGACGACACCGCACTCGCGGTCGCCGCCGACGGGCTGGCGAAAGCACCCTATCGTGATCCTCTTGTCTCGACTGCCGCGTCGCTGACGCTTGGGGCCAACCAGGTGAGGATCGCGGCCGGCGCCGTTGACTCTTGGTCACAGCGCTCCGGAGGTGGCGTGCTGCCCGATTACATCGACGACCCCAAACACCTGCCCGCAACAGATGTGGAGGTGCGTCGTGCTGGTGATCGTCTCCTGTGCGAGGTGCTGGCGCGGAGCCGGCGCAAGATCCGCGTGCCGCTTTATGAAACCGATCATCCGAGAACGGCGGATCGGTTGCGCACCCTGGCTGTTCGCCTCGTCGCCCGGGGTAAAGAATCGGTCGACGACGCGCCGAAGGGCGTGGCGCCCGGTAATGCCGACGCGCTCCTGAAAGATCTTGGGGGTATCAACGCCGGGTTGGATGAGCACTACGCAGATTTCTTGCGCCGTCTCGCCTCATTCGTCTGCGTCGAGCGAGTGAATCCGAACCGCTTGCCCAAGTGCCAGGGAGGACGTCCGCATCCATGAAGCGCTTAATCGAGAGCATCGTCGAGGTTGACGAACAAGACGGTGCCGTAACACGATCTGCGACATGAAGAGGTTCGCGTGGCTGAGTTACGACCTGAGTGTAGGTGGTGACTACGATGGCCTGTACGCATGGCTCGACGATCATGCTGCAAAGGAGGCAGGCGACAGCGTTGCTGTGTTTTGGTTCGACTACGAGAAGAACTTCTACAAGGAGTTGAAAGAATCGCTCTCTCAGTCAGTTGCGTTGAAGTCTCATGACCGAATCTATGTGGTCGCGACCAGGGACGGCAAGGCGAAGGGGCGATTTCTATTTGGAAAGCGTAGGGCACCTCCCTGGGCGGGAAGGGGGTCAGCCTCGGGCGAATCAGAGGAAGATGCTGGGTAGCGTCAGCAAGTATGCGCTTCACGACGCAGGTTACTGGATCGCGCTCGCCGATGACAGCGATCCTCATCATGCCGCAGCCGTTCATCTGCATGCGCAAATCGAGCGTTGGTACGCGATCATTCCTTGGCCGATCCTATACGAGTCGGTTTCCACGCGAATGGTGCGGCGGCGGCATTCAATGAATACCATTGCGAAGCTCCTCCGGAGCCCTGGCGTGTGCAGACTGGACGACTCGCCGTATCGTGAACGCGCGCTCACATCAGTCTTGAGAGCGAGAAGTGATTTGCGACAGGCTGATTCTTGCAAAAGCTTGGTGGACGCCGTCCTGCGCGAAATCCTCCAGGATCGAGGAAAAAGGCTGGCAGCACTCGTAAGTTTCAACCCCAAGGACTTCTTGGATGTGTGTGCACGCCGGGGGATGCTCATCCTCCCGAATTCTGGGTAGGGCAAGTGTCCGCCCTCCTGCGTCCCGCCGTCGCAGTTGTTACCCGCAGACATTGAGGCTGGTCCCGCCGCTCGGGGTGTTGCCCGGCGAACAGGCGAGCCCCGCCCCGTAGATCGCGCACTCGCTGGCCGACGAGCAGAACGGGAAGCACAGGAATCCGCCTGTTGAAACGCCGACGCACTTGTTTATCCCGGCGTTCAAGTCGACCGTCGTGGCGCAGCCCGCGTCGCTGGTGCAGGACCGCGTGCACCACCCGTTGCAGAACAACCCAGCGAGGCACTCACCGTTCGTCGAGCACGGGTCACCGATGTCCCCGAGCTGGCACTTCGTCCCGAAGCGCGCGCAGGTGAGGTTCTGGCAACAGACGGCAGTCGTCGACGCGGTGCAGGGCTGGCCGGCGCCGTGGCACGTCGCCGACGCCGTGGCGCAGATCCCGTTCGTGCACTTCAGGTTCGCGCAGCAGGCGTTCCCCTGGAACGTCCCGCACGCCTGCCCGAGCGTCTTGCAGCTCGGCCCCTGCACCCCGCAGGTCCCGCCGTGCTCGGGCGAGCTGTTCTGGTTCAGGCACTCCGTACCCGAGCAGCAGTTGCCGATGAGGTTGCCGCTGGGCGACGTGCAGGCTGTCCCAGACGAACGGCAACCGCCGCAGAAGTTGTTGGTGCAGGACTCGGCGTTGCAGCAGTCCTTCGACTGGCCACAGCCCTCGCCATCTCCCGCGCAGGTCGACGGCGCAGTGCCACAGCCCGCGTACATCATGATCCCCAGCAGTAACAGGAACGAAGCTCGAAACAGCATGTTCTCCCCCTCTACGTGGTCCCATCAACACTATACAACCGATCGGTCGTGTTTGCTCGTGAGCGATCGGGCTACCAGAAAGCGTGCTCTCCAAGCGCGCCGCCACCGCCATCTGCCGCTCGATCGCGGCGAACATCCGCCGCGAGCGGCTGCGCCGCGGTTGGACGCAGGAGCAACTCGGTGAGACCGCGGACCTGGCCCCGCGTTACATCCAGCGGATCGAGACCGGGCGCATCAGCCCGCGCGCCGTCGTCGTTGCCACCATCGCCGACGCGCTCGGCGTCGACCCCGGCAAGCTCTTCCGACCGGCCAAGCTCACCACGAGACCCGAGGGCTACCCTCGGAACCGCCCGCGCACGTAGGCGCCGACTCGCCGAACGCGCATTACCGCAGCAGGCATCGTGAACAACGCTTGTCCTTGGCGTCAGGCTCAGCGGGGAGAGATCGTCGGCGACGGTCCCTGAGTATTTTGCTCTCTTGCGCAGTTCCGAGATAGGCTCCGTGCTCCATCCGATAGGGGGAAGATCATGCGGTCGGCTCGGTCGGTGACTGTCTCAGCGATTCTATTGGTATTGGCGGGAGCGACTGCGGCCAAACCGCCTTTGAAATCATCCAAACTATCCCCGAAGGCGCTTCCGAAGCAGCTCCCCGACGTAGCCAATCTGAAACTGGGCGAGCCGGTCGCCACGTTCATGGCCGACTTCTCCGAGGAGGAGAAGAATACGACAGTCCACGGACTCCGAATCTTCACCATCAAGATCAACACGATGCCCGTCGGTCTCGTTGACCTTCGCTGCGAGTTTCTCGATGGGAAACTCGTTTACATGGGCGCTCAGTTGGACAGCAAGGTGTCCACGGAGAAGTCCTGGACAGCATTCGTCGGACCGAGCATCGCTCAGTACGGCCCACCGAAGTCAGTGACGGACCTTCTCGGGATCAACCGAATCCACGGCGCTCGATTGGACGAGAGCGCGGCGTGGGCCGATCCGAATACCGTCGTGATCTATGGCCGGGACGCCAACACTCCGCACGCGTACTACATCAGCATCATCGACGCCAAGTACCTGTCACAGACTTCCGACGCGCTGAAGACCGAGGAAGTGGAGGAGATCACCGCCGAACAGACCGCTCAGCGAAAGCGCTCAACCGAAGCGCTGGAGGCTGCGCGCCTGCGAGAAGCCAACGAGGCTGAAGCGAAGCGTGCCGCGGCCTCTGCCGCGGCACAGAAGGAGGCGGAGTCGAAGCGTCTGATTGCGGAGAAAGACGCCGAGGCAAGACGACTCCGAGACGAAGCAGAGAAGACACAAAAGGTGAACCAGGCAGAAGCCAATCGCCTCCGGGAGGAAGCGGAGAAAGTGAAAAAGGAGTTGGCAGATCTGAAGGCCGCAGCAGAAGGGGTCCGCGCGAAGAAAGCGGCCGAGGAGGAACGCGCTCGCACGCTGCGCGAGGCAACCGCGCAAGTGACGGTCAGTCCCGTTTCGTGCGGTTGTGTGACAGGCGCGCCAGCTCTTCAGATCCGTTGCCACGTCGACAGCCGTGCTGACGTGCCGGTGCGAGTTACGATTTCAGCGTCAGGGTCGACTAGCTTCGACAACGGCGGTCTCAACTCCGACACGTGGGGCTGGGCTTCGGGGATGAAGGACATCTCGTTGCAGCCTACCTACGAGACAGATATGGAGATCAACGCTAGCATCGAGCCCCAGCGCAGCTGTAACGGTGCCAAGCAGTGCACTTGCAGCATCTCAAGCGTGGCGCTTCAGTAGCGTACTACCTGCCGCGCGGCTTTGCCTTAGAAACCCCGCCGACGACACAATACTGAGGCAACGAACTTCTTTCTGAGGCGAGTGATTCGGATAGGATGGTCAACATGAAACCAGACAAGCCCGCACCGAGTCCAAGCATGAACGATGAGGATTTTGAGCAGTTGCGCAAGGCCCTCGACGACGCGAAAGCCAAGAAAGCGAAGAAGGATGTTGTTCCATACTCGGAGTTGCAGAAGGCCGTCATGAAGATCGCCACGAAGCTTAGCGGTTGATCACAGGCGCTCCGTCGACGATCGTCGCCTCCTCGGTGAAGTCCGGGGCATGGCCACAGTGCGGGCACGTCCCCTCGGGAACGAACTTGCCAGCGAGTAGGTCGTCAACGGGCATGTCGACGAGCCGCGCCACCCGCACAGCCATGCGCGCTGTCACCGTCCTGCGCTGGTTGCACACCTTGTCCAGCGTGCTGTAGACGCAGTGGAGGGCCTTCCCGACCGCGCACCCGCCGCCCATGCGCGTCCGCAGCACGCGCAACGCAGTGCGGACGTGGCGCTGTTCGGTCAGCGTCAGGTCGGTCACGGCTGCACCGCCGCGAGCGACGGCTTGGCGCAGTCAGCGTCGATGCCGAATTCCGTGATCGCGTGGACGATGCACGCCAGGTTGTGGCACAGCACCTTGGCGAGCACTTCGTTCGTCTGCGCAGTTGGAATGCGGGTTTCGGCCCAACGTGAACGTCCGGAACGGCGCATCGTGAACACCTGTTTCGCTGCATCGTGAACATCCGGAACGGCCGGGTGAACATCCGGAACGGTCCATGGTGAACACCGGTTTCGGTCGATGGTGAACATCCGGAACGGTCCATGGTGAACACCGGTTTCGGTCGATGGTGAACACCGGTTTCGGTCGATGGTGAACACCTAAATCGGCGCAAGGCGAACACCCCGGTCACGCTGACAGCGGAGGCCGGAGCGAAGCGACGTTGGATGGTCGAGTAGCCATCAGCCTCCGAGGAGGCCCGATGGCGACGGAGCGACTGTCCATGCGCAAGACGCGAGAGATTCTTCGGCTGAAGTGGGTGCTGGTGCGGAGCCACCGCGAGGTGGAGCGTGCGTGCGGCGTCGGGCTCGGCACGGTGAGCGAGACGGTGAGCCGGGCGAAGCTGGCGGGTCTCGACTGGGTCGCCGTCGAGAAGCTCACCGACGAGGACCTGGAGAAGCGTCTGTATCCGAAGGCGCCGGCCGGCACGGCGCGCGCGCGACCCGACCCGGTGTACCTGCACAGCGAGCTGCGGCGTCCCGGCGTCACGCTGCGGCTGCTCCACGTCGAGTATCTGGAGCAGCACACCGACGGCAGCGGCTACGGCTACACGCAATTCTGCGAGCACTATCGACAGTGGCTCGCGCGGCGGCGGCTGTCGATGCGTCAGGTGCACCGTGCCGGCGAGAAGCTGTTCGTCGACTACGCGGGGAAGAAGCCGGCGATCGTCGACGCGAAGACCGGCGAGCGCCAAGAGGTCGAGCTTTTCATCGGCGTGCTCGGCGCATCGAACTACACCTACGCCGAGGCCACGCTCACGCAGCGCATCCACGACTGGATCGGCAGCCACACGCGCTGCCTGGCACAGCTCGGCGGCGTGCCGGGCGCGATCGTCCCCGATCAGCTCAAGACCGGCGTGACCGACGCGTGCCGTTACGAGCCGCGCGTGCAGCGTACGTACGAGGAGCTGGCGCAGCACTACGGAACGGTGATCTTGCCGGCGCGGCCGGCGCACCCGCGCGACAAGGCGAAGGTGGAGGTCGGCGTGCAGATCGCCGAGCGCTGGATCTTGGCGCGGCTGAAGATCGACGCGCAACTCTCGTTCGCGTGCTCACGACCGAGGCGGAACACGCCGAACTACGGCAGGCCGCAGAGGCGGCGAGTATGAGCGTATCGACCTGGGTGAGGGCCGTGGCGCTAGAGAAGGCGCGACGATAGATTAACTTGGGGCTACTCTTAATCTTCTTCGTCGTAGTCGATGTCGGCAGGCTTTGAAGCGGGGTCAGTTACGGCGCCCAGAAACTCCGCTCCGGCACCCGGATCGATAATCATCCAGAGGCGACGGTAGTACGCGGAGATCAGCTTCCCTGCCACCAGAACCGCCGCTGGATCAGTCTCTTTTTCGCTGGGCAACAATACCTTCGAATCGACTCCGAGGCGACCGCATAGGGTCTCGATGTGCTGCTTTGCCAATCCGAGGTCTGGCATGTGATCGATTCGCTGCGGGTCGAGTTTGGACCATGAGTGCAGGACCCGGTAAATTTTGTCGCTATCGGGAAGTCCACGTATGGCCGTGGCTAGGAGACGCTCGACATCCGTCGGCACTTCCATTGTGAAAACACCGGGAGAGAACGCGCTGACGCCAGCCGACTTGGCCCGCTTTTCACGTGGAACGTACCCGCGGATGCTACTGAAAGCGTTGACCACAGACCAGCCGCCGCGATAGGTGAAACCGAAGATGCTTGAAGGCAGTTTACGACCACATCCAGCTTCTGTGAGATAGGCGAATCCGGCAATGCCCTTGTATCGGCGCTCGATCGTTGAGAGCAAATAGGCGTCGAGGTCTCCGTCGAGTAGAAAACTCTGCTCCGTCGAGGCGGTCTCCGGTCGCAATGTCTCGTCGTGAAACACTCCCTGCTTGGGCAAGTAAGGGGGAGGGAGGTTAGAAAGATTTACGAGGAATGCTGCGTGTTCCTCATCGTTCCGGCGATCGAGTAGGAAACCAACGCCAGCGCTAGGGATTTGAATTAGGTCGAGCATCGAGATGCGCTTGGCCAGATACTCCGCAACAGCTCTCTGCTCAGTGCGGACGATCAGGGAGCGAGAAACTCCGTCTGCCTGAGTGCACCATTTCTCAAGGTACTGACCACCGCGCCCGTCGGCCGTCTTCAGAAAGGAAAGGATCGGCCCGTCGAATGCTTCGAGTTCGCGCAGAAACACGAACTGCGTCGGTAGTCTCTGGATACGTGTCGGAACCTCGGGAAGCGGCGCCATCACACTCCCCCGTCTTCGATGGCGTGGTATTGAATAGGACGAATTGAGAACACCGCGTCGGCGGACTGATAGAGATTCAGATGGCCGCTGGACGCGGGCTTGAGAGACAACAGTCCGTCGGCAGGCAGTAACGCAATCTCGCCGATTCGATCACCAAAGCGCGCAATCACATCGGTTCCACGGTTGATGAGATCGGAGTATCGCAACCGGGCCTTGTGCAGCGTGCTGAAGAATGAGAGAGCAAGATTGCTGCACTGCCGCGTCCGCGGCTCAGTCCCGCCAGGCATCTTCATTGACGGCACAAAATTAGCCTCAGAGGCTGGCTGGTGCATAAGACGGAACGCCGTCAGCATCCGAGGCTGATGGCGATCTATACACCGCCCAGGCGCCGGACAAGGCGCGCATCTCGGAAGCTCGTCGCCGTACTTGAGACCCATTCCATGGGATGGTCGCAGAAGGTAGAGAACTAGCAAGGATCGGACGCGCGCGTACTGACACCGCACAGAGATGTATTCGCATAATCCATTGACGAAGTCAAGCGCCGATGTCATCCTACGCGTTTTGTTCCAGAAGAACTGTTCATGTGTTCAGTCTATCGGTCCGGTGTGACAATTCTGAGGCAGGTGTCTCGATTCTGGGGCAGGCGTCGTTTCTAGGGCAAAGCCCTGCCGCGCCCACCAACGAAACGCGAGAGCAGCCAGATCAGCAAGCCGCTGCCGCCAACAACCCCAACTCCGATTCCAATTTTCGCAGCAGTCGAGATGCCACCCGACCGCCCCGACATTTTCGAGAAGTCGGAACGCAATTCGGGAAGTGTCGCGTTCCTCTCCGCCAAGAGAATCATGGCGTCGAGATCTTTGCGTCACTGATGCTGCGCTTCCTCATTGAGTGACCCCTGCTGGACGGGCTTCGCCATCTCGTTTGCTTTGATTTCGGCGAGCTTCCTTCGTACCGCCTCGATCGACGTCGCGCTGGACAACAGTGAAGAGAAGTTGTCTTTGTCCTTTTCGTTCTGGCTGCGCGCAACCTCGTTGAGCTGTCGGGTGAGCGCCGCGCCGTCGTTGGCGTCTGCACCCAGGAGGTCCGGTGCGCTCATCGCAACGTCTCGTTCGCGCTCTCGCGCTTCCGCCGCGCTCTGCATGCCGAGAGGGGTGCATGAGGCGAAGCGGTTGCCCTGCGATTTCATCGGTTTACCTCGTTACGTTCAGGCTAACATTATCGACGAGGTCCGGAAATCGGTTTTTGCAGTCTAAGGTTACTCATTAATATTGCTCCGGAATTTGTTCTCCGTCGTGGCTCGCCGCGCGACCCGAGGGCTACCCTCGGAACCGTCCCCGCACGTAGTCGGGCCCGATCATCACGTCGTCCATGGCGAACACCGCCTCGATTCCGCGGCGCAGGAGATCTCGATCGACGAGCAGTGCGAGGTTCAGGATGGCGAGCTGCACCATCGCCGTGAACCCCTCGCTCGCCAGGTCCAGCTGCGCGAGCGCGTTGCGCAAGTCCGGCCGGATCATTCGACGCGCTGCGAACATCGCGTCCACTACAGCTTCTTCAGCGCTCTGACCCTTGTCGTTCGCCATGATGTCTCTCCTATTGCTTGGCCGTCGCGTCGACGACCGTCCTTTGGTTGACCGCCCGATACTTCTGTCGGCGCCTCGGTGCTGGGCGCTCGACCCTCCTCGTCGTTTGAAACCGCATCGGTCTCCCCCCTTCGTTCGTCGTCTCCCATCGCTGCCCGATACTTCTGTGCGCGCCTCGGTGCTGGGCGCCCACTCCTCCTGATCGTTCGAGTCCGCATGCTCTCCTCCTCCACTTTCTCGTTCAGTACCCGATCGCCTTCCGAACCACGCCCCGCGCGGCGGCCTCGGCGCGCAGCAGCGCCAGCGCCTCGGCCGACGTCGGCCGCCGCCCGAGCGCGCGCAGCCGGCGGGCCACCGCGGCGAAGTCTCCGGGCCCGAGCGGCGCTACGCGGCCCAGCTCGACGCCGAGCGCCGTGTCGTCCAGCAAGTCGCCATCCACAGCCAGGTCGCCGACGAACACCGACCGGAACATCCCAACCGACTGCGCCGGCCGCAGTAGCTGAAACTCCACCTTGAACACGAACCGCCGCAGGCTCGCCGGGTCGAGGTCGGTCCACAGGTTGGTCGTGCACGCGACGACGCCGCGGAACACTTCCAGCTGCTGCAGGAACTCGTTCACCTGCGTCGCCTCCCAGCTCGCGTGCGCCTGCCGGCGGTCCCGCAGGAACGAGTCGGCCTCGTCGAAGAGCAGGACCGCTTCGTCCTGCTCCGCCTCGCGGAACGCCCGCGCGATGTTCTTCTCGCACTGGCCGACCCACATGCTCTGCAGGTCAGAGACGCGCCGATAGACGATCCGCCGACCCATGCGGTGGGCGACGTACTTCACGAACTCGGACTTGCCGGTGCCCGACGGGCCGTACAGGCACATCGAGACGCCGAGGCCGCCGCTCGCCTTCCACCCTGCGAGCTGCTCGGCGATTCCGGCCAGGTCGTCTGGACTGTTGAGCGCGTCGATGCGGTAGCCGCTCGGGTCGAAGTGGACCTGTCGGGCGGCGTCGACGCCGGTCACGAGCTTGACGACGGGGGTGAGCACTCGCTCGATCGTCCCGCGGTCTGGCGACCCCGACGGCGAGAGCAGCCGCGCTGCGGAGACGGCGGAGCCGAGCTGCGCGGGGCTAGCGTCGAAGCGCTGCGCGACCGCGTCGACTTCGGCGCTCGTCAGCGGGGCGGGCTCGCCGAGGTGGCGCTTGAGCACGCGCGCCCGTTGGCGTGCGCTGAGCGGAGGCATCTCAATCGCATAGGTGAACCGGCGTAGGAATGCGGCGTCGACGCCGTCGACCTCGTTGGAGATCCAGATGGTCGGCGCCGGGTTGGTCTCCAGCAGCTCGTTGAACCACTGCTTCGACATGAGCGCGCTCCCGCGCTTCGCCAAACTGTGGCCCGCGAACTCCCACTTGAATAGATCCTCCAGCTCGTCGAAGAGGAGCAGCGCACTCGTGCCCCCGACGAGGCAGTTGCCGAGGCGCAACTCGGCCAAGCGCTCGCTCCACTTGGGGGACTCGCCGCCCTCATCGCTGCCCGTCACGTAGAGCGGCGCGCTGAGGTCGCGGGCGATGAGCCGCGCCAGCTCCGTCTTGCCCGTCCCTGTCGGCCCGTAGAAGAGGACGTTCATGCCGGGGCGGTTGGTGCGCAGTGCGGCGGCGAGCAGCTCGCGCGCCGTGCCCGCCTCGGCGGCGACGTGGTCGAAGTCGGGCCAGCCGAGCGACGGGTCGCTCGCAGTGGGGAGGAAGCTGTCCATCACCTTCTCCCGGTCCAGGTGCTTCGCGAACGCGAGTTCGTGCAGCCGGGGATCTGCGGAGACCTTGGTGCTCAGCTCCGCGAGGCCCTCGACGACGTCGATCAGGCCGCTGCCGAAGAGGCGCCCCGCCGGCTGCAGCGCAGCGAGCACGCGCGCTTCGGGGAGCACCGCCGCCGCCGCGATCACCTTCGCCGAGGCGTCGACGGAGAGTTCCTCGAAGAGGGACGTCAATTCGCGAAGGGGACTGTGGAGGTCATGTACCAGGACGAACTGGAGGACGTGGCGGTCGACCTCGTCGAGCCCGAAGAGGCGCGCCAGCACTCCGACGTTCCGCTCGACCGGCTGCCGCGGGGCGGGTGGCGTCTTCCGCTTCTGCGGCCATGTCCGCGCGACGGCCTTCAGCCGCTTTCGGAACTCGCCCTCTGCGAGCTTCCCCGCCTCCTCCACAGGGAGTGAGCCCGATGAGACGACCAAGTCGACGAGCAGGTCGCAGTCACCGAGCGACGGCCGGCTGCGCTTCGACGCGAGGACGGACGTGCCGGCGATGAGGTTTCGGACGTAAGCGTCGACGGTCTCGCGGAATGGCTCGTGGCTGACCAGGTCCGCAAGACGGCGGGTTCGGCGTTTCTTGTGGCGGTTGCACTTGTGCTTGATGTCCGTCACGGGCGCACCAGCTTCAGGTCAGGCCGGCGCTTGCCGGACGGTGCCGCGGACTGCAACGCCAGCGCTCGAACGACGACGCTCCCGCACTTCCACTCGGCCCGCTCCAGCTTCCCGTCACCGGCGAGCCGAATCGACCGCAGTCGACCGCGCCGCTGCAGCGCGAGGACCAAGAGCAGGTCCGGCGGCGCGTGCGGCCACACCACCGTCACCTCGGGGCCCGCGGGCAGCCGGGCGGCGAGCGCGGCGATCTCCTTCAACGTCGACAGGAAGGCGTCCCCGACGATCACGCGACGCTTCCGGCGGTTCTTCTGACGGTTGATCTTGCGCTTCACGTCCGTCACGGGCGCACCAGCTTCAGCACGCCCCGCCCCCGGCGAGGCGCGGAGACGCGGAACGCGCGCACGACGAGCCGACCACATACCCACTGCGCCTGCTCGGCCTCGACGCCGTTCTCGCACCGCCACGTGGTGAGGTGGCCGTCCTCCTGGACCGCGAGGAGCAGCATCAGGTCCGGCTGGGCGGTCGCCCACTCGACGACCACCTTGGCGTTGCCGGGCAGGTCGGCGGCGAGGCCGGCAATCTGGCGCAGGTTCGCTATGACGATCTCCCCGGGGGTCACGGCCGTCCCTTTCCGCCAGCGATCGCCACCAGGCGCGGCTGAAGGACCACCTCGGGCTGCTCGCGCTCCTCCGGCTCCCGGTTTCCGCGCGGCCGGAGGTCGAGAGCCGCGTCGATCAGCTGGCCGAGACTCCACTCGCCGGGAGTCACGCCGAGGG
This sequence comes from Myxococcales bacterium, assembly GCA_003170275.1. GTDB lineage: Bacteria > Myxococcota_A > Polyangia > Palsa-1104 > Palsa-1104 > PALSA-1104. Next base: position 165,104 of record PNAM01000010.1, read on the forward strand.
CGACTGCCGGCGTCGTCTTGAGCATCTCGTGCCAGCGGGCCAGATTGAAGTACGTATAGTAGAGGGCCGCGGACGCCTCGTGGTGTCGGAGCACTTTCGAGTGACGCAGCGTCTTGCGAGCGAAACGCGCCTGCTCCATGCGGTTCGAGAGGTTGAGGCGCTCGATCCCGCTCGTCGAGATCTTGGTCTCGTCGGGATCGCCGGTGATGATCTGCTTCTCTGACCCGATGTAGCGCTTTCGCCCGAGCGGCTGCCCCTTCGCCTCGCGCTCGTCGCACTCGTACTGCTTCACGAGCTGCGCGAAGTCGACGCTGTCGCCGCACACCTCCGCGAACGCGTCGGCGTAGGGCTTGTACCCGTCGGACGTCACCTGGAAGCGCCCGAGCAACCGTGACCGGAGGTCGGTGACGAACGCGCGTGCGCTCGCGGCGTTCCGCTTCCCGATGAAGAAGGAGAGCACGGCCTTCTTGACGACGTCGATGCCGACGTAGGTCCACTGGTCGCCGAAGTCGGACGGGTCGGTCTCCTTGACGTGCTTGTTCTTCTTGCGGACGAAACCCCACTGCTCGTCGACCTGGACGAGCGCGACGCGTAGGTCGCGCATGAGCTGGTCGTGGAGGACCCAGCACCCCTCGCCGAGGTCGAGCGCGAGCTTGTTGACCGTCGTCTTGTCCACGCCGGTCAGGCGCGCCGTCGAGCGGATGCCCGTCCCCTCGACTAGCTGGGAGAGGATCTGGATGCGTTGCTCTTTCTTTAGGACGCTCATCGGTGCCTCGCTTTCTCTTGTTCGGTTAACACGCAATATAATACGTGTTATTCCATCACGCAAGAGAAATTATGTGAGCAGCCCGCAAGGGCGGGTAACGATGAGGGGTTTTCGGAGATGGAATCAGAGCGAGTAGGGCGAGATGGAGCTAGAAGGAGAGCAGATCGATCACTTCTTCGGCCAGGGGCGCCCCACCGGACGCTCTTCGAGCTTCGCTGGGGCGAAGAGGTCGCTGGGCGCGACGCCGAGCGCGTCGGCGACGGTGACGAGCACCTTCACCGTCGGGTTCGCGTCGCCCGTTTCGAGGATCTGGATGTGGCGCACGTCGCGGCCAGACGCCTTCGCCAGCTCCGCTTGGGTCCAGCCACGCGCTGTGCGCAGCCGGCGCACGTTCGCGGCGATGTAGCGGAGAATCGTTTGGATGCGGGAAGACTTGGGCATTGCGAACACGTGAATCTTACCTGCCGGGAGGTGGTTCCTAAAGCACTATTATAGTACGTGTTTGAAGACGTTGGTCACTCGCCTCGAAAAAGACGTTGGTCGGCGGTCCGTGCGCGTGGCGCCACGATCCCGCTGCTCCCGGGCGGTCCTGGTCGCCAGCTTGTTACGGGCGGTACGAGCGACCGCGATGTGTGTCGACAGCCTGACCGTCAACAACGCCCATCCAGATCTTCGTACCCTCATCTCGCCAGATCCGGGAGGATGGCGCTACAGGCCAATTCCAGTGCTATTGATCGACGGTGTTGACCACTACCTCTATGCCGAGATGTTTCGGCGTTGATTGGTTGCGTACAGCGCCCGGAGTTCGGTGAAGCCTTGGGCAAGGTGCAGGTTCAATACGTCGATCAGACGCCCGGAATAGACCTCGCCGTGATCTGCATGGCGAACGCAGAAGTGTAGACCGAGACTCTTGCAGAGACCGACGCCACCCGGTGTGAATGCGTTAGCACAAATCTCGCCGATGAACACATCCTCACGCGCAAGACCCTGGAGCACTTCAAACAGCGAGCTGAGCAGGATGCGCATCGCCGACGGGCGCCTGTAGTCCGGCCTCAAGGCAATGCCCGCGAAATAGACATCGTACACGCCTGGCAGCTCGATTGACTGCACTCGGTCCGCCGTGATGTTGATGTCCAAGAGCGCTCCCGCCTTCGCCTGCTCGTACTGATCCCGGAAGAGCGCGACGAAGTGCCAATACCCAACGACCTGGCCCTCCTCCGCGTAAAGCAACCTCCAGGACTCGGGGTGCTCCGCGAAAACCGGTCCCCATTGCTCGATCTCCCCAGCATGTCCGCTGGTCAGTCCATCCATCGTCTCGTAATCGAGATGGTTGATCGCAGACTGCAGGCGCATGTCGTTCCAGCCCCACGCACGCACGACAGAGATGTCTGCAACCCTGGGGATCGGCGGGGGCGGTGGAGCGAGCACCGCTGGCAAGACACCCCGAGCGACCAGAGGAAGCTCAATCAACTTACCCGAGCCAGCGTCTTCGGAAACCGATGGTGTCGGGCGCGAAGCCAACGCCTTGAGCATCTCGGCGGCCGAGGTCTTCCACGAGATCAGAGACTGCAGCCGCTTTCTCAATTCATCGGCCCGATTGAATGCAGCAGGTCTGTTCCTCAGGATCTGATCAATCCTCCTCGCCCAAACTAGACCGTCGATCTCGATATCACCGGTTACTTTTACGATGCAGGTGTTTGCCGTTTCGGGAACAAGCTCACTAAGCAGTAACGCAAGCCCACTTCTGTCGCTCAGGAGGACTGGCACTCCGGCGGCAATACCTTCGAGTCCAACGAGGCCGAAACCTTCACTGCGCGAGGGCATCAAGAGGATTGACGACTGTCCAAGATCCTCGGCAACTCGATCGGCGTTTGGATTGAAGGGCCGAATGCGAATGTCCACGTCGGGGTTCCAAGCGGCTGCAAGAAGCCTGCGTCGGAGATCATCTCCGTGTCCCTGAGGAGCACCCCTTATCATTAGGACAGGCCGAGCCATATCTTGATACTCGACGTGGCCAATAGCCCGCGCGGCAATATCGAGGCCCTTGAGGATCTCATCCTCTGCCCGGCCCACGACCAAGCACTGAATTCCGCTTGGGACGTCAGCCGACTTCGAGAACTCACCGAGACCCGGACGGAACTCGAATAGGTCTCTACGAATCGTATTCAACAAGGTGCGGAACTCTCGTAGCAATAGGGGTCCAACCGCCGCCACGAGAGATGCTGACTTCGCTAGTGCAATTTCGAGCTGCTCTCGATCGTCGGCGCGATCAGTCGCTTGCGTCGAATGGTCCTTGAACCACTCGATGGCCCCTGGGGCAACATGAATAAAATGAATTCTTCGACTCCGGCTATGGTACTTCGCCAGAGCCTTTGCGGCGGGTCCGGTGATACGTCCGTGTCCGATAATGATGTCTGGTACGTGATTGTTAGGCAACTCGCGATGAGTGCTCAGACGTACCTCTTCCGAAAGAGCGGGGTCGCTGGCCACGACCAGCGTCACTTCGTTCTCGGCTGCCGATCGAATTTCTTCAGGCGATGCTGCGGGAATGAGACAGAAGACCCGATGCCCTAGGGCTGCAATCGTCTTGCAGAGTTCTCGATTGAATGTCGATAGCCCGCCGTGACGGGATTCCCATTCAGTTGCAATCACCAAGACCGTCTGGCGTTGAGCGCTGTCTTCTTCCAAGGCGTTCATCCCCCAAAACCGGCAGACCACCGATTATGACCGAGCGCTCATGAGAAGCGCGGAGCTGCCCCAGAATCAGCGTATTGCCTACTCACGCCCTGCGTCAATGGGCAGCTAGCCAGAATGTCACTGGGTCTGGTACCTTCAGCCGGAGGGGCAGAGATTGCCATGAGCGTATTCACGATTCTTGAGGCGCCTTCTGTCTTGGGGCTGGGGCCGACGGGAGTCGAAAAATTGCCGGAAGCACTGTTGAAAGCCGGCCTGGCAGAGCGCTTGCGCGCGACCCACGGAGGCCGAGTGGAACCTCTGGCCTACAGCGACGTTCGAGGTTCGGACACACAGGTCCTGAATACCCTCAGCATTCTAGAATACACAGTTCGGCTATCGGACAAGATCCTACCCATCATAGCCCGCGGAGAGTTCCCTCTCGTCCTTGGCGGTGACTGCTCGATCCTGCTCGGAAGCATGTTGGCCCTCCGACAGCGCGGGCGGTACGGGCTCTTGTTCATAGACGGTCACATGGACTTCTATTCGCCAGAGACATCGCCGTCTGGCGAGGCGGCTGACATGGACCTCGCACTCGCCACGGGACGGGGCCCAGACATCATCACCAACGTCCGAGGTCTGTCGCCGCTGGTCCGCGATGCGGACGTAGTAGTCCTTGGGCATCGAGACTCTGACGAAGCGGCGCGAGATAGCGCTCCGGAACTACCCGCGTCGATAGCCGCTTTCAACCTGGCGCATGTCCGGCGGGTGGGCGCCAAGAATGCAGCCTGCGCAGCGATAGAGATCCTCGCGCGCTCAGAACTGGAAGGATTTTGGATTCACCTCGATGTCGATGTTCTCGACGATGCCGTCATGCCTGCCGTCGATTATCGGATGCCGGATGGCCTCTCCCTAGACGAACTCTCCTGCGTGCTGAGGATCGCTGTGGCTTCTGGAAAAAGCGTCGGGCTCGAAGTAACGATCTTCAATCCTCGACTCGATCCCGATGGTGTGGCCGCTCATCGACTCGTCAGCTGCATCGTATCCGCTCTCCGAGAGTGAACCAAGCAGCCCTGAGAGTCGTACCGTCGAAGCGCGATGTCGCGGTGGAAGAAAGGCCTGCTCGACTGTCGGAACCGAACGTCCTAGAATTCTCGCAAGCACAAGTAGGAATCCATGGCCGAACCCACGATCTCCAGTCTTTTGGAAAGACTCACCCCCGACCCGATTCGGGCGACGATTCCGTTTTCGGCAGACTTGGCGAGGACGAATGAAGCCCTGCTGAACTCGCGCTCTGACGCAGAGGCAGCGAATCACCTTCGGGCTTGGCTGCACGATCACCAGCCATGCTTATTTGGTCGGATGGCAACTGGAGACCCGGACCTCCTCAGCTTCTGCATCCTTACCGAGAGAGACTTGGTAGGATCAGATTCGGCGATTCAGGAGAAGATCCAGAAATACCGACTCCATTGGCGTAGAGAGGCTTTTCTCGGTAGGAAGAGTGGCTTTGTGATTCTTGCGTTGTCACAGCGAATTCTGGAGGCGGCGCCGAATAGAGACTTGGAGCGGCTGATGCTTCGTCTCAGTGAACTCTATCTATTGGAGCGAGTTCGTCCCAATGTCGTCTTCCACGATCGAATATCGCTGGAGATCGCTGCAGACCATTATCGTGAGTGGCTCGTTGGGGTGAATTTTTTCGGCTCACAGGGGGACGGACGTTGGTGGCATGACCACCGCATTCCGGGTGGCATCGCGCTCTCGATGAACTCCGTTGGTCACATGGTCCGCAGTGGCACAGAGAACAATACCCGAGCCCTTGACTTGGCCAAAGCGGCTGGCGAATCGGTGAGAAAGAAGCCAGTCGACACGCTCTACATGGGCCTACGGTACGCGATGATGACCATCAATCGAGCACGGGAAACAGCGTCGGGGAGGGCTACCTCACTCAGACCTGCAGGGCCATCCCCTGGGGACTGTCCAATGTCACGCGTGCCGGCCGAACTCCAGGGGAAAGACTGGACGACATATTCTGGTTGGTACGATACCGACCAGACCATTCCTTCGATCTATTTTCGAGAGGACGTTGATCGCCCCGCAGAAGCGACCCAGCTAGAACTGGACTTCACGTATTTGTACGACGATTCAAATGTTGACTATGTTCGCATCGGGCCAGGGGTACAGACTCGATGACTACCAACAAATCCAAGCGATCAAAGTATGAGGGGAAAAGGGTCTCGCGCGACAGCTCGCTGTTGGGACTGGGCGATCCGAGTACGTGGCAAGAGGAAGCCGCCGCTCTCGAACTGGAGTTTCAGCGCCCCCACGATGAAGCGCGCACCGATCAGCCGAAGACTAAGGTGCGCAAAAGATTGCCGTCGGCCACGCCGATGTCTCGGTCGGTTTCGACTGAGCGAAGACTCTCGGCCTTCGTGAGTATTCAAATGTTGCCGACGAGCCTGGAGCCTAGAAGTTCAACTCAGCAGGGACAGCCGAACGCTCGTCCCAAGAGCGAGAAAAGCAGCGCTCAGCCCGTTCACAAGAAGCCAACGGTCCGCAAGCCTTTCAATCGACAAAAGAAAAAGCCAAAGTAGCTTGGTGAAGCTGTGGTGTTCGGACGAAGAAAGCTGCGCAGCGGTCGATTGCCTAGGCACGGGGGCTCGAAGGGCGCGGCGCCGGTACCATACTGCAGAAGGCCATACTACCGTCGAGCGCGCTCTCGTTCGCGGAGTTGCACATCAGTAGCCACCCAACCGAGTTGGTTCATAGCTCTGATGACGTCCGTGTAAACCGACGCCTTCCGCTGAGTGTCGGCGATAGTAACGACCACAGCAACCCGCATGCTCAAATTGTCTGCTCCGCTCCGATCGGTGCCGGCTAGCAGTAGGCGCCATATGTCGCCATTGACTCCTTTCGGAATGACTCTCCGGTACACCTTCAGCGGCGACCACTTGAACCCGTGCTCCACGCGCTTTTTCTCAAGGGGGTGCTTCTCGGTTCGCTTCGGAAAGGGAGGGATTTGCCTCAACTGCTCCAGCGTACCAGAATCGTTCGGTGCATAAGTGCCGAGAGAGACTTCAACGTGACTGCGGCAATACTCGGCGCCGAAAGTTCCATCCAACGTGGGCTCAGACAGGAGGGTGACCGTCATCTCGCCACGGAAGGCACCTTTCGGAGTGCGGAGACAGTCGGGAATGGGGAACGGGGTCCGTTGCAAGTCGAGGCCAGCACGGACCTCGGTCTCAAACAGTAGAGTAGCGCGCCAAGGATCGCAGCCAAGAATGTTCTGCAGGTCGCCTGGGACGCCGAACCCGCGATAGTCGAGCTGTTCCTGGGTCTCGGTCGAATCGGCCAGCACCGCGGAGTGAATCAACAGCGCTTTCGCCATCAGGCTTGAAAGTGGTTGGGCAGGACCTACTTGCACATAGGCCAACACAGCTGAAGCGATGGGTGCCGCAAAGCTTGTCCCAATGCTCTCGGCTAGGTTTCCTTGCGCGTCGACGGATAGAATGCCGATCTGCGCGTGCCGGCCCATTGCATCGCAATTTCCTCCGTAATACGAGATTTCTGGCTTTGGGAAATACACTGCGCCAGGGCCCCGCCGACTGAAGGGTGAAGGACAACTAACAGGTGCCCTCGAAGAGGGGCTATCCCTATGCGTCATCGAGCCGACCGTCAACGCTCGTGCGGAGTCGGCGGGGCTACAGATCCGATCAGTTTCGCCTAGCACTGCGGTTGGCGGCCAATCCCGAAATGGTGGCACGGCATAGTTGCCGGACGCGATTACGAACGTGATTTCGTGTTGCGTCTGCAAGTCGTCGAGTGCAATGGCGAGATCCGAAAACGCATGGTCGGAGCACGGTTCATTGCCCGAGAGTGAGAGGTTCCAAACTCGTACAGCTGGATACTTCGGCACCACTTCTCGAAGAATCGCGACCAATTGATCCTCTGGGAGGGTCCCGCTGCGCGACAGTGCGACTACGTCCACTATTCTACAGGGACACTGCGGAAATCTCTCGTCGTTGTGGTTCAGAGCCCTAGCGTGCACCACGAGGCCGGCGACGAAGGTACCGTGCCCGTAGTCGCGCTCAGCAATCGGGACATATTCTTCGCGGGCTACGATCCAGGGAGCCAAAAGCGCGTTTGCCGGATCCACGCCAGTGTCGATCACTCCCACGACCGGATATTCGACACCGCGCTCCGGTGGCGGAAAAACGACTGAATTGAGCTTGCCCACCGGCTGGGCAGCGGGGCGTACGACGTGGTACCTAGGAAATGCTCCTAGGCTTTGGGTACCGACGAACCGTCCGAGACTCGCAATATGCTGGGGCTTGACCCTTCGAAGCCGATATATTGCCATACCGGGACCGTAAGGAAGCGGTTCGTATTTGATCTGAAAGTCGTTCAGTTGTTGATGCAATGCAGTTTCAAGTGCTAGGTCAATCTTCGCTTCGTGATGGCGAAATAGACGAAGTTTTATTGCCTCGATCCCATCTTTCTCTATCTCTTTCGAGATTTCGAGCAAGCGCGGTTCGGCTATCTCAAACGGCTCGACTCTCAAGATTGTCGAAATGTTTGCCTCCGCGTCTCCTGTCGTCTGGGAGAGAACGGAACTTTCGAGCTGCGGCAGCGTTGAGGCACTCACGCTGACCAACAGTTCGCCCAATGCGCCAATACCGACGATTGGACAATTGGCCTTGTCGAACAGCCACGACGGCCGGTGACTCTTGGCGACAGCCTCCGGTTTGAGAACCACCCGCGCCACTGCCGCCGCGCCTGGATTCCTTGTGAATGCACTCCCAAAGTGGGCGGCGACCGACCGAACACTGCGCGCCAATTGACTCCGAACCAATGGAGTAACCGGGCCGAAAATCGTCTTGTCGCCACCGCCTCCACCTGGGTTGAAGTAATTCGCCGAGGTGATGAGGACACGTTTAAGGGGCAGCTTGCCCTCGCTCACGTTGTTCCTTCCTTGCGCAATAGCGTCGAGACCTTACCGGTTGAGACGGAGAAGAGGTCGGCTAACCGACGCACGGTGAAGAGCTTCGGACTCAGGCGTCTAGCAGACGCCAACTGGTCTCGGGTAGAGAGCGTATCCAGATCGGCGATGCGATTCCGCGCCAGCCGAAGGAGCAAGTCTCTGTCGGTGATGCCAGTCTGCCGGTTGAGAATCGCAGTCCGCCGCGCTTCTTCGCAAAGAGTGCGAATGTCCGCTCCCGACATGCCTTCAGTTGCGATTGCCAGATCTTCCAATGGAATCGCGGGAGGCGCTTGACCGGCGAGGAACTGTTCCAGAAGTGTCCTCCGCGCAACTAATGTCGGCAGTCCAATCTGGAGTCGAAAAGCGAATCGGCGCCAGATCGCTCGATCGAGCAAGTGTTCGTGGTTGGTCGCCGCGACGAGAACGGTGTTGCTATCGAGCGCGTCGATATTTTGAAGAAGGCTGACTACGACGCGCTTCAGTTCGCCAAGTTCGTGTTGATCGTCGCGCAGCTTCGCCACCGCATCGAATTCGTCGAGGAAGAGAACGCACGGTCGGCTCATTGCATGCTCGAATAGCAACCGCAGGTTCTTTGCCGTACTGCCAAGATAGGATGAGATCAGCGAGTCGGTACGCGCGGTCAGCAGCGGCAAGTCTAGCTGGGCGGCAACGTACTTCGCGATCTCAGTCTTTCCGCAACCGGGCGGGCCATACATCAGGAGCGAGGGAGAGAGGTTGACGCCTCCGGCCATCAGTTCAGCCGAGCCGCGAATGTTTCTTACAAACTCCGCGACGCGCTCAGCAGACGAAGCGTCGAACACAATGCGTACCTCTCCGGCGGCATACGATCTCTCGTCAGCGAGCGCGAGCCTCGACTCGCCGTCAACAGGCAGCGCTGAGGTCATCCGAGAGGCCTCAAGGTCCCGCGTCCTTCCCTTTCGGACCGTGCGACGGATACCTTCCGCGGACCTTGGATCCCCGTTCGCTTCAAGCTTTGCCGCTAGCTGTTCGGCATAAGCGAGCACCTTGTTGCGGTCGGCGTTCACTGCACCATCCAAGATCTTCAAGACCTCTAGAAAATGCTGCATCGCTGAGATGAACAATATTCGAAATAGTTGAACATCACAACTAGACTATGAACAAACGCCGGCCCAGATGAACGATGAGTGTGTGAGCGACGAAGACCATCCAAGAGTCGGCAACGCTAGCTATTGGGTATTATTCACGATGTTCTCCTGGCGTCGTGCAGCAAGGCTGCGACTACGGCTGACGAGGCATGGTTCTCGTGCAGCCTTCGGCAACCCGGAGACCACGCCGGGCGGCAACGCGCTCAAGTTCTACGCCTCGGTGCGGCTCGACATCCGGCGCATCGGGCATCTCAAGCAGGGCGAGGAGAACATCGGATCGCGGGTGCGCGTCAAGGTGGTGAAGAACAAGTGCGCGCCGCCCTTCCGCCAGGCCGAGTTCGAGGTGCTGTACGGCGCGGGGATCAACCTGCAGGGGGAGATCATCGACCTCGGGGCCACGCACGGGCTGCTCGAGAAGTCGGGCGCCTGGTACATCCTCGACGGCGAACGGATCGCGCAGGGGCGCGACAAGGCGTGCGCGTTCCTGGTCGAGAACCCGGAGATCGCCGAGGCGCTGCGCGACCGGCTGATGTCGGCGATGAAGGCGGTCGTCGAGCCGCGCGCGATCCCGGTGGCGGACGATCAGGTGGAAGCGGCCACCGAGGCGGCAGCGTGAGTCCCTGGGACGAGGCGACGCGCGAGATCCACACCGTCATCTTCCATCCGCCGGCCAATGATTCGTGGCTGTCGGAGGCGCGCCACCGCGATCTGCGGGTCGGGATGGCGAGCGCGGTGGCCGACATCGTCGGGATCATGGACGGCGGCGGGCTGCTGGTGTTCGCCGCGGGGTTTCTGCGCGCGTCGTCGGGAGACGGGTGCGATCAGCTGGCGCAGTCGATGCTCGAGTTGTCGCGCAAGAGCGAGCTGGGCGTGGTGTTCGGCATCGACCTCGGGCAGGCAGCGGTGAGCGGGGGCTGGGCGCCGCTCGAGCCGCCGCCGGAGAGCTACGCGTTCGCCTGTGAGGCGGGTCGGCCGTTGTTGTGGCCGGCCCGCCCATCGACCGATTGCGCGTCGGAGAATCGGGTCCTGTCGATGTGCGGAATGACCGTGGCGCTGCTCCTCGGCGCCGAGGTGTTCAACACCGCGCTCCGGCGTGAGCTCGAACGCAAGCGGCCGCAGGCGATCCTGGTGCTGACCCACGCGGGCCCAACCCCGCGCTGGCACAAGGCGCTCGACGCGCTCGGGCGGATCGCGCCCACGCTGCTGGTGGGTGAATCGACGACCGGCGCCCTGCCCGACTGGGCGGCGGCGCCGGCCGGCTGGCAGCGTGTGGATCTGGGCGGGACGCCGAACATGACCCTCAACAGCTATCGCCCCGAGCCGCTCTCGGACTCGGATGGCGAGCAACTCGAGACCGTGGAACACTAGCGAGACGTGGGTCTCGTCCGTGCCACCTCCTCCGCGCTGAAGCGCGTGCTCGGCTCCGGACCGGGCGCGGGAGCCCTCGTGCTGTCGCTCCTGTTCGGCATCGATCTGCTCGGCGCGAGCCTCGACTTCATGGGGTTCTCCGACGAGCGCGCCACCAACATCATCGTCAAGCGATACGGCGCGCACATCGCCGCCAACCAGCTCGAGATCCTCGTCATCTATGTGGTGATCGGCGCGCTGTTCGGGGCGGTGGGCTCCGGGCTGGGCCGGCTGTGGGATTGGGCGCGCATGGTCAACAGCACCCGCTGGCGATCGGTGGCGCGCGGCGTGCTCGCGGCGCTCGTCGGGCACGGATACTTCCTGGTGCGCAACCTGGTGCACTACCCGCAGCTCTACTCCGAAGCGCTCTACGATCGCGGCGGGCTGCGCCGCTCGCTGATGGTGGCGCTCACCGATCATCTGTCGGTGCCGCTGCTCGACGTGCTGTTCATCCTCTTGATGGTCGCCCTCATCGGCGGCCCGCTCGCCTATCGTCGTGGCCGAACGCGAACCAGGGCGTGGCTGGCGGCGCGACCGCGCTTGCCGTGGCTGAGCGGCGCCGGCGTGGTGTGCACCCTGCTCTTCTTGCTGAACGCCAGCCGGCCGCCGTCGCCGGCGCACGCGGAGGGCCCGAGCAAGCACCCCAACCTGCTGCTCATCGCGGTCGACAGCTTGCGCGCCGATCGGATCTTTTCTCCGGACGCGGAACAGCGCTTTCCGACGCTGGCGAAGCTGGCGCGAAGGGGCGTTCGCTTCCAGGAGGCGCACGTCACCGTGCCGCGCACGTTCCCCTCGTTCGTGACCCTGCTCACCGGACGGTTCCCGTTGCATCACGGGATCCGCCACATGTTTCCCACCGCGGCGGCGCGCCACGCGATCGGACCCGCGTTGCCGTCGGTGTTGCACGCTGCCGGCTATCGCACCGCGGTGGTCAGCGACTACGCCGGCGAGATCTTTTCGCGCACCCCGCTCGGCTTCGACGACATCGAGGTGCCCTACTTCGACATGAAGACGATCGTCGAGCAGCGCGGGATCCAGATCCACCCCAACGCGCTGCCGTACGTGACCTCGCGGCTCGGGCGCAAGCTGTTCCCGGCGGTCGATGCGCTGCCCGAGCGATCCGATCCGGCGCTGCTCGCGGATCGCGCGATCGCGCGGCTCGATCGGCTCGCCNNAAGCCGTTCTTCCTGACCGTGTTCTTCTCCGCAGCGCACTTTCCCTACGCCGCGCCGGCGCCCTACTACCGGCGCTTCGCCCAGCTCGGCTACGACGGCCCGTTCCGCTATCAAAAGCCGCCGCTCGCCACCGCGCCGGTGACCCCGGTCGACGCGGCGCAGATTCGCGGCCTGTACGACGGCGCGGTCGCGGCCACCGACGCGGCGATAGCCCGCATCCTCGAACGACTGGAGCGCGACGGCGTGGCCGACAACACGGTGATCGTGCTGCTCGCCGATCACGGCGAGAACCTGTACGACCACCAGGGCCGCGGCATGGGCCACGGCGACCACCTCGAGGGCAGCGTGGCCGATCACGTGCCGCTGGTGATCTTCGATCCGACGCACGCCCCGGCGCCGCACGATGTTCCGGGCGTGGTGCGCGACGTGGACGTGTTGCCGACGGTGGCCGCGCTGCTCGGCGTGGCGCCGCCGCCGCACGTCGACGGCGTAGATCTCGGACCGCTGTTGCGCGGCGAGCGCGCGTCACTCGATCTCGACGCGTTCACCGAGACCGAGTTCTGGTTCACCAACAACGGCCCGGGGTTCGGCCCCGACGAGCGGCTGCCCTATCCGGGCATCACCGGCGCGACCGATCTGGCGGAGGACGGCGACATCTTCATCAAGCCGGAGTGGCAGGACACCATCATCGTCGCCAAACATCGCGCGATCCGCAGCGGCACGTGGAAGCTGGTGTATCGGCCGACGCGCGAGAGCGCCGAGTGGCGGCTCTACGATCTCTCGTCCGATCCGGAGGAGCTGCATGACGTGAGCGCGACGCACGCCGACGTGCGCGCCGCGCTGCAGCGCAAGCTCGAGGCGTGGATGACCTCCGACGGGCGGACGGTGATGCGCGGCGGCTTCGCGGTGCCTCGATGAGTTGCCGCTGGCTCGCGCTGGCGCTCGCCGGCTCGATCGGATGCGGGCAGCCGGCCGTCTCGCCTCCCGACGGCGCGAGCGTCCGTCCGATGGCGACACCCGCCCGCGCGCCCGCCAAGTCGCTCCCCGGCGATCGGATCGCGCTGCGGTTCGTCGAGCAGGCCGGCGCCGCGACGCTGAGCGGGACCGAGCTCGCGCAGGCCTGGGCGGCGCTCGACTATCCCGCCAAGCTGGCCAGCCCATATAGCGGGTTGCGCGCAGGCGCCGCGCTGCGGGTGGTCGAGCTCGCGCTGGCCGACGCCGACGTGGCGTCCTATGGGCGGCCGCGCACCCGGCCGGCGGCGCCCGGCAAGCTGCCGGCGTTCGATCCGGTGTGGAACCGCACGCGGGCGGTCTACGAATCGAAGACCTCGCTGTTCGCGCCGGCGCCGTGCCGCTACCTGTTCACGCTGCCGGCCGTCGCGCACGGCGAGCTGCGCTTCGATCTGGCGACCCCGCCGGGCAGCCCCGAGGTGACCTTCACCATCGACGCAGACGGCCGCGAGATCTTCAGACGGGTGGTCGGCGTCAGGGAGTCTGGCGTCTGGCAGAAGGTGGCGCTGCCGCTCGACGGCGCCCACGCGCTCGGCTTTACCACCGCGAGCGCCAAGCCGGCCGCCGCGGTGTGGGGCAACCCGCTCCTGATCGCGCGCGACCAGGGAGCGCCGGGCTACAACGTGCTGCTGGTGGTGATCGACACGCTGCGACGGGACGCGCTCCCGGTCATGCCGCGGCTGCGCGCGCTCGCCGACGGTGGCGTCTGGTTCGATCAGGCGATCACCGCGGCGACCTGGACCCGCCCGTCGATCCTGGCCATGCTCGGCGGCGACCTGCCCACCGCGATCGGGCAGAGCGCGGAGGAGATGATCCCGTCCGATGCCGAGCGGCGCCGCTTCTACCTGATCGCGCCGCCGCTGTTGCCGCGCGTGCTCGAGGGTCAGGGCTACCTGGCCAGCGCGATCGGCAACAACTTCTTCCTGCTCGGCTACCCGCAGATCGGGCTGGCGCTCGGCTTCGACGAGGTCGCCGACATTCGCCATCCGGTGCTCGACACGCCGGCGATCACCGCCGCCGCGAGCGCCTTCTTGAGCGCACACGCCCGCGACGCGTTCTTCCTGCACCTTCACTACGACGCGCCCCACTGGCCGTACACGCCGCCGCCGGACTATCTGAAGCGCGTCGAGGTCCCGCCGGGCTTTCCGGCCGACTCGATGGCGCGCGCGTATCTGGCCGAAGCCGCCTACGCGGACGACTACCTCGGCCGCGTCCTCGATGAGCTCGAGCGACTGCACCTCACCGGACGCACGCTGGTGATCGTGGTCGGCGATCACGGCGAGATCTTCGACCACGCCCACGAGCACACCGTGGTGGCGATGGGACAACAGACGCTGCACCACCACGGTTGGTCGGCGTACGACGAGCTCTTGCGCGTGCCGCTGGTGATCTCGCTGCCGGGCGTGCTGCCGGCGCGCAAGGTGGCGGCGCAGGTCAGCCTGATCGATCTCGAGCCGACCATCCTCGACGTGCTCGGGCTTCCGCCGCGAGCGGGCGCACGCGGCCAGTCGCTGACCGGGCTGTGGCGCGGCGAGCCTGAGCCCGAGCGGCCCGCGTTCGTCGAGGGACAGAACGTACGCGCGGTGCGCGCCGGGAGCTGGGCGTACCTGCGGCGAGGCGACGGTCGTCTCCTCTTTCCGGACGGCAGCGAGCGGCGCGTCGAGGAGGAGCTCTACGATCTCGCCGCCGACCCGCTGCAGCACCGCAACCGCGCCGGGGACGCGCCGGTCGAGCTGGCCCGCCTGCGCGCGCTCTTCGAACGCCAGGCGCCCGCCGCCCGCGACGCGCCGGTCTCGGTGCTGCACCTGCGGCTGGCGCCCGATGCGCGGCCGCACACCGTCGAGGGCACGCTGCGCACCGACGGCACGGTCTCGATCCGCGCGGTGGCGGGCGCGGAGGCCAGCCCGCTCGACGCGCACGCGGTGCGGCTGGTGCTGCGCGGCTCGGCGCTGGTCGATCTGGTGGTCGATCCGCCGAGCGCGCGCATCGTGCTGCAACTGCGCAAGGACGGCACACCGCTCAAGGCACACCAGCTCCTCCTCGGGCCCTTCGGGCTGCCACTGCTCGGGAACAGCGATAGCGCAATCCTCGATGGCGAGCGCCTCACCTGGCTGGACGCCTCGCGTCCGCCGGTGCTCGGCGAGCGCGGCGAGCTGCTCTTGTGGCGCGACCCGTCGGCGATCACGCCGCTCGAGTCGACCAAGGCGCGTTCGAACGATGAAGTGGCGGGGATGATGCGGCGCTGGGGCTACGCCCAGCCGGGGAAATAGCGCTCAGGCGAGGTACTGCGGCTCGACGTGCACCGACGCGAACGGGCGCCCGGCGTAGATCTCCTCGGCCGACGCATTGCGCACCTCGTGCACCAGCACCGAGATGTGCAACGTCTCGCCGGCGAGCGGATGGTTGGTGTCGACCAGCACCAACTCGTCGTTCGCCTCGACGACGCGGAAGGTGAGGTTCTTGCCGTCGGGGCGGTGCGCGGAGAACAACATGCCCGGGCCGATCGTCTCGTCGGCGGGGAACGCGGCGCGCGGCACCACGAACACGCCGGCCGGGTCGCGATCGCCATACGCCTCGGCGGGCGAGACGACGATCTCCAGCGACGCGCCAGGCTCCAGCCCGTCGCAGGCCTGCTCCACCCCGGGGACGATCTGACGGCGGCCCTGTAGATAGGTCAAAGCCTCCTGACCGATCGAGGTCTCCACGACCTGCCCGGTCGACAGCCGGATGGTGTAATCGATGCACACCACGCGATCCTTGCCAATCTTCACTCGAATCTCCTCGCCCCCGCCGGGGGTCTCTGAGGTGAGGTTGTGCAACATCGTGGCCACCCCGTTGCCTGCCCCTTCGGCGACGCCTTGACAGCACCGGGAGCGGCGTCGAAAGTCTCGGTCCATGATCGATCTCAAGCTCTTGCGCGAGCGCCCCGACGAAGTGATGGCCACCTATCGCGAGCGCCTGTTCGACGACGCGGCCGCGGACACCGCGCGCGAGCTGCTCGATCTCGACACCCGGCGCCGTCAGATCGTCGCCACCAGCGACGAGGTCAAGCAGAAGCGCAACACCCAGTCGGCGGCGGTCGGCCGCGAGAAGGATCCCGACCAGCGCGCCAAGCTGATCGCCGAGATGGACGACTACAAGGGCGAGATCGCGCAGGCCGACCAGGCGCTCGCCGCCCTCGACGCGCAGATCCAGACCCTCGCGCTGCAGCTACCCAACCTGCCCGACCCATCGGTGCCACAGGGCCGCACCGACGCGGAGAATCGCGTGGTGCGCGAGGTCGGCGAGAAGCGCGCGATCGCCAACCCGAAGCCGCACTGGGAGCTCAACGAGAAGCTCGGCCTGATCGACTTCGAGCGCGGCGTGAAGATCTCGGGCACGCGCTTCTACCTCCTGCAGGGTGCGGGCGCGCGGCTGCAGCGCGCGCTGATCACCTGGATGCTCGACGTGCACATCGAGCAGGGCTACACCGAGATCTACCCGCCCTACATGGTCAAGGGTGAGTGCCTGGTGGGCACCGGCCAGCTCCCCAAATTCGCCGACACCGTCTACCGCGACATCGAAGAGGACTTCTACTTCGTGCCCACCGCCGAGGTGCCGGTCACCAACATGTACCGCGACGAGGTGCTGCCCGCCGACTCGCTGCCGATCAAGCACGTGGCCTACACCGCGTGCTTCCGCCGCGAGAAGATGGCGCACGGCAAGGACACGCGCGGCATCAAGCGCGGCCACCAGTTCGACAAGGTCGAGATGGTGAAGTTCGTGGCGCCCGAGAATTCCAACGCCGAGCTCGACAGCTTGATCGGCGACGCCGAGGAGATCTTGAAGCGACTCGAGATCCCCTATCGCGTGATCGAGATGGTGACCGGCGATCTGTCGTTCTCGGCGTGCAAGAAGCTCGATCTCGAGGCGTGGGCGCCCGGCTGCAACGAGTGGCTCGAGGTGTCGTCGTGCTCGAGCTTCGGCGACTTCCAGGCGCGGCGCGCGATGATTCGCTGCAAGTCGGGCAAGGACAAGCCGCGCTTCGTGCACACGCTCAACGGCTCGGGCCTGGCGCTGCCGCGGACCATGATCGCGGTGCTCGAGACCTACCAGCAGCCCGACGGCTCGGTGGTGATCCCGAAGGTGCTGCGCCCGTACATGGGCGGGATCGAGACGCTCAGTGTGAAAGGCTGATCACCGGCAGAAATTGCCGGCGCCGCCAGGTGGCCACGTCCATGTCGTCCTGCCCGAGGATCCACAGCACCACGCCAGGAATCCCGATCGCGAGGCCGAGCCCGCTCGAGACCGAGCCCGCCGCCACCTCCGCGCCGCCGCCGAACAGGTGCGGATCGTTGGCGCCGTAGACGATCAGCACCCCGCCGAGGATGCTCAGCGCCACGCCCGGCCCGGCCAGCCCGATGCCCACGTTGCGGCGCGCCTGCGCCCGCCGATACGCGCGATCGAGCGCCTTCGGATCGACGCGCGCCGGCGACAACTCATCGTCCGGCTTGTCCTGCGCACGCGCGGGCGCCGACGACAGCAGCACCAGCGCCACCAGCCAACCCCGCATGGGACCAGCGTAGCAGATCTAGATCGCTTTCACGTCGACACGCGGGAGTCGTTTGACAGGCGCGAAGGCCGTCCGCGATCATCGGCCGCATGGCACAACAGCCGATACAGGTCGTGCCGTACGACGCCGGCTGGCCCGCGCGGTTCGAGGAGGAGCGCGCCGTGCTTCACCCTGCGCTGGCGCCTTGGCTCGCCGGGCCGATCGAACACGTGGGAAGCACGGCGGTGCCGGGGCTCGTCGCCAAGCCGGTGATCGACATCATGGTCGGGGTCGACACGCTCACCGGCTCGCGGGCCGCGTTGCCGGTTCTCGCCGAGCTCGGCTACGTCTACTTCCCGTATCGGGCGGAAGTGATGCATTGGCTCTGCAAACCGTCCGACTCATTTAGAACGCATCACCTTCACGTCGTGCCGATCCGAAGCGAGCTGTGGTGGGAGCGACTGGCGTTCCGTGACTATCTGCGTGCCCATCCGGTGGTCGCGGCGGAATACGGAGCGCTCAAGCAGCGCCTGGCCGATCAGCACAGGCTCGACCGGGAGGCGTACACCGACGCCAAAGAGCCGTTCGTGCGCCGCGTTCTGCGGTCCGCATTGGCCTCCCGTTAGGCGAGGCCGAAGGTCATCAAACGCGCGCGTAGGTACCAGACGAGCTCGGCGCGTTGGCGGAAGCCGGGGACGTGCGAGAAGGTCTCGAGCGCCTCGCGCGTCGCCTGCCGCGCGCCGTCGCGATCGCGCTGCTCGCGGCGCGCGCACGCCAGCCGGACGCGCCCTTCGACCGACGACGAGTTGATCGCCACGTAGCGCGCGAATGCGTCCTCGGCCTCGGCGTTGCGCTCGAGCAGGTACAGCGCGCGGCCGGCGATCAGGTACGCGTCGCCGTACTGAAAGCGCTCGTTCTTGCTGGCCGCCTCGACCAGCGGCCCGAGCGCCGCCTCGGGGTTGCCCGACAGGAGCAGCGCCTTGCCGTAGAGGAACGCCAGCTCCTCGCTTCCCGGATCGCGCACGCGCGCCTCCTCGAGCAGCTTCAGCGCGCGACGCGGGCGCCGCTTCTCCAGCCACACCTTGGCCAGGTCGCGCCGCGCGACCACGTTGTCCGCGTTCTGCGAGATCTGCGCCTTCAAGCCGCGCACCTTGCGCGCGTGCTTGAGGAACAGGTACGGATCCGGCAGCCAGCGCCGCAGCAGGAACACGCCGGCCCCCGCCGCGAGCAGGTACGGGTAGCGCAGCGCGTACGCCGCGACCATCGCGAACAGGTAGTAGGGCAGGTACCCCATTACCTGGATGATACGCTAGCGGCGGACGGCCCTTCCGGCCGTCTGCACCGGCTGTTGGGTGCGCAAGAACGCCATGAGGTTTTCGTGCGCGCCCTTGACCGCACCCTCGAGCGCGTCCTTCTGGAACGCGATCTCCTGCGCGGGCCTGAGGCCCATGCGCGGCGCCTGCACGGTGGCCCCGCCCGAGGTCATCATCACCATCGCCTTGGACGGCAGCTTGCCGACGGTGAAGCTGACCTCGCACGAGATCTCGACGAAGCTGTCGGTGGTCTTGCGCGACATGGTGGTGATCGCGCTGTCGATCAGGAAGCCCGAGATCGGCTTGCCGCTCATGGTCAGCCCCGGCGAGCGCATGAGCTCGCGCTCCATCAGGTTGCGCAGGTACGCGATCAGCTCGGGCGGCGTGTTGCGCGCCTTGGAGCCGATGCCGCCCACCTCGACGTGCAGCGCCCCGCCGATGGGCGCCTCGGCGACCGACGACGGGTGCAACCGGCCGAGCGCCGCGGTCGCCTTCTCGCGCACGAACGGGTTGGGGTCGCGACACGCGCGCTCGAGCGCCACCACCGCGGTCGCGTCGCCCAGATCGCCGAGCACCTGCGCCGCCAGCCCGCGCACCGTCTCGTTGGAGTCGCCGAGCGCGTGCAGGAGCGCCGGTTGCGCGTGCGCGTCGCCGAGCTTGCCGAGCACCACCACCGCCTGCAGCCGCACGCGCCAGCTGGGATCGCTCGACAGCGCGCGCGACAGATCGTCGACGCGATCAGCGCGCGCCGGCGAAGCGCACAAGAGACCGGCGACCAGCAGCAGGGGGATGACTCGAACTACCACGGCTTCATCTAGTTAAAGAGATCGCGTGCGCGAAGGCAATGTGTGTCAAGGCGGTGGATGTAGGACAGCTTAGTTGCGGCCCAGCAGATCCGCGGATAACGTGTCAGCGTGCCCCCAAAGAAAAAGGGGATGTCCCCGAACACCTCGTTGGCGGTCGGCCTGGGTGTCTGCGTCGTGGTGGTGGTCGTCGCGCTGGTCACCTCGCGCTTCCTCAAGAGCGAGCCGCCGCCGCCGCCACCGCCGCCGCCGCCGCCCGTCGAGAGCACCGTCACCGGTCAGCTGCGCTACACCGAAGGCTTCTACAAGGCCTCGCTCCTCGACGACTTCAAGCTCTTCGGCGTGGCGCCGATGGATTCCTCGGTCATCGCGCAGCCGCTGGTCTACGCCAAGGAGTCGTCCGGCGCGCGACAGCTCAAGACCGAGCACGATTCGATCGAGACGCCGCACTTGAAGATCACCACGCGCACCGTCAAGGAGTGGGCGAGCACCGGCAACGGCCAGGGGTTCAAGTACGAGCACATCCTGCTCGAGATCACCAACCGCACGCAGAAGCCGATCGCCTACCACGTCGAGACGTCGATCGAGCATCCGGAAAAGTGCAAGAGCAAGGGCGCGATCCCGCACAACGCGATCGCGCTCAAGCCGGGCGAGACGGTGCGGCGCACCGAGTGCTTGTGGCGGCCGGGCGCGCTGTTGACCGTCAAGTCCATCGAGGTGATGGAGCTCAACGACCTCGCGTACTACTACTTGAGTCGCCTGCCGCCCGCGCAGGTGCTGCTCGACGAGCGCACCGCCGCCGGTCACGAGGTGCCCAAGGGCAAGCCGTGCAACTTCGTGCCGTGGCGTGACATCCAGAGCGCCGCGGCGTCGAACGATGCCGGCTGGAGCGACGTGATGGACTTCTACTCGCGCCACAACTGCGACGAGTACAGCTTCTGGCGCGGATACACGCGCTGGACCAGCCCCGGCCAGCTCCCGTCGCACGCCAGCGGCGCGCCCGCGCCCGCGCCCACACCCGCACCGCCTCCCGCAAAACCGCCCGGTTAACGCGTCGCGAACACTACAGGACGTAGACGCGACCGGCGGCGCCATCGACGTACAGCGGGGTGCCGTCGGTGAGCGCGGTGGCGCGGCCGGTGCCGAGGACCGCCGGGATGCCGTACTCGCGGGCCAGCGTGGCGCCGTGCGAGGTCGCGCCGCCGTGATCGGTGACCAGCGCCCGCACCGCCGGCAGGAGATACGTCAGCGACGGGAGGATCGCCGGCACGACCAACACCGCGTCGGGCGGGAGCTGGACGGGAACGGCCGAGAGCGAGCGCACCACCACCGCACGACCGCGCGCCAGGCCCGCCGTCGGGTGTCCGCGCAGCACGTCGCGCGGCGCGGGCGCGACGCGGCGCGGCCGGCCGTCGTCGATCGAGGGCGGCGGCACGCGCCGTCCGGCGGCCAGCCGCGCGGCGCGATTGGAAGCGAGCTCGGCCGCGTGCTCGCGCGCGCCGGCGCGCAGCGTATCAATTGAAAGCTCGAAGACCCCGTCGCCGAGCGCGAGCTTCGAGCCAATCCCGGTGAGCGCGCGGCGCACCGCACGTTGGGCGCGGAAGAACAGGAGGTCGTCGTCCTCGGCCACCGGCAGCACCTCGCGCACCAACGGCAAGAGCGCCTTGAACGCGCGACGCGACATGCGATCGAGCAGCTCCAGCGTCGCGTGCGCCGCCGCCTCCGACCCGGCCAGCGCTCTTGCGTGCCGCTCGATCGGCGCGTCGCCGCTCTCGAACAGCAGCGCCGCAGCGGAGAGCACGCGCTCGGGCGCCTCGTCGTCGGGCGGCACCGAGACGTCCCACGCCGGCGCGAGCGCGCCAAAGCGCTCGAGGTACGCGCGCAGCCGCTCGTCGCGGTCGTCACCACCGGGCGCCGCGCGGCCCAGCTCCCACAGCAGCTGGTCGCGCTCGAGCGTCGCGCCGCCGAGCCCGGCCAAAAGCGCGCCGTGGGCCGCCAGCCCCTCCCCGAGGTTGATGCGCAAGAGCTGATCGAGCTGCTCGCGCGCGCGCTGCAGCGTCGGCGACACCTCGCCCACGTAGCGCCGGTAGACGTGCCGGAACACCTCCAGCGCGGGCTCGAGCGCACCCTGGTCCTCGACCGCGCGCAGGCGCGCCTCGCATTCGGGGGCGACCTCGTCGGCAAAGCGACGGCGCAGCTCGCCGAGCGGGATCGGCTGGGTGGCACGCGCCGACCCGCGCGCCACGTAGAGATACCCGCCGATCACGCGCTGCTCGCGGCCGACGCCTTCCGCCTCGACGAGCGCGACCAGGCCCGCCTGCGCCGCCGACAGTGGATCCGGATTGTGCTCGGCGTCGAGGCGCCAGCTGCCGGGCACGCGGAACGGCTGGTCGCTCTCGGGCGAGCTGGCCGGCTGCGCGAACGGACGCGCCTGCAGGAACGTCACCGCTTCGCCCGCACGCGCGAACTCGACGTCGACCGGCTGGCCGAGCAGCGCCTCGATCGCGCGCAGCCCGGAAGCGAGCGCGCCCGGATCGTCGCGACCGAGCTCGCGCGCCTGCACGTCCCCCCACTCCGGCTCGCCGGCGCGCCGCTCCTCGACGAGAAACTGCGTCTCCTCGGAACGCGCCACGCCGAGCCGCTCGGCGCGCACCTCCGGCTGGATCAACACCGCCATGCGCACCGCGCCGCGCACGCCACGCGCCTCGAGATAGGCGCGCGCCCCGGGACCGCTCGCCGACGCGCGCACCCGCGCGATCGCGGCCTGCACGCCGGCCACCCCGCGCGCGCCGATCACGCTCTCGAACACGCCGGCGCCGGTCAGGCCGGCCAGATCTTCCAGGCTGCTCGACGAGCGCACCGCGAACCGATCGCCGCCCAGGCGCGCCAGCTCCGCCGCCAGCTGCGCGTCGTCCACCGGCTCGTCGGGCAACAGCACCGCGCCGTCGAGCACCGGCAGCCCCGCCGCGCGCAGCCGGCCGAGCGTCGCCGCTTTGGCCCCCACCAGGTCGGGCGAGCTCGCCTGCGCGCCGTCGAGCGAAACCATGAGGTGGTGTATCATGCCTGGAGCGCGATGATCGGTCAGGTCTTCGACGAGCGGTACCGGATCGTCCGCAAGCTCGGCCAGGGCGGAACGGGTGAGGTGTACCTGGCCGAGCACGTCAACCTCGGCCGCCAGGACGCGCTCAAGATCTTGCACGAGAAGCTGGCCGCCGATCCCGAGTTCGTGGCGCGTTTCCGTCGCGAGGCGCGCGCCACCAATCGCCTGCACCACCCCAACATCGTCAGCATCTTCGACTTCGGCAAGCTCGACGGCCGCTACTACCTGGCCATGGAGCTGGTCACCGGCGAGCGGCTCGACGGGCTGATCCAGCGCACCGGTCCGATGGCGCCGGTGCGCGCGCTGCACATCCTGTCGCAGCTCGCCGAGGCGGTCGATCACGCGCACTCGCGCGGCGTGGTGCATCGCGATCTCAAGCCCGACAACCTGGTGTTGATCGAGCATCGCGGGCGCGCCGACGTGCTCAAGGTGCTCGACTTCGGCATCGCCAAGATCATCAGCGGCGACGCGGTCGACAGCGTGACGCTCAGCCACAAGGGCACCATCTACGGCACGCCGTCGTACATGGCGCCCGAGCAGTTCGGCGGCGGCATCGGCGACCCGCGCGTCGACATCTACGCGATCGGCTGCATCGCCTTCTACCTGCTCACCGGCGAGCCGCTGTTCACCGGCCACCTGCTGCAGCTCCTCGAGCAGCACGTGAACCGGCCGGCGGATCGGCCGAGTGCGCGGCGGCCGACGGCGCGCATCGCGCCCGAGCTCGACGAGCTGGTGCTGCGCTGCCTGGCCAAGAAGCCGCAGGAGCGCTACCAGTCGGCGCGCGATCTGCTCCACGCGATCGAGCGGCTGCAGGGCGCGGGCGCGCGCACGGCGACCGGGCGGCGCACGCACAAGCCGGCCAGCGCCGAGCCGCGCGACACCGTCGGAGCCACCGAGTGGTCGGGGCAGATCGACTTCCAGCACACCGCCGACGTGCGCGACGTGCTGGCGCCGATCGGCCTGGCGATCCGCGCGCGCGCGATCCAGGAGGTGGTGCGCTCGCTGGCGCAGACCCTCGCCGATCTCGACGGCAGCTCGCTGCCGCTGTTCCTGGTGCTCAACCGGATCAAGCAGCTCGACGACGACCTCGCCCATCACGACGCGCAGCAGGCCGCGCTCGACGGGCTGACCGAAGATCTCGAGGAAGCGACCCGCGCGCGCGAGGCGTCGGTGCGCTTCGCGCTCGGCGAGCTGCACTACGAGCGCTCGCAGATCCTCGCGCGCGGGCTGTCACCGGATCCGGCGCTCGACCAGCAGATCCACGATCTCGAGGCGCGCGTGATCGCGCTGCAGACCGACCTCGAGGAGAAGCTGCGGCCGGTGACCGACCACTCGATCTCGCTGGCCGGCGATCGCGCCACCAACGAGGAGCAGGCGACCGTGCTGTACGCCGAGCTCGAGCGGCTGGTCGACGCCGAGCTGCCGCGCTGCGCGAGGCACCCGCAGCTGGCGTCGCTGGCCGCGCGGCTACGCTCGGTCCGCGGCTGAGCCGATCACTCGATGCGCGCGCACTGTTCGCGCCCGGCGGCGATCAGCTCGCAGGTGTAGACGGCGCGCTGGCCACATCCGGTGATGACGTACTCACCGGAGGTCGAGTCGTCGACGGCGAGCGTGCCCAGGTTGCAGTGCAGATCGACCGTCGCCCGTAGCCGCGGACCAAAGTCGGGCAGCGAACGAAACGGCTCCTTGGAAAAGAACGTCGTCTGGGCCGGCGGCGGCAGGTACATGCCCGCGCATCCGGAGATTCCGATCGTCACGAGGAGCAGCCACCGTCGCATGGCGATTGAGACGGTGACGAGCGGTGGATATTCAAACGCTAATCGTTGATCGTGAGATCGATCTTCACGCCCGGACTCGCTTGCGCGCCCGCGGGCGGGTTCTGCCGGATCACGATTCCCTGCTCGAAGTCGTCGTTCGAGCCGTAGCGCGTGGTGCCGACCGCGAAGCCGGCCTTGGTGAGCAGCTCCTTGGCGCTCGAGGCGCGCTTGCCGATCACCGACGGAACCAGCTGGGTCTGCGGCCCGCCCGAGAGCACCAGATCGACCAGCGCGTCGGGGTGCGTGTCGGCGCCCACCGCCGGCGAGGTCGAGAGCACCATGCCGCGCGGCACGGTGTCCGAAGGCGCCTCCGACGAGCGGCCGGTCTTGAGCTTGCTCTTCTCGAGCGTCTCACGCGCTGCGTCAGGGGTCATGCCGACCACGTTCGGCACCATCGGGTTGACCGCCGCGCGCGCCAGCGATGCGTGGACCTCGTCACCGCGGCGCAGGCGCGAGCCGCCGAGCGGACGCTGCTCGGAGACGGTGCCTGGGCCGACCGTCGCATCGGCCCGCTCGCCGTCGAGGACCAGCAAGAGCCCGCGCGGCTCGAGCAGCCCGCGCGCCTGCTCGGGGGAGAGCCCAACCATGGGCGGCACCTCGACGGCGTTGACCGGCAGCCGCGGTGAGACCAGGTAGTACATGAACAGGAACATCAAGGCGCTCACCGCCGCGGACCACATCGTCGTCAGCACCGCCGACTTTCCCATTCGGGCGCATCTTAGCACGATGAATTGCCGAGAGCGTCCCCGTCGGTTATCCTAGAGCCGTGCGCCCAGCCTGGACGCTAGTGGTCCTCCTTTCCCTGGTAGGGACCCCTGCGCGCGCGCTGCGCGGCGTGGCGCGGCCGGTGATCGACGCGCTCACCCAGCCCGACCAGGAGAGCAAGATCGACGGCGTGACGCCCGACAAGCTGCCGCGCATCGGCAAGGTCAAGGAGTGCTGCGGCTATCCGGTGGCGATGAAGGAGGGCTTCCGGCTCTCCTTCTACTGGCTCGCCTACGAGGCCGAGTACGCCAACGAAGATTACGACACCGACATCTACACCAAGCAGGGCTACTTCATCGGCCGCTTTCCATCGGCGTTCGTCTACGAGCTCAAGCTCGAGGGCTCGGGGATCTTGCGCGACGGCCGCGTGCTCAACTACGCGGGCGAGTGCAACTACGGCATGGGCACCTGCTTCAAGACGCTGGCTGTAGCCGAGCACCCGCTCGGGGCGGGCGTGCAGGGGCGGCGGCTCGAGCCGTTCCGCTCGATCGCGGTCGATCCCAAGATGATTCCGATCGGCGCGCCGGTGTACGTGCCCGAGCTCGTGGGCGTGCAGATGCCCGACGGCACCATCCACGACGGCTGCCTGCGCGCCGACGACATGGGCGGCGCGATCAAGAACGGCAAGCTCGACTTCTTCGTCGAGAGCTACTTCAACTTCAAGTCGATCGGCGACAACCTGTGGTGGCACCTGAAGGCCACGCCGCACGTCGAGGAGCCGCGCTGCGAGTACCTGCGGCTGCACGAGCCGCGTGAGCGCTCCAACGAGCACACCGACTGGCTGGCGCTGCACCTGCGCGGGCGCGCGGTCGGGCGCGCGGAGAAGATCGCCGCCGCCAGGACCCAGCACAACCGCGCGATCGCGCAGGCGTGGATCAAGCGCCACTTCAGCGCTCCCAAGGGCGGCTCGGCGACGGTCGCCAAGCGCAGATGACACCCGCGTGATCGACGCGGTCGCTGCGGCGCTGGGGTTCGGATCGGGCTGGGGATCGAAGGCGCTGGCGCGTGCGGTGTCGGAGGGCAAGCGCAAGGCGAAGGTCGCCGCGTTGTCCGAGCCGGTCGCGCGCGCGCTCGAGCAGGCGGGGCACGAAGCGCTGCGCGCCACGCTCGAGAACGGACGCCTGTCGCTCGAGGACGCGTGCACCGACGCGCTGTGCGCCTCGGGCCTGCCGCCGCCCGAGGTGGCGGCGCAGGTGCTGTCCGAGTGCGCGCGCGTGGTGCGCGACGGCGGCCGCGTGCTGGTCGCGACCACCGCCGGGCTGGCGCGCCGCGGCCCTGACCGGCAGCTGGTCGCCGCGCTGTTCGCGCACGCCGGGCTGGTCGATCTCGAGCAGCGCATGATCCGCGGCACCGTGATCACGAGCGGGCGCGTCCGGCGCTAACGTGACCTCGTTCGAGCCCGAGCTGGACGTCTTCTCGGACTTCCCCTCGTTCCGCCCGCTGTTCGCGCCCGAGCCGCGCTACCTCGCGCTGCTCCACCTGCCAAGCGCCGACGGGCTGTTCGAAGAGCTCGCCGCCGCGCTCGCGCGCAGCCCCGACGCGACCGCCGAGCTGCGCGCCCTGTTTTCGCATCGCAACCATCGCTGCCACCTGGTGGCCGCCGCGACCCTCTTGATCGCCGATCACCTCGAGTGTCTCGACGCGCTGTGGGCGGCGCTCGATGCCGGCACCTGGGCCTCGCCGCAGGTGGCCGCGGTGGCGTTCGTGCTCGACGCGGCGTTCGAGGAGCGCGCGCGCAAGCGGCTGTTGCAACCGGGAGGCTTCCCCAAGACCGTCGCTGCGCTGGGCGCGCTGTACCGCCGGCTCGAGGCGCCGCGGCTGACGGTGCTCGCGCGTCTCGACGATCCCGCGCTCGTCAAGTCGCCCGACGGCCGCGACGGCGCGCACTACGCCGGCCAGTGGCTCGGCCGGCTGTACGAGGTCAGCCCGCCAGCACGTCAGGCGTGCTGGGTGCGAGCTCGCCCCGAAGTTGCTGGAGGTACGACGTCATGAACGCGGCGCGCGCGGCGCCCAGCCGTCGCGCGCTCGCGGTGTGCAGCTGCTCGGGGATCTTCAGCAGCTTTCGGTAGAAGTGATCGATGCCCCACTGCTTGTCGTCCGGCTCGCGCGCAGCGCAGAACGGATCTTCGGGCTGATAGAACGGCCGCTGCATGGCCGCGCAGGTCGCGAAGCAGCGCGCGATGCCGATCGCGCCGATCGCATCCAGCCGATCCGCGTCCTGCAGCACCCGGGCCTCGAGCGTCTCCGCCCGCAGGCCGCGCGAAAAGCCGTGCACGCGAATGCAGTACGCGATCGCCTCCACCTCCGCCTCGGCCCAGCCCTCCTCGCGCAACACCTTCGCCGCGTGCTCGGCGCACACCTCGCCCGACCGCGCCGACTCCGGATGATCTTTCGGGTAGTTGAACAGCTCGTGCAGGAGCGCCGCGGCCTCCACCACCTCGACGCGCGCGCCCTCCGCCGCGCCGATCGCGCGCGCGTTCCCCGCCACGCGCAGCACGTGCTGAAAATCGTGCGCCGGCTCGACCGCCGACGTTCGCGCGCGCGCAATCTCCCTCAACCGATCGAGTCGCATGCGCGAACCATAGCGCACCTGGAGATTGGCTTGTTCAGCTTGTTCAAGACTTGAACACAACATTTGAACAACTCCACCCATGACTACGTGTAAATCATTGAAATTACGCTATGTCAGACACGGATCGGAATTTGCTGTAATGGCTAGCACGGGATTTTCAGCGGCCACAACACGCAGTCTGCCCAGCTACCGAAAGGAGACTGACCATGAAAATGCTCCACTCGCGCAGCCTTGGATTGTTCGGAGGAGGGGCGTTGCTGATCCTCGCGGGGTGCACGCCGAGCACCTCGTCGCGTCCGCCGGCGTCCCAGCTTCAAGAGGGCATCAACGTGCTCAGCGCAGACCCGGCAGTCGGCGTGGCGACCGCGTTCCTGAGGAGCGGGCGCGTCATCTACCTGCAGACGATCGTCGGCAAGCCCAAGGAAGACCTCGATCGCCAGCAGTACCCCAACGAGCCCCAATACGAGATGGATGCGCGCGTCGTCGACCAGGAGGGCCGCACCTTCCAGCTGATCATCGGCGGTGACCAGCTCATCGACCCCAGCTGGGCGAAGGAGATGCGAGCGGCCCCGCGCATCACGACCCCGGCCGAGGGCATCCAGCGGCAGGCCGACTTCGTCACGGCGCGCGACGCAGCCGATGCATTCTTGCGGCAGGCCGCGCCCGAGCTCGCCGATCACGTCTTTCACTTGACGAACATGACGCGCACGGTCCCGCAGGAGAGCGCCAAGCTGCTAGAGCGCGCCGCGCTGGCCGAGACCACCCTGCCTATCGACAGAACCTATACCGCCAACGGCTGCACCTCGAACCTGCAGGAAGGGGATCTGTACGCAAAGTCCGACTACGTCATCGCGCAACACAGCGCTGTCTATGGCTGGAACTACAACGGCTGCACCGGCAGCTGGGACGAGAACGTGGTCACGTGCAACCACGGCACGTGCGCCAATGACGGCAGCATGGGCTACCAGTGTAGCTCGTACTCGAACAGCTGGAGCGTCTGGTCCTACAACGCGCTCTTGGACTACTGGAGCAGAGAGAACAACACCGGCACGAACAACAGCTACAACACCGGCGCATGCTGGAGCGGCTACGGCATCTATGAAGCCTGGATCCACCTTCAAGGCAGCGGGCACCCCAACCACGACTGCAACGACGACTCGGCCCTCGAGCTCGACGAGATCCGCAACGCGAGATACGACCAGGGCACCTGGGGCAACTGCTACAACAACGGCAACTCCACGATGAGCGCGCCCGGCTGCCCGTGAGCATCTATTGCGGAGGTGGCTCGCCGCCGAACAGCCACTGCCGCACGACCACCGCGCCCTCGGCCGCCAGTTGCAACAGCCGGTACAGGCCGTTTTCGCGCGGGGCATCGCCGGCGGCTTGATCGTGTGGGACCAACGGCAGGTCCCACTCGAGCACCACCACCTCGCCTTCGGCCTTCAGATCCGCTTCGGGCGCGAGCTGCCCGAGCAGGCCGCGCATCGCGTCGTTGCCGGCCAGCACCTCGCAGCGAAAACGCTCGACGCCGCGCTCGACCGCCGCCGCCACCAGCCGCTGCAAGAGGAGCCGGCCGAGGCCGCGGCCCTTGACGCGATCGGCGACCACCACGGCGGACTCGGCGGTCTCGGGGCGATCGGCGAGCCGCACGAAGCGCGCGATGCCCAGCCCTTCGCCCTCCTCGCCCGCCTCGTTCAGCGCCGCCGCGCCGAGCGCGAAGTGCTGCGCTTGATCCATCTCGGTGAGGTAGACCAGCTCGCCGGGGGTGAGCGTCTCCTTGGAGGCGAAGAAGCGCAGGTAGCGCGCCTCGGGCGACAGCCGCTGAAACGCGCTGGCGAGCTGCGTCTTGTCGGCCGGCACCACCAGCCGCAGGCGCACGCGCGTGCCGTCGGCGAGCTGCGTCTCTTCCCGATACGCGCCGTCGAAGTACACGATCAGATGGTGAGGGTCAGGCCCTCGCGCGCCGGCGTGAGCTCGATGTCCTTGCCGCCACCTTCGTCGAGCAGCCGGCGCGCGCGCTGCGCCAGCGCGTCGACCATGTCGTCGGAGTAGTCCTGATCGTAGTGGAACATCACCAGCCGCTTGACCTTGGCCTCGAGCGCCGCCTGGGTCGCGTCGGCGATCGACGAGAACCCGCGCGCCATGCGCTCGGCGCGATCCTCGGGCGAATAGGTGCAGTCGTGGATCAGCACGTCCGCTCCCTGGTAGAGCTGCAGCACGTCGACCGATGGCCCACCCGGCGGATAGCCCGCGTCGGAGGCGTAGACCATCGAGCGTCCGTTCTCCTCGAAGCGATAGGCGAGCGCCTTGGTGCCGCCGTGTGGGT
Organism: Myxococcales bacterium; assembly: GCA_003170275.1. Classification (GTDB taxonomy): domain Bacteria; phylum Myxococcota_A; class Polyangia; order Palsa-1104; family Palsa-1104; genus PALSA-1104. The sequence goes on from PNAM01000010.1 coordinate 195,468, forward strand.
TGAGCCGCGCGCGCACGGTCACGCCCTTGCAGTCGAAGCTCGGATCCTTGGCCGCGCCGTCCACCGCCGCCACGCCGATCGACGCGCCCAGGTTCTTCATGGTGTACAGCGGCGAGAAGTGCGGGTTCATCTGGCCCTCGAGGATCCCCTCGAGCATCGACGACGAGCGCCCCGGTCCGTAGATGGTGAACTTGTTCCCCGGCAGGAAGATCGGCGGGAAGAACGGGAAGCCCTGGATGTGATCCCAGTGCGCGTGCGACAGGAACACCGCCGCCTCGCCGCCGCCCTTGCCGAACGCGCCGGCCATCAGCTTGCGCCCGAGCCCGATCACGCCGGTGCCGGCATCGATGATGAACAGATCGTCGTTCTGGGTGCGCAGCTCGACGCAGGAGGTGTTGCCTCCGTAGCGGTTCATCTCCGGTCCCGGCGCAGGGACGGAGCCGCGCACGCCCCAGAACGTCACCTGCATGCCCACGCCCCGATCGTGTGGCTCACTTGTGGGTCTTCACTTCGTGGCCCTTGCCCTCGGGACCGAGCGTGATCTCCATGCCCTCCGCCGCGGCGAGCAGCTGCAGGTCGGGCGTGGTCTTGCGATGGGCGGCCAACAGCTCGTCGATCTGATCGTCGGTGCGCTCGGGCGCGTGATGGAACAGCACCACGCCCTTGGCGCCGGCCGCGCGCGCGATCTCGATCGCGTCCTCGGGGCACGAGTGGCCCCAGTGCGGCCGCACTTTGTACTCCTCGGGCGTGAACTGGGTGTCGTAGATGACCAGGTCCGCGCCTTCGCACAGCCGCACCACGCCGTCGCGCATCGCCGCCAGCTTGGCCGCGTCCGACGGGCTGAGCGGATCGCCCGGCTTGGGCGGCTGGCGAATGTACTCCTGCTCGATCAGGATGTCCCTGAACGGCGCGGTGTCGGTCACGTAGCAGACCGATTTTCCGTCGCAGTCGAGCCGATAGGCGATGGCGATCCACGGGTGGTTGAGCCGCGTGCACGAGACCTTGACCGGTCCGATCTCGAAGCGCGCCCCCTCGACCAGCTCGCGGAAGGCCACGTCGGCCTGCACGTTCTCGAACGGCACCGGAAAGTACGGCGAGTCGGTCTGCGAGGCGAACACCGCGCGCAGGTGCGTGTCGTCGCGCTGCCGCGCATAGACGAAGAACTTGTTGCCCTTCTGGTACACCGGCGCGAAGAACGGCAGCCCCTGGATGTGGTCCCAGTGGGTGTGGCTGACCAGCAGGTGGGCCTGGCCGGTGCCGGCGCCGAACTCGCTCTGCATCATCTCCTTGCCCAGCTTGCGGATGCCGGTGCCGGCGTCGATGATGATGAACGGGCCGTCATCATCATCGCCCGCGCGCACGGCCACGCACGACGTGTTGCCGCCGTAGCGGTTCGTGTCGGGACCTGGCACTGGATACGATCCGCGAACCCCCCAGAAGCGGACCTTCATCCGTGGTCTCCGCCCATCCTCGCCACGGTACCACGGGGAGCAAGAAAGATCCACGTCTGCAAGGGGTTCACGGGCTTGTCGCAGCGGCGATGGCGAGCCGCGCACCGTCGATTTGCACGTACAGGAGCACCGCGCCCGCGCCGTACGGGGTCTCGGCCGGCGCGCGGGTGGTCTGCATGATCGGCAACAGCGGGGTGGTGGAGACCGCGAAGCGATCGCCGGTGAACGAGCTGGCGAAGCCGCAGGTCGAGACGCTCGCGGTGCCGGTGGCGGCGGTGAAGTAGAGATCGTAGCGCACGCGGCCGGCAGGCGTGATGGGCGCGCGCGCGCTGACGTGATCGATCGAGACCACCGGGACCGTGGTCGTCGAGCTGACCAGCTGGTGGCCGGCGGGCGCCAGGATCGGATCGCGCCCGGGCGTGGTCGGATCGCCGTCGAGGCGCGTCCAGGTGGTGGCGCGCGAGGCGGCGATGTCGGCGAACGGCGCGTCGGCGGCCCACACCGCGCCGCTCGCCAGGTAATAGACGCGCAGGCGATCGCCCACGCGCACCGCCGCGGGCGAGGTGAGCGCGGTGCCCTCCTCCTCGTTGTTGGCGACCAGCGCCGGGCCGGGCGCCTTGACCCAGGTGTGGCCGTCGGCGGCGGTGGCCCAGCCGATCGCCCCGCCGCCGCCGTAGAACAAGATCCACGGCTGCTCCCACAGCACCGACGGGCTCGACAGCGCACCGCCCTCCCAGGTCTGATCCGGCTCGATGGCCATGATCAGCGGACCGAAGCCGTCGGTGAGGTGGTACGCGTCGGCGTGCTCGATGCGCGTGCCCGACAGGGTCTTGCGCTTGGCGGTCACCCACATGGCGAGCGCGTCGCCCCAGTCGACCACCGAGGGCTCGTCGAGATCGGCCAGGTTGTCGAGCAGCACGAACGGCGGCGTGATCGGGATCGACTCGTCGGGCTCGAGCGGACGGAACGGTCCCGCGCCCGAGACCGGCAGGTTGGACGCGCCGCCGCCTGCGTCGCCAATCGAGCCGCAGCCGGCGACCAGCAACAGCACCAACCACGCGCGACTCAAAACCGGCTCCGCAGCGCCAGGCCCACGTTCACCACCGCGCCATTCGAGACGAAGTCGCCCACCTTGTCGAGCGGGTCGAGCTTGCGGTTCACGCGGTCGGGCAGATAGGTGACCGCCAGGTGCACGTCGAGCGTGAGCGGGTACCACAAGATCGGCCGCAGGTTCTTGAGCTCGAGCCCGGCGCCGAGCGAGAAGGTGTGCTTGTCCGAATCGGCGAAGTTCGACTCGCCCACCTGCTCGGGCACCGGCGTCGGCTCGTACGAGTAGCCGCCGCGCACGTCGAGCCCGAGCTTGTCACGCTCGAGCGCGCGCCACTCGGCGCCCACGTGCGGGATGACGATGTCGTGAAAGCCCGGGTCGGGATAGGCGCGCTTGGGCGGCAGGTTGACCTTGTCGTTGAACTGGCCGATGTCGAGCGCCAGCGTCAGGTCCGCCGCCGGGACGGGATACTCGCTCCAGCGCGCGAAGGTCAGGTCGAAGGTCATGAGGAAGCGGCTGCGCAGGCGCACCATCGCGCCGGCGGTGAGCTGCCACGGTTGGAACAGATCGGTCGAGACCGAGTGCGCCGAGAAGAACCCGTTGGCGACGATCGGCGTCAGGCCGGGGTTGCCGACCGAGCCGTCGATGCGGAACTGTTGATCGAGCGAGAGCGTGAACGAGTGGCGGTAGACCACCGCGAAGCTCAGGTTGCGCGTGGCGTCCCACAAGATGCCCGCCTGCGGATAGCGCACCGCCACCAGATCGACGTCGATGCGCGTGGTCAGCGCGCTGGCGTCCGGATCGCTGACCGCCACCGAGCCGCGCAGGTAGATCTGCCCCGAGGTGCGCGACATGAACGTGAGCCCGCCGCCGAGGTACAGACCGGGGACGATCTGGATCGCCAGGTTGGTGGAGAGGAACAGGCGCTGCACGCGGTTGTCGTAGTAGGTGAAGCGCGGCTGATCGAAGGGCAGCGAGCGCACGCGCGTCAGGCGCTGATCGGGCAGCCACAGCGCCACGCCGAAGGCGAAGCGGAACGGGCCGATGTTGCCGGGCGCGACCAGCCCGATGCTGAAGCCGCGCGACGCGTCGACGCCCAGATCGTGACCGTTGATCTTGAGGATCGGCTGCGCGTAGCGATAGCCGACGTCGATGCGCAGCTCGTGGCCGCGCACCAGGCCCGCCGGGTTGTAGTAGTTGGCCGAGGCGTCCTCGCTCGACGCGGCGACCGCGCCGCCCATCGCCGGCGCGCGCGAGCCGAAGCCGAACGCGTCGATCGGGTTGGCGTGCGCGCTCGCGCACAGGAGCAGCAGCAGACCCACGCTGCGGGTCATAGATCGACCCCCATCGCCGCGCCGAACACGCCGAAGTCGCCGCTGGCGCGCAGGCCGTCGAGGTGGTGCCACTGCGCGAACGCCTCCAGTTGGAACGAGAACACCGGGCCGTGCCACTCGAACGCGCCGCCGCCGGTGATCACGTGGCGGTCGGCGTCGAGCAGCACGCGCGTCGGCCCGTCGGGCGCGGGGCTCCACTCGAAGAAGTAACCGAGCCGCGCGACCAGCCGGAGCCGTCCCCAGGTGCCGGCCGCTTCGCCGGCGACGCGCGGCACGATCGTGTCGTGATAGTCGGGCGGGAGCTGCGGCGGAGCGCCCGGCGTGGCGTTCTCGGTGGGGTTGGTGTACGCGGCCCAGTGCTTCCAGGTCGCGCCCACGCCGATGCGCAGCCAGGAGGTGGCCCGGAACGAGCCCTCTGCCTGCAGCTGCAGCGGATCGTATTGCGCGGTGCCGGCGATGCGCAGCGTCGGCAATTGGATGGGCAGCGCGGCGCCGAGCGTGTTGGTGACCGCGATGTCGTAGCGCGACTTGGACTCGCCGCGGAACACCAGGCCGAGCTTGAGCCAGTCGGTAGCGATGGCGCGGATGCCGATCACCGGCGTGAAGCTGGACGTGAGCTGCTCCTCGGCGACGGTGGTGATGCGCCCGCCCGCCTCGGGGCGGATGGAGATCTCGCCGATCAGCGCGGCCAGCGCCAGCACGCCCACGCCCACCGTCACGCGCCGGTGCACGCGCACGCCCGCGCCGACCAGCACCGAGACCACCTGCGTGCGATCGTCGAGCAACGACAGGCGGGTCTGATCGGGGAAGCCGTCGCGCGCGCGGTTGATGAGGTTGGTCGGGAAGTAGAAGCCGAGCCCGAGCGCGAGGCGATCTTTGAGCACGCCGCCGAACGGCAGCGGCAGGTCCGCGCCGATGATCACGCCGCTGGTCGGATCGACCGGGTGCTTGACCCCGTCGAGACGCAGGTGGTAGTCCGCGCCGACGTAACCGATGGTCAGCCGCCGGCGCGTGGGCCCGATCAGGCCGGCCGGATTCGCGTAGGTCGCGTCGTAGCCTTCGGCGTCGGCGGCGCCGAGGCCGGCGAGCGCACCGGCGCGCGGGCCGAGGCCAAACAATTCCGGCTCCGACGCCAGCGCGGCGGACGTGAACGTGAGCGTGAACGCGATCGTGATCGTGAACGGAAACGCGCGCACGAACGACCTCACCTAGAACACCCGCTTCGAATCGATCAGCAGCGTGACCGGCCCGTCGTTCACCAGCTCCACGTCCATCATCGCGCGGAAGCGCCCGGTCTCGACGGGCACGCCGCTGGCGCGCGCGCTCGCGACGAACTGCTCGTACAGCTTCTCGGCTGGCTCGGGCGCCATCGCCTTGACGAACGACGGCCGCCGTCCCTTGCGACAATCGCCGAACAGCGTGAACTGGCTGACCACCAGCAGCGCGCCCCCCACGTCGGCGAGCGCGCGGTTCATCTGCCCCTGGTCATCGGCGAACACGCGCAGCCCGACCACCTTCTCCACCAGGTAGCGCACGTCGTCGCCGGTGTCGTCGTCACCCGCGGCGACCAGGGCGCACAGCCCGCGCGCGATCCGCCCTACGACCTGACCGTCGACCCTCACTTCCGCCCGGCTGACCCGTTGCACCACAGCGCGCACCGCGCCAAGGGGTATCATCCCGGCGTGGGGTTGCTCAAGTCGTCAGTGGCGCGGCGAAGAATCGACGGTTGCAGGCCTGGCAGCGAAACGGCAGGCGCCGCAGCACCGCCGCGACCATCCGCTCGAGGGTGTTGCGCCTGCGCGAGCGCTCCACGTCAGTGCTCTTGCAATGGGGGCAGGTTGGTCCGCGCATCGCCATGAATCTAACAACGCGACGCGCAGCGTCAAGGTCGTATACTCGCGCCGTGCGGATCGCGACGATTCTGCTCGTGCTTTCGGCGGCCAGCGCGTTCGGCGCGCCGCTCGTGTCGCCGCGCGTGCGCATGGTGGCGCGCGGTGAGCTGCGCGCGGGTGCGATCGGCGACCCGGCCCGTCCACATGAGAAGACCGGCGATCGCGCGCTGGTGACCGTCCGCCTCGACGGCGGCGCCGAGCGCCTGCGTGCCGCCGGGTTCGACGCCGTGCGCCTGGGCGCCCAGCTCGCCGCGGTGCACGCGACGGCCGACGAGCTGCGACGCCTCGCGATCCTGCCCGGCGTGTACACCATCGAAGAGCGGCGCCTGTTGTTTCCCACGCTCGACCTGGCCGGCGCGGCGATCGGCGCCCCGGCCGCGCGGCTCGAGACCGGGCTCGACGGTCGCGGCGTGCTGGTCGGCATCGTCGACACCGGCGCCGACTTCCACCACGCCGACCTGCGGGCCAGCGACGGCAAGACGCGCGTCGCAGCGCTGCTCGATCTGTCCGTTCCGGCCGACACCCGCCACGACGCCACGCTCGGCCCGTCGCCCGGCGCAGTCTGGCTCGCCGACGAGCTCGACGCGCAGCTCGCCGCCGACGCCGCCGGCATGTCCCCCGCGGTGCCGGTCACCTCCAAGGACTCCAACGGCCACGGCACCCACGTCTCGGCGATCGCCACCTCCAACGGGTTCGCCACCGGCAAGGGACTGCCGGCCGGCCGCTACGTCGGCGTCGCGCCCGGCGCCCAGCTGGTGGTGGTGCAGGCCACCCACGGCGGCTCGAGCTTCACCGACGTCGACGTGATGGCGGGGCTGGCGTTCGTCACCCACTTCGCCGACGTCAGCGGCCAGCCGCTGGTGGTCAACCTGAGCCTGGGCGGCGCGGGCGGCCCGCACGACGGGAGCAGCAACCTGGAGACCCAGCTCGACGTGCTGTTCCCGGCCGAGCAGGCGGGCCGCGCGGTGGTGGTGGCCGCGGGCAACGACGGCAACCTCGACGCGCACGCGAGCATGCTGCGGGTCGACGGCGAGCTGGTCCTGCCGTTCGACGCGCCGTCGAGCTCGGTGGGCAACGCGCAGATCGCCCTCGAGCTGTGGTTCGCCGGCGCGCTCGCGCTCGAGGTGGAGAGCCCGAACGGGCACACGAGCGGGCTCACCCAACCGGGCACGTCGAGCACCATCGACACCGCCGACGGCCGCATCAACATCGACGACGCGCGCGCCGACCAGCCGAATCATTTGTCGGTCGCCGGCATCACGCTCACGGGCGTGGCGGGCGCACCGGCCGCCGGGAGCTGGAAGCTGCACGTCCACGGCGCCGCCGGCCGCTTCGACGCGTGGATCGTCGAGTCGCCCCCCGGCGCGCCGTTCACCCGCTTCACCGACCACATCGCCGAGGACGACCGGCTCTCGCTGCCCGCCGCCTCGCACAACGCGATCACGGTCGGCTCGATGATCACGCGCAACAGCTGGAACGACGTCGACGGCGATCCGATCTTGCGCCTGATCACCCTCGGCGAGGTGTCGACCTTTTCGGCCAGCGGCCCAACCGCTGACGGCCGCTTCGCGCCCGATCTGCTGGCGCCCGGCGAGTTCATCGTCTCGGCGCTCTCGCAAGATGCGCTGCCGAGCAACGCCGGCTCGGCGTTCTTCGTCCCCGGCGCGCCCAGCTTCGCCTGGGCCGACGGGGGCGTGCACGGCCTTTTGCGCGGCACCTCGCAGGCCGCGCCGTTCGTCGCCGGCACCTGCGCGCTGCTGTTTCAAAGCGACCCGACGCTCTCCGGCGGCCGCGTGCGCGAGATCTTGCGCAGCAGCGCGCGCGCGCCGGCCGGCAGCGCCTACGGGCCGCGCCAGGGCTTCGGCGCGCTCGACGTGCTGGCGGCCTTGCGCTACGCCGGCGGCAAGCGCGGCGGCACGGTCAGCCCGGCCACCTCGTCGGTGGGCGTCAGCCGCGACGCGCTGCCGCCCGGCGAAGACACCACGCGGATCACGGTCACCCCGCGCGACGCGGCCGGCGTGCCGCTCGGCCCCGGTCGCTCGGTCCAGCTGTCGACCAGCGCCGGCGAGCTCATCGGCGCGATCCTCGACGCCGGCGCCGGCCGCTACGAGCAGTCGCTGGTCGCCCACGCCGCGCGCGGCGACGCCGCCACGGTGCGCGCCACCGTCGACGGCATCGAGCTGGCCGAGCAGCCGTCGGTCTATTTCGTCCTCGATCGCGGCGAAATCGGCCACCCGTTCGTCGCCGGCGGCGGCTGCCAGGCGGCCCGCACCCCGCTCCGCCCGCTGTGGCTGGCGCTCATCCCCCTGCTTTTCTTGGCCTTCCGGAAACTGCGCCGTACGCTCTGGGAGTAATGCAGGCAACCCAAAGGACGCCTCGGCGAACCAACCGGTGGCTTGCGCCCCCGCCCTCTGCTCACTATAGTCACCGCCCTCATGCCCCGGGTGTTTCTGCTCGTCGTGTCGTTGTTCCCGCTCGCGTTGTCGTCCGCCGGTTGCGGCCACAACGTGGGCGACGCGTGCAGCACGAACGTGGACTGCGACCCGACCGGCCTGCGCTTCTGCGACACCTCGGCGCCGGCCGGCTACTGCACCATCGACGGCTGCGACGTGGCCACCTGTCCGGACAACTCGGTGTGCGTGCGCTTCCTCACGCAGGTCGAGGACGAGCCGTGCATCTACGGGCGGGCCTTCGGGGCGACCGATGGCGGCACGGACGATGGCGGCACGGACGACGGCGGCATCCCGCCCGGCTGCCGCGTCGACGAGCGCTGCGTCTGCGATGTGACGGTGAGCGGCGTGTGCTCCGACATCAACAACGCGCACTGCGCACCCGAGTCGACCGAGCGGCGCTGGTGCCAGAAGACCTGCGGCAACGACACCGACTGCCGGACCGGCTACCAGTGCCGCGAGACCGGCACGCTGGGCGGCGAGCCGGTGCCCACCGCCGACATGCTGAGCGGCGTCCCCGCCAAGTTCTGCGCCCCACTCGGGAGCTAGACCGCTAGCCGATGCGCGGGTCCTTCCTGCGACGGCGCATCTTGTCCAGCCTGACCGCGGTGTTCGGCGTCTCGGCGCTGGTGTTCCTGCTGGTGCACCTGATCCCCGGCGATCCGATCGACAACCTGCTGGGCGAGCGCGCCGATCCGGTCGACAAGGCGCAGATGCGCGCGTGCATGGATCTCGATCAGCCGCTGACCATCCAGTTCGGCCGCTTCGTGCGCAGCGTCGCCGACGGCACGCTCGGCAAGACCTGCCCCGATCAGACGCGCACCGTCGCGCAGCTGATCAAGGAGGCGATGCCGTCGACGGTGGCGCTGGCGGTCGCGGCGATGGTGGTGGCGCTCATCCTGGCGCTGCCGCTCGGCATCCTCGCCGCGCTCCGGCCGCGATCGCCGCTCGACTTCGGCGCCACGGCGTTCTCGCTGCTCGGCATCTCCATGCCCGCGATGTGGCTCGGCCCGCTCTTGCTCGCGATCTTCTACGTGGGGCTGCGCTGGTCGCCGGGGCCCGCCGACGACGCCGGGCTGGCGGGCCTGGTGCTGCCCGCGATCATGCTCGGCACGCACCTCATGGCCATGCTCGCGCGCATGACCCGCGCTTCCTTGCTCGAGGTGCTCGGCGAGGACTACGTGCGCACCGCGCGCGCCAAAGGGCTGTCGCCCACGCGCGTGGTGCTCAAGCACGGCCTGCGCAACGCGCTGGTGCCGGTGATCACCGTCGCCGGCATCCAGTTCGGCTCGCTGCTCGCCGGCGCGGTGGTGACCGAGAAGGTGTTCGCGCGGCCGGGCATCGGCACGCTGCTCCTCGAGGCGATCGCGCAGCGCGACTACCGCGTGGTGCAGGGCTGCACGCTGGTGATCGCGGTGAGCTACGTCACGGTCAACCTGTTCGTCGACCTCGCCTACGGCCTGGCCGATCCGCGGATCCGCGTGCGATGAGACGGATCCTCCGTCGCTACGGCGTGGGCCCGGTGATTGGCGCGGTGCTGCTCGCGGCGTTCTTCGCCATGGCGCTGCTCGGTCCGTGGCTCGCGCCCTACCCGCCCGAGGCGCAGAGCCTCGATCACCTGCTCGAGCTGCCCAGCCAGGCGCACCTGCTCGGCACCGACGAGAACGGGTGCGACCTTTTGTCGCAGCTCCTGTTCGGCGCGCGATTGGCGGCCGGCATTTCGCTCTCGGTGGTCGCGCTGTGCCTGGCGGTGGGCACCGCGCTGGGCACCATCGCCGGCTACTTCGGCGGCCGCGTCGACGAGCTCATCATGCGCCTGGTCGACGTGCTCTTGGCCTTCCCCGGCATCCTCCTCAACCTGGCGATCGTCGCCATCGTCCCGTCGGCCGGCGTCGGCGTGTTCGTGTTCGCGCTGGCGGTCAACGGCTGGGTCGGCTACGCGCGGGTGGCGCGCGGCCAGGTGCTGGAGGTGCGCGAGCGCGAGTTCGTGGTCGCGGCACGCGCGATCGGCTGCTCGCCCTGGCGCGTGATGCTGCGCCACGTGGTGCCCAACATCCTCTCGCCGCTGATCATCCAGGCGACCTTCGGCTTCGCCGGCGTGATCCTGGTCGAAGCCAGCCTGTCGTTCCTCGGCCTCGGCCGGCTGCACACCTACAGCTGGGGCTCGCTGCTCGCGCAGGGCACGACCTATCTGTGGCGCACGCAGCACCTGGCGATGGTGCCGGGCCTGGCGATCGCCGCCGTCGTCCTCGGATGCAACCTCCTCGGCGACGGGCTGCGCGATCGCCTCGACCCGCGACGCTCCCGCTCCTAGGTGGCTACGGCACGTCGATGGGCGGCGGCTCGTGCGGCACGTCCGACGGCACCACTGGCACGATCACGGTATCGGTCACGCCCTCATTGAAGGCCTTCTTCACCGCCTTGCGGTGCATGCGCTCCGCTTCGGACTTCTCGTTCTGCGCGGTCAGGTAGTCGCGAATGTGGGCCGCGTTGTCGGCCTTCATGTCGTGGATCTGCGCTTCCCTCTCGATCTGCCCCGAGGTCGCGCAACCGACCGCTCCTACAGCGAGCAGCCCGAGTCCCATCATCACCAATCGACGCATCAGCTACCTCCCGTCGCGGCATCAGGGCCGCGACTGATCCCATTGCACTCCGCGAGCCAGCGGCTCAACGTGTCATTCGACACCCTTGGCGATGTCTTCGGGCGAGCGCAGCACCGGCGGCGTGTCGCCCGGCGGATACTGGGTGTTGTCACGGCCGTACCCGAAGGCGCGGAAGCTCCCCCTTCTGAGCCGATCGGCCTTGAGCTGCTCGCGCGTGGCGCTCGGCGCATCGCCGGCGATCGCGAACGCGGTCGCCTGCTGCTCGTGATAGGCGGCACGCCGCTCGACGTTGGTCGGCCCGGCGCACCCTGCCCCCGCAAGCGCCACCACGGCCGCCGTCCAAAAGAACTTCGTCATGTGGACCTCCTTACCGTCGAGGAGATGCACCTGGCGTTCCAGATCAGCCGCCGGATTCGGTGGCCTTGCCGGCCTTCTGCCAGCCGCGAATTCCGGCCGGCATGACGAACACGTTGGTATAGCCCAGCTTCACGGCGCTCCCGGCGCCTTTGTGGCAGGCGTGTCAGTGCTCGTTCATGCAGTAGAAGATCAGCACCGCCTTGGTGTCGGCGGGCAGATCCTTCGCTTGCAGGTGATCGTACTCGACGAACTTCGCGCCCGGCACGTGCGCGCCCTTGAAGGTGTCCGGATCGTTGCAGTCGTACACATGGACGCTCTTGTCCTTGAGCTTCGCCGCCACCTGATCGACGGTCAGCTCGCCGAATCCTTCGCCGGCCGACGCCACGCCGCCGAGGGCCAACACCGCGATCAGCAACGCTCTCATGACGCCTCCTCGAATCGATACAATTTACTCGACTCCCCAGGCCCGGGCCAGGGCTACCGCTACAGGACGACGGTGACCGGGTACTCGCTCGGCTCGATGGGAATCTCCCACCGCGACTCGGGCACCGCGATGCGGCCCTTGCGCCCGCGCAGCTTGCACATGGACACGAAGTCGCGCGCCGCGCGGTCGGGATAGACGAAGAACGCGTTGCGGATCGCGCGCGGGCTCGGCCAGACTTCGGCGGGAGGGATCTCCACCAGCGTGTCGAGCACCTCTTCCACCTTGATCGCCAACGCCTGGCGGCGCGGCTTGCCCGGCTCGTGAAAGGCGTTCACGTGCACCACGGTCTTGGCCACCCCGCACTCAAGCGCGCGACCGAGCAGGCGCGAGGCGACCTTCTCGGCGCCGTACGCGAAGTTGGCGATCACTACCAGAAGATCGCAGCGCAACGCGGCGGGCGGCAGCCGCTGGAACGCGAACAGGTCGGAGCAGATCAGGAAGCGCGCGTCGATGAGCGAGTCGTCCACGTCGATCATCACGCGGTTGAGCCGGCCGTACGGCGAGACCACGATGTTCGGACCGTCGATGGCCGAGTCCATCTCGAACGACTGGGTGGAGATCTTGGCCTGCGGCACGTGCGCCGCGCCGTGCCGGGTGAAGATCGTCAGCGCGTTGTAGCGCAGCTCGGGATCGTGGCCGGGGAGATCTTCGATCAGATCGCCGCCGAGGTTGAGGCTGGTGATGATGTTGATGTTCTGATCTTGCGCAAAGGCGATCAAGCGCGCGAACGCGCGGCCGGAGCCGCGAGAGGTCCAGGCGAGATATTCGGGAAGAAAGGCGGTCTCGCCGGGAGTCACTTCCTCGAGCGCCTCGAGCGCGCGATCGAGCATCTCGGTCTCGTCGCCGAGCTGCAGCGAGATCAAGTGAAAGCTCATCGGCGCTCGCTCATTGGCGGGCACGGTAACACGAGTCCCCACCCCGTCCGAACCGCGGATTGGGAAGGTCGGAGGGCGAAGCAACTGCGCGAAATTCGTGAGCGAGAGGAGCGGCACGACGCTGGCAATGGGGGGGCAGAATGGAAAAGCACGCATTCGTGGAGATGTTGGTGAACCTGCATGAATCGCTCGATCGGGTGGTCGACGCGCTGACGCCCGATCGGCCCGATCTGGCCCGCGCGCTCAGGAAGAGGGCGCAGTGGATTCCGCGGCCGGAAGAGATCGCGAGAGGAGTGACGGGACGAGGGGTGAGGACTGCGAGCTTGGGGCCGATCTTGTATCGGGCGTTGGCGGAGGGGGCGGTGGAGGGGAGGGAGTTCGATCGGGTGATGATCAGGCAGCAGCGGGCGGCGAGGGAGGTGAAGCAGGAGGAGTGAGGGCGCCTACTCGCTGACGTTGGTGCTCGCCCCGGTTGCTTCCGGATCGCCGTCCGATTCGGAGTCGTCGGGGGTTACGTCGGGTGCGTGCTCGCCGCCGACACCCGCCGCGTCGGAGCGGAGGAACTTGAGCATCGCTTCGACCATTCGGACCTGGGCGTGGCGGACCTCGTTGGTGCGGCGGTGGCGGAAACCCTCGACGAAGATCGAGAAGATCAGGACGTCCTCTTTGTCGCCGACGTAGCCGGACAGCGCCGAGACGCCGGTGAGCGTGCCGGTCTTGGCGCGCACCAGGCCGACCGCGTCGGTGCCCATGAAGCGGTTGCGGATGGTGCCGTCGATTCCGCCGATCGCCAGCGACGTCAGGAAGTCGGGCGAGACCGCCAGATCGTAGAAGATGGTGCGCAACAGGTGGGTGAGGTCCTGGGCGGTGATGCGGTTCTCGTGCGTCAGGCCGGAGCCGTTCACGATCTTGTAGGTTCCCTGCTTGAGGCCGGCGGCGGTCAGGTAGTCCATCACCGCGCGGGTGCCCTTGGCGAGCGTGCCGGGCAGGCCGTACAGCTCGCCGCCCAGCGTCTTGTAGATCGCCTCGGCGACGAAGTTGTTCGACGGCTTGTTGGAGATGCGGCACACGTCGGAGAGCGGCGCCGACTGATGCTCGCCGAGCAGGGCCGCGCCCGGCGCCGGGCCGGACTTGACGCTGCCGGTCAGCTCGACGCCGAAGTCGCCCATCGCCGCGCGCAGCACCGAGCCCGCCAACAGCGCGCCGTCGGCCAGCCGGCGCAGGTCGACGTATTCGCCGCGCGTGTCGGCGATGCGCCCGCGCACGGTCACGATCAGCTTGTCGTCGCGGCGATACGAATCGATGCGCAGCCGCGATTTCTTGCCGGTCACCGTGGTGGCCTGGTTCTCGACGCCGAACACCTCGGCGCGCGGCTCGACCCACACCACCGCCGCGTGGCCCACGTCGCCCGGCCGCACGTGCACCGCGTAGGTGTTGCGGTTGAGGATGATCGCGCCGTCGCCGACGCCGGGATCGCTCGCGCCGCTCGCCTTGGACGGATCGTGGAAGCGCCCGTCCGCGTACAGATCGCCGTCGACGCGGGTGATGCCGTTGCGCGCCAGGTTGCGCGCGATCTCGGCCACGTCGGTGTTGGTGAGCGAGGGATCGCCCGAGCCGCGCAGCACCACGTCGCCGGTCACGACTCCATTGGAATCGGGCGCGGGCCCGTACAGCGCGGTGTGGTAGCGAAAGTCGCTGCCGAGGTAGCTCATCGCCGCCGCGGTGGTCAGCATCTTGGTGTTGGAGGCCGGATTGAACGCCACCGCCGCGTTGTGCGCGAACAGCACGTCCCCGTCGGAGGCCTGCATCACCTGCACGCCCACCCGGGTGCGGCTGAGCGGCCCATCGTGCAGCACCGCCAGCAAGCGCTCGCGCAGCTTGACCACGCGCTGCTCGTGCGGATCGGTCAGGTCCTTGCCCTCGCGCGGCAGGGTCGCGAGCAGGATCCCATCACGGCCCGGCGCGACCGGCGGCGGCGGCTTCTTTGCCAGCGCCATGCGCCCGGCGACCTTCGGTTTGGCCAATTGGCGCCGCGCCTCGGCCGGGACCGAAAGCAGCGCGACCATCGAAATGGCCCACAGAGAAGATACCCGACGCGTCACCACCCCATATTGTGAGGGGCGCAAGCGGGCGGCGCAACTACGCTATTGGGTAGATTCGGCGGCCGGGGCGGCGCTGGTGACGAACACCTTGTCGAGCTCGAGCGGCCCGAAGATGTCGCTCTTGTTCGAGGCGTCGAGGAACAAGAGGTAGGCGGCGACCTCGGGCTTGTCGTGCTTGGCGAGCAGTTTCTTGCCCACCTCGAGCAGCTTCTCGGGCGCCGACGAGGTCATGAAGTCGGCGTCGGTGAGCCCGTCCTCGTTGGGCACCTCGAGCGCGTTGAGGAACTCGGCCAGCATCGGCCGCCGCGAGCGCGTCAGCCACTCGAACAGCAGCGTGGCGGCGGTGGTGGCCAGCGGCTTGTCGGCGAGCCCGCGCCACAGCCGGTTGCCCCAATCCTCGTTGCGCTTCTTGGTCGAGGTATGGCTGGCGAGCCGGTTGGTGGGAATCTTGGCCTCGCGCAGCACCTTCTTCATGCCGTCGGAGGTGAGCTCCTGGAAGATGGTCTTGGTCTTCTTCTCGCCGAGCTTGCGGCAGATCTCTTCGGGTGACATGGCTTGGTATCAATATCCGAAGCGCGCGCGATCTTCAACGCAGCTTTCGTCGCTGCGCCCGGCGGACGGTCTCGGCCCGCCCCACCCCCGAGGCCGCGCCCGGCCCGGCCGTCGTCTGGACGCGCTCGGCGATGGCCGCGCGGTACCCGGGATCGAGCTCGCACGCCAGCCAGCGACGGCCGGTGAGCTCGCAGGCGACCAGCGTGGTGCCCGAGCCGGCGAACGGGTCGAGCACCAGGTCCCCGGGCCGGCTGGCAGCCGCCACCAGCCTGCGCACCAGCTCGAGCGGCTTTTGCGTGGGGTGCACGGTCTTTTCGCGCATGCCGTTGGTGAGCGTGGGGATCTCCAGCACGTCGCGCGGCTTGGCGCCGAGCGGGTTGGGCTGCCACACGTAACGCTGGTCGCCGTAGCGCGAGCTCTTGGCCTGCGGGTGCGACGGATAGCGCAGCGTGTGCGCGTTGTACGGCACGCGCGCCTCATCGACGTTGAGGCGGAAGCCGGGCATGCGCAGGTGCAGCACGCTCTCGTGCGCGCGCCCCCAGTCGCGGCCCAGGTTGGCCTTGTTGCGGTAGTACCAGATCAGCCAGCGACAGCTCCCGCCCGGGAAGTGCGGCTGCGCCACGCCCTTGACGTCCGCGAGCACCTCGGAAAATCCGCACACGTACAGCGAGCCGGTCGGCTTCAGCACGCGCGCCGCCTCGCGCACCCAGCGCGCGGTCCATTCGAGGTACGCCGCGCCCGACTCGAACGTGTCCCACGCCTCGCGGCCGGCGTTGTAGGGCGGGTCGGCGAAGATCAGGTCCACCGTTTGCGGACGCAGCCGTCGCAACCAGGGGATGGCGTCTCCCGCATGGACGGTGCCGGTTCGCTCGTCGCTGCGCACTTTGACTTCTCCTAGTTGTATCGATATGGTAGATGCCGAGATTCGGAGCCTTCAAGCGTGCCCAACGCCACCTTCGCCCTGCGGTTCATCTCTGGCAAGTACCAAGGCGGAGAGTTCCCCTTGCGCATGGACCGGGAGATCATCGTCGGGCGCTCCAGCGATCTGGACATGGTGCTCGTCGAGGACATGGTCTCACGCAAGCACGCCAAGATCACGGCCGCGGGCGATCAGATCGTCATCCAGGATCTGGGCTCGACCAACGGCACCTTCGTCAACGGCGAGAAGATCAAGAAGGCGCGCCTCAAAGAAGGCGACCGCATCCTGATCGGCACGTCGATCATCAAGCTGATCGCGGTGGACACCTCGCAGGTGGTCTCCGAAGAAGCGGCGCGCGCCAAGCTCGAGCAGACCGGCCAGCGCCGCTCGGTCTCGGGCGCCAACAAGCCCATGTCGGGCTCGATCGACGAGATCCCGCTGCCCGATCTGCTGCAGCTGCTCTCGACCAGCCGCAAGTCGGGCGTCTTGTCGGTGCGCGGCGAAGGCGGCCACGGCCGCATCTACCTGCGCAAGGGACAGATCTACTACTCGACCATCGACGACTCGTACGATCTGTCGCCGCGCAAGTCGATGTTCCGCATGCTGACCTGGGTCACCGGCACCTTCGAGCTCGAGGCGCCCGACGAGAAGTCGGTGCTCGAGGAGATCCAGGAGTCGACCGAAGGGTTGCTCATGGAAGGCATGCGCCAGCTCGACGAGTTCAACCGCATCGTGCCCGAGCTGCCGCAGCCGGATCAGGCGCTCGGGCTCTCGTCGCCGCTGACCCCGCTGCTCAAAGAGCTGAAGGAAAACGAGCTCGACATCCTGCAGCTGGTCATCAACTACGGCCAGATGCGCGCGGTCCTCGACCGCAGCCCCAAGACCGACCTCGAGACCGCCCAAGCCCTGCTCAATCTAATGAACAAGGGCTACGTCGCGGCCCGATAACAAGCGGACTTAACTTTTTAACTTGTTTAGCCCGCGAGACGTTCGTTCTGACGCCGCAGCGTGCGGCAGGTGACGGCCGTCTCATCGAGCAGCCAGTGCCCGCCCCGCTTGGACGGCAGATCGAACATCGCGTCGAGCAGCAGATCTTCGAGCACCGCGCGCAGCCCGCGAGCGCCGGTGCCGCGCTCCATCGCCCGCCGCGCGATCGCGCTCAGCCCCTCGGGCGTGCACTCCAGGTGCGCGTTCTCCATCTGGAACAGCCGCTGATACTGGCGTAGCAGCGCGTCGCGCGGCTCGGTCAGGATGCGCACCATGGCCTGCTCGTCGAGCGCCTTCAGGCACACGCGCACCGGGAAGCGCCCCAGGAACTCGGGCAGAAAGCCGAACTTCATCAGGTCGTCGTTGGTCGCCTGGTCGTTGGCCAGCTCGGCGACCACCGCCGCCCGCCCGCCCTGCACGAACCCGCTCCCGCTCTTGCCGCGCTGCTCGATGGCCGTCGCCAGCCCGTCGAACGCGCCGCCGCCGATGAACATGATGTTGGAGGTATCCACCTCGATGCTGTCGCCGCCCACGCCGTTCTTGTCGGCGCCCATCCGCACCTGCACCTTCTTCCCCTCGAGCAGCTTGAGCAGCCCCTGCTGGACGCCCTCGCCGGACACGTCGCGATCGTGGCCGGGGCGTTTGGCGAGCTTGTCGATCTCGTCGAGGTAGACGATGCCGTTCTGCGCGCGCTCGAGGTCGCCGTCGGCGGCGCGCACCAGCTTGGCGATCACGCTCTCGACGTCCTCGCCCACGTAGCCCGCCTGCGTCAGCGGCGTCGCATCGGCGAGCGTAAACGGCACGTCGAGCAGCCGCGCCAGCGTGCGCGCCAGGTGCGTCTTGCCGGTGCCGGGCGGACCGAGCAGCAGGATGTTGCCCTTGGTCATCTCCACGTCGCCGCGTCCCTTGAGCCGGGCGCGCTTCATATGGTTGTACACCGCCACCGAGAGCATCTTCTTGGCGTGGTCCTGACCGATCACCCACTCGTCGAGCTTGGCGTGCAGCTCCTTGGGCTTGAGGTTCTGCGCCTCCGCCGGCTCCACCGAGCTGCGCTTTTCGTCGGTCAGCAGCTGCTTGCAGACGGACACGCAGCGCTCGCAGATGAACACGCTCGGCCCCGCCACCAGCTTGCGCACTTCGTTACGCGGACGGCCGCAAAAGGCACAACGCCGTTCACTCAGGTCGCGGGATCGATAGCTCACAAACCGCTACAGCAGCAACGCCCATGCCAGCTCTGCTACTTGCGGAGAGCCCAGATGATGTGACGGTAGACTTCCTCGCTCATGACCAAGGAGGAGTGCCCGAGTGGTACTGTCAACGACTCGGCGCCGTCGAGCGGAGTGGAAGTCGGAGGGCACACCCAGTCGCGCTGCGCGGCGATCGTGTAGTACTGAACGTTTGCGGGAAGCGGCCCCGCGCTGAGCTCCTTGAGAAAGCGGCTGCCTGGTAGCATCTGCCACGCGCTGGACGAAAACAGCCCGACGGTGGCCACCCCGAGCAGCGCCGACCAGGTGCCGCGCAGGGGTGTGCCCATCATCACCAACTTGCGGACCTTCTCGTAGCCGCCGAGCTTCTTTACATAATAGAGGCCGATCAGGCCGCCCATCGAATGGCCGATGATGTCGATCTTCTTGACCGGCGTTTGCGCCAGGATCGATTCGATCTTGCGGTGGATGAGGAACGCCGAGGTGCGGATGTCGCGCACGTTGAGCGAGCCCAGGTTGAACGAGAACACGCAGATGCCGTCGTCGTTGAGGCGTCGCTCGAGGATGTACATCGAGCCGCGCGTGCCGAGGTACCCGTGGAGCAGCAGCACCGGCGGGTGGCGCTCGTCGATCGACTCGAAGAACGCCTTGCGCTTGATGCGGTTGCCGCGCGCCAGGTGGCGCACGTAGGACAACGCGTGGCGGGCGCCCGACAGATCCTCGCGGACCCCGGTGTCGATGCGTCTCAATTTGACCCCCGGCCGCGCGAGCAGGCGCGCGAAGCGACCGAGGTACGAGTCTTCCTTCTCCTTCAACTGCTCTTGCCTCCGCCCCCCGATAGGACGGACCGCGCGATCAGCAGGCGCTGGATCTCGCTGGTACCTTCTACGATACGCATCATTCGCGCTTCGCGGTAGATGGCTTCGACTGCGCAATCCTTCATGAAACCCATGCCGCCGAAGATCTGAACGGTGCGGTCGGCCGCGCGCCCGAGCGCCTCCGAGGCGAACAGCTTGAGCATGGCCGCTTCGGCCGACAAACGCTCGCCCCCATCGCGCTTCTGCGCCGCGGCGTACAGCGCGGGGCGGAGCATCGCGATGTCGGTCGCGGTGTCGGCCAGCATGTGCTGGATCGCCTGCTGCTCGGCCAGCGGCTTGCCGAACTGCACGCGGTTCTTGGCGTGCTCGACGGCCAGCGACACACACTCCTCCATGGTCCCGAGGCAGCGCGCCGCCAGCGACAGCCGCCCGAGATCGAGGATGCGCATGGCGGTGGCGAACCCCTTGCCCACCTCGCCCACCACGTTCTCGTCGGCGACGAGACAATCGTCGAACACCAGCTCGGCCTGCTTGACCACGTCCGAGCCCATCGAGTCCTGCACGCGCGCCACGCGAAAACCGGGCGTGCCCTTCTCGACGACGAACGCGGTGATGCCGCCCTGCGCGCGCTTGGCCTTGTCGGTGAGCGCGAAGACGGTGGTCAGGTGCGCGACGTCGCCGCGCGAGATGTAGTGTTTGGTGCCGTTGAGCAGCCACTTGCCGTCCTGGCGCTCGGCGCGGGTCTGGATCGCCTGCGCGTCGGAGCCGGCGGCCGGCTCGGTGAGCGCGAACGCGGCGATCCACTCGCCCGACGCCAGCCTGGGCAGCCAGCGCTCCTTCTGCGCCTCGGTGCCGTCGAGCACGATGCCCATCACGCCGATCCCGTTGTTGCCCGAGATCAACATGTTGAACGCCGAGTGCGCGCGCGCCAGCTCCTCCTGCACGATCAGGTGCTGCAGCGTCGAGACCCCCAGCCCGCCGTACTTTTCCGGGATGGTCAGCCCGAAGTAGCCGAGCTCGCGCAGCGTGGCGACCAGCGCGTCGGGGATGTGCCGCTCACGCTCGATCTGAAGCGTGTGCGGGCGCAGCTCGCGGTCGACCAGCCGCCGCGTCTCGGTACGGAGGAGCTCGACCTCGGGAGCCAGCGCAGTCACCTTCTCAGGTTGCCAGCTTTCCCGTCGGTGAGCAAATCCAGACGCGTCATGCTACGGTAATGGGCCGTCATGGACCTGGGGGCCAAGCGCGCCTTCTACCTCGGGCGCTACAACTGCATCGAACGGCTGGGGTCGGGGCCGCTCGGGGAGACCTTTCGCGCCAAAATCTACGGCGTGGCCGGGTTCGAGAAGCAGTTCGCGGTCAAGCGGCTGCACGCGCACCTGTGCGAGGACGAGGAGTTCGTCGCCCGCTTCGTCAACGCGGCGACCGCCTACGCCGGGCTGGACCACGAGCGCATCGCGCGCGTGCACGAGGTCAACGTCCAGGGCTCGCAGTACTACGTGGCCATCGATCTGGTGCGCGGCGTCGACCTTCAGCGGCTGCTCGAGATCTTGCGTCAGCGCGGCGAGGCGCTGCCCACCGACGTCGCGCTCCTGATCGCGCTCGATCTGGCCGACGCGCTCGAGCACGCGCACGCGCGGCGCGATCTGCTGCCGTCGGGCGTGCTGCACCTCGGGCTGTCGGCGCAGTCGGTGATGGTGACGCACGAAGGAGACGTGCGGCTGCTCGACGTGGGGCTGATGGGGGCGCTGGTGCGGCTCGGCTGGGCCGACGACGACGCGCTGCTGCCGGTGCTCGCCTACCTCGCGCCTGAAGAGCTGCGCGCCGATCCGCTCGATGGGCGCGCGGATGTGTTCTCGCTGGCGGCGCTGCTCTACGAGCTGGTCTCGGGGTCCCCGGCGTTCCCGGGCGAGTTCGCGCGCGTGGTGCGGCTGCGCATCGAGTCGGCGCCGCCCGCGCCGCCCGCTTGCGATACCCGGCTGCAGGCGCTCCTGATCCAGGCGCTGCAGGTGCGCCCCGAGTCGCGGCTGGCGTCGATGGCGGCGCTGCGCGAGCAGCTGCTGCCGATCCTGGGCACGCGGGCCACCCGCGCGCGCAACGATCTGGGGGCGCTGGTGCGACGGCTGGTTCGGCCGGAGCGCAAGACCGGCGCGTTCCCGGTGGTGGCGATGCCGAGCGCAGGAGCGCCGCCCCAACCTCGGGTCGACAGCGCGCCGCACCGTTGGGCGCCGCCGGTGGCCCACAAGGCTCCCGCGCCGCCGCCGCCGAAGGGTCCGCAGCTCTCGACCTTGCGGCCGCGCAACACGTTCTCGGGGTTGGGCGCGGACGATCAGGCGCTGGTGCCGATCGAGCTGGTCGAGCTGCCCGGCGCGGTGACCACGCCGGAGATGGCCGCAGTGCTGATGCCCGACGAAGAGGCCACCGCGCCGATCGCGAAGCTCGAGCCCGAGCCGCGCAATGGCTCGACCGGCCTGTACGGGGCCGGACAAGTCCCGCCGGACACCGACGCGTCGATCCCGACGCTGGTGCGCGACTCGCGGCTGCCGAGCCTGGCGGACGAGTCGTCCGACTCCTCGACGCTGCCCGACAGCGCGCGCGCCGAGGCGGTCAGCGAGCTCGCGCCGTTTCCATCGCTGCCGCCGCCGCCGCCGCACCTGATGCAGGCCGCGCCGGAGCCGGCGTTGGCGGCGATGCCGTTCCCCGCGCCTGCGGTCGTGCGGCCGCGCGCCCAGCCGTCGAGCGCCTACGTGCCGCCGACGCTCGAGCTGCCGCCGCTGCCGTCCTCCGGGATCTGGTGGAAGGTGATGATCTTTCTGCTGGTGGCCGGAGGGCTGGGCGGCGGAGCGTTCTATTTGTTCACCGGCATGAGCGCGTCGCAACCGGCGATCGCGGACAAGCCGGTCGAGCCTGTTCAGCCCAAGCTCGTCGAGCCTAGGCCGCCCAAGGTCGTCGCACCCACGCCGTCCAAGATCGTCGAGCCCACGCCGCCGCCGGTGGTCGCGCCGCCAACCGCCAGCACCGGGAGCATCGAGGTCGCCACGACGCCGACCGGCGCGCTGCTGTTCGTCGACGGGGAGCCCAAGGGGGCCGCGCCGCAGCGCCTGTCGCTTGCGCCGGGCGCGCACAAGCTGGTCGCGATCGCCGAGGGACACCAGCTGCGGCGGGAGACCGTGCACCTCCCAGGCGCACCGGCGCAGCTCACCCTCGCGCTCGAGCCGGCCGCGCTGCCCACTTCGCTGAACGGCGACGCCGGGCTCAAGGTGCGCTGCAAGACGCTCGGCGAGCTGCGCATCCTGGTCGACGGCAACGACTCGGGACGGCAGTGCCCCAACGAGACGCGCATCTCGCTCCAGCCGGGCGCGCACAAGATCGGGCTGTACTCGCCGCGCACCGATCAGACCTACGAGATCGACAAGGAGCTGCCGGCCGGCAACAACTTGTCGACCCGCGTGTACGTAAAGTATTGAAGGCAGCCGGCCTCGTCCTCGCGCTGGTGGCCGGGTGTGGCGCGCCGCCGCCGCGCAGCCCCGATCTCGGCCGTCCGGCCGCGCCGCCGATCGGTGCGCTCGACGGGCGGGCCATCTTGCCGACCGGCCAGCTCGCCGACGGCACGCGCGTGGTCGAGAGGCTGAACGACCACTGGCAGCCGCTCTCGCCCCCGCCCGGCCTCGACGAGCGATCGCGGCTCGAGCTCGCCGACGGCTCGTTCTGGGCGTGGATGTCGTTCGCCAGCGAAGACGGCGTCGAGCGCGCGCGCTGGATCGCGCCAGCGCATTCGCGCGAGGAGCTGCAGCGGCGGCTCGAGGCGCTCGGCGCCGAGGCCAAGCGACTGCCGCCGGCGCTCGCGTCGCGCGTCGCGCCGGTGCTGCCGATCATCGCCTCGATCAGCGTGGTGGAAGGCGACTTCGGCGATCCGTCGACGCACGTGCGCGATCCGGCCGGCTCGATCGGCATCTTTCAGTGGGCGGCCGATCGCAAGAGCGCGCACACCGCCGGCTCGTCGCTGGCGCGCTTCTTCACCACGCTCGCCCGGCGCGCGGCCGCGGCCCCCGCGAGTGACCCGCTGTTCGTGCGCGCGTGGAAGCAGTGCCGTGCCCACGGCCTGTCGATCAAGCGCGGCGACCTGTGGCTGGGAAAGCGGCGCGCCAACGCCGCCGAGATCGAACAGCAGCTGCACGCCGAGCTCGGCACCGGCGCGCTGCGCACCTATCAACTGGTGGCGGCGGCCGACTGGATCGACGACGTGCGCGCCACCGTCGTGCGGCCCGGCGCGCGCGGCGCGGCCTGGCTCGGCCACGCGTACGCCAAGGCCAACGGCGGCCGCTACGTGACCATGACCAACGACGGCCGCAAGATCGCGCTCACGGCGCCGCGTGTGGTCACCGTCGGTGAGCTACTTGCGGACGGCGCGGCGCTGGGGTCGGCGGTCTCGATCGGCGTCAACCGCCCGAGCTACGTCGCGCCCGCCCTGTGGCGCGCGCTCGGCGGCGAGCCCACCTTCACGCTCGATCCCGCGCGCATCTGGCCCGCCCCGGCGCACCGCGACGCAGAGCCGCTCGCGATCGCCTTCCGCCGCCACGCACTCGCGCTCTACCCACCCGACCAGCGCGAACGCCGCGCCCGCCGCCTCGTCACCGCCCTGCTCCCGCGCTAGCAAGGGACGGTCTTAAGTTTCTTGAGTTTCGCCCGCAGATTGATTTGGCTTTTTTTAGACGTCGAATTCTCGAGTAGTTTCGCGACAACAAGAACTTAGTCTCGCATTCGGCGTCCGTGGCGTGCCCCACCCAGAGCGCCGATTTAAACGATTCGGCTGCACCGATCCGGCACCGCACGACCAAGCTCAAAGGAGGACGCGAGCGGAGCGAGGCAGCGAGTTGGTGCTTCTGCCGTTCAGGCGTCCTCGCAGCGGACAGGCCGAACGAAGGACTCGCAGGACGTACCAGCCGTGTTCCACGGCCTCTTGCCAGCAAAGGACCGCCGAGCTCGCCGACCGGCAGATCAAGATGTTCACACGCGGCGACGACGGCAAGCGGCCCATCTACGGCGGCACCGAAAAGTCTCAGAACGATCCGCACTGGCGCGACTACATCTTGTTCTTCGAATATTTCCACGGCGACAGCGGCGCCGGGCTCGGCGCGTCGCACCGGACTGGGTGGTCGAGCCTGGTGGCGTCCTTGATCGACGAATCGCGACGCTAGAAGTATGTGCTTGCCTTCGAAGTACAAATCTGAATAATCAGTACATCGCACTACAATAATACTTGGGGGAGATTTGATGACTGCGGGTCTGGCACGGGCTCTCGTGGGGGCGGTGCTCGCCATCTCGGTAGTTGGTTGCGACGGACAGCGGCCGGGTGACGACCCCACCTTGGCCGAAACGCAGGCGCAGACCGCGTGCACGCAGACGTGCTCCGGCGTCGCGTGCGGTCAACCCGATGGTTGCGGCGGAACCTGCTGCGGCCCGACGGTGTTTACCAGCGCGGACGCGCCGGCCAGCTTCTCCAGCGGCACCTACGAGCTGGGCATGAAGTTCACCTCCGACACCTCGACCCAGGTGTCGCGCCTCCGGTTCTACAAGACCCCTTCGGCCAGCGGCTCGCACGTCGCGCACTTGTGGTCGAGCGCCGGCGCCCTGTTGGCGACCGCGCCGTTCACCGCCGAGACCGCCTCCGGTTGGCAGGAGGTCACGCTTGCGACGCCGATCGCGATCACCGCGGGGACCACCTACGTGGTGTCCTATTCATCGACCGGCCAGTTCGCGCTCACGCTGGACTATTTCACCACCGGCAAGGATGTTCCGCCGCTGCACGTGCCCGCGCACGGCGGCGTCTACAACAGCCCCGGTAGCTTTCCCACCCTCTCGTACAGCGACTCGAACTACTGGGTCGACCTCGTCACCAGCGGCACCACGTGCACGCCGGCTTGCTCGGGCGTCGCCTGTGGTCAATCCGACGGCTGCGGCGGAACCTGCTGCACCGGCTCGGGCTGCACCGCGGCGTCTTGCGGGACCTGCCAGATCGCCACTGCCTGCGGCAGCTGTGGACCCGCCGCGGACAACACCGCCTGCACCACCGGCGGCGGCGGCGCGGGGACTTGTCAGGCAGGCTCGTGCAGCGCCACCGGCACGACCAACCCCAGCGTGTTCTCGAGCCAGGATGCGCCGGCCACCTCTTCTGTCGGATCCTTCGAGCTCGGGATGGAGTTCACTTCCGACACCTCGACTCAAGTGACGCACGTCCGCTTCTACAAGACCGCTTCGGCCAGCGGCTCCCACGTGGCGCACGTGTGGAGCAGCACTGGTGCGCTGCTGGCGACCCAGCCCTTCACGGCCGAGACCGCCTCCGGCTGGCAGGACGTCACCCTCACCACCCCGGTCGCGATCACCGCGGGTACCACCTACGTGGTGTCCTATTCATCGACCGGCCAGTTCGCGCTCACGCTGGACTATTTCACCACCGCCAAGAATGTTCCGCCCCTGCACGTCCCCGCGCACGGCGGCATCTACAGCAGCCCCGGCAGCTTTCCCACCCTGTCGTACAGCGACTCGAACTACTGGGTCGACATCGTCACCAGCGGCGCCGCGCCCAACCCCAGCGTGTTTACGAGCCTGGATGCGCCGGCCACCTCCTCTGTCGGATCCTTCGAGCTCGGGATGGAGTTCACTTCCGACATCACAACCCACGTGACGCACGTCCGCTTCTACAAGACCTCTTCGGCCAGCGGCTCCCACGTGGCGCACGTGTGGAGCAGCACCGGTGTGCTGCTGGCGACTGCGCCCTTCACGGCCGAGACCGCCTCCGGTTGGCAAGACGTCACCCTCACCACTCCGGTCGCGATCACCGCGGGTACCACCTACGTGGTGTCCTACTCGTCGACCGGCCGGTTCGCGCTCACTCTCAACTATTTCACCACTGGCAAGGATGTCCCGCCCCTGCACGTCCCCGCGCACGGTGGCGTCTACAACAGCCCCGGCAACTTTCCCACCCTCTCGTACAGCGACTCGAACTACTGGGTCGACCTCGTCACCAGCGGCACCACCTGCACGCCGGCGTGCTCGGGCGTCGCCTGTGGTCAATCCGATGGCTGCGGCGGAACCTGCTGCACCGGCTCGGGCTGCACCGCGGCGTCTTGCGGGACCTGCCAGATTGCCACTGCCTGCGGTAGCTGTGGATCCGCCGCGGACAACACCGCCTGCACGACGGGCGCCGGCGGCGCGGGGACTTGTCAGGCAGGCTCGTGCAGCGCCACCGGCACGTCCAACCCCAGCGTGTTCTCGAGTCAGGATGCGCCGGCCAACTCCTCTGTCGGATCTTTCGAGCTCGGGATGGAGTTCACTTCCGACACCTCGACTCAAGTGACGCACGTCCGCTTCTACAAGACCGCTTCGGCCAGCGGCTCCCACGTGGCGCACTTGTGGAGCAGCACCGGTGCGCTGCTGGCGACCGAGCCATTCACGGCCGAGACCGCCTCCGGCTGGCAGGACGTCACCCTCACCACCCCGGTCGCGATCACCGCGGGTACCACCTACGTGGTGTCCTATTCATCGACCGGCCGATTCGCGCTCACGCTCAACTATTTCACCACCGGCAAGAATGTTCCGCCGCTGCACGTCCCCGCGCACGGCGGCGTCTACAACAGCCCCGGTAGCTTTCCCACCCTCTCGTACAGCGACTCGAACTACTGGGTCGACATCGTCACCAACGGCACCACCTGCACGCCCGCGTGCTCGGGCGTCGCCTGTGGTCAATCCGATGGATGCGGCGGAACCTGCTGCACCGGCTCGGGCTGCACCGCGGCGTCTTGCGGGACCTGCCAGATCGCCACTGCCTGCGGTAGCTGTGGACCCGCCGCGGACAACACCGCCTGCACGACCAGCGGCGGCGGCGCGGGGACTTGTCAGGCAGGCACGTGCAGCGCTACCGGCACGTCCAACCCCAGTGTGTTTACGAGCCAGGATGCGCCGACTGGATCCTCCAGCGGGATGTACGAGCTCGGCATGAAGTTCACTTCAGACAACGCGACCCAGGTCTCACGCCTTCGCTTCTACAAGGCGGCTTCGAGCAGCGGCTCCCACGTGGGTCACCTGTGGAGCGCCACCGGAACGCTGTTGGCGACTGCGCCCTTCACGGCCGAGACCGCTTCCGGCTGGCAGGAAGTCATCCTCGCGAACCCGGTCGGGATCACAGCGGGCACCACGTACGTGGTGTCCTACTCGTCGACAGGTGGCTATGCAGTCGCCCTGCGCTACTTCACCACCAGCAAGGATGTTCCTCCGCTGCACGTCCCGGCGCACGGCGGCGTCTACGCCAGCTCCGGCAACTTTCCCACCCTCTCGTACCTCGACTCGAACTACTGGGTCGACATCGTCACCAGCGACGCCTCGTGCACCCAGTGCGACGACGGCAACCCGTGCACCACCGATACGTGCGACCCGGAGTTCGGCTGCGTCCATGGGCCGGCGTCCAACGGCACCAGCTGCACCGACGGCAACGCGTGTACGCAGACCGACGTGTGTCAGGCCGGCGTGTGCGTCGGATCGAACCCGGTCGGCTGCAGCGCCAGCGATCAGTGCCATGCGGCCGGCACCTGCGACCCGTCGAGCGGCGTCTGCTCGAACCCGCTCCGCGCCGACGGCGCCGCCTGCAACGACGGCAACGCGTGCACGCAGACCGACTCCTGTCAGAGCGGCGTGTGCAGCGGAGCCAATCCGGTCCTGTGCAACGCCAGCGATCAGTGCCACGCGGCCGGCAGCTGCGACCCGGCGACCGGCGCCTGCTCGAACCCGGCCGTCGTCGATGGCGCGGCCTGCAACGACGGCAGCGCGTGCACCCAGACCGACACCTGCCAGAACGGCGTGTGCAACGGGGCGAATCCGGTCATCTGCCTGGCCAGCGACCAGTGTCATGCCGGAGGAGTCTGCAACCCGGCAAACGGCCAGTGCTCGAACCCGCCCCGACCCGAAGGCAGCGCGTGCAACGACGGCAACGCCTGCACCCAGACCGATACCTGCCAGTCGGGCACGTGCAGCGGCGCCAACCCGGTCACCTGCTCGGCGCAGAGCGCGGTGACCGCAGCGTCGATGCAAACCGCGCGTGCCTACCACTCGGCCTCGCGGCTGCCCGATGGGCGCGTGATTGTCGCCGGCGGAGTGGGTTCGTCTGGGAGCATCCTGGGCAGCGTCGAGATTTTTTCCGCGGGGAGCTGGAGCGCCGGCCCGGCCCTCAGCGTGCCGCGCGAACATGCGCGCGCGACCGAGCTCGCCGACGGGCGCGTGCTCGTCTCGGGCGGCTATTCGCCGATCGGATCGACGGCGGTCGCCGAGATCTACGACCCGATCCAGAACGCGTGGACGTCGAGCATCATGATCCTCGATCGCTACTCCCACTCGGCGACCACGCTCAACGACGGCCGCGTGCTGGTGTGCGGCGGCATCAACAGCGCCATCGACCGGGTGGCGAGCTGCGAAGTCTTCAATCCGAAGACCGATGTCTGGACCAGCGTCGCCTCCATGTCGACTCCGCGCCAGTCTCCCGCGATGACCGTGCTCGGCGACGGCCGTGTGCTGGTGGTGGCCGGGTACAATACCGACTACCTCGACAGCGCGGAGCTGTATGACCCCACCACCGACGTGTGGACCCCGGCCGCTTCACTACCCGATCAGCGATACGGCGCCAGCATGGTCACGCTGGCCGACGGATCGGCGCTGTTGGTCGGCGGCGTCAGCCACTTCGGCTCGCTCGCCAACTACTACTACTCGCCGTCGGCAAACGAGTGGACCAGCGCCGGCAGCTTGTCGAGCCCGCGCGACTACGAGACCGATTCGATCTTCAAGCTGCCCGGCGGCCGGTTCATCGCGGCAGGAAACAAGGGATCACCCACGTCGACGATCGCCGATGTGTTCGATCCGGCCACCGGCCTGTGGACGCCGATCGGCGCGCAAGGGGCGGTGGTCGACCCGGCGTGCGCGCCGTTGATCGGCGGCGACCTGCTGGTCACCGGCGGGGTGCGGGACCAGGCGTTCTCCTCCCCGGTCGTCACTCGCGTGTCGTTGGGCTCGGGCTGCCAGACCTTCGCCTGCAATCCGCAGAGCGGCACCTGCGACCCGACCAACCTCACCAACGGAACGAGCTGCGACGACGCGAACCCCTGCACGAAGATCGATAGCTGCCAGGCCGGCGCGTGCGTCGGCGCGCAGCCCGTCGACTGCGGCTCCGGCGATCAGTGTCACGACAGCGGGAGCTGCAGCGTCATCAGCGGGTCCTGCTTGATCCCGACCAAGGCCGACGGGACGGCCTGCACCGACAGCGACGCCTGCACGCAGGGCGAAACCTGTCTCGCGGGCGTGTGCGGCAATGGCCTGGCGACCGTGTGCAGCGCCAGTGATCAGTGCCACGGCGCCGGCGCTTGCGATCCCGCGACGGGCGCCTGCTCGCAGCCGTTGGTCGCGGACGGCACCCCGTGCAACGACGCCAACGAGTGCACCCTGAGCGACTCGTGCCAGACGGGCGCGTGCACCGGCGCAAACCCGGTCAGCTGCCAGCCGACCGATATGTGTCACGTGGCCGGCACCTGCGATCCCTCGAACGGCTCCTGTTCGAACCCGACGCTGCCCGGGTCGTGTGACGACGGCGACCCCTGCACCGACGACAGCTGCGATCCGGCCACTGGCTGCGCGCACACCCCCGCGGCGGACGGGACCGCCTGCACGACTGCCGGCGGAGACCCCGGCACGTGCTCGAGCGGCATCTGCCAGTAGCCACCGAGCCCGGCCGGGCTGACTGAAACTCGGCCAGCCACGCTCGAGCGCCTGATCGGCTCGCGCGCTCGCTGAGAGACCGGACGGCGGGCCCGGTCCTGGCGTCAATCTCGTCGAGCCGCGAGCAGGATTTGTCGGAGCTTGTTGTCGCACTCGATCTCGGGGAACGCCGACCAGTCTGCACTCGATCGCCTGTCGCCCGACGGTGACGCGCGCGACGATCACTTTTCCATCGAGCAGCAGCGTCTCGTCCTTGAGCAAAAGGTCGAGGTCGGTGCCCTTGGCGAAGGTGGCGGTCACGGTGCCGCGGGTGATCGACTGGACCTTGGGCTGCCAGTTCTCCTTGAGACGGACACAAGAGCCCGAGGCCACGCCACGACTCGTCGACCCGCAGGTGCGGCGCGTCGTGCTAACGCGCCGGGCTGAAGTGGTAATCGATCGTGGTGCCGAGCCCGACGGAGAAACGCTTGTGGATCTTGATCGCGGCGTAGTCGCCAACGCCAGGATATTCGTCGATCAGTTCTTTCGCGAGCTTCACCGTCGAGGAATCCACCATGTGCCAATCGCGCACCTCGCTGCCGAGCACGCCTGGCAGGTCGAGCGGCTGGCGCGCCGCGTATGCGAACGCACGATCGCGCACGGCTTCCATCGCGTGCTCCAGCGGTTCGCCGAACCACGCGTAGAAGCCACCCCGGACCACCTGCGGTGCTCCCCACGAGAAGTACACCTTCATCGCGTCGGCCTGCTGGCCGCCGTACCCGGTCGCCGCCCAGATGTTCATCGTCCGCAGAAACACCAGTGCGTCCATCTTGTGCACGCGCTGCTGCAGGCCGGTGGTCTTCACGACCTCCATCAGGACGTCGTCCGGCAGGATCTCCGTGAACACTCCTCGCACGTCGGCGCCAGTCATCATGGCGCGCATCCGATCACGCCCGCTCATCATCGGTCAACTTTAGGTTCTACTAGATCGTGTCGGATCGGTGAAGGAAGGCGGATCTCAGCATCGGTCGTCCTCGAGGAACCTGTGCGGAAAGCACGCGGGAGGAGCAGAGCCAGATGTTCAGGTAAATCTACCCACTCGGAGTGCAGGAGAGCCGAACTTAAGACCGTCCCTAGGAGGCTAGGAGCCGCCGCCTTCGTCGCGGGTGAGATCGCCGCGGGGGTCTAGGCCGTACTTGCGGATTAGCTCGCGGAGGTGCTTGCGATCGATCTGGGCTTCGCGGGCGGCGGCGGAGAGGTTCATCTTGTGGCGCTTCATCAAGTCGACGATGTACTCGCGCTCGAACAGCTCCACCAACTGGCCCTTGGCCTCTTTGAACGGGAGGTCGGTGCGGATGCCCAGGCTGGGCTGCGCCGCGCCCTCGCCGCCGAGCACGTCGTCGAGGTTGAGCGAGTCGCCCTTGGAGAGCACGCACGCGCGCTCGATCACGTTGCGCAGCTCGCGCACGTTGCCCGGCCAGGCGTAGGCCTTGAGCCGCTGCAGATCTTCGGGCGTGACCACCAGCTTCTTGCCCTGCGAGAACGATTTGACGAAGTGGTCGACCAGCAGGTTGATGTCGTGCCCGCGCTCGCGCAGCGGCGGCAGGTGCACGCGGATGACCGCCAGGCGGTAGTAGAGATCTTCGCGGAACGCCTTCTTGGCGACCTCTTCGCGCAGATCGCGGTTGGTCGCCGCGACCACGCGCACGTCGACCTTCTCGTAGACGTTCGCGCCGACCTTGCGCACCGAGCGCTTGTCGAGCGCGCGCAAGAGCGACGGCTGCATGTCGATCGGCAGCTCGCCGATCTCGTCGAGGAAGATGGTGCCGCCGTTGGCCTCGGCGAACGCGCCCTTGCGATCGGCGACCGCGCCGGTGAACGAGCCCTTGACGTGCCCGAACAGCGCGCTCTCGATCAGCTCGCGCGGCACCGCGCCGCAGTCGAACACCACGAACGGGCCCTTCTCGCGCTTGGAGTGGTTGTGGACCTCCTCGGCGATCAGCTCCTTGCCGGTGCCAGTCTCGCCCTCGATCAGCACGGTCGCTTCGTTCGGCGAGATGTCCTGCAGCAGCGCGAACATCCGCCGCATCTTGACGTCGCGGCCGATCAGCTGACCGAACGAGTCGGACTCGCTCTCGACCGGCTCGACGATCTCTTCTTCGGGCAGGAACTTGATCACCGTGCGCCCGAGCTTGATCTCGGCGCCGAAGCCGACCGTGATCTCCTTGAACCGCGAGCCCTGGATGAAGCTGCCGTTGGTCGAGCCGAGGTCGCGCACCAGCACCTCGTTGCCTTCGAGCAGCGCCATCGCGTGGCGGCGCGAGACCGTCTTGTCGGTGAGCACCAGATCGCACGCCGGCGCCGAACCGAACGTCACCGGCTTGTTCGACAGCGCCACCTGCTCGCCGCGATCGGGGCCCTTGATGACCAGGAACGTGCCGCCGGGCCGCTGGCGCGTGAACGCCGGCTGTTCCTCCAGCACACTGGTTACGTTGGTGTCTCGGGGCGCGGCCATCAGTCGGAGGGGGCCATGATAGCGCGCTCCGACGGAGGGGTCAACGCGCAGGTGGGGCTGGTTTTGCAGGCACCGGATCGACCACTTCCAACTCCGGGCCGGAGAAGGCCACCCCGAC
Source organism: Myxococcales bacterium (assembly GCA_003170275.1). Classification (GTDB taxonomy): domain Bacteria; phylum Myxococcota_A; class Polyangia; order Palsa-1104; family Palsa-1104; genus PALSA-1104. Next base: position 227,909 of record PNAM01000010.1, read on the forward strand.
GGCCACCCCGATGCCGATCAGCAGCAGCACCAGGATCACCGGCACCATCTGCCGGCGCCGGCGTCGGCGCACCTTGCGCACGCTGTCGGTGCTCTCGAAGCCGCCGCCCGGCTCGGGCAAGACCTTGGACGGCGGCTGCTTGGGCAGCCGTGTGGGCTCGTTCCACGGGTCACTCTGCGGTCGCGCTTGCGGCTGCGCCTGCGCGCGCGCCGGCGGGCGCACCTGCGCGGTCGAGGTCACCGGCGTGCGCACGATGGTGGCCATGCGCGAGGCCTGCGACTCTTCGCTCTCGAAGCTGGGCGCACGCCGATCGCGCTCCGGCTTGAACGGGCTGGTCGGCGTGGGGGTCGGCGTGGAGATGGCAGGCGCGGAGTCGTGGCGCGGCTTGAGCGGCTCGAGCGGATAGCCGGTCGACTCCTCGCTGATCAGCTCGATGTCGTCGCCGCGCAGCGCGATCACCGAGGTCAGCTCCTTCTTCTGCAGCAACGCCTGCGGCATGGCGCGCGCGGGGTGCGGCTCGGAGTCGTCGAACGGATCGTGGACCGCGTCGTCCTCCACCGACGAGAGCACCGCGGTGCCGTGCCCGACCGTCGAGAGCGCCTGCGACTCGTCGAACCCGGAGTGGCCGAGCGTCTCCAGCTTGAGCCAGTTGCCGGGATCGTCGCCGCACACCTGCTTCAGGTGCGACGCCATCTCGCTCGCACTCATCAGCAGGCGGTTGCGCGAGGCGCAGGTCGTGAGCGCCTCCTGGAACGCCTCGGCGCTCTGGAAGCGGCCATCCGGCTCGAGCGACAGCGCCTTCAAGATCACCTGATCGAGATCGTACGGGATGTCGGGCCGCTTGCGCGACGGCGGCGTGATGCGCTGCGAATAGACCATCGAGGCGGTGGACAAGAGATCCCCGACGAACAGGCGCTCACCGACCAGCACCTCGTACAGCACCACCCCGAGCGCGAACAGATCGGCGCGGCGGTCCACCGGCTCGCCGCGCGCCTGCTCGGGCGACATGTAGCCGACCTTGCCCTTGACCTTGTAGAACACCGACGCGTGCGTCGAGGCCTTGGCGATGCCGAAGTCGGTGAGCTTCACCTCGCCAGCGCCCGAGACCAGGATGTTCGACGGGGAGACGTCGCGGTGGATCAGGTTGAGCAGCTTGCCGTCGACGCCCAGCTTGGCGTGCGCGTAGCCGAGCGCCTCGAGCAGCTCGTGGCCGATGAACGCCGCGGCCTGCGGCGAGAACCGCTTGTGCCGCCGTCGCGCGCGCCGCATGAGCGTGCGTAAATCGCCGCCGCGCACGTACTCCATGACCATGAAGTAGTCGTCGCCGGCGTTCACCAGATCGACGGTGCGCACGATGTTGTTGTGATCGAGCGAGGCCGACAGGCGCGCCTCGCGCAGGAAGAGATCGATGAACTTGGGCTCGCGCGTGAGCTCGGGGAGCAGCTGCTTGAGCACCACCTCTTTTTCGAAGCCGTCGACGCCCAGCTTCTTGCCGAGATAGATCGCGCCCATCCCGCCCTCGGCGAGGTACTCCACGATCACATAGCGATCGCTCGCGGTCTCGAGGACTGCACGATCCAACCTGTCCTCAGCATAGGCGGGGCTGTGGCATAGTGCAAAGGCCAATGCCGACGCCGGAGACGCGTGCCCAGGTGCTGCGCCTGCGCAAGTTGGAGGAGCGCGCGGCGCGGCGAATGGTCGAGGTGCGGCGCGGCGAAACGGCGCGCGCGCGGGAGCGTCTGATCGAGGCCGAGCGGGCTCGAGCCGCCGTGCAGACGCGCCTCGATCGGCCGGCGACGCTCGGGCGCACCATCGCGCAGCTGCAGCGCGACGAGAGGTACCGCGCGGCCGAGCGCACCCGGCTCGCCGGCGCCGAGGCGCTGAGGCGAAAGGCGGCGCGCGCGCAGGTGCAGGCGGAGACCGCCCTGGAGACGGCGCGCCGCGAGCTGGAGCAGGCGTTGCGCGTGCGCCAGGCGTCCGAGTCGCTCGACCGCGCGCTGCGCCGGGAAGCCGACCGAAAACGCGCGCGCCGCGACCAGCGTGCCGCCGAGGAGTTGACCCGGCCGAAAGCGAGGCGGTAAAGTGCGCGCCACATGCGAAACCACACTCTCGCGCTCCTCGCGGCGACGCTGACCGGCGGCTGCGCCACCACCTCCAAGTCGACCACGCCGGCGGGCGGAGTGGTCCACCAATACCAGCAGGGCGGCGGCGCGGGCCACGCCAACTGCTACTGGTTCGAGACCCCGGCCGGCACCGTCGTCGTCGACGTGCCGATGTCGGCGCCCGAGTCGAAGAAGCTGCGCAACTCGCTGGTGCGGCCGTATCGCATCTACGTGACCGCCGCCAAGCCCGAGCGCTTCGGCGGCCTCGACGCCATGCGCAACCCCGACATCCCCGCCTACACCACGCCGGCGGTGGCCACCGAGATCCAGAACCACGGCAACGCGCGGCTGGCGCCGTTTCACGCCAAGAACGACGACGTGCCCTCGCACGTGAACCCGCCGGTGCCGGCCGTCGAAGAGCGCACGCACGACATGGTCGGCGAGGTCGAGCTCGAGCTGTTGCCGCTCGGGCCGGCCGAGTCGGAGGCGTCGCTGGCGCTGTTCCTGCCGAAGACCGGCGAGCTGATCGCCGGCGACGTGGTGGCGGGCGGCGAGCACGTCGATCTGACCTGGGGACGATCGGTGGTGTGGCAGGATCGCATCGCCGAGCTCAAGGCGCTCGAGCCCAAGGCGGTCTATCCGGGCCACGGCACGCCGGGCGGGCCGGAGCTGCTCGACCAGACGCTCGAGTATCTCAAGTTCTTCCACGACACCGTCGCCGAGCACGTCAAGTCGGGCGCGCCGGCCAAGATCGCGCCGGCGGATCTGGCCGACATCCGCAAGAAGATGCTCGCGCACTACCAGAAGCTGGGGCGCGCCGAGCTGCTCGAGAAGTCGATCCCCGCCGAGTACACCGTGCAGCTCTCCGCGCTGCCGCCCGCGCCGGCCGAGCCCGCCGCGACCACCGGGGGCGCCCCCGCCGCCGGCACGCCCGCCACCGCCGGATCGCCGCCCGCCGCCGCCTCGCCGGCACCATCGCAGGCCGCGCCGGAGACCGTCCACTCGACGCCCTCGTCGGGCGGCGCGGACGACTTGCTGAACTCGGGCGCCGACACGGTCAAGGACACCAAGAAGGGCAAGAAGAAGAAGAAGTAGCTCAGCTCCCGATCAGCAAGACGTAGTGCTCGGTCTCGCCTGCTTTTTCCAACGTCACGCCGTTTAGTAGATCCATGCGCTTGCGCGGCATGAGCAAGAGGAACGGGCGCGCGCGGTGCGCGAGATCCGCGGCGAGATCGGGCGCGTGCTCGGCGGAGATCGGCTGGCTGGTGCGGCGCGCTTCGGCGATGCGCAGATCCTCGGCGCTCTCGAGGAGCGTGGTGACGTCGAGCGAGAGGTAGTAGCGCGCGGCGTACGGGTGCAGGTTGTAGGTGTACAGGCGGGTCGGTGGCTGGAAGCGCGCGCAGGCGACCCGCATGAGAGCCCGAATTTCTTCTTCGCCTTCGAAGCCGCCGAGGTTGCGCGGCAGGTGTGCGAACGCCGCCGCAGCGACGAACGCCACCGCCAACGCGAGGCCCAGGCGCGGCGGCGCGGGGAGCTGCATCACCAGCGCGCCGGTGGCCAGCGCCAGCGCCGGGTAGCACAGGAGCAGATAGTGATCGTAGCGCGACGACGAGAGGGTGAACACGGCGAACGGGCCGAGCGCCCAGGCGGCCACCAATAGATCGGCGCGCTGTCGCCGCCGCAGCGCGCGCACCGCCAGCCACAGCACCGCAGCCGCCGCGACCACGCCGAAGAATCCTTCGGAGCGCCACAGCTCGCGCAGATAGAACGTCGGGCGGGTGATGTGCAGCACCGGAATGCGCGAGCGCTCGATCACGTTCGAGAGAAAATATTGGTGCACGAACACCCGGCCGTGGCGAACCAGCGCCCACACGTGCCACGGCAGCCACACCGCCGCCGCGACCCCGAGGCCGCGCGCGATCGCCCGCCAACAGAGCGGCTGGTCGTCGTTGCGGCCGATCCGATCGACGAGCACGGCGAGCAGCGGCAAGCCGCCGATCACCTGCTTGGTCATCAGCGCGGCGCCCAAGAGCGCGCCCCAGCCGTACAGGTAGCGCGGCTGCGTGCGCGCGCGCTCGTAGCAGAGGAACGCCCCGACGCAGAGCGCGCACAACAGCGGCTCGCTCTCGTGGTAGCGCGCGTAGCCGACGAACAGATCCGCGGTGATGAGCACGCCCGCGGCACAGAGCCCGACGCGCCAGTCCCACAGCGCCGCGCCGAGGAGGAACAGCAGCGCGACCTCGGCCGCGGCCTCCGCCGCCAGCGGCCAACGCACCGCGCGCTCGTCGGAGAACAGGCCGCGCCCGAGCACCAGCACCCACACCGACAGCGGCGGCCGCACGATCTGCACCTCGCGCTGCCACTCGAGGTCGCCGAAGTGTCCGGTGGCCACCATCTCGCGCGCGAACTCGGCGTAGATCGCCTCGTCGCCTTCGTGCAGCGCGTGCCCGCCGGTGTTGGTGAGCAGCAGCGCGGTGGCGGAAAGCCAGATCGCGAGCGCGGCGCCGGCCAGTCGCGCGCGGCTCATTGCAACCCACCCTTCCCTTCGGGCAGGGGCCCAGTCGCGGACACCAGCTTGCGGGCGTCGATCACCAGCCGCGTGCCGTCGCGAAAGGCGATGCTGGCCGTCGGGGGATGGGCGAGCGCAAGCGAATCGGCCGGGCCGCGATCGAGGAGCTGGCCGGCCAGCGTCTGCCAGGGCTCGTAGTAGCGGGCGCGCCGCCGCGCGTCGGGCCCGAAGTCGCGCTCGTCGAGGATCAGGTAGTCCACGTGGTAGCGCTCGACGAAGCGCGCCACGGTCGCCAGATCCGGCGCGTAGTAGGCGCGATAGAACGCGTCGATGCGCTGCTCCATCTCGACCGCGTAGCCGTAGTAGAAGGGCACGTTCAGCGACGCGGAGAACAGCGTCCTGCGCAGCGCGAAGGTCTGCACGAAGCTGGCGCGCTCGGGCTGCGTGGCGACCAGGATGTCCCTGGGCAGCGTGGCGACGTAGCGGATCGCGGCGCTGTCGTGCGCGGTGAAATCGGTCAGGTTCTCGCTGCGCGGCAGCCCGTCGCCGCACGCGATCACGAGGAACGCGACGACCACGCTGGCGGCAACCGGCGCGGCGCGCTCGCCGAGACGCGGCTCGAGCGCGAGGTAGACCGCGAGCGGCAGGCCGAGCAGCACCAGCGGCGGCCACGAATAGAGCAGCATCCGATCGGGCAGATACAGGCGATAGGCGAGCGCGTAGGCCAGGCCGAACATCCCCAGCGACGAGAGCGCGAGCGTCGCGAAGACCAGCGGCACGCGTGCGAGCCGGCGCCGCGCCAGGAAGATCACGCCTGCCAGCAACGAGAGCACCAACGTCGCGTGCACCGGCGGCGAGTCGATGCCGCGCCACCACCCACCGTCGCTGCGCCAGGGCACCTCGAGCACGTCCGCGATCGAGCCGAGCGCGGCCGGCAGCGGGTAGTACGGCTGCGGCCCGCCGGGCTTCATCTGCTTGAGCGTCGCCGCCTGCGCGCGCGTCGGCGGGTTGCCGAGGCGCGGATCGCCGAGCTGCGCGACGGCGACGATCGCGACGGCCAGCCCGCCCACCAGCGCGAAGCGGCGCCACGCCGGCCAGCCCTTGCGCGCGATCACCGACATCCACGCCGGCGCGGCGACCACGAACGCCGACGGATAGAACAGCGCCTGCAGCAGCAGCGTCCCGAGCGCGCGCCGCTCGCAGCCGGTCGCGGCGTAGCGCAGGAACATGACCATCAGCGGATAGCCGAAGCTGCGCGCGTGCCCGCCGGCCATGCGGTTCCACAGAAACGTGCAGTGGACCAGCGCGATCACCGTCGCTGCGCCGAGCACGCGCCCGCCGAAATGGCGCCCGAGCTGGTAGCCGTGCCAGACGAGCACGAGCAGCAGCCCGAACGGCAGGAGCTTCGAGATCGTGAACGGATCGGTGAACAGCGTCCCCAGCCAGTAGACCGCCTTCCAGCCGGGCGGGTCGTAGATCGCCGCCAGATCGACCACCAGATCGTTCGCGAACAGCCCGCTCGCGTGATAGCGCCACGCCGGCAGCACCATCGCGCGCGCGTCCCACTCGAGCACGTGGCGATCGAACAGCCCGGGCGTCTGCTGCCAGGCGAACGCCAGCACGTACGCGCACGCCGCCGCCACGAACGCGCGCTCGACTGGCGAAGGCGACTTCACAACCGCAGGGTAACCTGATTTACTAAAGACGTGACGGCGTTGCCCCGACGCGAGGTGAGTTGGCAGGAGTTCGGCGAGCTGTGCCGCAAGCTGGCGCTCGAGATCCGCGCGCGCGGCGATCACGGCGCGCTGGTGGGCATCGCGCGTGGCGGATCGATCGTCGGCGCCACGCTCTCGTTCATGCTCAACCTCGAGTACTTTCCGATTCGCCTCGGCAAGCAGGGCGGGACCGTCCGCGTGATCGTGCCGCCGACCCGCGATCTGGCCGGCCGCGACGTGGTGCTGGTGGACGACCTGTCGCGCACCGGCGAGACCTTCAAGATCGCCATCCACGAGCTCAAGCGGGTGGGCGCCCGCTCGGTGCTGACCGTCGCACTGGTGCGGCGCGAGCCGGGCTTCCGCCCCGATCTGTGCGGCTTTACCGCCTCGGCGGCGGACAAGGTCGCGTTTCCATGGGGTCGCGAGGAGCTGGTCGGCGACCACTTCGAGCTGCGCAAGCTCTGATATCTCCTTGACCGCAGGGACCCCATTCGCTATAGATTCTGCGGCCATGGAATCTATGGCCTTTCCCACTGTAATCCGAGGGGTTGAATGCAGTTCGAGCTCGCCAGCATCTTCTTTTTCGTGGGCGTGGGCATCTCGGTCCCCCTGCTCATGCTCACGCTCGGCTGGATCGTGCGGCCGCGCACGCCGAACGCGCTCAAGAACACCATCTACGAGTGCGGGGAAATCCCCACGCAACAGGCCTGGTTCAACTTCAATCCGCGCTTCTACATCGTCGCGCTGATCTTCCTCATCTTCGACGTGGAAGTGGCGTTCACCTACCCGGTCGCGGTGGTGTTCAACCGCTGGGTGCGGCGCGGCCAGGGCGGCTTCGCGTTCGCCGAGCTGTTCGTGTTCATCTTCATCCTCGCGCTCGGCCTCGCGTACGTGTGGCGCCACGGCGATCTGGAGTGGATCCGCCAGGCGCGCCAGGACACGCTCGACAAAATGGAAGAGACCGACCAGAAGAAGGCCGCCTGATGGAAGCGCAGCCGATCTTCGATTACCTGGTCGCAAAAGTGGGTGACGCGGTGTACGACTTCACCACCGCCAACACCAAGGATCCGTACTTCAAGGTCAAGCCGGACAAGTGGCTCGACGTGGCGCGCGTGCTGCGCGACGATCCCGAGCTGCGCTTCGACTTCTGCAACGTGATCACCGCGGTCGATTGGCTCAAGCAGAACCGCATCGACATGGTCTATCACCTGTATTCGTACGCCAAGAAGCACAGCTGCGTGGTCAAGGCCGAGCTGCCGCGCGACAAGCCCGAGATTTCGTCGGTGTACTCGCTGTGGAAGGCTGCCGACTGGCACGAGCGCGAGCAGTTCGATCTGATGGGCGTGCAGTTCACCGGGCACCCCGATCTGCGGCGCATCATGCTGCCCGACGACTGGCCGGGCCATCCGCTGCGCAAGGACTACAAGGAAGCCGACTCGTACCGCGGCATGCCGACGACGCGGCCCAACACGCTCGAGCTGTTGCCGATGTTCGACAAGGCGACGCCCGAGAAGCGCAACCCGCCGAAGGATGCCGCCGATGAGTGAGATCGTGCTCGCGTACGCCGACTCCGGCGAAGAGATGACCCTCAACATGGGTCCGCAGCACCCGTCGACGCACGGGGTGATCCGCTTCATCATCAAGACCGACGGCGAGATCATGCACGAGGCGATCCCCGACGTGGGGTACCTGCACCGCGCGCTCGAGGGCATCGCCGAGAAGTGCACCTACGAGGGCTACATGCCCTACACCGATCGCGTCGACTACGTGTGCGCGATGACCGCCAACCACTCTTGGGCGCTGGCCGTCGAGAAGCTGGGCGGGCTGGTGGTGCCGGAGCGCGGCGAGTACCTGCGCGTGATCACCGACGAGCTGAACCGAATTTCCTCGCACACGATCGCGCTGGGCGCGATGGCCATGGACATCGGCGCGACCACGCCGTTCATGTACATCCTGCGCGAGCGCGAATACATCAACGACCTGCTCGAGATGATCTGCGGCGCGCGGCTCACCTACAACTATCACCGCATCGGCGGCGTGGGCTGGGGGATGCCCGCGGGCTGGAAGGACAAGTGCCTGCGCTGGTGCGATCACTTCGAGCCGGTGATCGACGAGTACGATCGGCTGATCACCAACAACGAGCTGTTCATCAGCCGGCTGGCCAACATGGCGGCGGTCTCGTCGGCCGAGGCGATCGACTACGGGCTGGTCGGGCCCAACCTGCGCGCCTCGGGCGTGGACTTCGACGTGCGCCGCGACGTGCCCTACTCGATCTATCCGAAGGTGAAGTTCAACGTGCCGCTGGGCGCCGGCAAGATGGGCAAGCTGGGCGACTGTTGGGACCGCTACTGGGTGCGCGTCGAGGAGTGGCGCGAGTCGGTCAAGATCGTGCGCCAGTGCTTCGAGCAGATCGAGGCCACCCCGGCCGCGTTCTGGACCCCGCCGAAGAAGCTCAAGCCCAAGGGCGACGCGATGGCGCGCGTGGAAGCGGCGCGCGGCGACATGTCCTGCTACGTGGTGGGCGACGGGGCGACCAACGCCTACCGCGCCCGCTTTCGCACCGGCTCGTTCAACGCGATGGGCATGATCCGCGACAAGTCGCGCGGCCTGATGGTCGCCGATCTGGTGGCGCTCATCGCATCACTCGACGTCGTCGCTCCGGAGATCGATCGCTGATGATCCGACTGTTCGCAGGAATTTCGATCTTGTTCGCGGTGGGGTGCAGCGCGGCGGCTCCCGATGCGCCGGTGCGCGACGTGCGGCCCACCAAGCTGCAGCGCGGCGACAAGTTCCTCGTCGAGGGCTCGGGCGCGGTCTTCCGCGTCGGCGCGCCGACCACGGTCACGTTCGACAACATCTGGGACGTGAACAAGCAGCCGATCAAGCTCACCGCGCGCGCGGTCTCGCCCGATCGCGTGATCGCCGACGCCGACGAGCGGCTCGAGCTGCTGGTGGGCGGGCTGCACGTCGAGCGCTGGACCACCGTATCGGTCGAGCAGACCGTCGACGGCAAGCTCTACAAGAACAGCTCCGACCCGCGCGAGCTGTTCGAGATGAATCTGTTCCCGCACAACCTGTTGCACCTGGCCAACGGCTACGCGGCCAAGGCGGCGGGCGGCGAGATCACCGGCTGGCTGGGCATGACCGTGCAAGCGGCGCCGGGCGGGGTGAAGGTGACCTCGCTGCAGCAGAAGTTCGACGCGGACGTGCTCATGCACCAGTACGACCGGCCGCCGCTCGACGGCGTGATCTCGAAGGACGAGGCCAAGGCCGGCGGCATGACCGACGAGGAGTGGAAGCGGCTCGACAGCGACAAGAACGGCCTGGTGCCGCTCTACGAGATCGAGGAGCGCAACACCGAGAACGGCCTGGCGGCGAATTCGGGGCTCAAGGTCGGCGACCTGATCACCAAGGCCAACGACGTGCCGGTGAGCACGCTGGGCCAGCTCGAGGACGCGTGGCAGGGCGAGGCCGGCAAGGTCACCGTCGAGGCCACGCGCGCCGGCGCGGTGATAAAGGCCGACCTGCCGACCGCCGGGCATCCGGAGCCGTTCCCCGCCTGGATCATCCTGGCGATCGTGCTCGCGCTCGCGGCGGGCGTGGTCGCGCTGCCGGTGCCGATCATCGCCGGGCTGGTGGTGGTGTGGGAGCGCAAGGTCTCGGCGTACATGCAGTCGCGCATCGGGCCCAACCGCGTCGGGCCGGGCGGCTGGCTGCAGTGGCTGGCCGACGGGCTCAAGCTGCTCATGAAGGAAGACATCGTTCCCACCGAGGCCGATCCGTATCTGTTCAAGGCCTCGCCGTACCTGGCGTTCATCGGCGTGTTCTGCACCTTCCTGGTGCTGCCATTCTCGCACTACCTGATCGTCTCGGACCTGAACATCGGCCTCTTGTTCCTGCTCTCGGTCACGTCGCTGGTGGTGGTCTCGATCATCATGGGCGGCTGGTCGTCGAACTCGAAGTGGTCGCTGCTCGGAGGCATGCGCTCGGCCGCGCAGATCATCAGCTACGAGCTGCCGGCCTCGGTCGCGCTGCTCACCATCGCCACGCTCACCGGCTCGCTCTCGACGCAGAAGATCGTCGAGGCGCAGGGCGGCGCGCCGTGGAACTGGTACCTGTTCGCCAACCCGTTCACCTTCTGCGCGTTCTTCATCTGGTTCATCTCGGCGCTCGCCGAAGGCAACCGCACGCCGTTCGATCTGCCGGAGGCCGAGTCGGAGCTGGTGTCGGGCTACAACACCGAGTACTCGGGCTTCCGCTTCTCGCTGTTCCCGATGGTGGAGTGGGTCAACCTGTTCGTCATCGGCGCGGTCGCCGCGATGCTGTTCCTGGGCGGCTGGCGCATCCCGCACGTCTCGGCGATGCAGATGGAAGCGCACTGGTGGCTGGACCTGATCGGGTTTGCGCTGTTCCTGTTCAAGGACATCGCGATCATCTTCGTGATCATCTGGATTCGCTGGACCCTGCCGCGCTTCCGCGTCGATCAGATGATGAACCTGTGCTGGAAGTACTTCATCCCGTTCAGCTTCGTGTGTTTCGTCGGCGTGCTGGCGTGGTCCTGGCTGGCGCCGCCGCTGCTGGTGACGCTCACCCGCTACGCCATGTTCGCGGTGTTCGGGCTCGGTTTTGGCGTGTGGTTCATTCGTCGCGTGCTCTTCAACTCGAGCCGCTACACTGATCTGGTGTTGAACGACGCGCTCGGGAAGGCGAATACATGAGCAATCAGGGATCGGGGCAGTCGCTGAAGCGCGGCTACCTCGGCAACATCGTCGCGGCGGCCCGCACCACGGCCGAAGGGATGGCGGTCACGCTGTCGCAGTACTTCCGCCGCGCGACCACCGTGCAGTACCCCGACCGCACCGCCGTGCCGGTGACCGACTCGCTGCCCGAGCGCTACCGCGGCTTCCTCGAAGTCGACATGGACATCTGCACCGCCTGCAAGGCGTGCGAGCGCGACTGCCCGATCAACGTGATCGCCATCGACATCGAAAAGCTGGACGACACGCGCGGCATGACCCGCTTCGACATCGACATGGGCAAGTGCATGTACTGCGGGATCTGCGTCGAGTCCTGTCCGACGGACGCCAAGGCGCCCGGCGACCTCGAGCAGACCAAGTGCATCCGCATGACCCGCGAGTTCGAGGGCGCGACGTCAAACTTCGAGACGCTGACCTTCCGCTTCATCCGCCCCGGCGACTTCGTGGTCCCCTACAAGCCAAAGAAGGGCGAGGTGGTGGACACCCAGCGGCGCGGCGAGATCGCCCGTCACGTGCGCAAGAAGGCGCAGGAATACAACGTGGTGGCGTTCAAGTGGGCGTTCGCCAACGGCGGCGCCGGCGCCAAGAAGGGCGGCGCGGCGGACGTCGTCAAAGAGGAAGTGGTCTTGAAGCGCGCCGAAGAGCTGGCGCCGATGGTCAAGGAAGCGGGCAACGACCCCAAGAAGGTCGAAGACCTGCTCTACGCGCAGGCCCTGGCGCAGACCGATTGCGAAGCGTGCGGCTGGCCGACCTGCCGCGCCTACGCCGACGCGATGATCTCCGGCAAGGACCCCGAGTTCTTCAAGTGCGAGCCGGGCGGCGCGCAGTCCACGCGCGACATGAACCTGATCTTCCAGCTGCGCCTCAACAAGACCCCCGCCGAAGCCGCCAAGGCGGCCGCCAAGATCGTCCTCGAACACCACCAGTAGCCGACGGTAATATCGTCACTAAGTCCTTTACCCGCGGGGCTAAATTCGCTACAAACCATGCCGATGAGCGAGCGCCAGCGAGCGATCAACAATGGGATCGAATGTGCGGCCCGTGGGGCTGCACAAATCATCGGAGCCGAAGGCGAACGATGATTAGCCTGTTGGCGCAGCTCCCACCGGGAGCGATCTTTTTCTACATGCTGGCCGGAGTGGTGGCGCTTTCGGCGCTCGGGGTCGCGCTCGCGCCGAACATTTTGTATTCGGCGTTTGCGTTGCTCGGGACGCTCGCGGGCGTGGCCGGGTTGTACTTCTACATGAGCGCGGACTTTCTCGGCATCGCGCAGCTGCTCATCTACGTGGGCGGCATCCTGGTGCTGATCCTGTTCGCGGTGCTGCTGACCAATCGCATCGGCGAGATGAACATCACCAATGTTTCGGCCGGGCTGATCATCGGCGCGCCGGCGGCGATCGCGGTGATCGGAATCCTCGCCAAGGCTGCGCTGCAGACGCCCTGGCCGGTCACCGAGACGGTCTCCGCACCGACGACGCAACGGCTCGGCGACGCGTTCTTGAAAGAGTATCTGATGCCGTTCGAAATCGCGTCGCTGGTGCTGCTCATGGCGCTGGTCGGTGCGATGGTGATCGCGCGCCGCGCCGCCAAGGAAGGCAACAAGAAGATCGTGGGGATTGATTCGTGAGCGCGATCGTCAACGTGGGCCTGCCGCACATGCTGGTGCTCTCGGCGATCTTGTTCGGCACCGGGCTGCTCACCGTCGCCACGCGCCGCAACGCGGTGGCGATCCTCATGGGCGTCGAGCTGATCCTCAACGGCGCCGCGCTCAACTTCGTCGCCTTCTCCCATTACGTGCACGGCATGATCGCCGGGCAGGTGGTGGCGCTGTTCATCATCGTGCTGGCGGCGGCCGAAGCGGCGATCGCGCTGGCGATCGTGCTGTCGATCTTCCGCCACTTCCACTCCATCGACGCCAACGACACGTCGACGCTGAGGGACTAGCTACTCATGAACGAATCCTTCACCGCAGCGGTGCAGCACACCACCACCGTCACCTGGCTGTGGCTGATCCCGCTGTTCCCCTTCGTCGGCGCGGTGGTCAACGGGATCTTCGGCAAGAAGATCCAGGACAAGTTCGGCAAGGCCGCCAACCATTCGATCGCCATCGGCATGATGGCGTGCGCGGCGCTCGTCGCCATCGCCGCCTTCGTCAAGCTGCTCGGACTGCCCGCGCACGAGCGCTTCCTCCTCGACAACGTCTTTCCGATGATCCACGTCGGCAAGTTCAACGTCGACATGGCGTTCGCCATCGATCCGCTGTCGGGGATGATGGCGCTGATCATCACGCTGATCGGCACCGGCATCCACGTCTACTCGACCGGCTACATGGCCGACGAGCCGTCCTACTGGCGCTTCTTCTGCTACCTCAACCTGTTCGTGTTCTCGATGCTGCTCCTGGTCCTGGGCGACAGCTTCGTGATCATGTTCTTCGGCTGGGAAGGCGTCGGCCTGTGCAGCTACCTGCTGATCGGCTTCTGGTACAAGGAGAACAAGAACGCCACCGCCGGCATGAAGGCGTTCGTCGTCAATCGCATCGGTGACTGGGGCTTCGTCACCGGGCTGTTCTTCCTGTTCTGGGGGCTCGGCGGGTCGTGGTCGGCGATCAACCATCGCTACTATCCCGACGTCGCCGAGGGCGCGGTCGCGCCGCGCTACGAAGTGGTGGTCACCGATGAGCCGTCGGAGAATCCGCTCGCCGAGCGCGGCAAGCCGGAAAACGCAGGCCACGAAGGCAAGGTCGAGGCGCTCGAGCATCACGGCGCGCACCACGACTCGGTCGAGGTCGGCCCGACGGTGAAGTTCCGCGAGCTGCGCGACCAGCTCTCGGTGACCGCGGCCAATGGCGAGCGCCCGCTGGCCGATGAGCTGGTGAAGAAGACCGTGTGGGGCATGCCGTTGGTGTTCCTGATCGGGCTGTGCTTCTTCATCGGCGCCACCGGCAAGTCCGCGCAGCTGCCGCTGTACGTGTGGCTGCCCGACGCGATGGCCGGCCCGACGCCGGTCTCCGCGCTGATCCACGCGGCGACCATGGTGACCGCCGGCGTGTACATGATCGCGCGGCTCAACTTCCTGTTCGTGCTGTCACCGGGAGCGATGACCATCGTCGCGTGCGTGGGCGCGCTCACCGCGCTGTTCGCCGCCACCATCGGCCTGTTCCAGTACGACATCAAGAAGGTGCTGGCCTACTCGACGGTGTCGCAGCTCGGCTTCATGTTCATCGGCGTGGGCGTGGGCGCCTACTGGGCGGGCGCGTTCCACCTGTTGACGCACGCGTGCTTCAAGGCCTGCCTGTTCCTCGGCTCGGGCTCGGTCATCCACGGGATGCACCACCTGACGCACCACCGCGAGCACGAGCTGCACCACGGCGGCGACGACGGCCACGACGAGGCGCACGACGAGCACGGCCAGGCGCACGGCGACAACGAGCACAAGCCCGCCAAGCTCGATCCGCGGCTCGCGGCCGATCCGATCGATCCGCAGGACATGCGCAACATGGGCGGCCTCGGCGTGCTCATGCCGAAGACCAAATGGACCTACCTGATCGCGTGCTGGGCGATCGCCGGCTTTCCGTGGGCGGCGGGCTTCTACTCCAAGGACGAGATCCTGTGGAAGGCGTTCTCCAACAAGTCGACGCTGGTGCCCGGCGTGCTGATCTGGTTCGTCGGCCTGATCGCCGCGACCATGACCTCGTTCTACATGTTCCGCTCGTACTACATGACCTTCGAAGGCAAGGCGCCGTCGCCCGAGCACAAGGAGCACGTGCACGAGTCGCCGCTGTCGATCACCGGCGTGCTGATGGTGCTGGCCGCCGCGTCGATCGTGGTAGGCCCGCTGCTCGGCTGGCCGCTCTTGTTCGGCGGCGCGCACAACCCGTTCAGCCTCGAGAAGTGGCTCGAGCCGGTGACCAACCTGTCGGACTACTACTTCGTCGGCGCGCGTGCGTGGGCGGACAATCACTCGCTCGAGTTGGTGTTCATGCTGGTCTCGGTAGGCGTGGCCACGCTCGGCTGGTGGGGCGCGCGCGCGCTGTACAAAGATGCGGCCGCCACCGAGAAGCGCCTCGCGGACCTGAAGGCGAGCTACAAGAACGTGCACTCGCTGGTGTTCGACAAGTACCGCGTAGACGAATTCTACCAGCGCGTGTTCGTGCGCGGCTTTCAGCGCTCGGCCGACGCGATGTCCTGGTTCGACGCCAAGGTGGTCGACGGGCTGGTCAACCTGATGGGCACGCTCTCGCGCGGCGCCGCCTGGATCTCGGGCGCCATCGACACCTACCTGGTCGACGGCGCCGTCAACGGCCTGGCCAGTCTGTTCCTCGCCGGTGGGCGGCGCATGCGCCACCTGCAGACCGGCCGCATCAACAACTACGTCCTCGGCGTGGTGGTGGGCATCATCATCCTGGTCGTGATCACGTCCCTGGTTTAATGGAGAAACTTCAGCCATGAAGCGCGTCGTCCTCCCGATCCTTGCTCTCCTGTTGCTAGGCGCTTCCGCCGGGGCGCAGCCGGTCAAACGGCCGCGTCTGGTGACCGAGCCGTCGTCGCTGGAATTCGGCGAAACCGCCGGAAACGCCACGTTCAAGATCTCGAACCAGGGCAACCTGCCGCTCGAGCTCAAGCGCGTGGCCGTGGCCAACGACGCCTACGGCTTCCAGGTGACCGACCCGGGCCCGAAGACGCTGCAGCCGGGCGAGAGCCTCCAGGTACAGGTGCACTACGCGCCGGACTCCAAGCGCAAGCAGGCGTTCGGCGGCGTGCAGGTGTTCTCCAACGACGACGTCTATCCCGCCGACGAGCGCAACCCCGAGCTGCACGTGGCCGGCGTGGCCGTGCGCGCGAGCCAGTCGTGGCTCTTGACCGCGATGATCTTCCTGCCGCTACTGGGCGGGCTGTTGATCCTGTTCTTGCCGTCGGGCAAGGAGACGCTGTACCGCTGGGTGGCGCTGGCCGTGTCGCTGGTGCCGCTGGCGCTGTCGGTGGTGTTGTACCTGCAGTACAACCGCAACTTCTCGCAGGAGTCGGGCAACTACGGCCTGCAGTTCATCCACCACCTGGTGTGGATCCCGTCGTTCAACGTCGAGTACTACGTGGGCGTCGACGGCGTGTCGATCACCATGGTGATCTTGACCGCGCTGGTCTCGGTGATCGCGGTGGGCGCGTCGTGGGGCATCTCCAAGCAGGTGAAGGCCTACTTCGCGCTGTTCCTCTTGCTCGAGACCGGCATGATGGGCACCTTCTGCTCGGTCGACTTTTTCCTCTTCTACATCTTCTGGGAGCTGATGCTCTTGCCGATGTACTTCCTGATCGGCATCTGGGGCGGGCCGCGCAAGGAGTACGCCGCGATCAAGTTCTTCCTCTACACGCTGGCCGGCTCGGTGCTGATGCTGCTGGCGGTGATCGCGCTGTACTACAACTCGAACCCGACCGCGCTGGTCGACGGCACGCCTGCCGCGCACACCTTCGACATCATGAAGCTGGCGTACGCCAACGACTGGGACAAGAAGGCGCTCACGCTGATCGGCATGGACTTCACCAAGGTGGTGTGGGTCGCGCTGTTCATCGGCTTCGCGATCAAGATCCCGATGTTCCCATTCCATACCTGGCTGCCCGACGCGCACGTCGAGGCGCCCACGGCGATCTCGGTGATCCTCGCCGGCGTGCTGCTCAAGATGGGCACCTACGGCATCCTGCGCATCAACTTCGCCATCCTGCCGTCGGCCACGCAGTGGGCGGGCATGGCCATGGCGACGTTCGGCACCATCAACATCTTGTACGGCGCGTTCTGCGCGTTCGCGCAATCCGATCTCAAGAAGCTGGTGGCGTACTCGTCGGTGAGCCACATGGGCTACTGCCTGGTGGGCATGGCCGCGTTCACGCAGACCGGCTTCTCCGGCGCGATGATGCAGATGTTCAACCACGGCACCATCACCTCGATGCTGTTCATCCTGGTCGGCGTGATCTACGACCGCGCGCACACCCGCGAGATCGGCAAGTTCGGCGGCATGGCGACGCAGATGCCCAAGTACGCCGCGTTCTTCGGCTTCGCCTTCATGGCCTCGCTCGGCCTGCCCGGATTGTCGGGGTTCATCGGCGAGGTGCTGGTGTTCATCGGCTCGTTCCCGGTCTACAAGGTCGTGACCGTGCTGGCCGCGACCGGCGTGATCTTCACCGCCGCGTACCACCTGTGGGCGCTGCAGCGCATCCAGCTCGGCAAGTGGAACGATGCGGTGTGGCACGACAAGTCGCACTTCCCCGATCTGACCTTGCGCGAGACGCTCACGCTGGTGCCGATGGCGGCGATCGTGCTCGTGCTCGGCTTCTACCCGATGCCGGTGCTCAACCTGATCGGGCCGGGCCTGAACGATCTGTTGCAGCACGTGACCCAGCACGCAGGAGCGGGGGCGCTGGCAGGGCTGCCGTAACATGCTCGACAACTTTCACAGCCTGAAATATTTCCTGCCCGAGACCATCCTGTCGGTGGCGGTGCTGGTGATCATCGCCGCCGATCTGATCGCCGGCAAGCCGTCGCTCAAGCGCTCCGCGGGACTGACGCTCGGCGCGCTCGGCCTGGCGCTGATCGCGACCATCGCCAAGATGGATCGCAACAACGCGTACGGCCTGTTCGGCGGGCTCATGGCGAAAGATCCCATGGGCGACTTCTTCAAGATCTTCTTCATCGCCACCACCGCGCTGGTGGGCATCGCGGCGATGCGCGCCAAGGATGCGATCGACTATACGACGGACAAGGAGTCGGCCGAGTTCTACACGCTCGCGCTCACCACCACCGTCGGCATGTTCCTGATGGCCACCTCGACCGACCTGCTCACCGCGTTCCTGTCGCTCGAGATGGTCTCGATCATGAGCTACATCCTGTCGGGCTTCACGCGGCGCAACCGCGCGTCGTCCGAAGCGTCGCTCAAGTACGTGATCTACGGCGGCGTGGCCTCGGGCGTGATGCTCTACGGCATGTCGCTGCTCTACGGCCTGGCCGGTGCGACCAGCTTCTCGGCGGTGCGCGCGGCCTGCGCAGCCACGCCGGCGACCAGCACGGTGGTGGTGGCGGTGATCCTGTGCCTGGCCGGGTTCGGCTACAAGATCGCGTCGGTGCCGTTCCACATGTGGTGCCCCGACGTGTACCAGGGCGCGCCCACACCGGTGACCATGTTCCTCTCGGTCGGTCCCAAGGCGGCCGGCTTCGCGCTGCTGATCCGCTTCTTCACCGCCGGCATCCCGTCGGAGCTCGGCACCGGCCTGGGCACGGTCACGCCGTGGCCGCTGCTGTTGGCGGTGATCGCCTGCGCGACCATGACGCTCGGCAACCTGAGCGCGCTCATGCAGACCAACCTGAAGCGCATGTTCGCCTACTCGTCGATCGCGCACGCCGGCTACCTGCTGCTCGGCCTGTGCGCCGGCGGGCACGACGGCACGTTCGCGATCTTCATCTACCTCATCACGTACCTGTTCATGAACATCGGCGCCTTCACCGTGATCTGTGCGATCAGCGACGCCGGCCTCGGGGAGGATCTGCTCGACTACCGCGGGCTCGGCAAGCGCGCGCCGGGCGCGTCGCTGGCGATGGCCATGTTCCTGTTCTCGCTCACCGGCCTGCCGCCGTTCGCCGGCTTCTTCGGCAAGTACTTCCTGTTCGCGGCGGTGATCTCCAAGGGCGGCAACCTGTTGGTCTGGGCCGCGATCATCGGCGTGCTCAACAGCGCCGTCTCGCTCTTCTATTACGCGCGCATCTTGAAGGCGATGTACTTCGAGACGCCCGCCGAGGGCGCGAGCCTGCTGGTCATCCCCCGGCTGCACACGATCAACATGTGGGCGATGGCCGTGCCGACTGTGGGGCTGTTCGTGCTGTGGGCGCCGCTCATGCGCTTCGTCGAGCTGTCGATGACCCAGTGGCTGCCGGCGGTGGCCGAGGCGGCTCCGTCGGCGATGCACGCGTTGTTGCCGTAGTCCTCCTCGCCCGGGCGCTCACTTGATCGCAGTGAGGTCGTTTGCAAAGGCCTCGGAGAACCGCTCTGCGCCGCGCGCGTTGAGGTGCCCGCAGTCGTAGAAGTTTGCCCGGTCGCTCGCCATCGGATGGTCGGAGTAGTCCAGGAACGTCCCTCGATCGCCGAGCATCGCGCTCAGCCGCCGCTTCCTGGCGTCGAAGTCGGGGACGGCGGACCGGCATTCCCGATCGACCGGCATCACCACCACGACCACAGGCGTTCCCTTGCGCTCGAACCGCGAGACCAACTCCGCGAACTGTCCAGCCACGCGATCACTGCCGGCAGCGTTCAGAGGAGGGAGCTGGCTCGGAGAGCCGTTCTCGTGCCAGCCGCCGCCTCTCGGGAAGAAGCCTTGTCGTTCGTTCTCGATGGCCGGCTTGCCAAGGAGCTCACGGTAACCGCGAAGGGACGCGCTGTAATACTCCACATCCGCGACCACGAAGGAATAGTACGGGATGTATCTCAGCTTCCAGGTCAGCTCAGAATCGATGTCGCGGAATACTTCGTAGATGTTCGGCGACGAGAAATACGGAAGATAGTCCCCGGGATTGCGCAGCGCGTGCGTGGGCACGAACGTCAGATACGTCTCGGCGAAAACGACGATGCGCGGCTTGCGTGCGTAGGCGGCAAACTCCCGCACCAGCGCTTGATACTGAACGAAGTAGGTCCCGTCCTTGGCAAAATTGAAGGTCTTCAGGCCGGTCATCTTCTCGATTAGCGGCGCGTCGAACCCCATGAGCGCGTTCGAGGCGCCAAAGATCGCCAGCTCAGGATCGATGCGATGCTGCATCACCTGGTTGACCTTGCCGACCTGGCCGCCAAAGTGGCGCTCGGCGCCATACCGGAGCCCGAGCTCCAGGCTCGAGAGCACCGCCACCAGCGGAGCGGCAAAGAGGATCCCGCGCGCCCACGGTGGCGTCCTCATGCCGGCCTCAGAACTGCGAATACACGAATTGGTTCACCTCGAATACGCCCAGGACGATGATGCCGACGATGACCGCATAGTAGATCGGCCAACGAACCCAAGCCGATCGCTGCGCGAGGCGCTCCGAGAACGCAGGGCTGTTGCCCAACACGCGGCGCACCACTGCGATCGCGGCGAGCAACAGGAGCACCAGCGCGACCTGGTAACGCTTTGTTTCGGCGAAATATTGAACGCCGGCAGTGGAACCATATCGGCGAAACGAATGCCCGAGGACATAGAGTGCATCGGAGATCGTACGCGCTCGAAAGAACACGCAGGAAAACGAATAGAAGACGATCGTCGCCACGTTGCTCAAACGGTTTCCGAGCCATGGCGGCATTCTCGCCAACGCCGCTCGCCGAGCCTTCTGGGTCAACGCCTCGGCGGAAACGGCGCAGCCGTGGATCAACCCGAAGACGACGTAGGTCCAGCGAGGGCCATGCCACGCACCAAGCACGACGAACGTGACGAGGATGGAAAAAACCATTCCAGCCCGACGCCAGTTGGTCTTGAACGAGATGTACATCGAGAGCGGCTTGAAGACGTAGTCGTTGGTCCAGGACGAGAGCGAGATGTGCCAACGCCGCCAGAACTCGGTGACGCTCCGCGCCGCGAATGGATGGTCGAAGTTTGGTATCAGCTCGATTCCCATCAAGCGGGCTGAGCCGAGCGCGATATCCGTGTAGCCGGAGAAGTCGCAGTAGACCTGAACGGTATAGAAGAACACGCACGCCAGCAGCAGCAGGCCGTTGAATTCTTGGCGACCGTCCAGGACCGGGTCGATGACCAGGGCGATCCGATCCGCCAGGACGCACTTGATGAACAATCCCCAACCAATCTGCTTCAGACCCGAGGCCAGATCCGAGGTCGAGAAACGCTTGGAGGAATCGAGCTGAGCGAGGAAGTGATGGGGACGTTCGATGGGGCCGGCCAGCAGCTTTGGAAAGAACAGCACGCTGGAGGCGAACCGGCCCGGGTGCGTCGCGGCGCGCTGTCGGCCCCAGTGGATCTCGAGGTTGTAACCGATGCATTGAAAGGCGTAGTAGGAAATGCCCACCGGCAGGAGGATGTTCGAGCCGCCGAAGAGTGCGTTTCCGTACTTGAACCAACCCAGGCAGCCCACATCGAAGAGGATGGCGAACCACAAGAGCAGCGAGCCGCGACGGCTGTCGGCCCATTTCTCCAACCCCAACCCGGTGTAGAAGTTGACGGTGGTGATGGCCAGCGCGATCGCGAGGTGCACCGGGCTCAGAAAGAGCAGAAACGCCGCGCCGGAGACGATCAGCACCATCCAGCGCTGCCGCTGTGGCGCCGCGTAGTAGGCGAGCACCGCGAGCGGCAGGAAAGCGGCGTACTCGAGAGAATTGAACCGCATCGCCGACGAACTGCCCGCGAAGGACGAGCTCTAGCCCCCCACCTTCGTGCGGACCAGGGTGCACATGTCGCCGACGTTTTGAAACCGCATCACTTCCTTGAGCGTGAACTTGATCTTGAAGTGTTGCTCGACAGCGGAGATCAACACGGTGTGATTCAGCGAATCCCATTCGGCGACATCGTTCGCGGTGGTCCCGGACGTAACCACGATCGCCGGGTTTTGAAAGACCCGGCCAAAGACCTGGTTGATCTCGGCGAGGATGGCTTCCGCGGTCATGGTCATGGGGCCTCCGTGCGGGCAGCGGCGTTCACGAACGTGGCCCTGGCCTTCAGCACCAGCGCCGGCCGATCGATCTTGCCGTTGACGTTGAGGGGCAACGCGTCGAGGCTGGCAACCCGGGCGGGGATCATGTAGGACGGCAGCCGGGTCTTGAGCTGCGCGAGCATCGCAGGAACCGAGTCGCGAAATCCCTCGAGGAACAGCGAGATCGTCAGGTTGCCGCCTGCGTCGGGGCAGGCCACCGCGGCGACGTGCTTGAGCCCGGTGAGCTCGCGCACGTGGTGCTCGATCTCGCTGAGCTCGACACGAAAGCCCTGCACCTTCACCTGTTGGTCGATGCGCCCGCAATACTGCACGTCGCCGGCCGAATCCTGAAGGCACAGATCCCCGGTGCGGTAGTAGGTGCGCTCGTCGTGGCGGAAGAACGCCTCGCGGTTCTTGACCGAATTGTTCCAGTAGCCGGGGGTGAGCTGCCGGCCCGTCAGGCACAGCTCGCCCTTGTCTCCGGTCGCGACGGGGCGATGCTGCTCGTCGACGATGAGGATGCCCATGCCCTGCATGGGAGCGCCGATGCTGACGATGCCGTTGAGCGCCTTGTGCGGCTGCCCCCGTTCGCAGTCGTAGGTGAGGCAAAAGATGGTCGCCTCGGTCGGGCCGTAGACGTTCTGCACCCGCGCATTGGGTACGCACGCCGACCATTCGGTCACCAGGTCGTCGTATAGCGCCTCGCCGCAGAACAGCGAGTAGCGCATCTTGGGCAGTTGGATCTCGGAGAAGAACGGACGCAGGTGCGCCAACATCGACGGCACCATCAGCGCGCAGGTGAGCTCCTGCTCCTCGAACAGCCGATAGATGTAGGTGTACTTGATGGCATCGGCCGGCACCGTGTAGGCGCAGGCGCCGAGCGTGAGCGGCACGCAGTAGGACATGAGCGACAGATCGAACGTGAGATCGAACATCTGCAGGAAGCGATCGCGCTCATCGAGTGCGTAGCCGAGCGCGCGGAAGGCGTCGAGGAACGCGGCAAGCGCGCCGTGCGTGATGGGCACGCCCTTGGGCACGCCGGTAGAGCCGGAGGTGAACAGGATGTACGCGATGTCTTCGCTGCGCTGCGTCGCGGGCGGCGCGAGGATCGCCGGGCCTGGCTCGAGACCCACGGTCTCGACGAAGGCCGCCGCCGTCGCCTGGGCGAGGCCCGCGAACTGGTCGACCATGCGGCTGGAGAGCACCACGGCCACGCCGGCTTGATCGACGATGCTGGCGTTGCGCGCGGCCGGCGTCGTCGGCCCGAGCGGCACCATGGTCTTGCCCGCGAACCACACCGCCAGGATCGCCGCGTAGGTTTCCAGGTCGTCGTAGGCGAGGATGCCGATGTTCTGCTCGCCGGCGAAGTCGCGCTCGATCCGGCTGCGAATCGCACCCACGGTCTCGGCTAATGTTCGATAGGTAATGAACCGATCGCGAATGTAGAACGCGTTGCGATCGGCAAATCCGGCGCAGCTCCGTTGCAGAAGATCGAGCATGGGTCACACGGCTCGTTGCCAGAGCAGCCGCCCGCTGCCTGGAAAGAGCGCCCGCAGCGCAGCGTTGTCCGAGTGGGTGCGCTGGGCTATTGCGAATCCGGCGTTGGAGAACGCTCTGGTGCTGCGCTCGTTCTCGAGCACGGACTGGATCTGCGCCTGGCGCACCTGCGGATAATCGACGCGACAGCGCGCGAGCACGTGCTCGATGGTGCGAGCGGTGACCCGCTTTCCGCGCGCGTGCGTGCCGACGAAGACCGCCTCGATCTGCAGGGTGCCCGGCTCGCGCTTGAGCTCGATCTCGGAGAGCAGCTTCAGTCGCGGCTGCGCCTTCACCCATCGCTCTGCGCCAAGCACGTGCGACAACAGGGTGGCGCGGATCAGGTTGCTCGGCGGGTTGCCCAGGTTCTCGATCCAGGCCGCCACGCAGCCGATCTGATTGCCGTCGGACAGCGCGATCGTGAAGCTCTCGCAGCACAGCTCGCTGCCGGGAACATCTTCGCCGAGCATGGCGTTGACGGTCGACGACAGCGCCGCCCGATCCAGGTCGAAGACCTTTTCGTAGACGGTGTGAGGCGATCCAGATCGTTCAGCTTCGAGGATCGCTGCCGTACAGAAATCGATGTCGGCGAGGGTCGCCTGTCTATAGGAGAGCTCGTCCATACCGACGGCAGCCATCCTCCCTGCCTCACCCGGAGTTGTCAAGACGCCGGCGGCGCTACGCGTGGGACGGTCGTGGCGACCAGCCCGAGCAAGAGCCACACGTGGCGGAAGTCTTCGACGTCGATGGTGAGCGCGTCGAAGAGCGTCGCGCCGAGGCCGGCCAGTAGCGCGAGCTGAAGCGCATCGCCCTGGACCCGGAGCGCACGAAGCCCAGCGCGTAGCGCGAACGCCAGGAGCAGCGCAAACGCCAAGAGGGCCGGGATGCCGAGCGTCGCGGCGAGGTCGGGCGCCGTCGAGTGCGCGTCCCAGCCGTACAGCTCGTCGGCCGCGCCCGGCCAGCCCGCCACGGCGGCGACCGCGTTGGGACCGTGTCCCTGCAGCGGATGTTCGGCGGCGCGCTCGAGCGCCGAGGTGACGATGCGCCAGCGGATGCCGGGCGCCGCGCTGAAGTGAACGCCCGCCTGGTCGCCGTGCACGTCGAGCCGCATCGAGGCGAGCGCGGCCAGCGCCAGAAGCGCCAGCCCGGCGCTCGCCAGGCGCGTGCGACCGTCACGCAGCACGAGCACCAACAGCCCGCCCGCCACCACCGCCAGCAGGGTGCGCGTCAGCGTGAGCAGCACGGTCAACCCGATGAGCGCCAATAGGAGGCGGCGCCAGCGCGCGCCGAACAGCCGCTCCCCGTCGACCACCAGCACCAGGATCGGCACCAGCGAGACCGCCGCCAGCATTCCCACGCCGCACACACCGGCCGGACGCAGCGCCAGGCCGAGCTCGCCCGTGCCGACGAACAGCGGGGAGACGCTCACGCCGGCGAGCGTCAAGCCGGCGGCCACCAGCCCCACGGCGCACACCCCCGCTGCGCCGCACACCCACGCGCGTACGATCCGATCGCGCCGCGCGGCATCGCGCCCGAGCGAGCGCGCCACCACCATCACCACCACCAGCTCGCCGAGCCCGAGCAGCTTGTACCCACCCGAGTCGTTGCGATAGGCCGACCACGCCGCGCACGCCAGGTAACCGATCGCCGCCCACAGCTCGCCGCTCAGGCGCGGCCGCGGCGCGCGTCGGGTCAGCCACGCCACGCCGAGCGCGAGCGCCGCCAGCGGCAGGAGCGCATCGGCCCACTCGGCGTGCACCGGCACCGGCGGCGCGGGCTGGTCCACCGCCATCAGGGCGACGAAGCCCAGGAACGCGAGCTCGGCGAGCCGCAGCACCGCCCGACCATAGCAGTATTGACAGAGGGGCGCGGGGGCGGCAGGCTTCGTCAACGATGTTGGACAAGTTTACCGTCGGGCTGGTGCAGATGCGCTGCTCGACCGACGCCCGCGAGAACCTCGACAAGGCGGTGGCGCGCACGCGCGAGGCCGCCAAGAAGGGCGCGCAGATCGTCTGCCTGCAGGAGCTGTTTCGCACGCCGTACTTCTGCCAGATCGAGGAGCACGCCAACTTCGATCTCGCCGAGCCGATCCCCGGCCCCTCGACCGAGGTGCTGTGCAAGGTCGCCAAGGACGCGGGCGTGGTGATCATCGCGTCGCTGTTCGAGCGGCGCGCCGCCGGCGTGTACCACAACACCGCGGCGATCCTCGACGCCGACGGCAGCTTGCGCGGGCTCTACCGCAAGATGCACATCCCGGACGACCCGCTGTATTTCGAAAAGTTCTACTTCGCGCCGGGCGATCTGGGCTTCCGCGCCTACGACACCCGCTTCGGCAAGGTCGGCACGTTGGTGTGCTGGGACCAGTGGTACCCCGAGGGCGCACGACTGACCGCGCTGCAGGGCGCCGACGTGCTGTTCTACCCGACCGCCATCGGCTGGCACCCGAAGGAGAAGGCCGAGTTCGGCGCGGCGCAGTCGTCCGCGTGGCAGACCATGCAGCGCGCGCACGCGATCGCCAACGGCGTGTACGTGGCGGCGGTCAACCGCGTGGGGCACGAGCCTGGCCCGCCCGGTGGCGACGGGATCGAGTTCTTCGGCGGCTCGTTCGTGTGCGATCCGTTCGGCGTGATCTTGAAAGAGGCGTCGCGCACCGACGAGGAGATCGTGGTCGTCGAGTGCGATCGCAAGCACCAGGAGACGGTGCGGCGCCACTGGCCGTTCCTGCGCGACCGCCGCATCGACGCGTACGGGCAGATCACCAAGCGGTTCATTGATCCTGAGTGAGGCCCGAATGAAACGCCCGCAGGGGGAGGATCCGGCGGGGCTGGGCTTCCGCATGCCGGCCGAGTGGGAGCCGCACGCCGCCACCTGGATCGCCTGGCCGCACCAGCGCAGCGACTGGCCGGGCAAGTTCGAGCCGATCCCGTGGGTCTACGGCGAGGTGGTGCGCCACCTGATTCCGGGCGAGCGCGTGCGCATCCTGGTGAAGAGCGAGCCGCACGAAAAGAGCGCGCGCAAGATCCTGCAGCGGGTGGGCGTCGATGCGGCGCGCGTCGAGTTCTTGCGCGTGCCCACCGATCGCTCGTGGACGCGCGACTTCTGCCCGCTGTTCGTGCGCGACCGCGACGGCGAGGTGGCGATCACCAACTGGAAGTTCAACGGCTGGGCCAAGTATCCCAACCACAAGCTCGACGACGCGGTGCCCGATCTGCTGGCGCGCAAGCTCAAGCGGCGGCAGTGGAAGCCGGTCACGCTGGTCAAGAACAAGTCGCGCCGGCTGGTGCTCGAAGGCGGCAGCATCGACGTCAACGGGCGCGGCACGTTGCTCACCACCGAAGAGTGCCTGTTGTCGCCGGTGCAGGCGCGCAACCCGGGCGTGAGCAAGGAGGGGCTCGAGCAGGCGCTCGGCGCGTACCTCGGGATCAAGAAGGTGCTGTGGCTCGGCGAGGGGATCGTCGGCGACGACACGCACGGGCACGTCGACGATCTGGCGCGCTTCGTCGACGCGCGCACGGTGGTGGTGTGCGTGGAGGACGATCCGCTCGACGACAACTTCTACCGACTGCGCGAGAACGCGCGCCGGCTCGAGCACATGACCGACCAGGATGGCAATCCGCTGCGCGTGCTGCCGCTGCGCATGCCCGCGCCGGTCACGCTCGACGGGCAGCGCCTGCCGGCCAGCTACGCCAACTTCTACATCGGCAACGCCGCGGTGCTGGTGCCGACCTTCAATGACCCGAACGATCGGCGCGCGATCGCGCTGCTCACCGACGTGTTTCCGGGCAAGCGCGTGGTCGGGATCCACGCGCTCGATCTGGTGTGGGGCCTCGGCACGCTGCACTGCATGACCCAGCAAGAGCCGGCGTAGCGGTGGCGCGGCGCGCGAGCCTCTCGCTGGTGCGCGAGCACATGGGGCAGCTCGCGGCGTGCACGCGCTGCCCGCAGATGGGCAAGCCGGTGGTGATG
Organism: Myxococcales bacterium; assembly: GCA_003170275.1. Taxonomy (GTDB): domain Bacteria; phylum Myxococcota_A; class Polyangia; order Palsa-1104; family Palsa-1104; genus PALSA-1104. Next base: position 255,135 of record PNAM01000010.1, read on the forward strand.
GGACTGCCGGTGGTGTCCGAAGTGATCTTGATCGGCCAGGCGCCGGGCGACAAGGAGCCGGTGCTGGGCCGGCCGTTCGCGTGGACCGCCGGCAAGAACCTGTTCAAGTGGTTCGGCCGGCTGGGCGTCGACGAGCAGACCTTTCGCGAGCGCGTGTACATGGCCGCGGTGTGCCGCTGCTTTCCGGGCAAGAATCCCAAGGGCGGCGATCGCGTGCCGTCCGAGGAGGAGATCGAAAAATGCGCGCCGTGGCTCGAGCGCGAGATCGAACTGCTCCAGCCGAAGCTGCTGATCCCGGTCGGGCGCCTGGCGATCGAACGGTTCCTGCCAGCCGCGCCGCTGGCCGAGCAGATCGGCAAGACCCACACGATCGAGCGTGGGCGCCGCGTGATCGACGTGGTGCCGCTGCCGCATCCGTCGGGCGCGTCGACCTGGTATCACATGGAGCCGGGCAAGACGCTGACTACGCGCGCGCTGGAGCTGATCGGGCGGCATCCGGCTTGGGGAAAGATCCGGTAGCTCCAAAGCCTGCCGCACCCGCACCCACCCCCACACTACGCAGGCGACACGCGCGGCAGCTCGAGCACGAACCGTTCGCCGCGACCCACACGCGCGCTGGCGCGGATCCGGCCGCCGTGCGCTTGCGCAACCTCGGAAGCAACCCGCAACGCAAGGGTCGTCCCAGGCGGCGCGGTGTTCGGGCGCAAGCCGTAGGCGACTGCCGGCAGGCGCTCGAGCGCGTCGACGGCCGCGCGGTTGCCGTGGCTGTCGATCTCGACCCGCGCCTGCGCGTCGTCTTCCGACACGGTGATCACCAGCTCGTCTACGCCGCGCCGCACCACCCACAACAAGATGCGCAGCCCATTGAGCAGCCGCGCGCGCTCGCCCAGCACGCGCGCCGGCCCCGCGCGCAGGATCACCGATGGTCCCTCGCTGGTGAACGGCGGCGCGCCCACCACCTCGCGCACCAGCTCTGCCAGATCGATCTCGTCGCGCGCGAGCCGCTCGGGGCGCCGCGGCAGGTGCGCCAGCTCCTCGACCAGCGTGCGCAGCTCGTCGACCGAGCGGACCAGCGCGTGCAGCCGCTCGGGCGTGCCGTTGCGCGGCGTGAGCGCGGCGAGCCCGGTCCGCAACGCCTGCAGTGGCGCGTCCAGATCGGCCGCCGCCTCGGCCAGGAACCGGTCGCGCCGCTCGACGGCCAGGCGCTCTGCTTGCTCGGCCCGCAAGGCGCGGCCCCGCAGCCGCCAGGCCCACAGCATCAGCCCGGCGAGCAGCACCGCAATTCCCACGACCAGATACAGCTCCACGATCGCAAGAGCAGCAAGACGCATGCCCCATGGCACGAGCGACCCGTCGCCCTAGCATTGATCTCAATGGTGAACCCGCCGCCGCCGGGGAGGCTCGGCCGTACCTTCCACGACACGCTGTCGGGCTATCTGCGCGGGCTGTCGCCACACTCGCGACGCTTCTGGCTGTTGGTGCCGCTCACCGGGGCGATCGCCGGGCTGGCCGCCGTCGGGTCGGTGCACTACCTGCAGCTCATCCAGCGGCTCGGCTGGGGCGAGCCCGACGATCTGCTGCGCGGCGCGCGCGCGGCGTCGTGGCTGCGGCGGCTGACGGTGCCGGCGATCGGCGGCGTGGTGCTGGTGGCGATCGAGCTCTTGTTGCACGCGCAGCCGCAGGGCCACGGCACGTCGCACCTGATCGAAGCGATCTGGGTGCGGCAGGGAAAGGTGCGGCTGCGCTCGGCGATCGCGCACGGCCTGTTGTGCCTGACGGTGGTCGGGTTGGGGGCGTCGCTCGGCCGTGAGGGCGCGCTGGTCTACTTCGGCGCCGCCACCGGCTCGTGGCTCGGCCGGCGCTTCGGCATCGAGGGTGATCAGCTCAAGCTGCTGGTCGCGTGCGGCGCGTCGGCCGGCATCGCGGCGGCCTACAACACGCCGATCGGCGGCGCGCTGTTCGCCCTCGAGGTGTTCCTCGGCGGCCTGGCGCTCGATCTGTACGGCCCGCTGATCTTCGCCTCGGTGACCGCGACGCTGATCTCGCGCGCGCTCCTGTTCGACCACCCGAGCTACGTGATCCCGCACTATCGGCTCGAGCACGCCTCGGAGCTGTTGCTCTACCTGGTGCTCGGCGTGATCATCGGCGGACTGTCCGCGGTGCTGGTCACCACCGTCGAGGTCTCGACCAAATGGGTCGCCGCGCTACCGCGCAGGCTCAAGCGCTTTCTGCCCATCCCCGCGCTGGTGCTGGTGGGCGCGGTGGGCATCTTCTACCCTGAGGTCTTCGGCAACGGCTACTTCACGGTCAACCAGGCGCTCGCCGGCGGGCTGGCGCTGCAGCTCCTGCTGATCCTGCCGCTGCTCAAGCTGTTGTGCTCGACCCTGTGCGCGTCGGCGGGCGTCCCCGGCGCGCTGTTCACGCCATCATTATATATAGGCGGCCTGGCGGGCGGCGCGTTCGGCGTGGCCGCGCACCACCTGTTCCCCAACGTGGTCGGCTCGACCGGCGGCTACGTGCTGGTGGGGATGGGCGCGATCCTGGCCGGCTCGACCCACGCCACGCTGGCCGCGGCGCTGCTGCTGTTCGAGCTGACCGGCAGCTACGATCTGATCTTGCCGCTGCTCGCCGCCTCGGTCGTCGCCACCGCGGTGAGCCGCTCGATCACGCCGGAGTCGATCTACACCGCGCCGCTCAAGCGCCGCGGGGTCGAGCTGCCGCGCATCGCGCGCCCGGCGTGGATGCAGCGCGAGGGTGTGCGATCGCTGGTGCGTGACGATGCGCCGCGCGTGCCGCTCGACGCCAGCCTCGAGACCGTGCTGCTGAAGCTGGCCCAGCTCGGCGACGGCGACGAGCTCTACGCGATCGACGCCGCCGGCGGCTTGCGCGGCGCGATCTCGCTCGAGGCCGTTCGCCAGGTGCTCGCCGAGCAGCCCGAGCTGCGCCTGATCGTCGCCGCCGATCTGCTGCACGCCACCCCGGCGGTCTCGGTCGACGCGTCGCTGTGGGACGTCACCCGCCGCGCGCTCGCCAGCGGCACCGGCCACCTCCCGGTCCTCTCGCCGCGCGAAGGCAACCGCTTCGTCGGCACCATCTCGATCCGCGAAATCCTCGCCGCCGCCGCCAAACCCGGCGCTTAGTCTTCGTCCTCGTCGCGGTGGGGGCCGCCGGCGTTGTTGAGGAGTTGGTAGGCTTTGGCGTAGTTGGCGGAGGTGTTGGGGACCATCTTGATCACCGTGCGCCAGTACTGCTTGGCTTGCACGACGTTCGACTTCTGCACCGCCTGGCCCTTCTGGACCAGGTCGGCGGCTTTGTTCTCGAGCTGCTTCATGAGGCCGCCGTCGCCGGCACCGGAGCGCGCCGCCTCCTTGGCCGCGGCGAACGCGACGTCGAACTTTCCCTGCCCGAACGCCTGCAGCCCGAAGCTCTGCTGCAGCTTGCCGACCTTGCCCTTGAAGAACGCCGCGTGCATCCCGTGTCCGAGCTTGGCGTCGAGCGCGAGCGCCTCCTCGTAATCCTTGATCGCCAGGTCGGGCTTGGTCCCCTCTTCGCCCGAGGCGCGGTCGACCACCTGCTTGAGCTGGCGGATCTGGTTGGCGGTCTCGATGGTCTTCTGGAACTGCTTCTGCGGCTGGCTCACCGATTCCTGGCGCATCGCCTTCTCGGCCGCCGCAAAGTCCTTCGCCTTGTAGAGCGCCATCGCGCTGCCGCCCACCGCGCCGCCACCCGCCGGCACCGGCGTGGCATCTTTCTTCACCGGCTGCGGCGGCAGCTTGACGGTCGCCAGCTCGGGATCTCGATCGGCGTGCTCGCGACCCTTCTTCGGACGCTCGGGCTTGGGCGGCTTGTCGACGACCGGCGGCTCCTTGTCGACGGGGGCCGGCGCCGGCTCCTTGCTCGCGACCAGCGGCGCGCCGGACTTCAGCTTGGCGACCATCGCGCGTGCGTCTTCGTTCGACGGATCGAGCTCGATCGCCTGGCCGAGCCGCCCACGCGCGGTCTCCGGATCTTCCGACGCCATCCGCCGCGCCTCGTCGACCGCCTCGGCCGACGCGCGCGCAGCGTTGTCACGGCGCAGCTGGGCGGCCTGATCGTGCAACAGGCTCGACGAATCCACCTGGTCGAGCGACTTGATGGCCTCGAGGTAGCGGTGTGCGCCGACCGATCGCTCGGCGTTCTTGAACGCGCCGCGCGCATGGATCTCGGTGTCGCACAGCCGCGCGTAGCGCTTGGCGTCGGGCGAATCGGGCACCTGCGTGATGGTCTCGGCGAAGCTGATCTTGGCGCCTTCGTAGTCGCCCGCCGAGAACAAGCGCAGGCCCTGCTTGTAGAGCTCCTCCGCTTCGCTCGCCACCACCGGCGGCCTGGCCAGCACGGTGCGGCTCAAGATGATGATCAGGCCGATGATCGACAACAGGCCCATGCCGCCGAACACCAGCGCGCGCTTGAGCGGCGTATCGATCGGGTTGACCAGCGGTCCGGAGCGCTGCCCGGTGTTGAACGGCGTGGCGGTGCGCATCGACAGCGATGGGGACGGCGAGCTGATCGCGTCCGACGGCGTCTCCGACGGCATCGGCTCATAAGAAGGAGCGCCCGACGGAAGCTGCGCCGACGGCGCCGGCGGCATGGCGCGCACCGGCTGCGGCGGCACGTAGGCGGGCGACGGCGCGAAGCCGGGCGGCGCAGCCTCGGCGGCGCGCGACGACGCGTGCTCGAAGCGCATCACCGTCTGGCCGATCTCGATGTGATCGCCGTCGACCAGCACGTGGCTGTCCATGCGCTGGCCGTTGACCAGCGTGCCGTTGCCCGAGCCCAGGTCCTTGATCCGGAAGCGCTGGCCCTCCATGTGGATCGTCACATGGCGCCGCGAGACCGCGATATCGGACAGCACGATGTCCTGATCCGCGCCGCGACCGATGCGCGTCTCCTGCAGCTTGAGGTCGAACCGCTTGCCGCGGTCGTTCCCCCCGATCACATTCAGCGCGCCAGGTAGAGCCATCGCAACGCAGCAGTGTAGCACCGACGGGAAACGCTCGCCACCCGCCGAGGCTGTGGTATAAGCGCCCGCGATGGGCAGCCCCGGAAAACCGGCTCGTTTCGTGCGGATGACCGTCGAGGGCGCGGTCCGCTTTGGCCGCATCGACGGGGATCGCGTGGCGTTGTATGCGGGCGATCCGATCGCCGGCGCGGCCGCCGACGGCAAGAGCGTGCCGTTCGACGCGCGGCTGCTCGGCGTCCCCTGCGTGCCGTCGAAAATTCTAGGAGTTGGAACAAATTACCGCGCCCACGCGCTGGAGATGAAGAAGCCGCTCCCCGACGAGCCGCTGCTGTTCTTCAAGCCGCCCACCGCGCTCTTGCCGGCGCTGGCGCCGATCGTGCGGCCGCGCGGCTACCAGCGCACCGACTACGAGGGCGAGCTCGGCGTGGTGATCGGCCGGCGCGCGCGCCGCGTGCGGGAGTCCGAGGCGCTCGACTACGTGTTCGGCTACACCATCGTCAACGACGTGACCGTGCGCGATCTGCAGAAGAAGGACGGCCAGTTCACCCGCGCCAAGGGCTTCGACACCTTCTGCCCGGTCGGCCCGTGGATCGTCAGCGGCGGCGGCCTCGACGCGGGCGATCTGCGCCTGGTCACGCGCCTCAACGGAGTGGTCAAGCAGGACTCGCGAACGAGCGATCTGATCTTCTCGATCGCCAAGGTGATCGAGGTCGCCTCGCGCGTGATGACGCTCGAGCCGGGCGATCTGATCTCGACCGGCACCCCGTCGGGCGTCGGCCCGATCGCGCCCGGCGACACCGTCGAGATCGAGATCGAGCAGATCGGCACGCTGAAGAACCCGGTCGTGGAGGAAGCGGAATGAAGTTCGAGCTGGCTGCGCGCATCAAGGAGCTCCCGCCGTATCTGTTCGCGGACATCGACAAGAAGAAGGTGGAGCTGCGCAAGCAGGGCAAGGATCTGATCGATCTCGGCATCGGCGATCCCGATCTGCCGACGCCGCCGCACATCGTCGCGGCCATGCAGGCCGCCGCGGCCGAGGCCAAGTATCATCGCTATCCCTCGTACGAGGGCATGCAGGCGTTTCGCGAGGCGGCGGTCAAGTGGTACGCGGATCGCTTCGGCGTGCGCGGGCTCGACGCCAACAAGGAGTGCTGCGCGCTGATCGGATCGAAGGAAGGGATCGCGCACTTCCCGGTCGCGTTCGTCAACCCGGGCGATCTGGTGCTGGTGCCCGACCCCGGCTATCCGGTGTACGCGACCTGGACGCGCTTCGTCGGCGGCGAGGTGCACACCATGCCGCTCAGGCGCGGCAACGGCTTTCTGCCCGATCTGAAGGCGATCCCCGACGAGGTCGCCAGGCGCGCCAAGCTGATGTGGATCAACTATCCCAACAATCCCACCGCGGCGCTCGCCACGCGCGGCTTCTACGAATCGGTGGTCGAGTTCGCCACCCGGCACAACATCATCGTCGCCAGCGACGTGGCCTACTCGGAGGTGTTCTTCGAAGGCGAGCCGCCGGCGTCGTTCCTCGAGGTGCCGGGCGCCAAGGAAGTGGGCATCGAGTTCCAGTCGCTGTCGAAGACCTACAACATGACCGGCTGGCGCATCGGCTTCGCGGTCGGCAACGAGCAGCTGGTCAGCGGGCTCGGCAAGGTCAAGACCAACACCGACTCGGGCGCGTTCGAGGCGGTGCAGGCGGCGGCGGTGGCGGCGCTCGGCTCGTCGCAGGCGTGCGTCGAAGAGATGCGCGCGATCTACAAGGAGCGCCGCGAGGTGCTGTGCGGCGGGCTCGAGGCGGCGGGCTTCGAGGTGCTGCGCCCGAAGGCGACCTTCTACGTGCTGGTCACCTGCCCCAAGGGCTACACCTCGGCGGAGTTCGTCGGCAAGCTGCTCGACGCGGGCGTGGTCTCGACGCCGGCCACCGGCTTCGGCGCGTGCGGCGAGGGCTACGTCCGGCTGACGTTGTGCGCCGACAAGTCGCGCATGAAGGAAGCGGCGGAGCGGATCAAGCGGGTGAAGATCTGAGCCGCTTCGCCGTCGTGTGCGTGCTGGCGTTAGGGTGCGCGGCCTGCCAGAAGGCCGAGCACGGCGCCACCGGTGCGATCGCGCTGCTCGACGCCGACGCGATCGGCAAGCTGCCCGCGGCCCTCGCGGTGCTGAAGAGCGATCGCCTCGCCGCGCGCGCGCTGGACCACCTCCAGCTGACGACCGATGCGGCCTGGGGCGGCTCGGAGGCAGCGGCGATCCAGAAGTTGCACTCGATGATGCGGGTCGGGCAGCGCGGCGCGCTCGCCCAGCTCGAGGTCACGGTCGTGGAGCCCGATCAGAAGCGCGCGGTGTTGCTGTGCAACGTGCTGCTGGCGGTGTATCTCGAATCGCGCCTGAAACAGCAGATGCTGACGGTGCACCGGCAACCGGCCGACGACCAACCGCTGCTCAACGACGCGCGCGTGATCGAGGTGTGTAGGTACAAATGAGCATGAATCGAAAAGGCATCGTGCTGGCCGGCGGGTCGGGGACACGCCTCTATCCGCTGACGCGCGTGGTCTCCAAGCAGCTGCTGCCGGTCTACGACAAGCCGATGATCTACTACCCGCTCTCGACCCTGATGCTGGCCGGCATCCGCGAAGTGCTGATCATCTCGACGCCCGTCGATCTGCCGCGCTTCGAGGAGCTGCTCGGCGACGGGCGCGCGTGGGGCATGAGCTTTCAGTACGCCGAGCAGCCGCGCCCCGACGGCCTGGCGCAGGCGTTCGTCATCGGGCGAGAGTTCGTCGGCAAGGATCCGAGCGCGCTGGTGCTGGGCGACAACATCTTTTACGGGCACGGCTTGAGCGAGCAGGTGCAGCGCGCGGCCGTGCAGCCGAGCGGCGCCACGGTGTTCGGCTACTACGTGCGCGATCCCGAGCGCTACGGCGTGGTCGAGCTCGACGCGCAGAATCGCGCGCTCAGCATCGAGGAGAAGCCGACCGCGCCCAAGTCGAGCTACGCGGTCACCGGCTTGTACTTCTACGACAACGAGGTGCTGCAGATCGCGCGCGATCTCAAACCGTCGACGCGCGGCGAGCTGGAGATCACCGACGTCAACGCCGAGTACCTGCGGCGCGGCCGGCTGAGCGTCGAGCTGCTCGGGCGCGGCTACGCGTGGCTCGACACCGGCACGCACCAGTCGCTGCAGCAGGCGTCGACCTTCATCGAGATCATCGAGCAGCGGCAGGGCCTGAAGGTGGCGTGCCCGGAGGAGATCGCGTTTCGCATGGGCTACATCGACCAGCGGCAGCTCGCCGCGCTCGCCGAGCCGATGCGCAAGAACGAATACGGGCGCTACCTGCTCGCGCTGGCGGACAACAAATGAACGTCGAGCCGACCAGCCTGCCCGAGGTGCTGCTCGTGCAGACGCGCGCGTTCAGCGATCACCGGGGGTGGTTCTCGGAGATCCACCACGACGAGCGCTACCAGGCGATCGGGATCTCCGCGCGCTTCGTGCAGGACAATTTCTCGCACTCGGTGCGCGGCACGCTGCGCGGGCTGCACTTTCAGGAGCCGCACGCGCAGGGCAAGTTGGTGCAGGTGCTCTCCGGCGCGGTCTACGACGTGGTGGTCGACGTGCGCCGCGGCTCGCCGCGCTTCGGCCGTTGGTTCGCCACCGAGCTGAGCGGCGACAACCACCAGCAGCTGTGGCTGCCGCCCGGCTTCGCGCATGGCTTCTGCGTGCTCTCGGAGACCGCCGACTTTTTGTACAAGTGCACCGAGCGCTACGATCCCAAGGCCGAGCGCAGCATCCTGTGGAACGATCCCGACCTGGGCATCGCCTGGCCGACCGCCGCGCCGCTGCTCTCGCCGAAGGACGCCGACGCGCCGCGGCTGCGCGACGCACCGGTGCTGCCCGATTTCAGTCCGTCCCCGTAAGCGCCTGCAACACGATGATGAAGACGAAGCCGACCACCAGGCCGAAGGTGGCGCTGCGCTCGTTGGCGTGGCTGTGTGACTCGGGGATGATCTCGTTGCAGGTCAGGTACAAGAGCGCGCCGGCCGCGAGCGCCAGCGCCACCGGCAGCGCGCCGGCGATGCCCGCGGACAGATAGAAGCCGGCCATCGCCGCCAGCCCGGTCGCCGCCACCAGCGCGACCAGCCGTCCGCGCGCAAGCCCTCCTCGTCGAAGTGGCGCGGCCATCACCGCACCCTCGACGGCGTTCTGCACTCCGACGGCGATCGCCAGCATGATCCCGAGCGGTCGCAGGCTCCCCGACGCGAAGCCCGCGCCGATCGCGAAGCCCTCCGGAAGCCGGTGGAGCGACATCGCGCCCAGCACCAGGATCCCCTGGTGACGCGCCTTCTCGTCGACCGTCTGGTGGTGACACTCCTGGTGGTCGTTGTGGGCGTGCGACCCGCCTTCCTGGTGGCCGTGATGACCGCCCGCGTGCAGGTGCGGGATCAGCCGGTCCATCAGGAACAACAGGCCCACCCCGGCGAGCAAGCCGCCGAGCACCAGCGCGAGGCGCGCCACGTCGAGCCCGCCCGCACCGGAGCCAGATGAAGAACGCACACCGTGCAGCGCGGCGGGCAACAGCCCGAGCGTGGCGGCGGCGAGCATCAGCCCGGCGCCGAAGCCGAGCAGCGTGTCGTAGACCCGCCGCGAGACGTCGCGCGCGAACAGGAACGGGAGCGCGCCCACCGCCGTCGCGGATCCGGTGAGCAGCGTCGCGAGGAGAACGCGCAGCATGGAACCGCGCGCATCCTACACAGTTTCACTCGCGCGCGCTGGCGGCGAATGCTAACGTGAAACCGTGAGGTATTGGATCGGCCTCGGTTCGAACCTCGGAGATCGGTTGGCCACGCTCCGCAGCGCAGCCGCGGGGTTGAGCGTGCACGGAGCCGTGATGGGCCGATCGCGCGTGTTCGCCGCCTCCGCCGTCGGAGGCCCGCCGCAGCCCTCGTTCCTCAACGCGGCGATCTCGATCGAGAGCGACCTCGATGCGATCACGCTGCTCAAGGCGTGCCAGCAGGTCGAGATCGACTTCGGGCGCATCCGCGAGAACGAGACCGTGCGCTGGGGACCGCGCACCCTCGACGTCGACATCCTCCTGCTCGGTGTCCGCGGCGAGCTCCTCCTGCGCACGCCCGAGCTCGAGATCCCGCACCCGCGCCTGCACGAACGCGCCTTCGCGCTCGCGCCGCTGCTCGACATCGACCCGGACCTGATCCATCCCTCGGCTGGACGGCCGCTCAAGGCGCTGCTCGCGGCGACGCTCAACAAGGGCCACGCGGTCGCCTCCACCGGCGACGCGCTGTAGCGTGCTGCGCCTCCTGGCGGTGCTCGCGCTCCTGGCGGGCGGGCGCGCCGGTGCGCACGAGCTGGTGCTCGAGGCCGAGGAGTTCGTGGTGGTCAAGGGCCCGTGGCGCGTCCTGAATCTGGGCGAGAACTACTACGCGGCGACGCTGGCCAACACCTTCATCTCGCGGCAGCGCCTGCTCGGCGCGCCGGCGCAGGGTCCGGTCGCCGAGGCCGCCCGCACCGCCGACATTCCCGCGGCGGGAAGCTATCGGGTGTGGTCGCGCTACGAGAACCCGAGCCGCTGGTCCGTCGAGCACACCATACGCATCGAGCAGCGCGGCAAGGTGGTGCTCGAGCGCAAGTACGGCGCGACCTCGAACCCGAAGGTGTGGCCGATGGGCAAGGGACTGGTGCCGATGGCCGAGTTTCCCTGGGGCTCGGGCGACAACCTCGTCTGGGAGCCGTCGGACCAGCTGGTGGCGCTCGAGGCAGGTCCCGCGAAGATCACGCTGATCGCCGGGCCGCAGCCCGAGGCGGCCATGTCTCGCGGCGGCGCGGCCCGTCGCAACCTCGACGCGCTGCTCCTGACCGACGACGCGACCTTCGGTCTCGTGCATCCCGAGAAGAACACCTACCACTCGATCGATCGCGTGCTCAGCCAGCGCGGCGAGTGTTGGCTGCGCGTCGGCAATCCGGCGCGCGCGACCGCGCCGCTCGGCGTCGACCTGCTACTCCTCGCGCACAATCCGTACTGGCAGCCGCGCGACCCGCTGCCCAAGACCAAGATCGAGTGGCTTGCGCCCGGCGCGTCGAGCGAGTGGATCGCGATCGGGCAGGCGCTCGACACCACCAACATGCAAGAGCTCGCGCTCACCAGCCGCTACCAGGGCGCGTCGCCGCCCAGGGGCAGCGATCTGGTGGTGGAGCTGGCGCGCGATCCGCTCGGCAAGCGGCTGTTGCGCAAGATCGAGTATCGCAACGCGGAGTCGAGCCGCCTCTTGATCGAGATTCCGCACGATCTGCGCGGACCGAATCCGATCGTGCGCACCGTCGAGGAATGGCACGAGGTGCTGGCGGTCTTCTTGCGAAGCCTGTCGCCCATCACGCAGCCGCCGCGCGAGGTGCCGGTGCTCAGCGTGATGCTCGCCACCAACCATCCCGCGATGAAACGGGCGCGCGACGAGGCCGCACGCCTGCTCGGGCGCGACCCTACGCAAAACGTCCTGCTGGACGTGCGCGGCCTTCAGCCGGACAAGCTGCGCACGCATCTCGAGGAGCTGCGGGCCAAGGGCGCGCTCGACGGGGTCACGCAGGTGAGTCTGGGCGACGAGATCGGGATCGGCGCCGGCGTCCCGATCCCGCCGCCAAACGATCCGGCCGCCGCAGCGCGCTACTGGCCCGCGTACCGCGCCGATCTCGATCGCGGCATCGACGCGCTCGCGCAGCTCACCCGGGTCGCCGAAGAGGTGATCGGCCCAGGCGTGCACGTGGGCGCCAACTTCTCGCCGCACCCTCAATACTTTCCCACCGCCGGCAAGTGGGTGCGCCCGTTCCGCCGCCACGGGATGACCATGCCCTGGTCGGAGGACTGGGTGTTCCAGGTGCCGGAGACCAGCATGATGACCACGGGCTACCTGGTCGACGTGATGCGCGCGGCGGCGCGTCCCGGCGATCAGCTGATCCACCTGTACAACATGCCGCACTGGCCGGGCCAGACCGCGCGCGACTTCACGCTGAGCGTGTACTCGTCGCTGGCGCACGGCAACCGCGTGCTCGACTTCTACGGCGCGGTGCCGATCTACGACTACACCGAGAACTGGGTGGCGTGGGAGGCGTACCCGACCTGGCGCGCGATCCACGACGTGGTGCGCGACGTCGGGCTGGCCGATCGGATGATCGCGAGCGGGCGGGTGCGGCGCGCGCAGGTGGCGATGGTGGTGAGCGAGGCCAACGACGTCTGGGAGATCGCGCGCGGCCAGAGCATCTTCAACTTCGAGCGCAAGAACCTGTGGTACGCGCTGCGCCACGCGCAGGTGGCGATCGATTTCGTCGACGAGAGCGATCTCGCCGACCCGAAGGTGATGGCCGGCTACGCAGTGGTGATCTCGGTGGGCGATCACCTGGAGCGGCGCGCCGCGGCGGGGTTGCGCGATTGGGTGGCGCAGGGCGGCGCCCTGATCGGGATCGCCGCCGGCGAGCTGCGCGACGAGCTCGACGCGCCGCTGCCGTCGCTGAAGGAGGTCTACGGCGTGGGCGCAGCGCCGCTGACGCTGACCGAAAAGAATTGCTGGGTCAAGGAGGGCCTGGCGTGGCTCGAGCCGCTCGCCGAGATCCGCGAGCTCGACGGGCGGGCGGTGCGCATCCCGGCGCTCGCCGCGCTCGCCACGCTCGAGTCCGCGCGCGACGCGCAGGTGCTGGCGCGCTTCGACGGCGGCAAGCCGGCCGTGCTGCAACACACGTTCAAGAAGGGCACGGCGACCCTCTTCGGCTTCTTCCCCGGCACCGCCTATTTGCAGCAGGCCATCCCGCGGCGCCCGTTCGATCGCGGCGCCTCCGACGACAACTTCAACCACTTTCTACCTACCGACGTGAACCGCGACGCCGCGCGGCTGGTGCTGGCGCGCCTCGCCGCCGCCGGCGTCACTCTCGAAGCGCGCGCGTCGACGGACGGCGGCCGCGAGCTCGCGCTCGATCCTGCCGGCGCGCCGCCACCGCTCGACCTCGGCATCCTCGACTCCCCGCTCGGCACCGCGATCCCGATCGCCAACTACAGCGGCCACCCGCTCCCCTCGCTCACGCTCACCCTGCACGCGCACGGGCCGTTCCGCGAAGTGGTCGCCGCGCGCGCCGGCAAGCTCACCCCGCTCGTCGACGGCGATCGCGTGACCGTCACCCTCCCGCTCGACTGGGCCGATCTGGTGATGTTCGTGAAGTAGCCCTCAGACCTTGGTTTCCTGGCGCTTGAGGAGCCGGCGGATGTTGTCGCGGTGCTTCCAGACGATGATCGGAAACAGCGCGAGCGCGAGCGCGAGGAACGCTTGCGACTCGTGGCGCAGCGCGATCGCCACGGGTAGCGACGTGACCGCGAGCAGGGAGCCGAGCGAGGACGTGCGCGTGAGCGCGTAGAGCGCGAGCCAGACGATCGCGGCGATCAGCGCGCAGATCGGCGACAGCACGAGAAACACGCCGAGCCCGGTCGCCACGCCCTTGCCGCCGCGAAAGCGCAGCCACGGAGAGAACATGTGCCCGAGCACCGCGCCGAAGCCGCCCGCCGCGAGCAGCCAGTCGCAGCGCGGATCGGCGGCCAGCCAGTGGCGCGCGGCGAGGAGCGGCAGCGCAGCCTTGGCGGCGTCGCACAGGAGCACCAGCACGCCGATCGGCTTTCCGAGCGCGCGCGCGGCGTTGGTGGCGCCGATGTTTCCCGAGCCGACCGCGCGCAGATCGACCCCGCGCAGGCGCGCGAACAGCACGCCGAAGGGGATCGAGCCGAGCAGAAATCCGATCGCCAGCGCCGCCACGATCATCGTCACCGGGTCACCAGGTCACCGGTTCTTCCAGAACGTGCGCACCGCCTCGAGGCTGGGCGTGCGCGGGCAGTCGGCCGGCAGGCTGGCCAGCACCTTGCGCCCGTAGCCCTTGGTCGACGCGCGCCGGTCGAGCAGCGCCACGATCCCGCGATCTTCGCGATGGCGGATCAGCCGCCCGAAGCCCTGCGCCAGCGCCAGCGCCGCGCGCGGCACCTGGTAGACGCCGAACGGATCGCGCCCTTCTTCCTCGAGCCGGCGGCAGCGCGCCGAGACCAGCGGATCGTCGGGTGGCGAAAAGGGCAGCTTGTCGATCACCACCAGCGAGAGCGCCTCGCCGGCTACGTCCACGCCCTCCCAGAAGCTGGCGGTCGCGAACAGCACCGAGCCGACGTTGCGCTTGAACTCCTCGACCAGCAGGTGCTTCGGCTTTTCGCCCTGCACCAGCACCGGCTGCTCGAGCTGGTGCGCGAGCAGCTTGTAGACCTTCTGCAGCTGGCGGTGCGAGGTGAACAGCAGGAACGCGCGCCCGCGGGTGATCTCGACCAACTCGCGCATGCGCTCGGCGGCGGCCTCGGCGAACGCCTCTTCGCCCGGCTCCGGCAGATCTTTGGGCAGGTACAAGATCGCCTGCCGCTGGAAATCGAACGGCGACGCCAGGCGCGCCTCCATCGCCGACTCGAGCCCGAGCCGCGCGCGGATGAACTCGAAGCTGCCGCCCGCGGTGAGCGTCGCCGAGGTGAAGATCGCGGCGTCGACCTGCCCGAGCAGCTTCTCGCGCAGGATGTCCGCGACGTCGATCGGCGAGGCGTGCAAGAGCACCGTGCGCCCGCGCAGCTCCGCCCAGAACACGTGCTTGCGATCGAACTTCTGCGCGCCCTCGACGAGCAGCGCCAGATCGGCGCGGATCGCGCTGGCGCGGCGGCCGAGCGCCTCCGCCTCTTCGCCGCCGTCGGCGAGCTGGCGACCACTGGCCGCGCCGAGCGCGTTCTCGAGCGCCTCGAGCGCGGTATCGAGCGCGTGCGCGCCCTGCTCCGCGTCGCCCTTCCAGGTGTCGGCGCTCACCACGCAGCGCTCCTGCCGCACGTCGAGCGTGCGCCGCAAGGCGTCGAACATCACCGCCGAGCGCTTCTCCACGTGCGCCGCGAGAGCCGAAACGCGATCGGGCGCGTGATTTCCCGCCACCGCGCGCGCGACGTCGCGCACCAGCGCCTGCACGCGCAAGGTCGACACGCCCACGCCGAAATAATCGGTGGCCACGTCCTCGAGCTGGTGCGCCTCGTCGAAGATCACCGCCTCGTACGCGGGCAACAGCTGCGCCTGCGGCCACGCCGAGCGCAGCGCCAGATCGGCGAAGAACAGGTGATGGTTGACGATCACCAGATCCGCCGACTGCGCGCGCCGGCGCGCCTGGGTCACGAAGCACTCCTCGTAGTGCGGGCAGCGCGTGCCGAGCCGCGTCTCGGCGGTCGCCGACACCTCGCGCCACAATGGCGAGTCGTCGGCGAGCTGCGGCAGCTCCGCGCGATCGCCCGACTCGGTCTCGCGCGACCAGCTGCGGATCGCGTCGAGCGTGGAGTCGATCGTGCCGCGCGTCGCCGAGCGCAGGTCGTGATCCTTGAACCGGCGGCGGCACAGATAGTTGGAGATGCCCTTCATGCACGCCGCGGTGAACACCTGCGGCAGCTCCGCTTGCAGGAGCGGGATGTCCTTGCGATAGATCTGTTCCTGCAGGTTCTTGGTGCCGGTCGAGATCACCACCTTGAGCCCGCTCAAGATCGCCGGCACCAGGTAGGCGAGCGTCTTGCCGGTGCCGGTGCCCGCCTCGACCAGCAGCGGTCGGCGCGTCCGCAGCGCGTCCATCACGCGCTCGGCCATGTCGACCTGCGACGGGCGGGGCTCGTACGCCGGGATCGCGCGCGCGAGCAGCCCGCCCGGCCCGAGGATCTGCCCGACGTCCATCATTTCGACGGCGTGGGGCGACCGGCCTTTTCGTCGAGGCCCGAGGTGCCCGCGCGGCGCGCCAGCTCGCGCTCCACCTCCTCGAGCGTGACACCGTGCACCGCCAGGCCGATCAGCGTGTGAAACAGCAGATCGGCCGCCTCGGCGACGATGCGCTCCCGGTCGGGCGTGCTGCGCGCGAGCTCGATCGACAGCTCGCCCGCCTCCTCGACGATCTTCTCCGACACGCGCGTCGGCGACGCGTGATCGAGCAGCGAGCGCACGTACGAACGCGTTCCCGGCGCGCTGGCCAGGCGCTCGAGGATCGTGCGAGAGAGCGCCTCGAGCTCGCTCGGCGGCGGCTCGTTGCCGTCGGTGCCGAAGCAGGTGAGCGAGCCGGTGTGGCAGGTCGGGCCGGTCGGCCGCACGCGCACCAGCCAGGTGTCGGCGTCGCAGTCGGCCTTGAGCTCGACCAGCTCGAGCGTGTTGCCGGAGGTCTCGCCCTTCTTCCACAAGCGCGCGCGCGAGCGGGACCAGAAGTGCACCTGCCCGGTCTCGCGCGTCTTTTGCAGCGCCTCGTCGTCCATGTAGGCGAGCATGAGCACGCGGCCGGAGAGCGCGTCCTGCACGATCGCGGGCGTCAGCTTGCGGTCATCACTCGCGCTGGACGCGCTCATCGCGCGCCGCCAGTCGGCCGGATCGGGACGTTGTGGGCGGTCAGGTAGTGCTTCGCTTCCGAGATCGTGAATTCGCCGAAGTGGAAGATCGAGGCGGCCAGCACCGCGTCGGCGGCGCCGTCGACCAGCGCGTCGCGCAGGTGCTCGAGCGATCCCGCGCCGCCCGAGGCGATCACCGGCACGCCGACGCGATCCGAGATCGTGCGCGTCAAGAGGAGGTCATAGCCCGCCCGCGTGCCGTCGCGATCCATGCTGGTGACCAACAGCTCGCCCGCGCCCAGCTCGGCGACGCGCGCGGCCCAGGCGATCGCGTCCAGCCCGGTCGCGGTGCGCCCACCGTGGACGAACACCTCCCAGCCGTTGAGCCCGTTGCCCGGCGGTCGCGCGCGCGCGTCGATGGCGATCACGATCGCCTGCGCGCCGAAGCGTTCGGCCGCCGCGGTGATCAGCTCGGGATGCTCGACCGCCGCGGTGTTGATCGCGACCTTGTCGGCGCCCGCCATCAAGAGCCGGCGCACATCCTCCACCTTGCGCACGCCGCCACCAACGGTGAGCGGCATGAACACCTGCTCGGAGGTGCGCGCCACCACGTCGTAGATGGTCTCGCGTCCCTCGTGCGACGCGGTGATGTCGAGGAAACACAGCTCGTCGGCGCCCGCCGCGTCGTAGGCCGAGGCCGCCTCGACCGGATCGCCCGCGTCCCTGAGCGCGACGAACTTCACGCCCTTGACCACGCGCCCGTCCTTGACGTCGAGACACGGGATGATCCGCCGCGCCATCATGACTGCGCGCCCGCGGCGACGAACGCCTCGGCCAGCGTGAACGCCTCTTCGTACAGCGCGCGCCCCACCACCGTCTGCGGCACGCCGGCGAGCGCGAGCGCGCGCAGGTGGGCGAGCGCACCGATCCCGCCCGAGGCGATCACCGGCGTCGGGTGCAGCGTGCGCGCCAGCCGCGCCGAGGCCTCGACGTTCGGCCCCACGCCGGTGCCGTCGCGCGAGATGTCGGTGTACAAGATCGCCGCCGCGCCGCGCTCGACCGACTGCGCCGCCAGCTCGAACGCGTCGACGCTGGTCGCCTCCGCCCACCCTTCGACCGCCACCTTGCCGTCGCGCGCATCGACCGCCACCACCACGCGCCCGGGGAACAGCGCGCACAGCTCCTCGACCAGTGGCGGATCCTTCACCGCCGCGGTGCCCAGCACCAGGAGGCGCACACCCTCGTTGACCAGCCGCTCGCAGGTAGCGAGATCGCGCACGCCGCCGCCGAGCTGCACCGGCACGCCGCAGGCGACGATCTCGGAGACCGCGCGGCGATTGCCCGGATGGCCGGCGAACGCGCCGTCCAGATCGACCACGTGCAGCCGCGTCGCGCCCGCGTCGACGAAGCGCTGCGCCACCTCCCCTGGCCGATCCGAATACACCGTCGCCCGATCGCGCCGCCCCTCGACCAGGCGCACCACCTTGCCCCCGAGCAGATCGATCGCCGGAATGACTAACATCCTACGCTCGCCACTTCACGAACCCGCGCAAGAGCTCGAGCCCCGCGCCCTGGCTCTTCTCGGGGTGGAACTGCACGCCCACCACGTTGTCGCGCGCCACCGCCGCGGTGAGCGGCACCTCGCCGTACGCGCACACCGCCGCGATCAGCCGCTCGTCGTCGGGCACCGCGTGGTAGCTGTGCACGAAGTAGAACCACGCGTCTCCCGACGGCACGTCGAGCACCGGGTGGGTGCCGCGCAGCGCGATCGGGGTCCAGCCGATGTTCGGGATCTTGAGGCGTCGCCCATCGGCGTCGCGCATCTTAGCCGGCAGCTTGCGCACCCGCCCGGCGAAGATGCCGAAGCCCGGGTGGCCGGGCGACTCCTCGCTCGAATGAAACAGCACCTGCATGCCGAGGCAGATGCCGAGATACGGCTTGCCCGCGCGGATGGCGTCGACGATCGACGCGCCGAGCGGCGAGTCGGGCCGCAGCGCCGCTGCCGCCTCGCCGAACGCGCCCTGCCCCGGCACCACCACGCGCGTCGCGTCGCGCACGCCCTCGGGCCCATCAACCAGCCGCACCTCTTCGCCGGTGCCGGTCGCGACCAGCGCGCGCAGCACCGAGCGCAGGTTGCCGAGCCCAGCGTCGACGACGGCGATCATCTAGCGATCATTTCGTGAGCGTGCCCTTGGTCGACGGCACGCCGTGCACGCGCGGGTCGAGGCGCGCGGCGTCGGAGGTCGCGCGCGCGAACGCCTTCCACAGCGCCTCGAGGATGTGGTGCGCGTTGTCCCCGTAGTGCAGCCGCAGGTGCAGGTTGCACTGGCAGCGGTTGACGAACGCCTGGAAGAACTCGTGCGCCAGCTCGGCGTCGAAGCCGCCCACCCACTTGCCGGCCAGCGCGCCCGGCTCCACCCGCCACTGCAGGTTCGGCCGCCCGGAGAAGTCGACCACCGCCTGCGCCAGCGTCTCGTCCATCGGCACCGTGCACTCGCCGTAGCGACAGATGCCGTGCTTGTCGCCGAGCGCCTGCGCGTACGCGTCGCCCAGCACCAGACCCACGTCCTCGACGATGTGGTGCCCGTCGACCTCCACGTCGCCGCGCGCGAACAGCTCGAGATCGTACAGCCCGTGGCGCGCGAACGCCTCGAGCATGTGCGTGAAGAACGGCAGCTGCGTATCGATCGCGCGCTTGCCCGAGCCGTCGAGCTCGAGGCTCAGCGTGATCTTTGTTTCCGCGGTGTTTCGCTCGACGGTGGCGCTGCGCACCCGAGAAATGTAGGTAAACGAGGTAGCGAACGCAAACGGAACCTACCGGGCCGCCCTGACGCCCGCCGCGCGCCAACCTGCGCCGCCGAGGACCGTCGTTTCGCCCAACCCGGCGCGCGCGAACCAGCCCTCGACCTCGTCGCGCCGATAGCGGTTCTCGATCGGCGCAGAGAAGCGATCGAACTGATCGTTGATGATCACGTGGATCGGGTACGCGGCGTAGGACTTGAGCGGCAGCGACTCGGCGAACTGTTTCGTCGGACCGAACTTGGACAGCACGCGGTACGGGCCCACCACCCCGTAGTACAACCCGACGCCGAGGACGGTGGTCAGCGGGAGCAGGACGCGGTGCGGCAGCCGGGTCGAGATGGTGCGCGCCCAGTTCACGCCGCGAAGGATGGCCTGCTTGACCGGCTCGCCTTCGAGCGCGTGATACAGGTACACGAGCACGCGCCCGCCGGGTCGCACGCGACTCACCACGCTGCGGAAGCCCGCCTCGGGATCCGGCAGGTGGTGCAGCACGCCAAAGCTGTACGCGAGATCGAAGGTCGACGCCGCAAACGGCAGGCTCATCAGATCGGCCTGCACGAACAGCCGCTCGCCGTCGACCTTCGAGCAGTTCGACTGGGCGACGTCCACCGCGCGCGAGAAGTCGACCGCGACCACCCTGGCGCCAGCCCGCAGCGAATAGTAGGTGTGCCGTCCCTTGCCGCAGCCGCCGTCCAGCACCAGTTGGCCACGCAAGCTCTCGGCGCCCCCGAGCGGCTCGAAGTAGTAATGCGCGTTCTGCTCCCACTCGGGGAGCATCTGATGAAAATGCGTCCACTCGTAGCCGAACGAATCGCGCGTCGCCAGCTTGGCGCGGGTCTGCGCGCTGAGGTCGGCGCCGAGCTCGGTCGACAGCGCGTGGCGCGCGACGAAGTCCGCGAAATCGGTTTGATAGACGCGGCGCATCTCGCCGACGAACACACGGGGAATGCCGTTCACCACCGGGAACCACAACCCGCACGCCGACTTCAGCAGCCCCTCCTCTTTCGAAGCGGCGTCGAGGCGCAGCTCGTCGCCGCATTCGGGACAGCGCAAAAGGCCGAGAAGTCCGTCCATGAAGCTAGAAACTCTAGGTAAACGCTGCCACGAAGGCAACCGCCACCTCGGCCGCGCTGGGCCGAACCGCCGGATCCTCGTCGAGACAGCGATCGATCAACGCCGCGATCTCCGGCGGGATGGGCTTGGGCGCGCGCTTTAGCGAGGTTGGCCGCGGCACCGGCCGCCCGTGGAGCCGCGCGAGCAGCGGCGCCTCGGGGAACGGCGACGCGCGCGTCAGCATCTCGTAGGCGATCACGCCGAAGCTGAACAGATCGGCGGCCGGCTGCGCGGCGGCGGCGCCGGCGGTCAGCTCGGGCGCCATGTACTTGGGCGTGCCCATGAGCATGCCGGTCTTGGTCAGGTTGCCGCCCGCCGCCGCGGTCGCGCCGAGCAGATCGACGGTCTGATCGAACCCCGGATCGCCCGCCGCCGTGCCCAGGCTGGCGATGCCGAAGTCGGCGATCTTCACCGTCGAGGAACGGGTGATGAGCAGGTTCGCCGGCTTGAGATCGCGGTGCACGATCCCCTGCGCGTGCATGGCGCGCAGCCCCTCGGCGACCTGGCGCAAGACGCCGAGCGCCCACGGCACGTTGCCGAACTTGTCGCGCTCCGCCTCGAGCGTCGTGCCCTCCACCATCTCCATCACCAGATACAGCGCGCCGGTCTTGGAGACGTCGACGTCGACCACGCCCACCAGGTTGGTGTGATCGAGCTGCGCGGCGATCTGCGCCTCGCGGGCGAAGCGCGCCAGGGCCGGCGCCGAGGCCTGGCCCTTGATCAGCTTGAGCGCCAGGCGGCGCCGGTCGGAGATGCGCTCGACCTCGTACACCGCGCCCATCCCGCCGGCGCCGATCGGGCGCACCACCTGGTAGCGATCGTCGATGATCTCGCCGACCGCCAGCGTGCGCGGCCCGCTCGGCGCCTCCCCGAGTCGCGCCAACGCGTCGGAGAGCTGCCGCGATCGATCGGCGATCTGCCGGCGCAGCTCGATGTTGAGCGCCTCGGCCTGGCGCAGCGACAGCGTGTACTGCCGGCTGAGCGCGATCATCTGCAGCACCGAATAGATCGCGGCGGCCACGTGCATGAAGCCGACCCCGCCGGTTCTCGCGCCCGCGCCGATGACCACCGCCATGTCGGTCCACGCGGTGCCGGCGATCAGCATCCAGCAGAACAAGAACAGCAGCGCGTTGGGCGGCGCCGGCCGCCGCAGCACCAGCCGCAAGTAGAACCGCAGCATGTAGATCTCCGCGCCCACCGCGTACAGCGCGAACGGCGGCGCCGCGTAGCGCGAGAAGTGGAACGGCCCGCAGAACAGCGAGCACCACACGACCAGGGCCGCGCTCAGCCAGGCGAACCAGCGCGGCGGCGGCCGCTGCGCGAACTCCGCGTGCGCGAAGTAGACGCTGCCGATCACCGCGAAGATCACCGTCACGATGGCCACGCCGAGCGCGCGATCGCCCGCCACCGGCCACAGCGCGCCCGAGAAGCTGAGCGGGATGAACATAGTGCCGAGCGCCTGCATCGCGAAGTACCCGTTCGCCTTGCGCCGCCGATCGAGGAGGTAGATCGCCAGGTACGCGATGCCGAGCAGGAACAAGATCGACGCTGAGCAGATCTGCGCGATCGAGTTGATCTCGAGCACGCGGCTCTGCCGATCGCCACGCGGATCGTAGGTGAGCACCGGCGCGGTCTCGATCCAGCCGCTCATCGCGCCCGCGTACGGAGCGCGCAGCTCGACCCGCAGCGGCGCCCGCGACGCCGGAAGCGGCCAGCGGTGGATGCGCGCCCACGCGGTCTGCAGGTTCTCGATCGGCTTGCCGTCGATCGAGACGGTGACCATGGCCGGCCAGTTGGCGATGCACAGCATGCGCGGCTGGTCGGACGGCGCGAGCTGCGCGCGCAGCACCAGCTCCGCCGGATGATCCGCCAGCAAACGATCGAGGTGCCCCGGCAGCACCACCGGGATCGGCTGCGCACGCTCGAGCGTCCAGTCGCGCACGGGCGTGCCGGTCTCGCCGCCGCACCCCGCGATCAGGACCACCAGCGCCAGCCGCGCCACGTTTCGCACGCGCCGACTATAGCGGATGGTCGAGCGAGTCGACGAGCCCGTCGTACCAGCGCGCGATCGATCGCGGAAACGGCCACATCCAGCCGTACGAGCCGGAGGTGAACTGGCGGATCACGTGCGCGCGGATCGCGTCGGTGGCCGCGCGCCCGCCCAGCTCGTGCTGGATGCGCACCGTCTCGGCGTAGGCCTCGCGCTCGAGCCGCATGCGAAACCACGCCAGTCCGAACGGCAGCGGCAACAATAGATAGGCCACCGCCATCGGCACCAGGCCCCAGCGACGGAACTGGCGCAGGTGCACGGCCTCGTGCCGCAAGGTCGCGTAGCGATCGGCGGCGGTGCGCGAGGCCCAGTTGGGCGTCAGGTAGATCGTCCGCCCGATGGTGGTCACGTAGCGATCGAGGAAGCTCCCCTGCGCGCCGAGCGTCACGATCGTGAGCAGCACGTCGATCACGCGCTGGTGCCACACGCGATCTTTGGGCAACAGGCGCACCCCTTCGGCCTCGAGCTCGGCGACCAGCGTCCGATAGCGCGCTTCGGCTTCCTGCCCACTCACCTGCACGCTGAAAAGATAGCGCGTTTTTCGAAAAGCAAGCTTGTGGATCGCGCGCCCGATCGGCCACGTTTGGAGCGTGCCGGTTGCGCTGCGACTCGACGAGCTGAACCCGCCCCAGCGCGAGGCGGTGACCACCGTCGACGGGCCGGTGCTGGTGCTGGCCGGCGCCGGCTCGGGCAAGACGCGCGTCATCACCTACCGCGTCGCGCACCTGCTCGAGCGCGGTGTACCGCCCGAAGCGATCCTCGCCGTCTCGTTCACCAACAAGGCCGCCGACGAGATGGGCGAGCGCGTCGAGAAGCTGGTCGGCCCGCGCATCGCCCGCCGCCTGACCATGTCGACCTTCCACTCGCTCGGCATGAACCTGCTCAAGGCCGAGAAGAAGTCGCTCGGCTTTGCGTTCACCATCTACGACGCGTCCGATCAGCTGGGCGTGGTGCGCGAGCTCTTGCGCCGGGTCTCGATCGACGATCGAAAGTTCGACACCAAGGCGATCTTGTTCCGCATCAGCGGCGCCAAGAACAAGTTCCTCTCGCCCGAGGAATATCAGGCGCAGGCGGGCGATCACGAGTACGACCTGATCGCCGCCGATCTGTACCCCAAGTATCAAGAGGCGCTGCGCAACTTCCACGCGCTCGACTTCGACGATCTGATCGTCGAGCCGGTGCGCCTGCTCGATCGTGACGCGGACGTGCGCGCCCGCTGGCAGGATCGCTTTCGCTACGTGATGGTCGACGAGTACCAGGACACCAACCGCGCCCAGTTCAACCTGATGAGCCATTTGGTGCGCGCGCATAATAACCTGTGCGTGGTCGGCGACGACGATCAGTCGATCTACGGTTGGCGCGGCGCCGAGGCCGGCCACATCCTCGAGTTCGAACGCCACTTCCCCGGCGCGCACGTGGTCAAGCTCGAGGAGAACTATCGCTCCACGCCGGCCATCCTCGACGCCGCCAACGCGGTGATCTCGCACAACGCCAAGCGCCACCCCAAGCGCCTGTGGACCGCGCGCCGCCCGGGCGAAAAGCTGCAGATGGTGGTCGCCGACGATCCCGAGGTCGAGGCGCGCTTCGTCGCCGAGGAGATCGAGATCCTGTGCGGCACGCGCAGCTACAAGCCGGGCGACTGCGCGGTCCTGTATCGGTCGAACATCCAGTCCAAGCCGCTCGAAGAGGCGCTGCGCATGCAGCGGCTGAACTATCGCGTGGTGGGCGGCCAGTCGTTCTTCGACCGCAAGGAGGTCAAGGACGCGATCGCCTATCTCAAGCTCGCGCTCTCGCCGCGCGACGAGATCAGCCTGCGCCGCGTGATCAACTATCCGGCGCGCGGCATCGGCGCGACCACGCTCGATCGGCTCGCCGGCCACGCCCGCGAGCGCGGCATCACCCTGTTCGACGCCTGCATGCACGCGCGCGCCACCTCGCTGTTCGACGCCACGCCGCAGCCGTCGGGCGCGCCGATCGAGGACGTGGGTGGCAAGCCGCAGCAGGCGGTCACCGCGTTCTGCGACCTCATCGATCGCGGCCGCTCGCTGCTCGCGTCGAAGACCAACCTGAAGAGCGCGGCGCGCGAGTTCCTCGAGGCGGCCGGGCTCTCCGACGATCTGCGTGGCGCGGCGGCCAGCCCGATCCAGGCGCAGCGACGGTTGGAGAACCTGGAAGGCTTCCTCGAGTCGCTCGATCGCTTCGAGCAGCGCGAAGGCCGCAACCTCTCCAGCTTCCTCAACCGCCTGTCGCTGCAGACGCAAGACGACGACGCCGAGACCGACAAGTCCGACGTGGTCACGCTGGTCACGCTGCACGGCGCCAAGGGCCTCGAGTTCCCGGTGGTGTTCCTGGTCGGCCTCGAGGAAGAGCTGCTGCCGCACCGCCGCACGCTGTATCCGAACGGCCCCGACGTCCCCGACGCCAACGTCGATCTCGGCGAGGAGCGCCGTCTCATGTACGTGGGCATCACCCGCGCGCGCGAGCACCTGTACCTCACGCGCGCCGCCAACCGCGCGTTCCGCGCCTCGGCCCGGCCGCGCACGCCGAGCCGCTTCCTCGACGAGATCCCCGAAGCGCTCTACGACCGACGCGACGCCTCGGCGCCGCCGCCCGCCGCCAGCCCCGAGGATGCCGACGCGTTCGCGCGCGCCGCGCTGGAAAAAATGCTGAAGATGACCGACTGATGGTAAATCAAAGAGGATGAGCAAACGCATCTTGGTGACCGGCGGCGCGGGCTTCCTCGGCTCGCACCTGTGCGAACGGCTGCTGGTCGACAACGATGTGATCTGCCTCGATAACTTCTTCACCGGCCGGCGCGAGAACATCGAGCACCTGCTCGACAACCACCGCTTCGAGCTCGTGCGTCACGACATCTGCGAGCGCGTGGTGCTCGAGGTCGACGAGGTGTTCCATCTCGCCTGTCCGGCCTCGCCGGTGCACTACCAGCGCAACCCGGTGCGCACCATCCGCACCTGCGTGCAGGGCACGCTCAACGTGCTCGACCTCGCGCGCGAGGTGCACGCCAAGGTGCTGATCGCCTCGACCAGCGAGGTCTACGGCGACCCGCTGATCCACCCGCAGGTCGAGAGCTACTGGGGCAACGTGAACCCGATCGGGATCCGCGCGTGCTACGACGAGGGCAAGCGCTGCGCCGAGGCGCTGGCGGTTTCCTACGCGCGGCAGTACGGCGTGCAGGTGCGCATCGCGCGCATCTTCAACACCTACGGCCCGCGCATGCACGAGAACGACGGGCGCGTGGTCTCGAACTTCATCGTGCAATGCCTGCGCAACGAAGCGATCACCATGTTCGGCGACGGCAAGCAGACCCGCTCGTTCTGCTACGTCGACGATCTGATCGAGGGCTTCCGCCGGCTGATGGCCTCCGACGAGCAGGAGCCGGTGAACCTGGGCAACCCCGGCGAGTTCACCATGCTGGAGCTGGCCGAGAAGGTGCGCACGCTGACCGGCTCGCGCTCCGAGATCGTCCACAAGCCGCTGCCGCAGGACGATCCGATCCGGCGCCGCCCCGACATCACCCGCGCGATCGAGCGGCTGGGCTGGAAGCCGACCGTCGCGCTCGAACAGGGCCTGGTGCGCACCATCGACGAGTTCCGCACACGAATCGAACGACAGTCCGCATCCCCGCGTGGATGAAATTCGTTCCGTAAGATAGAATAACCGAGCGCATGGGTACGCCGCCGTACTTCAAGCACGAGTCCGCCGTGGTCGACGACGGCGCGAAGATCGGCGCGCGCACCAAGATCTGGCACTTCTGCCACGTCGCTGCGGGCGCCAAGATCGGCGCCGACTGCGTGCTCGGCCAGGGCGTCTACGTCGCCGGCTCGGTGGTGCTCGGCGAAGGCGTCAAGGTGCAGAACAACGTCTCGCTCTACGACGGCGTAGTGGTCGACGCCCACGCCTTCATCGGCCCGAGCGCGGTGTTCACCAACGTGGTCAACCCGCGCTCCGAGATCGTGCGCAAGGACGAGTTCCTGCCCACCCGCGTCGGCCGCGGCGCGACCATCGGCGCCAACGCGACCATCGTCTGCGGCCACGAGATCGGCGCCTACGCGTTCATCGGCGCCGGCGCGGTGGTCACCGCCAACGTGCCGCCGTTCGCGCTGGTGTTCGGCGTCCCGGCGCGGCAGGTCGGTTGGATGTGCCGCTGCGGCGTGCGCCTGGTGATCGAGCACGGCGCGGGTTGGTGCTCGGCGTGCGGCCGCGGCTATCGCGCCGAAGGCGACGGGATCGCCGAGGCTTGACCAGCCTGAAGAGAAGGAGAGCGATGCGCGTCAGGGGGATGCTGCTGGGGACGTTGCTACTGTGCGGCTGCGCGCACAACGGCGACGAGAAGGCCGACACGCCGTACCCGCGCATCGAGGTGCGCCTCGACGAGGGACGCGCCGCGGAGAAGCCGCTGACGCCGCAGAAGACCTTCGAGATCCTGATGAAGATGGATCCCGGCCTCGGCGGCTACACCCCGCGCAAGTTCCGCTTCCTGCTCGCGCAGGCCGGCAAGATCACCTTCACGCTCTACCAGGCGGGGGCCGACGGCGGCCCGGGCGCGGCCATCGGCACCATCGAGCACGACTACGACGGCGCGTTCGTGTCCGACGGCAAGGACGGTCGCTGGGTGACCGAGAAGCTGATCAACTATCCGATCCAGCACGGCACGCTGTGGCTGGGCATCCACGCGCCGGCCGGCGGCGACCCGCGCCTGTGGGCGACCTCCAACCGCTCGGAGGCCTACCAGCGCGACCCGGATCCCTCGGCCGCCCTGTCCAACCTCAAGATCCCGCGTACGCCGATGGTCCGCCTGGAAGTGGTCCCCGCCTCGTAGCGCCGGTGGCTGGCGCGTGCCCTGCAGATCGGTTACAATTGGACTTGCAGTCCGTCGGCGCGGTCGTCGCGTCAGACGAATGACTGCGCGGCTTGAACCGGGCCGAATAGGCCCCCTGAGGAACGCCCGCTCCCGCCGCAGCCTGTTCGTGTGCGGCCCAAGCGGACGGCGGCCATGTGCCGCGGGAGGAGAATAGTAATGAGTCGAAACAAGCGCTTCTGCCTGAGGTGCCTCCGGTAACAGGGACAAGCCTCCAGGCAAGGCCTGGAAAGGCCCATCGGCTCAATCGGGCCGATGGGCCTTTTTTATTGTAGTGTCACGAGACGCATGAAGGTCCCGCTGCTCGATCTGAAGGCCCAGTACGCCAGCGTCGGCTCGGCGGTCGAAGCCGCGGTGCAGCGGGTCCTCGAGAGCGGCTATTACATTCTCGGCGAAGATGTCGCCGCCTTCGAAGGTGAGATCGCCGCGCGGCTCGGGCTCGCGCACGCGATCGGTGTCTCGTCGGGATCCGACGCGCTCTTGGTCGCGCTGCAAGCGCTCGGCATCGGCATGGACGACGAGGTGATCACCAGCAGCCTGTCGTTCTTCGCCACCGCCGGCGCGATCGCGCGGCTCGGCGCGCGCCCGGTGTTCGCCGACATCGACCCGCAGACGTTCAACATGGATCCGCGCGACGCGCTTCGCCGCGTGACCCCGCGCACCCGCGCGTTCATTCCCGTGCACCTGTTCGGCCGCCCGGCCGACGTCGCGCCGCTGCAGGCGACCGGCCTGCCGATCATCGAAGACGCCGCGCAAGCGCTCGACGCCGCGCGCGTCGGCAAGCTCGGCAAGCTGACCACGCTGAGCTTCTTTCCCTCGAAGAACCTGGGCGCCGCGGGCGATGCCGGCATGGTGGTCACCGACGACCCCGCGCTGGCCGACAAGATCCGCCTGCTGCGCGCGCACGGCTCGCGCCCCAAGTACGTGCACGCCACCATCGGCGGCAACTTCCGCCTCGACACGCTGCAGGCGGCGATCTTGCGCGCCAAGCTGCCGTTCCTGACCGCCTGGAACCAGCGCCGCCGCGCCAACATGCTGCGCTACCGCGAGCTTCTGAAGGACACGCCGCTGGCGCTGCCCGACGACGTCGAGGGCAACGTGTGGCACCACTTCGTCGTGCGCGCGCCCAACCGCGACGCGCTGCGCAAGCACCTGGCCGAGCGGGAGATCGAGACCGAAATCTACTACCCGCTGCCGCTGCACCTGCAGCCGTGCTTTGCGCACCTCGGCGGGCAAGAAGGTGATCTGCCCGAGGCCGAGCTGGCGTCGAAGACCGTGCTCGCGTTGCCGATCCATCCCGAGCTGTCCGAGGCGCAGCTCGCCCACGTGGCCGGCGCCGTAGAGGAGTTCTACCAGTGAGCGCGCGCGTGCGGATCGCAGTCGTCGGAACCGGCTACTGGGGCGTCAACCACGTGCGCGCGTTCTCGCGCCTCGCGGCGGCCGAGCTGGTGGCGATCTGCGATCCGGATCCGGCGGCCCTGGCGCGCGCGGCCCAGCTTGCCCCGGCGGCGACGCAGATCGCGAGCTTCGACGAGCTGTTGGCCGACCGCCGCGTCGAGGCGGTGGTCCTGGCGACCCCTGCCGTGGCGCACGCGGCGCAAGCCTGCGCGGCGTTGGCTGCGGGCAAGCACGTGTTCGTCGAGAAGCCGATGGCGCTCACCCCCGCGGACGCGCGAGCGGTCGCGTCGGCCGCGGCGTCGTCGGGCAAGACGCTCATGGTGGGCCACCTCATGCTCTACCACCCCGGGTACATCCGGCTGCGCGAGCTGGTGCGCGGCGGCGAGATCGGCGAGGTCTACTATCTCTATGCGCTGCGCGTGAACCTCGGCCGCCTGCGCAAGGACGAGAACGCGCTGTGGTCGTTCGCCCCCCACGACCTCTCCATGATCCTCGATCTGGTCGGCGCGCTCCCGGTGTCGGTCGCCGCGCGCGGCGAATCGTACCTGCAGCCGGGGATCGAAGACGTGGTGTTCCTCAACCTGGCGTTCCCCGACCGCAAGATGGCGCAGGTTCAGCTCTCGTGGCTCGACCCGCGCAAGGAGCGCCGCCTGACGGTAGTCGGCTCGCGCAAGATGGTCGAGCTCGACGACGTCCATCCCACCGAGAAACTTCGCATCTACGACAAAGGCTACGACCGCCCGCCGGCCTTCACCCAATACGCCGAGTACCTGACCGTCAGACATGGTGACATCCACATCCCCCGCCTCGAGGCCGGCGAGCCGCTCGACCTCGAGTGCCGCCACTTCCTCGAGTGCTGCGCCACCGGACAGCCCCCCCGCACCGGCGTTCAAGCCGGCGCCGACGTCGTCGAGGTCCTTGATCTTGCGCAGAAATCTCTAACCGCCGGCGGCGCTCCGATGACCTTGCAAAGGGCCTGAACGCCAGCGCCGGAGCCGGCAACCAACCGGATAGCCCCTTGACCCCCTCATCCCTTCTGGCTAGTCTCTGGGGCCCGTCAAATGAGTAAGGACAGCGACATTCTTCTGCGCGACGGCGCCGAAGGAATCAGCGCCGCAGACGCGGCCAGCGTTCTGATGAAGCGCAAGTGGATGGTCATCGGCGCCATGGTGATCGTCCCAGCGATCGTCGGCGGGGTGGTCTCCAAAGAGCCGAAGGTCTACGAAGCCACCACCACGCTGGTGCTCGACTCGACGGTCCCTCAATACCTTGGTCAGAGCTTCAAGGACGTCGTCGACATGGAGTCGACTTGGTGGAGCGCGCAGGAGACGCTGCAGACCGAGCTGCGCATCATCAAGAGCCGCTCGCAGGCGCTGGCCACCGCAAAGGCGCTGTGCGACAAGAAGTTTGGACGCAACCAGGAGATCGCGCTGCAGCGCTTGATCCCGGGCGCCGACTGCAGCGCGACCGCCGACCTGGGCAAGGCTGCCGCGCTGATCCAGGCGATCACGCGCGTGGAGCCGCAGAAGGAGTCGCGGATCGTCAACCTGGTCGTCGATTACAACGACCCGGAGCTCGCGGCGGTGTTGGCCAATACGGAGGCCCAGGTCTACGCGGACCGAAACCTCGAGCACCGGCTCTCGCAGTCCGAAGGCGCCGCGTCCTGGCTGGGCGACGAGTACGGCGACCTGATGTCGCAGCTCAACGAGGCCGAGCATGCGCTGATCGAGTTCAAGAAGAAGAACAACGTCGTCGCCGTGGCCATCGAGGACCAGCAGAACGACCTATCTTCGCAGCACAAGAAGCTCTCGGACGAGCTGAACAACGTTCAGATCAAGTTGATCGCGCTGCGCGCCCAGCGGGAGCAGTACGCCGCCCTGATCTCCGACGATCCGATGAACACCATCGCGCCCGGCGGGAACGCGGACGGTACGGTGGTCTCGAAGCTGAAGGAGCTGTACGTCGATCAGTACGCCAAGCTGGTCGAGATTCGCGGCAAGTATCTCGACAAGCACCCGACCGTCGTGGCCCAGGAGGCGCGCGTCAACGCGCTGCGCGCCGATCTGGCGCGCGAGTCGAACCTTTCCGCCAAGAGCCTCGACGCCCAGTTCCAATCGCTGGTCAGGCAGGAGCGCGATCTGCGCAGCAGCCTCGACGGCGCGACCCACGCCGCGCTGCAGCTCGAGCAGCGGGCGATCGAGTACAACCGCCTGAAGCGCAACTTCGATCGGCTCGCCAAGCTCTCTGAGCAGGTCGGCGGCCGGGAGCGCGAGACCTCGCTCGCCGGACACTTGAAGACCAACAACGTACGCGTGCTCGACGCCGCGCTGGTGCCCACCCGGCAGATCGCGCCCAACGTGCCGCGCACGGTCGGGATCGCCGCCGCGGTGGCGTTCCTGCTCTCCATCGGACTGGCGTTCCTGCTCGAGCTGCTCGATCGCACCGTCAAGTCACCCGAGGACGTGGAGAAGCTGACCGGGCTGGTGTTCCTCGGCCTGGTGCCACGAATCAACCCCGGCGACGCCAGCGACGGCCACGCGGTGGTTCCGCCCAAGGGAGTCGCAGATCTGGTCAAGGCGGGATCGAAGGAGCTCTACGTCATCGCTCACCCCAAATCGGCCGTCGCCGAGTGCTGCCGGGCGATTCGCACCAACCTCTTGTTCATGTCGCCCGACAAGCCTGCCAAGACGCTGATGATCACCTCGGCCGGCCCGCAAGAAGGCAAGACCACCACCTCGGTGAACCTCGCGGTCACGCTGGCACTCTCGGGGCTTCGCGTACTGCTGGTCGACACCGACATGCGGCGTCCGCGGTTGCACAAGGTGTTCGGCATTCCGGCCTCCACCGATGGGCTCTCGCGCGCGATCGTCGGCGAGACCGACGTGCTCTCGATCGTCCGCGAGACGGGCGTGCCGAACCTGTTCCTGCTCCCCTGCGGCGCGCTGCCGCCGAATCCGGCCGAGCTGTTGCACGCGGAGCGGTTCAAGCGAATCGTCGAGGAGCTGAGCAACCACTACGACCGCGTGATCTTCGACTCGCCGCCGGTGGGCGCGGTCACCGACGCCGCGATCCTCTCGCGGCTGACCGAGGGAACCATCCTCGTCGCCAAGGGCGGCAAGACCTCGCGCGACGCGCTGAAGAGCGCGCAGCGTCAGCTCGCGGACGGCAAGGTCAACATCCTGGGCTGCATCCTGAACGACATGGACGTGTCCAAGCTCGGCGGGTACGGATATTATTACTATTCGCAATACGGCCGTTACTACGGCTCGGACGACAAGACGATCAAGCCGGGACCGATTGGCGACACGGGTGGCGGCGCGTGAGCCGGCGGTCCGCAATCGTGCTCGCCGCCAGGTAGTCCACTGGACATCATCATCCCCATCATCGTTGGCTTGGGCCTGGGCTTTCCGGTGATCTGGCTCGCCACCTGGAAGCTGCAGCCAGCCCAGCGCCGGTTCATCGTCCCGGTGCTCGGTGGCGCGCTGCTACTCCGCATGGCCATGTCCATCGTGTTCGCCACCGTTCCGGCGACACGCATCTATCATCAGGACGCGGCCGAGTCGGAGATCGTCGCCAGGCTCATCGCCAACTTCTGGATGGGTGAAGGCCCGCCGATCGATTACCTCATTTCACCAAAAAACTACGGCATCAATTATGTGTTTGCAGGATTCCTCTACGTCTTCGGTCGCTTCCCGCTGAACGCAGCGATTCTCAACTCCCTGATCGGCACCCTGAATCCGCTCCTGGTCTATGCCATCGGTCTCAAGCTGTTTCACGAAGCGGTCGCCCGCCGCGCGGCGCTGCTGGCGGCGTTCTTTCCATCGATGATCATCTGGAGCTCGATGGCACTGAAGGACCCGCTCATGTCCTTCATGATTCTGTTCGCGTTGCTCTTCTGTGTTCGGCTACGGGAACGGTTCTCCTTCGTGAACCTCACCGGCACGCTGTTGCCGATCATTGCCTGCTACCCCATCCGCTTCTATCTGGTCTACTTCATCGGCGCCTCCGTGCTCGGAACCATGGCGCTCAACCGCCCGGGGCGCCGGGTGGGCGGCTTGTCGAAGCAAGTGATCCTGGTGGCCGGCCTGATGGCGGTCATCGTCGGCTTTGGCCTCATGGGAAGCGCGATGGAGGATTTCAATTCGTTCTTCAACCTCGAGTTCGTTTCGACCTACCGGCACGGTATGGCCGCCAGCGCAAACTCGGGCTTCGCCCAGGATGTCGACATCTCGACGCCAGGAGGCGCGATCGCATTCCTCCCGCTCGGCCTCTCGACATTGATCTGGAGCCCGTTCCCCTGGCAAATGGTGTCCTTGGGCCCGATCATGACCCTGCCGGAGATGCTCATGTGGTGGTCGCTGGGCCCAGCCCTGATGCGCGGCTTTCTCTATGCCCTTAGAAAGCGATTCAGCGACTATTCTCCGATCATCGTTTTCGCAACCACCTTGCTGATCGGCTACAGCCTGACGATGGGAAATCTGGGCGCCGCATTTCGGATGCGCGCGCAGGTCTTCAACCTGCTCTTCCTATTCGTAGCCTTCGGAGAGCACCTGGCTCGAAAATCGAAACCTGCGTCCAACCAGCCTCGAGCACCATCTCCCGGACACACCCTGCCTGATATCGAAAGAGCGTCTGGCGCTAGATGACGCCCGAATCTCCTTCACGGGGAACGTCTCCCGAGCGACGCTTTCTCTGGACGTTCGTCGTCACCGCTGTCGCGGGGTGCATGCTCATTTCGCTCTTGAATGTGATCGTCAATCCCCTCGGCTACTATCCGACCCATGTGCTGCGCCCGCTCACCTGGTCCTCACGAGGGCTGAAGGTGAAGCTCATGCGGGACGGACGCCCGGCGTCGATCCTCGTCATCGGCTCGAGTCGGACGATGAAGATGGCTCCCCGGGAGATCGAGCAACTCACCGGCCAGACCGCTTTCAATGCCTCCATCGACGCAGCTCGTGTCGAAGACGACCTATCCATGCTGACGTTCGCCATCGACGATATGAAGTGGCCGGTGCGCGAAGTGGCGCTCGGCCTCGATCTCGAGGCGTTCCACGACCACGTGGCGGCCGACCCGAGGAACGCTTCGGTTCCAGAGCTTCGCGATCACCTTCCGCTCGTGACGCGGCTCGAGCTCGTCGAAGACGTAGCGCGCTCCTCGCTCACGCTCGGACAGACGCTCGAGAGCGTGCGATCGGTCCTCCTCGCTCGCGCCGGATATCCCGCCGAGAAGGCCGTCTTCGACGCCGACGGTTACCTTCACTACCTCGACTGGGAAAAGGCGGTCCGCGACGGGACGTTCAAGATGTCACCGAACATCGCGGAGTATTCAGCCCACCTCGACGGCTTCACCGCGATCGACAGGGATCGGCTGGCACTGTTCGACGCCTTGCTCGACCGCGCCCAGACCCACGGCATCCGCGTGCGCGCGTTCCTCACGCCGCTTCAGGGCGACCTGCTCAAGCACCTCGAAAGCTCGCCCAGATTCTCCGCCTTGCGCCGTCAGCTCGTGGACGAGATGCGGCGCCGCGTGGGCAGATATGCGGGATTCTCCTTCGACGATTTCACCGAAGTCGGCGCGTTTGGTGGCTCGAACGAGCTGTTCTTCGATGGAGTTCATGTCCGCGAGGAAAATGCGCATGAGCTCGTGCGCTCGCTGTGGGCCGTGCGTTGAGCGGGACGGCCCTTCGCATCGCTCCGGGACGCTCGCTCGGAAGGCTGTTCTTCGACGCTTCGCAGCGTCACCCGTCGAGGCTCGCGCTCGACGGCGATGGACAGCAATGGTCTTACGCGGAACTGCGAGAGCGCGCGCTGCGCATCGCTTCGGTCGTGCGTCGAGAGTCGGCGGCGATGCCCTACCCGCTCTGCGCGATCCTTGCGTCGCGCGCGGCAGAAGACTACGCGGGCCTGCTCGGCGCGCTGATCGCTGGAGCGGGATACGTCGCGCTCAACGCCAAGTTTCCGAGCGAGCGCAACGCGCGGATTCTCGAAGCAGCGGGATGCCGGTGCGTGCTGGCCTCGACGCGCGCCGGCGAAGCGCTCGACCGGCTCCTGGCCGGGGCGCCGCATCCGCTCGTGGTCGTCGTGCCGGACGGAGAGGACCTGACGGCGTTGCGCGAGCGCTACCCCGCGCACCAGTTCACCGGCGCCGCGGAGCTCGCCGCGACGCCACGCCTGGAAGAGCCGGCGGCCGTCGACGAGAACAGCCTCGCGTACCTGATGTTCACCTCGGGCACGACGGGCAGCCCGAAGGGCGTGATGGTCACGCACGCCAACGTCCTTCATCACCTCGCCGTGATGTGGGAACGGTACGGGGTCGACGAGAACGATCGTTTCTCGCAGATCTTCGATCTCACCTTTGACCTCTCGGTCTTCGACATGTTCGCCTGCTGGGGCAGAGGCGCCAGTCTGCACGTGGTGCCGGCAAAGCAGCAGCTCGCACCCGCGCAGTTCATTGTCGATCATGCGCTCAGCATCTGGTTCTCGGTGCCCTCCGTCGGCGTGATGCTGCGCGGCCTACGGCTCTTGAAGCCG
The DNA here is from genome assembly GCA_003170275.1 of Myxococcales bacterium. Taxonomy (GTDB): domain Bacteria; phylum Myxococcota_A; class Polyangia; order Palsa-1104; family Palsa-1104; genus PALSA-1104. The sequence goes on from PNAM01000010.1 coordinate 290,303, forward strand.
AACGCCTTTCCGACGCTCCGCTGGAGCCTTTTCTGCGGCGAGCGACTACCCCGCGACATCGCCGAGGCATGGCAGAGGGCGGCTCCGAACGCGGTAATCGAGAATCTCTACGGCCCGACCGAGGTGACCATCGCTTGCACGCTGTATCGATGGAACAGCACAGAATCGCCGGCGCGGTGCGTCGACGGCGTGGTGCCGATCGGCGCTCCCTACGCCGGCCTGGCCGTCGCCGTCGTAGACGAAGCGTTGCGCGCGGTAGCTCCCGGCGAGCGAGGCGAGCTGTGCGTGCGCGGCCCGCAGGTGAGCGCGGGCTATTGGCGAGACGCCGCGATCACCGCCGATCGTTTCGTGGCCATGTCCTGGGACAGCGGCCCGCAGAACCGCTGGTACCGAACCGGCGATCTGGCGTTCTTCGACGATCTGGGTGAGCTGATTCACTGCGGACGCAGCGACGATCAAGTCAAGCTCCGCGGCTTCCGCATCGAGCTCGGCGAGGTGGAGCATGCCTTGCGTGAAGCAAGCGGCGCCGACGCGGTGGCGGTGATCGCCTGGCCGGTCACGGCGCTCGGCGCGACCGGGCTGGTCGGATTCGTCGCCGGCGCGAGCATCGACGTCCCTGCGCTCGACGCCGACCTGCGCCGCAGGCTGCCGGACTACATGGTTCCGGCCGAGCTCGTGCGTTTGGATCGGATGCCGCTGAACGCGAACGGTAAGATAGACAAGCGCGCGTTGCGCACTTCCCTCGAGGGTAACGATGGCGACCCGAAGTGACGTTGCCGAGTTCGTGAAGATCCACCTGGCGGTACGTCTCAAGCGGGCGGGAATCGCGCAGCCGGCCGATGATCTCAGCCTGACGAACACCGGGATCATCGACTCGTTCGGGCTCCTCGAGCTCGTGAGCGCAGCGGAAGCGCGTTTCGGAATCGAAGTGAACGTCGACGCGATCGACATCGACGAGCTCACGACCTTCGGCGGATTCGTCGACGCGGTCAGCAAGGCGCTGTGAGCGAGCTTCGCTTCGCCGACGGCATTCCCGACGCGGACGCCTACCTCGAGCTGGAATGGCTGGCGTCCGAGCCCTATTCGCGCTTCGTCTACGGAGGCGAGCCGCAGGAGCGGAAGGTGGCACGCGCGCTGCTTGCCGCACATGCGGGGGAGTTCGCGCCGCCCTTTGGTCGCGCCATTCTGGATCGCGACGGGGTCACGGTGGCGATGGTCGCCGGGCCGCTCTTGAAGAGCGACCTTGCTCGCGCTCGCTTCGCGGCCGCACGCGCATTGATGAAGACCCCCGAGCTGATCGCGGGCGACGTCACGGTTCGCAGCAAAGCAGCGCAAAGCGCGCTGCTGCGGCCCAACGACGGCGACGCCTACCTGAGCAGAATCGCGGTGCGCGCGGAGTGCCGAGGACGTGGCGTCGCAGCGTTCGCCCTCGAGTCGTTCCTCGAGAGCGCGCGGCAGCGTGGTGCGACGCGGGCGGTCCTGGAAGTGTCCCCCGAGCACCAGAGCGCGATCCGGCTCTATGAACGATTTGGGTTTGCGCCCGGTGAGGAGCACCGCGCAGAATCCGAGCAGCACGTGCTCGTCTATCGACACATGACGCGAACGCTCTGAGCGCGCTCGTCAGAATTGGAAGTAGATGAACGTCTGATTCCCGCGGTACGCGACCAGCGCGATGATGAGCAGCAGTGCGGTGAACGCGCCCCGGAACGCGGCGGCCCGCAGCGCGGTAGACTCGGCTCGCGCGCTCGCCGAGGCGAGCCAGCGCTCGAGCCACCCGTTGACCAGCGGCGCCAACCACACCGCGCACATCAAGGCCGCGACCAGCGCGTAGGAGCCCACGCTGAGGGCGCGCGGCGCGCGCCGCCAGGGCGTGACCATGGCCGTGATTGCGCGCGCGGCGGCGTTGAGGTTTGGCGCGCGGAACAGGAGCCACGAAGGGAGCAGCCCGACCCAGGTCAGCGCGCCGCTCAACAAGGCGGCGCCTCGGGTGTCGATCCAGTGTTCTTCGACCGGCCCGCCGTCGGCGGCCGTCGACCGGAGCGAGGCGCGACCGACGTAATACACCGCGAGCAAGAGCCCGTGATAGAAACCCCACACGATGTAGTTCCAACCGGCGCCGTGCCACACCCCGCAGATCGTCATGGAGATGAGGGCGCCTTGCACCATTCGGCCGAGCTTCATTCGCTTGCCGGCGATGGGAAAAAAAAGGTAATCGCGAATCCAGCGCGAGAGTGACATGTGCCAGCGATTCCAGAAATCACCTGGCGTCTTCGCCGCGAAGGGATGATTGAAATTCTCGACGAGATCGATCCCGCAGAACTTCGCCGATCCGATGGCAAGCCGCGAATAGGCCGAGAAATCGAGATAGATCTGCAATCCGAAGCCGACCGCGACGAACAGCGCGTCCGATGAGCTGAATGAGTCCACGCCTCTGGCAAAGGCGTCGTCGACATATCTCGCCAACCGGTCCGCGAGAACGTTCTTGAGAAACAGACCAGAAGCGATCAGCCAGACCCCGTCCGAAACGTATTTCAGCTTGATTCCCCATTTCGGCGAATCGAACTGAGGAAGGAGCTCCTTCGTGCGCATCACGGGGCCGGCGATGAGGTGCGGAAAGAACGCGAAGAACAGCTGGAAGTCGCCGTGCGAGTGGCGTTTCTCTTTCCCTCGCATGCACTCGATCACGTAGCTGATCGCTTCGAAGGTGTAGAAGCTGATCCCGAGCGGCAGCACCCACTTGAGGAGCGGAATCGGGTGCGTCTCGCCCAGGAGCGGCAATACCGCATCGATGTTGGTAATCGTCCAATCCGCGTACTTGAATGATCCCAGGATGCCGACGAGGACGACGATGACCGCGATGCCGCGACGCCTGCGCGCGCCACCCTCGACTCCGAGGACAGCCCGACCGCCGAAACCGGCGATGAGGCCTACACTCCCCAGCAATAGGACATATTTCATGTGCCATGAGGCGTAGAACGCGTAGCTGGCGATGAGCAGCCAGCCCTTGCGGATGCGCGCAGGCAAGAGCCACAACACGACGACGACGACCGCAAGGAACGCAAGATACCCGATGGTATTGAATTGCATCGACGGGGAGACTAACCGATCCCCCGGCAAAGCCGGGGGGTTTGGATCAGCTCCTTGCCGCTCGGTTCAGGCGGCGAACTTCGGATTGCCATTCTGCCAATTGCTCGCCTATTCTCCCACCGGGATGAGCACTCGCCGCTCGTATGCAGCGCTGGACGGCCTACGGTTCCTGAGCGCCGCCGCCGTCATCATCTGCCACTCGTTCCAGGACGTGGCCATCTCGGGAGGAAGCGAAGCCGAGCGACCGTTGAACGCGCTGATCGTTCATGCAGGCCGGTTCGGCGTAGATACCTTCTTCTCGATCTCGGGCTTCTTGATCGCCGGCATTCTTCTGGACGAGCGTGCAAGCCGGGGCCGAGTAGACCTCAAGCGGTTCTACATCCGCAGGACGCTGCGCATCTGGCCCAACTATTATGCAGCGCTCTTGATCGGGTTCGGCGTTGCCGCCGTCCTTGGCGCTCGGGGTGCACACGCATTTGGATATGAGCCGGGGCATGCCCTCTTCGTTCTCGGGCTACCCAAGTGGCTGCTGTTCGTGGGCAACTGGGGGCCCGCTTACGCACCCGCCGCGGTAGCCGTCCTGTGGAGCGTCTGCGTAGAGGAGCAATTCTACGTGTGGTTTCCGTTGGCGTTGGCCTGCGTGCGAGGACCCTACCCGGCCTTCACCCCCGTCGCGCTGGGACTGCTGGCAGCGCTCGCCTCTCGCCTACCCCAGTTCTCCTGGTGGCCGCCCTACTACAATACGATCGGCCATGCGGACAACATCCTCCTCGGCGTGGCGCTCGCACAGGCCTTCCGGTGGCGGCCGGAGCTGGTCAAGGGGATTTTCTCCAGAGCCGGTGTTGCGGGAGAGCTCGCCGTCCTTTTGGCGCTGGCGTTCCTGGTGATCAACCTGACTCGCATGGAGCGTCTCGCCTACGGACGCGTCGTGACGTACCTGGGGTCCGGGCTTCTGTCGACCTGCCTGGTGGGATTGATGGCGTTCGGGCAGGGGCCGCTCGCCAGCCTGCTCTCCGCGCGGCTGCCGCGTGCGTTGGGCAACCTGACCTATGCGACCTATTGCTTCCACTGGTACGTCCTCCCTCCTGTTTGGAGACTGTCGCTGATCTTGAATTTGGGGACCTGGCCGGCGGCAATCTTCCGCGCCGCGATCGCGCTTCCGCTGTCATTCGGCGTTGGGTACCTGTGTTGGATCACCTACGAGAGACGAATCCTCAGGCTCAAAGATCGATTCACCTCTCCTCAACCGTGAGATTTCCGCATGTCGCCACTCAAGCTACTCCGTCGGGCTGCCAGGTCCCTTCTGACCGAGTATCGATTCACGATCTATTCGCTGGCGACCTACCGGAAAATGCGGGGGACGACTCCGTCCGTTTGCCCGCTGTGTGGGTACGAAGGGCGCTTTCGCGCGTTTGGTCTACCGCCGCGTCTCGACGCCACCTGCCCGCGCTGTGGGTCGCTCGAGAGGCATCGCCTTCTTTATCTGTGTGATCAATCAATGCGTTTGTTTACCGCGAACGACCACGTTCTCCACTTCGCACCCGAACCATGTGTCACCGCCTTCGTCGCGCCCAAGGTCAAGACCTGTCGCACCGTCGACCTCGCGGCCGGGCGGGCGGATCTGCAGCTCGACATCGAAGCCTTGGACCTGCCCGACCACGCGGTCGACCTGGTGCTGGCGTCCCATGTGCTGGAGCATGTCGACGACAAGAAGGCCTTGCGCGAGCTCCATCGCGTCTTGAAACCCGGTGGACGGGCGGTGCTGATGTTTCCGATCGTGGAAGGCTGGGATGACACCCACGAAGACCCGCTGGTCACCGAGGCCGCCGACCGGGAGCTGCACTTTGGTCAGACCGATCATGTGCGCTTTTACGGTCGCGACGTGCGCGGCCGCATTCGCGATGCCGGTTTCAAGCTGACGGAGTACTCGGGTTCGGCGGTCGACTGTTTGAAATACGGGCTGCTCAAAGGCGAGCGGGTCTTCATCGCCGAGAGGGTCTAGCAACCGTGTGTGGAATCGTTGGAATCACGCTTCGCGATGAAGACCTCATTCGCCGCATGGCGACGACGATGGCGCACCGCGGGCCTGACGCCGAGGGCGTCTGGATCGCCCCGGACGCACCGGTCTCGCTGGGTCATCGCCGGCTCTCGATCATCGATCTGAACCCACGCGGCAACCAGCCGATGGTCTACCGATACCGCGATCTCGAGCTCGTCCTGACCTTCAACGGAGAAATCTACAACTACCGACAGCTCGGACGAGAGCTGGAAGCGAAGGGGTACGAGTTTCACACGACCTCCGACAGCGAGGTCATCCTGGCCGCCTACGCGGAGTGGGGCGCGGACGCCGTCAAACGATTCAACGGGATGTGGGCGTTCGCGATCTGGCATCCGGCCGAGCGCACGATCTTTCTTTCGCGCGATCGCTTCGGAAAGAAGCCGCTCTACTATTTCAATCCTGGCGACAAGCTCTTCTTCGCCAGCGAGATCAAGGCGCTGCTGGTTGCGCCGCAGACGCCCCGTCGAGCCAACCGCACGGTGGTCGCCGACTACTTGTTGCGCGGGTTGGCGAACCACACGCCGAGCTCTTTCTTCGAATCGATCTCGTCGCTGCCGGCCGGCCACAACGCGACCTTCCAGGTCGACAGCGGCAAGCTGCGGGTTTGGCCGTACTATGCGCCCCGCGTCGCGGAGCGTGACGTCTCCGACGCCGAGCTCAAGGGTGCGCTGCAAGCCGCGGTCGAGCTGCGCACCATCTCCGACGTGCCGATCAGCATCTCCTTGAGCGGCGGGATCGACAGCTCATCGATCGCTGCGCTGCTCGCGCAAGTGTCGACGGGCACGATCGCGGCCTTCACGACCACCTCGAAGACCGGCCCGGGCGACGAGAGCACGCTGGTGCGCAAGCTGCTCGAGCGCTACCCACAGTATCAACTCCACGTTCGACCGCTCGAAGAAGAACGGTTCCTTCGGCAGTTCGAAGCGATCGTGTATCACATGGAGGAGCCGCTCTGGTTCGACGCGCCCTATGTCCGTTGGGAGATCGCGAGCGCGGTTCACGACGAGGGGTTCAAGGTCCTTCTGACGGGTGAGGGCGCCGACGAGGCGTTGGGGGGATATTGGCTAGCCAGCTCCTTCCATTTGCGCGAGCTATTCCGCGGGCGACACTTTGTCCGTCTGGCGAGCGAGCTCGTCGGGCTGCTCCGCCAGCCCGAGCGTGCTCACATCCTGCGGGCGTTTCCCACCCTCGCGCTCGGCGACCGATGGATGGCCCACCGCAAGAGCGACGCGCTGGCGCGCAAGCTGGGGATCACGCTGGTTGCCACCCAGCAGAGCGTCCTGGCGCACGTCCACGACGGAACACTGAAGGACTACCTGCGCTGGGCGCTCAGCACCTATATCCTGCCGCAGCTCCTCGTGTGCAACGACAAGATGTCGATGGCACATTCGGTCGAGTCGCGTGCGCCGTTTCTCGATGTCGACTTCGTGGAGACCGCGCTGGCGATCCAATCGATCGATCTAGTTCGAAACGGCCGTCGCAAGTATCCACTCCGGCGGGTGATGGACGGCATGGTGCCGGACGAGATCCTCTACCGGAGACAGAAGGACGCGTTTGGATCGCCGATGCGCAGCTTTCTTGGTTCTCGACAAATCCAGGAGCGATTCCAGCGCTATTTCAAGGACCCGGTATGCGCGCCGCTCATCGACCGCAACCAGGTCCTCGAGCATCAGCGCTCGAAGGGAATCGACGAGCTGCTGGCCCGGCTGTTCTGGATCGAGTGTTGGTCGCGCGTCTTCGACGTGTCCTGGAGCTGACGCCGTCTCGGCCGAGCTCAGCGCTTGGATGGAGCTGCGCTGAAACGCGATTCTCCGATCGTTCCGTTCAGCGACTTTCGGGCTTTATTCGCGAAGCTGGACCGCAGCAGCCGAAGCAGCAGTCCGATCCGCGCGGCCGCCGAGACGCCCTCCCTCGGGGTAAGAGAGGTGGTCACGAGCTGGCTCAGGCCTTCTCGCACTTGAATCGAGGCCCATTGATATTCGAGGTCCACGTTCCGTTTTCGCAGCAGTGAAGCGCACTCCGGCGCGGGATTGGAGGCGATCAAGTCATCGATCAGCTTGATGAGCGTCTTGATCTGGAGCGCTCGATTCGAGCTGATGTTCGAGCTGTGTACGGTGTAGATGCTGACCGGCTCCTCGACGTAGTCGACCTCGTAGCGCATGGCGATCTGCAACCACTTGTGATAGTCGGCCGCCAGCCTGACTTCCTTGAATGGACCCACCTCGTCGAGACAGCGACGGCGCACGAGCACGGAAGAGGTCGGAATGAAATTGCCCTCGACCAGGGTGCGAAACACTTTTCCGCGGGCCGGCGGCACGTAGTCGAAGGCCGTGCGGCCTCGTCGACCCAGCTCGTCCTCGAAGATTGCGTTTCCCAGGACCAGCCCGACGTTCGGACGGGCGTCCATCAGCGAGATCTGCGCGGCCAGCTTTCCCGGAAGCCAGGCGTCGTCGGCGTCGAGAAAGGCGATCAGCTCACCGCGGGCGTGTCGCAGCCCGAGGTTTCGCGCGACGTAGCAGCCCTGGTTGATCTGCCGGAACGCACGGATTCGCTCCCCGAAGCCCTGCAGGATCTCCGGGGTTCCATCCGTCGATCCGTCGTCGATCACGAGGATCTCCAGGTTATCGAGGTTATCGAGGCTCTGAGAGAGCGCATTCTCGATCGCTCGTCGAATGAACTGTTGCCCATTGTAGACAGGCAAGATCACGCTCACCCGTGGCGCGCCGGGCTTCGACACCTAGAAGCCCTCCAGCTCGATCCCGAAGGTGTTGTTGAGCAACACGCGCCGCCCCTCGACAATCACCGTCCCCCGGTGAATTCCGCGGAAATCGGCAAAGATGAGTGTGCCAGCGGGTCCGGTGCACACTCGCTCCTCGAACCCGTGGCGCGCCACCAGCGCGCGCATTTCTTGCGGAAAGAAATGCCCGTACCGACCGCCCTGCCCGTCGATTTCATACTCGAGGTTGTATCGTTCCTTCCAGCGCTCCTGATGATGGGTCTTGGCGTAGTAGACGAACGGCCCGTTGAGCTCCGTCACGTCGGTCAGATAGAGGAAGGCCTTGAAGCGGTGCCGCCAGTCGTCGAAGTGCGCGATGTCCGACTGCGAGAACAGCGCCGCGTGAACCTTGAAGTCCAGCTCTCTTCGATAGGAAACGGCGCTCGGAGCGACGAAGGCGTGAGCGACGCTCAGGATCGTGGGATCGGCGAAGAAGTGCTGCCGGGCGGTGGGAGAATACTTGTCGGCCTCGCCGATCCGGTACGGCCCATACTCGGGCTTGGCGTTGAAGATCCCGTCGAACGTCTTGTCGACCACCTGCTTCATGTAGGGCTCGTACTCCGTGAGCATCGCCTCGCACAGCCTGCGATCGAGATACCCCGGCAGGACGCACACGCCGTCTCGCTGCAGCGCCTCGATGATGTCCTTGCGCTCGGTCAGCCAGGGCTGAACGCGCAGCGGGCGATACTGTCGGTAGCGCTGCAATCGATAATAGAGCGCATTCCGTTTCAACGCCGGGTAGCGGGAGAGAATCCGCTGCACGACCTCTTTGACCCGCTTCGTGGGACTAGCCATGCGTCCTTTCGTCGGAGCGGATGAGGATCCGATCGCGTAGCGATGCGAGCCCCACGGCGACGGGAGCCTCGCTGTTCCGGGTGAGGCAACGGAGCACCGCGAGCCCTTCATCGGACCTGCTGATCACCGTAGTCAGGGGGGGGAGGGCCGTGAGCAACGATCTTCCCTCCAGCGCGATCTCGAGCTGCGGAATGCCGAGCTGACCCATGGGTCGAGAGAGACTGGTGCCGCAGTGCACCGCCGCGTCGATGTCGGGCAGCAGATCGAGCGCGTCTCGCGAAGCCTCGAGGACCTCGACGTTGTCGAGCCGACCGGCCCAGGAAAACCGATGGAGCGCGGTCTCATCGAACGGGTGAGGCTTGATCTGCCAGACGATCTCCGGCAACGCCGAAGCCATGCGCCGGACGATGGCGTCTTCTTCCGCGCGGGTCTGGTCCGAGCCACCGAAGACGCCGGCGGTGTACGTGGGAAAATAGGCAACCCGCAGAGGACGATGCTCGGAACTGCGCTGCGCGCGCAGGCGGCCCGCCACGTCGGTGGCCGGATCGATCGGCAGGAGCTGGACGAAGCGCTGGCGGGTCCGCTCCTCGAGCCAGCTCAGGTCTTCCGGCGTGGCGCCGACCAACTCGCGCGGCCGGGGCACCGGGGGCTGAGAGAGGCCTTCCTGGACGGATCCGTGCAGAAACTCGACACAGCGAACGTTCGCCCGATAGGCAGCCTGATAGGCCAGCCCCCACACCATCGAGCAGACCAAGGCCTCCGGTCGCAGGCGACCCAGCAGGTGCTCCAACGCGTCGCCCAGCACGACGTCATAGAAGATGGTTCGCACGATCGCGCGCTCATCGAGCTCGAGGCGCTGCCTCCCGGTCCGCGCGGCGACACGGATCGCGCGTGCGAACGAAGTGGCTCGCCGAAGCGCCTCCGTGATCGGGATGCGTCGTAGGTCCCAGACCTCGTGCCCGCGTGCTGCCCAGGGAGCCGGGATGACGCTCGATCGGAGCTCCCTGCCGCCGATGCGGACGGTCATCGCCAGATCGACGACATCGTCTCCGCGCGCCTCGCACTCGGCGCGCAGCATCCCCAGCGAACGATTCTGCGACGGCCGTCCCCACAAGAAGATCCAACGAGAGCGCGGCGGATCGGGGGGCCGCTCGCGAAAGCGCTCCGCAAGGCCAAGTCCGCGCAGCAGCACGTCGTGGCCGGTGGCGCGCAGGTAACGCATCACGCTCGCCCCTGGTTGCCAGCGCGCCAGGCTGTCCACCAGCGAGGTGTGTGTTACCGTGCGATGTTGGAGCGCTAGGCTCACCTTGGCCAGATTGAAAAACAGCTCGAAGAGCAGAGGGGAAGAGCCGTAGGCCCGGAACGCGTCGTCGGAGATGTCGCGCATCGCCTCGTCGAGCAGCGCGTACGCCTCCCGCATGATGTCGTCGACGGGAAACTTGAGCGTCTCGGTCGGACAATCCCCACTCAACACAGCCCCGTGATGCAGTAGACGCAGATTGACCCCGCGCTCGGCGCCAGACCTGGGCTGCGTTCCGACTCGTACTCGCACTCGTCGTCAGTCTAGTGCATAAGGAATGGAATTTCGATGGTCACCGAGAATCGAGAACAATCCCAAGCCGGACGGTTACGCAGGCTGTTTGCGTTCGTAACCAGCCCCGCAGGCATCTATCTCGTCAGCTCGGTCCTGGCCAAAGCGGGCGTGATCGTCTTGGTTCCGCTGTACACCCGCCGGCTCACCATCGAAGAGTTCGGTGAGTACGGCCTGGCGCAGACCCTGGCCCAGGTCGGCCCCATGTTCCTCTCGCTCGGCACGTTGGCGGCGGTGAGCACGTTCTACTTCTCAGGGAAGGATCTGGAGAAGTCTCGTCGCAAGTCAGGCAGCGCTGCGCGGGTGAGCATCGTGTTGACGACGACGCTCGGATTGCTCGTGCAAGTGGCGGTGCTGTTGTTCGCCCCACGAGGCGTCGGCCTCGGTTCGACTCGTGCGTTGTCGTGTGTGCTGTGGGGGGGGATCGGCGCCTTCTTTGCCCAGATTCCGGTGGTCTATTTTCGCGCGCAACAACGACCGCTGCGCGCAGCAGCCTTCCAGCTCTTTCAATTTCTCGCCGTCGTCGGCGCCGCCTACGTGCAGGTGGTGGTGTTCGGCCGCGGGCTTCTGGGAGCCATCGAAGCGATCGCGCTCTCGGGTGTCACGATGGGCGTGCTCGGCGTCGCGTTCGCGCTGCTCGCGCTGCCGGGGACCCTGAACCGCGCGATCGCGCGCGAGACCCTGCACTTCTCGCTACCCTTCGTCCCCCACTTCGCCTCGATGCAGATCACGTCGATCTCGGATCGCTGGATCATGAAGGGCTCTGGTCGGGAGCTCGACCTCGGCTCCTACTCGCTTGCAGTAACCGTGACCGGGCCGATCGGGATGGTGCTGTCCGCCTGGAACGAGTCCGAATCGCCCAAGATGGGGGAGACCGTGCGACGCGGTGGCAGGCGGGCGGTCGCGGCCGGGTTCCCGAAAATATTGCTCCAGTACGCGCTCGCCACGCTGGTACCCGGCCTGGCGCTCCTCGCCGCACTGCCGCTGCTCAAGATCATCGTCGGCCAGCGCTTCTCGCACGCGCTGTGGCCCATCCCGATCATGATCGGACTGATCGTGCTCGAGTCGCCGTTCTCTCCGTGCATAAACGTGTTCTCCTACTTCAAGCGCACGCGCGTGATCCCGCTCATCACCATGTCGGGCGCGCTCTTGCATCTGCTCGCCAACCTGCTGCTCATCCCGCGATGGGGAACAGCGGGGGCGCTGGTAGCACGGGCGATCGCCTGTCTCGCGCGCTCCTCCGTCCTGATCTGGTTCGCGGTTCAAACCCTGCGCCAACCCGACGTTCCGGAGGATGCCGACGCATGATGCCGTTACGCGTGCTGCACTTGACGACCGTGGCGTCACCGATCGCCGGAGCGGAGCTGACCTCCATCTTGCTGGCGCGCGAGCTCCCCGCCGAGGGCATCGAGCTCGAGGTGTGCACGCTGTCTCCCGACGGGCAGATGCAAGAGCGGCTGGCGGCGCTGGGCCGGAACGCCAGCAGCCTCGACGCGCGAGGACCCGCCGGTTCCGTGCGCGGGCTGGTGCGACTCCAGCGTTGCATCCGCCGCTTGCGACCGCACGTCATCCATAGTCAGTTGTTTCACGCCGGGATCCTGGGTGCCGTGGTCGCCAAGCCCGCCCGTCTGCCCTTCGTGCTGACGCGCCAATACGTGTGGGGGGTGGAGTGGTACCGCGGCAGGTTGGCGCGTCGCGTGGACGCCTGGGTGGCGAGACAGGCACGGATGGTGATTGCGATCTCGAGCGAGGCGAAGGCCTTTCTCGAGACCAACTATGGGCTGTCGTCCGAGCGGATCCGAATCGTGCACAACGCGGCGGACGTCGATCGTTTCGCAAACCTGCCTCGTGAAGACGTCGCCGGAACCGCGCCGGATGGCGAGCTGCGCATGGTCTACGTCGCGTCGCTTCACCCGCGTAAGGGACATCGACATCTGATGGAGGCGATGCGAATTCTCAAGCAGCGGGGCAAGCGGGTCCGAGTGCTGCTGGTCGGCGACGGCGAAGAGCGTGCCATGCTCGAGCAGCTGGTGCGCGAGACCGGGATCGACGATTGCGTGTCGTTCCTCGGGTGGCGGCAGGACGTCGATGCGGTGCTCGCGACGGCTCAGCTCTATGTGCACCCCGCGCTGGAAGAGGCGTTCGGCATCGCGATCGCGGAAGCGATGGCCGCCGGCCTGCCCGTCGTCGCGTCCCGTACGGGCGGGATCCCCGACGTGGTCGCTGACGGGGTGACCGGCTTCCTCGTTCCTGCCGCAGATGGCGAAGCGCTGGCCGAGCGCCTGTGCCGGCTGATCGATGATCCGCGATTGCGCGCAACCATGGGCGCCGCCGGCAGGGCCCGGGCGCTGGCGCTGTTCTCGCCGCACAAGCTCGCCCGCAGCTACGCCGAGGTCTTCCGCCGGGTGGTCGAGCCGCCCGCAGCCGCGATCGCCTCCTGATATCCCGCGAACATCCTCATGCTGGAAAAGTTCTGCTCGGCGCGTCTTCTCGCGGCGAGCCCGATCCTGTTCCGGAGAGCTTCCTGGCTCGCAAGTAGGACGAGGAGGTTCTCCAGCGACGCAGGATCGTCGTTCTCGAACAGTAAGCCCTCCTCTCCGGCCACCAACAGCTCGCGGATTCCATCGATGTTGCTGGCCAACACCGGCAACCGGCAAGACATCGCCTGCATGATCGCGGTGCACATGGTCTCGGCGGCGCTGGCGTGCAGGTAGACGTCGAGGCCGTGGAAGAACCCAACCAACTGTCGCTCGTCCAACACACCGTGCAAGATGACCTGCTCCGCCAGGCCGCCGGCTTCGACCTCGTCCTTCACGCGCTGCCAACCCTCCCCGGCACCGGCGAAGTGAAGCGAGGCGCTCTGAGGAATGCGCCGGTTCTTCAAGAGGCTCGCAAACACCTTGACCAGCAAAAGCTGGTTCTTCGGTGCGGCAAACCGACCGACCATCCCGAAGCGGATGCGGTCACTGGCATGGTCGCTGGGGCGCGGACCAAACTTCTCGGTATCGACCCCGTTCTGGATGACCACCGTGCGGTCGAATTCCGGCAGCTTCCCGAAGCGAGCCTTCATCTCCTCGCGATAGCGTTGCGTGAGGTAGACCACGCCCGAGGCCAGTCGTAGCACCAGGAAGCTCGAGACCCACTCCACACGTGACTTGAACTGGTTGGCGGTGTGCTCGACTGCGATGAATCGTGCACGGGAAGAGAGACAGTAGAGCCAGACCGGAAAGCACAGCATCGTGGAGTGGAGCAGGATCACCTCGGGTTTGTGTTTCTCCAGCGCTCGATAGACCGCGAGTAGCTCGAGACTCCGCAATCCCTTCTTCTTGCGGACCAGCGTGTACGGGATGGCTCGTTCCCGACAGAAGGACGCATAGGCCGGCAAGAGCTCCTCGACCCCGTAGAACAAGAGGCTGTGCTCCCATTCGTGGTTCCGGTCGGCGTCGATCAGGGAAGTCACGACGCTCCCGTGTCCGCCCAACCCCGAATAGAGGACCTGCAGGACCTTCATCGCCAACGCCTCGCCGGCGGCAATCTAGCACCATATTCATGAATGTCCTGAACGCGTTCGCTCACCAACCGGAGTGGCGCTGGCCCCTTGTCCGATCTCGCGATCCGCGCTAGGACTAGACATTCCAAATGTTTGACGGCAAAACCATCCTGATCACCGGCGGCACCGGCTCCTTCGGCCAGAAGTTCCTGCGCGCCACGTTGGAGCGGTACAAGCCCGCGCGAATCATCATTTTTTCGCGCGACGAGATGAAGCAGTGGAACCTCGAGCAGGAGCTCGCGGGCTGCCCGGGCTTCAAGTCGATCCGCTTCTTCCTCGGCGACGTGCGCGACCGCGAGCGATTGCGGGTCGCGCTGCGCGGCGTCGACTACGTGGTCCATGCGGCGGCCATCAAGATCGTTCCGATGGCCGAGTACAACCCGTTCGAGTGCATCAAGACCAACGTGGTCGGCGCGATGAACGTGATCGATACCGCGGTCGAAGCGGGCGTCAAGCGCGTGGTCGCGCTGTCCACCGACAAGGCCTGCAACCCGATCAACCTGTACGGCGCGAGCAAGCTGTGCTCCGACAAGGCCTTCGTCGCCGGGAACGCGTACGGCGGCGGGCCGGGCACGCGCTTCGCGGTGGTGCGCTACGGGAACGTCATGGGGAGCCGCGGCTCGGTGATCCCGCTGTTCCGCAAGCTGGCCGCCTCGGGCGAGCTGCCGATCACCGACGATCGCATGACCCGCTTCATGATCACGCTCGATCAGGGCGTCGACATGGTGTTTCACGCCTTCGAGAACATGGTCGGCGGCGAGATCTACGTGAAGAAGATCCCGTCGATGAAGGTGCTGGACATCGCCAAGGTGGTCGCGCCCGAGGCCAAGATCAAGATCATCGGCATCCGCCCGGGCGAGAAGCTGCACGAGCAGATGATCGCGCGCGAGGACGCCTACCACACGTTCGAGTACGAGGGGCACTACAAGATCCTGCCGGCGCTCCACAAGTGGAGCTCGGATCCCGGCCGCATCGGCGACGGCAAGCGCTGCGAGGAGGGGTTCTGCTACTCGAGCGACAGCAACTCCGAATGGATGAAGCCGCAGGAGCTGCGCGCCTGGCTGGATCAAACGGTCCAAGAGGCGCGATGATCCCCTACGGGCACCAGGCGATCTCCGACCAGGACATCGCCGCCGTCGTCGAGGTGTTGCGCTCCGACTTCTTGACCCAGGGCCCGGCGGTCGAACGGTTCGAGCGGGCGCTGGCGGAGCAGTGCGGCGCCAAGCACGCGGTCGCGGTCTCGAGCGCGACCGCCGCCCTGCACCTGGCGGCGCTGGCCGCGGGCGTGGGTCCCGGCGACACGGTGTGGACCTCGCCGGTCACCTTCGTCGCGTCGGCGAACTGCGCGCGCTACTGCGGCGCGAACGTGGACTTCGTCGACATCGACCCGATCACCTGGAACCTCTCGGCCGGCGCGCTCGAGGAGAAGCTGGCCCGCGCGGCACAGCGGCCGAAGGCGATCGTCGCGGTTCACCTCGGCGGGCTCTCGTGCGACATGGAGCCGATCGCGCGAATGGCGCGTGCGCACGGCAGCGTGGTCATCGAGGACGCGTCGCACGCGGTCGGCGCTTCCGTTGGTGGCGTGCCGGTGGGCAAGAACGCGCATTCGGACATGACCGTGTTCAGCTTCCACCCGGTCAAGATCGTGACCACCTGCGAGGGCGGGGCGATCACCACCAACCGCGACGATCTATACGAGCGGCTGGTCAGCCTGCGCACCCATGGGATCACGCGCGATCCGAAGCGCATGGTCAATCCGTCGCACGGATCGTGGTACTACGAGCAGCTCGAGCTCGGGTTCAACTATCGCCTCTCCGACGTGCACGCGGCGCTCGGCACCAGCCAGCTCACGCGCCTCGAGGCCTTCATCGCGCGCCGCAACGAGCTGGCCGGCGAGTACCAGCGGCGACTGGCCAAGCTGCCGCTGCGCTGGCAACAGGTGCCCGCCGGCGCGCGCTCGGCCTATCACCTGTTCCTGATCCGCGCCGATTGGGCGGCGCATGGTGGCCAGCGCGCCGCCTTCGAATCGATGCGCGCAGCCGGCGTCGGTGTGAACCTGCACTACATTCCGGTGCACCTGCAGCCCTACTACGCGCAGCTCGGGTTTCGCCCCGGCGATTTTCCCGAGGCCGAGGCCTACTATCGCGAGGCCATGACCCTCCCGCTACACGTGCAGATGACCGAGGCCAACCTCGAGCTGATCGTCGGCGCGTTGAAGAACATTTTGACATGACCAACGTGGTCGCGGTGGTGCAGGCCCGCATGGGCTCGACGCGCCTGCCCGGCAAGGTGCTGCGGCCGGTGCTGGGGCGGCCGCTGCTGGACTATCTAGTGCAGCGCCTTGGGCGGGCGCGTCGCGTGAGCGCGTTGACCATCGCCACCTCCACCAATCCCGCCGACGACGCGATCGTGGAGTACTGCCGGCAGGCAGGAGCGCCGTGCGTGCGCGGCGACGAGCTGGACGTGCTGGCGCGCTATCACCAGGCGGCGCGCGCGGCCTCGGCGGAGGTGGTGGTGCGGGTCACCGCGGATTGCCCGCTGCTCGATCCGGCGGTCGTCGATCTGGTGGTGGAGCGCTTTCTGCGCGGCGACGTCGATTACGCGTCGAACACGATGGTGCGATCGTACCCGCGCGGGCTCGACGTGGAAGTCTTCTCGATGAGCGCGCTCGAGCTGGCCTTTTCGGAAGCCCGCGAACCGGCCGAGCGCGAGCATGTGACGCCGTTCATCTGGCGACGACCCGAGCGCTTCCGCCTGGCCAACGTGGTGCATGCGACCGACCAGAGCAGGTACCGCTGGACGGTGGATGCCGACGCGGATCTCGAGCTCATCCGCCGCATGCTGGAAGCGCTCTACCCGGATCGGGGTGTCGAGTTCGACCTGGACGACTGCCTCGCGCTGATGGCGCGTCACCCCGACTGGATTCACCTCAACGCGCACGTAGAGCAGCGAGAGGCAGCCGAGACGAGGCGAGCATGAAGACCGAGCAGGAAGTATTTTGGGCGGGTTCATTTGGCGACGAGTACACCGCGCGCAACCAGGGGCCGGAGATCTTGGCGGCCAACCGGGTGCTGTTCGCCGACGTCCTTCGACGAACGCGCAACGTTCAATCGATCCTGGAGCTGGGCGCCAACGTCGGGAACAACCTGCGCGCGCTGCGAGATCTGTTGCCGCGCGCGGCGCTCTCAGGCGTGGAGCTGAACGCGACCGCCGCGCAGGCGCTCTCCGCCTGGGGAGACGCGGACGTGTTCAACGAGTCCCTGCTCGAGTTTGCCAGCGAGCGCCGGTGGGACCTGGTCCTGGTCAAGGGGACCTTGATCCATCTCGCGCCCGAGCGGCTGCCGGACGCCTTCCGCGTGGTCGAGCGCTGCGCCCGCCGCTACGTCTGCTTCGTCGAGTACTACAATCCCAGCCCGGTCGAAGTGACCTACCGCGGCCACAGCGCGCGGCTGTTCAAGCGTGACTTCGCGGGCGACTACATGCGCCAGCATCCGGAATTCCAGCTCCTCGATTACGGCTTCGTCTACCGCGGAGATGCCAACTTTCCACAAGACGACGTGACCTGGTTCGTGATGGAACGTCGCAACGAGATCACCCCATGAAGTATTGCAAGCGCTGCGTGTTTCCGGACACGAAACCAGATCTGCTGATCGATGCCGAGGGCGTTTGCAATGCCTGTCGCAGCTACGAGAAGCGCAAGGAGGTGGACTGGACCGCGCGCCGCAGCGAGCTCGAGCAGATCCTCAAGCGCTACAGCAGCCGCGATGGGACCCACTGGGACTGCATCGTTCCGGTCAGCGGCGGAAAAGACTCCACCTCGCAGGTGCTGCGTCTGCTCGGCATGGGAATGAACCCGCTGTGCGTGACGGCCACCACCTGCCACCTCTCGGACATCGGCCGAAGAAACATCGAGAACCTCAAGCGGCTGGGCGTCGACCACATCGATTTCTCTCCCAACCCGGTGGTGCGCAGAAAACTGAACCGGATCGGGCTCACGCAGGTGGGCGACATCTCGTGGCCCGAGCATGTGGGTATCTTCACCATCCCGGTCCGCGTCGCGGTGGAGATGAACGTTCCGCTGCTGGTCTGGGGAGAGAACTCGCAGAACGAGTACGGCGGGCCGGCGGCGGCGAGCGAGAGCAACGTGCTGACGCGTCGCTGGCTCGAAGAGTTCGGCGGCCTGCTGGGCCTGCGGGTCACCGACCTGGTGGGCGTCGACGGGATCCGCCGCAAAGATCTCATTCCGTACACCTATCCCTCCGACGAAGAGCTGGCGCGCGTCGGCGTCACCGGGATCTTCCTCGGCTACTACCTGCCTTGGGACGGCTCGGCCAATGCGCTGTTCGCGCAGGCGCACGGCCTCGAGACGCTCGACACTTGCATCGAGGGGTCGATCGTCAACTACGAGAACCTCGACAATCACCAGACCGGCATTCACGACTACTTCAAGTATCTGAAGTTCGGTTTCGGTCGCGCGACCGATCTGGCGAGCGTGCACCTGCGTCGAGGTCGGCTCACCCGCGCCGAAGCGGTGTCCATGGTCGGGCTGCACGACGGGAAGTTTCCCTGGACCTACCTCCACAAGCCGATCCAGGAGATCCTCGATCCGCTCGACCTCCCGATCGAAGAGTTCATCAAGCTCTGCGATCGCTTCACCAACAAGAAGCTGTTCGTCACCGATCCGCGCGGCAACCTGGTCAAGGACCGTCACGGGAACCTGACCAAGCTCGTCGCGCTCGAGTAAACCATGAACGTAGTCGTCATCGACTATGGGATGGGAAACCTGGCTTCGGTCGGTCACGCGCTGGAGGAGTGCGGCGCGCGCGTCACGATCTCCGAGCAGATCGAAGCGCTGAAGACGGCCACCCATGTAGTCCTGCCGGGCGTGGGCGCGTTTCGCGAAGGGATGACGCGGCTGCACCGGGCGGGGTGGGTGGAGGCGCTGCGAGAGGTGGTCGCGCAGGGGATTCCGACGCTGGGAATCTGCCTGGGCATGCAGCTGTTCGCGGAGCTGGGCGAAGAGGGCGGCCACACGCCCGGGCTCGGGCTGATTGCGGGTGAGGTCAAGCGACTCGAGCCCCTGAGCGGCGAGCGCATCCCACACATCGGTTGGAATGAGGTCAACGGCGAAGCGACCGAGCCGCTCTTCGACGGCATCAAGCCCGGCACCGACTTCTACTTCGTGCACAGCTTCCATCTCTGTCCAACAGAGCTGCGCCAGATCGCCGCGACCTCTCCCTACTGCAAGACGTTTGTCTCCGCGGTCCGATCCGGCTCACTCGCCGGCGTGCAGTTTCACCCGGAGAAGAGCGGGCGCGCCGGGCTGCGGTTGTTGCGCAACTTCTTGAATGGGCCCAGCGCGTCGTGTTGAAGGTGCGGGTCATTCCCACCCTCCTGTGGAAGGACGTGGGGCTCGTCAAGGGGATCGGGTTCGAGAGCTGGCGGCGGGTGGGGACGCTGCTGCCCGCGGTCAAGGTCTACAACCTTCGCGAGGTCGACGAGCTGATCGTCCTCGACATCACCGCCACCCGCGAGGGGCGCGCGCCGGACCTCGAGATGGTGCGCGAGATCGCGTCGGCTTCGTTCGTTCCGCTGACGGTGGGCGGCGGGATCAGCGCCACCGAGCACATCCGCGAGCTGTTGCGCGCCGGCGCCGACAAGGTTGCGATCAACACCGCGGCCTATGACGATCCGGAGCTGATCAGGGGCGCGGCGCAGCACTTCGGCTCGCAGTGCGTGGTGGTCAGCATCGACGCCAAGGAGGTCGCTCCCGGACGTTACGAATGCTTTCGCGAGAGCGGGACGGTAGCCACGGGAATCGCGCCCGCAGAATGGGCCGCGCGCGTCGAGTCGCTGGGGGCGGGCGAGCTGCTGATCACTTCGATCGAGCGGGACGGGACGATGAAGGGCTACGATCTGGAGCTGCTTCGCTCCGTGGTGCAGGCGGTCTCCATCCCGGTGATCGCCGCCGGCGGCGCGGGCTCGTACGAAGATTTCTGTCTCGCGGTGAAAACCGGCGCTTCCGGGGTCGCGGCGGCCAGCATCTACCACTTCACGCAGCAGACCCCGCTCGAAGCCAAGCAGTACATGGCGGGCCAGGGGATCGCCGTCCGCAACCGCTACGAAGCCTCCTCGAGCGACCCACGCTGATGCGACGGGCTGCGATGCGCGTGGATGGCTCTCCGGCGATCGGCGCAGGCCACGTCTCGCGCTGCCTGACGCTCGCGCTCGCGCTCGCGCGGCGCGGTTGGGAGGTCCGCTTCCTCGCGGCACCCGAGGCGCGCGCGCACGTGGAGAAATTCGTCGCGAAGCGTGGCTCGTTCGTCGTGATCACGGACGAGGCCGACGTGCGATCGGTCGATCTCCTGGTGATCGATCACTACGCGATCGCCGAAGGCTGGGAGCGCGCGCAGGACGCCACGACGATCCTGGTCGTCGATGATCTCGCCGATCGGTCGCACACGTGCGATCTGCTCCTCGATCAGAACCTCTGGCCGGACGCCGAGGCACGCTATCGCTCGCGGGTGCCGGAGGGCTGCGGGCTCTTGCTCGGGCCGCGCTTCGCCCTGTTGCGCCCGGACCTGGCCGCGCACCGGGTCGCGCCGCGTCGAGTCGGCGATCCCGTGCGTCGCGTGGTGATCTCGATGGGCGGCTCGGATCCGGGCAACCAGACCGAGCGCCTGGCGGCATTGGTGCGGCAGACCGCGCCCGCGCTCGAGATCGACCTGCTCGTCGGTGGGGCCTGCCAGCACGCCGATCGCCTCGCGGCGCGGTTCTCCACGGATCCGCAGGTGCGCGTGCACGTCGACGTGCCCGACGTCGGCGCGCTGCTGGCCGGCGCGGACCTGGCCATCGGCGCCCCCGGCGTTTCCCTGTGGGAGCGCGCCTGCCTCGGCGTGCCGTCGCTGTGCCTGGCGATCGCCGCCAATCAGATCGAAGTGGGCCGCGAAGCGGATCGGCGCGGCGTGGTGCGCTACCTCGGCGAAGCCGAGCGGGTGTCGGACGCGGAGGTAGGCGGCGCGCTCGAGAGCCTGCTGCGAGACCGGCGGCTTCGCGAGGCGCTCGCACACACGGGCCAGGAATTGGTCGACGGGCTGGGCGCAGCGCGGGTCGTCGACGCGATCGAAGCACGCCTGGGTGCACCCTTTCAGCTGCGCCGCGCGGCGGTGGACGACGCTCGGCGCTATCTCGATTGGGCGAACGATCCCGTCGTGCGCGCCAACAGCCTTCACCCCGACCCGATCAGCTGGCCGGATCACCTGGCCTGGTTCACCCGCAAGCTGGCCGATCCCCAGGCGTCGCTGTACGTCGCCGAGCTGCGTGGCGTTCCCGCGGCGCAGGTTCGTTTCGAGCAGGATGGCGAGCACGCGGTGATCAGCCTCTCGATCGCTTCGCACGCGCGCGGCAAGCGCCTGGCGAGCGCGCTGTTGCGGATGGCGACGCAGCGCTTCTTCACCGATCGGGCGCCGTCGCCGCCACCGATCGAGGGCATCGTGCAGACCGGGAATCAGGCCTCGCGCCGGGCGTTCCTGGCAGCGGGCTTCCAGGAGGCGGCCGAACGGCTGGTCCACGAGGTTTCGTGCGTTTCCTATTGGTTGTATCCTCCGGCGCAATCATGACGACCGACAACGTGGCGAATCGCTCCATCCAGCTGGGTGGAAAAGAGATCGGGCCTGCGCATCGGCCGTTCGTGGTGGCCGAGATGTCGGGCAACCACAACCAGTCGCTCGACCGCGCGCTGGAGATCGTCGATGCCGCCGCGACCACCGGTGCGACGGCGCTCAAGATCCAGACCTACACGCCCGAGACCATGACCCTCGATCTTCGCGAGCGCGAGTTCGTGATCGAGGATCGAAACAGCTTGTGGGCGGGCCGCTCGCTGTTCGACCTGTACAAGGAAGCGCACACGCCTTGGGAGTGGCACTCGCCGATCTTCAAGCGCTGTCGCGAACGGAACCTGATCGCGTTCAGCACGCCGTTCGACGAGACGGCGGTCGACTTTCTCGAGTCGCTCGACGTGCCCGCCTACAAGATCGCGTCGTTCGAGAACACCGATCTTCCACTTCTGCGCCGGGTGGCCAGGACCGGCAAGCCGATCCTGGTCTCCACCGGAATGGCCACCGTCGCCGAGATCGACGACTGCGTGCGCACGGTGCGCGCCGCCGGCAAGAGCGAGCTGATCTTGCTCAAGTGCACGAGCACCTATCCCGCCTCGCCCGAGCACAGCAACCTGTTGACGTTGCCCCACTTGCGGGATCTGTTCGACGTGCAGGTGGGCCTGTCGGATCACACCACCGGCATCGGCGCCGCGGTCGCGGCGATCGCGCTCGGTGCGACCGTGGTGGAAAAGCACTTCACGCTGCGCCGCTCCGACGGCGGCGTGGACTCGGCGTTCTCGCTGGAGCCCGCCGAGCTGGCCGCGCTGGTCAGCGAAACCGACACCGCCTGGCGCGCGCTCGGACGAATAAACTACGGTCCGACGGCCACCGAAAAGCCCTCACTCCGCTTTCGCCGCTCGCTGTACGTGGTGGCCGACGCGAAGGAGGGAGAGCTGGTAACCCAGAAAAACATCAGGGCCATTCGACCGGGCCTGGGCCTGTCACCCAAGAACCTCGACGAGGTCCTGGGGCGGACGTTCCGCCGCGATGTCACGCGTGGTACGCCTCTCGACTGGAACCTGCTGAAGTAGGCGCAGCCGGGCAACCTCCGCACTCATGTTGTTCATCGACGCACTCTTCATCCCGTTCGTGATCGTGACCTGGCTCGCGTACATGCTCGCGCCGGCACGCTTCCGGATCTGGGTGATCCTCGGGTCGAGCGCGGTGTTTCACGCCTGCAACGGCGGCCGCAACCTGGCCATCTTCGGCAGCGTCGTGTGCATCAATCTGCTGATCGCAAAGTTCCTGGTCGTGCCCAAGAGGCGCGGCGCGCTGAAGCTCGCGATCGCCTTCAACCTGATCGTCCTCGGATACTTCAAGTACATTGGCGTCCTGACGTTCGGCCGCGTGGCGACGTCGGCCCTGCCGCTCGGGATCAGCTTCTACATCTTTCAGTACATCGCCTTTCAGATCGATCTCGCGGTCGGCCGCGCCGAGCTGCCCCCCGCGCGCTACGGCGCCGGCTTCGTCGCCTTCTTCCCGCACCTCATTGCCGGACCGATCGTGCGCGCCAAGGAGCTGGTCCCTCAGCTGGTGCGCGCCGCGCTGCCGTCGGCCGCCGATCTGGAAGCCGGCGCGCTGCGCTTCTGCTGGGGCATGGCCAAGAAGCGGGTGGTCGCCGACAACCTGTCCACCACGGTGCAGATCGTCTTCGACAAGGCGCTCGGCGTGGTCGACCCGCTCACCGCGGTCGCGGGGCTGGTCGGCTACTCGCTGCAGCTCTATTTCGATTTCTCCGGCTACGCGGACATGGCCATCGGCATCGCGCGCTGCTTCGGGCTGGTGTTCCCGGAAAACTTCGACGCGCCGTACAGCTCCACCAGCATGACCGAATTCTGGCGCCGCTGGCACATGTCGCTGTCGAACTGGCTGCGCGACTATCTCTTCATGCCGCTGTCGCTGGCCTCGCTCGGACGCACGCGCAGCGCCCCCTGGCGGCCCGCCTTCAACATCATCGTCACCATGACCATCTGCGGCCTGTGGCACAACGGGACCTGGACCTGCATCATCTTCGGTCTGCTTCACGGCCTCTATCTCGCCGCCGAGCAGGCGATCGACCTCGAGCCGGTGATCGAATCGCCCGGCGTCCATCGCCTGTTTCGCCAGTGCGTGGTGTTCCTGTTGGTGTGCCTGGCCAATGTCTTCTTCCGCGCGCCAACGCTGGGCGTGGCGAAGGCGCTGTTGGCGTCGGTGGTCGGCCTTCACGCGAGCGCCGTCTCCTCCGCGGATTTCCAGGGCACGACCATTCCGATGATCGCCTTCCTGCTCGCGGTCGCGCTCCTCTGGGCAGCGACCGTGGGGACGCGGCGGCTCTCGGCCGGCCTTGCGTCCCTCTCGCTCGCGCGTTCGCCCACCTTGCGCGGCATGCTCACCGGCGGATTGGTCTTCGCGTCGTACCTGTTCGGCCCGCAGCAGGCCGATTTTCTCTACTGGAAGTTCTGACGATGAGCGACCTCAAGCGGTTCGTGATTGGATTTCTTGGCGCGCTGAGCGTGCTCATCTTGGGCAGTGCGGCCCTGGTCGTGCCGCGGCGTCGCGCAGCCAGGCCCGAAGAGGTGCGCTTTTTCGTCCCGCAAGCCGATCCGCTGTTTCGAGCGGAGGTGTTCGACGGGCTCGTGACGACCGCGCGCGTGACCGTCCTCGGAACCTCCAGCGCAGAGACCAGCTTCAACCCGTCCCTCTATTCGTCACTCACCGGCCAGCCCGCCCTCAACCTGGGCACCGCCGGCACCTGCATCGCGGGGAGCGCGCCGACGGCCGCCTACCTGGCTCATCGCTGGACCGCGCTGCACACGGCCACGATTGCGCGCGAAGCGGTGTTCATCATCACGGAGCACGAGCTCCAGGACGTAGAGCGTCTCCTCGGTCGCTACGCGTGCGGCGGCAGCGAGTGCTTCACGCTGTGGCACGGCGCGGCCATTCCCGAAATCTTGAAGCAAGAGGCCGCCTGGGTCGAGCGCTCAGCGCGGCTCTCCGTCGGCTGGGATCTGCGTTCGCTCACGCAGTCGCTCCTGTCGAGCTTCGGGCGCGCCCGCGCGACCTGGTCCGAGGAGCGCTGCGCCGCCTTCGACGACCACATCTCGCTCGAGGACGCCAAGCAGGTTCCGGCACGGACCTACTGTGCACGCGGCTATACGCTCATGCCGGCGATGATTCCGCCCAAGGCCAATCCGTCGCCGCCGGCCCGGCCGTGGGGCGCTTCGCTCGCCGACCCCATGTCGGGGCTGAACGTGCTGGCCCGGCAGATCGCCGTCTTGCGCCAAGCGGGCGTGCGCGTGACCGTGGTGCTGTTCGACGCGGCGGATCGCAACATCCAACCGGAGACGCTCATCCACGCGCAGCGCGTGCTGGCCGGCGCGCGCGTATGTCACTATCAACCAGGACCGACGGGCTATTCCGACGAGCAACACCTGTCGGTGCTCGGCGCTGCGCGGCTGACGCGCTGGCTCGCGCTCGGCGACGCGGGCAGTGATCCGGGTTCCGGTGTAACGTGTTTTTGAAAGGAGCAGGGATGACGCTTGCGGAATCGTTTGCGCGCGTGTTGCGGGAAAAGCCGGAGAAGATCTCGGACGCGACCAGCCGCAAGACGCACCGGCGGTGGGACAGCTTGAGCCATGCGCAGATCGTGGTGATGCTGGAGGAGACCTACAACGTGAAGTTCACGCCGCTGGAGATCGACGAGATCACCTCGGTGGCCGCTGCGCGCGCGCTGCTCACCTCCAAGGGAATCGTCGTTACGTAGCCATGCTCGCTGCACGTGTGCTCGCTCGCGCTGCGACGTCCCGCGATCAGCCGGCGCTGGTCACCGGGAGCGAGACGCGCTCGTATCACGAACTCGTCGAGGGCGCCGGACGAATCGCGCGCGTCCTTCAGCCCGGGCTGTCCGCCTCGCCCCGCTTCGCCGCGATCCTGGGCGGCCGCAGCGCCGCCACCTACGAAGCCGTCCTCGGGACGCTGATCGCGGGCGCCGGCTACGTCCCGCTCAACCCGAAGTTTCCCAGCGCACGCAACGCTCGCATGCTCGACAGCTCCGGCGCGACCGCGCTGGTGGTCAGCCGCGACTGCTCGGAGCTGGTGCCCGAGATCATCGCCGCGATCGAGCGACCGCTGCGGATCGTGTTTCCCGATCGAGAAGACCAGCCGGCCTGGTGCGCGGCGCATCCGCGGCACACCTACGTCCTCGCAGACGAGGTCTCGCGCGCCACGCCCAAGCTCGAGCCACCCGCCGTCGATCCGTCTTCGATCGCCTATCTCTTGTTCACCTCGGGGAGCACCGGCGACCCCAAGGGCGTGATGGTGACCCACGCCAACGTGCTCGCATTCCTCGACGCCGTGCAGCCGACGTTCGCGATCTGCGAGACCGATCGCTGCTCGCAGATGTTCGATCTGACCTTCGATCTCTCGGTCTTCGATCTGTTCCTGAGCTGGAGCGCCGGCGCCGCCCTGCACGTGCCGGCCGAGGCGGAGGTGTCGGTTCCGGATGCGTTCGTGAAGTCGCGCGCGCTCACGGTGTGGTTCTCGGTCCCGTCGGTGGCGATGCTGCTGCGACAGATGCGCCGGCTGGAGCCGGATGGCTTTCCGTCGCTGCGCTTGAGCCTGTTCTGCGGCGAGCGGCTGCCGGTGGCCGCGGCCAGGGCGTGGCAGGAATGTGCGTCGCGATCGCGCGTCTACAACCTGTACGGCCCGACCGAGGTGACCATCGCCTGCACGATGTACCGCTGGGATCCGGAGAGCTCCGAGGCGCGCGCGAAGGACGGCGTGGTGCCGATCGGCGTGGCGCTCGATGCGCTGACCGCCGCGGTGGTCGATGACTCGTACCGCCTGCTGCCGCACGGACAAAAGGGCGAGCTGTGCATGAAGGGGCCGCAGGTGTCCGCCGGCTATTGGCGTGACGCCGCGAAGACTTCGGACCGCTTCATCGCGATGAGCTGGGACGACGGACCCGACAATCGCTGGTATCGCACCGGCGACGTGGCCTTTGTCGATGACGCCGGGGTGCTCATTCACTGCGGCCGAAACGACGAGCAGGTGAAGCTGTTCGGCTACCGCATCGAGCTCGGCGAGGTGGAGCACGTGCTGCGGGCGGTCGCCGGAACCGATTTCGCCGCGGTGTTGCCCTATCCGACCTACGAAGGCGGCGTCCGCGGGCTCACCGCGGTGATCGCCGGCTCCGCGCTCGACGAAGAGACGGTGCTCACCGCCATGGCCGGGCGGCTGCCGGAATATATGGTGCCGAAAGAGGTGGTGCTGATCGCCGCTCTGCCGCTCAACCCGAACGGAAAGATCGATCGGCCCGCTCTCCTCCAATTGCTGATCGCGCGCGATGAAGCTCTCTGACGAGATCGATCCATTCCTCGGAGAGCTCTTGACGCTCGAGGCGCTGGCGTCGGAGCCCTACACCTCGTTCGTCTATGACGATGCCGCGCAGGCTGCGGCGATCGCGCGCGTGTTCGTCGACGCCCGCTGCGGCGAGTTCTTTCCACCGCTCGGACGTATCGTGCTCGACGACGATGGCTCGGTCGTCGGAATGATCGCGTTCTCCGAAGCGAGCGTGCTGTCGCGCGCGCGCGCGGATGCGGCGATGGCGCTGGTGAAGTCGGGCCTGATCAACGACGCCTTCGAGGTGCGCGATCGGATGTTGATCGCCGGCGACGCGATGCTCACCTGTGAGCCGGGGGACTTCTACTTGAGTCGCATCGCCGTTCACGCGCGCGGGCGGCGCAAGGGCGTCGGCGCCTGGATGATGAGCCAGTACCTCGCGGCCGCGGCCGATCGAGGCGCGCGCCGGGCGGTGCTCGAGGTCTCGCCGGCCCACCAGGCGGCCCTGGCGATGTATCGGAACGTGGGCTTCGAGGTGATCGACGAAAAGCGCGTTAGCGACCCGGACACCGGGCGCCAGCTCGCCTATCTCCACCTGGCGCGGCTCTTACCCGGCGTCGTTCTGTAACAGCTCGTCGTAGAGTCGTTCGAGATCGCGGCACAAGCGTTCGCCGCCGTACTCGGTGATCACCTCCGCGCGGATCGCATTGGCACGCTGTCGCGCAACGACGCTCAGCGAACGCTCAATGGCCGCGGCGAGCGCGAGCGGATCGCGCGCGGGCACCAGCTCACCTCGCTCGCCCTCGCGCAGCACATCGGCGACCCCGCCGACCGAGGTCGCGACCACCGGCACGCCCGCGGCCATTGCTTCGATCAGCGTGACCGGCGTTCCTTCGTTCACCGACGAGAGCGCGAACACGTCGAGGTCGGGATACAGCCGGTGCAGCTCGCGACGCCAGCCGAGCAGGTGGGCGCGCTTCGTCAGCCCGACGCGCGCCAGGTGCTCGCGTACGGCCTGTTCGAGCTCGCCGCCGCCGATGAACACGAACTGCACGTCGGCGCGCCGCCCGGCGAGCACCGCCGCAGCTTCGATGAACGTGGCGTGGTCCTTGACCGGCACCATTCGCCCGACGATCCCGACCAGCGGAACGTCCTGACCAACGCCCAGCTCGCGGCGCAGCTCTCCTTTGTGCGCGTCGGCGGCGGCAAACGGCCCGAGATCGAAGCCGAGCGGCACGACCGAGAACCGAGCAGCCGGCGCGATCCGGTACTGATCGCTGAGCTCGTGGACGAGATTCCCCGACAAGGCGACCAGCCGCGTGGAGATTCGGCCGAGCGCGCGCTCGATGGTGAGGAACGCGTTGGTCTTGCGCGGGCTGAAGTAGCCGTTGAACACGTGCCCGTGAAAGGTGTGGACGCGAATCGGCACGTTCGCGAGCAGCGCGACCAGCCGTCCGATCGCGCCGGCCTTCGCCTTGTGGGTGTGGAGGATGTCGGGCCGGATCCGGCGCATCACGCGCCAGAGTCTCCAGGCTGTCGACAGATCGCGGAACGGCCGCAGCTCGCGGCCGAGCGAGGGGATCACGATACACTCGACGCCGCTGCCCTCGAGGAGATAGCCCATATCGGCTTCTTGCGGCTCGACGCTGCCGATCACCAGCACGGTACGAAACCGCTCCGGATCGAGCCCGCGCGCGGTGAGCACGGCGTGAATCGCCGGGCCGCCGACATTCAATCGATCGATCACCCGCAGCACCGTGATCTTCTTCACGCGGCGCATGCGACGGGCTGCCGCTGCAACGAGCGCAGCCACACCTCGAGCGTGAGCAGCAGCCACAGCCGCTGACCGTGATCGGCCTGCCCGCCGAGGTGCTCGGCCACCAGCCGCTCGACGAACGGACGATTCAGGTAGTCGAAGATCTGCGCCGCTCCGCCCAGATGGTCGAGCAGATAGTCCTTGAGCCCCGCGCGAAACCACGCGCCGAGCGGGACGCCGAACCCCATCTTGCCGCGGTGTAGGATCTCCGGCGGCAAGAGATCTGCGAACGCGCGCTTGAGGATCCACTTGGTCGTCAGGCCGCGCCGCTTGAGCGAGTCGGGGAGCCGCGCCGCGTACTCGACGAGGGCCTTGTCGAGGAACGGCGTGCGCGTCTCGAGACCGTGGGCCATCGAGGCGCGGTCGGCCTTCACCAGCAGATCATACGGCAGGTAGGTCTCGAAGTTGTGATCGAGGATGCGCGCCAGCGTGGACGCACCCTGGCTGGACGAGACGGTCTCGCGCATCCAGTCGAGCGGCTCCTCGACGGACATCTGGTCGAGCACGTCCGCCCGCAAGATTTCCTTCAGCTCGAACGCGAACATCGAGTTGAGGCGGGTCAGGCGATCGGCCAGCGGCAAGGTGCTCGCGTCGAGGAAGCGGCGCGTGCGCGCCAACAGCCCGCGCTCGCCCGGTCCTCGCGGCAGCCGGCGGGCGACGACTGAGCCGGCGCGCCGCACGAAGCCGGGCATCCGCTCGGCGGCCTCGGCGGCGAGGAACCGATAGTAGCCGCAGAACAGCTCGTCGCCGCCGTCGCCGGTGAGCGCGACCGTGACGTGCTTGCGGGTCAAGCCGGCGACCACCGACGTCGGGATCGCCGAGGAATCGCCGAACGGCCCGTCGTGCAGCGCCACCAGCCGCTCCACCAGGTCGAACGAGCTGGGCTCCAGCTTGAACTCGACGTGCTCGGTATCGAACGCGCGCGCGGCGAGGCGGGCGTAGTGCGTCTCGTCGTAGCTCGGATCGCCGCCGAAGCCGATCGAGAAGGTCTTGACCCGTCGCCCGAGCAGCCGGGTCATGATGCCGACGATCACCGTGGAGTCGATGCCGCCGGAGAGGAACGCGCCGAGCGGGACGTCGGCCTCCAACCGGCGGCTGACGGCCGCTTCGAGCAAGGTGCGAATCTCCGCGATCGCCTCGGGCGCGCTGCGCTCGAGCGGCGGCGCGGCGAACGGCGCCTTCCAATAGCGTCGCAAGACCGGCGCGCGTCCCCATTCGAGGGTCAGCAAGGTCGCCGGCGCGAGCTGTTCGATCCCGCGCAGCATCGAGCGCGGCGCCGGCGTGTAGCCGAACGCCAACATGGACGGCAACGCCGACGGATCCATCTCGGCGGCGATCCCCGACGCGGTGATGGCCTTGGCCTCCGAGGCGAAGCGAAAGGACGACTGGTCACGGTGGAAGTACAGCGGCTTCTTTCCCATGCGGTCGCGGGCCAGCAAGAGCCGCTTGCGCGCCACGTCCCAGATGCCGATGGCGAACATCCCATCGAGCCGCTCGACGACCCCGTCACCCCAGGCGCGGTATCCCTCGAGGATGACCTCGGTATCCGATCGCGAACGGAAGCGGTGACCGAGCGCGACCAGCTCCGCCCGCAGCTGGTGGTGATTATAGATCTCGCCGTTGAACACCAGCACCACGTTCGCGTCGGGGCTGGCCATCGGTTGCGCGCCCGCAGGCGTCAGGTCGATGATCGCCAGGCGCGTGTGTCCAAGCAGCACGTCCGCCGAGCGCCACACCCCCGTCGCGTCCGGCCCGCGATGGCCGATGGTTCGCAAGGCCGCATCGACATCGACCGATCCCTGCTCGAGCAACAGCGCACCGAAGATTCCGCACATCACCCCGCCTCGCGGCAGGCCAGGTCCAGCGCACGCGCGACGCGCTCCACCCCGTCGGCGCCGAGCTCGTGGTACAGCGGCAACATCAGCGACTCGTCGCCGAACCGATCGGTCATTGGCAAGGCCGCGGTCACGGTCTTCGCGTATGGCGGTTGCAGATGCGCCGCCATCAGCCCCGGGCGCGTGGCGATCTGTTCCTCGAGCAGGCGATTGACGATGCGATCGCGCTGCGCCCCGGTGTGACCGCGCAGCTGCACGACGTACGACTGGTAGTTGGATTGCCGATCGGCCGGCTCGAGCGGCGTGGCGATGATCGCGTGATCGGAGAATGCGCGCCCGTAGGCGGACGCGAGCTCGCGGCGGCGCGTCACGATCCCGGGGAGGCGGCCGAGTTGCACCAGGCCGACCGCCGCCTGAATATCGGTCATCCGCGCATTCCAGCCGATCTCCAGATATTGCTCGCGCTGATATCCGGCGGCGACGTTGCGGTGCCGGTCGAGATCCGACAAGGACATTCCGTGTTGGCGCAATCGACGCAGGCGCGCGGCCAGCTGCGCGTCCGCGGTCGTGATCATCCCGCCCTCTCCGGTGGTGAGCACCTTGCGCGGATGGAAGCTGAAGCACGCGGCGACGCCCACCGGTCGACCGATCGGATTGCCGCGATAGCTGGAGCCAGCCGCGCAGGCCGCGTCCTCGACGAGCAACAGCTTGTGCCGATTCGCCAGCTCGCGGAGCTGGTCAAGCTCGGCCGGCAGCCCGACCTGGTGCACCGCCAAGATCGCCTTCGTGCGTGGCCCGATGCGCGCCTCCACCGAAGCGACTGCGAGGTTCATGGTCTCGTCGACGTCGGCGAACACCGGCGTCGCGCCGGCATGGACGATCGAATTCGCGGTGGCGATGAACGACAGGCTCGGGCAGATGACCTCGTCCCCGGGTCCGATGCCGAGCGCCACGAAGGTGAGGTGAAGCGCGGTCGTGCACGAGGTGACCGCGACCGCGTGGGCGGCTCCGACATGCGCGGCAAAGGCCGTTTCGAACTCGGCCACGCGCGCTCCTTGCGTGAGCCAGCCGGAGCGCAGAACGGCGGCGACCGCTGCCTCCTCTTCCGCTCCAACATACGGTTTTGCGATGGGAATCGGCGGCAGGCTCATGCGCTAGTACCCTAAGACAAATGAACGAAGCTGTGTTAGAAGACAACCAACATCAGCGAGGGCGGATTTGACATGCGGTATCTGATCACCGGCGGCGCAGGATTCATCGGCTCGCACCTGGCGGAAGAGCTCCTGCGGCGTGGGCACGAGGTCGCGGTGGTCGACGATCTGTCGACCGGCGGTATCAACAATATCCGGCACTTGAAAACCCACGATCGCTTTCATTACGTGATCGACTCCTGCTCGAATGTTCAGCTCATGGCCGAGCTGGTGGACGGCGCCGACAAGATCTATCACCTGGCCGCCGCGGTCGGCGTGAAGCTGATCGTCGAGTCGCCGGTTCGCACCATCGAGACCAACATCCGGCTCACCGAGATCCTGCTCAGCCTCGCCAACAAGAAGAAGCGACCGATCTTCATCGCGTCGACCAGCGAGGTCTACGGCAAAAGCCAGGAATTTCCGTTCCGTGAGGATCAGGATCTGGTGATGGGCGCGACCACCAAGGGGCGCTGGTCGTATGCCTGCAGCAAGGCCATCGACGAGTTCCTCGCGGTGGCGTACTGGAAGGAGCGCAAGCTGCCGACGGTCGTCGCGCGCTTGTTCAACACGGTCGGCCCGCGGCAGACCGGCCAGTATGGGATGGTCGTTCCGAACTTCGTAAAGCAGGCCATCGCAGGCGCGCCCATCACCGTGTTCGGCGACGGCAAGCAGTCGCGCTGCTTCACGCACGTCTCCGATGTCGTCCGCGCGCTGATTGGTCTGATGGACAACGACGCGTTGTACGGAAATGTTTTCAACATCGGCAACAACAACGAGATCTCGATCGGCGATCTGGCCAAGCAGGTGCGCGAGATGTGCGGCTCGAAATCCGAGATCGTCTACGTGCCCTACGAGAAGGCCTACGAGCAGGGATTCGAGGACATGCAGCGACGCGTTCCGGACGTCTCGAAGATCACCGCCGCGATCGGCTGGAAGCCCTCGATCGCGCTGCCGCAGATCCTGCAGGATGTAATCGATTACCATCGTCGAGCCTAGAATCGAATAATGGAGCACTACGCCTTTAGCTTCGGCGTCGCGCTCGGCGCATCGCTGGTCCTGACCTTTGCGGTACGCGCGCTGGCGCGTCGCCTGAACCTGGTGGCCAAGCCGCGCGCGGATCGCTGGCACCGAAAGCCGACCGCGCTGTTCGGCGGCGTCGGCGTGTTCCTGGCGTTCCTGATCTCGTATCTGGCGCGCCGGCCGGCGGACGTTCGCGGCGACGCGCTGCTGGTGGTGTGCGCAGGCGCCATGTTCCTCCTGGGCCTGATCGACGACTTCGTGCAGCTCAAGCCCTACTCGAAGCTGATCGGGCAGGTCATCGCCTCGACCGTCTTCACGATGTTCGGCCTGCGGCTGCACTGGATCCCGTCTGCGGTTCTCGACCAGGCGCTGACCATCTTCTGGTTGGTCGGCATCACCAACGCGGTGAACCTGCTCGACAACCTCGACGGGCTGGCGGGTGGCGTCGCGGCGATCGCGGCCGCGTATCTCGTCTACTTCTGTCACATCAGCGGACAGGCCTCCGCCGCCGCGCTGTCCGCCGCCTTCTGTGGCGCGGTGCTCGGCTTCATGGTCTTCAACGTCAACCCTGCCTCGATCTTCATGGGCGACTGCGGCTCGCTCTTCCTGGGCTTCTTTCTCGGCGGCGTCGCGTTGGTCAACAACCAGACCGGGCTGCGCCGAAACGTGCTCGCGGTGCTCACCATTCCGGTGCTGCTGCTGCTCATTCCGATCATCGATACGGCGCTGGTGACCGTGAACCGCAAGCTACACGGACGGCGCGTCTCACAGGGCGGACGCGACCACACCTCGCATCGCCTGGTCGCGCTCGGTCTCTCCGAAAAGGCGGCGGCGTTCACGTTGTGGATGCTCGCCGCTTCGTCGGGCGGCGTCGCGGTATTGGTGCGCCGGCTGAACTGGGCGGTCACCGCGCTGATGGTGCCGGTGTTCGGTCTGGTGGTGATGTTCTTCCTGGTGTTCGTCGGCCGGGTGAAGGTCTACGAACCGATCGTCAGCGAGCAGGAAGGCAAGGGGCGCGCGCTCCTGCCGACGCTCGCGGACTTCAGCTACAAGCGTCGCATCTTCGAGGTCCTCAGCGATCTGTCGCTGGTGGTGCTCGCCTACTACGCGGCGTTCCTCTTGCGCTTCGACGGGCAGATGGTGGAGCCGTTCTACAGCCAGTTCCTCACCTCCCTGCCGCTCCTGATCGTCGTGCAGTTGACCGCCTTCCTGGCGCTCGGCCTGTACCGCGGGCTCTGGCGGTACACGTCGATGAGCGATCTCTCGACGCTGATCAAGGCGGTCAGCGGCGCGTGGATCGCGTCGGTCCTGGCGGTCATGTTCGCCTACCGGTTCGAAGGCTTCTCGCGCGGCATCTTCATCATCGACGGCATGCTGCTCTTGGGCGGCGTCGCAGCGACGCGCCTCTCGTTCCGGCTCTTGCGCACCTGGCTGCAGCGCTTGCGGCCGATCGCCAACGGCAAGCGAGTGCTCATCTACGGCGCCGGCGATGGCGGCGAGTTGCTCCTGCGCGAGCTGCAGAACAACAGCAACTTCGGTCTCCTCGCGGTCGGTTTCGTCGACGATGATCCGCAGAAGCAGGGCCGGGTGATCCACGGCGTGCGCGTCCTCGGTCCGCTCGAGCGGCTCGGCGAGCTCGCGGGCTCGGAGCGGGTCGAGGAGCTGGTGATCTCGACCACCAAGCTGGCGAACGATCGTTCCGAGCTCGTTACCCTGCTCTGCCAGCAAGCGGGCCTCAACTGCCGGCGCATGCGCATCGCGCTCGAGTAGCGCGGGTCAGCGCGCGGCGGCCTCGGCCAGATACTCGTCGAGCGCGACCTGCCAGGTGGGCATCGGCCCAAACCCGTGCAGCGCGAGCATGCGATGTTGAAAGACGCAGTTCGGAGGTCTCGCCGCCGTTGCCTGCAGCTCGCGCGTGGGGATCTCCGCCCAGCTCTGTGGCAGTCCCAGCCGCTCGGCGAGCACCCGCGCAAAGCCCGCCCAGGTGGTCTCGCCCGCGCAGCTCACGTGGTAGGTGCCGATCGCGTCGCTCGAGGCGAGGCGAACGATCTGTCGCGCCGCGGCCCGCGCCCAGGTCGGCTGAACGCGACGCTCGCAGTCGAGCTTGAGCGACTTGCCCGCCAGCAGCAGGTCACGCAGCTTCGACGAAAAATTGCCGCCGCCCGCTCCGTAGAGCCCCTGCACCCGGATCAAGATCGAACTGCCGCCGCGCCTCGCCACCAGCTCCTCCCCGGCCCACTTCGACCGGGCGTAGACCGACAGCGGGTTGGGCGCCGAAAACTCGTCGTACGGATCCGCCTGCGCGCCGTCGAAGACGAAGTCGGTCGAGATGTGCAGCAGGCGGGCGTTCGACTCCAGCGCCGCGCGCGCCGCGTTCTCCGCGCCCAGCGCGTTTGCGCGATAGGCGGCGTCGGGCTCCGCTTCCGCGCCGTCTACGTTCGTATAGGCCGCGCAGTTGATCACTACATCGACGTCGCGCGTGCCCTCACGTACCTGCGCCAGATCGCTGATGTCACACGCGCGGCGCACGAGCGCCCGCACCGGGTGGCCCGCCAGCTCCTCGACGATGTGACGGCCGAGCAGGCCGCCTGCCCCCAGCACCGCGACCCTCACGTGCCGTCCCGGTTGTCATAGTTGAGCGTCACCCACTTGCGGTACTCGCCCGAACGGACCTGCCGGCACCACTCGTCGTTGGTCTGGTACCACTTGACGGTCGCGGCCAGTCCCTCGTCCAGGCGTCGCGCGCAGGACCAGCCCAGCTCACGCTCGATCTTCCGATCGTCGATCGCGTAGCGACGATCGTGGCCGAGTCGATCGGTGACGAACTTGAGGAGCGATTCCGGCTTTCCCAGCGCCTCGAGGATCGCGCGCGCGATCTCGAGGTTGGGACGCTCCGCGCGCCCGCCGATGTTGTAGACCTCGCCCGGCCGGCCCGCCTCGAGCACGCGCTCGACCGCGGCGCAGTGATCCTCGACGTGGATCCAATCCCGGATGTTCTGCCCGTCGCCATAGATCGGCAGCGGCGTATCGGACAGCGCGTTGAGGATCATATGCGGAATGAACTTCTCGGGGAACTGATATGGGCCGTAGTTGTTGGAGCAGCGCGTGATCAGCGTCGGGAATCCGTAGGTCTCGAAATAGGCGCGCACCAGATGGTCCGAGCCGGCCTTCGACGCCGAGTAGGGCGAGCGCGGCGCAATCGGCGTCTGTTCGCTGAACGGAGCGTCGTTCGGTCCGAGGTCTCCGTACACCTCGTCGGTGGAGATGTGCAGAAAGCGCTTCACGCCGCCACGCCGCGCGCACTCCAGCAGCGTGGCCGTGCCCATCAGGTTGGTCCGGGCAAACGCCATCGGGCCGAGGATCGACCGATCGACATGGCTCTCGGCGGCGAAGTGGACGATGGCGTCGATCTGGTGCTCGGCCAGCGTGCGCTCGACGAGCGGCTGGTCGCAGATGTCGCCGTGCACGAATTCGAAGCCCTTCACCTGGGCGAGCGACGCGAGGTTTCCCGCATAGGTGAGCGCGTCGAGCACGATCAGTTTCTCGTCGGGCCGCGCGGCCATGCGACGTCGAACGAACATCGATCCGATGAAGCCGGCACCGCCGGTCACGAGGAGCTTCATGGCGCATATCCTAGTTCGGAATCCTTGATCTTGCGCGCCAGAAGCCGAGCGCGCGCTCGTGCCAGGATCGCCCCTTCGATGTCGCCCGAATGATCCGCGATGTCCGCGAGCAGCTCTTCCGCCTGCTTGCGCTCGCTCAACGAGAGGGTCCCGTCGGCGCCGTGCCGCAGCAATGCCTGCGCGCCGGCGACATCCTTCGCCTCCAGCCGCAACCGTGCGCCCTGAAGGACGAGCGACCCGGCGTCCGGGTGGGCCACCCGCCCGCGACGGATCGCCTCGTCCGCACCAGGCAGATCGCCGGCCTGCGTGAGCGCCGTCGCTGCCGCCAGGTAGCCGCCCGGGGACGGCGTCGAGTCGAGCAACGCGCTCACGGCCTGCTTGATCCACTTCGGGTCGCGGGTCGACTGGGCGATGGTCAGCCATTGGACCAGGGAGGCCTCGGACCGACCCGCCAGCTCGACCGCCCTGCCGCACGCGGCGACGGCCAGCTCGATCCTTTTCTTGTAGACCAGGTACTGCGCGAGCACGAACAGCGGGGCGGGCTGTTGCGCGACCGCGTCGATGATCCGGTCGCCCACCACGGCGTGAATCTCCTCGGGTGGAATGGGAATCCCCCGCGACGCCAGCCGGTATTCGAGCGCGGCCTGGGCGCGGTGCCCCTCGCCGGCGAGCACGCGCGCTGCCAACCGATGGGCCAACGAATTGGTCGGATGCAACCAGAGTGCGCGATTGAGGTGTTGCATCACCTCGGGTCGCTTGGTGCGAATCGCTTGTTCCGCCGCCACGAGCTCCAGCTGGTAGTCGGCCGGGTGGCGCTCGAGGGCCGCCTGCAGCGCTGCCGCGGGCGCGGCGCCGGCCAACTTCGAGAGGCGATCGGAGTCCGCCAACAAGGTGTGCGGCGCTGCGAACGCCGAACCGACCAGCGCCACCGCCCAGATCCCGATCACCGCGCCGATCATCGAAACCGGCAGGCGCACCTTGCGCGCTTCGCCGGCTCCCTCGTAGGCGCGCCCGATCACGATGCCGAGCAGCGCGGCGGCCGGGAACGCGATCCCTGGAAACTCGAGGCTGAAATCGCCGGCGTCGTGCACCAACGCGGCGACCACCGCGCACCCGGCGGCGACCGTCGAGGGTTCGCGCTCCCAGACGCGCGGCACCACGCGCCTGGCGGCCAGGAAGAGCAGCGCCGCGAGCAGGAGCGCGATCGGAAATCCCCATTCGGCGCTCGCCTGCACGGCGACGTTCTCGGGATAGACCAGTCGAACGCTCTCGTCATCGTCTCGATACGCGAGCAGCGGCGCCTCGAACGCGCCCCGACCGACGCCCGTCCACGCGTAATGGCGCGCCAAGATCATTCCGTCCCGCCAGCCCCGGAGCTTTTGCGCGAGCACCAGGTTCTCGACATTCGCGGGCAACACCCTGGCTCGCAGCCCGTCCGAGACCCACAAGGTCGCGCCGGATCCGAGGAGGATCAGCACGAAGCCCACGGCCAGCCCGCGGGCCCAGCCGAAACGGCGCGCCATCATCGTACCGACCAACCCGAAGGCGCCGACCCCGAGGCCCAGGGCCCCGGACCTCGAGGTGGTCAACAGCACCCCGGCGAAGGTGAGCCCGGCGGCGAGCAACATCCCGAGCCGGGCGCCGGCCTCGAACTCCAGGGCCAACCCAACCGACAAGAGACAGCCCATCGAAAACAGGGCCGCCGCGTGGTTTCCGTTCACGAAGGTTCCGAACACGCCGGTGCCCGCCAGGTGGCGCGGGTGGTACAACCCCAAGATGTCCTGGGCGCCGGTCATCTTCTGAACCATCGCCAAGACCGCGAGCGAGGCCGCGAGGAGCGAGATCGCGACCAGCACGCGACGCGAGCGCTGCGGCGACCGCGCGACGCCCACCGCGCACATCATCAGCCCGAGACAGGCCAGCCCCTTGATCACCTCGAGCGCGGTCGCCGGAACGTCGAGCGTCAAGGGCATCCACGCCGGCGCGCTCCCTCCTGCGGCGTCGGCGCGCAGCTCGAAGGCCGACGGAGACAACCACCGGATGAAGCCGGCGGGCAGCGGGACGAGCTGCAGGATGGTGTAGCCGACCGCGATCACGCCTGGGAGCAGGAAGGGCACCACCCGCAGCCCGTGTCGCCCGCGGGAGATGGCGTACGCACCGAAGAGAACCAGGGCCGCCAGCGACAGGCCTACCTGCGTCCACGGGTGGACGGAGCCGATGAGCAGGGGCGGCGCGATGGATAGGAGCAAGACGCCCCATGCCAACGCGCGCTCCAGTTTCATTCTAGAACAGCCGCTCGGGCACCGATATGATGTCGCCTGGGCGGAGGTACATGTTGCGCGCCTTGCCCTGCCCGATGTCTTCCACCGGCACCTTGGTGGTGGTCTTGACGCCCCCCTCGCTGCGGGTGACGGTCGTGTCGTTCTTGGCGGCCAACGGGGTAAAGCCGCCGGACAGGGTGATCGCTTCGACGACGCTCATCGAGGGCGTGTACGTCAGCGTGCCCGGCTTCGAGACCTGGCCAATGATGTAGACCTTCTTGGAAGTCTGATCCTTGACCAGCACGCTGACTTGCGGGCTGCGCAGGATTCCGTCGGACAGACGCTCGGCGATTCTCTTCGCGATCGATTGGGGGTCGAGGCCTTCGACCTTGATCACGCCGGCGAGCGGGAAGTTGATCGTCCCTTCGGCCCCCACGCGATAAAGCCCCGAGAGGTCGGCCTCGCCGTAGACTCGTACCTCGAACGTGTCGCCAATTCCAAGGGTGGTGTCCGCCGCCGGGATTTGCGTCGGCGTCTCGACGATGGTTGTCGCGCTAGGTCCGCAGGCAACGAGGAACAGAGCGAAGAACAGCGTGCTGCGCAACATGTCGTCGGCCTTAGTACAGCACCGCGAGTCGCAACCACACCTCGTGCTTCAGGTAGTTCAGCGGGATGGGCTGCGTCGCAAGCGCGCTGGCCGACGCCAGATCTGCGTTCGTGTTGTTGTATTGGAGCACATATCCCAAGCTGCCAATCAGCCAGTCCTTGAAGGGATAGTCGACGCGCGCATCGAAGTTGAGGTAGTTGTCGGTCCGCGAGCGTAGGGGCATGCTCGCGTTGTCGACAAGACCACTGGCCAGCTGAATGTCCTGGTAGCGGATGTTCGAGTAGGTCAACTTCAAGCTTCCGGTGAAGCGCCAGATCAACTGGCTCCAGGCAATATAGGCGGAATCGATGTCGTAATACGAGCCGAGCAGCGAGTTCGCGAAGTCGTGCTTGTAGCCGATTGACCCCGACGAGAAGACCGTCGGCTTCCAACGGATGTCGAGTCCGGCGATTCCCGTATTCGGGCTCTGGCCCGTGGAAGCGGCAGTGGTCTGGTAGAAACCATTGGCGTAGCCAGCCCAAAGATTGAAGGAGAGCTTGGTTGTCAGAAGCCCGGTCAACCCGGCGATGGCGCGCAGCGGAAACGAGTTCGGATGGTTGATCACGCCGGGACCCGTGCCCTGGTAGAGGTACGGCGTATCGCTGATGTCGATCCACACCGACGTCTTGGGCAGGAACTTCCAGGCCGCGTGGAGCGCGACCTTGTGATAGTAGACGTTCAGATCCTGAAGCTGCCGCTCCTCGAAGAAGTCGATCCCGAACACATATTGAAGGTCGAACTCGAGCCGCCCGCCGCCCGGCCGAAAGCGAAGACGAAGCCCGGCCTCATTGGTGTCGCGATCGAGGTTGGATTGAGTCGGCGTGAACGGCGGCTGGACGGTGCGCAGAAAATTGTCGAACAGATCGATTGTGAACGGGTAGAACGGCAAGATCGTCAGAAGTGCTCCGGCTTGGAGCCCGAAGGAGCGGTGCTGCGAAAGGAGCGGATTGGGCCCGAAGAACTCGTTGTAGTCCAATCCCGCGTGCAGTCGGAAGTCGATCGTGTGCGGCGTGCCGCCGCCGCGCAGTCCCGGTCGCGTCGCCAGATCGATCGACGGCAGCACGCGCAGGATGAACGCCGGGATCGCCGGGTTGGCCGCGCTGTCGTTGGCGAAGAAGACGTTCGAATCGTAGCGCCCCTCGACCGCAATGCCGAGGTGCAATACGAGGCGGTCGCCGAGTCGGATACCCGGCCCCTCCGCGCGCGCTGTGCTCGCACAGGCGAGCAGCACACACATCCCCAGGATAAACGAAGCTGATCGCTGTCCCCGCATCGCTCTTCGTGTCGCTCGCCCCCCGGGAACTGCGACCGGGATGAAAGTTAAGTTTAACTGCGTTGCGTGCTAGTTAAACGGGGACGCCTCTGGCGGCCGCGTCACGTCTGGCAGCGGTAGCTGCGGCTCCGTCGGGTCGTCGTCGGGAACGCTGGGATCGATTTCGACCTGAACGTTGGTCGCCCCGACGTAGCTGGGCTCCTCGCCAACGCAGTTCTCCGCCTCGGTGCCGAGCACGAGAACCTTCTGATACAGAATCGTCATGCGGGTGAACTCGTGCTGCCGCTCGCCATCGTTTCCGCGAGCAACGGCGGTATTCAGGTTCACGATTCCCTGGTCCGCCAGCGAGACGTGACCCTTGATCTGCACCAGCTTGTCGTTCACGCAGTTCAGCTTGATCGCGTCCTTCTTGCGGCGCGCCTGGTCTACCAGCTTGGTGACCTTACCCTGCGAATCCTGCATCTTCTGCAGGAACTCGCGTGAAGTATTCATGGTCTCTTCCGGGCTGGTCTGGCGCGCAGGCGAATCCTCGGCGAACGCAGCCGTAGCCAACAGGAGCCCGAGTGGGCCCGCGATGGCGAAAAAGCGACGTTTGGTCAGACTCATTCTTGCCTCCATGAGAGGCTCCCGTTTCAGTAGAGGGAGCTATTATCTGCTCTCCGACTTACCGTGTCAACACTACGAGAGCACCCTACGCATAGGTAGGTTGCAGGGAGGGGGTAGACCGTTCAGAGCGCGCAAACATGCGGGACGGAACGGATTTAGTTGGCTTTGGTGAAGACGAACGGGTGCGAGATGTTGGACTCGCCCTTGGACGCCGGGAAGACCCAGCCCTTGATCTTGACCTTCATGCACGAGGTGACGTCGTCGGAGCCGAGCGTGTCGTCCTTGAAATCGACCTCGGTGACCTTGCCGACTGCGCTGACGGTGAACTCGACCGTCACCTTGCCGGAGAGCGAGCCGGAGCGCTTCAGGGCCGATTCGTAGCAGGCGGTCATGGAGCCCAGGTTACGGCGCACCACGCCGGCGATCAGATCGGACGACAGATCGCCATCGACCTTCGCCTTGCCGATCTCGGTGTGGCCCTTGACGATCACCGCGGTGCCGCCGGCCTTCTCGCCGGTGCCGACCGCGCTGGTGCCGTTGAGGCTGATGGTCCCGCCCGTGCCGTGGTGCGTGCCGTCGCCGGTGCCGCCGCTCTGGTGCAGGCCGGGCCGCCCGTCACCGGACGCGCCTTCGACGCCGCCGATCGACTTCAAGGTCTTGTCGGCGTCGTCCGACGGACGACCGTGCTTCAAAGTGTCGGAGACCACGCCGCCGCGGCCCTTCGAGGTGAGCTGTGCGAGCACGCCCTTCTTGGCGATCGCCGCGTTCAACGCCGCCACGCGATCCGCTTCCTTGCGCTCGGCCGCTTCCTTGGCCGCCGCCGCCGCCGCCGCCTTCTCCTCGTCGGTCGCTACGTGCACGGGCTTCTTCGGCCCGGGATCGCTCTTCGCCTTCTTGCCTTCGCCCTTGTCGGCGACCTTCTTCTCGGCGGGCTTCTCGGGCGCCTTGGGCACGTCGGCCGGCTTGGGCGGCTCCTGTTGCTTCACCGGATAGATCTTGCCGATCTCGACGTCGATCACCTCCGGATCGCGGACGCGCGGCCAATCGACGTTGCGCAAATACACCACGAAGCCGAAGTGCAACAGGAACGAAGCGCCCACCACCGCGACCAGCATCCAGTCGAGGTTCTGCATGAGCGACGAACGCACCGACGGCGGAAGCTGCGGCCGCGGCTGGATCGGCGGCGGCGCGACGAACTGGAACAGCACCGTCACGTCGCCGATCACCACCTTGCCGCGCGCGCGGTCGGTGAGCATCAGGTGCCACAGGTCGCCCTTCTTTTGCGCCTTCCCCGCCTGGCGCAACGCCGGAAGCGCCACGACCTGATCGCCCAGCGACACGCGGCCGTCCATCGCATCGGTGAAGTTCAGGGCATAGCCCTGGGGCGAGAGATCGAACAACACGAAGGTCCGCGGCAGCGCGTTGGAGGCCGGCACGACGAACGTGTTCTTCGTCGACTGACCGACGGTGACGTTCTCGCGCTTGCGCACGAGTCGCTCCTCGACGATCTTGCCGTTCTGGATGATGCCGATACGGAGAATCTTCAGATCCGTATCGCCTTTTTTCTGCGCCTGGGCCATCAGTTCACCTTTGGATACTTAAAACGGGTGCTTGCCCGTCGCCTGAAGGATCTTGGGCAGGAAGTCCTGTTTCAGGTTCTCCCAATCGTAATCCAAATTGGAGCGCTGGAGAAGGTAGAAGGCCTGCGGCTTGTGCACGTGGCCCTCGACGACGGTCGCCTCGAGCTTGATCACGCGCCCGCCGCCGCGCCGCTTCTCGCCCTCTTCTTCCGCGCCCGCGAGTCCACCGAGCGCCGCCAGAAATCCCGCCGCCAGAACGAGTCGCTTCATCATTTGTCTCCCGTCTTGCCGGCAGGCGCAGGCGCGGGCGCGGCCGGTTGCGCCGCCTTGGCCGCTTCCTTCTCGCGCTTCTTCCGCTCGCGGTCCTGCTTCTTCTGTTCCTTCTCGATCGACTTGCGCGCGTCGGCCATGTACTGGTCCGACGGATCGTCCTTGCCCAGGCGCGCGCCCATCATCTGCTTGTAGCGGCTGATGAAGTTGATCGACGCGTTCCACTGCGCGACCAGATCCTGGTTGGGCATCTGCGTCGCGTCGAGATAGAGGATGCCCAGGTTGAAGTACGCGTCGGCGTAGTTGGGATCGAGCTCGAGCGCCTTCTTGTAGGCCTTGTCCGACTCCTCGTAGCGCTGCTTGCCGCGATAGGCCGAGCCCAGGTTGAGCCAGCCCTTGGCGAAGCGCGGCGCGAGCTGCGTCGACTTCTCCGCCGACTCGACCGCGCCGTCGTAGTTCTTCGCGAACAGATACTGCGCCGCCAGGTTGTTCCACGCGGCGGCGTAGTTGGCGTCCAGCTCGGTGGCCTTCTTGAAGCTCGCCGTCGCCGCGATGCGATCGTCCTTCTGCAGCGCGATGAAGCCGGAGAGGTTGTGCGACTCGGCGTTGCCCTTGTCGACGCCCTGCGCTTCCTTGATGATCGCCTGCGACAGCTCGTACTTGTGCTGCGCGAAGTAGCTCTTGGCGAGCAGCATCATCGCCGGCACGTACTTCTCGTCGCGGCTGAGCGCCAGCTTGGCCTGCTGGATCGCGCGCTCGTAGTTGCCCTTCTTGTAGGCCTCGGTCGCCACGTCGGTGTCCGGCTTGGGATCGGTGCCCTGCCGCTCTTCGACGGTGCCCTTCTTCTGCGCCAGCGCCGCGCCGGAGGATGACACCAGCAGCGCCGCCAGCAGGAATTCGCCGGTGCGCATTACGGGTTCTCCAGCTGCATGTCGATGTGCTCGTCCTTGGTCATGGGGAACTTCTCGGGATCGAACGCATTGGCGTGCGAGCGCGCCTGGCGCGTCCATTCGTTGGAGACGCCCAGCTTGCCGGCGATGGTCAGCGTGGTGGTGTAGTCCTGCACCGCCAGCTTATCAACGTCCGCGACCTGCGGTTCGATCTGATCGGACATCTGCTTGGAATAGGCATCGCAGCCTTCCTGCTTGAATTGCTTCTGGATATCGGCCGGGCAGGGGTACGAAAGAATGCCGCGCAGCGACTTGGAGACGAACTCGCGGATGTAGCCCAGCCGGAACAGGCCGGCCACGTACCAGGTGGCGCGCTTGTAGTCGGTCACCTTCTGATAGGAGGTGTACAGCTTGCCCGCCTCGTCCTGCAGCTTCTGCAGCGAGGGCAGCACCTGCTTGGGATTCTGCGAGACCTTCATCTTCTCCAGGTCCGGCAGCCGCTGCTCGGTGAGGACGAACTCGGCGTGCGCGGGATACTCCG
The DNA here is from genome assembly GCA_003170275.1 of Myxococcales bacterium. GTDB lineage: Bacteria > Myxococcota_A > Polyangia > Palsa-1104 > Palsa-1104 > PALSA-1104. Next base: position 334,689 of record PNAM01000010.1, read on the forward strand.
CCTCGTCCGAGCTCGCCGTCGCGGTCTTGCCCATCGCGACGATCTTCTTGTACTGCTCGTCGGCCGAGCGGCGGTCCTTCTTGGCCTCGAAGATCTCGGCCATCTTGAAGTTGACCTCGAGCGTGCGCTTGAGGCCCGGGCTGAACTTGGACAGGTACTCGCGGAAGGTCTTGAGCGCCGCGTCGTTGTCCTTGAGCTTCTGGTAGCAGATGGCGGCCGAGTACACCGCGTCGGCGGGCGACGCCGGCGGCAGCTCGCCCGGCTTGAGCACCTTGGGCGGGCTCTTGTCGTTGGCCTTCTCCACCGCGTACTTCTTGTAGAGCTCGGCGGCCTTGGCGTAGTTCTGATCGTACTCGAGGATCGACGCCGCGCCGTAGAGCGCATCGAAGTGGAACTTCGATCCCTTGAAGCGCGGCTCCTCGGCCAGCCGCTGGTAGTTCTTGACCGCGCCGTCGAAGTCGAACGCCTTCTGCGCCGAGGCCGCCACCAGGTAGAGCGCCTCGTCGACGAACTTGGAGCTCGGATACTCGTCGACGATCCGCTGGTAGACCTGCTTGGCCTTGCCGGGCCGGTGGATCTTGTTGTAGCAAACCGCCGCGTTGTTGAGCGCCGCGTCGGCCTGCGCATCCTTCGGGTTGGCGTCGATCAGCTGCTCGTACAGCGGCGCGGCCGCTTCGCAGTTGCCGTCGTTGAACAGCTTCTCCGCTTTGTTGAACTTGGCCGAGGCGATGGTCTTGCCGAGCGCCTGGGTCTGCTCCGCGACGGTGGCCGCGGTGCCGCACTGCTTCTTCTGCAGCGTCTCGGCGAACTCGGCCACCTTGTCGAGGTTGTTCTCGAGCGTGAACGAGTTGAGGATCGCCTTGCCGGCGTTGGAGCCGATCTCGTCCTTGCAGTACTTGTCGAGCAGGATCAACATGCGCGCGCGCATGTCCTCCCACTGGAGATAGTTGTAGGCCAGCTCGGCGGCCTTGTAGCTCATCGACGGCACGCGCGGCGCCTTGGGCACGCGCTGCACGAAGATGTCGTACGACTGCTGCAGCTTGGTGACCATCTCCGGATACGGAATCGGCGTGATCGGCGGCTTGAGCGAGCCCTGCTTGGGCGCCGGCTGCGGCCACGCCAGCTTACCCTTGTCGGCCTGATCGTCGAGGTACTCTTCGTACGCCTTGGTCACCGAGAACGCCGCGTCCTCGGCGTACTTGTTGTCGAGCCGCGAGTCACGCACCTGCTCGTACTGCCTGGCCGCCTCGAGGTAGCGCTCGGCGTAGTAGAGCGCCTCGGCGTAGGCGTACGAATACTCGTAGCTCTCCTTCGAGTTCGGATACTTCGAGAGATAGACCTCCCACGCGCCGGCCGCCTTGGCGTACTCCTCCTTGACGGTGCGGTAGGCCTCGGACGAGTTGCGCGCGCGCCGCGCGTCCTTGTAGCGCGGGTCGTCGTGCTTGGGCAACGGCGGCAGCTTCTTGCGGCGATCGAGCGCGTCGTTCTGATAATCCGCCGCGACCTTCTGCAGCGTGAACTCGGCCAGCTCGTTGGCGGTGTCGATGGCCGCCTTGTTGTCGCGGTTGTTCTTGAACCACTCGCCCTTTTCGTTGGTGTAGTTGGCGACCAGCTTCTCGCGCTCCTGGAACGCCATCTTCTCGTTGTGCAGCGTCTCGTAGATGCGCACGATCCGATCCTGCAGCTTGGGACCGTCGGGGTCGTTGGGCCAGCGCTCGATGGTCTTCTTGTAGGCGTTGATCGCGTGCGGGAAGTCGGCCTTGTCGAAGTAGACGTCGCCGAGCTTGGCGTAGATCTCCTTGACGTGCTGCTCCGAGTACCGGCCGCGATAGAACTGCTCGATGCGCTCCAGGCCGCGCAGCGGGCTCGACTCCTGCTCGAGGTTGATGTGATCGTTCCAGTCGGTCTCGGAGAAGCTCACGCCGAGGTACTGCACCGACTCGACGCGCAGATCCGAGCCTTCCTTGCCGGTGTCGGTGCGCTTCTTGTCGGAGTAGACCACCAGCTCGTCGAACGCCTTGACGCCCTGCAGGTACTTGTCGTGGCGATAGAACGACCACGCCAGCTTGTACAGCGCCTTGTCGTAAAGCGACGAGTCCTTGGCCAGCACGCGCGTGTAGGCGGCCTCCGCGCGCCCGAGCTCCTTGTTCTGCTCGGACACGTTGTTGCGAATCTCCGACGCGCGGTCGAAGTGATACTCGCCGATGCGGATCCACGACTCCGGGATGAAGCGCGAGTCGGCCTTGACCGGCTCGCAAGTGTTGTAGACCTGCTCCGCGTCCTTCTCGCTCTCCTTCGATCCGAGCTTGGACTGATCGTCCGCGCCCGGCGGCGGCGGATCGAGCGCGCCGTACTTGTTCTTGCACACCAGCGCGCGGAACGCCTGGAGCGACTCGCCGTCGCGGGTCATCTCCTTCAAGCAGTAGCCCATCAGGTAGTACGCGCCGTCGATGAGCCGGTAAGTCGGGAAGCGCGCGATCAGATCTTTATAGATGTCGATGGTCTTCTGGTAGTCGGCGGTGATGCCGGCCGACCCGTTCTGGGTCGCGATCAGGTACTCGTCGTTGTTCTTCTCGAAGTACAGCTCGGCGAGCCGGAACATCGCGTCGGGCGTCCAGCGATCGTCGTGCGAGTACTTGGACAAGAAGTTCTCGAACAGCACGATCGCGGCCGATCGGCGCAGCCGCTCCTCTTTGTCCTCGACGTCGATCTGCGCCTGGTACTTGCCGGTCAGCGTATGGCGCTTCTCGGAGTACTCCTGCTGCACGACGTGCTTGAGCGTGGTGCGGAAGTCGCGCTGCGCGTCGTCGAACTCGCCGACTTCCTTCTGCAGCGCATCGAACTCTTTGTTCTCGTCGATCGGCTGGCCCGGCAGCGCGCCGTCCGCGCCCAGCGCCAGGCCGGAGATCCCGACGGTAAATGCCACTACGGCGAAGGTCCTCATGGCTGATCCTTCAAGACGTCCTTGTAGTCGTCGTCGAGCAGCTTGAGCTCACGCTTGCGCTCGGCGACCAGGCGCGTGGACTCGCGCGAAGACTGATCCTTCAGCGCCCACGCCACGTCGATGATGCCCACGTCGGAGCGCACGACGATGTTGTAGAAGCGATTGGCGACCGTGTGGAAGCTGTCCGCCACCACCGCGCCGCCCACGTCGGTCGACTCGTTGGTGTAGCCGCCCAACGTGTCGCGGAAGGCCACCATGTGCGCCTTCTCCTCGACCAGCGTCGACGCCACGTCCGTCAGGCGCGAATCGAGGATCTCGTCGATGCGCACGTTGTACTTGGCGATCTTCTGATCGACGCCGCGTGCGCGCTCGAGGATCGATTCGATCTGATCGGCCTTGGTGCGCTCGGCCGCGCCCATGCGCGCCTTGACCTCGACGCCGAGGTCGTGCTGCCGCTTGAGCAGCTCTTCGTACTGGCCGCGCAGCTGCTCGGCCGCCTGCATGTCGTTGTCGCCCACGCCCACGCTGGAGGCGTGATCGAGGATGTCCTTGCGCACGTCGTCGATGGCCGCGAGCAGCACGTTCATGTCCGAGGTGGTGCCGTCGAGCTCGTTCTTCGACTCGAGCGGCCGGTTGATCGCGGTGTCCTTGAGCTTGTCGAGCCGCGCGCGCACCACGTCGGCGTTCTTCTCGACCGCGGTCAGGTCCTTGTTGATGTGATCGTAGAGCTCGGTGTACGGCGCGTTCGCCGCCGGCTCGTTCTGCGGCGCGGGCCCCGGCTGCTGCGGGGGCGGCGCGGGAATGGCGGCCGGGTTCTGCTTGACCACCGCGTCCACGTACATCCTGCGCGCCGCCTCGAGCTCGTTCTTCATGGCGTTGATCGCGGTGTTCATGCGCGACGCGCGCTTGTCGAGATCGTTGAACGCGGCGCGCGCCTTCTGCTGCCGCTCGACGATGGTCGCCGAGTTGGAGGGCAGCGCCGACAGCTTGGCCTCGAGCCCGGTGCGCTCCTGATCGAGCGCGTCGAGCTGCGCCTTCTGCACGCCGGCCGCTGGCGCGAACAGCTGCGACTCGCGCACCGCGAGCTGCTTCTTGACGTCGGTGAGCGCGTTGGCGAGCTCGGCCACCTTGGCGCGCCCCGAGGCCAGCTCGGGGAACACGTTGACGCGCGCCGGTCCGTTGAGCGCCTTCTCCAGCCGCTTGATGATCTCATCGCCTTCGTCGATCGACTTCTTCAGATCGCTCTCGTCGCCGATCAGCGTCGAGACGCGCACCACCTCGGGCTCGTCCTTGACCCAGCGCTGCGCGCCGGCGGGCAGGATCGAGACGATGTCGAACTTGGAGAGGTTCTTGGTGATCAGGTCGCGGAAGTACGCGCGCGCGTCGCCGGTGCGGCCGAGCTCGTCGTTGAGCTGCCGGTAGATCGGCTCGAACTCGTCGCGCGTGCGGGTGTAGCCGTCGGTGGCCGGGCCGTACTCGTTCTGCCGGATGTGCAGGCTGGCGACGATCAGCTTGACCTCGGGCGCGAGCGGCGACTCGGGCGCGTTGAGCAGCATCAGATCGAACTGCTGGCGCGCGCGCACGTAGTCCTTGCCCTTGATCGCCACCCAGGCCGACTCGTAGAGCATGTCGTTGAACTGATCGCTCTTGGTCCCGACCTTGACGTACTCGTCGAGCGCCTGCGTCAACAGGCCGCGCTCGAGCAGGATGCGCGCGGTGGCCATGTGCGCCAGATCGACGATGCGCTTCTGCGAGTCGGTCTTGGCCTCTTGCTTGAGGATGTTGGCGAACGCCGCCAGCGCGTCGTCGAGGTGCTCGGCGCCCATGGCCACGTTGGCCGCGCCGACGAAGTACTGCGCGTGGAAGTAGTAGATGTGCGAGGTGCCGATCGACTTGAGCGCCTCGACCGATTTGTCGAACTGCCGGCGGAAGTAATAGTACTTGCCCTTGACGTACGGCACCGACGGCAGCTGCTTGTCGACGGTGAGGGTCTCCAGCTTGGTAATGTAGTCCTCGACCGAGGCGTAGTCGCCGGTGTGCAGCGACAGCTCGATCAGGCGCTGCAGCGCCTCCTGATAGCGGCGGCCGCCTGCGCCCAGCTCGACCACCTTGTGGAAGAACTTGCCCGACGACAAGAAGTCGCGCTTCAAGTACAGCGAGTCGGCCAGGTAGAACAGCGATTCGGGATAGGCCGCCGAGTTGGGATACTTGTCGACGACGTCGAAGAGAATGATCGAGGCCGACTCGTAGTTCTTCAGCTCGTAGAGCACCTGGGCGTCGATGAGGCGACGCTCGGCGATCTCCGGCCCCGGCCCGACCGGTGGACGAAGCTGCTGATTCAGCTCGTACACTCTCGCATCGAGCTCCGTCACCTTACCACCCAGCTGATCGACCTCGTCCGCGCGGACTTGCGCGGGCACGACCAGCCCGGTGCCGACCACCAGCGCCAGCAGGATACGATTCATGTTCTTTTATTTCTTCGCCGCAGGCTTGCCGGCGACGTCTTTGTCGGAGAGCACGGACTCGCGGAAGTCCACCGAGGGACGGTCCTTCGGATCCGTGGTCACCGGGTTGCCCTTCTCGTAGCCGACGACCTTCAGCTGGAGCTGCTTGCCCTCGCCGGCGGTGAAGGTGTGACTCGACTTCGCGGTGAAGCGATAGCCCTTGAGATAGCTGAACAGCCCGTACCCGTTGCCCTGGTAGATCATCTGCACCGAGAGCGTGTGGTTGCCGGGCACGATGGCGCCGTCGAAGACCTGGATCTCCTTCTTTTCGGCCAGCTTGCCGGTCTCGTCGGTGGCGGCGTAGATCTCGGCGCCGTCCAGCGCGTACACGTAGCGGACCGGCGTGTACATCGAGCCCATCTCGTTCTTGTGCGTGATGGTCGCGCGCGCGCCGGCGATCACGCCGTGCAGCACGGTCTCCTTGAGCAGGTTCAGCCGCGCCTTGGAGCGGAAGATCTGCTCCTTGAGCTCGTTGACGTGCCGCTCGAGATCGCGCAGGCGCACCGCGTTCTGACCCGCGGCGGCCGCGATCGGATTGTTCACTCCGGTCGCCGCCGCAGGGGGCGGCGCCGGTTGCACCGTAGGTGTCGGCGCCGACACGGGTTGGCCGCCAGGCGCCGGCGTTGCCGCTGGCGCTGCCGAGTTAGCTGCTGGTTGCGACTTCTGGTCGCCTGCCGGATCGGCCGCAAACGCTACGGGCCCCCCCGCCAAAAACGCCAGACACATCAACACACCTTCAGTGGTCATGTTGGGCCTGCGCACCGGTCACTCTCCACACTATATAGATGGTAGGCGAGCCTTTATAACAGACGGTCGTAACACGGTCAAGCAAGCTATCCCCTTGTCCGTCAAGCCTTTAGTTGCTTCCAAAGCGCTTCCAGAATCGGGTTCAGCCCGTCGCGGGTCGCGGCGGACACCGCGTGCAGCTCGATCCCGCGCGCCGCGAACTGCGCTTTGAGCGCGGGATACGCCTCGCGCGTCTCGGTGACGTCGATCTTGGACAGCGCGACCACCTGCGGCCGGCGCGCCAGCTCCGGGTCGTACTTCTCGAGCTCGCGATTGATCACGTCGAAGTCCTTGAGCGGCTCGCGTCCCTCTTCATGCGACCGCTCGACCAGGTGCAACAGCACGCGCGTGCGCTCGACGTGGCGCAGGAATCGATGGCCGAGCCCGTGCCCTTCGGAGGCGCCTTCGATCAGCCCCGGGATATCGGCCAACAAGAAGCTGCGCGAGCCGGACATCCCGACCACGCCAAGGTTGGGGGTGAGCGTGGTGAACGGATAGTCGGCGATCTTGGGCTTGGCGCGCGAGACCACCGAGATGAAGGTCGACTTGCCGACGTTGGGATAGCCGAGCAGGCCGACGTCGGCGAGCAGCTTGAGCTCGAGCAGCAGCACACGCTCTTCGCCGAGCGTGCCGGTCTCGGCGTTGGTCGGCGCCTGGTTGGTCGAGGTGGCGAAGTGGATGTTGCCGCGCCCACCGGTGCCGCCTTGCGCCGCGACGAAGCGCGTGCCCGTGGCCACCAGATCGGCCAGCACCTCGCCGGTCGCTTCGTCCTTGATGATCGTGCCGACCGGCACGCGCACGATCATGTCCTCGGCGCCCGCGCCATACTTGTCACGCCCCATCCCGTGCCCGCCCGACTTGGCCGAGTAGCGCTGCTGGTAGCGAAGATCGAGCAGCGTCGAGAGCTGGTCGTCGGCGAGCAGGATCACCGAGCCGCCGTTGCCGCCGTCGCCGCCCGACGGTCCGCCGCGCGGCACGAACGGCTCGCGGCGAAAGGTCGCCTTGCCGTCGCCACCGCGACCGGCCTTCACGTAGATCTTTACTTCGTCGATGAATTGCATGGTCCGCGTGGGACCTGGAAGACTACGCGGCGGCTACGGGCGGCTTGACGCTGCAACGGCGGCGGACGGTACCCTTGTTCTTGAACTGGGAGTACTCGACCACGCCGTCGATGAGCGCGAAGATGGTGAAGTCGCGGCCGAGGCCGACGTTCTCACCGGGATGAATGACCGTCCCCTTCTGCCGCACGAGGATGTTGCCGGCGATCACCTGCTCGCCGCCGAAACGCTTGACGCCACGCATCTTCGGGCCGGAGTCGCGGCCGTTGCGTGAAGCGCCCTGTCCTTTTTTGTGAGCCATCTTGGTCTACCTTAGCCTTTGGCCTTACGCGCTGATTCCGGTGATCTTGACGGCCGTGAACGGCTGACGATGCCCGGTCTTGCGGCGGTAGCCCTTGCGGCGGCGATACTTGTAGATGATGAGCTTCTCGCCGCGGCCGTTCTTGACCACCTCGGCGGAGACCGTCGCGCCGGTCAGCATCGGCTGCCCGACCTTGACGTCGGCACCGTCGGCGACCATCAGCACCGCGTCGAAGGTCACGGTCGCGCCGGGCTCGACGCCCAACTTCTCGACCTGAATGGTCTCGCCTTCGGAAACCCGGTACTGCTTACCACCTGTCGCGATCACGGCGTACATGGGAACGTGCTCCTGAGAGGAAACTGAGGCGCGAAGTCTACGTCTTTGCCCTCGAGTGTCAACCCTTTTTTGCCGCGTCGACCATCTCCGCCAGCACCGCGCCCATGATGCCCGTGAACACGATTCCCATGCCCTCGTGCGGGCCCTGGGCGTCCCTCAGCCAGACCACCTTGCCGCGCACCATGATCGGCGGATCTTCAGTCTCCACCTGTACTTCCAGATCGATGTCGGTGCCGATCGGGAGCGGCTTGGAAGTCCGGATGAACAGCCCGCCGGGCGACAGGTCGGTCACTAGGTCGCGCTGCAGATCGCCGCGGCTCGGGTAGCTCACCTTGAGCGCCACCGGCATCCGCGCGTGTTGTCGCTTATCGTCGCTCATGAGAACAGTCCCGCCAGCGAGTCTATATAAGGAGGGCGCGCGACGCCCGCCTCCGTGATGATAGCCGCGATCAGGACGTTCGGGGTGACGTCGAACGCGGGATTGCGCACGCTCACGCCGTCCGGGGTGATGGCGCGCTCGCCCAGGTGCGTCACCTCGCGGCCGTCCCGCTCCTCGATCACGATGTGCGCGCCGTCGGGGATGCTGCGGTCGATGGTGGAGCGCGGCGCGGCGACGAAGAACGGCAGCTTGTGCTCGCGCGCGATCAGCGCCACGCCGTAGGTGCCGATCTTGTTGGCGGTGTCGCCGTTGGCGGCGATCCGATCGGCGCCCACGATCACCGACTGGATCTCGCCCTTGGACATCAGGTGCGCGGCCATGTTGTCGGTGATCACCGAGACCTCGATGCCGCTCTTTTGCAGCTCCCACGCGGTGAGCCGCGCGCCCTGCAGGAACGGCCGCGTCTCGTCGGCGATCACCTTGAGCTTGCGGCCGGCCTCGTGCGCCGCGCGCACCACGCCGAGCGCGGTGCCGTAGCCGCCGGTGGCCAGCGCGCCGGCGTTGCAGTGCGTGAGCACCGTGCCGTCGGGGAGCAGCGGCGCGCCATGCTGACCGATGGCGATGCACGCGGCGATGTCCTCGTAGTGGATCGCCAGCGCCTCCTTCTCCAACCGCTCGGGCGTGGGCGGCTGCACGCGGCCCATCCGATCGAGCGCCCAGAACAGGTTCACCGCCGTCGGGCGGGTGGCGCGCAGCACCGCGACCACCTTGTCGAGCGGCTCCTTCTGGCGCGCGCCGAGCGCCACACCGTACGCCGCCGCGCAACCGATCGCCGGCGCGCCGCGCACCACCATCTCCTTGATCGCGCGCGCCACCGCGCGATAGTCGCGGCATTGCACCCAGGTCTCCTCGTGCGGCAACAGGCGTTGATCGAGCAGCTCCAGCACGCCGTCGTGCCAGCGCATCGGAGAGAGAACTTTTTCCAGGTCGGGCGTCATGGTTGTTGGGGTTTCCCATCGTGGAGCAAAAGTCGTTTGAGGATTTCGTTGACCAGCGCAGGGTTGGCCTTGCCGCCGGTGGCCTTCATCACCTGACCGACGAAGAATCCGAACAGCTTCGCGTTGCCGCCGCGATAGCCTTCGGCGTTTTTCGGATTGGCGTCGACGGCGGCCCGGCAGGCGGCCTCGAGCGCGATCGGGTCGGTGACCTGCGTGAGCCCTTCGGCCTGCACGATCTCCTTCGCTCCGCGCCCGCTGGTCCACATCTTTTCGAACACGTCCTTGGCGATCTTGCCCGAGATCGTTCGATCGCCGAGCAGACCGAGCAGCTCGGCCATGGCCGCCGCCGCAACCGGCGAGGCTGCGATCGACTTGCCGTCGCGGTGCAGCCGGCCGAGCAGCTCCGACGACACCCAGTTGGCGGCCGTCTTGGTCTCGACGCCGCTGGCCAGCACCGCTTCGAAGTAGTCGGCGACCTCCTTCTCCGCGGTCAGCACCGACGCATCGTAGGGCGACAGCGCGAGCGCCTCCAGGAACCGCGCGCGCCGCTGAATCGGCAGCTCCGGCAGGGACGCGCGCACCTTCTCGATCCAGTCGGCGCCGACCCGCAGCGGCGGCAGATCCGGCTCGGGAAAGTAGCGATAGTCGTGCGCCTGCTCCTTGGAGCGCATGGCGTGCGTGGTGCCCTTGTCGGGGTTGAACAGACGGGTCTCCTGGCGTACCTTTTCGCCGCGCTCGAGCACCTCGGTCTGGCGCGCGATCTCGACCTCGATCGCCGCCTCGACGTTCTTGAACGAGTTGATGTTCTTGAGCTCGGTGCGCTGGCCGAGCTGCTCGTCACCGACGGGGCGGATGGAGACGTTGGCGTCGCAGCGCAGTGAGCCCTCCTCCATGTTGCCGTCGGAGATGCCCAGGTAGCGCACCAGCTGGCGGATCGCGCGCAGGTAGGCGGACGCCTCGGCGGCCGAGCGCACATCGGGCTCCGAGACCACCTCGATGAGCGGCACGCCCGCGCGGTTGAGATCGACCAGCGAGTACGGCGCGCCCGGCACATGCGTGTTCTTGCCGGCGTCCTCCTCGACGTGGATGCGCGTGAGCCGGACCGAGCGCACGGTGCCGTCGAGCACGAACTCGACCTTGCCGCCTTCGCACAGCGGCTCGTCGTACTGCGAGATCTGAAAGCCCTTGGGCAGATCGGGATAGAAGTAGTGCTTGCGCGCGAAGCGGCTGAGCGGCCGGATCGAGCAGCCGGTGGCCAGCCCCATCTTGATCGCGAAGTCGATGGTCGCGCGCGACAGCACCGGCAGCGTGCCCGGCAGCGCGAGCGTGTACGGATCGGTGTGCGTGTTGGGCGCGCCGCCGAACGCCGCCGAGGCGCGCGTGAACGCCTTGGTCTTCGTGGCCAGCTGCACGTGGCACTCGAGGCCGATCACCGGCTCGAATTTCACGAGAGCTCCGGGCGGCGCGTGTGCCAGTCGGAGAGCTTCTGGTACGCGCCCGCCGCGCGGAAGATCGCCGGCTCGCCGAGCGGCGGGCCGAGCAGCTGCAGCCCGATCGGCAGGCCTTCGGAAAATCCGCACGGCAGCGACATGCCCGGCAGCCCGGCCAGGTTGCAGGGAATGGTGAACACGTCGGTCAGGTACATCGCCAGCGGATCGGCGGCCTTCTCGCCCAGCTTGAACGCCACCGTCGGTGACGTCGGCGTGGCGATCACGTCGCAGGTCTCGAACGCGGCGGAGAAATCGCGGCGGATGAGCGTGCGGACCTTCTGCGCGCGCAGGTAGTAGGCGTCGTAGTAGCCGGCGCGCAGCGCGTAGGTGCCGAGCATGATGCGTCGCTTGACCTCGGCGCCGAAGCCGGCCGCGCGCGTCCTGGCGTACATCGACGCGAGATTCTCCGACGGGACGCGCAGCCCGTAGCGCACGCCGTCGTAGCGCGCCAGGTTCGACGAGGCCTCGGCGGTGGCGATCAGGTAGTAGGCGGCGATGCCGTAGTCGGTGTGCGGCAGTGTGATCGGCACCTGCGTCGCGCCCTCCCGGCACAGCGCCTCGATCGCCGCGCGCACCGGATCGGCGATCGCGGGCGCGGTCTTGGCGAAGTACTCGGCCGGCACGCCGATGCGCAGACCGCGCGGCGACAGATCGCACGCGGCGCGATAGTTTGGCACCGGCTGGTCGAGCGAGGTCGAGTCGTTCGGATCGTGGCCGGCGACAGCCTCGAGCACCTGCGCGCAGTCGAGCGCCGAGCGGCCAAACGGGCCCACCTGATCGAGCGACGACGCGAACGCCACCACCCCGTAGCGCGAGACGCGCCCGTAGGTGGGCTTGATGCCGGTGGTGCCGGTGAGCGCGGCGGGTTGGCGGATCGAGCCGCCGGTGTCGGTGCCGAGCGTGGCCGCGGCCAGGCCGGCCGAGACCGCCGCCGCCGAGCCGCCCGACGAGCCGCCGGGCACGCGCGACAGATCCCACGGGTTGCGCACCGGGCCGTACGCGGAGTTCTCGTTCGACGAGCCCATCGCGAACTCGTCCATGTTGAGCTTGCCGAGGATCACCGCGCCGGCCTGCTTGAGGCGCGCGACCGCGGTGCCGTCGTAGGGCGGCACCCAGCCCTGCAAGATCTTCGAGCCGGCGGTGGTCTCCACGCCGCGCGTGACGAACAGATCTTTGAGCGCCACCGGCACGCCGCCGAGCAGGCCGGGATCTTCGCCGCGCGCGATCTTCTGATCGACCGCCGCCGCCGCCGCCAGCGCGCCCGCTTCGTCGACGCGGTAGTAGCTGCCGAGCTTGCGATCGATGGCCTGGATCCGATCGAGGTACGCGCGCGCGACCTCGACCGCGGAGACGTCCTTTTCGCGCACCGCCCGGGCCAGCTCGCCCACGCTGCGGTCGTGCAGGCTCATTATTCCGTGACCTCGATGATCTTCGGCACCTCGAAGAACGCGCCTTGCCGGCACGGCGCATCGGCCAGCGCGTCGTCGAGGTCGAGGTGCAGGCTCAGCTCGTCGGCGCGCAGCGGCAGCTCGAGCGGCACCGCGTGCGTGGTCGGCTCCACCCCGTCGACGTTCAGGCCGGCCAGCGTCTCCATGTAGCCGAGGATCGAATCGAGCTCCCGGACCAGCCGGCCGAGCTCGTCGCCGCTCAGCTCGAGACGGGCCAGCATCGCGGTTTCCTTCACTTCTTCGAGGCTGATCTTCATCGGACGCGGAACGTACACTATTTAGGCGGGATTGGGACGCGCACGATGTCGAAGCCGCTGGCGCTGGCCACCACGTCGACGAGCAGATCGTTGGTGCCGGGGATGCGCACGAAATCGGCCGACTGATCGGCCACCCAGTGCGCCACGCGCGCGTCCTCGTCGATCACGATCACGCGGTTCTGCGCGCCGCGGAACGCGCGGTTCGAGCTGGCGAGCAGACGCCCGTCGCCGAGCTGCTCGTACTGCCGCACGTTGAGCGCCAGGTACTGCGGCGCGCCGTTGGGCACGGCCGCCGACACCAGATCGCCCACGCCCGATGCCTGCGCGGCGTGCTCGAGCCAGCGCAGGCGCAGCCCGTCGCCCGAGTAGCTGACCGAGCGCCCGCGATCCATGAAGTGCCAGCCGTCGAGCCAGCCGTCGCCCGCGTCCTGCACGAACTTGCCGGTCGGATCGGTGCTGTAGACGATGTCGTCCTTGGGCCCGAACGCGATCACGCGCCGGCCCTTGGGCAGCACCACCGACGGCGGCTCAGACCCGTCGAGCGGCACCCACTTGAGGTTGTCCTCGGCGCCGTATAGCGCGCGGCCGCGATGGAACCACAAGGAGCCGTTCTCGTCGCACGGATCGGAGTCGAGCACCGTCTCCATCGAGCCGTCGAGCGGCACCGAGCGCACGCCGTCCATGCCGCAGGTCACCAGCGCCTCGTGTCCTTCGTCGACGGCGAGCTGGTGCGGGCGGATGCCGAGCTCGAGCGAGTCCTCGCTGTTGGTGGCCTGCTTGACCAGGTGGTTGGTGGCGTCGCGGGTGATGAAGTGCAGCCCGTCGGAGAGGAAGAACACGCCGCCCTTGTCGAACGGATTGGCCGGGTCGAGCCCGTCGGGCAGCGGCACCATGCGCTGGAAGCTGCGATCGCGGCGCTGCACCAGGAACGACTGGTTGTCCTTGTTGACCGGCCAGAAGATGAACACCGAGTTCAGGTTGTCGGGGACGATCACGCCCGGCCCCGCCGGCAGGTCGAACTGATCGTCGGGCGTGGTCGAGCCGACGAAGTGGATGGTCAGCTTGGTGGGCGGCGGCGGCATGGTCACCGTGTCGCGCACGACGATGTAGTAGGCGTCGTAGTTGGGCAGCACATTGTCGGTGGCGATCAGCGTCTCCTCGCGGACCGGATCGACCAGCCGCACGAAGCGCAGCCCCTGTTGCGGGCCGGTGTCGGTGTCGAGCGTGTCGGTGAACACCGCCCACGGCTGGCCGTCCGCGCCGTAGATGATCGACACGCCGCCCGCGGGCGCGTGGTTGAGGCGCGGCAGCGACGCGGTGCCGGGCGCCTTGCCGACCAGCGGCAGCGTGGGCGCGTCGCTGTCGAACGTGTAGCTGCACGCCGGCGCGAGCAGGGCCACGAACAGGCAGAACAGGGTGTTCCTCATGGAGCCGGCACCGGTACGCGCACCAGGTCGTGATCCGGCGAACCCGTCACCAACTCCGCCAGCACGTCCATGGTTCCTGGGATCAGTGTATACCCACTCGCGCCGTCCGCCACCCAGCGCGCGGTGCCGCTGGCCTCGTCGATGACGATCAGCCGGTTCTGCGCGCCGAGGAAGGCGTGGTTGGCCTCGGCCAGCACCCGCCCGTCGGCGAGCTCGTCGAAGCGGGTCACGTTGCGCGCCAGGCTACGCGGGCTCTGACCGAGCTCGGCGAGGCGCAGCTCGCCGGTGCTGTCATCGTCGGCGGCGTGCTCGATGAAGCGGATCGCGCGGCCGTCCTTGCGAAACGCCGGCTCGAGCCCGCGCTCCATGAAGCGCCAGCCGTCGACCCAGCCGTCGGAGGCCTCGCGAAACCAGCGCTCGAGCGGGTCGAGTGTGATCGCGATCCGATCGGGGTGGACCGCCAGCACGCGGCGTCCCTCGTGACCCTGCAGGAGCTTGGGCGCCGCGGAGCCGTCGAGCGCAACCGAGCGGATCCCCTCCTGCACGATGTAGACGGCGCTGCCGTCGAGCAGGTCGAAGCGGCTGCCGATGCCCTCGAGCGGCGAGCCGAGGCACGGGTCAGCGTCGAGCAGCTGCTCGGGCCCGCCGTCCCACGGCACGCGTACGAGGCCGCGCGGATCGCAGAACACCAGCGCCTGGTGATCATCGTCGATCGCCAGCACGCCCGCCTCGAGCGTCGCCGAGGACGAGGGCGCGCCCCACCTCCCCAGCTGAACGTCGGTCTCGTCGTGGGTCGAGTGCAGCGCGACGTGCCCATCCGCTTCGAACGTGAACACGCGATCGGCCTCGCGATCGAACGTCGGCCGCCAGATGCCGATCCCCACCATCGGAGCGGGCGCCGCCAGCTCGCGCTGAAACGCGCCGTCGGTGCGCACCACCTCGATGGTCTCCCGTCCTTCGGACGCGTACAGGAACGCAGCGTCGTTGGCGCTCGGCGTGAGCACGCCCGGCCCACCCGGCAGATCGAACTGTCGCGCGTTGCCGTTGTCGCCCGGCCTGCGGACCAGCACGTGGGTCGGCTGGGCCGGATCGGCCGTGGGATCGATGAGGTAGACCACGCGCCGCCCGACGTGCAGGAAGTCGCCGCCGAAGCGCTGCTCGACGACCGGATCGGCCAGTCGCACCGCGCGCACGTTGCCCTGCACCACGCCGGTATCGGTGAGCTCGAACAGCGCCACCCAGGGCGCGCCGTCGACGCCGGTCATGAACAACAGCGAGTCCGTCGACAGGCGCGTGAGGTGCTGCAGCGGCGCCAGCGACGGCGCCTGGCCGACCAGCTGCACCAGCGGCACCTCGTCGTCGAAGGTGTAGCTGCACCCGCCGAAGACCAGCGCGAAGACGAGCGCCCTCAAAACCGTCCCCGTACGCCGATCGACGGCAGGATCCAGCGAAAGCCGTTGAGCTGCGGCATGTCGTAGCGCGTGACGTTGTCGATCATCGGGTACTGCAGGCCGAACACGCTCTGCGAGTACGTGAGGTTCAAGATCTCGATGAACGCCGCCACCGCCCACTTGCGAAACAGCCACTCGCGATCGAGGCGCAGATCGAGCTGCACGTAGTCGGGCAGCCGCGTGTTGTTGCGCACCGTCGAGCGCCCGTCGGGCGGCTCGAGGATGGTCGCAGGCCGCCCGCTCGAATACGCCAGGTGGCCGCCGAGCAGCAGCTTCCACGGCAGCCGGATCTGCGCCACCACGTTGAGCAGGTGCGCCTGATCGAAATCGGCCGGCCGCAGCCCGCAAGTATAGGAGCGCTCCGAGCGGCTGAGCGTGTAGGCGATCCAGCCGGTGAAGATGCCCGCGTGTCGCCGCAACAAGAGCTCCATGCCGTACGATTGCCCGTCGATCTGGCGCGTGATGGTGGCCGGCAGCCCGGTCAGCGATTCAGGCGGCGGCGAGGTGCACACCGCCGGGCCGAAATCGATCACCACGTCGTTGATGTTGTAGAACTTCTGATAGAAGCCGGTGAGCGAGAAGGTGACGTCCTTGGGCAGCTGCGCCTCGACGCCGACCGCGCCCTGGATGGCGCGCTGCAGGCCGAGCTGCAGCGCGAAGGTGTCGATGCCCGGCAGCGCGACCGGAAAGCTGGGCGGTTGCTGGTACAGGCCGATGCCGCCGTTCATCGACAGCCACGGCAAGAGCTTGGCGCGCGCCTGGAGGCGCGGATCGACGCCGAGCAGCGTGACCGGCCCCGCGTGGTAGGTGTCGACGCGCACGCCGGCGGTGATCGACAAGCGCTTGTGGAACAGATCGACCGTGCCCTCGACGAACGCGCCGGCCACCACGCCGTTGCGATCGCCGGCCAGATCGCCGAACTGATCGGGCGCGGCGGGCGAGGTCGAGTCGCCGAAGTTCTCGGCGGTGAAGCGCGAGATCTCGCCGTCAGTGCCGGCGAACAGGCGGAACCACTTCCACTTCGAGCGCAGGTTGAAGCGCCAGCCGAGCGACAGCTTGCGCACGCCGGTGCCGCCGAAGGTCGACATCTCGTCGATGCCGCCGACCACCGCCGCCTCGAGCTCGTGGCGCCCGATGCGATCGCGCTCGCGCACCTGCACGCGGTGGAACTCGAGCCGGAAGTTGTCCGGCACGTTGCGGATGATGCCCAGGTTGATCGATTGGCTGTTGAGCGTGAGCGAGTCGTACGAGCCGAGCGCCTCGACGGTGAGCCCGCGCCAGTCGAGCCGCAGCTGGTAGTCGCCGTACTCGAGCGAGACGCGATCGTCGATGGCGTGGATGATGAACGACGGGTACCCGTAGTGGCCCGAGACCTCGACGCGCACGCTGCTCGGCAGCTTGGCCTCGGCGAGCAGCGAGACGTCGTAGAGCCGCAGCTCGAGATCGACGTGGTAGCCGTCGTTGCGCGCCGGCCGCGTCTCGGCGTCGATGATGCCGCCCACGTAGCGGCCGAACGAGACGTCGTACGCGCCCGGATAGAAGTCCAGCCTTTCGACCAGCCGGCCGTGCACCACGCCGCCGCCCACCAGGAAGTGAAACAGCTGCGGCACGCGCATGCCGTCGAGGAAGAAGCCGTTCGAGCCCGGGCTGGCGCCGCGGATCACGTACAGCGGCAACAGCGGCAGCGGGGTCGCCACGCCCGGCAGCATGCCGATCACGCGGAACGGATCGCCGAGCCCGCCCGGCAGCTGGTGCAGCTCTTCGTCCTTGAGCGTGAAGCGCTCGCCTTCGTGGCGCGCCTCGCCGCGCACGGTCGACTGGTAGCGCTTCTGGTTGGCGCGCGGCAGCAGCCGGTACTCGACGCGCAGCCCCTGCCCCGCCTTGAGCTGCTCGGTGGAGCGCAGGGGCTCGTGATCCTCGTCGACCAGCACCACCTCGACCGCGCCCGCCTCGAGCGCCACCTCGAAGCGGCCCTGCTCGTCGGTGACCGCGCTCGGCCCCTGCGAGGTCGAGACGCGCACGCCGGGCAGCGCATTGATGGTCCCGCGCTCGAACACGCGGCCAATCAGCTTGGCGCTCGGATCGGCGTAGACCGCGGCGGCCTGTAGCAACGTACATAGTAAGGTGAGCCGCGACGCCCTCATCCGTGACCGTAGCCTACATCCGGTTTGCTTATGCCGCGTTGCGTTGTGCAAACTTTTGTTCGGTCTTGCACCGCCCATTGGGCTCAGCTAGGTTCCATCGGTCCGATGCGGAAATTTCTGTCGCTCGTCGTTCTAGCAGGCCCGCTCCTCGGCGGATGTGATTCGCTTCACGCGCGCATGCTCGCGCAGGACGCGGTGGTGCAGTATCACAAGGGCCAGCTCGCCGAAGCCGCCGCGAAGTTCGAGCAGGCGGAGAAGCTCGATCCGTACATCCCTGCGATCCAGCTCGATCTCGGCTTCGCCAACCTAGCGCTCTACCAGAACGATCCCAAGGGCGCGTCGGGCGTCGCCGCGTCGACCAAGTCGATCGTCGCGTTCGAGAAGTACCTGCAGCTCCGGCCCGACGAGGAGCGCGCGCGCGTGTACCTGCTCCAGACCTTCATCGACACCGGGCGCTACGACGACGCGGTGGCCTACTTCAAGCCGGCGGTGGAGAAGTCGCCGCCCGACGGTGAGGCGCTCTCCACGCTAGGCATCATCGCGTCCAAGAGCGGCAAGTACGAAGAGGCCAAGGGCTGGTACGAGAAGCGCATCGCGGTCGAGCCCAACAACGCCGACGCGCGCCTGTCGCTGGGCGTGCTGATCTGGGACTACCTGCACACGCACGCCGAGGATCTGACCGGTGTCGATCGCATCGCGCTCTCGGATGTCGCGATCGAGCACCTGGGTCAGTCGATCAAGGGCAAGCCCAACGCGCCGGCCGCGTACATCTACACCAACCTGTGCTACCGCGAGCGATCGATGGGTGAGATCGACGACGACGGCCGGCGCAAGGATCTCGAGCAGGCGGGCAAGTTCTTCAAGAAGGCGCAAGAGCTGCAAAAGGGCACCAAGTAATGTTCGACCGCTACGTCGTCGAGCAGACCAAGCCGAGCTGGAAGCGGCGCGCGCTCATGATCGCGTCGATCGGTCTGCACGGCCTGGCCGCGATCGCGCTGGTGGTGTGGTCGTTCTTCCACGTCGAGGAGATCGCGCCGCCGGCGCTCTCGCTCACGTTCTTCTCCGCGCCGCCGCCGCCTCCTCCTCCGCCTCCGCCCGCCGCCAAGCACAAGTCGGACGTCAAGAAGACCCAGCCCGTCGATCATAAGATGGTGCAGCCGGATCCGACCAAGACGCTGATCCAACCGAAGGACGACAAGCCGGTCGAGAAGGACGAGCCCGAAGAGGACGGCGCCCAGGAGGGCGGCGAAGAGGGCGGCGAAGAGGGCGGCGTCAAGGGCGGCGTGATCGGCGGCGTCAAGGGCGGCGTGGTGGGCGGCGTGGTGGGTTCCAACGGCACCGACATGAAAGCCAAGGCGCCGCCGCCCAAGACGGTGGCCGGCTTCACGCTGATCGCGCAGCAGATCTCGCACCCCGACCCGCACCTTCCGGAGTGGGTGAAGAACCAGCACCACGAGCCGATCGTCAAGGGCATGTACAAGGTGTGCATCCGCAACGACGGCCACATCAGCGACGTGACTCCGATGACCAGCATCAACGGCGCGGACCAGACCATCGGCGATCAGATTCGGACCAGCTGGGTCTACAAGCCGCAGCCGGTTCCCGTGTGTTTCATCGCAGCGCTCACCTTCAAATTGCAATAAAGGAGCTGCTTCATGCAGTCGTTCAATCCGTTCGAGATGTGGTCCAGCATGGGCGTCCTTGCCAAGGTCGTCCTGCTCACGCTGATCGGCATGTCGATCTACTCCTTGTGGGTGATGATCGATCGCTTCATGGTCTTCTCGAAGGCCAAGCGCTACTCGCTGGCGTTCGTGCTCGGGCTGCGCGAGCGGCTCGGCAAGCACGACCTCAACGGCGCGATGAAGCTGGCCAAGGCCGAGCCGCAGAGCCCGATCTCGCGCGTGATCAACGAGGCGCTGGTCGAGTATCGCGACGGCCTCGATGCGATCGCGCAGACCGGTCCCGACGAGATCGGCGAGTTCGACGTGGTCGACGCGGTCAACCGCGCCATCGATCGCGTCAAGGAGCGCGAGGTCGCCAACTTGAAGAAGGGCCTCGGCGGGCTGGCCTCGATCTCGTCGGCCGCGCCGTTCATCGGCCTCCTCGGCACCGTCGGCGGCATCATCACCGCGTTCCGCTCGATGGCGGCGTCCGGCCAGGGCGGCCTCGGCGCGGTCTCCGCCGGCATCGCAGAAGCGCTCTTCACCACCGCGGTCGGCCTGATCGTGGCCATCCCGGCGGTCATGGCGTTCAACTACTTCACCAACAGCATCGAGGCGTTCGTGGTCGACATGAACGACGTCTCGTCGGAGCTCATCTCGTATGTGCTTCGCGAGGGCAGGGACCGGAAGTAGCGATGGCCACCAGCACCGCCGGGGGACCGTATCGCAAGTCGACGCCGCCGCGTCGCAAGCGGCCGCATATTCATCACAAGCGCCCTTCGCTGATCAAGAACGCGGCGGCCAAGTCGGAGATCAACGTCACGCCGCTGGTCGACGTGGTGCTGGTGCTGCTCATCATCTTCATGGTCGTCACGCCGATGCTGCACCGCGGCGTGAAGATCGATCTGCCGGAGACCGCGCACCACGAAAAGAAGCAGGACACCGGTGAGCAGTTGGTGGTGAGCGTGCGCGCCGACGGCGTGTTCATCGAGACCGACAAGCTCGAAGGCGAGCAGCTCGCCGCGCGGCTGCGCCAGGAGCTCAAGACCTCGTCGCGGCCGGTGCACATCCGCGCCGACAGGAACCTCAAGTACGGCGAGGTCCGCAAGCTCCTCGAGCAGGTCCACGAAGCGGGCGCGATCACCGTCGGTATGGGCACCGACGACCAGAAGGATGGGAAGTAGATGGCCTTCGGCGGAAGCGGCGGCGGCGGCGTACGCTCCGACATCAACATCACGCCGCTGGTCGACGTGGTGCTGGTGCTGCTGATCATCTTCATGGTGATGACCCCGACCCTGCTCAAGGAAATGGACCTGACGGTGCCGGAAAAGGCGGATGTTCAGGTCGCCGTGCCGTCGACCACCGATCAGCTGGTGGTCTCGGTCTCGCGCGAGGGCAAGATCGGCATCAACCGCGAGCCGATCACCGAGGCGCAGCTCGCCGAGCGAATGCACGACTTGATGGCTGCACGCACGGACAAGCTGGTGTTTTTCGATATCGACGATGATGCGAACTACGGCGAAGTGATGCACGTGATGGACGTATGCCGCGGTGCCGGGACAAAAGTCTTGGGCATCATGACGAAGTAACCCCGCCTACGCCTTTTTTCTCTCGTTAGTTTCTATCGCAAAACTCCAACAAAAGTATTTGCAAGCCGTCGACGGCTTGTATATGGTCCGCGGCTAAGCTGGTAACAGCCCTTGAAACAGTGGCC
The DNA here is from genome assembly GCA_003170275.1 of Myxococcales bacterium. Taxonomy (GTDB): domain Bacteria; phylum Myxococcota_A; class Polyangia; order Palsa-1104; family Palsa-1104; genus PALSA-1104. The sequence continues at coordinate 355,587 of PNAM01000010.1, forward strand.
GAAACAGTTTCATTCCTCCTGGAGGCGTAAGCCATGAGCTTGCGAAGCAAAGTCCTCGTTCCACTAATGTTCACGGTGTTCGTGTCCGGATGCTTTCCGTACAAGAACCACGACGGCGATTATTACTCGGGGCCCGTCGACCCGACTTTGTTCCCACCCGCCTACCAGGGCGCTGGGTTCGCGGATTCGGGAAGCTTCGGCACGTTCATGGCCGCGCAAGCGTTCGTGACGAACGGGGACATGGTGTTCTATTACCTGTTCCCGGGCGCGACGACCAAGCTGCGCACCGAGAGCTCGACGAACGGAATGGTCACGGTCAAGGACCGCGCGCCGGTCTACGTGTTCGACGGCGATCCGTCGAAGGATTCGAGCAAGTGTGTGGCGCCGCAGAACTACGTCTACGACGAGCGGCGCGACGACGTTCACTTTGACGTCCAGGGAAACATCTTCCAACAGAAACAGACTTCGAAGGACCCGGCCGCGTTGCCCAGCGACGCCGGATACGTGCCGGTGTACAGCGAAGTGCCGGTCGCGTCGGGCGGCGAAGGCTGCCAGACGCTGCACTCCGCGGACGGAGTCATGGCCTCGAAGCAGCTCACGCTGATGACCGACCCGGCGCCGATCGGCAGCCCGGACTTCCGGCCGGTCGGTCATCCGGACGGCAAGTACCTGGCGTACGCGGTGATCGATCCGGCCGCCGACGTGCGGCTGCCGGACGGCACGCTCAACCCGAACACCATGCTCGGCCCGCAGCGCTTCGGCTGGTACGACCACTTCATGGTCGCGTACATCGACGGTGGTTATGTGCCCACCACGATGGTCACGGTGCCCGGCATGATGGGCGCTCCCGACGAGATGCAGATCGTCGCTCAGTCGATGACGCTCTACGCGCCCAACACCTGGCTCGACGCGATGGGGAACCCGACCGGCTGCGACCCGACCGATCCGACAGGCGCGACCAGCGGGGCTCCCTGCCTCGCGCAGGGCTTCGATGTCATCGACGGTGTAGGCGGAATGGCGGCGGTTCGCGGCAAGGCCGGCTACTCGCCGATCTGCCACGTCCTGACCTATACGCCCGCGGATCCCACCGCGCTGCCGACAGACCCGTCGATGATCGATCCGGCGACGGTCGACCCCGACACGGCAACCCTCGTCTACTGCCTTCAGGTCGCGCAGTAGCTCATGCGCGAACGGAGCCGACACATGAGCCCAATGAAAAATCTGAAGGTCGCCCTGCTCCTCGCCGCCGCGGTAGCCATCCCGCGGGCCGCTTGGGCAGTCGGCGAAGTCAACGGTCGTATCCAAGGCGTAGTCAGTGAAGCAGCCACCGGCGCCCCGGTTCCAGGCGCCGCCATCACGGTGTCCGGCGGCCAGCTCATCGGCGGTCCGCGCACCGTCACCACCGGCGACGACGGACGTTACGAAATCGTCGAGCTTCCGCCGGGCCGCTACGACGTCGAGGTCAGCTACTCGGGCGTCAAGCCGATCAAGCGCCGGGTGATCGTCCGGCAGGGCGAGCTCCTCCCGCTCGACATCGCCTGGTCGGCCGAGCTCGCCGAGACCGAAGTCACGGTCGTCGTCGAAGAGCGGCACATGACCAAGCCGGACTCCACGCAGTCGGGCACCGTCATCTCGCTCGACACCTCGTCCAAGGTCGCCACCAGCCGCAGCTACCAGGACATCGCGCTGCAGGTCGCTGGCGTCGTCGACGTCAACGGCGGCGGCAATCCGCAGGTCAAGGGCGGCAACTTGCTGATGAACCGCTACCTGGTCGACGGTCTCGACATCACCGACCCGGTGACCAACACCTTCTCCGCCAACATCAACTTCGACTCGATCTCGTCGATCGAGGTCCTCACGGGCGGCATGGAAGCGCAGTACAACTCGATGGGCGGCGTGATCAACCTGATCACCGCCGGCGGCTCCGACGAGTGGCACGTGGACGCGTCGCTGTACGTCAACAACGACAAGTTCTCGGCGACCGGCCAGTACGGCTCGCAACTGTACGACGGCCAGAACCAGACCACCCGGATCCCGCCCGCACCGACGCAGGGCTATCAGGCCAACGTGAACGTGGGCGGCCCGATCCTCAAGCACCGGTTGTGGTTCAACGTCTCGCTCGAGTACGATTACACCGAGGCTTCGACCCCGGCCGGCCCGCCGCTCAACACCCAGTCGCCGACCCGCAAGTTCAACAGCGTGTTCGCCCGCCTCAAGTTGACCTGGGCGCCGAACGAGAAGCACCGCGTGACCCTGTCGGCGTCGACCGACCCGGCGTTCATCAGCAATATCAACCGGGCCTCGGCCAACAAGCGCCTGCCCATCGCGCAGAACTACCAGGAGCAGGGCGGCGCGTTCGGCATCCTGTCGTGGGATTGGTTCATCAACCAGAACATCAACACCAACGTGCAGACCGGCTTCTTGTACGAGCACCTCTACGACGGCTCGCAGGGCGCCTTCACCAGCATCGACAACAACGGCTCGGAGAAGATGTTCTCCGACAAGAACTTCAAGTACAACTTCAACCAGCCGCAGCACGTCAACGCGCAGGACGGCTCGGTCTGGTACCAGGGCTCGGCGGCCAACACCTACGACCGCCGCTATGCCTTCCAGCTCGACCCGTCGGTCTCGATGCGTGGCCGCCTCGCCGGCTACCACGACGCGAAGATCGGCATCCAGACCCGCTACATCAAGTCGACCTTCGACGTGGCGAACACCGGCCAGGGCGTGTCCTACGTCGACAACGGCGGCGGACCGCTCGAAGGCGGTCTGTGCGACGAGGCCACCGGCAGGGGCGGCTGCTTCCTCAAGAACGTCACCAGCGACTATTCGACCTCGTACTCGGGCTTCAGCATCGGCGGTTACATCCAGGATCGCTGGAAGCCGGTCAAGCGCCTCACGGTCCTCCCCGGCATCCGCTTCGACTACGGCATGACGCAGAACGGGATCGGCCAGAAGGTCTCCGACCTGTTCGGCGTGGCGCCGCGTATCGGCTTCGTGCTCGATCTGACCGGCGACCAGAAGACCATCCTGTCGGCGTTCTACGGCCGCTCCAACGACGTCGCCAACTTGCTCCCGGCGGCGAACGGCACACCGTCGGCGATCACCAACACGTACGCGTGGAACCCCGCCTCCGGGACCGTTGGGCAGTTCAGCGATCTGGTGCAGTCGAGCGGCGGTCCCAAGGGCTATCGCATCGACCCGCGCGCCACCACCCCGCCGCACACCGACGAAGTCGACGTATCGCTGCGCCGCGAAGTGTTCGTGAACTCGGTCGCCAACATCGAGTACACGTACAAGAAGGTCTCCAACCTGTGGGACCTCGTCGAGAGCAACCAGGTGTGGGATCCGACCGGCTACCGCACCATCGGGTACGTCGACAGCGCCACGCCGCAAACCATCAACCTCATCACCACCAACAGCGGCCTGGTCCGCGAGTATCAGGGCGTAGACTTCTCGATCGAGTCGCGGCCCACCCCGAACTGGGACATCTATGCCGCGTACACGCTCTCGTGGCTGTACGGCTCGGGCGGCGATCAGCTCGGCGGTCAGGTCAACGGCACGCCCGGCGCAAACTACAACCCGCGCCAGACGCCGTTCTGGGACGGCTACCTGCCGGAAGACGTGCGCCACGTGCTCAAGCTGCGCGTCGCGTACAGCAACTCGGGCTTCAACGTCGGCGGCTTCTTCCAGTACGCGTCGGGTTCGCCGCTCACCAAGACGTACTTCCAGTACCTTCCCGACGGCGACTTCCTCAATCAGCGCTCGCCGAGCGGCACCGAGCCGGGCCCCACGCCCAACAGTCCGCGCGGCTTCAGCGAGTTCCGCCTGCCGGACACCATCCAGCTGGACGTTCGCGTGTCGTACGACTTCCACGCGCTCATCAAGCAGCACCTCGTCCTGATCGCCGACTTGTTCAACCTGTTCAACCTGCAGACGGCGACTGCCGTCGAGGCGACCAACATCCCGAACTTCGGTCAGATCCTGACCCGCCAGACGCCGTTCAAGTTCCAGCTCGGCCTTCGCTACCAGTACTAAGCAAGACGCTTCGTTCCAAGGGCGGGCCGGGTCACTCCGGTCCGCCCTTTTTCATTGGAGCTAACCCCTTGATCTCGGCGCGCGGGCGGACCACAGTCCCGCCATGCGCACGCTCCTGGCCCTCCTCCTGACGCTGACCGGCGCGGCCCACGCGGCCGAAAAGCCCAACCTCCCCGATCTGAAACAGTGGCAGCTCTCGAACGGGCTGAAGGTGATCTTCTTCGCCGACCACAAAGCGCCGCTGACCACCGTGCAGGTGGTCTATCGCGTCGGCGGCAAGGACGAGCCCGCCGACAAGCGCGGCATCGCGCACATGTTCGAGCACATGATGTTCAAGGGCTCGACGCACGTGCCGCCGGAGATGCACGCGCGCTTCATCGATTCGGTGGGCGGCAACGAGAACGCGTTCACCGCCGACGACGTGACGCTGTACTACGACACCATCCCGCCGGCGGCGCTCGACTTCACGCTCAAGCTCGAGGCGGAGCGGATGCGCAACCTGGTCCTGTACCAGAAGACCATCGACTCCGAGCGCGAGGTCGTCAAGGAGGAGCTGCGCGTGCGGCTGGAGAACAGCCCGGTGCAGAAGGCGGTCGACAAGGTGCTGCACCTCGCCTACACGGTGCACCCGTATCGCCAGACGCCGATCGGCGAGAAGAAGATGCTCGACACGGTCACCGTCGACGACTGCAAGAAGTTCTACTCGATGTACTACCGGCCGAACAACGCGACGCTGATCGTCGCCGGCGACAGCGACGAGGCGCAGGTGCGCAAGCTGGTCGAGACGCACTTCGGCGCGCTCGAGCCGGGGCCGGAGCCCAGGCGGCCCGCCGAGGCGATGACCGAGCCGGAGCAGAAGGAGCTGCGCGAGGCCACGCTCAACCTGCCGGTGCAGCTGCCGGTGGTGATCGGCGCGTACCACATTCCCGGCGGCTCGTCGGAGGATCTGTACGCGCTCGAGGTGCTGCAGCAGATCTTGTCGAGCGGCGAGTCGTCGCGCATGTACCAGCGGCTGGTGCGCAAGGATCACGTGGCGGTGGGCGCGGGCGGGTTCGTGTTCGACCACGAAGATCCGGGGGTGTTTCTCACCTTCGCGGCGTTCTTGCAGGCTGGCGATGCCGACAAGGTAAAGCAGGCGCTCGCCGAGGAGATCGAGAAGGTGGCGACCGCGCCGGTGTCCGCGCAGGAGCTCGCCAAGGCGAAGAACCAGCTGGCGGCGCGCGCGGTGTTCCGGCGCGAGCGGGTCTCGTCGATCGCCACCGAGATCGGCGTCAACCTGGTGGTGGCGCACGATCCGCTGCACGCGTTCAGCGCGCCCGCCAAGTACGACCTGGTCACCGCCGCCGACGTGCAGCGGGTGGCGCAGAAGTTCCTGGTGCGGACCAACTACAGTCAGGTGACGCTGCAGCCACCTGCCGCCGCGCCGAAGAAGGGAGGCGCGAAATGAAGATCTCCCGCGTCGTCGTGCTGACCGTGCTGTCGATCGCGCTGCCGTGCCTGGCGCAGAAACCGCCCGCGCCCGCGCCGAAGCCGGCTGCCGCGGCGCCGGTCGATCCGTGGAAGGACAAGCCGGATCTGTTCGGCGTGCCGTCGATCCCGCCGACCACCAAGGTGGATCTGGGCGCGGTGCAGCGCTTCGTGATGCCCAACGGCATCAAGGTGATCGCGGTGCCGCGGCCGAGCGTGCCCGCGGTGTCGGTGACCCTGGTGGTCAAGGTGGGCAACCTGGCCGCGCCGCTCGACCGGGCCGGGCTGGCGCAGTTCACCGCCAACATGTTGCGCAAGGGGACGCAGAAGCGCACGTCCGATCAGATCGCCACCGCGATCGACTTCGTGGGCGGCGATCTCGATGGCAGCGCCGACGACGACGGCACCTACGTGAGCTGCCAGGCGCGCACCAAGGACCTCGCGCTGTGCATGGATCTGCTCTCCGACGTGGTGCAGCGGCCGACCTTTCCCGAAGGCGAGATGAACGAGATCCGCGAGCAGCTGGTCTCCGCGGTCGAGTCGACCAAGGACTCGCCGCAGAAGCTCGCCTCCGAGCACGCCTCCAACCTCTACTTCGGCGACGACGACGCGCGCGGGCGGCCGATGTCGAAGCGCACGCTCACCGCGATCGATCGCGCGGCGCTGGTCGCGTTCCACAAGAGCTGGTTTGCGCCCAACAACGCGATGATGGTGATCTCGGGCGACATCGACGCCAAGACCATCAAGACCACGCTCGCCAAATGGTTCGGCGGCTGGAAGAAGCACGACGTGCCGAAGACCGCGGTGCACGGCCTGCCGGCGGTGGGCAAGCTGCAGGTGCGCCTGGTCGACAAGCCCGACGCGACCCAGTCGGCGATCGTGGTGGTGGGGCCGGGCATCAAGCACGCGGATCCGGACTACTGCGCGGTGCGGCTGATGAACTTCACACTCGGCGCGGGCGGCTTCTCGTCGCGGCTGATGAAGGTGGTGCGCTCCGAAGGCGGCAAGACCTACGGCGCGCACTCGGGCTATGACGCACGCCGCGAGCCGGGGACCTTCACCGCCTCGACCTTCACGCGCAACTCGGAGACCGCGACGACGCTGGCGCTGGTGCTGGGCGAGATCAAGCGCATGCGCGAGGGCGGGCCCACCGAGGAGGAGCTGCAAGCGGCCAAGGGCAACGTGATCGGCGGCTACGGGCTCAAGCTCGAGACCGGCGGCGACGTGGCGCACGCGCTGTCCTCGTCGGAGCTCGACGGGCTGCCGCCCGACTGGGTGGTGAAGTATCCCGAGCACCTGAACGCGGTGACGCTCGCCGACGCGGTGAAGGCGGCGCAGGCGCACCTGACCCCGACGTCGCTGGTGGTGGTGGGCAAGGCCGAAGAGGTCAAGCCGCTGCTCGCCAAGGCGGGCTACGACGAGATCGAGGTGGTCTCGTACACCGACCCGATCAGCGCGGCCGAGCGCAAGCTCTCCGCGCGGGAGAAGGAATCGGCGGCGGCGAGCGGAACGGGCGAAGAGGCCGAGGCCGGCAAGAAAATGCTGGATGCGGCGCTCGAGGCCAAGGGCGGCCTGGCGCTCGGCCGGGTGCACGACCTGACCATGTCGGGCAAAGGCACCATGAGCGTGCAGGGCCAGACGCTGCCCATCACCGTCGAGGAGTTCTACGTCCCGGGCAAGGCGGTGCGCGAGGACATCCTGGTCGGGCAGGCGCGCGTGACGCAGGTGTTCGCCGACGGCAAGGCGTTCATGAAGCAGGGAGCGCAGGTGGTCGATCTGCCGCTGCCGCAGGCGACGTCGATGCGGCGCGGGCTGTGGCGCGACCCCAACTTCATCCTCCTGCACGCGGGCGAGCCGGGCGCCAAGGTGCGCGCGCTGCCGCCGGTGGTCGAGGGCGCGGTGCGCTTCGACGCGCTCTCGCTAGTGGCGCCGGACGGCGAGCCGACCCGCCTCTACCTCGATCCGCGAACCCACCTGATCGCGCGCATGCTCTACACCGACGACGGCAAGGAAGTGCGTGACGACCTGACCGACTACAAGCCCGAGGGTGGCATTCCCTTCCCGCACAAGATGATCCACGTGGGCGAAGGTCAGAAGGTCGAAGTCAGCTACGAAAAGATCGAGATCAACAAGGGTCTCCCCGCGGACGCTTTCAAACGCTGACCCGGTTAGAGGCGGGGGGAGTCGCCGAGGAGGGCCTTACGGACCAGCGGGAGCGGGAGCGCGCCTTCGGCGAGGAAGGCGTCGTGGAACTTTCGCAGCGTGTAGGCGCCGCCGAGCTTCCGCTTGTAGTCGTCGCGTAGCTTCAAGATCTCGAGCTTGCCGAGCGTGTAGTACAGGTACGTCGGATCTTCGGTGCCGCGGCGCGTCTCCATGAGCGCGACCTCCTTGGACTGGAAGCCCTCCTTCTGGAAGAACGCCACCGCGTCGTCGAAGCTCATGCCGCGCGTGTGCATGCGGATGCCGACCACGTAGCGCGCCGCGCGCAACAGCGCGTCCTGCAGCTGCGCGAGCCGCAGCGTCGGATCGCCCGCGCCGTAGCCCTCGTCGAGCATCATCTGCTCGCAGTAGTGCGCCCAGCCCTCGGCGTTGGAAGAGGCGCCTTCGTACTTGCGCACCTTACCCTGGACACCCGGCAGAAAGAGGAACTGCACGTAGTGACCGGGGAACGCCTCGTGGATCGACACCACGTCGATGAGCGGCCGGTTGAACGCGCCGCGCATGAAGTCCTCGGTCTGCGCCGCCGGCCAGCCTTTCTCCGGCAGGGTGACGTTGAAGTACGCCTCGGTGGCGCGCGTCTCGTACGGCCCGGGCGTGTCCATCGACGCGAACGTGGTGGCGCGCATGAACGGCGGCGTCTCCTCCACGCGTGGCATCACCTCCGACGGCAAGGTGACGATCCCGCGATCGGCGAGGAACTTGCGCAGCCCGGCCAGCCGCGCCTGCGTGCCGGCGATCAGGTGCGCCGGCGTGTCGTGATCCTTCTGCATCGCCAGCTGCACGTCGGCGAACGACTTCTTCGGATCGATCTTCGCCGCGGTGCGCTTGAACTCGACCTGCAGCCGCGCGAGCTCGGTCTCGCCGCGCACGAGGAGCTGGTCGAGCGGCGCGTCGATCAGCTCGTCGGCCTTGAGCTTGGCGCGAAACTTGGCCTCGCCGAGCGCGAAGCCGGCCACCGCCTTCGGCTTGAGATCGCGGCGCACGAACTGCCCGTATTCGGTCAGCGCGAGCACCACGCCCTTGGTCGCCGCATCGAGCTGGCTCTTGAGCGCGCGATCTTGCACCGCCGAAAAAGCGAGCGGCACGTCCTTCTGGAAGAAGCCGATGATGCCTTCGATCTCGTCCAGCGCGATCTCCACCGCCACCGTCGAGACCTCACCCAGGTTCTTCTGTCCCTCTTTGAGCAGCGCCGGAAGCTTCTGCTCGCGCGCGATCGCCGCTCGCATACGCACCTCGGGCGGCGCGAACGAGCGCTTGATGATCACGTACAGGCTGCGCGAGGCGAAGCCCGGGTAGTAGTCGGGGCGATGGCGCCAGCCCTGAATCTCTCGCGCCTCGAGGAGCGAGGACTCGATCGACGTGCGCACCGCGATCAGATCGGCCGAGCGCGCGGACGACAGCGCGGCGTGCTCGAGCTTGGCGAAACGCTGCGCCCACGCCTCGAGCCGCGCGGACTCTTTGGCGAAGCCGGCCTGCGAGAGATCGTCGACCTCGCCATCGCGATCGTGCAGGCCCATCTCGGTGGCGCTCACCGGATGCGCCTTGGGAAACTCGGCGTAGTAATCGTCGACCAGCCGATCGAACCGCGCGTCCTCGGACAGCGGCGGCGGCGCGGCGTGGGCGAGCGAGACGCCGAGCAGCAACGGGAGCACGAACCGCATGGAACCCTCCTACGGAGGGCTTACCGCGGACCGAACAGGAAAGCCAGCGCGGCCGGGAGGCGCTGCGCCCAGTAGATCTCGTTGTGCTGCGCGCCCGCCTGATAGACGTGCAGGAAGTTCTGCCCCTCGGTGTAGCCGACCTCGACGTACTTGGCGACCAGCAGCTTGGTGTCCACCGCGTCGTCGTCCGGATCGCCGCAGTCCACGTACACGAGGTTGGGCCGCATCGCCACGCCCTTCATGGTGTTCACGTCGGTGATGATGGTGTTCGCGTTCCACCAGGTCGACGGCGACATGGCGCCGACGATGCCGTAGATGTCGGGCCGCTTGACGCCCGCGTACGCGGAGATCAGGCCGCCCAGCGACGAGCCCATGATCCCGGTGGTGTCGCGTCCCGGCAGCGTGCGCAGGGTCGAGTCGACCATCGGCTTGAGCTCGGTGATCAGCATCTGCAGGTACAGATCGCCGCCGCCGCCGCCCGGCGTGGTCGGATCGGTGGTCGGCGTGTACTCGTAGATGCGCTGCGCGGTGTTGTCCGGCGCGACCACGATGATCTCGCCGATCGACTGGACCACCGACCCATCGGAGTCGATGCCGGCGTTCAAGGTCTCGTCGACCTTCCACTCGTTGCCGCCGAACGCCAGGGCCGCGTCGAACAAGTTCTGCCCGTCGTGCATGTAGAGCACCGGGTACTTGGCGAGCGGGTTCTCGTCGTAGCTGGGCGGCAGGTAGGCGCGGACCACGCGGTCGTTGCCGAGCACCGTCGAGTGGAACGCGGGGAAGAGCTGCTTGACGGTGCCCTGCGTGGTGAAGAAGTGCGGATAGACGTCGACGGTCGCGCCGCGCGCCACCGCGTAGTTGGCGCCGCGCGCCCAGGTGGCGTCGTCGAGGAGCGGCTTGAACTGCGCCTTGGCCGGCAGGTCCGCGAAGGTGTACGTGAAGGTCCCGTCCGCCGCGGCGGTGAGCGGCACGCCCTGGGTCCAGCTCAACGGCGCGGTGTCGCCGCGCAGCGCCAGCGTATGGCTGCCAACCGGATAGTGGATGCGCAGCGTGGTGATCGTCGAAGTCGGCCCGGCATCGTTCCCGCTGCCGCCGCCCGCGTCGACCATCGGCGTGACACCGCCGTCTTCGCCGCCGGCGGGCGGCGCTCCGCTGTCGTCCGCTCCGGACAAGTGGGTGGTGTCGGCCGCGCAGGCGGCGAACAGAAACGAAGTAGCGAGGAGGATGCGAGGTAAACCGTAACTCACGTCAGAGGCGATACCATGGACGGCATCGCCTGTAAAGAGGCTAGAACGAGGCCTTGACCGCCGTGAACGAGAGGCCGAGCGAGAGCGAGTCCTTGGCCTTGTTGTCCTTGTTCGGCATGTACGTGGTGCCCTCGGTGACCTTGCCCGCCGCGTCGACCGTCGAGTTGTACAGCTGAACGTCCGGGGCGAGCACGTTCGAGATGATCGAGTTGGTCGCAACTTCGCAAACGTCGATCTTGCCGTCGCCCTTCTTGGCGCAGGACCCGTCGGTGTTCTTGCACGTCGCGCCGCAAGTGGTCACGGGCGACTCGGCCGTCCCGCCGGTGTCGAAGATCGAGAGGATCTGCTTGTTGGTCGAGGTCGTCGGGTCCACCGCGACGCGCATCGAGAGCAGCATGGCGACGTTCGGAATGATGTTGCCCTGCACGTCGGAGTTCTTGATGGCGCCGTTGAGCTGGGCCTTCATGATCCCGTCGCCCGCCTTGGTGTACTGGATGTGCGCGCCCGAGATGTTGAGCTTGACCGGGTCGGAGCCCGCCACCAGCGGGAGCTGGATGGTGAGCATGGTCGGGGTGGTGGCGGTGACCGGCGAGTTGGAGTTGAAGGTGCCCGCGCTGATCTTGCCCTTGAAGGTGCCGCCGCCGAGCGCGCTGTTGATGGTGAGCGCGTCGGTGCCGTCATACTTCGGCGGCGTCGCCGGCTTGACCCCGGCGGAGACGTCGGTGGTGCCGCAGTCGTTGCTCGACAGGTCGGCGGCCTTCTCGTCGAGGAGCAACAGCACGCTGCCGTCGGTGACCGCGGTGGTCACGCCGGCCTGGGTGTCGAGGTTCTGCGCCATCAGGGCGCCGATGATGTTGCCCAGCTGATTATCCAGCTTGCCGTCGCCGTTCAAGTCGAGCGCGTAGTCGGCGCGCTGCTGAGGCACCAGCAGCGTGTTGGCGACGTACTTCGCCTCGGCGCCGGTGCTGGCATTGGTGCACTCCGAAACGCCGGTGCTGTCACAGCCGGACACGCCGGCCGCGAACGAAAGCAACATGATCAAGCTAGACCGCTTCATAGGACCCTCCTCCGTGGAGCCGCGTTTATAACCGAGGCGGCGCTTTCGACGCAAGTAGCTATGAAGCATCTACTTACATTGACTTGAGGTCCCCTGCCGTCTAGGCTCTGCCGTCGGAAGATAAACCCTCCATGTCCTCCCTGCCCGATGGCTTCACCTGGACCGGCAGCCTCGACGAGACCGACATCCGCTCGCTCTACGCGGCCTGTCACTCTCTCAGGTTTTCCGGCCGCCTACAGCTCAAGGACGGTCCGCAAAAGGCCGAGGTCCTGTTCGTGGCCGGCGAGCCGATCGAGATCGACGGCGGCGACACGCAGCGCATCGCCTTGTGGGCGCGCGGCACCTTCTGCGCGGTCCAGGCGATCCCCAGCCTGCACGGCGAGCTGACCGCGCACCGCGAGGTGAGCGGCTCGCTCGCCGAGACCAAGCCGTCCATGTTGTGGGCGTGGATCAGCGAGTACCGGCTGACCTGCGAGATCGAGCTCGAGCGTCCGGGCTCGAAGGCGCTGGTGGCGTTCTCCAACGGGCACGCCGAGAACGCACAGGTCAACGGGCTGCCCGAGCTGGCCGCGCTCGCGCGCGTCTCGTCGTGGACCGACGGCAGCTTCGTGGTCAAGCTGCGGCCGCTGTTCGTCGACGGGGTGATCCCGCACGCACCGCCGATGCCCGAGGGCGCGCCGCCCAACGATCCGCGCACCTTCGACGTGTCGCGCTCGATCCCGATGGATCTCAAGTCCAAGCCGTCGACGCCCTACCCGCCGCCGCTCCAGTCGCGTCCGCCCACGCCGCCGCTCGGCGAGCTGGCGCAGGTCGCGTCGGTGCACGCGCGGCCGCCGGCGAGCACCGGCCACAAGGAGGATCGCAGCGGGAGCACCCAGCCGCTGCCGCCGCCGGGCGAGCGCGCGGGCGATCTGTTCGCCCTGCAGCCCAAGCGCGGCAAGGGGCTGTGGATCGTCGCGCTGCTCTCGATCCTCGTGGCAGGCGGCGCGGGCGCGCTCTACTACTTCCACCTGCCGCCGTTCTCGCCGCCGCCCAAGCCGGTCGAGGCCAAGCCTGAAGAGAAACCGGTCGAGGCCAAGCCCGAAGAAAAGCCCGTCGAGGCCAAGCCCGAAGAGAAGCCGCCGGAGGTCAAGCCGGAGGTCAAGCCCGAAGAGAAACCGGTCGAGGCCAAGCCCGAAGTAGCGCCTCCCGTCGACGACAAGAAGGAAAAGGCGAACAAGGAGAAGGCCGAGAAGTGGGTGCTCAAGGGCCGCATGCTGCTCGCCGAGGGCCACGAGCACACCTCGCTCGATCTGTTCCGCAAGGCGGAGAAGCTGCAGCCCAAGAACAACGCCTACAAGGTCTACGAGCAACAGGCGCTCGGCAAGATGGGGCGCGCCGAGGTCCTGATCGAAGGCAAGGGCACGGTGACCATCGACGGCCACAAGTTCGCGGCGCCGCGCAAGCTCAAGATCGCCGCCGGCCCGCACGATATCGAGAGCGCCGACGGGACCGCCGAGGTGACCTTGAAGCGCGGCGAAAAGAAAAAGCTCAGGGGGAAGAAATGAGCGAGCGCCCCGTGAGCGTCAGCCGATGATGCTGGGCGCCGCGCTGGTGGTGCTCGGCGCGAGCGGGACGGTGTGGAGCGTGGTGGCCTCGACCACGCGACGCCGGCCGGTGGATCTGATCGCGGCGCTGCTCGCACCGCTGGCGTTGTTGGTCGCGCTGGCCGGCGGGGTGCTCCTGTTCGTGCCCGGCTTTCTGAAGTAATGCGGCGCGCGGCGGCGACTACGCTGGCGCTCGCCGTCTCCGTCTCCGTCTCCGTCTCCGTCCTTTGGGGGCAGGCCGCGCGCGCGGACGTCGAGTACCACATCGACCTCAGCGAGCGCGCGGCGAATCGGGCGATCGTCGACATGACCGTGCGCGCCGCCGCGACGCCGCTCGAGCTGTCGATGCCGGTGTGGACCCCCGGCGCCTACGAAGTGCGCACCTGGGGCCGCAACGTGAGCACCGGGACGGCGGAGTCGCGCGGCAAGCCGCTCACCTTCCGGCGCACCGGGCCGAGCACCTTCCGCGTCGAGGGCCACACCGCCGGCGCCGAGGTGCACCTGCGCTATCGCGTGTACGCGCCGCAGCTCTCCGACGACGGCACGCAGATCGACGCCGGGCATGCGTATCTGAACGGCACCTCGCTGTTCCTCGTGGCGCGCGGCGCGGAGCGCGCGTTTCACCACGTGAGCGTGGCGGTGCCGCCCGGCTGGCGGCTGGCCACGGCGCTCGACGAAGCGCCGTCGGGCGATCTGGAAGCGCTCGGCTACGAGGCGCTGATCGACGCGCCGATCGAGGTGGGCCGCTTCGTCGACGCCGAGGTGCGCGCCAACGGGCGGCCGTATCGCATCGTGGTCGACGGCGCGAGCGAGCTGCCGGCGTTCCTGGTCAAGGACGTGGCGGCGATCGCCGAGGCCGAAGCGCGCCTGGTCGGCCCGCCGCCGTACAAGCGCTATCTATTGATGATCCACCTGGCCGACGGGATCGGACGGATCGCCGCGCTCGAGCACGGCGCGTCCACGTCGGTGGTGGTGCCACACCGCAGCCTCGCGGGACCCTCGAGTGAAGCGTACGACGAGCTCCTCTACGTGGTCGCGCACGAGCTGTTCCACGCCTGGAACGCGCGGCGGCTGCGGCCGGCCGAGCTGGTGCCGTACGATCTGAGCCGTCCGTCGCCGGCGCGCTCCTTGTGGATCACCGAGGGCGTGACCGAGTACTACGCGCACCGCGCCATGCTGCAGAGCGGCCGCTGGACGCGCGCCCGCTACCTCGAGCGGCTGGGCGAAGAGGCTACCCGCGCGCTACTCGCGGCGCGCCGCGGGCTGACCGTCGAGGAGGATGCCGAGCTGGCGTGGCAGCCGCCCGACGAAGCCGGCATGGACCCCGACGCGTACTACGCGCGCGGCCACCTGGTGTCCCTGGCGCTCGACGCCAGCATTCGCGGCGCTTCCGATGGGACGCATTCCCTCGACGACGTGATCAAGGCGCTCCTGGCCGCCGCGGATCGCGCGGGCGGCGTGTTGCCGCTCGACGGCGACGTGCTCGCCAGGTACGTGACCCCGCTGGCCAACGCGCAGATCGCGGCGCGCATCGCCACCTGGACGCGCGCCCCCGACGAGATCGGGCACATGGACGACGCGCTGGCGGCGCTCGGCCTCAAGCTGAGCGTCGACGAGGCCGCGCCGCGCACGATCGCCGGCTTCGCCGCGGAGACCGACACCGCCGGGCTACGGGTGGTGAACGTGCTGCCCGACGGGCCGGCCTTCCACGCCGGGCTGCGCGCAGGCGATCGCATCCTCAACCTCGACGGCTCGGCGCCCACCCGCCGTTGGGCCGAGGCGATCGCGGCGCGCCCGGCCGGCACGCTGATCGCCGTCGAGGCGGTGCGCGCGGCGCGTCACCTCCAGCTGGCCATCCAGCTCGGGCTACAGCGACAGACTAGCTGCCGGCTGATCGAGGCGCCGGTGCCACCGCGGGTGGCACTGCGACGGGACGCGTGGCTGGGTCGCTGACGTAGGTGAGCCAGTGCGGGTAGGACGGCTTCTCGCCCGCCTTGCCCTTGACCGCCTCGAAGTAGGCTTCCTGCAAGCGACGCGTCACCGGCCCGCACTCGCCGATGCCGACCTTGCGGTCGTCGATCTCGCGCACCGGCGTGAGCTCGGCCGCGGTGCCGCACATGAACACCTCGTCGGCGCAGTACATCTCGTCGCGCGCGAAGGTGGTCTCCTCGACGGTGAGCCCGAGATCGCGCGCGATGGTGATCACCGAGTCGCGCGTGATGCCCGCCAGGATCGCGGAGGACAACGGCGGCGTCTTCAAGCGGCCGTTCTTGACCAGGAAGATGTTCTCGCCCGAGGCCTCGCACACCAGGCCCTGCGAATCGAGCAGGATCGCCTCGGAGTAGCCGGCCTTGAGCGCCTCGCGCTTGGCGAGCACCGAGTTGACGTACTGGCCGCAGATCTTGCCCTTCGACATGGTCGAGTTGAGCCCGCCGCGCGTGAACGACGAGATCTTGCAGCGGATGCCCTTCTTGAGCCCCTCGTCGCCCAGGTAGGCGCCCCACTCGTAGACCGCGATCACCGTGCGCACCGGGTTGTCGAGCGAGCCGAGCCCGAGCGCGCCGTCGCCGAGGAACACGATCGGCCGCAGGTAGGCCTCGGACATGCGGTTGGCGCGCATGGTCTCGACGCACGCGTCGATCACCTGCTGGCGGCTGAACGGCACGTCGATCGTGCAGATGTTGCAGGAGTCGAACAGGCGATCGATGTGTTCGGCGAGACGGAAGATCGCGCCTCTTCCGTCTGCGCGCCGATAGCAGCGGATGCCCTCGAACGCGCCCACGCCGTAGTGCAGGGTGTGCGTGAGCACGTGGAAGTTGGCGTCCGCAAAGGGCACCAGTCGACCGTCGACCCAGATCTTGTCGACCGCCTTGAGCTTCGAGGAACCGCTTGCCATCTCTCAGTAGGTACCTACGCGGCAACCAGAACGCAACGAAAAAGGGGGGCCCTTGTCACGGTGCGTCAACGCTAATGCAAGTAGCTGACATGCTGCGCGTTTAGGGGAGGTAGCGGTGGTAGATGGCGCGGATGCGCTCGGCGTGATCGCGGTACTCGGTCAACAGGCGCGCGCCGGGCGCAGCGGCGACGTAGCCGAGCCGACGGGCCAGCTTGTCGAGCTGCGCCGGATCGTCGGTGATCTCGTGGATCGAGCGGTCGTGGACGATGCGCATGCGGTTCTCGAGCCGGCGCAGAAACGCGTACGACTCGGCCAGCTCGCGCGCCTCGCCAGGCGGCAACACCGCCTCGTCCTTGAGCGCGGCGAGCGCCTCGGTGGTGGCGCGCACGCGCAGCGCGGGCAGCATGGGCCCTTCGCGCAGCTGCAGGTATTGCACGAGGAACTCCACGTCCAGCAGGCCGCCGCGTCCGGTCTTGATGTTGAACCGGTGCGCGGTCTCGTGCGCCAGCTCCTTCTCCATGCGCGCGCGCAGCCGGCCGATCTCCTCCGCCATGTGCGTGGTGAGCGCGCCGTGCGCGCCGTAGACGTGATCGCGGGTGATGGCCTCGATGGTCGCGCCGAGATCGCGATCGCCGGCGACCGTGCGCGCCTTGATCAGCGCCTGCCGCTCCCACAGCTGCGCGGCGTGCTGATGGTAGGTGCGGAAGCCCTCCAGCGACGAGACCAGCGCGCCTTTCTGGCCCGACGGGCGCAGCCGCGTGTCGATCTCGTACAGCCGCCCCTCCTCGAGGTACGCCGACAGCGCGTGCAGCAGGCGCTGCGCCAGGCGCGACATGACCTCGAAGTGCGTGGCCTCGCGCCCACCGACGGCGGTGCCCTCCTCGGAGTAGACGAACACCACGTCCAGATCGGACGAGTAGGTGAGCTCGCGGCCGCCCAACTTGCCCAGGCCCACCACCGCCAGCGTCGCGCCCGGCGTGCCGTACTTGCGGTAGGTGGGCGGCGCGACCAGCTCGAGCGACGCCTGCAGCAGCGTTTCGGCCAGATCCGAGAGCTGCGAGGAGACCTGCCACGGCTCCAGCTCGCCGGCCACGTCGAACAGGCCGACGCGCAGCATCTCCTCGCTCTTGATGCGGCGCAGCGCATTGAGGCGCGCCTCCTCGTCGTCGAGCGGCAGCGGCGCGAGCGCGGCCGCGACCGCGGCGTCGATCTCGGCGCGCGTGCGCACCGGACGCGCCTGCGCCGCCGAGAGTAGCGGCTCGAGCAGCTCAGGGTGCGCGATCAGCTCGCGCGAGAGGAACTCGCTGGTGCCGAACAACGAGACCACCAACCGGCCGAGCGGGCGGTGCGACTCCATCAGCCGCCAGATCTCGGCGGCGGCGTTGCGGCGGCCGACCAGATCGACCAGCCGGCGCAGCGCGAGGTCGGGATCGGGAGACGCGGCGGTGTCCTCGAGGAGCTGGCTGGCGAGACGCGCCGGCGAGACGCCCGAGAATGGGCTGTGCGGCTTTCCGCGCAGCACCCCCAGCTCGTCGGCGGCGGTCTCGAGATCGGTGAAGCCCAGCTCGCCGAGCGCCGCTAGCAGCGTCTCGCGCGACGAGCCCGGATCGAGCAGCGCGAGCACCGGCTTCGGCGCGGGCGCCTCGGGCGCGCCGAGCGTGGCGTAGATCTCGGACACTTCGCGGCGGTGGGCGGCCAGCGCGAGCTCGAAGCGCCCGCGATCGAGAAAACCGAGCCGCCGCGCGAACAGCGCCCGCCGCTCCGCCTCTTTGGGCATCGCGTGGGTCTGCCGGCCTTCTTCGAGCTGCAGGCGGTGCTCGACGCGCCGCAAGAACACGTACGCCTCGGTGAGCGCGCGGTGCTCGCGCTCCGAGATCAGCCCGGCGAACAGCAGCTTGTCGAGCGCGCGCAAGGTCCCGCGCTCGCGCAGCGCGATCGAGCGGCCGTGCACCATCTGTAGCGCCTGCACGAAGAACTCGATCTCGCGGATGCCGCCCGGCCCGACCTTGATGTCGTCGGGCTCGCCGAGCTCGGCGCGGATCTTGTTCATCAGCTCGTGCACCGCGCGGATCACGTCGGGGCTCGACGAGCGCGGCCAGATGAACGGCGCCAGCATCGCCAGCGCCTCCTCGCCGAGGTCCAGATCGCCGGCCACCGGCAGCGCCTTGACCCACGCCTGCCGCTCCCACGCGCGGCCCCACGATTCGTAGTAGGTCTCGGCCGCCGGCAGCGAGTTGGTGACCGGGCCGCGCGTTCCTTCGGGGCGCAGGCGCAGATCGACACGGAAGCAGAAGCCCTCGTCGGTGACGTCGGAGATGGCGCGTCCGAGCCGCTCGCACAGGCGCGCGAAGAATTGGTGCGGCGAGAGATCCTTGCCGTCGCCGACGATCGCTTGATCGGTCTCGTACAGGTACAGCAGATCGACGTCCGAGGAAAAATTGAGCTCCTCGCCGCCGAGCTTGCCCATGCCGATCACCACGAAGCGGCAGCGCGTGCCATCCCCTCCGTCAACAATAAGCCGCGGCTCGCCGTGCTTGGCGCACAGCTCGCGATACAGGCGATCGAGCGCGCCGTCGAGACACGCGCTGGCCAGGTGCGCCAGCTCGCGCCCAACCTCGGCCGCCGTGCCAAAGCCGAGCTCGCGCGCGCCGAGCCGCAGGTACTCGGCGTTGCGAAAGTGCCGCAGCACGTGTTCGAGGCCCACGCGCGGCTGCGACAGCTGCCGGTGCAGCTCGTCGCTCATGGTGGCGCGGGATTTCTCGCGCGCCAGGTACGGATCGCCCGACAGGCGCGCCAGCGCGGGCGGGTTGCGCACCAGCGGCTGCGTCAGGTACGCGCTCTGCGCGGTGATCAACGTGAGCAAGCGCTCGGCCTGATCGGTCGGCACGCACGCCTCGACTCCGCCGTGCTCCTCGCAGGCGGCCAGGAAACGGTCGATGCGCACCGGCGCCCCGTCGGGATCGGGACCGGCGAGCGCGGCGGCGCGCAGTCGGGCGGCAAGCTCCAAGACCCGCCACTTTAGCACCTTGATCCAATGCCGGTCCGCGCCGATACTGTCGCGTCATGAGCGCACCGTTAGCTACCGTGATCCTGGCCGCCGGGCTGGGCACGCGCATGAAGTCGAGCCGCGCCAAGGTGCTGCACCGCGTGGCCGGCCGGCCGATGATCGAGTATCCGGTCGGCCTGGCGCGCAACCTGGGCTCCGAACGAGTGGTGTGCGTGCTCGGGCACCAGGCCGACGCGGTGCGCTTCGTCGTCGAGAGCCGCTTTGGCGCGCGGTCGGTGGACATCGCGATCCAGGCCGAGCAGAAGGGCACCGGCCACGCGGTTCAGCAGGCCGCCGACGTGCTCGCCGATCACAACGGGCTGCTCTTGATCTTGTACGGCGACACCCCGCTGCTCACGCAGACCACCATCCAACGCCTGATCGACACCGCCTCGGCGGGAATCTTGGCGCTGGTCACCTGCACGCCGCCGAGCCCGAAGGGCTACGGGCGGATCGTGCGCAACGAGGCCGGCAAGCTCACGCGGATCGTCGAGGAGAAGGACTGCTCGGACACCGAGCGGCGCATCGGCGAGTGCAACGCGGGGATCTACTGCGGGCCGGCGCGCTTCATCCTCGAGTCGCTGACGCACCTGCAGCCGAACAATTCGCAGGGGGAGCTGTACCTGACCGACGTGGTCGAGGCGGCCACCCACGAGCTGGCGGTCGCGACCATCGACGCGCCGGTCGAAGAGGTGATGGGGGTCAACGATCGCGTCGACCTGGCGCGCGCCGACCGCATGATGCGCGTGCGGCTGGCTGAGGCGCACATGCGCGAAGGCGTGACGGTGCGAGATCCGGAGCGGCTGTACCTCGAGCCGGACGTCAAGATCGGGCGCGACACCGAGCTCGGGCCGGGCGTCGAGCTGCGCGGCAAGACGGTGATCGGGGAAGGGTGCCGCATCGATCAGGGCGTGGTGCTCAGCGACGCCATCATCGGCAATCGCGTGCACATCAAGCCGTACTGCGTGGTCTCCGACAGCACGGTCGGCGACGAGTCACAGGTCGGGCCGTGGGCGCATCTGCGACCGGGGACGGTGCTCGAGGCGGAGGTGCACGTCGGCAACTTCGTCGAGAGCAAGAAGACCCGCTTCGGGCGTGGTGCCAAGGCCAACCACCTGAGCTACCTCGGCGACGCCGACGTGGGCGCCAAGGTGAACGTCGGCTGCGGGACGATCACCTGCAACTACGACGGGTACGCCAAGTATCGCACGGTGATCGAGGACGGTGCGTTCATCGGCTCCGACACGCAGCTGGTGGCGCCGGTCACGGTCGGCAAGGGTGCGGTGGTCGGCGCGGGCACGACGGTCTACCAGAACGTGCCGGCGGGCGCGTTGGCGCTCACCCGCTCCAAGCAGATCAACGTGGCGGGCTATGCCGACAAGAAGCGCAAGGAGATGGAAGCGAAGGCCAAGCCGGCGCCGGCGAAGGCCGCAGCGGCCGCGAAACCGAAATCGAATCACAAAACCAAAAAAGCTGCGGCCGGCAAGCGCGAACGGCCCCGGACGCGAGCTTGACACACCGCTTCACCCGATTTACAAGGCTTCCCTGACCGAACGGTCACTCAGTAAAAACCAGGAGAGAACGCCCATGCCGAAGATCCCCGAGTCCGCCCAGGAGCTGTTCAACACGCAGGTTCCCGAGGCGATTGCCAAGAATCCCGACAAGGCGAAGGAAATTGGCGCTATCTACCTGTTCAAGGTCACTGGCGACGACGGTGGCACGTGGACCGTCGATCTGGCCGGCACGCCGCCCAGCTGCACCTCGGGCGACAAGGGCAACGCGCAGTGCACCATCGAAGTCGCGCACACCGACTTCAAGGAGATGCTCAAGAATCCGGCGCTCGGGATGCAGCTCTACTTCCAGGGCAAGCTGCGCGTCACCGGCGACCCGATGCTCGCCACCAAGCTCCAGAAGTTGTTCTCGATGGGTGCGTAGATGAACACCGGGCTCCCTCTCGAGGGGGTTCGCGTTCTCGATCTGTCGCGGCTCATCCCCGGGCCGTTCTGCACGTTGATCCTCTCCGACCTGGGGGCCTCCATCGACAAGCTGGAGGATCCCCACGTCGGTGATTACCTGCGCATGTTCCCGCCGCTGAAGGGCGGGCTGTCGGGGCGCTTCAATGCGCTCAATCGCGACAAGCGTTCGATCTGCATCGACCTGAAGCAGCCCGAGGGACGCGCGGCGGTGCTGCGGTTGGCGGCGCGCTACGACGTGGTGGTGGAGACGTTCCGGCCCGGCGTGCTCGATCGCCTGGGCGTCGGGTACGAGGCGCTGGCGAAGGCCAACCCGAAGATCGTGCTGTGCTCGATCTCGGGCTACGGCCAGAGCGGGCCGATGCGCCAGCGCGCCGGGCACGATCTCAACTACATCGCGCTCGGCGGCGTGCTCGGCATGGCGGGCCCACCGACGGCGCCGCCACCGGTGCCGGCGATCCAGCTGGCGGACGTGGCGGGCGGCGGGCTGTGGGGCGCGGTCGGGATCCTGTCGGCGCTGCTGGCGGTCGGCAAGAGCGGGCGCGGGCGCCACCTCGATGTGTCGATGTGCGAGGGCTCGCTGGCGTTCCTCATCCCTGATCTCGGCAACTACGACGCCTCGAACGTGGCGCCCAGGCGCGGCGGCGAGCTGCTCAACGGCGTCGCCGCGGCGTACTCGGTGTATCGCACCAAGGACGGTCGCTTCCTGTCCGTCGGTGCGCTCGAGCCGAAGTTCTGGGCGGCGTTCAACCAGACCCTCGGTCGGCCGATCGATCTGTCGGAGCTGATCGCGCCGGCCGAGCAGCAGGCCAGGGTGCGCGCCGAGATCCAGGCGATCCTCGAGACGAAGACGCGCGACGAGTGGGAGGCGGTGTTCGCCGGCACCGATGCGTGCGTCGAGCCGGTGCTCACCCCCGACGAGCTCGAGCACCATCCGCAGCACAAGGCGCGCGAAATGTTCTTCCAGCTGGGCGAGCACAAGCAGGTGCGCACCCCCTTCGGCCGCCCCGACGGCCACCGACCCCCGCCCCAGCTCGGCGAGCACACTGCCCAGATCCTCACCGAAGCCGGCTTCACGCCCGAAGAAATCGCCGTCCTGAAAAAGTTAAAAAGTTAAGTCCGCTTGTTATCGGAGCTTGTAGGGGCCGCCTTCGGCGTCGAGCCAGGCGGCGCCGTCGCGGGTGGTGAGGTGATCTTGGAGGGCGTTCCAGGCGGCGGTGGAGAGACGGGCGTCGAAGCGGTGCTTGACGGTCACCAGCGCGCCGCCGGCGGGGTGCAGACGGAGGGTGGCGCAGGCGAGCGGTTCTTCGGAGTCGTCCGAGAGACGGGCCATGGGGCGCGCGCCTTCCCAACGCAGCGAGCGGACCACGTACGGAGTCTCGTCGACGTCGAGGTAGACGAAGCGATTCGCGTCGAGGCGCAGCACCCAACGCCCGTCATCGTTGCGATCGAGCCAGCGGAAGAACGCGGCGCGCATGCCCGCGTGCGTCACCTCGGCACCTTCGTGCCAGAACCGCCCCTCCGCGTCGAGGCGGATGCCGCTCCGGCGCAGTCGCTCGATCTGCTCGTCGGTTAGCTTCAGGCGCGCAGTCGCTGGTGTTGCAGGTGCAGGATGTCGTCCTTGAGCTGGAGCTTGGCCTTCTTGAGGTTGACCCGCTCCATCTGCTCTTCCGGGCTGAGCGAGAGATGGTGCTCGAGCTCTCTCAATCTCATCTCCAGCTTTGCGTGCTCGTTATGGAGTTGGTCCAGATGCGCTTGCACGTCGGACACCGCCACCTGCTTCACGTCTGCTCCTCCCCAGGAGTTCTGATCCCAGGATAGCCCAACCAATGCGTGACGTCGCCGCGAATTCTATAAGACTCAGTTTTTATTCTTTTTTTCTTTGAAGAGCTCGGCTTCGGAGGGACGCAGATAGTGGGGACCCGCCAGCCGGTCGTCCGCTCCGCCAGCGAGCCGCAGCGCGCCGAGGCGAGCCAGATCTCCCGGCCGCGGCGCGCCGTCCTCGTCGTACATGCGCACGCCGGCCGACAGCAGCGACGGATAGCGAAGCGCGCCGTCGCCGACCAGCACCAGCGGAGCGCGCTGCGCGAGCTCGTCGGTCAGCCGGGCGGGCGGCCAGGCCTGCTCCTCGACGATCACGCGCGGCCTGCCGCCTTCGACCTCGAACACGCCGGCGTAGACCTCGCCCTTGTACGCATCGAGCACTGCGGCGACGCGCCCGCCGGCCACGCGCGCAGCGAGCGTCTCCAGCGAAGAGACCAGCGCGAGCGGCCGGCCGAGCGCGAAGCTCAGCCCCTTGGCGGTCGCCAACCCGATGCGCAGCCCGGTGAACGAGCCCGGCCCCGCGCCGCACACCAGCGCGTCGAGCTCGCGGGGGGTCCACCCCGCCTCGCGCAGCGTCGCGTCGACCATCACCATGAGCTGCTCCGAATGGGTGGTCACCGTCTGCCGGCGCTCGGCCAGCACGCGCCCGTCGGCCCACGCCGCCACGCCCGCCGTGCGCGTCGCGGTCTCGATCGCCAGGAGCCTCATTGCAACCCGCCCTGCGCCGCGCGCTGGGGCCCAGGTAGAAAGTGTCGCATCAGATCGTTACGCGACGCGAGCAGCAGCAGGAACACCAACAGCGCCACCCCGACGTAGCCGGCGCGCGCGCGCGTGCGTTCGGACACCGGGCGCCGGCGCACCGCTTCGACCATCACCAGCGAGGCCTGCCCACCGTCGAGCAGCGGCACCGGCAACAGGTTGAGCAGGCCGAGATTGAGCGACACCAGCGCCGCCATCACCAGGAACTGCTCGACGCCGTGCTGCGCCGCCACGCCCGCCACCTGGTAGATGAGGATCGGCCCGCCGATCGCGCTCGCCGGGAGACGGCCGAGCAGCGTCATGGCGAGCACCCGCACCAGCGTGCCGGTCACCGACAGCGCGCGACCGACCGCGTGCGCGATCGCGCCGGTCAGGTGCGTCTCGACCGCGACCTCGGGCACCGGCTGGATCGCACGCGCGCCCTCGGCGCCGAACACCCACAGCTCGCTCTCGCCCTGGTACTCGTCGAGCTCGTGGCGCTCCTGCGCCTTGAAGCGCGCCTGATGCGGCCCGCCACCTTTTCCGGGCGTCTTCCAGCTGATCGCGTGCTCGGAGTCGGGGTGCTCCTCGAGCTGCTGCGCGAACAGCTCCCACGAAGTTAGCTTGAGGCCGTCGAGCGTCTCGAGCACGTCGCCGGGACGCAGGCCGATGCCGCCCAGGCTGGCCGCGGGCGTGCCCGGCTCGACCGAATGGATGAACAGATCGGCGGGCCGCAACCCCGCGTCGTATTTCTTGTCGGCCGATGCCTGCGGCACGATCACCGCCGAGCCCGGCTCGAGCCGCGCCACCTCGGCGAACCCGAGCGGCGCGCGCTGCGGTCGCAGGTAGGTGACCACCAGCATGCCGCCCGAATGCGGGTTGAGCACCGGCTCGAGATCCGCCGCGTTCTGCACCGGCCGTCCCTGGATCGAGGTCAGGATGTCGAAGGTGCGCAGCCCGGCACGAAAGGCGGCGGTGTCCTCGTCGAGCACGCCGACCTGCGGCAGCCGGAAGTGCGGCGCCACGCCGATCAGACCCACGCGCTCGCGCACCCCGAACGCATCGGCGCGTAGGTGCACGCGCGGGGTCACGATCTTGGTGAGCGGCTTGTCCGAGCCCGCGCGCTCGACGGTGATGCGCAGCTCGCGTCCGGGCGCCGCCAGCACCAGCCGGTTCAGCTCGTCCCAGGTGGCGACCGGCTGCCCGTCCACCGCGACCACCTTGTCGCCGACGCGCAGATCCGCGCCCTGCGCCGGCTGCCCGGCGAGCACGGTGCCGATGGTGGCCGATCGCGCGGTGCCCTGGCGCGCGTAGAGCTGCGCGAAGATGAACAGCGGAAAGATCAGGTTGGCGAGCGGCCCGGCCAGGATCACCACCAGCCGCTGCCACGGCGCGCGCAAGTGGAACGCGTGCTTCTCGGCGCCGCGCGGCACCGGCTCGTGGCGATCTTCGCCGAGCAGCCGCACGTATCCACCGAGCGGAATCAGCGACACGGCATATTCGGTGTCGCCGCGCTTGATCGACGCGAGCTTGGGCCCGAAGCCGATCGACAGCTTGAGCACCTTGATATCGAGCAGGCGCGCGGCCGCAAAGTGCCCGAGCTCGTGCACCGTGATGAGCAGCCCGATGAGGACGATGAACCAGACCAGCGACACGAGGTCCCCCGCTACTGCGGCCTTTTGTCCTCGACATAGGCGACGGCAGTTCCGCTCGAGGTCACGCTGTCGGTCTGCGCGCTCTGCGTCGAGAGCTGCACGCCCTGCGCCGCGCTCTCGTCGTGCACGTCGATCACCGCGTCGGCGTCGAGCTGGCACGCGCGGTCCTGCAGGCTGCGATCGCGGCGGCTCGGATTGCCGTCGGAGCTCACGCTCAACGGCCCGAGCACGCGAAACGGCCGCGACGGTGTCACGCCCAGCGGATACATCTCGATGCGCGCGCAGCGCTGCGCGTGCTCACGCTCGGCGCTCCGCTGCTCCGGGCTGGTCGCACACGCGGCGGCGCACAGGATTCCCAACACCAGGTACTTGCCCATGTCCCGAGTCTACAGCGACGGCGCTTCCGGCGCGACCGGCTGCAACGACGGCGCGACGTGCGGCGGCGGAATGGGCATGGGCGGCATCATCGGCGGGTTGAGCAGCGGCGACAGCGCCACGCGCCACAGCGCGCCGTTGAGCCGCGCGGTGCCCATGATCGCCGCGGATGGCACGTGGGTGGTCACCTCGTAGCGACGGCCCGACGCGTTGGTGGTGGTGACGATCGCACCCGAGCCGACCTGGTGCAGGAGCTGCTCGAGCACCGCCTTCTGCTGCTCGTCGAGGTCGCTCGCCTGCTGCATCAGCCCGGCGGCGAAGCGCGCCATCTTGGCGGTCTCCAGGTAGGACAGCGACACGCGCGCGCCCGGACGGAACTGCAGCGCCTCGGCGAAGCCCGCTTCGTCGCCGAGCGAGGCGGCCTTCTGCCCCGATGCGGTATTGATCATCGCCTCGAGGCGCGGCGCCCAGTCGGCGCCCAGCGTGAACAGCGCCTGCTCACCCATGAACGCGGTGGCCAGCGTGAGCTTGGCGCCGAACATCGTCTCGAACAGGCGGCGCTCGGGCTCGGCGCCCTGCGGCCACTTCGGCGTGAGCTCGACCAGATCGACGTCGGCGCCGGCGATGCGCGCCTCCTTCTTCTTGACCGAGAAGCGCGAGCCGAAGCGCGCCGGATCGAGCAAGAGCGCGCGCACCACCAGCCCGCCGAGCTGCCCGCCGAGCTCCTCGTAGACTTGCATCACCGCCGCGCGCGCCATGCCCGGATCGGTCACGCGATACGCGCCGCCCACGCCCACGCCGCCGGTGCGCCCGGGCCACACCGCGTAGGCGACCTCGCCGCCGGTGGTGAGCGCGGCCTTCTCGAGCGACCTGCGCCAGCGATCGACCTGGATCACGTCCGGCCGGTGCGCGGGAACCGCGTCGGCGAAGTAGGCCAGCGAGGCCTGGATGTCCTCGGCGCGCGCGCGCTGGCTGGCGTGCGTCGCGTACACCAGCACCGAGTCGGGCGGCAGGAACTGCGTGCCCCACGCCGGGCCGGGCTGCTGCTGCTGCACGAAGTTGGCCCACGCGCCGTCCTGCTTGCCGTCGAGGCGCGCGGTGATGGTCAGCCCGCCGGAGTCGAGATCGATCAACAGCTCGAGATCCGAGACCGAGCCCAGGTCGCGCGTCAGCGACTTGATGCCGCGCAGCGCGAACGCGGCCTGCGGATCGTTGGCCGCGCCGCCCAGGTTGGCGATGCGCGCGAAGTGTCCGAGGATCGCGTCGAGCTGCGGCCCGAACGCCGAGTACAGATTGTCCATGCGCACGTGCACCAGCATCGGCGCGTCCTGCCGCTTCATCACCTGCGGCGTGAGCAGCCGCGCGGTCGACTGCAACAGATCTTGCCGCCACGCGATCACCGCGTAGCCGGCGGTGAAGCCCACGTAAACGGTGCCCTGTTGCGACGGCACCACGAAGCCCCACGGTTTGGCCTCGAGCTTGGCGCCGCGCGCGATCAACGCCTTCTCCACAGCGTCGCGGCTGAGCACCGGCATCATCGCCACGTACGGACGCACGTTGCCGCGCGCCAGCAGCGACGGGTTCAACAGGCCGATCGCCGCCGGCCGCTTCCAATCGATCGTCGCCGCGAGGGTGGCGTCGAGTCCGATCATCCCCGCGAGCTGCGCGCGCAACGCGAGCGCGTCTTGCGGCACGCCCGGCGCGAGCTGCTGCATCACGCGCTCAGCGTCCGAGACCACCAGGTACCCCATCAGCTCGCTCGTCACCTCGGGACCGGGCGGCAACGCGACCTCGACCGCGACCGCCTGGCTGGGCGTCGCGACCTTGGCGTTGCGCGGGAGTGAAGATGAGCAGTCGAGGAAGGGAGCGAACAACAGGAGGGGAACGAGGTGGCGGGCGAATCTCATGGACCGGGGCTCGCTTTCTTCGGGGGCGCACGCGTGCGAGCCAGCGCGAGCAGCGACACGAACTTCGCGTTGCTCTTCAGCGTCGCGAAGCTGTCGTCGCTCTCCACTTGCCCCAGATCTTCGATCCCGCGATCGAGCGCTTCGCCGAGCCACTTGTAGGCCTCGTCGTCGTGCCCGCTCACCACTGCCGCCACCGCCCGCCCGTAAGGTGCATACGCCTTGCCCGGAGTCGCGCGGTCGAGACGGTCGAAGATCGCGTTCGCCTGAACCTGGTCCTTCTTCTTTGCAAGCACGAGGCCGAGCGTATAGAGCGCGGCCGGATCGTTCTGGGCATAGACGAGCGCTTCCCTCAGGTGACGCTCGGCACCGTCGAGATCGTGCGCGGCGTACAGCACCTTGCCGAGCGCGGCGTGCGCGTCGGTGTCGTGCGGCTCGCTCTTGAGCATGCGTTCGTACTGCGTGCGCGCGCAGGCGTTGTCGTCTTGCCGCACGCACACCATCGCCAGGCCCTGCAAGGCCGCGCGCGCCTTTGCGTCCAGGTCGATCGCGGTCTGGTATTCCCGCTTGGCCTCGTCGAGCTTTTCCTGCTCGAACAGCGCGTTGCCGAGCAACGTATGCGCGTTCGGATCCTTGGCGTTCGACTGCAGCGCGGCGCGGTATTCCTTGACCGCGCCCGGCAGGTCACCCTGCTTGAACAGCACGTTGCCGGCGGCCTTGTGCTTGGCCTCCTCCGGGCTGCAACCAAGCGCGCAACACACCAAGAATGCCGAAACGACGAGTTTCACGCGCGGAGCGATAGCACGGACGCTGTGCTAGGATCAAACCGTGGCCGACTCGAAGGTACAGCCGCCGCTCGACATCGAGGAGCTGCTGCACGAGCTGACCAACAAGATGGAGCGGGTCAAGCAGCTCTACGAGCAGTACTTCATGGGCATCGAGAAGATCGAGCCGCTGACCGCGCGCAAGGAAGTTCAGCGGACCATGCTGATGCTGCAGCAGCTGCATATCCGCAATACTGGATTGCGCTTCAAGTTCAACACCATGCTTCAGAAGTGGAACATCTATATCACTTATTGGAACCGCATCCTCCGCGAGATCGAGAACGGAACCTACGCGCGACACGTGGTCAAGGCGCAGCGCGCCGCCGAGCGCGAGGGCAAGACGCTGCCCGACGAGATGCGCATCAAGAATCGCCCGGCGTCGGGGACGTTCGACACCGGCGCCAAGCCCGAGAAGCACTTTCTCGACATGGACTCCGACGCGCATCTGACCGCGTTGCCGGCCGATGAGGGCCGCACGGCGAAGGTAGACGACGGCACCGATCCCGGCTTCGAGCGCGTGCCCGCGTCCGGCCCGCTGCCGATGTTCGCCGCGCCGTCGCCTGCTCCGGAAGCGGCACGCCGCGCCAACTCGAGCCTCACGCCGCTGCCGCCGCCCACCCCGCCGCCGCGCCCGCCGGCCACACCGCCGAGGCCGCTGCCCCAGGTGCCGGGCATCAGCGAGCAGGAGCTGCGCGCGCTGCACCAGAAATATCTGCAGACCCGCAGGCTGTCCGGCGAATCGCAGAACGTCAGCTTCGAGACGCTGGTCAACTCGGTCGCCAAGCAGGTGGGCAAGGTGCTCGAGCAGCCCGGAATCGCCGGCGTGCGCTTCGACGTGGCGCTGCAGAACGGCAAGACGATCTTGAAGGCGATCCCGCAGCGCAAGAAATAGGGCGCGCTACGGGAGCCGCGCCTCGTCGATCAGCTTGTCCTCTCTCCACAGCGCGTGCTCGAGCGCAACCAGCAGCGGCTTGAGCGAGGTCTCGTCGTTGGCCGAGATCGCGATCGAGCGCTCGCGCTCCGCCGCCAGCTCCATCACCTGCTCGCCCGACAGCCGGTCGACCTTGTTGAACACCAGCAGGCGCGGCTTCTCCATCAGGTCGAGCTCGCCGAGGATGCGCTCGACCGACAGGATGTGCTGCTCGCGCGCCGGGTCGGCTCCGTCCACCACGTGCACCAGCAGGTCGGCCTCGTCGAGCTCTTCGAGCGTGGCGCGAAAGGCGGCCACCAGATCTTTGGGCAGATCGCGGATGAAGCCGACCGTGTCGGTGACGATGATCTCGCGCTCGTCGGGAAAGCGCAGGCGGCGCGAAGTCGGATCGAGCGTGGCGAACAGCTTGTCCTCGACCAGCACCTCGCCGCGCGTGAGCGCGTTGACCAGCGTCGACTTGCCCGCGTTGGTGTAGCCGACGATCGAGACAATCGGCAGCCGGCCGCGCGTGCGCAACGCGCGCCGCTGCTCGCGCCGCTTGCCGAGCTGACGGATGTGCTCGTCGAGCAGGTGGATCTTGTCGCGCGCGCGGCGCCGGTTCACCTCGAGCTTGGTCTCGCCGGGACC
>PNAM01000016.1 GCA_003170275.1 Myxococcales bacterium
CCGACACCCCGCCGCCCCGCACCGCCCCCACCCGCGTAGAACCGCCCGCACAAACCACCGCCCCCGCGACCCGCGCCCCCCTTCGGCAACTCTAAAGCTACGTGCCCCGCTTCTCCAAAGCCTCGCGCTTCCCAGACGCCCGCTACGCGGTCAGTTCGCCTGCAGCAACAGCGGAATCTCCGTCTCGTACTCTTCCGAGTTCGGCGGAAAGTGCCAGTTCTTGATCGCCGCCGCCACGCACGTGCCGATCTCCGTATGCACGAACTCGGCGTCCGCGATGATCGCCGACTTGACGATCCCCGAGACGCCGACCTTCACCTTGGCGGTGAGCTTGGCCTTCTTGAGCGAATTGTCGTGCTTGAGCACGCGCTCGTAGCACAGCCCGAGCGAGCGGTGGTTCTGGTTCACCACCTGCGCGATCGCCGGCTGCGAGACCTCGTGCTGAGCCGCCTGGCTGCGATTGGGAACCACCAGCGCGTGACCGACGGGGGCGTCGTCGTCGTTGGCGTAGGTCGGCCTGGTCGACGGCGGCGGCTTGACGCCTGGCTCGAGCGGGCGGTTCTTGGTCGCCGGCAGCTGAGGCGGGCGCTTGATCGGATTGCGCCGCGCGTCGCTCTGCGGCACCGCTTGTTGCACCGCCGGATCGACGGCCATCGCGATCGGGTGATCGTCCACCGGGTGCTTGGGCTCGGCGACCTCGACCTTGGGCACCGGCAGCGCCGGCGCGCGCACCAGCACGTAGACCAGCGCCGAGCCGAGCAGCAGCGACAGCCCCACGCCGCCGAGCGCCGCCCACTTGATCCACGGCGCCGCGCTCCTGGGCGCGGGCCCCGCCATGATCACCACCGGATTCGACGACGTGATGATCGACGACGTCGAGCCGTTCGACGGCGGCGTCACCGTCTGGCCGCCGAAGGTCTCCATGGTCGAGCGCGGGCGCGCGTTGGCGGCGGTCGCGGCCAGATGCGACAGGTTGAGCAGGCCCGAGGCCTCGCCGATCGGCAGATCGTCGCCGGGCGGCGGCGGCAGCGGCACCGGCCCGGTGTCGGGGATCTTCGCGTCGGGACCGGGGAGCGGCTTGCCCGAGGACGCCGCCATCGCGGCCACGAACGGCGACACGTTGTCGGCGCCGTTGGGCGGCTTGCTCTCGCCCATCGACGGCAGCGCCGGCTTCTTGCCGGTATCGCCGAGCGACGGCAGCGCCGGCTTCTTGCCGGTCTGGTTCAACGAACCGAACGCCGGCTTCTTCGCCGGCGCGTCGGTGAGCGCCTTGGCGCCGAGCGCCGGAGTCGGACCGCCCACGTCGTTCGGCTTGCGATAGACGTTGCGCGGCTCGGGACGGGTCGGCTGTGACGCGCCCAGCGCCGACGGCACCGCGAACCCGTGCCCTCCGGGCTCGGGCGGCGGCGGCAGCGGGATGGGCTTGGAATCGACCGGCGCGAGCACCGGCGGCTGGTCCTTGATGGCCAGCGCCGCGCGCGGCCCGGTCGGATCTTTGTGCACGACCGCCTTGGAAGCGAGCGGCGTCGGCTCCTTGCGCACCGGCGCGGCCGGATCGCGCTTGGGACGCGAGCCCGCCTGCGTGGCGGTCTTCTGCGTCGCCGGACGGGCGGCCGGCAAGGGCGGCAGCGCCGGCGGCCGGGCAGCGGGCCGGGCCGGCTTGAGCGCGGGCGAGAACTCGGGCACCTCTTCGACCGGCAGCCAGACGAAGAAGCCGGGCCGCCAGCAGTGCACTTCCTTGCCGCGCGGCTGCTCGACCCGCACGCGCTCGCACGCCTTCTCGATCGGGTACGGCCCCTCCTGGTCCCCGTCGAACGAGACGTACCACTCGTCGTTGGTCTCGTCGAGGAGCTCCGGCGGCGCGTTGGTCACCATGCCGGGCAGGCCGGACGACACCATGGTGTGCTCGCCGCCGCCCTCGTTGCCGTCGCCAAACGACTCGTCGAGCGCCTCCTGCATCGAATGCGGCGAGTGCTTGAGCGACACCGGCACCGACGGCGAAGCGTCTTCGCGCACGGTGATGACGTGGTCGCAGCTCTTGCAGCGGATCTTGAGCACGCGTCCGCGCACCCGCTCGTCGGCGATCGAGTAGCGCGTGCTGCATTTGTCGCAGACGAACTTCATCGGTAGAGCGCACGGTCGAGCAGGTGGCTCGCCTTCACGTTTTTGAGCGCCGCCAGCATCTGCGCCTTGAGGCCGGGGTGCTCGCCCTCGATGCCGCTGAGCATGCGCTTGATCACCTGGCGCTGCTGATCGGGCAGCCCGCAGGTCGGGCACGAGCAGCGCACCACCGGATAGCCGCGCTCGGCCGCGTACTGCGTCAGGTCCTTCTCTTCCACGTAGACCATCGGCCGGATGACGACGTTCTGCCCGTCGTCGGAGACCAGCTTGGCGGGCATCGAGCGCAACGAGCCGGAGAAGAACAGGTTCATCATCAGCGTCTCGGCGAGATCGTCGAGGTGATGGCCGAGCGCGATCTTGGTCGCGCCGAGCTCGCGCGCCAGGCCGTAGAGCACACCGCGCCTGAGGCGCGAGCACAGCGAGCACGGTGTCGCGCCGGTCTCGGCGGGGTGCAGCACGCGCTCCACCACCTCGGCGATCTCGTGCGCGCGCACCATGCGGTAGGCCACGCCGCGCGTCTTGACGTGCGCCTCGATCGCGTCGGTCGCGTAGCCCGGCCAACCCTGGTCGACGTTGACCGCCACCAGCTCGTAATCGACCGGCGACTTGCGCCGAAGGAGCAGCAGCGCATCGAGCAGCGCGTACGAGTCCTTGCCGCCGGACACGCACACCATGACCTTGTCGCCCTCTTCGAGCAGGCCGTAGTCGACCACCGCGCCGCCGATCTTCTGGACGATCCGCTTCTCGAGCTTGGATCCATAGCGGAACGCGCCCAACTCGGTAGACCGAAGGGGGGTGGCCGGCGAGGGCACTGAAGGCGTGGGTTGACCGAACACGGGCAGCCGTTGCATGGGACTCTCTAGTATAGCTGAAAAACTAAGCTCCGAGCCCGATCGCGCACGGGCACCTTTTAGAATAGGCGCTCGTGCTCGTAGCGGTCCTCGTCCATCACCCGGACCAGCTCGTCGATGTGCTCCATGCCGCGCGTTTCGAGCGTCACGTCGACTGCGGTCTCTCCAAGATCCACGCGAGAAAACGCGCGGTTATGAAACACCTCGAGAATGTTCGCGCGCACCTCGGCGATGCGACCGGTCAGGCGGTGAAGTGCGCCGGGGTGGTCAGGGATGCGCACGCGAAAGCGCACCAGCCGGCCGTCTTTGACCAGGCCGCGCTCGATGATGCGCGACAGCAGATTCACGTCGATGTTACCGCCGCCGACCAAGAGCGCGACCTTCTTGCCGTGAAGCTTGGTCTTGCCTTGCACGAGCGCCGCGAGCGAGACCGCGCCCGCTCCTTCGGCGACCGTCTTCTCGCGCTCGACCAGTTGCAAGATCGCGTTGGCGATCTCCTCCTCGTCGACCGTGACGATGTCGTCGACGTACTTCTCGACCACCGGCAGGGTGCGCGCGCCCGCCTTGCGCACCGCGATCCCGTCGGCGATGGTGCCCGCCGGCGGCAGGAGGAACGGCGCGTGCTCGGCCAGCGCGCGTTTCATCGACGGCAGCCGCGCGGTCTGCACGCCGATGATCTGGATGCGCGGGTTGGTCTCCTTCATCGCCACCGCGATGCCGCTGATCAGGCCGCCGCCGCCCACCGGCACGATCACCGCGTCGAGGTACGGGTTCTGCTCGATCAGCTCGAGCCCGATGGTGCCCTGCCCCGCCATCACCGTGTCGTCGTCGAAGGCGTGGATGAACGTGTAGCCCTCGGCCTCGCGCCGCCGCCAGGCCTCGTCGAACGCCTCGTCGTAGCTCGACCCGTGCAGCACCACCTCGGCGCCGTACTCGCGCGTGCGCGTGACCTTGACCAGCGGCGTCGCCGTCGGCATGACGATGATCGCCTTGATGCCGTTGCGCGTCGCGTGATACGAGACGCCCTGCGCGTGGTTTCCGGCCGACGCCGCGATCACACCATGCTTCCGTTCCTCGTCGGTGAGCGTGAGGATCTTGTTGAGCGCGCCGCGCTCCTTGAAGGAGCCGGTCATCTGCAGGTTCTCGAGCTTGAAGTAGACCTTGTTGCCGGTCAGCTTCGAGAAGGTCTCGGAGTGCGCGCACGGCGTCAGGTAGACCGAATCCTTGATGCGCGCCCGCGCCCGCTCTATGTCGTGGATCGTGATCATGACGCCAGACGAGTACCCTACTGTGAGAGGGCGCGGCGCAGGTAATTTTGGAATTCGTCCTCGGCGGGGAGGTTCAGATCGACGAGCAGCCGCGCGTTGGGCTGGCCGTTGGGGCCTTCGTTCTCGGGCCGCATGCGCACGCAGGCGCCGTAGCGCTGCCACGAAGGCAGGTTACCGAAGTCGAGCGAGTTCTGGCGCAACAGCTCGACCTTCTCGTCGGGGCCGAGCCCGTCGAGGATGCGCGGCACCGCGCTCTGATCGGCGCCCGACTGCGCCAGCACGTGCGTGCAATAGCGATCGATCGCCGACACGTGGCCCTCTTCCTGGCGCCAGCGGAAGTACTCGAGCGCCAGATCGGCGTCGGGGAACTCGTACAGGTGCGCGTCGAAGGTGGCGACGTGCCCGATCAGCAGCGACAGCTTGCCCGCCGCCTCGCCGGCGATTCGCGACATCAGCCGCCGCCCGTCGCCGCCCGCCGAGATCGCGTACAGCGACAGCTCGGTGCGCTCGACGTAGCCGAACGACGCGCCCAGCACCGTCACCAGGTAGCTGAGCGTCTTGACCATCGACTTGCCGAAGCGCTGGTCGTACGGCTTTTCGTAGCCGCCCTCGTCGAGCAGCTCATCGAAACGGCGCCCGACCAGACGGGCCACCAGGGGACGTCCAACGGAGAGCTCGCGGCCCGCGAAGACCTCGAACGGACCTAGCTGATCTGGCAGCGCAGGGTGGCGCATGTCGCTACGCTCCCATGCGCCGGGCGAAATTGCTCATACGGCTTGAAAGTATATCAGCTTAGCCTCCGAATAAGAAGTACAGCACCACCGCCACCACCACCGCCCCCGCCACGCCGATCACCAGGAGGCCCCCGCGCGGCGGGGCCATCGGCTTTTGCATCGGCCCGGTGGGCACCTCGTTCAGCATCGGCCGGGTGATCTCCGCGCCCTTCATGACCGCCGGCGGCACATCGACGCGGGTCTTGGCGCTGTCGGCGCTCGGCTTGTGCACCGCGTGGTTACCCGAGGTCTCCTCCGGCTCGTCCGGATCCACCAGCAGCGGCAGCTCGTGCACGCCCGACTCGCTCTTGGGCAGGCCCTTCTCGAGCACCAGCTCCTCGTCGCCGTCGTGTCCCGCCTCGGCGCCGAACTCGTCCGACTCGCGCTTCTTCTCGGCGCCGAAGACGTCGCGCAGGTACAGCGCGAGCTGGCGCTTGTCGTGCGGCTCGCCCGCCTCGGCCATCCACACCATCAGATCGTCACGCATCGCCCGCGCAGTCTGGTAGCGCCGATCGCGATCGCGATCGAGCGACTTCAAGATGATCTCTTCGAGCCGCTCGGGAAAATCGGGACGCAGCGAGCTCGGCAGGGGAATCGGGTCCTCGAGCACCAGCCGCATGACCTGCTCTGGCCGCCCGCGGAACAGCCGTTTTCCGACGGTGAGCTCGTACAAGATGACGCCGATCGCGAAGATGTCCGCGCGCGCGTCGACCCGCTCGCCGCGGATCTGCTCGGGCGCCATGTAGTTGTACTTGCCGGCCACCGAGTGGTCCTCGACGCGCAGCTGGATGGTCGCGCGAGAGATGCCGAAGTCGACGATCTTCACCGTGCCGCCCCACGACACCACGATGTTTCCCGGCGAGATGTCGCAGTGCACGACGCGCAGCGGCACGCCGTCGGGCCCGGCCTTCTCGTGCGCGTGCTGCAAGCCGCGCAGCGCCTGCACCAGGATCGCCACCGCCAGATGACGCGGCAGGAAATTTCCCACCTCGACGCCGCGCCGGCAGACCGCGAGCAGGTCGCGCCCGGGGATGTACTCCATGGCGATGAAGTAGGTGCCGCCCTCTTTGCCGACATCGACGATCTTGACGATGTTGGGGTGCTCGAGCGCCTGCGCGATGCGTCCCTCGTCGATGAACATGCTCACCACGCGGGTGAACTCGACGTAGCGCGGCTGGATCTTCTTGACCACCAGATCGCCGTCGAACTTGGGGCTGCGCGCCAGGTACAGATCCGCCATCCCGCCCGCGGTGAGGTACTTGAGCAGCTCGTAGTCGCCGTATCGATCGACCGTGCTCATGGATCGCCCAACAGGGTCTTGGCGCAGCGCACCGTCGAGCGCGCGATCGCGCCGAGATCGTAGCCGCCTTCGAGGACCATCATCAGCCGCGGCTGCACCGACAACAGGTGGCGCAGCGTGGTGTCGTAGGTCTCCTCGGTGAGCTTGAGGCCGCCGAGCGGATCGTCGCGATGCGCGTCGAAGCCGGCCGACACCAGGATGACGTCGGGCTCGAAGGCCTCGATCGCCGGCTTGACCCAGCGGTCGTAGGCCTCGAGGTACGCGGGCCCGTCGGTGCCCTTGCGCAGCGGCACGTTGACCTTGGTGCCCACGCCCGCGCCGACGCCGGTGTGGTGCGCCGCGCCGGTGCCGGGATATTGCGGCCACTCGTGCGTCGAGACGTACAGCACCCGCGGGTTGGCGTCGAAGATCGCCTCGGTGCCGTTGCCGTGGTGCACGTCCCAGTCGAAGATCGCCACCCGCTTGCCGTCCGCCTCGAGCGCCGCCGCCGCCACGGCCACGTTGTTGATCAAGCAGAAGCCCATCGCCTGATCGCCCGTCGCGTGATGACCGGGCGGGCGCACCAACGCGAGCCCGTTGTCGAGCTCGCCCGCGGCCACGCGCGTCGCCACCTCGACCGTGCTGCCCGCCGCCAGCAGCGTCGCCACCCAGGTGCCGCGGGAAAAATAGGTATCGGCATCGAGCCAGCCCGAGCCGTTGCCCGGCGGATTGGCGAGCGTGGCCTCGAGCTCGTCGAGGTACGCGCGCCCGTGCACGCGCTCGAGCTCGACGCGCGTCGCCGGCCTGGCCGCCACCCGCACCATGCGCGCCGGCAGCCCCGCCTCGTCGAGCGCCCGCTCGATGGCCGCCAGACGCTCCGGCTTCTCGGGATGCTCCCAGGGGGGGACGTGCGCGCGAAAGCGCTCGTCGGTGCAAAGGCCGGTTGTCATCTGAGCGGGCTCGACACTATATCATGATGCCCGTCCATGGGGCCTGCCCTCGCCATCGCGATCGCGACCGTCTTCGGCTACCTGGCGCTCGCGCCGGCGGTGGTCAATGGCGATGGCCTCGGATATCTGAAGGCCGCGGTGAGCGGGCTGCCCTACCCCGGGCACCTCTTGTACCTGCCGATGTTGCGGCTGTTGCGCCTGGCCAGCGGCGCCGGCCAGCGGCCAATCGAGGGGCTGTGGCCGGCGCGCGCGCTGAGCGCGGTCGGGGCCGGCGTGGCGGTGCTCGCGTTGGCCGCAGCCACGCGCCGCCTGGTCAAGAGCGAGCGCGCGCCGACGATCGCGGCGGCGGGGCTGGCCGGATCGTTCGGCATGATCGCCGCGGGCAGCGACGTGGAGACCTACGCGCCCGCGCTGGCGGGGTTGTGCGTGTGCCTGTGGGCGATCGCCTGCCGGCGCACCGGCGCAGGTGTGGGATCGCTCTTGGTCGCGGCGCTCGCCCTCGCGGTGGCGACCCTGTTCCACGTCGAGAACGTGCTGTTCACGCTGCCGGTGCTGCTCGCGCTCGGCCGGCGCGACGGCGTGATCGTCGCGGGCGCGGCCGGCGCGTTGGTGCTCGCCAGCTACCTCGCGCTCTCGGCCGACGCGAGCTGGGTGCTCGGCGCCTCGCACGGCTTCCGCTATCCGGTGCACTGGTACACGCCCGCGGTCGCGATCTACGGCGCATGCAAGGCGCTGCTCTTCTCGCCCTACCCGTACGAAGCGTCATGGGCGCGCGTGATCGGCCACTTCGTTCCCGGTGCGCTGGCGCTCGGCACGCTCGGGTGGATCGCGCTCGGCCGCGATCCCGATCGCCCCACGCGCGCGCCGCTCGGCCGCGCCGCGACGATCGGCTGGGCCGTGCCCTACGCGCTGGTCGGCGTGGCGTTCTTCCCGTCCGACTCGGAGCGCTGGGTGTTCCTGCTCCCGCTGTTCTGGCTCACCGTCGCTGCCACCCGCCGCCGCGCGAACCTGGCGCTGGCGGTGGCGATCGGGCTCGGCGTGCTCAACGTGATCGTGTGGCTGCCGCGCGCGCGCGACGCAAGCTGGCGCGATCGCGCTGGTGAGGTCGCGCGAGACTTGCGCGCGGGAGATCTGGTGGTGTCGCCCGGGCACGGGTGGGACGAATACATCGGCGTGTATGACGGACCGGCGGTGGGGCACTTTCCGTTGGTGTTTCATGTCGCGCGGCTGGGATCGGCGGCGGCCGTGAGGCCGGTGCTAGCGGAGGCCATTCGCGATGCGCGACGGCGGGGGCACGGCGTGTTCTTGGTGCGGTTTGGGGCGGATGGCGATCCGATGGGGTGGAAGGAGTTATTGCCGTTTGGCGTGACGCCCGGTAATGCGGCGGAGCTGTTGCCGGCGGGGGAGCGGGTGGGTGTGTCGGGCGGGGCCGAGCGGCTCGAGGCGGAGTAGCCCGCCCCGATCGATTCCACAGATCGAATCCCTCCGTGACCCGTTCGAACAACCAGGAGGCCCCCCCATGCCCGCCCGGATCCTCACGCTCCTAGCCGCGCTAGCCCTCCCCTGCGCTCCCGCGCTGGCCAAGAAACCGCCCAAGCCGGACGCTCCGACCGCAGCCAAGCTCATGACCTTCGAAGACGATCAAGTAGAAGGCGATCGCACCCTGCCGCAAATGGAGCTCATCGGCGTGCACACGAGCGGCACGCACGAGTCGCTCATTCGCATCCGCACTACGTTCGTCCCGGAAATGCTCAAGTCGGCCAACGAGATCTGATCGACCCGCAGCTCCCAGCTCAGCCGCGACCGGTCTTCGGCCGGCGCGGCGTGTCGTCGTCGAACATCATGCCGGGATCCTGATCGGCCACTTCCATCGTCTCGCTCAGGTGATTGAGCAGCGTCGACAGCCGAGTCCGCTCGCGCGCCGGCAGCTTCTCGATGCCGAAGATCAACTTCTCCTGCGCGGCGTCGGGTGCGCGGCGCAACAGCTCGCGCCCCTCCTTGGTCAGCGACAGGACCAGCCGCCGCGCGTCGTCCGGCGAGGCGGTGCGCTCGACCAGCCCGCGGTCCACCATCTTCGAGACCACCACCGACACCGTGCTCTGATGGGTGCGCGTGCGCTCGGCAAGCTCGTTGAGCGACAGAGACGGGGAGCGCGCCAGGGTCTGCAGCACGAACAGCTGGGCGCCGCTCAGGCCGACGCGCTGCTCGGCGGCGCGCGACGACTCACGGAGCACGCGCACAATGCGGCGGAATGAATCGAGAATACTCTGCACGTCGGTGATCCGCTTTTGCATTGGCACCCATTTAATAATACTGGATCGTAAGAATGGTTCCCCATATAATTCGTATCATATCGCACGAACCCGCGGGAGGTGGGTCCACATGAAACGCATCACCATGACGCTTCCGTTGTTGATGGTGTTTGGCTGCGCGCACCCGGCGCAGGAAGTGAAACCGACCACCCCGCCGACCTCGACCTCGGGCGCGGGCAGCGGATCCAAGGAGGTCGCCACCAACCAGGGCGATCCCAACGCCGGGGCCGACAGCGCGGGCGACTGCAACGCCGTGCGCGTCCACTTCGCGCTCGACTCGACCGACATCGCCGACGGCGACAAGGGGTTGCTCGAGCGCTCCGCGCAGTGCCTCAAGCAGGACAAGAAGCTGCACGTGACCATCGAGGGCAACGCGGACGAGCGCGGCACCGAGGAGTACAACCTGGCGCTCGGCGACAAGCGCGCGCAGGCGGTGTCGCAGTACCTCGAGCGATTGGGCGCGTCGGGCCAGCAGATCAAAACGGTCAGCTACGGCAAGGAGCAGCCCGAGTGCACCGAGCACAACGAGAACTGCTGGTCGCAGAATCGCCGCGCGGCCGTCAAGCCCACCGCCGCCTCCAAGTAGTAGTCTCCTCCACCGCTTGCGGCTAACATGCCGCGCCATGCATCCTCTCGTAGCCGTCCTGTCCGTCTCCGTCCTCGCCGGTGTCACCGCGGCGATCGCGCCGATCTCGATCCCGAAGAGCTGGACCGCGCGCGAGCGTGACGTCGCCGAGGACGTGACCGCGACGGCGCTGGCGGCGCACGTGCGCTTCTTGTCCGATGATCTGCTCGAGGGGCGCGGGGCGGGCTCGCGCGGCGACGAGCTGGCGATGAAGTACGTGGCCGCACAATACGAGCGGCTCGGGCTCAAGCCGGCGGGCGACGACGGCGGGTACCTGCAGCGCTTCGACATCGTCGGGCTCAAGTCGCAAGTGACCGCCAGGCCGGTGCTGGTGGGACCGAAGGGCCGGCTCGAGCTGAATCCGCCCGAGAACCTGATCGTCGCCGCCGGCTCGCAGAAGGACGCGGCCAAGCTCAGCGACGTGGAGGTGGTGTTCGCCGGCTACGGCATCACCGCGCCCGAGCAGAAGTGGGACGACTTCAAGGACGTGGACGTGCGCGGCAAGGTGCTGCTGATGATGAACAACGATCCGGAAGGCGATCCGGCGCTGTTCGGCGGCAAGACGCGCTTGTACTACGGGCGCTGGACCTACAAGTACGAAGAGGCGGCGCGCAAGGGGGCGGCGGGCGTGATCCTGATCCACACCACGCCGTCGGCGGGCTATCCGTGGCAGGTGGTGCAGACCAGCTGGAACGGCGAGGAGTTCGAGCTGCCGGCGGCCGGCGAGCCGCGCCTGCAGGTCAAGATGTGGGCGACGGAGGACGCGGCGCGCGAGCTCACCAAGCTGGGCGGCTTCGATCTCGACGAGCTGCGCAAGCGCGCCGAGAGCCGCGAGTTCAAGCCGGTGCCGCTGGGCGTCAAGCTGTCGGTCGCGCTCAAGACGCAGGTGCGCACGCAGAAGACCGCCAACGTGCTCGGCGTGCTGGAGGGCGCGGACAAGAAGCTGTCGAAGGAGCTGGTGGTCTACTCGGCGCATCACGATCACCTGGGCGTCAAGGAGCCGAAGAACGGCGACGCGATCTACAACGGCGCGCTCGACAACGCCTCGGGCGTGGCCGCGCTGCTCGCCGCCGCCGACGGGCTGGCCGAGGCCAAGCCGCGCCCGAAGCGCTCGATCCTGTTCGCCGCGGTGGGCGTCGAGGAGTCGGGGCTGCTCGGGTCGGCGTATTTCTGCCAGCACCCGATCGTGCCCGCCGGGCGGATCGCCGCCAACATCAACATCGACGGCATCAACATCTGGGGACGCACGCGCGACGTCGAGTTCACCGGGCTCGGCAAGTCGTCGATCGACTCGATCGTGATCGCCGTCGCCAAGGCGCAGGGGCGCACGGTCACGCCCGACCAGTTCCCCGACCGCGGGCACTTCTACCGCTCGGACCAGTTCTCGTTCGCGCGCATCGGCGTGCCGGCCTGCTACGTGGGGCGCGGCATGGACTTCGTCGGGCGCGAGCCGGGCTGGGGCCGCAAGCGCGTCGAGGAATACGTGCAGACGCGGTATCATCAGCCGAGCGATCAGATGGATGCGAGCTGGAACCTGGAGGGCGCGGTGGACGACGTGCGCCTGTTGGCGGTAGTGGGATTGCGCGTCGCCGACGCGCCGTCGATGCCCAGCTGGAACGCGGGCGATGAATTCGAAGCCGCGCGCAAGCGTGCGCTCGAGGAGGTCTCGAAATGAGGTACGCAGTCGTGCTGTTGTTGGCGCTCAGCGGTTGCGGCGACACGGTCGCCACAGCGCCGGTGGCGATCAAGTTCTCCAACTCGAACGCCATGCCCGGCGTCGGCATCGGCTACAACGCGCCCGACGGCGTCGCCACCATGACCGTCGACGGCGTCATGCTCGACTCGAAAGCAGGCGGCGCCGAGCTGCTGGTCCTGCTCGACGCGCCCACCACCGGCCAGGTCAACATCGGCGAGCACCACCTCGATATCGAATACTCGGTCGGCGCCGCCGGCTGGGCGTCGAACTCCGGCTCGGTGACCTTCACCTCGCTCGCGCCCTACGACGTCACCTTTAACAACGTCGAGATGATCGGCGCCACCGCCGCCGGCACGGGCGCGTTCTTCCTCAACGGCAGCGCCGTCTTCAAGTAGTCGCGAACTCCTCGGGCACGATCAGCGTCAGCGCGCGCGGGTGGACCTCGATGTTCACGCGCGGGGTGGCGGGGAATTCTTCGCCGTCGATCTGCGCAGCGAGGGGCAGGCCGCCGTCGTGCGGGCGGAAGCGCAGCTCGATCTTGGCGGCGCTGCGGTTCTCCGAGTGCGTGACGCCGATCTTGGCCAGGCCCTCGGGCGACAGGCCGCTGCCTTCCAGATGGACCAGCGCCTT
The DNA here is from genome assembly GCA_003170275.1 of Myxococcales bacterium. Lineage (GTDB taxonomy): Bacteria > Myxococcota_A > Polyangia > Palsa-1104 > Palsa-1104 > PALSA-1104. Next base: position 12,506 of record PNAM01000016.1, read on the forward strand.
GGAGATCCAGTCGCGCTTGCCGGTGAACGGGACCACCTCGAACTTGCCGTCGTCGGGGAGCGAGCCCTGATCGAACGCCCAGGCGCCGCCGTAGATGCGCGTCCCCTTGACGATCAGATCGGTGAGGCCGGGCCACAGCTGGATCTCGCCGTCGAGCTCGGCCTCGACGTCGAACTTGTCGTCGTCGATGTAGGACGCGAGGAACGTGCGAAACAGCGCGCCGGCGTACACCAGCTGATCGCGCCACAGATCGCGCAGGAGCGGCACGCCCTCGATCAGCTTGCGGTCTTCGTTGCGCACCTGCAGCACGCGCGGCGAGATGCCCCACCCCGCCGAGTCGAAGAACAGGTCGTCCTTGATCACCACGTCGCCGGCGTCGACCGCGCTCAGGTGCCCGACGTCGAGCGCGCAGGTGCGGCCGGCGGCGATCACCTGCACGTTGCGCTCGAGCTCGGCTTCGTCGCTCGACAGGCCGAAGCTCTTGCCCTGATCGTTGGCGGTGCCGGTGGGCAGCATGCCCAGGCGCACCGGCCGCTTCGCCGCGAGGATGCCCTTGGCGACCTCGGCGAAGGTGCCGTCGCCGCCCATGTAGATGGCGCTGCCATGGGCGTTACCGCGCAGCGCGTCGGCGACCAGCGCGACGGTGGCGCCGCCTGGCGCGGTGGCGACGAAGTCGTGCGCCACGTTCGCCGCGTCGAGGAGCTGGCGCGCCTGCGCGATGCGCGCCGCGTTCTTGCCGCTCTGCGCGGTCGGGTTGGCCACCAGCAGGCTGCGCATCGCCACGCCCTAGCCGGCGATCGCTTTGACCACCACGCTCGCGCACGCAAGGCCGAACGCGCCGGTGACGAAGCCTGCGGTGCCGTAGATCACGCGGCGCTCTTCGCAGCCGTGCAGATCATTGTTGCCGCCCGGGCAGACGCAACGAAAGCCGTCGCCGCCGTCGTAGGTGAGCTCGTGCGGCTCGGCGGCCGGCTCGGTCGAGTAGACCGCCTGGATGCCGAACGCGCCCTTGAGCGGAAAGTCGTACTTCTGGCGCAGCGCGCGGCGCACCGCATCGGCCAGCTTGTCGACCTTGGTCTCCGACAGATCGACCACGCGAATCGCGGTCGGATCCATGCGGCCCGACGCGCCGGTCGAGCACACCACTGGAATCCCGCGCGTCTTGCACGCGGCCAACAGGTGACACTTGGCGGTCACGTTGTCGATCGCGTCGACGACGAAATCCGGCCGCGCGCCGAGCAGCTCGTCGGAGGTGCGCGCGCTGTAGAACACCGCCCGCGGATCGGCCTGCGCCTGCGGATTGATCAGCTTCACGCGCTCGGCCAGCACGGTCGACTTGGGCCGCGCTACAGCGCCCTGCACCGCCTGGATCTGCCGGTTGGCGTTGGTCACGCACACGCGATCGAAGTCGACCAGCGTCAAGCGACCGATGCCCGAGCGGGCCAGCGCTTCGACTGCAAACGAGCCCACGCCGCCCAGCCCGACCACCATCACGTGCGCGCCGAGGAGGCGCTCCATCGCCGCGTCGCCCACCAGGCGGCCGATGCGATCGAACCGGCGATGCAGCCGGTACGCGGTCTCGCCCTCTTCGATCTCCAGCTTGTGCTCCGACGACATTGCTAGGCCCCTTACAGCTTGAGCAGGCGGCGGGCGTTCTCGCCGGTGTAGATGCCGAGCGCCTCGGCCGATTCTCCACGAATCTGAGCGAGAGCCCTGACGATTGCAACGAGAAAGGCCGGCTCGTTCTCGGCCGGGCGCAGCGACTCGGGCGTCTGAAACGGCGCGTCGGTCTCGACCAGCAGGCGCTCGCGCGGCACCACGCGTGCGGCGGCGGCGATGCGCGGGGCGTTGGTGTAGGTGACCGGGCCGGCGAACGAGAACGACAAGCCGAGCGCGACGTACGGGCGCACCAGATCGGCCGAGCCCGAGTAGCTGTGCAAGATCCCGCCGGCGCGCGGCAGGCCGTCGTCGCGCAAGATCTCGAGCGCCCTGCCCTGCGCGTGCAGGATGTGCAGCACCACCGGCAGATCGCGCGCGCGCGCCTCGGCGAGCTGCGCGCGAAAGGCGCGCTCCTGACGCTCGAGCGTGGCCTTGCGTGGGCCGAGGCCGTCGAGCCCGATCTCGCCGATCGCAACCGGCCGCGCGCGCGCCGGATCGTCGAGCACGCGCGCGAGCTGCGCGACCAGCTGGTCGGCGCGCCCGTCATCGTCCAGCTCGTCGATCAGCTGCGGGTGCACGCCGTAGGCCGCGTAGACATCCGGATGCGCGCGCACCAGCTCCTCCTCGATCGCCCAGCCGTCGGGCGACACGCCCGCGAGCAGAAAGCCGGTTACGCCCGCGGCGCGCGCGCGCACCAGCAGCTCTTCGGCTTTGACGCCGATGCGATCGTCATGCAGGTGACAGTGCGAGTCGAACATCACGGATCATGTAGCATGGGGCCACGATTGATGGACGCGGACGAGCGCCACCGACTGATGGAAGAAGGTCGCCGCGCGTTCAACCGCGGCGAGTTCTACGAGTCGCACGAGTTCTGGGAAGAGGTGTGGGACGTGATCGACGACCCGGACCGCACGTGGGTGCAGGGGATGATCCAGCTCGCCACCGGCCTGCACAAGCTGCAGCGCGATCGCCCCGACGTGTGCCGCACGCTGTTCGCCAAGGCGCTCGCCAAGCTGGCCGACGCGCCCGCCACGCTCGACGGCTATGACCTCGGCAAGCTGCGCACCGACGCCACAGCCGTCCAGGCGGCGGTCGAACGCGGCGAGCGGCCCGACCCGCTCGCCGTCAAGCTGATCAAGGCAACCTAGAGCGCGGTGCGATAGGGGCCGCCTTCGGGACCGCCCTGATCGTTGCCGCGCGCGTTGCTCAGGATGGCGCGGAGGCGCTCGCGCTGCTCGGGGGTGAGGATCCCGTGGATGCGCTCGAGACCCGCCACCACCTGCGCGCGCACCTGGGCGAACGCGTCGCCGTGCTTGGCCGCTTGGGCCTCGACGGCTGGCTTGTCGAACGTCGGCGACGAGAGCGCGTCGGCGATCGCGTCCAGGCCTTCGAAGCGCGAGTAGCGCAGCTCGCCGAACGCGCGCCGCACTTCCTTGGCCACCTGCCAGATCTCCTGCTTCTGCCGGCGGTCGAGCTCGAGCTCGCGCATCACCCAGAACAGCCGCCCGGGCCCACCGAACCCCATGCGCCGCCAGTGCCCGTGCGCCGCCCCGTGCCCGCGGTGACGGAGCCTGTGAATCGCCTTCACCGCCAGAAACCCACCAATCGCGCCCATCAACACCGGATGACAAAACATGTTCGCCTCCTCGTGAAGACAGGATGCGACCGCTTGGTAAATCGTGCGTTGGCCGACGGTAAAGTTTTGTAAAGACCGTTGGTTTTACGAAACTTTACGTGGGCGCAAGACGATCTTAACGGAGAGGCGCCATCCTTGGTGCAGGACTGCTACTCTCAAAAAAGGAGAACCGAGATGAAACGCATTCATAAGGTCGGCTTGATCCTGGGCGCGCTGGCGGCCGTGCTGGCGTTCGGCGCGCACGCCTGGGCGCAAAAGGGCAAGGCCGGCTTCTTCCGCGGCCGCATCCAGGCGCACATCGATTCCGCGCTCGATGCCGCCAAGGCCACGCCGCCGCAGCGCGCCGCGATCGGCGCCGCCGTCGATCACGTCTTCGATGCCTTCAAGGACGGGCAGCAGAACCACGGCGCCGAGCTGGAAGAGGCGTTGAGCCTGTTCAAGGCCGACAAGCTCGACGACGCCGCCGTGACCGCGCACCGCGCACGCCGCGAGGCCGAGGCCAAGAAGGTGGGCGACGCGATGGTGCAGGCGATCTACGACACGCACGACGCGCTCACCGCGCCGCAGCGCCAGTCGATCGTCGACTTCGTCAAGCAGCAGCACCAGCAGCACCAGGGCGGCCACGGCGGGATGCGCGAGAAGTTCATGGGCCACATGATCGACTCTCGGATCGACGCGGCGCTCGACGAGGTCAAGGCCACTTCGGCGCAGCGCGCCACGGTGATCGCGGCCAAGGACCGAGTGCTCGCCGCGCTCCAGTCGAGCCGACAAGATCCGGGCGCCGACTTCGACAAGGCGCTGGCGCTGTTCGCCTCCGACAAGATCGACGGCACGCAGGTCGAGGCGATGCGCGCCGAGCACCTGGCCAAGATCCGCAAGGTCGCCGACACCATCGTGCAGGCGATCTCCGACGTGCACGCCTCGCTCTCGGCCGCGCAGCGCAACACGCTGGTCGACTGGGTGCGCACCCACCAGCACGAGCATCACGGGTAAGCTCCGCCAATGACCGCCCGCGCCGCCGCGCTCCTCGTCGACGATGATGCCCGTCTGGGCAAGCTGCTCGAGGAGTACCTCGCGCAGAACGAGATCGACGTCACCGTCGCCACCGACGGGGAGCGCGGGTTGCGTGAGCTGGACGGGCGGCACTTCGACGTGGTGCTGCTCGACATCATGCTGCCCGGCATCGACGGGCTCGAGGTGTGCAAGCGCATCCGCGCGCAGCCCGCGCACGCCGGCATCCCGATCCTCATGCTCACCGCCAAGGGCGACGACATCGACAAGATCGTCGGCCTCGAGATCGGCGCCGACGACTACCTGGCCAAGCCGTTCAACCCGCGCGAGCTGCTCGCCCGCGTGCGCGCGGTGCTGCGCCGCTCCTCGTCGTCGGGCGCGCCGGCCGGCGACAAGGATCACTTCCGCGCCGGCGATCTGGAGATCCACTTCGGCGCGCGCGAGGTGTTGGTCGGCGGCAAGCGGCAGGTGCTCACCCACTTCGAGTTCGAGCTGCTCTCGTGCCTGGCGAAAGCGGCCGGGCGCGTCTTGTCGCGCGAGCACTTGATGGATGCGCTCAAGGGCGCCGAGTTCGAGACCTTCGATCGCTCGATCGACGTGCACATCTCCAAGCTGCGCGCCAAGCTGGAGCCCGATCCGAAGAGCCCGCGCTACATCAAGACCGTGCGCGGCGTCGGCTACGTGCTCGCCAAGGACGGCGCGCAGGGCGTCGCATGAGGGGCGGCCGGCGGCTCTACGCGCGCATCTACATCCATTTCATCGGCGTGCTGATCGTCGTCGGCGTGGTCTCGTCGCTGGTGTTCGCGACCGGTTGGCGCACCACCTTCCTGCACCACTGGACCACGCGGCTGGCGCGCCACGCGGCGACCATGGTGGGCGCGCAGCCCGACGAGCAGCACCGCGTGGCGATGGTGCGGCACCTGTCCGAAGGGCTGGACCTCGACGTGACGGTGCGCGATGCGAGCGGCAGGGTGCAGATCTCGACCGGTGCCGAGCTGCCCGCGCTCACCGCCGACGAGCTGGCCGAGCTGCGCCAGGGACCCACTGCCCTGCACGAGGGGCGCGCGTGGTTCGTCGCCGCGCCGATCGTCGACTGGCAGACCGGCGCGCAACTGGGCGTGCTCGAGACCGTTCCCATGCGCCGGTTCGCGCCGCCGAACATGTTCCGCCCGCTCGGCATGGTCGCGCTGGCGCTGCTGATCGTCGGGCTGGCCACCTTTCCGCTCGCGCGCCGCATCTCGCGTCCCGTCGAGCGGCTCACCGAAGCGAGCCGGCGGCTGGGCGGCGGCGAGCTGTCCTATCGCGTGCCGCTGCGCACGCACGGCCGGCGCCGCTGGAAGCGCCACTCGCATCGTCCCGACGACGAGCTGGGCGAGCTGACGCGCGCGTGGAACGACATGGCCGAGCGGGTCGAGAGCCTGGTGCGCGGCCAGCGCGAGCTGCTCGCCAACGTGAGCCACGAGCTGCGCTCGCCGCTGGCGCGCATCCGCCTGGCGCTCGAGCTGTTGCCCGGCGACGCCAAGACCGAGGCGCGCGTCTCCGACGTGAAGCTCGATCTGGCCGAGCTCGAGCGGCTGATCGACGACGTGCTCACCACCTCGCGGCTGGACGCGACCGGGCTGCCCATGCACCTCGAGCAGGTCGACGTGCCGAGCCTGCTGCAGCAACTCGTCGAGCGCGCGCAGATCGATCCCATGACCACCGGCAAGACGGTCGCGCTCGCGCCCGACTCCGACGGCGCCGGCGAGGTCGCCGCGGACGGCGCGTTGCTCAAGCGCGCGATCTGGAACCTGGTCGAGAACGCCGCCAAGTACGGCGCGCCGCCGATCACGCTCTTTGCCACGCGCACCGCCGAGCGGCTCTCGTTGACCGTCGCCGATCAGGGAGACGGCATCCCGCTCGCCGATCGGCAGCGGGTCTTCGATCCGTTCTATCGCGCCGACAAGGCGCGCACGCCCGGCCGCGCCGCCGGCTTCGGGCTCGGACTGACGCTGGCGCGCCGCGTCGCCGAGGTGCACGGCGGCACCATCGCGATCAGCGACGGCGAGCCGCGCGGCTGCCGCATCACGGTCGAGATCCCGCTCGGTACACAGTCAAAAGAGCGATCACGCGCTTGACGAGCGCGGACGGGACCAGCTGCTCGCCCAACCGCTCGCGGATGCCGCGGTAGGCCTCGAACAGCTCCAGTCGCACGCTTTCCGGCACCGCCACTTCCTGCATCCCCTGCTTGCGGAACATGACCAGCAGCGTCTCGTCCATCTCCTTGCCGAGCACGTCGAGCCGGCCGGCGAGCCGCTTGGCCGCCGCGCGCACCACCTCCTGCGACGGAGCGGGCAGCCGCTCGAGCGTGCGCGACTCCATCACCAGGCAGCCGGTGAGGAACGCCGTGCGCACGTCGGTGTAGTACTTCAGGCGCGTGAACCATTGATAGGCCAGCGCCGCGGTCGGCACCGCCATCACCGCATCGAGCCTTCCTTCGTCGAGCGCGGCGCGCACCTGCGTGATCGGCATGGGCACCGCGGTCATGCCCAGCGCCTCGGCGTACAGGCGGCCCAGCCGATCGATGTCCCACACCCACGTGCGCACGCGCTTGACGTCGGCGAACGTGCGCACCGGCACGCGCGAGAACATGCGCGCCGCACCCAGCGACGAGAAGCCGAGGTTGACGAACCCGGCGTGCTGGAACTCCTCGTCGAACAGCCCGTTGAGCTTGCCGCGCACGTAGTCCGACTCCTCGCGGCTGTTGAAGACGCCGAGCAGGCGCAGCGCGCGCATCGACGGGGCCAGGTGCTCGCACAGCATGCTCGCCGAGGCCACGCCCTCGAGCTGGCCGCGCTGCAGCCGCCCCAGGCTCTCGAAGTCGTCGCCCGCCACGCCCGAGAAGTACAGCTTGATGGTCACCTCGCCACGCGTGCCGCGCTCGACGTCCCAGGCGAACGCCTTGAACTCCTTCGCCCACGCGGTGCCGTCGGGCGCGACCAACGAAAAGCGCAGCACGGTCGGCTCGGCGACGGCCGGCGTGGCCAGCAGCAACAACCCGACCGCGAGGGCGCGTAGCATCGGCGCGTTCAGTATAGACTCCCTGTGAGAAAAGCACGCGCGCGGTGCGTCAAGACGGCGGAATGCACCTTGCGCCGCTCCCCGCCACGACCCACAACTAAAGGTAGGGTGAAGTTCCCAGCCCTCATCTTGGCCGCGCTCCTGTGGGCGCCGACGCTGCTGTACGGACAGCCGTCCTTGCGCCCGTTGCCCGGGCCCATCTGTGTCGGCGAGTACGCCGACGACCTCTCGGCGGTCCTGCCGCGCGTGCGCGAGTTCGAGCGCCAGAGCTACTCGTACTGCGTGCGCAACACCGCGACCTACGAGTGCCTTTCGTACGGCATCGACGGTAACGTGCGCAAGACCCGCAAGCGCGCGGTGATGCACGGCACCGGCTTCGGCTATCGCCAGCAGTCGGGCGAGACGCTGCTGGTGACCAACCAGCACGTCGCCGAGTGGCCGGCCGTCACCGACGAGGAGCACCCGGTCGAGGGGGTCCCGCACGGCTGCAAGAAGGTGAGCGACGCGCTGCGCGTGGTCGACAACGAGTCGGACGCCTACGAGCGCGACGACGTCACCCTCACCCGCGTGGTCGCCGACGAGAAGCTCGACGTGGCGATCCTGCGCGCCCACACGCTCCTACATATCCTTCCGTGGAAGATCGGCCGCTCGGCGGCGCTGCGCGAGCGCAACGTGGTCGAGGTGCGCGGCTTCCCGCTCGGCGCGTTCCAGGCCACCAACGTGGGCAAGGTGGTCTCGGCGTTCGATCGCGACAGCTACCACGAGTGGGAGCACGACGACTTCGTGGTCGATGCGCTGCTGTCGTCGGGCAACTCCGGCTCGCCGGTGCTCGCGGTCTCGTGCCGCACGGGCGAGTTCGAGCTGGTCGGCATCTATCACGCCGGCTACGCCGAGGGCTCGGCGCTCAACGTAGTGGTGGGCATCGATCAGGTGCGCGACCTGCTCACCACGCTCAAGCGCTCGCCGGGCCGTCACGATCCGGCCAACGTCGCGCTGCAGGCGCGTGATCGGCTCAAGCTGAACGCGCCGGCCGATCCGTTCTTCCCGTTCGGCCCGCTCACCGCGCAGGTGCGCTCGCGCTCCGACGGCGCGCTGCTGTTCGAGGTCATGTCGCGCGACTTTCCCCTGCGCACGCACCCGATCCTGGTGCTCGAAGATCTGCCCAACACGACGCAGGAGAAGGACAAGGACGCGTTCGGCGATCTCGGGCGCATCTGGTTCGGCGGGCCGGGCGGGCTCAAGCCGTACGCGCGCTCCGATCTCGACGGCGACGCGCAGGCGGCCGTCACCAAGCTGCTCGACGAGCTGCGCCGCGACGCGCTCGACACGTTCGCGTTCCGCGCCGCTGCGCGCGAAGGTCCGTCGACGCGCGAGCGCTTCGATCACATGAGCCGGCTCGAGCGCACGTTGCGCCGCGCGACCCTGGCGCGCCGCGAGCCGGCGCAGATCGTCAACGAGCTCGCCGAGCGACTCGCGCCGCACGGCGCCGACGCGCCGCAACAGCTCGCCGACATCTACGTGGTGCCCGCCGCGCCCGCGCCCGCCGCCGACAAGCCGATGGTCGGCAACAAGTAGCTACGGGCTGAAGTCGTTGGTGAAGTACAGTCGGTTGGCGGAGTCTTCGAGGAGCCCGACGCCGACCTTGTGGTAGCCGGGCATCACGATCGCGTCGTGATGCCCGCCGCCGGGACCTTCGGCGATCATCGCCGCCAGGATCTGATCGATGGCGCCCGCCTCGGGGCCGGGCATCCAGCCGTTCTGGTCGCCCTGGTTCTCGGCCGCGGCGCCGTCGAAGCCGCTCGAGAACAGCGTGCCGTTCTGCGACGCGGTGACGAAGTGTTGGTGCGCCTGGTGATCCATCGACAGCTCGACCGAGCCGGCCTGCGCGAAGTCGTCGAGCTGCGACGAGCGTAGCAGCGCGCTGACGCCGGCCGTGGCGCGATAGGCGTTGAGCCCGTCGAGGCAGTGCTGGCGAAACCCTTCGAGATCCGAGGGTGCCGGTCCGGCGCCGTCGCTCGCGCCGGAATCGACCGCGTCCGCAGGCGAGAGGCACCCCGCTCCGCAGGTCAACACGGCCAAGAGCGCCAAGCGTTCCACCCGGCGATCATTGCACACCTGCTAGGATGAGCACCATGTCCATCGTCCATCATCCGCGCGCAGTGGTCACCGGCGGCGGCGGCGGCCTCGGTCGCGCGTTTTGCGTCGAGCTCGCCAGCCGCGGCGCCAAGCTGATCGTCAGCGATCTGAATCTCGCCGCTGCCACCGCCACCGCCAAAGCGTGCGGCGCCGCCGCGCACCCGGTCGCCTGTGACGTCTCGAAGTTGGCCGACGTCGAGGCGCTCGGCCACGAAGCTGATCGCCTGCTCGGCGGCGTCGATCTGTTGGTCAACAACGCGGGAGTGGCCGCCGCCGGCCGCATCGGCGAGGTGCCGATCCCCGATTGGCAATGGGCGCTCGGCGTGAACCTGTGGGGCGTGATTCACGGCTGCCACGTGTTCGTGCCACGCCTGCGCCAACAGCATCGCGGTCACATCCTCAACGTCGCTTCGGCGGCGGGGCTGATCAGCGCGCCGGAGATGGGTCCCTACAACGTCTCGAAGGCCGCGGTGGTCGCGCTCTCCGAGACGCTGCACGCCGAGCTGGCCGCGGATCAGGTCGGCGTCTCGGTCTTGTGTCCCACGTTCTTCCGCACCAACATCGGCAACGCCGCGCGCGGGCCGATCGACGACAAGAAGCGCGCGATGATGGACAAGCTGATGGACGCGAGCAAGCTCGACGCCGACGCGGTGGCGCGCTTCGCGCTCGATCAGGCGGCGGCCGGCAAGCTGTACCTCCTGCCGCACGCCGACGGTCGCTGGGCGTGGCGTATGAAGCGCCTGGCGCCGGAGCGCTTCGCGGTGCTCATGCCGAAGGCGCTGGCGATGCAAGCCAAGCGACTCGGGATCGAGTAGCGATGCCGGCGGAGGTCGACGCGATCGTCCGCGCGCTCGGGCTCGCGCCGCATCCGGAAGGCGGCTTCTTTCGCGAGACCTTTCGCGCGCCGCTCACGCTCGAGGGACTGCCGCAGGGCCCGCGCGCAGCGTCGACGGCGATCTACTACCTGCTCCCGGCCGGCGCGACCTCCGCGTTTCATCGCGTGCGCTCCGACGAGCTGTGGCACTTCTACGCCGGCGATCCGCTCGAGCTGCACCTGTTCGACGAGCGCGGCCACGCGCAGCACACGCTCGGCCCGGACCTCTCCAGCGGCGAGCGCCCGCAGCTGGTGGTCCCGTCCGGCACGGTGCAAGGCGCGCGCGCAGCGGGTGCGCGTTACACGCTGGTCGGCTGCACCGTCGCGCCCGGCTTCGACTTCGCCGATTGGCAGCTGGTGCCGCGCGAGGAGCTCGGCGCGCGCTTCCCCTCCGAGCGCGCGCTGATCGAAGCGCTCACCCGTCGTTGACGTTCTGGTAGGCGCCGTCTTCGTTGTGCGCGGCGCGCCACGCGATCACGCAGCTGGCGACCGCGACCATCACGCCGGCCGCGAACAGCATCGCGCCGACCGAGCCGCGCGCGCGCGCCGACCATTGCGCGCGATCGAGCGCGTCGACGCTCGGCGAAACAAAGTGGCCGTCGCCGCGCGCGTCGACCACCCACGCCTTGGACGAGCCGCGATAGCCGGTCGGGCGCGGATCGTCTTCCTGGTGCGTCGCGCAGCCGACCACCAGCACCTGCGCGCCGTCGGCGATCGACGGCGCCGCTGGATCGCGATCGACCAGCACGCGAAACTCGGCGCCCTCGTCCTCGACCACCGCGCGCCCACCCGGCTGCGCACGCCAGGTGCCGACCACCGTCACCACGCCGGCCTGCACGTCGCGGACCTTGCGCAGCGACGCGCGCGCCTGCGCGATCCCGTCGGCGCGCCGCCGCGCGTGACGGCGCAGCAGCAACCCGGCCATCACCAACGGCACCGCGATCAGCAGCGCCGGCCACCAGGCAGACATTCCGTACTCGTTCAATAGACCTTCCATGGGCTCCCGCTCATCGATCGTACGTATGGGTTGGTTTCAGACTTCCCCCGGACCGTTCACTCTCGTGCGATTGCGCCGCCGGCTGCGGGCTTCTGGGTGCAGGCATCGCACCGCCAGGTGGGGTGCTGTGGGTCGCGCTCTTGGGCAGACGCGGTGCCGGCTCGAGGCGCACGCGCAGCTGCGTCGCCAGGCGTCCGAGCAGCTCGCCGCTGTCGATGGTGTCGTCGACGAACGCCAGCGGGTCGCGCGAATCGGCGCGCGCCTCGCGCTTGAGCCGCTCGATCGGCAGCGCGCGAGCCTGCGGCGCGGCCGCCTGCGACGCGACGATCTCCACGGCCGGCATCTCCACGCGGCGCTCGGGCACCTTGACCAGGTGCGCGGGCGGCTCGTCGTCGTGCGCGGGCACGGACGCATCGCCGAGCGCGGGCAGCGCGGTGGCCAGGCCGAGCAGCACCAGGAACGCGCGCATCAGCCGCGCCTCGTTGAGCGGCACGGCTCGTCGGGCCCGTGCGGATGCACCCGTATGCCCTCGGCAGACACGTGCAGGTTGACGCCCTCGAGCTGCCACTTCCCATCAGACTTCGTCGCTTTTTCCTTTTGCTTCTGCTTCCCTTTTTCCTTCGGCTTGATCGTCGGCACCTCGGGCGGTCGCGACATCGCGATCACGCCGCCGGTGACCATCGTCTCGAGCCCCTCGGTCCGAGCGTTCGCGCACGGGATCGGCTTCTCGCTCGACGGTCCCGGCCCTTGCGGGACGGTCGCGTCGGCCAGGACCGGCGTCGCCAGCGCGATCGGCGCCACGCCAGCGAGGATGCGCCACGCCGCACCGACGCGCGGAAAGCGCACGCGCGCCGCCGAAGCCGCTCGCACCGGGCGCGGGTCCTTCGAGTCGCTCACGAGCGCCTGCCAATCGGCGAGCACGGCTCGTCCGGCCCGTGCGGGTGGATCACCATCCCCTCGCCGGCTTCTCCGTCGAGCAGGATCACCAACTGCGGCGACGGGCGGGCGGCCCGCGCGATGTCGCCCTTCGGGCGCGGATACTCGGCCGGCGGTTTCGCGGGCTTCGGCTTCTCGATCTCCTTGCGCGGGCAAGCGACCTTGCCGCGCAGGATCGGGATCGGGTTCTTTGGCGCCGGATTGGGACTCGGCGCGGGCGCAGGCGCAGGATCCTGCGGCTTCGGCTCTTCCGCGGTGCGCGCCGCCACGATCGTGCCCGCGAGCCCGTGACCCGCCGGCGGCGGCGTGACGTCCGCAAGCGCCCTGAGCGAGGGATAGGCCGCCGCGACAATCGACGCTGCGCGCACCAGTCTCTTCATGCCGTTCATTGCAACCCACCCTGGGCCCCGCCCAGGGGCCCAGAATAAGAATACACGCGCTGCAGGAAGTGTTTGTTCTTCGCCTTCCACAACCGCGCGCCGATCGCGTCGGCCACGCGGATGGCCATCTGCTCGTGCCAGCACTGTACGCCGCCGGCGACGCCGATTGATCCGGTCTCGGCGCGGTTGGCGCACGCGCAGAAGCTCATGCAGCGCGACTGCACGCCGCAACCGCCGCACTCGTGGTTGACCGGACCCTTCTGCGCGTCGAGCACCATCACGCGCCCGCGGTCCACGCCGCCGAACACGTCGCCGATGCGCAGCTCGCCCGAGCGATCCTCTTCGACCATGCGCTCGCACGGATACAGGTTGCCGGACGGCGCCACCGCCACCGCGCCGTGGCCCATCGCGCAGTGATCTTCGGGCTCGTAGCCGTCCTTGACGTGCGTGATCAGCTTGTCCTCGATCACGTTCACGTACAGCGGCCGGCCGGACAGGCTGCGCTCGAGGTACAGCGCGCCCGCCGCGCGATAGCCGTGCTCCCACGCGGCCAGCTCCTCGTCGCTCCACTGCGCGCCGAAGTTGGGGTTGAGCGCGATGCGCGGCACGCCCTTGCCGGCCAGCCAGCGCACGCTCTCGCCGAGCAGCCGCACGTTCTTGGGATCGACGACCGAGATGGTCTCGAACCACGCGCCGGCCTCGAGCAAGAGGTCGAGCGCGCGCTCCACCGCGTCGAAGCTCGAGCGGTTGCCGCGCGTCGGCCGCGTGGCCTCGTGCGCGGCACGAACGCCGTCGATCGACAGCCCGATGAAGAACTGGTTCTCGACGAGGAACTGCACGCGCTCCGCGTCCAGCAGCGTGCCGTTGGTGGTCACGGTGAAGACCAACTTCTTGCCAGTCGCTGCGGCGCGGGAGCGCGCGGCGTGGGTCGCCGACACCAGTTGCTCCCACTCGAGCAGCGGCTCGCCGCCGAAGAACGACACCTGCACCGCGACCGCCTCGTCGGCAAACGCCAGGTCGAGCGCGCGATCGCGCACGTCGTCGGACATGCGCTTACGGAACTTCTCGCCCTCGTAACAGTACGAGCAGCCGAGGTTGCAATCGTGCGTGAGCACCAGCGAGACGTCCATGAGTATAGGAACGCGCGCGCGCCCGTAACGATCTAGAGCTTCCAACCGGCCGCTCGCGGCAGGTACTTGCCGACCAGCTGGGCGAAGCGGGCATCCGAGCGCAGCGACGAGAACGCCGGGTCGAGCTTGAGGTCGGTGAGCACCTCGAACTCCTTGATCGGAATCAGGGTATCGACGCGCGCCAGACCCGACTCGAGCTCCTTGAAGGCGCCGTCCGGATCGGCGTTCATGGCCAGGATGCCGGCCTTCTGGATCGCGGTGTAGGCGTAGTTGCCACCGCAGTTGCCGTCGGAGCGGGCGAGCGTGGCGAGCGACTCTGACGACTTGCTCTTGGCCTGCGCGAGCGCCAGGCTGTTCGACGCGTGGCAGTCCGCCGGCTGCAGCGCGAGCGCCGCGTTCAGGTACTCGAGCTCCTTGGCGGTGTCGCCGCGGCGCTTGGCCACCGACGCCAGGTTGTTGACCGCGTCGGGCCGCGACGGATCGAGCGCGCGCGCCTGCGTCCACACCTGCTCGGCGTCGGCGTACTCGCCGGTGAGGTAGTGCGCGAGGCCGAGCCAGTTGAGCTGATCGTAGTCGAGCGGCGCGGCGCGCGCGGCGCGCGAGAACGAATCGATCGCCTTGCGCAGATCGGCCGCCAGCAGCGCCGCCTGCGCGTCGTCGATCACCTCGCTGCGCGCCTTCACCGGCGACTCCTCCGGCGGGGTCTCGACCGCCACCACCACCTCGGGCGTCGGCGTGATGCCGGTCGGCGCAAGGATCGGCACGCGGCCAGTGCCGACGCGCTTGGGGGTGCGCGCAGCGACCGGCTTCTTGGGCCTGGCCGCCGCCTCGGGCGCGCGGCGCTTGCCGTCGCTCTTGCCGTGCAGCGCGACCCCACGACCCGCCTGCGGCCGCGACGCGCCCAGCCCGTCCGGCCCGATGCGCACGCGCACGTTCGCGGCCTCGTGCTCGGACAGCGACGGGGGCCGTCCCCACTGCGGCTTCTCGCCGTCGCCGTACATGCGCACCAGCCGATAGCTGCCGCCGCCCAGGAGCGCCAGCACCATCGCCGCCGCGGTCCACGCCAACAGCATGTGATCGCGCACCGCGTCGCCGACGATCACGCGCTCGAAGTCGACCGTGGTGTTCTCGAACTCGATGCGTCCGGAGCCGAACGGCGGATCGAGCTGGCGCACGAACGTATGATCGCACGCGCTGAGATCGATGCGCTCCTCGCCGGGGAACTCGACCGCCTGCGCCACGCCCGCGCCGATGCGCAGCTCGAAGCCGCGTCCCTTGCGCGTCAGCGTCGCGTAGCGCCCGTCGACGCCCGGCGCCGCGGTGGTCGCCTGGCGCCCGGAGCCGATGCGCAACGTGCGGCGCCCGACGAACATCCGGTCCTCGATGATGGTGTCATCCCACGTCACCCGCACCCGAATCGCGATCGCCATGTCCCGTGATACGCACGGGCCGCGCAAACGTTCTCTCTAAGGATGGAACGAAGATGTAGGCGGATGTGGTGGGCGCTAGTAACCGGGCGCGACGATGTCGGCCATCTGTGCGGGGCTCTTGACGTCCTGGGCGGCCATCCTGGTGTCGGCCACCTCGATCAACACGCGCCATCTGCCCGCGCTAGTATTGCAAGGATTCGACAAGACCGCGGGAACCTTCTAGCGGGGCGCCCGTGTAACCGGATGTGAGCTTCGCCGTGGCCATGATTCAACCGACCGCCGTCGTTGCAGGGGAGCTCGACGAGCTGACGCTCAAGCGCGCGCAGCGAGGCGACGACGCGGCATGCCGGCGGCTGGTCGAGACCTACCAGCGCGCGGTGTTCGGGATCCTGTCGCGCATGCTCGCGCCGTACGGGCGGCGCGCTCGCGTCGAAGATCTCGCGCAGGAGACCTTCTTGCGGGTGTTCCGCGCGCTGCCCGGATTCTCGACGTCAGGTCCGGCGCGGCTGTCGTCGTGGATCCTGACCATCGCCACGCGCCTGGCGCTCGACGAGCTGGCCAAGAAAGATCGCGGCGCACCGCTCGCCGACGCGCTGCACGTTGCGTCCGCCTCGCGCGCCGACGAGACGCTCGAACGACGCACACTGGGCGCGGCGCTCGAACGCGCGGTGCGTGGGCTCGAGCCGGCGTTCGCCGCGGTGTTCCTCTTGCGTGAGGTGCACGAGCTCGAGTACGACGAGATCGCGCGCGCGCTCGATCTCGAGCTGGGCACCGTCAAGTCGCGCCTGGCCCGCGCGCGCGCTGCGCTGCGGGCCGCACTGGAAGAGGTGAAGCCGTGAGCGACGAAGAGCAGGACCAGGCCGAACGCGCGCAGCTGCTGGCGGCGTGGCCGGCCGACGAGCCGACCGCGGGATTCGCCGAGCGCGTGGCCGGCGCGTGGCAGGCCGAGCAGCGCCAGCCGAGGCCGCGTCGCGCGCGCTGGGCGGTGGCTGCCGCGTGCGTGGCGCTCGTCGCCGGCGCGATCTTTGCGGGCACGCGCGTGCTGCCGGGCGGCGCGTCGAGCGGCACGCGCGTGGTCGGCGAGCGTGAATCGATCGCGCTCGGCAATCGCGGCATCGCGGTCGCCGAGGCGGGCGCGCAGCTGAGCTGGCAGGTGCGCGGCGGCGACGCGCAGGTCACGCAGAAGGCTGGAAATGTGTTCTATCGCGTCGAGCGCGGTGGCCCGTTCGTGGTGCACACCGACGGCGGCGACGTACGGGTCCTGGGCACCTGCTTCCGGGTGGAGGTCGACGACATGGGCATGAACAAGAAGGGGCTGTTGCAGATGGGCGCGGGCGCGGCGCTCGCCACCGCGGTGTTGGTCACCGTGTACGAGGGCAAGGTATTGCTGGCCAACGAGCACGGCAAGACCCAGCTGGTCGCCGGCGAGCAGGCCTCGTCGTCGTCGGGGATGGCGCCCGGCGCGGCGGATGCGACGCGCGCGCCGATCGCGCAGGCGGTGATCGCGCCGCCCGCCGACGGGGCGACGCGCGACGAGCTGCTCAAGCGCGACCTGGCGCAGCGGCAGGAGCTGCAACAGCTGCGCGACAAGCTGAAGCACCTGGAGACCGCGCAGGCCGACGGCAGCGGCAAGAACGACCCCGATCCGAAAGTGTTCGTTGCGCCGACGCAAGACGAGCTGCAGCGCCTGGCCAAGGAGTGCCGGCTGACCTGGGACACGCCGGCGCTCGGCCTCAATCCGGCGACGGTCTCGGATCGTCAGGCCAACGACTGGGGCCTCTCGGATCAGGAGCGCGCCGAGATCAACCGCGTCAACGCGGACACCAACGCGAAGGTGACGGCGCAGCTGCGCCAGCTCTACGTCGAGGTGACCGGCGACAAGGCGGGTGGCGATGTGCTAACGCCGCGCGCGCTCGAGGAGGAGATCCTCGCGAAGTCGAACCAGAAGGACATCAAGGACGCCTACTACAAGCTCTCGCACGAGCGCGCCGGGCTGCTCAAGCCGCCCGCCGATCTCTCGTCGGTGCCGGCGGTCGAGCGCATGCAGCGGCTGATGACCGGTCTGGGCGACGGCGTCGAGCAGGACCTGGCGAAATCGATCGGCCCCGAGCGCGCGCACTCGCTGCGCACGGCGCACGACGGCTGGGGAAGCAAACACGGCTCGAGCTACGGCTGCCCCGAGTCGAACTAATCGGCTATCCTCCAGGAGTGCGCCTCGCGCTCGCCGTAGTGTTGGTGATCGGCGGCTGCGGCTTTCAGCGGCAGGCGGACTTCGATCTCAGCCTCGACCGCGACGGCGGGGACGGCGGCGGCGCAGCTGGAGATGGCGCACCGGCGCAAGATCTTGCGGGCCTTGATCTGGCCGGCAGCGACAACTGCCCGCACCCATCGCTGCTGGTCGGCTTGGAGAACGTCAGCGGCTCGAACGGCGGCGGCAAGGTGCTGCGCTTCACCATCGGCGCGGGCGCGCTCCAGCCGTGCTCGACGCTGACCGGCGGCGGCACACTGCCCGCGCAGCCGCTCGCGGTCGCGTTCATCCCGCCGGACACGGTCGCCGCTGCCACCCGCGACGGGCTGTACCTGCTCGGCGTCGACGACCTGGTGCGCTGGAATCGGCCGATCCCGGACATCAGCTATCTGCCGGTCGAGGTCATTCCGCTGAAGACGCCGCAAGGCGACACGGTGCCGGCGGTCGGCTACTGGCATGCGGGGACCTCCAACCCGGAGATCGATCACGTCGACGTGCAGCGCGACTCCGGCCCGCCGGCCTACACCTTCCCGCAGAGCGGCGGCGTCCTGTCGATCACGCAGAGCCCGATCGATCCGGGGCGCTGGTTCGCGCTCGACGACAGCGCGGCGGCCGACGACGTCGATCCGTTCAGCGGCGCCAAGTCGCCCTACCGCGCCCCGGCGGGCGGCACCACCTCATTCCAGACCGTCTCCGCCTCCTCGATGAGCGGCTACAACCGCGTGGTGTGGGTCGACGCGGCCGCCAACGCCGTCGACTACGTGCGCGAAAACAACGGCAACCCGATCCTGCTCGGCCCGATCCCCTGCGCGGCGCAGACCTGCAACCTCATCCACGCGGTCCCCGACCCGACCGATCCGACCGCGTTCATCGCCCTGTGCGAGCACGCCGGCACCACCACCCGCGACATCGTCCGCTGGTCCTCGACGGGCGGCGCCTGCACCGCGGTCTACCTCGGCACGCAAGCCGGCGCCAACACCCGCCTCTCCCGCCTGGCGATCGCTCCGTAGGGGCTATTCGAGCGCGAACGTGGAGGCGACGACGGTGATGATGTCCTTGTCGAGGGACGAGGTGTCGTTGTTGCCCTCGTTGGAGGTCTCGGTGGAGTCGGCGGGATTGATCTGAATGACGCCCATGCGCGCCTGGCGCAGCGGCCCGATCTTGGCGCCCGTCGACGTGGCGATCTGCTCGGCCCGGGTGCGCGAGTCCTTGGCGGCCTCGGCGAGCATCTGGATCTTCAGATCACCGAGCTTGGTGTAGATGTACTCGGGCGGATCGGACTCGAGCTCGATTCCTTCGTTGATCAGGTCGGTCACCTCGCGCGAGATCTGAC
Organism: Myxococcales bacterium; assembly: GCA_003170275.1. Taxonomy (GTDB): domain Bacteria; phylum Myxococcota_A; class Polyangia; order Palsa-1104; family Palsa-1104; genus PALSA-1104. Next base: position 31,336 of record PNAM01000016.1, read on the forward strand.
CGACCTTCTCCACGTCACCCGAGCGAACCTCGATCGACTGCTCCATCGTATAGCCGGTGATCACGTCCTCGAGCTCACGGCCTTCCTTGTCGCGCGGGTGCAGGCTCTTGGTGGTGATCGAGTGCACCTTGATCTGCGCCTTCGGAATGCCCGCCTTTTCCAGATACGCGGTCACCTTGGGGACGCTCGCCGCCAGCGTCTTGTAGGCGGCGCTCATCTGCGTCGAGCGCGACGAGACCTTGGCAGTCCACAAGATCAGATCGGACTTGATGCGCCGCTTCGCCGACCCGGTCACCTGGATGGTGTTGTCGCTCTTGATGCGCACCAGCGCACGCGCACCTACCACGGTCGAGCCGACCAGGCCCGCCGCCAGCGCCACGCCCATGAGGAAACGGCCGTCTTTTTCCATATCTGAAGATACGGACGCGCGGCCCGAGAACTTCCGCGCGTCCGGCGCGTCTATAGCCCCAAGAGGCCCTGTGATGAACCGCCGCAGCTTCCTCAAGACCAGCGCGTTCGGCGCCGCCCTGCTCGCGCTCGGCAGCAAGATCGATCGCGCGTTTGGCGACGCGTCGTGCGAGACCAACGCGGGCGCGAGCGGACTCGCCCAGCTCGCGGACGGCTACCGGCGGGCGCAGCGCAGCGGCAAGCCGCTCCTGGTGTTCGTCATCCCCGACGACGACGGAAAGAAATGGGAGCGCGGGCGCGCGTTCGGCGAGCTGCTCAACCACGGCAGCGCAGCACAGCTCGCGCCGCTCGGCTTGTGCGAGGTGGTGTGCGCGACCATGGCCGAGGTGCGCGGCCTGCTGCCGAGCGCCGGCGCGGGCGAGCCGTTGATGGTGCTGATCGATTCAGCGCAGGTGCCCGCCCGGGTGCAGCGCATCGATCCCATGCTACCCGACTACCCCAACGAGCAGCGCTTCGACGCCGACTGGGCGACACGCGTCAAGCGCGAGGACGCGATCAGCGACCAGCGCATCGCCGTGCTGGCGCGCCACCTGACGGCCGCGGTGGCGCCGGATTCTTCGTCGCTGGCGGGACGCGAAGCAGCGCTCGCGGGCGAGGTCCGGGATCGACTCGTGAAGCAGCGCGTGCCCGGCAGCCACTGGGCCAACGCGAGCGGCTGCGGCACGCGCGTCGAGGAAGACAAGGACGAGGTCGGGATCGCGTGTGGCATGGGCCACGTGCCGTCCAAGTCGAGCCGCTTTTTGTACCTCTATGCGCAGACGCCGGGCGAGCAGTATCGGGCCCAGCGCGAGGCGCGCGACAAAGCGCGCGGCAAGTAGGGGTACAATCGGTCGTGGTCCCGGTCGGCCTCACGCTGCAGCCGGAAGTCGAGTTCGTCGAGCTCCTCGACGAGGTAATCCGTCATGAGGTCGACTACTACGAGGTCGCGCCCGAGACCTTGTGGCGCGCCGGCTCCGACGGGAGCCTGGAGCCGAACGGCTTTCACCGCCGGTTCGCCGCGCTCGGCGAAGAGACGCGCCGGCCGTTCGTCGCGCACGGCGTCGGCTTGTCGATGGGCAGCGATTGCCCGGCGGACCGCGCGCGGCGCAAGAGCTGGCTCGCGCGCCTGCGTCAGGATCATCGGCAATTTCGCTTCCGCTGGTACACCGACCATCTGGGCGCCACCTCGCTCGACGGGCTCGCGCTCACGCTGCCGTTGCCGCTGCCGATGAACGCGCAGGCGGCCGGGGTGGTGCGGCGCCGGCTCGCCGCCATGCAGCGCATCGTGCCGCACGTGGGCGTCGAGAACAACGTCGCCTACTTCCTGCTCGGCGAGCCGCTCGAGGAGCCGGGCTTCTTGCGCGCGATCTTGTCGCGGCCGGGGATGCACCTGCTGCTCGACGTGCACAACCTGTACACGATGGCGGTGAACTTCGGGTTCGATCCCGAGGACTATCTCGAGCGGCTCGATCTCTCGCGCGTGATCGAGATCCACCTGTCGGGCGGCAAGCCGTCGGATCCGGCGTGGCTGCCGTCGGGACGGGTGATGCGGCTCGACAGCCACGACGCGGCGGTGCCCGACGAGGTGTGGGCGCTGTTCGCGAAGATCGTGCCGCGCTGCCGGCGGCTCAAGGGCGTCACGCTCGAGCGCATGGAGGGCACCGTCACGCGCGACGACGTGCCGCAGATCCGCGCGGAGCTGCGGCGCGCGCGCGCGATCGTCGAGCGGCACGCGCAGGTCCGGCGCAGCGCATGAAGCGCGATTTCGCCCTGTTCGAGAAGCTGCTCGCGCGCGCTCTCACCTCGAGCGATCCGGTCCAGGCGCTGCGCCGCGCGGCCGGCGATCGGCGGCTCGATCCCGACACGCGCCGCCGCTTCGAGAACGCGGACGAGGACGGCATCCGCATGAGCGCGCTGCTGGTGGCGCGGCTGCGCTTCGAGCGGCTGTTGCGCGGCTCGCCCGAGGCCGAGCAATGGTTCGACGACGATCCGGCGACCTTCGCCGCCGCGTTCCGCGCCTACCACGCCGAGGTTCCGCCCACCGCGTTCTTCCCCCGCGACGAGGCGGCACTGTTCCGGCGCTGGCGCAAGTCACCCGTCTAGGGCGAGGAACGGGAGCGCTGATGATATCGTCCGCGCATGGATGACACCGCCAGGGAACGGTTCGCAGCGATCTTCAAACAGACGGGATGGGATGCGGGGCTCGAAGGGATCGAGCTGGTGTCGGTCCACGAGGGGAAGGCGCGCGTGCGATTGCCCGTCGGACCGCGCGTGCTCAACATGGGCGGCAAGCTGCACGGCGGCGCGATCGCCACGCTCGTCGACGACGCGGGGACGATCGCGATCATCAGCGCGGATCGCAGCTCGCGGCCCGGCGTGAGCACCGATCTGAACGTTTCGTTCTTCGCGCCGGGCGAAGGCGCGGTGATCGCGGACGCGCTGGTCTTGAAGATCGGGCGCACGCTGGCGTTCGTTACCGTGGATATTCGGCGGGAACAAGACGGCATATTGGTCGCGCAAGGTAGAATGACCAAACATCTCGGCTAAGTATTAAAACTCGATCTCGGCTGGTCGGATCGGCATCAACTAGCAACCCGGGCGAGCGCGGACAGGATGGCGATCAAGAGCGCGAAGGTGATCAAGGTCCAGCGATCTGGCTCGGCCGGCGCGCGCGGGCTGGTGGCGCGCATCACCGCGGCGATGCCGAGCAGGAGCAGCAGGCTCTCGCCGCTCAAGAACCACGCGGCGAAGATCACGCCGGCGAGGAGCAGGCGTTGGCTCTTGGTGAGCGCGTTGAACGCGCGTCCGCCGTCGAGCGAGCCGAACGGCAACAAGTTGAACAGGTTGATCCACGCGCCCACGTGCGCGATCGCCGCCCAGCTCCCCCACCCCGTCGCCAGCGAAACGCCGTAGGCCACGCCCGCGGCAGCGAGCCCCCAGATCGGTCCGGCGAGGCCGACCCGCGCGTCCTCGCGGGCGGTGACCGGATGTTGCTTTAGGCGGATCAGCGCGCCCACGCCGGGGATGAACATCGGCGCGGTCGCCGGGATTCCGTAGCGGCGCAGCGCGAACACGTGTCCCATCTCGTGCACGTAGATCGACAGCAGCAGCCCGAGCGCGAAGCGCCAGCCGAACGCGGTCCAGTACACGCCGAACGACAGCAGCATCGAGAGCAGCGTCGACGCCTTGGTCAGCCCGAGCAGCAGAAACTTTCCCTGCCCGAGTGCGAAGGCGAGCACGAACTTGAGCTTCCACAACAACAGGCCGACGGTGCCGACCGTGCCCGCGCCCACGCTCAGACTCTTTTTCGCACCGGGCGCGCCGGGCTGCGGGTTGGTCTCGAGATCGCGGCCGAGCGCTGCCACCTTCCCGGCGATCTGCTCGAACTGCCGCGTGCCCGAAGGCAACAGCCCGAGCGCGTGCCGCCAGCGCTCGAGCGCCTCCGTGCGATCGCCCGACTGCGTCAGCGCCTCGGCTTCGCCGGCCACCTGCTTGAGCTCCTCGGCGTGCACCAACCGGCCACACGACGGGCACGCGAGCAGGCTGCGCGCGACCTCGCTCCCGCATTGCACGCACTGAAGCGGCGCCAGCGCGGGGTCATTCATGCGGCATCAGGCGCCGCCGGGCGCGACCGGCGCGACGGGCGCTGGCGCGATCGTGCGCGCGGCCAGCTTGTACGGGCCGGTGATGCGCAGCGGCACGCGCTTGTTGAGCTTCCACGCTTCGTAGAGCGCGAAGCCGATGATCAACAGCCCGACGATGTTCTTGATCCCGGCGAGGAACGGCACCGCGTAGGCCACGCCGATCAAGATCGGCACGAACAGCACCATCGCCAGGCCGCTCGGCGAATGGCCGCGCGCGTCGAGCACCTTCAAGAGCTCGGGCACGTAGGTCATCACGATCGCGGTATAGGTGAGGAACATCGCCAGCGACTGGTACACCCAGCCGCCGCGCGCCTCGGAGCCCTTCTTCACCGCGTTGCCGACCATCAAGCCGACCACGATCGCCACCAGCCCGAGCTCGTAGCCGGTGATCGCGCGCACCGCGAAGTAGATGCCCGCGCCCGCCGCCGCGGCCACCAGCCCATAGCCGAGCGCGGTGAAATAGCGCACCGCGCCCGACCCGCCGGCCAGCGCGACCTGCACCCTGGCCTGACAGGTGGGGCAAACCACCTTGCCGTTCACTTCGAAATAGGTCTCGGCGATCGCCGCCTGGCAGCCCGTGCAGGCCGTCGCCTCGGGCCTGGCGTACTCCGCCTGTTCGAACTGCATTCCTTCGTCACTCACGATTTCAACAGGTTACCAAACGGCGCGGTTGGCGTGCATCATTAATGTAGGTGAATCTCCGTTGCGCGCGAGCGGATCGATCGTTAAAGTCCGCGCGGTGTCCGAGGACGATCGATTGGCCGACGAGCTCGCGTCGTTGCGCATCCAGCGCGATGACGCCCCGGCACGCGCGCGCACGGGCGATCGACCGCAGACTACCGGCAAGCGCTCGGGCGGGATCGGCTGGCTGGTCGGGCTGATCGTGCTCGGCGTGCTGGGGACCGCCGGGTACTTCGTGTTCCGCGAGGGTCAGGGGCGCATGTTCTCGCAAGACGTCGAGCTCGGATCGGTGACGCTCATGTCGCCGGCGCAGAACGACGTCACGCTGGTGGCGACCGGCTACGTGTACACGCGCAAGAAGGCGGCGGTCGCGCCCAAGACCACCGGCCGGCTGGCGCGCCTGTTCGTCGACGAGGGCAGCGTGGTCAAAGAGGGGCAGCTGATCGGCGAGCTGGAGTCGGCCGACGCGCAGGCGCAACTCGCGCAGGTGCGCGCCGACATCGCCGCCGCGCGCGCCAAGGTCGAACGCGCGCGCGCCGACGTCGAGGACGCGCGCATCAAGTTCGATCGCGAGGACGCGCTGTTGAAGAAGGGCGCCGGCACGCAGGGCGCGTTCGACGACGCCAAGGCGCGCGTGTCGACGGCCCGGGCGCAGCTCGCCGCCGCCGAGGCGGACGTGCGCGCGGTCGAGGCGCGCCAGCAAGCGGCCGCGGTGCTGCTCGAGAATACGCGCGTCAAGGCGCCGTTCGCCGGCACGGTGGTGCGCAAGCTGGCCGAGGTGGGCGAGCTGATCCCGCCGTCCGGCGTGGGCATCGTCACGCTCGCCGATCTGGGCAACCTCGAGGTGCAGGCCGACGTGTCCGAGTCGCAGTTCGGCAAGGTCAAGGTCGGCACCTCGACCGAGATCCTGCTCGATGCGTTCCCCGACAAGCGCTTTCGCGGCGAGGTGTCGGAGATTCGCCAGACGGTCGATCGCGCCAAGGCGTCGGTGACGGTGAAGGTCAAGTTCAGCGACCCGACCTCGGGCGTGCTGCCGGACATGGCGGCCAAGGTCAGCTTTCTCTCCAAGCCGCTCGACGCCGAAGCGCTCAAGGCCGCGCCCAAGCTGGCGGTGCCGGCCGACGCGGTGGTGCGCCGCTCGGGAAGAGCGATGCTGCTCACCATCGACGACGACCACGTGCACGAAGTGGTGGTGACGCTCGGCGGCGCGATGGGCAGCCTCGTCGAGCTCACCGACGGGCCCAGCCCGGGCACGCACGTGATCCGCCACCCCGACGATCGGCTCAAAGAAGGCTCGTCCGTGAAGGAGAAGAAGAAATGAGCGGCGGAAAAGCGATCATCAAGCTGCGCGGCGTGCGCAAGTCGTACGAGCGCGGCAAGCAAGAAATTCCGGTACTGGAGAACATCGACCTCGACATCGCCGAGGGATCGTTCGAGGCGCTGATGGGGCCGTCCGGCTCGGGGAAGACGACTCTTCTGAACCTGATCGCCGGGATCGATCGACCGACGTCGGGCACGCTGGAAGTGGCCAACACCGACATCACGCGGCTGTCCGAGGGCGACATGGCCTCATTCCGGGCGCGCCACATTGGCTTCATCTTCCAGTTCTACAACCTCCTGCCTGTTCTCAACGCGTTCCAGAACGTGGAGCTGCCGCTGCTCCTGACCAACCTGGGGCGCGCCGAGCGCAAGAAGCGGGTCGAGACCGCGCTGCGCGTGGTCGGGCTGGAAGATCGCATGGATCACTACCCGCGCCAGCTCTCCGGCGGGCAGGAGCAGCGCGTGGCGATCGCGCGCGCGATCGTGACCGATCCGACCATCCTGGTCGCCGACGAGCCGACCGGCGATCTCGACCGCAAGAGCGCGGAGGACGTGCTCAAGCTGCTCGGCCTCTTACATACCAAGTTCAATAAGACCATCGTGATGGTCACCCACGATCCCGAAGCGGCCAAGGCGGCGTCGATCATCCGCCGCCTCGACAAGGGCCAGCTCGCCGGCGAAGAGGTCAAGAGCTAGCCGTGGCGTTCCTGATGCTGATCATCCGCTCGGCGTTCCGCAACCGGCTGCGGACCCTGCTCACGGCCGTCGGAGTGGCGCTGGCGATCGTCGCGTTCCTGTTCCTGCGCACCTTCATCGCCGCCTGGTACGCGGGCGTCGACGCGTCGGCGACCGATCGGCTGATCGTGCGCAACAAGATCTCGATCACCTTCTCGCTCCCCAAGTCGTACGTGGAGAAGGTGCGCAACGTGCCGGGCGTGGCCGACGTCACCTGGGGCAACTGGTTCGGCGGCGTGTACATCGACGAGAAGAACTTCTTCGCGCAGTTCGCCGTCGACGGCGAGTCGTATTACCGGCTGTACCCCGAGTTCCTGCTCGCGCCGGAGGAGTACAAGGCGTTCATGGGCGACCGCAAGGGCTGCGTGGTCGGCGAGCTGTTGGCCGAGAAGTACGGCTTCAAGATCGGCGATCGCATCACGCTCAACGGCGCGATCTACCCCGGGCAGTGGGAGTTCACCGTGCGCGGCATCTACAAGGGCCGCGACAAGGCGACCGACCGGCAGCAGATGCACTTCCACTGGAAGTACCTCGACGACAGCCTGGCCGAGGCGCGGCGCGATCAGATCGGCACGATCATGCTCAAGGTCGCGGCCTCGTCGCCGGAGGTGGCGCAGACCATCGACAAGATGTTCGTCAACTCGCTGGCCGAGACGCGCACCGAGAGCGAGAAGGCGTTCCAGCTGTCGTTCGTGTCCATGGCCTCGGCGGTGATCGACGCCATCCAGATCGTCTCGATCGTGGTGCTGGTGATCCTCATGCTGATCCTCGGCAACACGTTGGCCATGGCCACGCGCGAGCGCACCACCGAGTACGCGGCGATGCGCGCGCTCGGGTTCCAGCCGTTTCACATCGTGCTGCTGGTGCTCGGCGAAGGCTTCGTGATGTCGCTCACCGGAGCCACCCTGGCGGTCGCGCTGGCGACGCCGATCCTCAAGTTCTTCGCGCAGCTCTTCGAGCGCAACCTGGGCAACTTCCTCGGCGGGTTCGACCTCGATCCCAAGCTGGTGCTCATGGCGGTGGGGATCGCGCTGGCCGGCGGCATGCTGGCGGCGGCCATCCCCGCCTGGCGCGCGGGGCGCCTGAAGATCGTCGACGCGCTCAGGAGGATCGAATGACTCTCGCGAAGATCTTCACCATCGGTGTCGGCATCCTGATCGGCACCGCGCTGGTGGCGCTGATCGCCGGCCTCACCATCTCGGCGCTGATCGTCGGCGTGCTCGGCTTCACCCTGCTCGTCCGCCGCGATTGGGTGCCGGTGCTCTACAACATCCGCTCGCTGTCGGTGCGCAAGGTGACCACCGGCGTGACCGCGGGCGGGCTGGCGCTGGTGGTGTGCGTGTTCACCACCGTGCTCATGCTCTCGAGCGGCATCAAGAAGACGCTGGCGGGGACCGGCTCGCCGGACAACGCCAAGATCATCCGCAAGGGATCGCAGGCCGAGATGCAGAGCGGCCTCTTGCCCGAGCAGCTGCGCCTGCTCTCGGCCGACCCGGGCGTGGCTGTAGGCAAGGACGGCCAGCCGCTCGCGTCGGGCGAGCTGGTGGTGCTGATCTTCGCGCTGCGCGAGGGCGCCAAGGACGACTCGCAGGGCACCAACATCAACGTGCGCGGCGTCGGACCCAAGGGGCTCGAGCTGCATCCGCCGCTCTCGATCGACGGGCGGATGTTCACGCCGGGCACCTCCGAGATCGTGATCGGCAAGGGGCTGAATCGACGCTTCCAGGGGATGACGCTCGGCGGCACGGTGCACTTCGCGCGCCGCGACTGGACGGTGGTCGGCGTGATGAACCAGGGCGGCTCGGCCTACGACTCCGAGGTGTGGGGCGACATCGAGCAGTTCGAGGACGCGTTCCAGCGCCGCCCGGCGTTCTCCTCGATCACGCTCAAGCTCAAGGATCGCGACGCGCTCAAGGTGCTCACGCAGCGGATCGCGGGCGACCCGCAGCTCACCACCATGGAAGTGAAGAGCGAGATCGGCTACTGGCAGGGACAGTCGGAGCAGTTCTCCGGCTTCGTCACGTACCTGGGCATGTTCATGGCGTTCATCTTCGCGTTCGGCGCGATCCTCGGCGCGATGATCACCATGTACGCGCAGGTCGCGGCGCGCACGCGCGAGATCGGCACGCTGCGCGCGATGGGCTTCCGGCGCCGCGCAGTGCTGGTGTCGTTCGTGATCGAGTCGATGCTCTTGTCGATGGCGTCGGGCGGCCTGGGCATCGCCGCCGCGTCACTGTGGCAATTCGGCTCGTTCTCGACGATGAACTTCCAGTCGTTCTCGGAGGTCACCTTCTCGTTCCACCTGTCACCGCTGATCGTCGCCGCCTCGCTCGGCTTCGCGACGGTGATGGGCTACGCCGGCGGGCTGCTCCCTGCGCTGCGCGCCTCGCGCATGCCGATCGTCCAGGCCACGCGCGGCGGTTAGCCCGTTAGGGCGCGATCAGCTCGACCGATGGGAAGTAGGTTCGATAGCGCATCGCATCTCGCGTGAGCAGGCGGTAGCGACGCACCGCCGCGTGCGCGCCGATGTAGAAATCGGGAAGCGGCGCTTGTCGCGCGCCGCCGCGGCGACGGTAGGCGAGGAAGCTCTTGCCGGCGAGGAAGGCGGCCTCCCAGGGCAGCGCCTCGCGGCGAAACAGCTCGGCCGGCAGCGCGGCGTCGAGCTCCTCGATCCGCGCATAGCTGATCGAGACCTCGGCGAAGATGATCGGGTTGATGATCAGCACCGCGCCAGCGCCGGCTCGCTCGAGCGCGGCGCCCGACCAGGTCAGCCACTTCGGATCCTGGGTTGCGACGTCGAGCAGAACATTCGAGTCGACCAGAACCGGCGTCATCGCCGGCGCGCGGGGCGGGTCAGCGCCATGATCTCGTCGGTCGACATCTTGAGCGTGGCCGAGCCGCGCAGCCGGCCGACGATCGTGCGGCCTCTTGCCGGCGCTCCACGCCGCGGAAGGATGCGCACTACACGCCCGTCGTACTCGAAGTCGACCTCCGTGTCGGGCAAGAGCCCGGCCTGCTCACGAATCTGGATCGGGATGGTGACCTGGCCCTTGGAGGTGATTCGCACGATTCTTACTCCTACCAGTAAGAGTAATACCGCTTCGCGCGGGGATCAAGTGCGGGCGCCGTGGAGAACGCGCAGGATCTCGATCACGACGAGCTCCCGCGTTTCCGAGACCCGGCCGGGTCGCCCCAGCCCTGGAAATCGGCGCAGCTTGCGAACCTCGTCGAGGATCTGACGACCCAGTTTCCGAGCGGCTTCTCGATTACGCAGGCCGACGTATTTCCGGATCTCCACCAGGTCGCGCACGGCCAGGGCCGTCCAGGCGATGTTCACCGCGGGCGACGCCTGTTGTGCGGTTCGAACTGGCGGGGAGAGCGAGTGGCGCGGGGCGATCCCGCGGCGAGTTCCGCAGCACCCTCATTAGATCGGGACGCCACCCACGCACCATGCGAGGACCTGTCTGAGCCGCGGGAGCGCCCTGCGCCGCTCGCGTTCGATCGTCCACGTCTGAGCGCGTAGGTGGTATCCTATCGACTCGTGTCGCAGTGCCCGCAGTGCAAGACGTCGTACGGTCCCGAGGTGCGCCGCTGTCCGGCCGATGGAGCCGCGCTCGCCATTTCGGTGAACGCGCCCGCGGTCGCGGCGATGGGCAGCGACGATACGGTCGGCGCGACGCCGATTCCTCCGTCGGACGGTGACGATGGCGGGCTCGCGGCGGGCGCGACCGTCGGCGAGTACAACATCACCGGCAAGATCGGCGCGGGCGGGATGGGCACGGTGTGGGCCGGCGTGCACCCGCTGATCGGCAAGCGCGTGGCGGTCAAGGTGCTCAACGCGGGGCTGTCGCAGGACGCCAAGATCGTGCAGCGCTTCGTGCAAGAGGCGCGCGCGGTCAACCAGATCGGCCATCGCAACATCGTCGACATCTTCGCGTTCGGCCAGCTCCCGTCGGGGCGCCACTACTTCGTGATGGAGCACCTGCCGGGGCGCAGCCTCAAGGGACGCCTGGCCGAGCCGCCGCCGGTCTCCTACGAAGAGGCGCTCAACATCCTGGTCGAGGTGTGCGACGCGCTGATCGCCGCGCACGCCGAAGGGATCGTGCATCGCGATCTCAAGCCCGACAACATCTTCCTGGCCGAGTCGAAGACCGGCGAGCGCACCGTCAAGCTGCTCGACTTCGGCATCGCCAAGCTGTTGCGCGACGAGTCGCTCGCGCAGACCCGCACCGGGCAGCCGATGGGCACGCCGCTGTACATGTCGCCCGAGCAGTGCCTGGGCAAGAACGTGGACCACCGCAGCGACTGCTACTCGCTCGGCGTGATCATGTTCGAGATGTTCACCGGGCAGCTGCCGTTTCCCGGGCCCTCGTTCATCGAGACCGTCAACGGGCACCTGCAACAGCCGCCGCCGAAGCCGACCGAGTTCGCCGACGTGCCCGCGGTGCTCGAGTCGCTGATCCTGCACTGCATGGAGAAGGACGCGGCGGCGCGGCCGCAGCAGCTCGCCGAGGTGCGGCAGACGCTGTTGCAGTTCGCCGACGCGGTGGGCGTGGAGGTCGGCAAGCGCAAGACCGGCACGCACGCGCGCACCGCGACGCCCACGCCGACGCCGACCCGCCGCCCGCGCGCGACCACCACCGGTCAGTCGGCTGCGCGAGCGCCGCAAAGGCCGCGCGCGGGCATGCGGCCGATCTTGATCTACACGCTGATCGCCGGCGTGGCCGCCGCGATCGTGGTGGGCGTCGTGCTCCAGCTCGAGCGCAAGCCGACGGTCGCCGACGGTCCACCGCCGGCGGTCGCGACGGTAGCGCTGCAGATCTACCCGACGCCTGGCGCAGCGACGGTGACCATCAACGGACGAAAGCAGGCGCTGCTGGCGCCGCAGGTCTATCAGGTGCCGCGCGCGGCGAGCTACGACGTCGCGATCGAGCTGGACGGATACAAGCCGCACGTCGAGAAGGTGGTGCTCGCCGCCGACGAGCAGGCGCGCGCGATCAAGGTGGACCTCGCGCCGCTCAAGGCAGCCGGCGGCCATCTGAGCGCGCACACGAACGCGAAGAAGCCGGCCTGGTTCGTCGACGGCAAGCCCGCCGGCACCTCCGAGCGGCTGACGCTCGACCTGCCCGCGGGAAATCACACCCTGCGCGTCGAAGCCAAGCCTTACGAGCCCAAGCAGGAATCCGTCGACATCCAGCCCAACGCCACCGTCACCGCCGACTGGATCCTCGCCCCCGCCCGGTCCGCCCACACCAAGCACGACCCCGCCGTCGCCACGCCCCCTTCTCCCTCCGAGCCCAAGCCCGCCAAGCCCGCTCTCGAAGAGGACAACAGCTGGCCGCCGAAGTAACCGACCGCTAGCGACGGACGAGCAGGTAGGTGACCACCGCGGCGATGAGTGCGCCGATTGCTGCGGCGAGGACCACACCGAGGGTGGAGACGCCGGTGGGATGGGCGCGCACACCGGTGGTGCTGGGCGCGGGCAGTAGCGGCGGCGGCTGCGCTGGAGGGGCGGCCAGCCGGGGAGGACCAGCCTCGCTTTCCGAATCGGGCAGCGTGCTGGCCAGATCTTCCGCGGAGGGCGTGCCCTCGGGGTGCGTGCGATCGAGCGCTTCGGCCGACGGCAAGGTGATGCGCTGGCTCACCGTCTTCAGCCCGCCGAGCACGCGGGCCAGCGCGTGCAGCGCGGCGCGCATCTCGCGGGCGGTCTGGTAGCGCTGAGGCGGGCGCTTCTCGAGCGCACGCAGCACGAAGTCGTCCACCTGGGTCGCGTGCGCCATGCCCGGCCGCAACATGCTCGGCGCGCGCGGCGTCTGCGTGACCTGCGCGCTCAACACGCGCAGCACGCTCTTGTCGACGAACGGCGGGCAGCCGCACAACATCGCGTAGGCGATGCAGCCGACCGAATACAGATCCGAGCGCGCGTCCACCTTGTTGTCGGTGGCCTGCTCGGGCGACATGTACTCGGGCGTGCCGACCACCGTGCCGGTGCGGGTCAGGTGCGCCGAGGCGCCCTCGTCGACCACCTTCACCACGCCGAAGTCGAGGATCTTGACGTGCACGTCGCCGTCGTGCGAGCGCGCCAGGAACACGTTCTCGGGCTTGAGATCGCGATGCACCAGGCCGAGCCCATGCGCGGTCTCGAGCGCCGAGAGCACCTGATCGAGCACCGGCACGATCTCGAGCGGATCGTAGGTGCGCTTCATCACGATCGCGTCGAACAGGTCGAGCCCTTCGAGCAGCTCCATCGCCAGGAACCAGCGGTTGTCGGCGTTGCCGAGGTCCAGCACCTCGACGATGTTCGGGTGGCGCGCCTGCGACGCCATGCGCGCCTCGAGCCGGAACCGCTCGATGGTGCGCTGGTCGGTCGAGTGTCGCGCGGCGATCACCTTGAGCGCCACCTGCTTGCGCAGATCGATGTGGTAGGCGGCGTAGACCGCGCCCATGCCGCCTTCGCCGAGCAGGCGATCGATGCGGTACTTCATCCCGAGGATGGTGCCGGGCGCCAGCGCGTCGATGCGCGGATCGGTGGTCATCCTAGCGCATCACCCACCAGGTCACGAACGTCGCCACGGCGGCTCCGATGGCGACACCGGCGAGCAACCAGCCGAGCGGTATCGGCGCTGTGCGGCGCGGCTCGATCTCGGCGGTGCCGTGCGGCGGGTCGGTCGCGGCCGGCGGCGGCTCGCGCAACGGCGACGGTGTGCCCCGCATGGTCGCGCCGAGCATGGTGGCGGAATCGGCGTGCGCGGCCGGCAGCGTGATCCGTCCCGCGGCCGGCTCGGCGCCGAGCTCGGCGGCCAGCCGCTTGAGCGCCGCGCGCATCTCGGTCGCGGACTGGTAGCGGTTCTCCGGCTTCTTCTCGAGCGCCTTGCCGATGAACTGGTCGATCGCCTTGGGCGCCTTCAGATCGCCGCGAATGTCGCTCGGCTTGCGCGGCGGCTCGCTCACGTGCGCGGTCATCACCACCAGCACGCTCTTGTTCACGAACGGTGGGCGCCCGCAGAGCATCGCCATCGCGATGCAGCCGAGCGCGTACAGATCGGTGCGCGCGTCGACGATGCCGCTCGACGCCTGCTCGGGCGACATGTACTCGGGCGTGCCGACCACCGTGCCGGTGCGCGTGAGCTGCTTCTGCCCGCCCTCGTCCATCACCTTGACCACGCCGAAGTCGAGCAGCTTGACGTTGATCTCGCCGGTCTCGGACTGCGCCAGGTAGATGTTCTCTGGCTTGAGATCGCGGTGCACCAACCCGAGGGCGTGCGCCGCCTCGAGCGCCTGCAGCGCCTGATCGAGGATGGTGACCGCGTCGGCCGGCTCGTAGGTGCCCACCAGCTGGATGGCATCGAACAGATCGACTCCTTCGAGGAACTCCATCGCCAGGTACTCGCGCCCGGCCGCCTGCCCGACGTCGAGCACGCGCACCACGTGCGGATGATCGATGCGCGAGGCGACCTCGGCCTCGCGGCGGAAGCGCGCCACCTGCCGCGGCTCATTGGTGTGGTGCTTGGAGATCAGCTTGATCGCCACCTTGCGCTTGAGCGTGAGATCGACCGCGGAGTACACCGCGCCCATGCCGCCCACGCCGATGCGCAGCTCGACCTTGTAGCGGCCGGACAAGAGCGTCCCCGGCTTCAGCTCCTCGTCGAGCGCGCTGAGATACCCCTGGTCGGCCCTCGCCACGCCCTCATTTTAGCAGAGCCCGCCGGGGATTCCGAATCCCCATGCTAGACTGCTCCGATGAAGCGGGCGCTGCTCGCGCTGCTCGTTGCCGGCTGCGCCCAGTCGCCGCCCGGGACCAAGCCCGATTGGGTGGTCGCGCTGGGCGCACCGTCGCCGCTCTCGCCGGCGCTGCTCGGGCACTACGAGCTGTCGGGCGCGCTGTTCCACTACGATCAGAACGCCGCGCTGAAGGACGCGATGCAGGCGCTGGGCTTCGCCGAGTGGCGCGTCGGCGTGGGGCGCTGGGAGATCTCCACGCGGCTCTTGCCCACCACCGACGACGGGCGCACCTGCGCGGTGTCGCAGTTCCCGCCGGAGTCGCTGGCGCCGGTGAACGCGACCACGCTCGACCTGATCGCCTCGCGCGATTGGCTCATCGACGACGGCAACCCGGTCACGATCGCCGACACCGCGAACGACGCGCGCTACCAGCTCGCCTACGTGCGCTCGGTGCTCGACGTCGCCAAGGCGTTCGGCGCGCGCGCCTACGTCGATCTCGATCACATGCCGCGCGCGCTGGCCATCAACCGCACGCCGTTCCGCGGCGGCATGCCGGTGGGCGTCGACGCGTGCCTGGGCACCTGGACCAACCGCGTGTCGAACGTGCGGCCCGCCGATCCCAACGTGTTCGCCGCCGCCGCGGTCGGCCTGGTGCAGCGCCTGGTGCTCGGCTCCGGCGGCGAGCCCGGCCGCGACGCGCCCTACTGGGAGCTCTGGAACGAGCCCGAGCTGGGATATGCGTGGGATCCCATGTATGAGACCACACCGGGCAAGATCGACGCCTGGGTGCAGATGGCGGCGACCACGCTGGTGCAGCTCGACGCGTTCCGCAAGAGCGCCACCGACGCGCGGGTCCAGGGGCTCAAGTTCGGCCTGGGCAGCTTCGCCTCGGCGGCGACGGCGGTGACGCTGCTGCAGGGCTTCGACGCCAACCCGCTGCCGGGCGGCGGCAACCTGCCGTTCGACTTCGTGTCGTTCCACGCCTACGACAACGATCCGACGGTGATCGTCGACGCTATGGCGTCGGTGGCGGCGGCGCGGGCGGCGAGCACGCACTACCGCAACGTCGAGCTCTCGCTGGCCGAATGGAACACCGACCTCACCAATGGCCCGCCCGACTCGACGATGGAGCGCCCGCTGCACCACGCGACGGTGATCGCCGGCGCCGCTGCGCTCGCCCTCGAGCACGCGCACCAGAGCATCTTCTACGACTTCTACGCGCCGCTGCCGTTCGGGCTGGTCGCCAACGACGGCACGCCGCGCCCGCTCTACCATGCGTACGAGCTCCTGCAGCGGGCGTTCGCGCCGGGCGCGTCGCGGCTGGCCGTCGACGGCGCGGCCAACGGGCTGTTCGCCGGCAGCGACGGCGCCGTGCTCGCGACCCGGGGCAGCGATGGAAAACGGCGCGTGCTGGTGATCAACCGCGCGAACGCGCCGCGCCTGGTGCGCGTCGACGCCGGCGGTCAGCCGGTCGCGCCCACCGGGGTGACGCTGTTCGACGATCCGGCCGAAGCGCCGCACGACGTCGCGCCGTCGGCGCTGGTGACCGTCCCGGCGCAATCGCTCGCCTTGATCGTGCTCGACTGAGAAGAGGCGCGACGAGCGACTATTCCGCGGACTGGTATGACTGATACACCGGCTTGGCGGAGGCGCCGGCCGGGATCACCTTCGAGTTCACCACGCCGAGGCCCTTCTTCTCCACCGTGCGGCCGCCCTTGTTCTTGGCCACCTCCTCGTCGGCGGCGGCTTCGGCGTTGTTGACGAACGCGTGGATGTCGGCCTGGCTCGGCGCCTTGTCGGCCGCCGAGGTGCGCGGCACGTCCGCGGCGCTCACGAAGATCGAGTCGAGCAGCTGATCGCGATACGCCGAGAACAGCGCCGGCGTGGCGAACACGTCGACCGAGGTGACGCGCCCGTTCACCGCCGCGATCACGCCGACCATCTTGGCCGATTCGGGCAGGCGCGCGAGCGCGGCCTTGACCGCGTCGCGATACGGCTTGACCGCGCGCTCCCCTTCGGCGCCGGTGGCGAGCGAGCGATAGGTGCCGGTGGCGCTCTGGGCCTTGAGCGCGGCGGTCTTCTTCGCCACCTCGTCCCACACCTGGCCCTGGTCCGAGCGGTACTTGGCGCGCATGCGGGTCTTGCCCTCGACCATGCCGCCCGAGCCGTGGAACTCGCGCTTGCCGCTCCAGCGCCCGTGCTCGACGCAGAACACCTCGAGCGACGCCTCCTCGCCCGCAGGCAGGATGGTGTCCTTGCCGAGGATGCGATCCTGCTGGCCGCCGAGGATGATCTCGCCGCCGAGCAGGAGCAGCGGGCTCGAGCCGTGGTTGGCTACGTTCACGCGGTTGACCTGCGCGCCACGCGGATCTTCGGCGACCGCCACCAACTTTCGGCGCAGCCCGTCGGCGAGTGACAGGTACTGCGCGGCGTCGGCCGGCGTGGCCGCGCGCTGCACGATGGGGAACACCGCCAGCTGTTGGAACTTGACCGGCTCGAGCACCTGCGTGCCCGGCTGGAGATCGAACGCAGGCCCCTCGGCGAACGCGGCGCGCGCAAAGCCCCACACGGCCAGCGCGATGACGACGAACAACAAGACTTTGCGGATCATGGCTCCACCTCGACAGGTGGCAACGCGCCGGTGGGTCGGACGATCTACGCGGCTTTTGGCGGGAAGAAGAACTGCCCCGGCGAGCGTACAACGCGACGGAGCACTGCCCCGAACAGGCGGAAGCCGCCCCGCTCCACCTCGCGCGCGCGCATGGCCACGCCGAGCGCCAGCGCGAAGCTGACCCCGAAGTTGAGCGCGCCCATGATCAGGATGCCGGCGGCGGCGGGCCACAGGCCCTCGTGGTGGAACGCGTTCGGGCCGAGCGACGAGACCGCCAGCGACAGCCCGCAGGTCGAGAGCGTCACGTGGCGCACCTCGAGCGGCAGGCCGAGGAACTTGCCGAGCAC
Source organism: Myxococcales bacterium (assembly GCA_003170275.1). GTDB lineage: Bacteria > Myxococcota_A > Polyangia > Palsa-1104 > Palsa-1104 > PALSA-1104. Next base: position 48,843 of record PNAM01000016.1, read on the forward strand.
CGGCACCATCCCCAACAGAAAGCCGAGCGACACGTTGCCGCCGATGCCGGACAGCCCGTGCGTGAGCTTGCGCCCGAGCCAGCGCATGGTGCCCGCGCCGACCCAGCGCGACCAGCGGTGCTGCGCGATCGCGGTGGGGATGCGGCGATAGGTCGCCCAGTTCTCCACCCAACCGGCGCCCACGCTCGACAGCCACAGGAGCACGCCGGTGAGCGCGGCGAAGAAGATCGTGCCCGAGTGCAGCGGGTGGAACGATTGCAAGGTGTGCTCGGCCGCGTGCTCGTCGAAGAACGGATGACCGGTGAAGTGCCGGTAGAGCAGATCGAACGCGAACGAGGCGGGGATCGCCATGCCCAGGTTGCCGACCGCCGCGGCGAGCTGCGAGCGGCAGATGCGCGCGATCATGGTGACGGTCTCGTCGAGCTTCTCGCCGCGGCCCTTGAGCGAGCCGGCCAGCGCGGCGGCGGTCATCGACGGCTGCTTGGTGGCGAGCGTGAAGCCGAGGAGCTGCATCAAGAGGAAGCTGGCGGCGTAGTTCAGCGACGAGAAGAAGCCCTCGACGAACAGCGGCAGGTGACCCCAGACGACCAGGTACTTGAGCCAGGTGGTGCCGACGGTCAGCAGGCCGCCGCCCGACGCCGAGGCGATCATCAGCCCGTACTCCTTGCGCGTGGCGGTGATGTAGTGCTCGCCGGTCTGGCCGGCGCGCTCGATGATCTTGCGCGCGAGCAGGTGCGTGTTGGTGCTCACCAGATCGCGCAGGCTGCGATCGCGGATGCGCGCGCGCTCGAGGCCGGCCAGCAGATCGATCGCCGTCCGATAGCGATCCACCGACGGGCCCGGCGCGAGCAGCTGCAAGAGCGAGCCGAGCCGATCGAGGTTCTTCGAGATCACCTCGATGCGATACACCACGTCGACCGAGACGCCGAACTCCTCGAGGTGCGAGAGGACCGCGGTCACCGCCTGGCGGCACGCTTCGATGCAGCGATCGCACGCCTCGCGCGCGGGTTGCGCGGTCTCGAGATCCACCCCGGCGCGCACCAGCGCGCACACCTCGTCGCACAAGCGCGTGAGCTGGAAGAACGGCGACTCGCGCAGCGGCACCTCGGGGCTGCGCGCGCGGATCTCCGGCGTCAGGCCGAGCGACGAGATGCGCCCGGCGGCCAGCGCGACCGCGTCCTCGAGCGCCGCCGCCACCTGGCCCCACTTGCCGTCGAGCAGGTGGGCGAAGCGCGCGCCGAGCTCGGTGGGCAGCTCGCCCAGCCAGGCCGCGTCGCGCTTGGAGGGAAACAGCTCGGCGAGCAGCTCGGACAGATCGTGCGGGTCGCGCGGCCGGGGCAGGAAGCGGCGCGCCAACCGATCGGAGGTCTCCGCGCCGAGGCCGCGCTGGTTGGGCAGGCCGGTCTCGAGCAGCGCCAACGCCGAGCTCACGTCCAAGACGCCGCCGAACACGCGCACGAAGGCGACGCGAAACGCCGGCACCGTCTCTAGCGCGCGTACCAGCACGCGAAGCTTGCGCGTCGCCAGTGGCTCGTTGCCCACCGCGCCCGCCTGTTCGACCGGCGCCGCGCCGCCCGCGCGCAGCCAACGGCCGCCGGCGCAGATCTGCTCGACCCGCTCGTCGAGCTCACCGCCGGTCGGGATCAGCGCGCACAGCCACGCATGCAGATCGCGCACGCTCTTGAGCTTGGCCGTGCCCGGCGCCACCAGCGCCGCGAACGACTCGAGATCGGGCGCAGCCTCGGCAGCCTCGCCGGTCGGCGGCGCCGGGGTCAGCGCGAGCGACACCCCGTTAGTATGCCAGATAACCCGCATCCGTCGGCGCGTGATACACCACCTTCGACATGACGGATTTCTTTGCGACCTGCCCGCTCGGCATGGAGGAGCTGCTCGCGGCCGAGCTGCGCGAGCTGGGCGCGGCGTCGACGGATGTGCGGCGCGCCGGCGTGGCGTTCTCGGCGACGCTCGAGACCGCCTATCGCGCGTGCCTGTGGTCGCGCATCGCCAACCGCATTCTGATGCCGGTGGGCAGCTTCGCCGCGCCCGACGAGAACGCGCTCTACGAAGGCGTGCGCACCATCCGCTGGATCGAGCACCTGGGCGCACAGGAGACGCTGGCGGTCGACTTCACCAGCGTGGCGTCGCACCTCGAGCACACGCACTACGGCGCGCTCAAGACCAAGGACGCGATCGTCGATCAGCTGCGCGACGAGACCGGCGAGCGCCCGTCGGTCGATCGCGCGCAGCCGAGCGTGCGCGTGCACGTGCACGTGCAGTCCGACCAGGCGACCGCGAGCATCGATCTGTCGGGCGAGAGCTTGCACCGGCGCGGCTATCGCGAAGAGAGTGCGCAGGCGCCGCTCAAGGAGAACCTCGCGGCGGCGATCCTGATGCTGGCGGGTTGGCCGGCGCGCGCGCGCGAGGGAGAGCCGCTGATCGATCCGATGTGCGGCTCGGGCACGCTGCCGATCGAAGCGGCGCTGATGGCGATGGATCGCGCGCCGGGCCTCGAGCGCGATTACTTCGGGTTCCTCGGCTGGCGCGGCCATCAAGCGCTGGTCTGGGAGACGCTGGTGAGCGAAGCGCGCGCGCGCGTGATCACCGACCCGCGCAAGCTGCCGATCATTCGCGGCTTCGATGCCGACACGCGCGCGATCCACATCGCGCTGGCCAACGCCGAGCGCGCCGGCTTGCACGGGCGCATCCACCTCGAGCGGCGCGAGCTCGCCGAGCTGGAGCCGATCGGCGAGCGGCCCGGGCTGGTGGTCGTCAACCCGCCCTACGGCGAGCGGCTCGGCGAAGAGACCGACTTGGAGCCGCTCTACGCGCAGCTCGGCGATCTGCTCAAGCGCCGCTTTCCCGGCTGGACCGGCTACGTGTTCACCGGCAACCTCGAGCTGGCCAAGCGCATCGGCCTCAAGGCGGCGCGGCGCCACATCCTGTACAACGGCCCGCTCGAGTGCCGGCTTTTGGAGCTGCCGATCTCGTCGGTGCCGGTGAGGGACGAAGAGGGCCCGGCGTGGCGCAAGCCGCGGCCGGCGAGCCCCGCGGCGGAGATGTTCGCCAACCGGCTGGCGAAGAACTTCAAGCACCTGAAGAAATGGGCGCGGCGCGAGGACGTGCATTGCTGGCGCGTGTACGACGCGGACCTGCCGGAGTATTCGGTGGCGGTCGATCTGTACGAGGACGCGGTGCACGTGCAGGAGTACGAGTGCCCGCCGACGGTGGATCCGTCCAAGGCCGAGCAGCGGCTCTACGACGTGATGGCGGTGCTGCCGGGCGTGCTCGGCGTCAAGCCCGAAGACGTCTTCTTGAAGGTGCGCAAGCGCCAGCGCGGCCTTCAACAGTACGAGAAGCTGGGCGACCAGCGCGCCGAGCGGCAGGTGCGCGAAGGCCGCCATCGCTTCATCGTAAACCTGAGCGACTACCTCGACACCGGGCTGTTCCTCGATCACCGGATCGTGCGCGGGATGATCGCCGAGCTGGCGCCGGGCCGGCGCTTTCTCAATCTGTTCGCCTACACCTGCACCGCGACGGTGTATGCGGCCACCGGCGGCGCGCGCGCGTCGACCAGCGTCGATCTGTCGAACACCTACCTCGACTGGGGACAGCGCAACTTCGACCTCAACGCGGTGGGTACCGGGCACCGCATCGAGCGCGCCGACGTGATCGCCTGGTTGCCGCGCCACTCGGAGCTGTACGGGCTGATCTTCGTGGCGCCGCCGACCTTCTCCAATTCGAAGAGCATGGACGATTCGTTCGACGTGCAGCGCGACCACGTCGGCCTGTTGCGCGAGGCCGCGCGGCTGCTCGAGCCGGCCGGCGTGATGCTGTTCTCGACCAACTACCGCCGCTTCAAGATGCAGGTGGGCGCGGCCGAGGGACTGGCCGTCGAGGAGATCACGAACAAGACCGTGCCGGAGGATTTCCGGCGCGATCCGCGCGTGCACAAGACCTGGCGGATCACCTGGCCGGCGAAGTGATCCAGATCGGCGTGCCGTCGGAAGTGCCGACGCTCGGATTCGAGACGCTGCCCTCGGGGAGCTGATCGACCGCGTCGTTGGTCACCCGCGCGCGGGCGCGCACGCGCCGGACCGGCAGCGTGGTGCCGAGCTGGTGCGTAGTCTCGGTCTGCCCGCTCGTGCCGAACGTTCCACCCGATTCGGCCGAGCCCTCGTAGCCGCTCGGCGGCACGTTCTGCGCGTTCGCGAGCGTCGCCGATCCCAACAATGTCACGAGAGTCACCCAGCGCATGAGACGCCTCCTTTCCGTAGAGAATGCACATCCGGTTCCAAACGTGCTCTAACCGGCGCATGAGCCTGTTCGAGCCGCTGGCCCTCCGCGGGATCACCTTGCGCAACCGCATCGCGGTGTCGCCGATGTGCCAGTACTCGAGCGTCGACGGCTTCGCCGACGACTGGCACCTGGTGCACCTGGGCAGCCGCGCAGTGGGCGGCGCCGCGCTGGTGCTCACCGAGGCGGCGGGCGTGTCGGCGGTCGGGCGGATCAGCCCCGGCGATCTCGGCCTGTACCTCGACGCGCACGTCGAGATGCTGGCGCGCATCGTGCGCTTCGTCGAGCGACAGGGCGCGGTCGCCGGCATCCAGCTCGCGCACGCCGGCCGCAAGGGATCGACCGCACGCCCATGGGATGGCGGCGCAATGGTGGCGATCGCCGACGGAGGTTGGGTGCCGGTGGCGCCGAGCGCGATCGCGTTCTCCGACAAGTATCCGATGCCCGCCGCGCTCGACGACGCGGGCCTGCGCGCGACCGTCGCCGACTTCGCCGCCGCCGCCCGGCGCGCGCGCGCAGCCGGCTTCCGCGTGATCGAGATCCACGCGGCGCACGGCTACCTGCTAAACGAATTTCTCTCGCCGCTATCCAACCGCCGCACCGATCGCTACGGCGGCACGTTCGAGAACCGCACGCGACTGGTGCGCGAGATCGTCGAAGCGATTCGCCGCGACTGGCCCGACGAGCTGCCGCTGTTCATCCGCATCTCCGCGACCGACTACGCCGAAGGCGGCTGGACCGTCGAAGACTCGATCGCGCTCGCCAGGCTTCTGGCGCCGCTCGGCGTGGATCTGGTCGATTGCTCGTCGGGCGGCCTGGTGCCGGGCGTGAAGATCCCGGTCGGCCCGGGCTACCAGGTGCCGTTCGCTGCGCGCGTCAAGCGCGAGGCGGGCGTGCGCACCGGCGCGGTGGGGATGATCACGGAAGCGAAACAGGCGGAGGCGATCGTGGGCGATGGGCAGGCGGATCTGGTGTTGCTGGCGCGCCAGTTGTTGCGCGATCCGTACTGGCCGCTCCACGCGGCTGACGCCCTTGGCGTGGACGTGCCGTGGCCCAGGCAGTACGACCGCGCCAAGCGTTGAGGCGCTGCCCCGTCCCCGTGCCTCACGCCCTCACAACGCATACCCAACCGTAAACACCGCCCCAACATACTGATCCACCGCCGACCCCGCCCGCCGCGCCGTCGGGACGTTGTTCTGAAACGCCAGATCCAGCCACTCCCAATACGCAGCCGCCCCAACCGACAACCGGCGCCACACGCGCGCATCCAGCCCGCCGCGCAACTGAAAGCCGTGCGTGCTCGAGAGCCCGTACTCGTCGAGGTTCTCCGTCGGGCCGGCGTCGGGAACGTACTCGTAGCCGATCCGTACGAACGGCGCGAAGCGGCCGCGCCAGATCGTCGCGCGCGCTTCGATGCCGACCGTGCCGTAGACGTAACGCGCGTCGGGCGGGCCGGCGTCGAGCGGCTTGCCGGTGGTCGGGCTGAGGACGTTGGTCTTGGCGATCGTGAAGGTGTGCAGCCCGGCGCCGCCGAACACGGTCAGCTCGACGACCGGCGCCAGCTTGCGCACGACGAAGCGCCAGCGCGCGCCGCCCTCGACACGCAGCTCGTCGGTGTCGTAGGCGTTGGGCGTGCCGTCGAAGGTGGTGGTCGGCCAGAACGGCTTGTCGAAGGCGAACCAGCCGCCCAGGCCGGCGAAGATGCCGCGCTTGATCGCGTGCGTGAACGCGACCGGGTACAGCTCGACCTCGCCGTGCACGCCGCCGCCGGTGCCGCCGTGGAACACCGGACGCTGAATGGGATCGAAGCTGAGCGAGCGGCTGCTCACCACCGCGCCGACGCGCACGATCACGAACGGGTAGTAGCTGGGCCGCGGCACGTCGGAGAAGCGGAACTGGAACCACGACCGGCGCGCCGGATGCTGCTGCGCCGCCGGCTTGGCGACCGGAACGCCGTTGAGCGGCACCTTCTCGGTGTCGGTGTCCTGCTTGGCCGGCTCCTCTGGCGGCGGCGTGGGCGGCACCGGCTCGACCGGCACGGGCGCGGCGAGCGCTTGCGTGACCAGCGCGTCCACGTCGGCGCCGAGCTTGCGCAGCTGCTCGGGCGACAGATGGCGACCGCCGGCGATCGGCACCTCGAGATGCCCGGCTTCAGCGCCGCGCTCGTCGAGCACGCGCACGGTCAGCTTGAGGCCGTCCTTCTTCTCTACCGCGCCGGTCACCACCACGTACGGCTTGAGCTTGGCGATCGCATCGGCCGGCACCACCGCGGCGCGCGCACCGAGCACCCGGGCCACCGCCGCCTGCGGCTCGTCGCCGTGCAGCCCGCTGAACGGCACGATCGCGACCGGCGCGCTGTCGCTCGCGCTCGACGGCGCCCGCGCAGACGCGACGCCCGCGAGACTCACGAGGCAGACCACCACAGTGTCGAGGCGCGGACGCACGGGGCGGTTCATTTTATCGCATCTCGGAAGATTGACGAAATAACGGTTTCCATGGTCTGCTAAACGCGAGGTCGATCTGATCATGCGACTCCATGTAGGCGCCGGGATGACACTCCTCCTGCTGGTCGCCGGCGGCTGCCACTCGACGCTGACCGGAGACGACGCCGGCGGAGACGACGCCGGGATCGAGCAGGATCTCGCCACCGACGAGGATTTCGGCGACATCGATCTGTTCGGCGCCGATCTCACCCCGTGCATGCCCAAGGTGACCAGCTGCAACGGCCTGTGCGGGCCGATCTTCGATCCGTGCCTGGGCAAGAACGTGCAGTGCGGCGGCTGCAATACCGGCATGGTCTGCAATCTCGTCTCGCATCTGTGCGAAGTCCCCAAGACCACCTGCGCCGAGCTCAACGCGCAGTGCGGCACCATCCGCAACAGCTGCGGCACCCGGCTCGCGTGCCCGACCTGCGCCGCCGGCACCGAGTGCGCGCCCGACACCAACTCCTGCGTCACCTGCCAGAACGTCACCTGTCAACAGCTCGGCTTCGAGTGCGGGCACGCGTGGCTCGGCTGCGGGCCGACCAGCAACACCACCGACTGCGGCAACTGCGCGAGCGGCGCGACGCCGGTGTGCAACCCGTTCTTCAACGTGTGCGAGCCGAACTGCACCGCGGCCTCGGCGGCGACCATCTGCGCGGCGGCCAAGACCGCCAAGAGCGTCGACTGCGGCATCATCACCGACGGCTGCGGCAGCTACGTCGACTGCGGCGGGTGCCAGCCGGGCTTCGCGTGCGGCGCGCAAGGCGATCCCAACCGCTGCGAGCCGCAAGAGGCGCCCACCGAGTGCATCGCCGCCGGCAAGCAGTGCGGCACGATCGCCAGCGCGTGCGGCGGCACCGTCGACTGTGGCACCTGCACGCCGCCCAACGTGTGCAACGCCAACGGCCTGTGCGGCCCGCCGTGCACGGTGATGACCTGCGCGATGCTCGGCGATCCCGCATGCGGCCTGGTGGCCGACGGCTGCGGCGGCATGAAGAAGTGCCACGACTGCCCGAACCTGACCGACACCTGTCTGGCCAACCACACCTGTTGCACGCCGAAGACCTGCGCCGCCAACTTCGCGGGCAAGTGCGGCACCATGCTCGACGACGGCTGCGGCTCCACCATCAACTGCGTCTGCGCGTCGGGCTCGTGCACCACCGTGCAGCCCAACGTGAGCGGCACCTGCTGCGTGAACACCGCGGTGTGCGCGGCCGGCGCTTGCGGCTCGTCGGTGACCGACACCTGCACCCACCTGCCGATCATGTGCGTGTGCACGGCGACGCAGTTCTGCGCGGGCACCACCTGCATGCCCAAGGCGACCTGCGCGACCTTCACCGCCAACGGGCAGAGCGGGCAGGTGTGCTCGAACGGCAACGCCTTCAATGATGGCACCGGCAAGCTGCTCCCCTGCCCGTGCACCGGCGGGCGCTTCTGCATCACCGGCGCGGCACCCTCGCCCGTCGCCACCGGCGCGCAGATGGGCACCTGCTGCACCGACACCGGCGCGTGCACGATGGGCGGCGTGACCTCGTGCAACACCTCGCGGCTGAACTCGTGCACCGGCGCGATGGACGTGTGCGGCGCATGCGCGAACGGGCAGTTCTGCAACGGCTCGAACGTGTGCGTCGCGGACTTCACCTGCAACACCTACGGCGCGGGCGGCGCGGTGGGCCAGCCGTGCTCGAACGGCGCCAACCCGGCCTTCCCCAAGGGCAACGGCACCGACCTGACCTGCCCGTGCGGCGCCGGCGAGGTGTGCGTCAACGGCATGACCGTGGTGAGCGGCGCTCAGCAGGGCGTGTGCTGCAAGAACAGCGCGGTGTGCGCTGCCAACGCCTGCAACAGCAACGTGATCGACACCTGCACGGGCGCGGCGATTCCGTGCGTGTGCAACGGCGCGCAGTTCTGCAACGGCGCCAACACGTGCGTGGCCAAGAACACCTGCGCGTCGCTCGGCAAGACCGGCGCGATCGGCTCCGGCTGCAACGACGCCAAGTTCTACGACGACGGCTCGGGCGTGGCGGCCAACAAGATCGCCTGCCCGTGCGCGCCGCAGAACGGGTTCACCAACATCCTGTGCGGCGGCGAATCGGCGACGGTCGAGGGCGTGTGCGCGTGCAGCGCGAGCGCATGCGTCAACTGCTCACAGAACGGGCAATCGAACGGCTGCGGCGGCACGAAGAGCTGCGCGTGCGCCGGACCGATGGTGTGCTTCCCGGCGGCGGGCGGGCCGAACGGCTGCTGCACGCAGAAGACCTGCGCGGCGCTGCCCGCGGGCGTGCCGGCCGGCGCGTGCGGCACGTTCAACGACGGCTGCGGCTCGAGCTTCCCGTGCGGCTGCCCGACGACCAACATGACCACCGGGCTGATGATGGCCAACGAGCAGTGCGTGCCGGTCGGCGGCGCGAGCCCGGCCTACGGCGCGTGTAGCTGCACGCCCACTCCGTGCACGGTGCTCGGGGTCGGGACCCACGTCAACGACGGGTGCGGCAACCCCGTGAATTGCGGAGCGTGACCATGAAGACGCGCGCGCTCCTCTTGTTGGTGATGCTCGCCGCCTGCCGGCACGACAACGGCAATGCCGGCAACGGGAACGGCGACGGCGGCGACGGCGACGGCGGGATCGTCGACAACGACTCGGGGATGATCATCGATCCGATGATCTGCGGCTCGCAGTCGACGCAGGTGCAGGCGCTCGGCGCCGATCTGCTGTTCGTGCTCGACACCTCGTACTCGATGGACTTCAACCTCAAGTGGGCGTCGATCGCCGAAGGGTTGAAGGCCTTCATTAATGATCCGCGCTTTGCGGGCGTGGGCGTGGGCCTGCAGTACTTCCCGCTGCGCACCACCTGCGACGTCGCCGACTACGCGACGCTGGCGGTGCCGGTCAGCGCGCTGCCGGGGGGCGCGATGGCGCTCACCATGTCGATCGATTCCAAGCGCATGTCGGGCGGCACGCCGACGGTGCCGGCGATGGAGGGCGTGCTCGCGTACGCAAGCCAGACCGCCGCGACCAACCCCGACCGCCGCCAGGTGATCGTGCTCGCCACCGACGGGATTCCCGACGACAGCTGCCCCGCCGATGCGGACATGGGGCTGCCCAACTCGATCGGCTCGGTCGTGCAGCTGGTGCAGCAGGCCGCCAACGCCAACCCGCCGGTGCTCACCTTCGTGGTCGGCGTGGGCTCGGAGCTCACCGCGCTCGACGCGATCGCTCAGGCGGGCGGCGGCGCGCCCAAGGCGTTCCTCGTCGACACCACGCAGGACATCGAGAGCGCGTTCGCCAATGCGCTCGATCAGATCCGCAAGAAGGCGCTCGACTGCGAGTTCGTCATTCCCATGCCGGCGCCCGGGCTGGTGATCGACTACACCAAGGTCAACGTCACCTTCACCAAGGACAACAAGCAGGAGCCGTTGGCCTTCGTGAGCGACGCGAGCGGCTGCGCGGCGGCGCCCGACAACGGCTGGTACTACGACGACCCGCAGAAGCCGACCAAGGTCATCCTGTGCGACCAGACCTGCCAGCGCGTGCGCGACGGCTCGAGCGGCGAGGTCGACGTGGTGTTCGGTTGCGCCCAGCTGGTGCCGTGATGCGCACCGCGGGGCGCGCGCTCTTATTGATGTTCTTATGGACCGGCTGCGACCGCGCGACCGGCTCCGCCGTCGATGCCGGCATGGACGCCACCTTCACCTTCACGCAGTTCGATCTGGGCTGCGCATCGTCGAGCGCGCAGGCCATGCTGGTGCCGGTGAACCTGGTGGTGCTGCTCGACCGCTCGGGCTCGATGGGCGACGGCATCAACGGCGATCCGACGCTCAAGTGGAATCCGGTCACCGCCGGCCTGGAGGCGTTCTTCGCGGACGCAGCGTCAGCGGGAACCGCCGCGTCGCTGGCCTACTTCCCCTCCCTCTCGACCGATCAGTGCAATCCGTCGGTCTACTACGACGCGGCGGTGAAGATCACCGCGCTGCCCGACAGCATGACGTTCGCGAAATCGATCGCGGTCACCTCGCCCGCCGGCAACACGCCGACGCGCCCGGCGATCCTCGGCGCGATCGACTACGCCAAGGACACCAGCGACGCCCGGCCCGGCACACGCACCGCGATCGTGCTGGTCACCGACGGCGAGCCCGACCTGTGCGACTCGAGCGTGGCCAACGTGTCGCTCGAGGTGGCCAAGGTGGCGGCGAGCATTCCGACCTACGTGATCGGCGTGGGGCAGAGCCTGGGCAGCCTGGCCATGATCGCGCAGTCGGGCGGCACCGGCGCGCCCACGGTGGTCTCGGTCGGCGATCCGGCACAGACCGCCGCCGACTTCCAGAAGGCGCTCGAGGCGATCCGCGGCCTGCAGGTCAGCTGCGATCTACCGCTGCCGTCGCCGCCGAGCGGCATGGCGCTGGACTTCCAGAGCGTCAACGTGGTGTTCACCCCATCGGCGGGCGCGCCCGCACAGCTGGTCTACAACTCCACCTGTGCGACGGGCGTGGGCTGGCGCTACGACGATCCCAAGGCGCCCACCAGGGTCATCCTGTGTGACCAGAGCTGCGGTCTCGCCAAGGCGGACCACGCGGGCCGCATCGATGTGGTGTTCGGCTGCGCGACCGCCGGCGATCTGATCCAGTAATCAAAGTCAATTTTCCTGTTGAGAGCCCGCGACTTAGGGGCGTATGCTGATGGACCGGGGGAATCCGTTCATGCGTCGTCGGGTAGTCAGCGCGCTGTTCTTGTTCCTGGCGACCTGCGTGCCGCCCGATGCGCAGGCCCCGGCGCTGGACGCGCTGCGCGCCGCCTATCCCGGCGCGGCGCCCTGGATCCCCACGCACGGCCTCGCACCGACGGCAGCCATGCAAGCGGGCCTAAGGGTGTATCGGTTCACCCGCGCGGAGGCGACGCACGACGTCGCGCAAGCCGCAGTGTGGCGCAGCGCAGCGACCCAGCTCTCCGTCGAGCTTCCGTCCCGCGCGGACGGCGCGCTGCTGCTGGAGGATCCGCGCTCGGGCTTTCGCCTGGTGGCCCATCGCGTGGATGCCGGCGCGGGCGGCGCCGAGCCCGACGGTAGCGCGCTGGTCTACCGCCAGGCGTTTCCGTTCGTCGACGCCTACCTGTACGCCAGCGGCGACGGCGTCGAGGAGCTCTTGCACGTCAACCGGCCGGCGAAGATGGCCTGGGACCTGTCACTTCCGCCGGGCGCCCGCCTGCGCGCGGAGGGCACGACGGTCGATCTGGTCGACGCGAGCGGCGTGACGCGCCTGCGCTTCTCCGCGCCGTTCGCGTTCGGCCGCGACAACCGCACGGTGCTGCCGGAGGTGTCGGTGGCGGGGACGCGCATCTCGCTGGCGCTGCCCGACGACGCGCAGTACCCGGTGCTGGTCGATCCGATCTGGAACAGCTCGGGGTCGATGGCCGGCGCACGCACCGACCACACGGCGATCGCGCTGCCGAACGGCAAGGTGCTGATCGCCGGCGGCCAGGCGAACGGAACGGCGCTGGCTTCGGCCCAGCTCTACGATCCGGGCACCGGCACCTTCAGCGCCGCCGCGCCGATGGCCAGCGCCCGCTACCTGCACACCGCGGTGTACCTGCCGTCGGTCGATATGGTGCTGGTGGCCGGCGGCCTGGACTCGAGCTTGAACGTGCTGGCCTCGGCCGAGCTGTACGACGTGAAGCTCAACGTCTGGAAGCCGACCGGCACGATGGGAACCGGGCGGTACGCCCATGGCTGCGTGCGCACCACCCCCGACCTTCCGGAGGCGGTGTTCTGCTTCGGCGGCGTCGACGGCGGCGGCAACCAACTGGCCTCGGTGGAGCGGCTGGTGGGCAACGTGTGGGATCACGCCACGGCTCCGATGCCGCTCGCGCGCTCGTTCTTCACCGCGACCACCTTCTACAACACCTCCTCCTCCGACGTGATGGCGGCGATCGTGGGCGGCGAGACATCCACCGGAATCACCGGACGGGTGGACCTGTTCGACCTGGCGACGCGCACCTGGGGCGCGACCGTCAACCTGGCAACGGCGCGCCGCGGCCACACCACCACCTGGCTCGGCTCAGACGAGATGATCGTCGCCGGCGGCCAAGACCCCGCCGGCACGCCGCTGGCCAGCACCGAGCGGCTGATGGTCAACGGCACGGTCCAGCCGGGCCCGAACATGCTCTCGACGCGTATTTTCCACGCCGCCGTGCTCTTGCCCGACCGGCGCGTGTTGGTGATCGGCGGCTTCGCCAATCCCGGCTGTTCGTCGTGCAACCCCGGGCTCGGCACCTGCCCCAGCTCCCCGGTGCTGCCGGCGTGCGGCGGAGCGGCGCCGCCGAGCGCGGGCGACATCGCTGGGACCGAGCTGTACAACGGCACGTTCTGGAGCGCGCCCGCCAACACCATGTCGATCGACCGCGAGCAGCACACCGCCACCATGCTGCCGAGCGGCCGCGTGCTGGTGACCGGGGGAACCACACAGGGCGTGGCGACTGCCAAGGCTGAGGAGTTCGACCCGCTGTCGGGGAGCTGGACGTCGCTGATGACCCAGAAGCTGCTCACCGGCCGGTCGAACGCGACCGCGACCTTCATGACCAACCTGAGCCCCGTTCTGGTCACCAACGAGATCCTCATCGCCGGCGGCCTGGACGTCAACAATGTGCGGCTGGCCTCGGGCGAGCTGTTCGACTCCGACATCCCCGGCTGGGCGATCGCCGCGACGGGCCCGATGACGCAGCCGCGCAGCGATCACACCGCCACGCAGCTCTACGACGGCACCGTGCTGATCGTCGGTGGCACCGCCACCAGCGCCCCGCCCGAGACCTACAACCTGGCGACCAACACCTTCACGGCCACCGCCAGCACCTTCCCCGCCCTGCAGGACCACACCGCGACGCTCTTGCCGAACGGCCAGGTGCTGATCACCGGCGGCCGCCTCGGCGTGGGCGCGCCCCCGCAGCAGCTCGCCTACCTCTACGATCCGATCACGCGCGTCACGTCGACGCTCGCCGCCACGCTGAAGGTGGCGCGCGCCCAGGCCACGGCGACCCTGTTGCCGAACGGCATGGTGCTGATCGCCGGCGGGCTCTCGGACCTGACCCGCAACACCTGCCCGTCCTGCCAGCCGATGCTGGGCCTCCCAACGCCGGCGTGCGCACCGGTCGCGCCGTGCGTCGGGTTCCCGAGCTGCCCGCCGTGCGGCACGTTCATGTCACTCGATCCGTCGTGCCAGCCGGATCCGGCCAACCCGAGCTGCTACGTGCCGGGGGACGTCGGCCCCGAGTCGACCACCGAGCTCTACGACCCGGCCTCGCTCACCTTCACCCTGAGCGGCTCGATGCTCCAGCCTGCCGGCGGGCAGACGGCCACGCTCGTGCCCTCGGGCCGGGTGGCGCTGGTGGGCGGCGATGCGTTCGGCTGCCAGTCGTTCTGCCAGACGCCGCTCTCACCACAGGGCTGTCCGATCCCGCAGCCGTTCGAGATGAACTGCCCCCAGGGAATGGTTCCGCAGCTGGTGCCGCAGACGATCGTGCAGCAGTACGATCCGTCGTCCGGCGCGTTCGTCTCGTCGGGAATTCTGTCCGAGCCGCGCGACCAGCACACCACCACCCTGCTCGCCACCGGACAGCTCCTGGTGTCGGGCGGCACCACCATCAGCTGCGCGCAGGGGCCGCCCGGGGCGCAGTGCAATCCGGGGCCGCCCTGCCAAGCGAACGCGCTGCCGTCGTGCAATCTGCCGGCGGTCATCACCATGCCGTCGACCTCCGCCGAGGTCTTCGATCCGCGCCTGCCGATTTCGCCGCTGAGCTTCACCGGCATCACCTCGCACGTCAAAGCCGCGGCGGCGATGCAGCGGCGCGGCGAGGTGGTGGTGTTTGGCGGCGCCGTCGGCTCGAACCTGGTCGATCAGTACAAGGTCGGCTACCTCGGCAACGGCGACGGCAGCCTCATCGACACGCCGCTCGGGATCACCGCCGGCCGGCGCACCCACTTCGGCGGGGCCACCGGAAGCGCGCTGGGAGGCTCGGGCGGCAACGGAACCCAAGACTCAGCCGGCAATTACCCGACCTACTTCCTCATGCACCTCGACGGAGGCGGCTTGTTCTTCGGCTCGAGCACGTCCGATCTCACGACCGGCGGCGTGGGCGGGTTCTATACGCCGCCGGTGACTACGGTGCCGGGAGCGGCGGTCTTGTTCATGGCCGTGGGCGGCGCCACGGTCTTCAGCCCGCGGCCGATCATGGTGTGCCCGCCCAACACCGTCTTGTGCAGCGGCGCGTGCCTCACGGGCGAATGCTGCACCGCCGCCGACTGCACGAACCCCGGCGTGTGCCAGACCACCACCGGCGCGAGCTGCTCGGGAAACGCGTGCACCTATCCCACGGCGAGCAACGGGACCAGCTGCGCGTCGAGCAACCCGTGTCAGACCGGCACCACCTGCCAGTCCGGCGCGTGCCAGGGCGGCTCCACCATCACCTGCACGGCGCTCGACACCTGCCACACCGCGGGCGTGTGCAACCCGGCGACCGGCGTGTGCTCGAATCCGAACGCGTCCGACGGGACCAGCTGCGGCACCGGCAACGCGTGCGTCAGCGGCGAGACCTGCCAGGCCGGCGTGTGCCAGGGCGGCTTGGGCACCATCTGCCCGCCGCCCCCCGACCCCTGCCACATGCCGGGCTTCTGCGATCCGTCGAACGGCACCTGCTCGAACCCGCCGGTTCCCGACGGCTTCATGTGCGCGTCGAGCAACCTGTGCATCATCGCTGCGAGCTGCATGGGCGGCACCTGCACGGGCGGCGTCACCAAGATCTGCCCGGCTGCCGATCAGTGCCACCTCGCGGGCCTGTGCGACCCGGCCACCGGCAACTGCTCGAACCCGCCGATCGCGGATGGCACCGCCTGCAACGACGGCGACGCGTGCACGCAGACCGACGTCTGCCAGGCGGGCACCTGCGCCGGCACTCCGAAGACCTGCGCGGGTGGCGATGCCTGCAACATCGCCTCGTGCAACCCGGGGACCGGCGCCTGCTCGCTGCAGCCGCAGCCCAACGGCACCAGCTGCACGACCGGCGGTCTTTGCGTCACCGGCCAGAGCTGCCAGGCCGGCGCGTGCCTGGGCGGCACCCCGGTGGTGTGCACCGCGCTCGATCAGTGCCACACGGCCGGCACGTGCAATCCGGCCAGCGGCGTGTGCTCGAATCCCACCAAGGCCGACGGCGTCGCCTGTAGCGACGGCAACGCCTGTACGCAGACCGACTCGTGCCAGACCGGCACCTGCATCGGAGCGAATCCGACCATCTGCACCGCGATCGATCAGTGCCACGACCCGGGAACCTGCGCGCCCGCCACCGGCCTGTGCTCGAATCCGACCAAGGCGAACGGCGCTGCGTGCAACGACGGCAACGCCTGCACGCAGAGCGACACCTGCCAGGCCGGAACGTGCACCAGCGGTACTGCAGTCGTGTGCAGCGCGCTCGATCAGTGCCACGATCCCGGCACGTGCAACGTGGCTACGGGCACCTGCTCGAACCCCAACAAGGCCAACGGCTCGGCTTGCAGCGACGGCAACGCCTGCACGCAGACCGACAGCTGCCAGGCCGGCTCGTGCAGTGGGGCGAATCCGGTCACCTGCCCGGCGCCCGATCAGTGCCACAACGCGGGCACGTGCAACACCACCACCGGTGCGTGCTCGAATCCAGCGAAAGTGGACGGGACCGCGTGCAACGACACCAACGCGTGCACGCAGACCGATACCTGTCAGGCCGGCGCGTGCACCGGATCGAATCCGGTGATCTGCAACGCGAGCGACCAGTGCCACGTCGCGGGCGTCTGCAACATGGGAACCGGCGCGTGCTCGAACCCCACCAAGGCCGACGGCGCTGCGTGCAACGACGCGAACGCCTGCACGCAGAGCGACACCTGTCAGGCGGGCGCGTGCACCGGAGCGAATCCGGTCTCCTGCCCGGCGCCCGATCAGTGCCACAACGCCGGCGTGTGCAACACCATGACCGGCGCGTGCTCGAACCCGGCGAAGATGGACGGCACCGGGTGCAGCGACGGCAACGCGTGCACGCAGACCGACACCTGCCAGACCGGCACGTGCACCGGCGGCAATCCGGTCACCTGCACCGCGCTCGATCAGTGCCACGACCCGGGCATCTGCGCGCCCGCCACCGGCGTGTGCTCGAATCCGAACAAGTCGAACGGCTCGGCGTGCAGCGACGGCAACTCGTGCACGCAGACCGACACCTGCCAGACCGGCACGTGCACCGGCGGCAATCCGGTCACCTGCACCGCGCTCGATCAGTGCCACGATCCGGGCACCTGCGCGCCCGCGACCGGCGTGTGCTCGAACCCCGTCAAGGCCGACGGCGCGGCGTGCAACGACGGCAACGCCTGCTCGCAGAGCGACACTTGTCAGGCCGGCGTGTGCGCCGGATCGAATCCGGTCGTCTGCCCGGCGCCCGATCAGTGCCACACGCTCGGGGTCTGCAACACCGCGACCGGCGTGTGCTCGAATCCGGCGAAGGTCAACGGCACCGCGTGCGACGACACGAACGCCTGCACGCAGTCGGATACCTGCCAGGTCGGCGTGTGCACCGGCGGGAGCCCGGTCCTCTGCAGCGCGCTCGATCAGTGCCACGCTCCGGGCACCTGCGCGCCCGCCACCGGCGTGTGCTCGAATCCGAACAAGGCCGACGGCGCCGCCTGCAACGACGCGAACGCCTGCACGCAGAGCGACACCTGCCAGGCCGGCGCGTGCACCGGATCGAATCCGGTCCTCTGCGGCGCGCCCGATCAGTGCCACAACGCCGGCGTGTGCAACACCATGACCGGCGCGTGCTCGAATCCGGCGAAGATGGACGGGACCTCCTGCAACGACACCAACGCCTGCACGCAGACCGACACCTGTCAGGCCGGCACGTGCGCCGGCTCGAACCCGATCGTCTGCGGCGCGCTCGATCAGTGCCACCTGGCGGGCTCCTGCGCACCCGCGACCGGCGTGTGCTCGAACCCCAACAAGGCCGACGGCGCGGCGTGCAGCGACGGCAACGCGTGCACCCAGAGCGACACCTGTCAAACCGGCGTGTGCGCCGGATCGAACCCGGTGGTGTGCGGCGCGCTCGATCAGTGCCACGACCCGGGTACGTGCGCGCCCGCGACCGGCGTGTGCTCGAACCCGAACAAGAGCAACGGCGCCGCCTGCAACGACGGCAACGCGTGCACGCAGACCGATTCCTGCCAGGCCGGCACGTGCACCGGCTCGAACGGGATCGTGTGCACCCCGCTCGATCAGTGCCACGACCCGGGCACGTGCAACACGGTGACCGGCGCGTGCACCAATCCGTCGAAGGTCAACGGCAGCGCGTGCAATGACGGCTCAGCGTGCACGCAGACCGACACCTGCCTGGGCGGCACATGCACCGGCGGAAATCCGGTGGTGTGCGGCGCGCTCGATCAGTGCCACGTCGCCGGCACCTGCAACGCGGCGACCGGCGCGTGCTCGAACCCGAACAAGGCCAACGGCGCCGGCTGCGACGACGGCAACGCGTGCACCATGGGCGACAGCTGCCAGGCGGGCACGTGCTCGGGCGGCTCGCCGGTGGTGTGCACCGCCGCCGACGCCTGCCACGTGGTCGGCGTGTGCAACGCCGCCAGCGGCGTCTGCTCCAACCCGCCGGCGCCCACGGGCACCTCGTGCAGCGACGGAAACCTGTGCACCACCAACGATCTCTGTGACGGCGCCGGCGCCTGCTCGGTGTCGACGCCGGTGAGCTGCCCCGCGACCGATCAGTGCCACAACCCCGGCTCGTGCAACGCGGCCAACGGGCTGTGCTCGAACCCGCCCAAGCTCGACGGCTCGGTGTGCAACGACGGCAGCGCGTGCACCACCTCGGACACCTGCCAGGCCGGCGTGTGCACCGGCGGCTCGGGCACCGTTTGCCAGCCGGTCGATCAGTGCCACTCGGCCGGCGTTTGCAACGGCGCCAGCGGCAGCTGCTCGAACCCCGCGCTGCCGCTCGGCACCACCTGCGACGACGGCGATCCGTGCACGTTCAACGATCAGTGCACCGCCACGGGCTGCCGCGGCACGTCGATCACCTGCACCAGCGACGCGTGCACCGTGCGCAGCTGCAACAACAGCGCGACCTGCCTGGCCACGCCGCGCGCCGCCGGCGTCGCGTGCGACGACGGCAACACCTGCACCTTCAACGACCTGTGCAACGGCTCGGGCACGTGCGTCGGCACCACCCTGTCGTGCAACTCGGACAGCTGCGCGACGCGCGCCTGCAACGGCAGCGCGAGCTGCACCGTCACGCCTGTCCTCGACGGCACCGCGTGCGGCGGCACCGGCAACCTGTGCCTGTCGGGCGGCACCTGCCAGACCGGCGTGTGCAGCGGCATGACGCTGGTGACCTGTATGCCGCTCGACACCTGCCACGTCGCCGGGACCTGCGATCCGTCGAGCGGCGCGTGCTCGAACCCGCCGATCGGAAACGGCTCCACCTGCGACGACGGCGATCTGTGCACCTTCAACGATCAGTGCACCGCCGGCCTGTGCCACGGCACGGCCATCACCTGCACCGACGACGCGTGCAACACGCGCGCGTGCGACGGCTCGGCGAGCTGCCAGGTCACGCCGCACGCCGCCGGCGTCGCCTGCGACGACACGCAGCCGTGCACCTTCAACGATCAGTGCAACGGCATGGGCACGTGCGTGGGCACGCTCCTGGTGTGCGCCTCGGATACCTGCGCGACGCGCAGCTGCAACGGCGGCCCGAGCTGCACCGTGATGCCCGCGGTCAACGGAACCTCGTGCGGCGGCGGCGCGAACAAGTGCATCGGGCCGGGCACCTGCGGCGGCGGCACTTGCTCGGGCACCACCATGGTCAGCTGCGGCGCGCTCGATCAGTGCCACGTGGCGGGCACCTGCGATCCGGCGAGCGGCGCCTGCTCGAACCCGCAGAAGCTCGACGGCACCACCTGCGACGACGGCGATCCGTGCACGCTGAACGATCAGTGCACCGGCGGCGGTTGCCGCGGCACGCCGATGGCCTGCCAGCCGCTCGATCAGTGCCACGACGCGGGCGTGTGCAGCTCGCTCAACGGCCTGTGCTCGAACCCGGTCAAACCGATGGGTGTGGGCTGCGACGACAGCAACCCCTGCACCACCAACGACACCTGCGGACCCGCCGGCGCGTGCGCGGGCGCGCCGATCACCTGCACCCAGCTCGATCAGTGTCACCTGGTAGGCGCGTGCAACCCCGCCACCGGCCTGTGCGTGAATCCGCCGGCGATGAACGGGCTCGCGTGCAACGACGGCAGCCTGTGCACCGGCGGCGAGACCTGCCAGAACGGCACGTGCACGCCGGCCACCGTCGTCACCTGCATGGCGTTCGATCAGTGCCACGACGCGGGCATGTGCAACCCGGCGACCGGCATGTGCTCGAACCCCGACAAGCTGGACGGCGCCGCGTGCACCACCGGCAACCTGTGCGTCAGCGGCGAGAGCTGCACCATGGGCTTCTGCTCGGGCGGCACAGCGGCGGTGTGCAACGCGCTCGATCAGTGCCACGCGGCGGGCCAGTGCGATCCGCTCAGCGGCGCGTGCTCGAACCCGATGCTCACCAACGGCTCCGCGTGCGACGACGGCGATCGCTGCACGACGGGCGAGAGCTGCCAGACCGGCGTGTGCGGCGCGCCGACCGGCACGATCACCTGCAGCGCGCTCGATCAGTGCCACGACGCCGGCACGTGCAACTCCGCGACCGGCGCGTGCTCCACGCCGATCAAGAGCGACGGCGCGAGCTGCGACGACGGCAACCTGTGCACCGACACCGACACCTGCACGCAGGGCGTGTGCGGCGGGCAGAAGAAGGTGTGCCCGGGCGAGACCGCCTGCTCGACCAGCTCGTGCGAGGCAGCGACGGGGCAGTGCTCGCCGACCGTGCCCAAGGCGGTCGGCACGCACTGCGACGACGGCGATGGCTGCACCAGCGGCGACACCTGCCGCGCCGGCGGCGGCTGCCAGGGCAGCTCGATCACCTGCGACACGCCGCCCGATCCGCAGTGCGCCACCACGGCCGGCACCTGCACCGCGGGCGCGTGCGTCTATCCGCCCACGCCGGGGATCGCCTGCGACGACGGCGATGCGCGCACGCGCGACGACACGTGCGGGCCGGACGGGCGCTGCCACGGCACGCCGGTCGACGGGGCAGGCTCGGATCTCGGCGCGCTGCCCAGCGTGGGCGGCACCGCGGGCACGGGATGCAGCTGCGACGTAGGCGGCGGGCGCGCGAACGGAAGCTCAGCGACGCTCTTGTTCTTGCTGGGGATGCTCGGTTGGTGGGCGCGCAGGCGCCGGAGGCTGCGATGAGAATATCGATCAGAAGCGTGGCGATCTTGATCTGTGCGGCGCTGCCGCTGTCGTGCGGCGGATCGACCGGCGTGCTGGTGGCGTCGGCGTGGGACCCCGGGCTCACCGTCGACATGCTCGTGGTGCAGACCTCGGTGGCGGGCGGCGCGCCGGCGTCGATGACCTTCAAGGCGCCGGGCGGGAGCGGTCCGATGGCCAGCCCGTTCCGCGTGCTGGTGAGCTCGCCGCCGGACAAGTCGGTCGAGGTCGGGGTGCAGGCCTCCGAGGGCGGCCGCGTGGTGGCCACCGGGCGGGTGAGCGTCACGCCGGGCCACGCCGAGATCTTGCAGCTCGCGCTCGAGCTGGTGCCGGTGGCGGACGCGCGCTGCGGCGACGGGACGGTCGATGCCGGCGAGCTGTGCGACGACGGCAATCGCGAAGATCGCGACAGCTGCACCAACGCGTGCACCTGCGCGCGCTGCGGCGACGGCATCTTGCAGCTGTTCGCGGGCGCGGCGAGCGGGAGCTGCCAGGCGTCGGTGGTCGAAGAGTGCGATGACGGCAACACGGTGTCCGGAGACGGCTGCAGCGCAGACTGCAAACGGGAGTGATGATCATGACGACCACAATGCGACGGATGATCGTGGCCTCACTGCTCGGATGGGCGGCCAGCGCGCGTGCCGATCTGCTCGACGACGTGCAAAGGCAGCTCGCGCCGGTCAAGGCGCGGCGGCTGGCCGAGGAGAAGGCGCAGACCAAGACGGCCGAGGCCACCCAGGACAAAGCCATCAAGGAGCTGGAACGCGCCGAGCAGAAGGTCAAGGAGGCCGAGGCGCGGCTGGCCAAGGTCGCCGAGGAGGCGCGGGCCGCCAAGGAGAAGGCGGCCGCCGCGGCGCGCAAGGTCGCGGCGGAAGAGGACGCGCGCGTCGGCGCGGCGACCAAGGGCAAGGAAGCAAACGCGGCGGCGCACGCCCGGGAAAAGGAGCGCGCGGAAGCCGCCAAGATCGAGACCAAGAAGAAGAAGGAGACCGCGGCGGCGGTCTCGGCGGCGGCGCAGGCGCTCGAGAGCGCGGCGAAGTCGGTGCAGAAGGGCGACGCCAACGTCGACGACAAGCTGGCCAAGGCGAGCGAAGACAAGGCGCTCGCCAACGCGGTCAAGGCGGTGGGCGCGATGGCGGCGTTCCTCAAGAACGATCACAAGAAGGTGGTGGCCACGCTCACGCCCGAGGTGATGCAGGCGTTCCCGTCGGCGCGCCGCTACCTGGGCCTCTCCAAGCTGCAGACCGGCGACAAGGAGGGCGCGTTCAGGGAGCTCAAGTTGGCCGCGCTGCCGCCGTCCGACGCGCCGGCGTTGATCGCGCTCGGGCAGCTCGCCGCCGCGCGCAAGGATTGGGAGACCGCGCGCGACGCGTTCGGCAACGCGTTCCTCGGCGATCCGAGCAATCCCGACGCGGGCATGGGCCTGGTGCGCGCGCTGTTCGCGACCGGGCGCGCCGGCGACGCGATCGGGCCGCTGTCGATCCTCGCCGCCGATCCGGGCAACAAAGAGGCGAACTATCTGCTCGGCGTCGCCTCCGAGCGCGCCGGCGATCGCAACCGTGCGGAGCTGGCGTTCGGCCACGTGGTGGGCGGCGAGGCGGCGCGGCCGGCGGTCGATCCGTCGTACGCGCGGCTCGGGCGGCCGCTGCGCGTCCTGCCGATGCGCGCGCCGTCGGGCCAGCTCTCCGATGCGCTCGACGAGGCGGGCGCGCGCACGCGGCTCGCCTGGTACAAGCTCGAGCGCGGCGATCACGACGGGGCTGTCGCGGCGCTGCGTCAGGCCACCCGCGCCGACGCGCTCTACGTGCGCGGCCTGGCGTATCTGCGCGCCGGCATGCTCGACGCGGCGCACGCCGATCTGAAGAAGGCGACCGAGGTCGATCCCAAGCACCTCGAGGCGCGCTATGGCCTCGGCGTGGTGATCCTCGAGCAGGGCGACGCGGCCACCGCACAGGAGACCTTCGAGTTCAACGGCGCGGACCCGCTCTCCGAGGTCGGCGATGCGATGTCGTGGGCGCAGCTCGGCAAGGCGGCCGAGGCCGATGGTCGGCTGGCCAAGCTGATCGCGGAGAAGGGCGTGGCGGGGGACGCGGCGGCCACCAACCTGGCGTCGCTGCGGCGCGCCACCGGCAACGGCGAGGGCGCGTGGAAGGTGATCCCGGACAAGCCGCTCACCGCGGTGGGCTGGATGTTGCGCGGCATGCTGCTGGTCGAGCGCAAGGACGGCAAGCGCGCCATCCCGGCGCTCCAGGCCGCCACCAATCTCGCGCCCAACTACCTCGACGCGTGGCTGCTCTTGGCCAAGGCGCTCGAGACCGGCGGCGATGCGGCGGGCGCCAAGAACGCCGCCAACCGCGCGCTCGAGATCGCCCCCAACCAGGTCGAGGCGCTGGCCACGCTCGCGCGCATCTACGGCAAGGAGGGCGACACCACGCGCCAGGCCGCCGCGCTGGCGCGAATCCGCGAGGTCGGCGAGAAGGCGACCGCCGCGGCGTCGTCGTCGAAGCACACCATCGCGGTGGTCACCTTCGACAACAACAGCGGCGACAAGACGCTCGACTGGATGCGCAACGGCGTCCCCGAGGCGCTGATCTCCGATCTGGCGCACCTCGGATCGCTGACCATCATCGAGCGCACGCAGGTGCAGAAGGCGTTCCAGGAGCAGAAGCTGCAAGAGCTCGGCTTCACCGACGCCAAGGACGCGTCGAAGGTGGGCAAGCTCCTGGGCGCGGACGCGATCCTGGTCGGCGGCTTCACCAAGAGCGGCGATCAGATCCGGCTCGACGGGCGCGTGCTCGAGGTGGGCTCGACCAAGGTGATCAAGACCGGCTCGGCGCAGGGCGCGCTCAGTCAGATCTTCGACGTCGAGCGCAAGCTGGCGCTCGATCTGGTGAGCGACTACGCGGCGGTCACGTCGAAGGAGAAGGTGGACTTCTTCGCCGCCAAGACGCCGTCGGTGGCGTCGCTCGAGACCCAGTCGCGCATCCGCATGTTGTCGTCGCAGGGCAAGGCGCAGGAGGCCAAGGCCGCCTACGAGAAGCTGTTGCGCGAGGATCCCAAGGCGGCGGAGAAGTTCAAGGATATGCAGAAGCAGTGGGAGAGCACCGCGGCGACGGTGGCCATCCTGCCGCTCAAGAACGTGGCCGAGCGGCCCGAGGATCAGTGGCTCGGCGTGGGGATCGCCGAGGCGCTCACCACCGACTTGAAGAAGGTCGGGCTGTTCCTCGTCGAGCGCCAGCAGGTCGAGAAGCTGATGCAGGAGCGCCAGCTCACCGAGATGTTCAACGAGGCCGAGGCGGTCAAGCTGGGCAAGCTGGCCGGCGCGTCGATCTTGTTCGTCGGCTCGTACCAGGTGCAGGGCAGCTACCTGCGCATCGACGGGCGGCTGGTCGACGTGTCCACCTCGCAGGTGCTGCAGACCTACACCGTCGAGGGAAAGAAGGACGAGCTGTTCGAGGCGGAGAACAAGCTGGTCAAGCAGGTGGCGGCGGCGCTCAAGGTCGAGCCGTCGAAGATCGAGAAGGAGCAACTGGCGTCGGGCAAGCCGTCGATCGAAGACTTCAAGCGTTACATCCAGGCGTCCTCGAAGTTGGTGGTCAAGCAAGGCGCGACGCAGACGGTCGAGGTCCACTCGCTCGCGGTCGGCGAGCTCAAGGACGCCACAGGCACCGTCGAGAAGAGCGCCGCGAGCGATCTCAAGAGCGCGCTCGAGCGCAACGGCACCGCGCCGGTGCGCACCGCAGCGACCGCCAACGCCAAGGAGGCCAACGCCGACGCGCTGGTGCTCGGCACCCTGACCCGCCTGCCCGGCAAGGTGCGCCTCGATCTGCGCGCGGTGCACGCCGCGACCGGCGAAGTGGTGGCCAGCGCGACCGCGATCGCCAGCGCAGTCGACCAGGCTAGCGCGATCGATCAGGCGGCCGCCAACCTGCTATCGACGCTGGGCTTGCGCAAGAGCCTGAAGGAATCCGCCCAGTCGTCCAAGAGCACGCCGGTCTACAAGAAGTGGTGGCTGTGGACCCTCATCGGCGTCGCCGTTGCCGGCGGCGCGGTCGCAGGCGCAGTCGTCGGCACCCTCCCCTCGCAATCCATCCCTCGCTCCGACGCCACCATCACCGCCCGCTAGGCCGGACGCGATCTTGCAGCGGATCCTAAAGAGGAGGCCGTATGCGCAAGTGGATGGTGACCGTGGGCTTGCTCGCCCTGGGTGCGAGCGGTTGCATGAGCTCGATCGACGCGGAGCGCCTGGCGCGGATGCACGACCAGCGGGCCGAGCAATTCGCCGCCCGGCGTGACTACCGTCGCGCGGCGCAGGAGCAGGAGTCGGCCGCGCAGTATCACCACATGGCCGAGGAGCGCGCGTTCCAGGAGACGGCGACCGCGCCGGTGCTGCGGCCCTCCATCATGTGACCGCGACTGGTGTATGGTCCGCCCAGATGCGGAAAATCCTGGTTGCCCTGATGTTCACGATCGGCTGCTCGAACAGTCCCACCCAAACGCCGCAAGATCTGGCCGGCGGGCCGGCCGATCTCGGCACCGCTCCGGATCTGGCGCTCAATGCGATCATCGCCGCGCGTCCGTACGATCTGCACGTGCCGACCGGCTACGATCCGACCAAGGCGACGCCGCTGGTGATCCTGCTGCACGGCTACGGCGCGACCGGCGCCATCTACAACGCCTACTTCGGCCTGTTCGCGCTCTCGGATGAGAAGACGTTTCTCTACGCCGCGCCCGACGGCACGGTCGACAGCATGGGCAAGCGGTTCTGGGACGCCACCGACGCGTGCTGCAACCTCTACGGCATGCCGGAAGACGACGTCGGCTACCTGGACGCCATCATCGACGACGTGGCCGCGCGCTACAACCTCGACGCCAAGCGGGTGTTCGTGGTCGGCCACTCCAACGGCGGCTTCATGGCGCACCGCTTCGCCTGCGACATGGCGCCGCGCGTGGCGGCGATCGTCAGCCTGGCGGGCGCGCAGTGGTTGGATGCGACGAAGTGCATGCCGTCGGAGAAGGTCTCGGTGGTGCAGATCCACGGCGACGCCGACACCACCATCAAATACACCGGCGACACCTTCTACCCGTCGGCGCACGTGACCGTCGCCGACTGGGCGACGAAGAACGGCTGCACCGGCAGCCTGACCGACACCGGCACCACGCTCGACCTCGAGACCATGCTCGCCGGCGCCGAGACCAAGGTGGAGCGCTACGCCGGCTGCACCGGCTCGGACGTCGAGCTGTGGACCATCCAGGGCGGCATGCACGTCCCCATGCTCGCCACGCCCGCCTTCCCCGAAGCGGTGTGGACCTTCCTCGCGGCGCACCCCAAACCCTAGCGCGGGCGGATCAGGTCATGTCTTGCGCGAAGCAGATCACGTATCCGTTGGGATCGGTGACCTCCAGCTCGCGCATCTTGTAAAAGCGCGTGACCGGTGCGCTGGTCAGCGCCACGCCGCGGCCGGTGAGCTCGGCGGCCAGCCCGTCGACGTCGCCGACGCGCACATACGCATCGAGCGCCAGCGGATCGGCGCGCCGGTTGGAGCGCGGCTCGAACGGCGCCTTGCCCCCGCGCAGCATGATCTCCACGCCGTCGCGGAACACCACCGCGAAGTCGACCGGATCGCCCCAGGTCGAGAACTGAAAGCCCAGGCTGTCGCGATACCAGCGCGCGGTGACCAGGACCTCGTTCACGACGAAATAAGGAGACGTATTCAACAACTGACCCATGGCGCGCAGTGTGGGGCGGCGGACAATCCTTGACTACTGCTCACTTGTTCAGTATGCTTGATTCATGGACGCTCACCGCAAACAACGAGTGGAACGGGCGGCGCAGGATCTGCTGCAAGCGATCCGCGAGCTCGCCCGGGCCAAGGCTGACGAAGAGTTCAAACGGACCCTGCTCGCCAGGAGCGCGCCCCAGCGCTTCTTGAAAGCGATCGACGCGTTCGCCGAAGCGATCGCCAGCTAGACTAGCGGCGCAGCAGCTTCAGGTGCTCGTCGGGGTCGAAGCCCATCTGCTCGAGGATGCGGCGTTGGGTCGCGGCCCAGCCGCGGGTGCCGAGGCGCGCTTCGAGGAGCGGCAGGTAGCACAGGTCGCGCTCCTGAGGAACGAGCGTCTGGATCGCGTTCTGCTCGTAGAGCTGGTCGAGCTCGCGGTACGGATCGATGTGGCGGTTGCGCATGATGCCGGTCATTCCGCGCGGGCGGGTGCGCGGCGCCAGCTTGACGACCTCGCGATACACCGCGGTCAGCTCGAAGTGCTGCAACAGGCCGACCACCGCCAGCAGCACCCAGTCGTCGACCGGCTGCGCGCGCAGCAACTCGGCCACCGCGTCACCGATCGCGGTCCCGGCGTCGACGTGTGAGAGCGCCGCGGTAGCGAGCTCCACGCCGGCCTCTTGCAGGTGCGGATCGCGCTTGCGGATCAGCGCGGCGATCGGCGCGACGTCGCGCGGCTCGAAGTGGAAGGTGCACAGCTGCCGCACCCAGTCGTGCAGGACGCCGTCGGGGAACGGGTGCGCGTCGCAGCCGGCGAGGAACGCCAGCCCGTCGTGCAGCGCGTCCGCCAGTCGCGCGTGCCACTCGTCGAGGAACTGGTCGCTCATGCGGCGCGCCTGCCGATGGTGACGAACAGCCCGCCTTCGTGGCCGAGCGCGCGGATCCAGCCGAGCTGCGCGAGCCAGCCCTCGAGCCGCCAGTTGTCCCCGGCCGGCTCGAACAGCTCCGCGTGGTCGCCACCGACGAGCGCGCTGGGATAGGCGCGCACGTAATCGACGCCGTTCTCGCCGAACCAGCCCTGCACCTCGGCGAGCGTGTGGCGATGCTCTTCGGGATGTTGGTACTGATCGCGCAGCCAGGCGTCACGTCGCGCCGGCTCACTCTGGCGATCGCGCAGCACCGGATCGAACGGGATCAGCCGATAGCCCGACAGCCGCGCGACCAGGCGCCGCAGCCGCAGCGGGAGGCGCGCGAACGCGTTGTACAGGCCGAGCACGATCAGGCCGCCCGGCCTGGCCAGCCGCGCCAGGTGCGCGAACGACGCGCGCGGATCCGGCGTGTGGTGCAGCACGCCCGAGGAGTAGACCACGTCGAACGCGCCCGCGCGCAGGCCGGGCTGGCGCAGATCGGTCTCGACGAAGCGCACGCCGCGCAAGCCGAAGCGCCGCGCCGCGGCCGCGCCCAGCTCGAGCGAGGCGCGCGTCAGATCCGCGCCGATCACCACGCGATCCGCGCGCGCCAGGTACAGGCTCATCTGCCCGGTGCCGCAGCCCAGCTCGACGATGCGCGCGTCGCCGGGGATCGCCTGGTCGAGCAGCCGCGCGAACTCGCTGCGCTCCGCGCGCGCGCGCAGTCCGGCCAGGCTGTCGCGCGGCGGATAGCCGGGAAACGGCGCCGCCTGGTAGAACTTGCGCACCACGTCGGTGCGTTCGTCCGAGGGCAGGCGCAGCTCGGCGATTCCGCCCGGCGCCTGGTAGCGCGCGCCGCAGCCACACGCGAGCTCGCCGTCGAGCGCGCCGGCGCAGGCGGGACAGGCGAGCAGCTCGGCGAACGCGTCGATCACGAGCCCATTAGAAGTCATTAGAAGATCGAGTAGATAAACGGCGCGAGCGCCTCGACGCTGGCGCCGACGATCAGCACCAGGCCGGTGACGCACAGGAAGATCACCAGCGGCACCAGCCAGCGCTTGCTCGAGCCCGAGCGCCACAGCCCGCGCGCCAGCTCCGCCGTCGAGCCCGCGGCGCTGCCGAACACGATCAGCCCGCGCTTGAGCTTGCCCCGCCGCTTGATCACGCGACCTCCTCCTCGCAGCCAACCACCAGCGCGACCGCGGCGCGTTTGGTCACCAGCGTGCGGCCGGCGACCAACACGTCGATGCCGCTGCGCCGGAATGTCGAATAGCCCTCGACCGCGCGCGTGACGATCGGCTCACCGGCCAGGTTGAACGAGGTGTTGAGCAGCACCGGGATCCCGCTGCGCCGGCCGTAGGCCTCGAGTAGCGCGTGCAGGCGCGGCGCGGTCTTCAGGTCGAGCACCTGCACCCGCGCGGTGCCGTCGACGTGCGTCACCGCCGCCAGCCGCGCGCGCCACTGCGGCCTCACCGGGAACACGCCCGACATGAAGCGCGCCAGCTGCGCGCCGCCCGCCGGCAGCTCGAAGTAGCGGTCGGCGGCTTCGGCGGTGACCACCGGCGCGAACGGGCGGAACTCCTCGCGGTACTTGATGTCGCGGTTGAGCCGATCGCGCATCGCCACCGCGTGCGGCGCGGCGAGGATGCTGCGGTGACCGAGCGCGCGCGGGCCCAGCTCGGCCGCGCCGTCCATCCACCCCACCACCCGCTCGGCAGCCAGCTCGTCGGCGATGCGATCGATCAACGCGCGCTCGTCGATCGCTTCGACCGGCAGCCCGTCTTCGCGCGCGACCCGCTCGAGCTCGGCCGGATCGACCTCGGGACCCCAGAACGGATGGTCTGGCATCGCGCGATCCGGATTGCCGAAGTGGATGCGGTCGGCGTAGAGCGCCGCGCCGAGCGCGCAGCCCGCGTCGCCCGGCGCCGGCGGCACGAACAGCCGCGCAAAGCCCGACTCGGCGAGGATGCGCGCGTTGGCGCAACCGTTGAGCGCCACGCCGCCGCCGAAGCACAGATCGGGCAGCCCGGTCTCGGCGTGCAGCGCGCGGGTCAGCTCCACCAGTTGGTCCTCGAGCACGCGCTGCACGCTGGCGGCGACGTCGGCGTAGTGGCGCCCCGCGGCGGTCTCGAGGTCGATCGGCTCGTACGCGTTGCGCGGCTGCCCGAACAGCTCGACGAAGCGCGACGAGTACGAGCGCGCCGCGCTCGAGTGATACTCGAAGTAGTCGAGATCGAGCGTGAACGCGCCGTCGGCGGTGGTGCGGATCAGCTTGCGCACCTGATCGATCATCGTCGGCCGCCCGTACGAGGCCAGCCCCATCACCTTGTACTCGCCCTCGTTGACGGCGAAGCCGAGGAACGCGGTGAAGGTCGAATAGAGCATCCCCAGCGAATGCGGAAAGCGGATCTCGCGCACCAGCTCGATCGAGGTAGAGCCGTCGGCGCGCCGCTCGCCACGCCCGACCGACAGCGTGGCCCACTCGCCCACGCCGTCCGCGGTCAAGATCGCCGCCGAGCGGGTGGGCGCGGTGAGGAACGCCGCCGCCGCGTGCGACTGGTGGTGCTCGGTGAACAAGATCTTGCGCGCCGGCACGCCCAGGTGCGACGAGATGATCCCGCGCACCCAGATCTTTTCGCCCAGCGAGCTCTTCATCGCGCGGGGAAACGCGCGCCATGAGCGGGGAAACGCGCGCAGCGCGCAGGTCAAGATGCGATCGAACTTGAGCAGCGGCCGCTCGTAGAACACCACCGCGTCGAGCGCGTCCGGCTCGAGCCCGGCGCGCTCCAGGCACCACTCGATCGCCAGCAGCGGAAACGCCGCGTCGTTCTTGCGCCGCGACAGCCGCTCCTCCTGCACCGCGCACACCGGCAGCCCGTCGATCACCAGCGCCGCCGCCGAGTCGTGATAGTGCGCGGAGATGCCGAGGATCTTCATCTCAGTACTGGCTCTTCAGCGAGCGGTTGCGCTTGGGATCGATCGCGCTCCAGCCGGGCAACTCGCGCCGCTCTGCGCGCTTGGCGAGCGCGGCGAACAGCGGCAGGAGCACGAAGTACTGCACGGTGAGCACCAGCCCGCCGATCACGCCGGCGAGCGCAGCGGCCAGCCGCAGGTACGCCTTCCACAGCCGGCCGAGGCGCGCCCACCACAGCTGCCGCCCATGTTTTTTCGGCGCGACGCGGGTGAGCTGCGAGTACGTGTAGTTCATGTGAAAGGCCTCGTCCTTGAGGATCTCGTCGAAGACCACCTGGGTCTCGGGATCGTGCGCGAGCACGGCCCGATACAACGCGAAGCGCTGCGCCGCCGTTTTTTCCGAGAGGTGCAAGAACGCGAGCAGCGCGTCCTCGCCCTGGTCGGCGACGTGCAGATCGTCGAGCCCGCGCTCGCCCGGCGCGAACCAGTTGGCGTCGAAGCCCGGCTTGGACGCCGGCGGCAGCGCACGCAGGATCGCGCCGCCGCGCTCGCGGAACAGCTCGGCGTGACGCTGCTCGTCGCTGGCGTGCCGCAGGTAGAGCCGGCGCAACAGTGGATCGTGCGTGAGCTCGGCCGCGCGCGACAGATCGCGTCCGCCGTCCGCTTCGGTCTCGGCGAAACGCAGGAGCTTGCGCGCCCGCCGGTGCGGATCGCGCCAGATCCAGCGGTGGAGCGGGCCCAGCATTCGAGGCACAATAGCATGATTGCCGGAGAGTAAATCCACCGCTCGCGAGGTCGCGCGCGCCATCGTCGCGCTCGTCGGTGTGACGCTCCTGACAGGCGCGCTGTTGGCGACCGGCGAGTGGCTCGATCGCCACGTGCTGCCCTCGTTCCTGGAGCCGCGCCGCACGGTCCTGATCACCGCGACCGTGGTGCGCGTGGCGGCGGCGCTGCTCGGCGCGGCGCTGATCCGGATCGCGCGATCGCGCGTCGCGTTGGGCGCGCTCTTGCGCGGCGCGCTCGCGGTGGTGGTCGCGCTCGGGCTGTGCGAATGGGTGTTGTCGCGCGCGCACCGGCACGCGGCGCAGGAACGCCCGGCCCTCGAGGAGCCGTTGCGCCAGCCGGACGCGCGGCTCGGCTGGCGCTTTGTTCCCTCGCGCACGGGCCACGCCGGCGCGATCGAGTACGCCTTCGACGCGTTCGGCGAGCGCGTGCGCAGCGCCGCCGAGCCGATCGATCCCGCGCGCCCGACGCTGCTGTTCACCGGCGAATCGATGGTCGTCGGCCACGGGCTCACCTGGGCCGAGAGCGTGCCCGGGCAGGTCGAGGCGCTCACCGGTACGCAGAGCGCGAACCTGGCGGTGCACGGCTTCGCCAACGATCAAGCCTGGCTGCGACTTCACGACGAGCTGCCGCGCTTTGCCAAGCCGGTGGCGGTGGTGAGCTTGTTCATGCCCGCGATCTTCGATCGCAACCTCGACGAAGATCGCCCGCACCTCGGTCCCGATCTCGCGCCGCTCCCTCCGCAGCACGGCCTGCAACTCTGGGCGCTCGCGCGCAGGCTCCTTCCCTATCGATCGACCGCGGCGATCGATCGCGGCGTCGCCATGACGCGTGAGGTGTTGCGCGTCACCGAGCGCGCGGCCCACGAGCGCGGCGCACGATCGCTGATCGTCGTGCCGCATTTCGGTGCGGAGACCGGCGCCGAGCTCGCGCTGCGCCGCCGCGTGCTCGACGACGCGGGGCTGACCTACCTTCCGGTCGCGTTGGAAGAGGGCTGGCGGCTCCCGGGCGATCGCCATCCGGATGCGCGCGCCGCCCACGCGATCGCCGCGGCGATTGCCGCTCGCCTGCAAGCGCGCTGACGTGTACGCTCTGTCCCGCCATGCCCTCGTCCTTTGCAGAATGGGTGGAGCAGGCGCGTTCGCTCGGCGAGCGCAAGTTCGTCGCGCGCTTCGTCGGCTTTTATCTGCTGTCGACCGAGGATAACGTCGAGCTGCAAACCATGTTGCAGACCAAGGTCACCGAAGCGCCCAACCCGCGCCGCCGTCTGGCCAGCCGCAACTTCGAGATCCGGAACGTGATCAAGGCGGCGGAGAACGACGAGCCGATCTCGGTGGGCCGCTCGCGCACCTGCGACATCGTCTTCAAGCACCCGTCGGTGTCCAAGGTGCACGCGCACCTCAGGCCGGCCGGCAGCGGGCTGAGCGTGGTCGATCTCAAGTCGCGCAACGGCACGTCGGTGAACGGCATGGCCATCGCCGCCGAGAAGCCGACGCCGGTCGACTGCCAGGATCGCATCCAGTTCGGCTCGGTGCAGACGATGGTGCTCGACGCGGGCGATCTGTTCGACCTCGTCTCGCGAATGGGCTGACTACTCTTTGCGCTGCTCGGCGAGCCAGGTGAACAGCGCGGGATCGGCGTACGCGGGCACCCAGCTGGCGTGGCCGACGCCGGCGAATTCGGTGTAGTGCACGTTGCCGCCGGCGTCTTTCAGCGCCTGCACCAGCTCGCGCGAGTAGGCGACCGGCACCAGCCAATCGGCCGCGCCGTGGAACGCCCACACCGGCGTCTTGCCGATTCGCTTGACCACCTCGCGCACGCGCTCGGGCCCGTCGGCGTACTGCGCGAACGGCGCACCCTTGGGCGCGCGCCCGCGCACCCCGCCGCAGATCGGCACCAGCGCGGCGAACCGATCGGCGTACAGCGCGCCCATGAACCACGAGCCGAAGCCGCCGAGCGAATTTCCCGTGAGGTAGATGCGGTGCGGATCGACGTGATAGCGCGCGACCGTCTCGTCGATCGCCTTGAGCACGCGCGCGTTGTTGTCGGGCATGCCCCAGTAGCTGCCGTCGGGCGCCTGCGGAAAGATCACCACGAAGGGAAACGCTCCGTGGCTGGCCTGCACCACCGGGCCCAAACCCACCTGCGTCGGCAAGATCCCGTCGGCGCCGCGCTCCGCTCCGCCGTGCAGATAGACGATCAGCGGCGGGCTCTTGTCGGCCGACCAATCGCTCGGCACGTAGACGAAGTATGGCGCGCCTGCCTCACGATGAAAGCCGTCCTTGAGGTCGGGCTGAAAGCGCACCACCGTCGCACATCCTGAGAGCGCGAGCACCAACGCGAGCAGCTTCGGCATCTGCACACCTTGCCAGAAAATCGCAGCGCAGGCATCGTATCTCCCATGCAACTTCGCCGGACTGCGCTGCTCTTCACGCTCGCGCTCGCCGCCCCACTCTTCGCCAAGGAGCCACCCATGTCGCTGTACGAGCTCACGGTCAACACGCTCGCCGGTCAGCCCCAGCCGCTCGCCGCCTACAAGGGCAAGGTCGCGCTGGTGGTCAACACCGCGTCCGAGTGCGGCTTTACGCCGCAGTACACCGGACTCGAGAAGCTGTACGAGAAGTACAAGGATCGTGGGCTGGTGGTGCTCGGCTTCCCGTCGAACGACTTCGGCAAGCAGGAGCCGGGCACCTCCGAGCAGATCCAGACCTTCTGCAAGAAGAACTACGGCGTCCAGTTCCCCATGTTCGAGAAGGTCGCGACCAAGGGCGCCGGGCAGTCGCCGGTGTACAAGCTGGTCACCGCGAACCTCGGCGAGCCCAAGTGGAACTTCCACAAGTATCTGGTCGGCAAGGACGGCCAGCCGATCAAGGCGTTCCCGTCGAAGGTCACGCCCGACTCCAAGGAGCTCACCGACGCGATCGAGGCTGCGCTGAAGTAGCGGCCACGCGCCGAGCTGTTGACCTTCGATAGGCGACTCGCGCGCGAGGACGGCGTAACGCTGCTCTGAGGTCTCACGCCGGGCGGCGCTGGCGCACCACCTCGTAGGCCACCAGCGCCGCGGAGGTCGAGAGGTTGAGCGAGCGCAGCGCGGGATCGAGCATCGGGATGCGCAGCGCGGAGCCGGCGTGCTCGGCCAACAGCGCTGGCGGCAGGCCCACGCTCTCCTTGCCGAAGATCAGCACGGTGTCGTCCGGATAGCGCACGTCCCAGTAGTCGCGCGGCGCGGCGGCGCTGAACACGAACGGCGCGCCCAGCGACGGCAGCTCGCGCTGAAAGCTGGGCCAGTCGGGCCACACGCGCAGCCGCACGCGCGGCCAGTAGTCGAGCCCGGCGCGCCGCACGTGCTTGTCGTCGAGCGAAAAGCCGAGCGGCTCGACGAGATGCAGCTCGGCCCCGACCGCCAGCGCGGTGCGTCCGAGGTTGCCCGTGTTCCAGTGGATCTCCGGCTCGACCAGCACCAGGTGCAGCGCCATGCCGGCCTAGTCAATCACGAACGCGCGGAGGATCCCATGCCGTCGGAGACGATCATCCCCACGATCGAGCCCAGCCCAGGATGTCATCGGCCATTGTCTCCAGGCCCGCCGAATCGTTCCTTCCCGGGGTGACGCCCGCCACTTGCCGCCTCCGCCCGGGGCCGCATGCTCTCCTCATGGCCGATCTGCCCCGAAAACCCGCCGTGCCGCCAACGGACGACCGCGTGCGTCGCGACGGCGGCAAGCCCACCGACGACAAACGCGTCCCCGACCGCGAGTTCGAAAAGACCGTCCACAACGCCGTCGACCACACCCGCGACGAACCCGGCAGCTAACGCAGTCAGGGGACCCGGAATTCCTACATCATTTCAAGCGAACAACTTAAGAACTTAAGACCGTCCCTTTGCGAGGCGCGCGTTTGCGAGGCGGGCGGCGAGGAGCGGAAGCGCGGCCAGGAAGAGCGGGGCGAGCGGTTGGCGGAGCGCGAAGAGGTGCGCGAGGGCGATCAGCGCGATCGCGGCCAGGCGGAGGGTTGTGTAGGGGCGGAGGTGGTCGCGGGAGAGGAAGGGGAGCGCGAAGTCGGTGGGCCAGAAGATCAGTAGCGACTCGTTGCGGGTGAGCTCGGGGAAGGTCGAGAGCAGCGCGAGCAGGTCGAGCAGCAGCGCGAGCAGGCCGAGGAGCGCGCCGGTGATCGACAGCGCGGTGGTGAGCGAGCGACGGCCCAGGCGCGCGCCG
Organism: Myxococcales bacterium; assembly: GCA_003170275.1. Taxonomy (GTDB): domain Bacteria; phylum Myxococcota_A; class Polyangia; order Palsa-1104; family Palsa-1104; genus PALSA-1104. The sequence goes on from PNAM01000016.1 coordinate 84,528, forward strand.
GCGACGATCGAGAGCGCGAGCAGCGCGCCGATGAGCGCGAGCGCGATGCTGCCCAGCGCGGGCGATCCGGCGGGCGGTCCGAACCTGCCGCGCACCACCTGCACGGGTTGCACGCCGAGGCGCTGCGCCACCTCCGCGCGCATCTCGGACGGCAGGAACATGGCGCTCCAGCTGTCGGTCACGCGATCGGCCGAGCGCCCGAGCAGCAGCTCGGTCACCACCAGCATCGGCCACGAGCCGGCGAACCCGTCGCGCGCCCATTCGCGAAAGCTGCGCCCGCGCGACACCGGATCGCGGCGCAGCTTGCCGCCGGTCGCGCGATCGAGCAGATCGCGGATGCGCGTGGTGCAGTTGTCGTCGAAGTGGTGGTAGCGGTAATACTTGACGCGCTCGTCGGTGGACGCCTCGAGCGCGACGGCCAGCGCGTCGCTCTCCACGGGCGGCAGCGTCAGCGTCTGTCGCCACACGCTGCGGCCCTCCTGTTGGTAGAACTCGAGCAGGCGCGGCAGATCGATCACCGACACCCAGAACAGCGCGCGGCCGCGAATGAAGTTCCAGGTGAGCGGCAGCGGCGTGCGAAAATCGGCCGTGCCGTAGTTGTAGCAGCGCCCCTCGGGCGAGCGCGCGTCGTGCACGCAGATCGCCGCATGGCCGAACGCGCTGAACAGATCGTCGCCCGGCCCCATCGTGTACAGCTCGACCGTCGACGCGCGCGCCGGCACGGCAGCGACGAGCAGCAGCGCGATGATCAAGCGGCGCACGCTACGAGCTTAGCGCGATTTCGTGATAGTGATCGAGCGTGGATCCCAAGCCTCCGATCGTCTCGCGTATCGCCCGCGCGCTCGCCGGCGACGAGGTCGTCGACGGGCTGGCCCGGCGCCTTCCCCCGACCGATCTACAGTCGCTGATGTTGCACGTCTACCGCGAGCGCAGCGCGCGCCGCCTGCCGGCCGAGCTGCTCGCGCAGTACGAGCGCGCCGCGATGGTGCAACCCTCGACGGTGAATCCGCGCCTGCTCGCCGGCGTCGAGCGGCTGGCGTTCGAGTGCGCCGCCGCGTTCGAGGCGGTCGAGCTGGCCCCGGTCGCGCCGCTCGGGCTGAACGTAGTGCTCGGCGCGATCGATCAGAACAACTGCCTGGCGACTGTACGCAACGCCGAGGTGCTGGCCGATCCCACCACCGTCCAGGCGCTCGAGTGCGCGCGCCGCCGCCGCGCCGGCGAGCCCGGCACGATCAAGCTGTGCGCGCGATCGCGCCAGCTCCGCCTGCAGCCGTTCGACACGCCCGGGTTCTCGCCGCACTTCGGCCTGTTCTCGCTGGTGACCGCCGGCCGCGATCGCGGCGCGCTGGCGTTCGAGCTGGAGAGCCTGCGCGAGCAGCTCGCGTTCTACCTCACGCTCTTCGCGCGGCTCGGCAGCGACGGCTATCGCATCGCCGGCGTGACCGTCGAGGTCTCCGACACCGCCCGCGACGAGAGCCGCCTCGAGCGCGCCGAGGCCGACGTGCTGCACCCGCTCGCCGCCGCGTTTCCCGACACCACGCTGCGCCTCGATCGCACGCGCGAGCAGGGGCGCAACTACTACAGCGGCCTGTGCTTGCGCATCGACGCCACCGACTGCACAGGTCGCTCGCTCAACCTGGCGGACGGCGGCTTCACCGACTGGACCCAGCGGCTCTTGTCGAATGCCAAGGAGCGCTTGCTGGTGAGCGGCATCGGCGTCGAGCTGCTCACCAAGTTTTTCCGCTGATGGGCCCGAAGTAGTGGCGACCTGCGGGCTCGATTTCGGCACCAGCAACAGCACGGTCGCGCTGCCGTCGGGCCAGGTGCTGGCGATCGATCCCGGCAACGCGGCGCCGCGGCTGTTTCGCTCGGTCCTGTTTTTTCCCGAGGAGGGCAAGAGCATCTTTGCCGGCGCGGCGGCGATCGAGGAGTACCTGCAACGGTCGGAGGGGCGGTTCATCCAGTCGATCAAGGGCTGGCTGCCGTCGAGCTCGTTCACCGCCACGCAGATCCGCAACAAGGCGCTCAAGCTCGAGGATCTGGTCGCGCTGCTCTTGCGCCGCATTCGCGAGCAGGCCGAGCGTGCAGCTGGACACGCGCTCGACGAGGTGACGCTCGGGCGACCGGCGGTGTTCTCGACCGATCCGGTGAGCGACGCGCGCGCACAAGAGCGCTTGCGCCGCGCCGCCGAGCTGGCCGGCTTTCGCTCGATCCGGTTCGTGATCGAGCCGATCGCCGCTGCGCTCACCTACGAAGCGACGCTCGATCGCGACGAGCTGGTGCTGGTGGCGGACTTCGGCGCGGGCACCTCCGATCTCACGCTCATGCGCCTCGGCCCGAACCGCCGCGGCGCGCAAGACCGCCGCGCCGACGTGGTCGCGTCCGACGGCGTGCACGTGGGCGGCGATCGCTTCGACGCCGAGATCATGCGCCACAAGCTGTTGCGCACCTTCGGCGCCGGCTCGACCTACCTGGTGTCGGGCAAGCGCATGCCGATCCCCAACCACATCGTCAACAAGCTGCTCTCCTGGCACGAGATGTCGTTCATCCGCGAGCGCTTCACGCAGCAACTGATCGAGCTCATGCTGCACGAGAGCGACAACGTGCCGGCCATCGAGGCGCTGTTCGATCTGATCGAGGAGAACCTGGGCTATCGGCTGTACCGCGCGATCGAGGCGGCGAAGATTCGCTTGTCGACCGCGCGCGAGACGATCATCGAGTTCGACGAAGCGCGCATCCAGATCCGCGCGCCGATCACACGCGCCGAGCTGGAAGGCTTCGCCAAGCCGCTGCTCGACGCGCTGAGCGCCTGCACCGCCAAGCTGCTCGACACCGCGCAGGTGCGAGCCGAGGCGATCGACGCGGTGTTCCTGACCGGCGGCTCGTCGCAGATTCCCGCGGTGCGGGCGCTGTTCGCAGATCGTTTCGGCGAAGCGCGGCTGCGCACCGCCGACGCGTTCACCAGCGTGGCCGAGGGCCTCGGCCGCAGCGCGGGTGCGGAAACGCGCTAGGATGCGCCGATGAGCTGGAACGAGATCCTCGACGCGACCGCTCTCGAGCAGGCGCGCCTGGTACGCGACGGAAAGCTGTCGAGCGAAGAGCTGGTGCGGGTGTATCTCGAGCGCATCGAGCGGCTGAACCCGCGGCTGTGCGCGTTCGTGCAGGTCTTTCCCGAACGCGCGCTCAAGGCGGCGCGTGCCAAGGACGACGAGCGCCGCCGCGCGCGCGATCCGCTGCCGCCATTCCATGGCGTGCCGCTCGGCATCAAGGATCTGAACGTGGTGCGCTGGATGCCGACCGGGTTCGGCTCGCGCGCCATGCCGCATCCGATCCTACCGATCGATGACCAGACGGTCGCGCCGCTGCGCCGCGCGGGCTTCGTGATCCTCGGCAAGCTGTCGACCTCGGAGCTGGGCGCAATGCCGGTGACCGAGCCCGACACCCACGAGCCGACGCGCAACCCGTGGTCGCCCGCGCACACCTCGGGCGGATCGAGCGGCGGCTCGGGCTCGGCCGTCGCCGCGTCGATGCTGCCGATCGCGCAGGGCTCCGACGGCGCGGGGTCGATCCGCATCCCCGCGGCGTTTTGTCACCTGGTGGGGCTCAAACCGTCACGCGGGCGGCTGCGCAATCAGTTCGGGCTGCCGGATCGCCGCATCTTGTACACCTCCGGGCCGCTGGCGCGCACCGTCGGCGACGCAGCGGCGATGCTCGACGTGATGGCCGGCCTCGACGAGGGCCGACCGCACTGGGCGCCGCCGCCGCCGCGCCCGTTTCGCGCGCTCGCCGAGGAGAAGCCGCGCCGCCTGAAGATCCGCTTCAACACGCGCTCGCCGCTCGGCCCCACGCATCCGGAAATCGTCGCCGCGGTCGAACGCGCTGCGCGCCTGCTCGGCGAATTGGGTCACGACGTCGAGCCGGGCCCACCGCCAGAAGGCTCGCTCGAGGAATTCCTGCCGCTGTGGCAACACCTGACCGCGCAGATGCCGCTCTTGCGCCGCAGTCGCCTACAGCCGATCACGCGCTGGCTCGCCCAGCCCGGCCGCACGCTGCGCGCGCGCGACATGGAGGCGCTGCAAGCCAAGCTCGAGGCCCGTTTCCAACCGCTGCTCGCGCAGGCCGAGCTGTGGGTGACGCCGACGGTCACGCAACCCCCGCCGCTGGTCGGCGCGTTCCGGGATCTCGCGCCCGCCGACGCGTTCGCCGCCGCCGCGCAGCTCGGCGCCTTCACCGCGCTGTTCAACATCACCGGCCAACCCGCGATCAGCATTCCCCTCGGCCTCACCACCGCCGGCCTCCCGATGGGCCTCCAGCTGGTCGGCACCATGTTCGCCGAAGCCGACGTGCTCGCCGTCGCCCGCCAGCTCGAAGAAGCCATGCCCTGGCGCGATCGCCACGCCCCCGAGCTCTAACGTCTAACCGATGTGCGAGCGCATGCGGCTGAGGAGCTCGCCCCACCACATTCCGAGCATGCGGCTGTAGGCGTTGTCGTCGAGGCCGTGGCGGGCGGGGTGGTCCTTGCGGAGCGCCTTCCAGCCGCGGTGCTCGAGGGTGACGCGCGTGCCGCCTTCACCCGCTTCGAACTGCACCTCGACCTCGGTGCATTCGCCCGGCGCGAAGTTGGGAATGCGCCACTGAAAGACCAGCCGCGCGCCCCGCTCCCACACCAGCACCTTGCCGACCTCGAACTCGTTCGCGCCCTCGAACTGCTCGTAGAGCCGGCCGCCCGGGCCGGGCTCGAAGCGCAACACGCCGCGCTGCTTGCCGCCGAAGCGGAACTTCGGCCCGCGCCCCCACCACAGATCGGTCTCGAGCGTGAACACGTCGAACGCCGCGGCCGGCTCCACGTGCACGAAGGTGGTCACCTTCACGGCTTGCCCTTCCGGGTGCGCTCGGCGTGCGCCTTGAACGCGCCCAACTGATCAGTCCAGAACGCTTCGACGTCCTCGACCCAGCTGCGCAGCGCGGCGAACGGCTCCGCGCGCAACCGATAGACCCGAACGCGCGCGTCGCCGTCGAGCCCGTCTTCCGCGACCAGCCCGGTGCGCCGTAACACGCGCAGGTGACGGCTCATCGCCGGCGCGCTCATCGCGAACGCGGCGGCCAGCTCCCCTGCCCGTCGGGGACGCTTGCGCAGCAGATCGATCACGCCACGCCGCGTCGGATCGGCCAGCGCCGCGAACGTGCGATCCAGGTTGCTCGCCGCCAACATCCCTACTTCGAGCGCATGCGCTGCGCGAACCACCAGTGGTGCCCTTCGGGGTCCACCGCCTCGTAGCTCTTGTCGGCCCAGTAGTCCTCGCCGTAGTCGGTGGTCTTCGGCTCGACCTCGATCTTCGCGCCGGCCGCGCGGGCGCGTGCGCAGTGCGCCTCGACATCGTCCACGTAGGCGAACATGGTCTGCGTGTTGGCGCCGCCGATCGTGCGCGGGCTCTTGCCGAACGGCGCGCGCGTGGTCGAGCTGACCATGATGATGCCGGTGCCGAGCGTCAGCTCCGAGTGCTCGATCTGCCCGTTCTCGCCTTCTACCTTCAAGCGGACCTCGAAGCCGAACGCACGGCAGTACCAATCGATCGCGGCGGCGGCGTCCTCGCAGAACAAGGCGGAGGAGATGCGCGGCCAATCTGTAGGAAGGGGCATGGACGACTCCTTTCGAATGAAGCGATAGTTAACTCTATGGTTAACTACTGTCAAGCCTCTTTTCGACTACACTACGGCGCATGGAACGGCTCGAGATCGACGGACCACGCTTGTGGCGCTCGCTGGAGGAACTCGGGCGCATCGGCGCATACGAGGACGAGCGCAGCAAGATCGTCGGCGTGAACCGGCTGGCGCTCACCGCCGCCGACGGCGAGGGCCGCGCGCTGGTGCGGCGCTGGTTCGCCGAGGCGGGGCTCGAGGTGCGCGTCGATCGCATCGGCAACTGCTACGGCCGCCGAAAGGGCACGCGCGATCTTGCGCCGGTGATGTCCGGCTCGCACATCGACAGCGTGCCCACTGCCGGCCGGTTCGACGGTTGTCTCGGCGTGCTGGGCGCGCTCGAGTGCGTGCGCAGCTTGAACGATCGCGGCCTGGCCACCGAGCGGCCGATCGAGATCGCGTTCTTCACGGACGAAGAGGGCGCACGCTTCGGCACCGACATGCTGGGCAGCGCGGTCGCGGTCGGGCGGCTGCCGCTCGAGCGCGCGCTGCAGCTCACCGATCGCGACGGGCTCACCGTCGAGGGCGAGCTGCGCAAGATCGGGTTTCTCGGCACGCACCCGGAGCGACTGCCGGCGCCGCACGCGTACGTCGAGTGCCACATCGAGCAGGGACCGATCTTGCGCGCCGCCGGGCGCGATCTCGGCGTGGTCACCGGCGTGCAGGCGATCTCGTGGCAGGAGCTGACCATCGTCGGCAAGAGCGCGCACGCCGGCACCACGCCGATGAACCTGCGCCGCGACGCGGGCGTGGTGGCCGCGCGGCTGATCTTGCGCCTGCACGAGATGGCCACCTCCGGCGAGTACGGCGAGATGCGCGCGACCGTCGGCGCGATCGATCCGGTGCCGGGGCTGGTGAACATCATCCCCGGCCGTGTGCGCTGCACCGTCGATCTGCGCAATCCGGACGACGCGCAGATGGCGCGCGCGGAGACCGATCTGGCCGCGTTCGTCCAGACGCTCGCCTCGGAGTACCACGTGCAGATCGAGAGCCGCCGCACCGCCAAGACCCCGCGCATCCACTTCGCGCCCGACGTACAGGCGGTGATCGCGCGTCACTGCGACGAGGCGCGCCTGTCGCACCAGCCGATCATCAGCGGCGCCGGCCACGACGCGCAGGAGCTGTCGTCGCTGTGCCCGACCGCGATGATCTTCGTCCCCGGCGAATACGACGGCATCAGCCACAACCCGCGCGAGTACTCGACCCCCGAGCAGTGCACCAACGGCGTAAACCTGCTGTACCGCACGCTGGTCGAGCTCGCGCGCGCCTAGGCCGGACCCCAGCGCACCACGTTCGCCGCCCACGCGTAGCCGATGCCGGCGGCGAGCATGCACACCACGGTGCCGTCGGCGATCTTGCCGGCGCGCAGGCCGAGGTGCAGCGAGAGCACCTGATCGATCTGGCCGAGGTGGCCCGAGTCGCGCAGGTAGATCGTCTGGTCCTGGCGCAGGCCGAGCTCGGCGAGCAGCGCCTGGTGCATCGACGGCTTGAAGTGCAGCACCGCGAGATAGCCGAGGTCCTGGCGGCCGAGCTGCGCCTTGGCCAGCGCGCGGTCGATGCACTCCAGCCAGTTGGGCATCGACACCTCGTTGAGCCGGCTCTTCATGTGCTCGGGGTCCATCAGATCGAGCGAGCGATAGGCGCGATCTACGTTCTCGCGCGTGATCGGCTCCGCCGTGCCGCCGATCCGACAGCCCACGTCGCGCGCGAGCGAGCCGTCGGAGAGGAGCTGCGTGCCGAGTAGGAGGTTGCGCCCCGGCTCGCGCTCGAGGATCAGCGCACACGCGCCCGCGCCCAGGTTGAACATCATCGACATGCGCGGGTTCGCGTAGTCGACGAAGTCGCCGTTGCGATAGCCGCCGACCACCATCACCGAATCCACTTCCTCGTCGGCGACGATCAGATCGCGCGCGATCTTCATCGCCGCCACCAGGCTGCAGCAGCGCTGCTGCACGTCGATCGCCCACGCGCCGCGCGCGCCGAGCTGCTCCTGGATGTAGATGCCCGAGGTGGTGAGCGGATATTCCTTCCACTCCTCGCCGATGCACAGCACCACGTCGATCTTCGCCGGGTCGTAGTCGAAGCGGCGCAGGCAATCGAGCCCGGCCTTGACGCCCATCGCCTGCGTGCCGTCGTCCGGGCCGGGGATCGGCTTGCGATCGAAGCCGAGCTTTTCCTTCACCGCCGCCTCGGTCCATTGCCCGTTGGTCGCGGCCGCCACTTGCGCAGCGGTGATGAACGTCTCGGGGATGTACAAGCCGTAGGCCACGATCCCGACGTTGGTCATGGGTCCTGGCGTAGCATCAATTTGATGCGATTGCATCAAATGACTGACGGGACGCGGATTACCGAAGATGGCGGGGGTGGTAAACTACCTTCGTGAGGCTTCCGGCCACTGCGCTCGCCCTGACCACCGGCCTCTGGGCGGGGAGCGTGCGCGCGGCGCCCGTCGAAGCCTTGCTGCTGCCGGTCGAGGCGCGTGGCGTGCCGGTGCAGAAGGCGGAGCGCGTCGACCGCTCGCTCGGCGACTACGCGGTCGGCATCCGCCAGCCCATCGAAGCGGACCGTCGCAAGGCGCCGCGCTACGGCTGTCGCGACGACGCGTCCTGCTGGGTCGAGGTCGGTAAGCAGCTCCAGGTCAAACGCCTGATCGGCTCGACGCTGATCCCCGCCGGCTCGAACGCCTACACGCTGACCATCATGCTCATCGACATCACCACCGGAAACATCCTGGCGCGCGGCGACCGCAAGATCGCCGGCTCGGCGCTGGGCTCCGCGCCGCGGAAGCTGCTCGCCGACGTGCTCTGGCAGGCGCCGGCCGACGGTGCGGCGGCGAATCGGACCACGCCGCCCTACCCCGTGATCGAGCAGCCGGCGGTGGTCGCGACGCGCGGCAGTCGCGCGTATTTGCGCCCGCTCAAGTGGGCGGCCGCGGGCGGCGCGGTCGGCGCGATCATCGTCGGCGCGGCGCTGCTCGGCGTCGACGGCACCAGCACCTGCGCGAAGGCGCCCGGCCAGCGGCAGTGCCCCGACGTCTACGACACGGTCGGCGGCGGCGCCTCGTTGGTGGTGATCGGCGCCGCGCTGGCCGCGACCGCAGCGGTGCTGTTCGTGATCGATCGCCGCACCGGCGAGCGCAAGAGCTGGACCGGCGTGGTGGTGCCCGGCCCGGCGGGCGTGATGGCGGCGGTCGGAGGTCGCTTCTGATGCGCCGGATCTTCCTCGTCGCTGCGCTGCTGTTCCTCGGCGACTGCCGCCGCGTGAACGGCAGCTACTGCGACCCGACCACGCCGTGCGCCTCCGCGCAGCGCTGCGATCTGGTCGCGCACGAGTGCGCCGCCGGCGGCGCCGACCTCGGCCCGGATCTCGCCGCGCCCGGCGACGCCGCGCCGCGCGAGGATCTCATCAGCCCCGCGGATCTCACCGCTCCGGCCGACCTGACCACCGTCGATCTGGCCGCCAGCTGCACCACCATGTCGTGCACTCAGAACGCCGCCGGCAACGCTGCGTGCAAGGGCGCGTGCAAGACCGCGACCGCCAAGTGCGCCGCGAACCTCCACTGCACGCCCTAGCGAGCTACTTCTTCTTGGGGGCGGTCCATTCCGCGCGCAGCTTGTCGATGCCCTCGAGGTACTCCTTGGGAAACTTGCCGGCGGCTGCGGTCTTCGCCTTGTCGAGCAGCGGCAGCGCCTGCGCGACCTTGCCCTGCTTGACCAACAGGCGCGCGCGATACTCGTAGCTCCACGCGTTCATCCCGAGCTTGTCCGACTTGTCGAGGAGCTTGCCCGCCTCGTCGAGCTTCTCGTTGCGCCCGATCCAATACTTGGCGGCGGTGAAGTAGGTGTTCCAGCGCTCCTTCTCGTCCTTCAGCCCGTCGGCCTTGGCGACCTCGGCCGCGAGGTACGCCTGAAAGCCGCCGTCGACGTCGACCTCGATGGGGAAGCTGCCGCGCAGCTTGTCCCAGTGCAGCGCGACGATCGCGGTGTTCTTGCCCTGCAGATCGATGTCGAACGCCAGCCACTCCTTCGGCGCCGCCGCCGCCGGCGTGACGTCGAAGCGCAACACGTCCTCTACGGGCTTGTAGGCGTACGCGCCCCACTGCTCGGGATTCTTCGCCAGGATGAAGGTCCACTTCTCCTTCGTCGGCAGCATGAACAGCGCGTACTTGCCCGCGGCGACGTTCTTGCCGGCGACCTTGACCGGCGTCGAGAACGAGAGCGTGGTCGCATCGTTGGCGCCCGCGCGCCACACCTCGCCGTAGGGCACGAGCTTGCCCCAGATCTCGCGGCCCTTGACGCCCGGGCGGTGATACGTGATCTCGAGGTCGGTGATGCCCACCGTCTGCGCGACAGTGGCGGCGGGGCTCTCCCACACCTGCCGGGTCTCGGCCAGCGCGGGGTGGACGGACAGCAGTGCGGCGACCAGGGTCAGGGGCGCGAGTTTCATACCGAGCGTTTTCGCTTTTTCCGCGGCAATAGACAAGCGCCGATCGCGCGCTAGCGAGGCGTGACGCGCCACACCTCGGCGCCGATGATCAGCGGGCGCTCGGTGGGATCGATCTCCACCAGCAGCGGCATGTCGTCGCCGCCGCCGGTGGGCGCGAACGCGCCGATCCCCTTGACCGTCGCGGTGCGGGTCGGGCCCTTGCCGCCGCGCAGCTCCACCGCGTCCCCGACGCGCAGCTCGGCGTCGCGCCGCACGCCGGGCAACAGCACCCACCCGTTGCCGCGCACGTTGAAGGCGTCGAACACGCGAAACAGCCACACCGGCTTCATGCCTGCGAGCATGCCATGTCGTACACTGTCGTGGTGCGCCTCGCCGTTGCCGCCCTGCTCTGCCTCGTTCCGACCGTCGCGCGTGCCGATCGCCTGGTGTTCGTGCACGCCAACGGGCGCGTGGCGCTCAGGCCCGACTCCCGCGCGCTCGGCGCCACCCTGTTCGGCAAGGGGCGCGAGCCGGCGCTCAGCCCCGACGGGACGCACGTCCTGTACTGGACCAACACCTCGGGCGGCGCGATCGAGGACTCGTCGCCGCTGATGTGGGCCGAGGCCGCCGGGGCCGCACCGCGCGAGTGGCGCCGCGGCAACCTGCGCTCGCCCGAGTTCTCGCCCGACGGCAAGCAGGTGCTGTTCGGCGAGATGTCGGGCGGTCAGTGGTCGGTGATGAGTTCGCCGGCCGCGCCCCAGGCGATCCCCAAGCTCTTGTTTCGCGCGCCGGCGGACAGCGTGTTCCACGCGTCGTGGCAGCCCGACGGGCGCGGCATCCTCACCGCGAATCTGGAGACGCTGTTCTGGGTGGCGCTCGACGGCACGATCCAGCGGCGCGTCGCCGTGTCGGAGCTCACCGGCGGCGCGTCGATCTCGAGCAGCGATCACTTTCGACTCTCGCCGGCGAATCCCGACCGCCTCTTGTTCTCCGCCGAGGCCGAGAGCACGCCGGCGATGGAGCGCAAGATGCACGAGGGCCCGTCCAGCGCGCTGTTCGTCTACGATCTGGCGACCAAGACGCGCGTGCGGCTCACCGGCAGCGACGTGTTCGCCACCGACCCCACCTGGTCGCGCGACGGCGCCACCATCTACTTCCACGGATTCCGGATCGCCGGCAAGAACAGCGCGGCGCTCCCCGAAGGCATCCTGCGCATGGACGCCGACGGGAAGAACCTTCAGCGCCTGGCGGCCGGCAGCGAGCCCGGCACCTGAATTAGTGGCGCAGGATGGTCATGATCACGCCCCAGATTCCGAGGCCGATCGCGACCAGGCCGAGCGTGCCCTGATACGGCGTGAGCTTGGCCATCATCTGATCGGCCTTCTCGTTCGCCGTCGGATCCTTGACGAAGGTCTTCAGGACCCCGAGACCCAGCAAGAAGCCGAGCAGCAGCATCACCGCGCCGGTCGCCAACCAGATGATCCAACCGAGCGGCGCCAGCGACAGATACGCGATGTTGAGGATCGCGCTCACCACCCACCAGGCGCCCCACAGCGCCGAGACCGCGCCGATCCAGCCCTGGTACGGCGCCAGCTTCGCGATCATCTCCTTGGCGTCCGGCTTGCGCGCGATGATCAGGTTCGACGCACCCAACACGCCGAGAACCGCCAACCAAACCCCAGTGATCAGGCCCATGGGTTACCCCTCCAATTGGGCCCATCGTACTCTCTTTTTCAGGATGCGGGCCGGTGCGGCTCGAGCAGCAGCGGCGCGCGCCGGACGAAGCGGTCGTAGGTGGTGCGCAGCTTGCGATAGAAATAGGTGGGCTGATAGCCGTACTCGAGCACCTCGCGCTGCCACGCCAGTTGCGCGTCCCACCCTTCGAAGCGCACGCGAAAGAGCGCCACCAGGAGCGAGGTGCGGTCGCGCCCGTGCTTGCAGTGGATGTACGCCGCGCCCCTGCGCATCTCGGCCAGGATGCGCTCGAGGAACAGCTGATCGGCGCCGAATACGCCGTAAAATGGAAAACGCAGGAACTCCATGCCCAGCGCGCGCACGTGCCGCTCCTCGGCGCGCCACGACTTGCGCTCCTCGCGACGCAGGTTGATCACCGTGCCGACGCCGAGCGCGCGCAGCGCCTCGAGGTGCCGCTCGGAGGGCTGCCCGCCGCGAAACAGCCGGTCGCCGATCTGCGCGAACCGATCGGGCCCCTCGACGCGTAACAGCTCGAGCGCCCGCGCTTCGTTCATCGCTTGGCCAATGCGCGGCCCTGGTCGTCGAGCAGCGCGATCTGATGCGCGTCGATGCGCTCGAGGAGCCGGTGGATGCGCGCGTCGATGCCGTCGATCTCCGATTGGGTCAGGCCGAGCTGGATGATCGCGCCCTTGCGCCGCACGCCCGTGGTCGTGTCGATCGGCGCGGTCGGCGGCACCGCGTCGATCTGCCCGCCGCGCACCTCGAACTGCGCCACCACCGCCAGGCGCTGCAGGTCTTCGCGCGTGATCTTGCGCAACCGATCGACCTGCCGCGCGAGCAGCGACGGCACGACGATGTCCGCCCACTCCTTGACGAACAACGCGCGCGGGTTGCGGAACCCCGAGAACGCCAGCCCGTTGTCGATCGAGAACGCGTGCGGATCGCGATCGTCCTTCGAGACGATGAAGTTGGATTCGCGCGTGTCGCGATGATCGATGACGTAGGTGAACAGGTTCAGGGTGGCCACGTTGCGCCGGTAGGCCGGGTCGCGCGCGAAGCGGCTCGTCGACAGCGCGCCCAGCTCGTGCACGTTCTCGATCCAGTAGGAGAGCACGCCGAACACGCACTGCGCGTCCGGGAAGGTGGGCTTCGCCTCGCGCTCGGTCACCTCGGCCGAATAGAAGTCGCTGGGGATGCAGCGGCCCACCGTCGGCGGCACCACCCACTCGTCGGGCGCGAGGAACAGCTTCTGCACCGCGAACGCGGCCAGCTCCTTGCGCGGATCATTGTTGAACCCGACCGCGCCGGGATGCGCCTGCTTCCACTTGGCCTTGATCACCAGGTGGTCGTCGGGGAACGACAGGAACATGGTCTTCGAGCCGTTGGTGCCGCTCGAGGGCGGACGCACCTGCAGCACCTGGAAGGCGTCGGCGCGCAGCAGCTTCTCGAGCCGCTCGGCGGGGAAGCAGAAGGCGTGCGCATCGAGCGTGGCGTCGCCGCACAGCACGCCCGGCGGGGAGATCGCCACCCTGGGCCGCCGATCGATGCCGGCACAGCTCGCGGCCAGGAACGAGAGCGCGACCAGGGTCTTGGAGTCGATCATCCTCGTTTCAGGTCTTGCCAGACGCGTGCCGCCGCGGGGAGTGGTGACGATCGACGCAGGAAATCAGCCGGGCGTGTTGGCGTAGACCGCGTGCTCGCGACACGGCTGCCCGCGCAGCGACGGGCAGGCGGGCAGCGGCGTGGGCGCGCTCACGCCCTCGAGGCGCGGCAGCAGCACCGAAGACGGGTGCGCCGCATCGTGGCCTATCAGGTAACTGGTGCCGGCGGGAAACGGCTTGAGCGCGAACTGCCAGGCGGCGCGACTGTCGCCCGGCGTGTCGACCGACACGCGAATGCGCGAGCCGGCGCGGAACACGTGACCGAACGAGGTGATGCCCACGCGCGCCTGGTTCCATTCGCCGGCGACCAGCGGCGCCCAGTCCTTCTCGAGGTAGGTGGGCGACGGCCACAGCTCGGTGGCGTCGGCGCCGAGGTGGCGGAAGCTCGCGCGCAGCCAGCCGGACTGCACGTACATCTCCTGTCCATCGGGGCGCACCTCGGACAGGTTGGCCTCGAGATCGGCGTCGTCGACGATCGACTGCAGCCACAGATCGACGCTCGCCGAGCCGAGCATCACCACGTCGGCGGCGAGCGGCGCGCTCTCGAACACCACCGCCTTGCCGGCCGCGGGCGGACGCCAGTCGTACGCGGGCAGCGCGTCCCACACGTCGCCGCCGGGCGCGAGGATGCCGCGATGACCCGCGTCGGGATCGAGCTGGAACGACGACGCCGCCTGCGCGTCGAGCGGCGGCGCATCGCCGAGCGAGCCGTCGGGTTGGAAATAGTAGCGCAGCGCGCTGGTCTCGGGCGGCGGGAAGCTGGCGAAGCTGTGCTCGAAGGTGCGGTCGGGCGCGCCCAGCTCGTCGGGCCGCCCGCCGTCCTCGAAGATCGCGCGCAGCGTCGGCTCGGCCATCCACGCCGCGAGCGCCTGATCGTAGCTCGCGTAGCCGGTCCAGCGGCTGTCGGGCAGGCGCAGCGAGACCTTGAAGATGCGATCGAACAAGAGCGGCGACAGATCGCGCACCAGCGGCTGATCGAGCGGCACGCGCTGCGCGACGAACAGCTCGAGGAACGCCTGCCACTCGATCATCACCTGCGGCGCGAAGCCGTCGGGGTGCACCCCGTTGTAGACGGTGAACCGCTTGGCGGGCGCGTTGGTGAAGCGATCGAGCAGCGTGAAGAAGAACGGCCCGGTCTGCTCGTCCTGCCATGCGCCGGCGAGGAACACCGGCACGTCGATCTGATCGACGAACGAGGTCGGGTTGTACTGATCGTGGAGCGCCGGATCGTAGAACGTGGTCTGCCGCGCCTGCGCCACGTTGTCGACCAGCTGCCCGTGCAATAGCTGGTTCTCGGCGCACAGCGTATCGCCCGCGTCGACCCGCGCCTGCTCCCAGCCCTGCCCGTACGGCTTGGCCTTGTCGATCACCTCGCTGACCCAGGTGAGCGCGAAGCCGTCGTTGAGCATGCCGCCCGGCAGCACCGTGGTCGACGAGTTGCCGATCACCGACAGCGGCGCGATGGCGGCCAGCGACGGCGGCTTCATCTTGGCGACGAACAGCTGCGAGATCCCGGGGTACGACAGGCCCACCATCCCGACCTTGTGGTGCATCACCCACGGCTGCGCGGCGACCGTCTCGATCAGATCGTAGCCGTCGAGCAGCTGCAGGGGCTCGAAGTAGTCGTACGCGCCGCCCGAGCAGCCGGTGCCGCGCACGTTGACGCTCACCGTCGCGTAGCCGAACAGCGCTGCGACCAGGCCGGCCGGATCGTTGGGCGCGTCGCACAGCGCGGGGAGCGAGTCGCACAAGAATTCGTAGCTGCCGATCGGCTGGCCGGGCCGGGACGGATCGTAGCCGGAGTAGTCGACCACCGTCGGGTACGGGCCCTGGTCGATCGGCCCGGGCAACGTGATGTACGCCGACAGCATGGTGCCGTCGCGGGTCTTGATGTACTGCGAGCCCGCCACCAGCTTCTGTCCGCGATAGAAGTCGCCGTGCGGCGTGGAGCCGTCGGCCTCCATCACCGTCAGGTGGCGCGAGTACTCCTTGCCGTCGAGCGTGCGCACGGTGTAGCCGCTGCCGGGCTGAAGCTTGCGGAACATCAGGCTGCCGAGCGCGTCGGCGACTCCCTGCAGCACCATCGTCTTGGCGGAATCGAACACGCCGAGCTGCGCGCCGGGCGTGGCGTGCGTGACTTGCAGCTGCGCGACGCTCTCGCGCACCTGGAAGCGGGCATTGCCGTCTTGCGTACAGGCGGCGAACAGGACGAGCAGGACGGGCACGAATCGACGCATCGGCGCGATACTACCGCAGGGCTTGCCGGACCGCGCGCGATTCATTACGCATGAGAGATGGGCAAGACCTATGTGGAGCTGACCGGGCCGCTGATCGAGCTGATCTCGCAACAGCACGTGTTCTTCGTCGCGACCGCGCCGCTGGAGGCGGGCGGCCGCGTAAACGTGTCACCCAAGGGGCTGGACAGCTTCCGCATCCTCGGGCCGAAGGAGGTCGCCTACCTCGATCTGACGGGCAGCGGCGTAGAGACCATCGCGCACGTGCGGCAGAACGGCCGCCTGACGATCTTGTTCTGCACGCTCGAGGGGCCGCCCAAGATCGTCCGGCTGTACGGGCGCGGCGAGGTGCTCGAGGCGGGCACTCCCGCGTTCGACGCGCTCGCGCCGCGCTTTGCCTCGTTGCCGGGCGCGCGCGCGATCATCCGCCTGGCGATCGAGCAGGTCTCCGATTCGTGTGGGTACGGCGTACCCGAGTACGAATTTCGCGGCGAGCGCGAGGTGCTCCCCGCCTGGGCCGCGCGCAAGAGCGACGAAGAGCTGGTCGAATACCGGCGCACCAAGAACGCCCGCAGCATCGACGGCCTTCCCGGAATCGACTAACCACTCAAGGGGCGAGGCGACGGGCTTCGTCGAGGAGCGGGCGGGTCTCGCGCTCGAGGTTGAGGTTGAGGCCGAGCGCGCGCGCGAGCGCCTCTTTGGCGCGCGTGATCGCGTCGCGACGGGCCGGGCCGGTGGCGGCGCGCGCGACGGTGAGGTGCAGCGCGCCGGCCTGCAGCGCGGCGGCGCCGAGACGCGGGTTCACCTTCAGCGCTTCGGCGGCGCGCTGCAGGCCCGCGCGCACGTCCGCGTCGATGGACTGGTGGTGCGTTGCCTTGAACGCGGCGCGCCAGCGATGCAGCTCGGCCAGCTCGCGCAGGGTCTCGGCGTTCTTGTCGTTGATCGCAAGCGCGCGCTCGAACGAGCTGCGCGCCAGCTCGAAGCCGGCCGCCGGCGCCCCGGCGTGGTCAGTCGCCCAGCGCGCCGCCAGCAGCTCGACCTCGCCGAGATAGCGGAACGCGAACTCGTACGCGTGATCGACCTCGAGCGAGCGCCGCATCTGCCCGCGCGCCAGCTCCAGCTCGACGGACGGATCGACGTTCTGATCGCGCTGCCAGACCGCCACGTCGAAGTGCGCGCAGCCGAGGTTGAGGTAGGTGCCGGCATAGTTGGGATCGATGACGATCGCCTTTTCGCACGTGGACACCGCGCGCGCGAGCGCCGCCGTCGGGTCGACGCCGCGCTTGATCTGGTATTCGCCGAGCGTCTGCCAGGTCGCGCACAGGTTCGAGTAGCCGTAGTCCACCTTCGGGCTGACCTCGACGACCTTGTCGTAGGTGCGCGTGGCGAGCGCGAGCGCAGGCTGCGGATCGAGCCCGTCGTTGAGCTCCCACATGCCGCGCGACAGATAGGCGAGCCCGACCGAGTTGTAGCCCTTGAAGCCCCGCGCCGAGAGCGCGAGCGCCTTGAGCCCGGTCTCGGCGGCGGTGTCGTAGGCGGCGCGCGGATCGACGCCATGGCTGCCTTCCCAATCGCCGCGCTCGGTCCACGCGTCGCACTCCAGCCCGAGCGCGTCGAACGAACGCGGGTCGCGGCGCTCGGCTTCTCGCGCATAGGTGATCGCACGCTCCAGCCGCGGGCGCGGATCCTCGCCGTGCTCGAGCTCGTAGTTGGCGCGCGATTTCTCGACGGTGCCGACCGCGAGCAGCGCGCGCACGTCGGTGGCGTCGATGTGCAGCGCCTCGTCGGCGATGCGCGCGGCCTCGCTCCAGGCGGGCCGCGGATCGCCGTTGTGCCCGCTATCGAAGCGCGCCAGCTCGAGATAGCCGTCGACCTCGTCCGCGTACAGCGCGGTGTCGTCGGGGCTCGCTTGCAGCGCGGCGCCACACGCCGCGAGCGCGCCCTTGACCGCCTCGGCCGGCGAGCGATCGCGATCGCCGAGGATCTCCGCCTGCAACAGAAAGCGCCGGCAGTCTCCCGCCAGCGCGCTGGCGCTCGAGTGCGCCATCTGCGAAGCGGTGCGATAGGCCAGACCCGCGCGGTCGACCTCGGTGAGCGCGTCGTCGGGCTCGCCCTTGGCCCACTGTTCCTTGGCGATGGTCAGGTGGATGTCCCCTTCCAAGGTGTGCGCCTCGTACATCCACGGCACCTGCGCCTGCGCGGCGCGCGCCTTGTCGAGCGCGATCGGATAGCGGCGCTCGTGCAGCGCGATCAGCCCCTCGACGTATTCGGGCGCCTCGATCGCCAGGCCGACCGCATTCTTCAGGTGCGCGAGCGCCGGGTCGCGAAAGCGCCGCTCGAGCTCGGCGCGCCGCGCCGCATCGAGCTCCTTGTCGGCGGTGTGCGGCGTGTCGGCGAGCGCGCGCTGAAACTGCTGGCCGAACGCGAGCCCCAGCGCATACGAAACCTCCGGCGTGCGATAGCCGGCCTGCCATGCCCGTTCGAGCTCGCGCCGCGCGTCGTCGGGTCGCTCGAGCACCAGATAGCCGCGCCCGAGCGCATAGCGGCCCGGCCCCTCGGCCAGCGCGCCGAGCTCGGAGGTGCGCCGCTCGAGCGCCGCCATGCGCTTCTCGATGATCGCGCGCTCGCGCCGCGTGTCGTGCAGCGGCAGGAGCGCGGCGTAGCGCGCGATCGCATCGTTGCGCTCGACGTCCTGCCCGAACGCGTGCGCCAGGCGCGCCTGCTCGGCCGCCGCCCGTCGCGCGTGCAGCGCATAGCCCGCCATCGACGCGCCGCCGACCACCAGCACCGTCGCGGTGGACAAGAGCGCCAGGTGCTTGCGCGCGCGCCTGGCCAGCCGATAGCCGAGCCGCGCGCGCCGCGCCTGGATCGGCTCACCGTCGAGCCACGACTGCAGATCGAGGGCCAGCGCGCGCGCGGTGTCATAGCGGCGCGCCGGATCCTTCTCGAGGCACTTCATGGTGATGGTCTCGAGATCGAGCGGGATCGACGGATCGACGCTGCGCAGCGGCGGCGGCTCTTCGTGCAGCACCTTCAAGATCACCCCGAGCGAGGTCTCGCCCTCGAACGGCCGCCGGCCCGACAAGAGCTCGTACAGCGTGACGCCCAGCCCGTACACGTCGGTGCGGCGATCGATGCGATGGGTCTCGCCGCGCGCCTGCTCGGGCGCCATGTACAGCGGCGTGCCCTGCGCCATGCCGGTCTTGGTCAGCCCCGGCGTATCGATCTCGCGCGCGATGCCAAAGTCGGTGACGAACGGTTTGTAGCCGGCCTCGGTGGCCTCGATGAGGATGTTGGTGGGCTTGACGTCGCGATGCACCAGCCCCTGCCGGTGCGCGGCGTGCAGCGCGTCGGCGCAATCGCGCATCACCGCGATGCGCTGCTCGCGGGTCATGCGCGGCGCGCGCTCGCGCAGCGTCTCGCCGGCGATGAACTGCAGCGCGATGAACGGCATCCCGTTGAGCTCGCCCACGCCGTACACCTTGCAGACGTTGGCGTGCTCGACGCGGGCCTGCGCGCGCGCCTCGAAGACCAGCCGCGCGGCCTGCTCGGGCGTCGCGCTGCGCATGATCTTCAGCGCGACGTGGCGGCCGAGCCGCGGGTCCCACGCCTTGTGCACCTCGCCCATTCCGCCGCGCCCGAGCAGCTCGACGATCTGATAGCGCTCGTTCTCGATCGGCAGCGAGGCGGGGATGGTGGAGGTGGGGACCGGGTGCTCGCCCGAGACCATGGTCTCGGCCGCACCGACGTCATCGCGAGGCTTGTCGTCGGAGGCCCCCACACCTCCAGGATATCACTTAAGACCGTCCCTCGGCTGTAGCGAGGCGCGGTTGGCGGCGATGGCGGCTTGGACCAGGGGCTTCAGGCCCTCGCCGGCGTGCTGGTCGACCCAGGCGAGCAGCTCGCGGCGCATGCGCGGGTCCCAGAATTTCTTGAGGTGCTGGGCGACGCCGTCGAGCGCGGTCTTGCGGTCCGGCTCGGATTCGAAGAACGCGCCGATCTGGTTGGCCATCGCGACCAGGCGCTCGGCGTTCACTTCGCCGGGTCCTTGCCGTGGATGCGGTGATCGAGCAGCGCGTGCTGCTGGACGTCGAGCTCACCGAAGGAGCGCTGCCAGGTCGAGGGGTGCGTGACGCGCGTCGCCTGCACCGCGGTCACCTTGTACTCGGGGCAGTTGGTGGCCCAGTCGGAGTTCTCGGTGGTGACCACGTTGGCGCCGGAGCCCGGATGGTGGAACGTGGTGTACACCACGCCCGGCTGCACCCGCTCGGTGATGGTCGCGCGCAGCACCGTCTCGCCCGCGCGGCTCTTGACGCCCACCCAATCGCCGTCGGCGATGCCGCGCACCTCGGCGTCGTGCGGATGGATCTCCAGCAGATCCTCCTCGTGCCAGGTCACGTTCGCGGTGCGTCGCGTCTGCGCGCCGACGTTGTACTGCGACAAGATTCGCCCGGTGGTGAGCAGCAGCGGAAACTCGCGCGTCGAGCGCTCCTCGGTCGGCACGTACTCGGTGATCACGAAGCGTCCCTTGCCGCGCACGAACTCACCCACGTGCATGGTCGGCGTGCCGTGGGGCGCCGCGTCGTTGCACGGCCACTGGATCGATCCCAGCCGATCGATCTTCTCGTAGCTCACGCCCTGGAACGTGGGCGTCAGGCGCGCGATCTCGTCCATGATCTCCGACGGGTGGCCATAGCGCATCGGATAGCCGAGCGCCTCGGAGAGCGCGACCGTGACCTCCCAATCGGCGTAGCCCCCGAGCGGCGGCATCACCTTGCGCACGCGCGAGACTCGGCGCTCGGCGTTGGTGAAGGTGCCGTCCTTCTCGAGGAACGACGAGCCCGGCAAGAACACGTGCGCGAGCTTGGCGGTCTCGTTCAAGAACAGGTCCTGCACGATCAAGCATTCGAGCGCGCCCAGCGCGGCGGTGACGTGCTGCGTGTCGGGATCGGACTGCGCCACGTCCTCGCCCTGCACGTAGAGCGCCTTGAACGATCCGTCGAGCGCCGCGTCGAACATGTTGGGAATGCGCAGCCCCGGCTCGGGCTCGAGGGTCACCTTCCACTCGCCTTCGAACAGCGCGCGCACCGCCGGATCCGACACGTGCCGGTAACCCGGCAGCTCGTGCGGGAACGAGCCCATGTCGCACGAGCCTTGCACGTTGTTCTGCCCGCGCAGCGGATTGACGCCCACGCCTGGCCGCCCCAGGTTGCCGGTGACCATGGCCAGGTTCGCGATCCCCATCACCATGGTCGAGCCCTGGCTATGCTCGGTGACGCCCAGGCCGTAGTAGATCGCCCCGTTGCCCGCGCCCGCGAACAGCCGCGCCGCGCCGCGCACCTCGGCCGCCGGCACGCCCGTCACCGCCTCCATCGCCTCGGGCGAGTTGTGCGGCTGGCTGATGAAGCCCTTCCACTTCTCGTACTCTTTCGGATCGCAGCGCGCGCGAATGTAGTCTTCTTTGAGCAGTCCTTCGGTGACCACCACGTGGGCCAGCGAGTTGATCACCGCTACGTTGGTGCCCGGCAGAAGCTTCAGGTGATACGACGCCTCGACGTGCGGCATGCGCACCAGATCGATGCGCCGCGGGTCGAGCACGATCAGCTTCATCCCCTCGCGCAGTCGCCGCTTCATGTGCGAGGCGAACACCGGATGCGCGTCGGTCGGATTGGCGCCGATCACCATTACCACGTCGGACTGGTCGACCGAGTCGAAGTCCTGCGTGCCGGCCGACTCGCCGAGCGTGGTCTTCAGGCCGTAGCCGGTCGGCGAGTGGCACACGCGTGCGCAGGTGTCGACGTTGTTGTTGCCGAACGCCGCGCGCACCAGCTTCTGAACGAGATAGGTCTCCTCGTTCGAGCAGCGCGACGAGGTGATGCCGCCGACCGAGTCGCGCCCGTAGGTCTTCTGGATCCGTTTGATCTCGGACGCCGCGTACGCGATCGCCTCTTCCCACGACACCTCGCGCCACGGATCGGTGATCTGCTTGCGGATCATCGGCGTCTTGATGCGATCCGGATGCGTCGCATAGCCCCACGCGAAGCGCCCCTTGACGCACGAGTGGCCGTGGTTGGCGTGCCCGTCCTTGTTGGGCACCATGCGCACCACTTCGTTACCCTTCATCTCGGCGCGGAACGAGCAGCCCACGCCGCAGTACGCGCAGGTGGTCACCACCGAGTGATCGGGCTGCCCCTTGTCGACGACCGACTTCTCCATCAGCGTCGCCGTCGGGCAGGCCTGCACGCACGCGCCGCACGAGACGCACTCCGAGCCGAGGAAGTCGGTCGGCCCGGCGGCGATCTTCGATCCGAAGCCCTGCCCGATCACCGTCAGAGCGAAGGTCCCCTGCACCTCTTCGCACGCGCGCACGCAGCGCGAGCAGACGATGCACTTGGTCGGATCGAACGTGAAGTACGGGTTCGACTGATCCTTCTCGGCGGTCAGGTGGTTGTCGCCCTCGTAGCCGTAGCGCACCTCGCGCAGGCCGACCACGCCGGCCATCTCCTGCAGCTCGCAGTTGCCGTTGGCGGGACAGGTCAGGCAATCGAGCGGGTGATCCGAGATGTACAGCTCCATCACGCCGCGGCGCAGCTTGGCCAACTTGTCGCTCTGCGTGCGCACCTTCATGCCCGGCTCGACCAACGTCGTGCACGACGCGGGATAGCCCTTGCGCCCCTCGATCTCGACCAGGCACAGCCGGCACGAACCGAACGCCTCGAGCGTGTCGGTCGCGCACAGCTTGGGCACCCGCACGCCCGCATCGCCCGCCGCGCGCATCACCGAGGTGCCCGCCGGCACGGTGACCGGCACGCCGTCGACCTCGATCGTGACGGTGGCGACGGCCAGTCGGAAGGGCGTGCCGCCGTCGGGCACTTTTACGGAGTACATGCGAAGTCCTCGGGGAAGTGGTTCAGCGCGCTCAAGACGGGCAGCGGCGTGAGCCCGCCCATCGCGCACAACGAGCCGTTGGTCATCGTGTCGCACAGATCGCGCAACAGCTCGAGGTTCGCCTTGGCCTTCTGCCCGGCGACCACGCGGTCGATCACCTCGACGCCGCGCGTGGAGCCGATGCGGCACGGCGTGCACTTGCCGCACGATTCGATCGCGCAGAACTCCATCGCGTAGCGCGCCATGCGCGCCATGTCGACGGTGTCGTCGAACGCCACCACGCCGCCGTGGCCGACCAGCGCGCTGATCGCGGCGAACGCTTCGTAGTCGAGCGGCGTGTCGAACTGCTTCTCGGGCAAAAAAGCGCCGAGCGGGCCGCCCACCTGGACCGCGCGGATCGGCCGGCCCGAGGCCGAGCCGCCGCCGTAGTCGTAGAGCAGCTCGCGCAGCGTGACGCCGAACGCCTTCTCGACCAGGCCGCCGTGCTTGAGGTTGCCGGCGAGCTGAATCGGCAGCGTGCCGCGCGAGCGACCCATTCCATAGTCGCGATAGAACGGCGCGCCGCGGTCGAGGATGATCGGCACCGACGCGAGCGTGGTGACGTTGTTGACCACCGTCGGCCGGCCGAACAATCCCTCGAGCGCCGGCAGCGGCGGCTTGAAGCGCACGATGCCGCGCTTGCCCTCCAGGCTCTCGAGCATCGCAGTCTCTTCGCCGCAGATGTACGCGCCCGCGCCGCGCCGCACCTCGAGCTCGAACGCGCGGCCCGAGCCGAGCACGCTCGCGCCGAGATAGCCCGCCTGGCGCGCTGTTGTGATCGCGGCGATGAGCGCGCGCTCGGCATCGGGATACTCCGAGCGCAAGTAGATGTATCCGACCGTCGCACCGACGGCGAGCCCGGCGATCGCCATGCCCTCGATGAGCACGAACGGATCGCCTTCCATGATCATGCGATCGGAGTAGGTGCCCGAGTCGCCTTCGTCGGCGTTGCACACCACGTACTTCGGTCCAGCCGGCGCGCCCAGCACCGTGCGCCACTTGATCCCCGTGGGAAACGCCGCGCCGCCGCGACCGCGCAGGCCCGATTCGATCAGCACGTCGACGATCTGCGCGCCCGTGCGATCGAGCGCGTTCGCCAGGCCGCGCCAGCCGCCGTGCGCGGCGTAGTCCTCGAGGCTGAGCGGATCGGTGACGCCCAGGCGCGCGCAGGTCAAGCGCTCCTGCTTCTTCAGGTACGGGAGCTCTTCGGTCAGGCCGAGCGCGAGCCGATGCGCCGCGCCGCGCAAGAGGCCCGCCTTCACCAGCTCGGCCACGTCCTCGGGCAGCACCGGTCCGTAGGCCATCCGCCCCGCCGGCGTGACCACCTCGATCATCGGCTCGAGCCACAACAGCCCGCGCGATCCATTGCGCACCACCCGCACGTCCGGCTCGCCGGCCAGCGCCGCCGCGACCGCATCGGCGCCCATCGACCGCGCGGCCGCGTCGCGCGGCACGTAGACGGTCGTGCTCACGAGGTCTCCGCCTCGCGCAGCAGCCGATCGAAACGCTCGGGCGTGACACGGCCGTGCAGCCGTCCGTCGATCATGACCGCGGGAGAACAGGCGCAGTTGCCCAGGCAATACACCGCTTCAAGTGTGACCGCACCGTCGGCGCTGGTCGCGTGAAAATCGGCTCCGGTGCGCGTCTTGACGTGCTGCGCCAACGCCTCGCAGCCCATCGCCTGGCACGATTCGGCGCGACAGAGCTGCACCACGTGGCGGCCGGGCGGCGCGCTGCGAAAATGGCGATAGAAGGTGATCACGCCGTACACGTCGGCGCGCGACAGGTTGAGCGCGTGCGCGATCGCCGGCACCGCCTCGGGCGGCACGTAGCCGAGCGCGTCCTGGATCGCGTGCAGGATCGGCAGCAGCGCCCCGGGCAGCGCCTTCAGCTCGGAGAGCGCGCGCTCGACCGCCGGATGCAGCGACTGGCTCACGCCCCCAACCTACCAAGCCGGCAGCCGGCAAACAACTCAGCGGTTGCTGTCGACGCGCGCATCGGCCAACCAGCTCAGCACCTGCGACAGGAGCGCCTGCGGCACCAGCTGCGCGCCGATGCGGTTGCGCACGTCGCGCGCGGCGTCGTTGAAGTCGCGGGCCAGCTCGGGCGACGGATCCGCGCGCACCAGGCCCTGGTGCTGGAACAGCCCGCCGAGCAGCGCCTCGTCCTGCGCGGCGCCGAGATCCTCGAACCGCGCGACGAACTTGGCCGCCGCCGAGCGAATCGCCTGCTGGTGCGCCAGCGGCAACCCGTCGAACGCCCGGCGCGCGACCACCAGACAGCCGGGCAAGAACGCGGTGTGCAGGCTGGTGAAGAAGTGCGCGCGGGTCGACCACTGATAGGCCAGCGCCGCGGTCGGCACTCCGATGAAGCCGTCGACCAGCCCGTCGTCGTACGCCTTGCCCGCATCCTCGACGGGGAGCGGCACCGAGTGGATGCCCATCGCCGGCAGCTCCTTGAGCCAGAAGTCGTCCAGGTTCCAGGTGAAGAAGCGCCCCTTTCGCAGGTCCGCCATCGAGCGCACCACCGTGCGGGTGAAAAAGATTTCGGTGCCGAAGCTGCCCACGCCCAGGTCGACGAAGCCGCTCTGCTCGAACTCGTGCGCGAGCTTCGGCTGCAACAGGCGGAGCACCCCCTTGGCCTCGGCGGAGTTGTTGAACAGGCCCACCAGCCGCGTCACCCACAGCGACGGCGCGAGTCGCTCGCAAAAGATCGCGCCCGCCAGGCCGTCGAGCTGTCCCTTGCGCACCCGCTCGAGCGAGGTCAGCTCGTCGCCGGCGATGCCGCCGAGGTACCACTTGAGGACCACCGCTCCGTTGGTGTGCGACTCGACGTCGCGGCCGAACGCCCGCAGCTCGCGCGCCCAGGCGGTTCCGTCGGGCGCGATCGCCGCCATGCGCAGCTTGACCGGATCGCCCCCAGCCGGAGCCGCCACCGTCAGCAGCGCGAGGAGGAGCACGACCAGCCGCAGCATCGCCGGCATTGTATCAGGTGGAGGCGATTGTCTGCGGTCGCCGCGCGTGCTTGTATCTGCGCATGCGAACGTACCTGGTAACCCTGATCGTCTCGTTGGCCGCCGTCGCCGCCGCCGAACCTGGTACGCCCAAGAAGCCGGTGGTCAGCGAGTACGGGGGCATCAAGGTGTCGGAGGACTATCGCTGGCTCGAGGACTCGGCCAGCCCCGACGTGCATGCGTGGTCCGACGCGCAGAACCAGCAGGCGCGTGCGTTCGTCGCCGCGCTGCCGTCGGGGAGCGCCATTCGCACGCGGGTGACCACGCTGCTCAAGTCGCGCTCGCCCATGTGGTACGGGCTGAAATCGCGCGGCGGCCAATTGTTCGCGCTCGAGACCCAGCCGCCCAAGCAGCAGCCTTTCCTGGTGGTGCGCTCGTCGCCGGGCGGCTCGCAGCGCGTGTTGCTCGATCCGATGACGCTCGATCCCAGCGGCCACACCGCGATCGACTGGTACCAGCCTTCGCTCGACGGCAGGCGCATCGCGGTGTCCCTGTCCAGGGGCGGCAGCGAGCGCGGCGATCTGCACGTCTACGAGGTGGCGAGCGGCAAGGCGCTCCCCGATGTGATCGAGCACGTGCAGAACGGCACCGCCGGCGGGTCCGCGCTGTTCACCGCCGATGGCGGCGGCGTGTTCTACACGCGCTACCCGCGAGCCGGCGAGCGCGCCAAGGGCGAGGACGAGTTCTGGCAGCAGGTGTGGTTCCACAAGCTCGGCACGCCCGCCAGCGCCGACGTCTACAGCCTGGGCAAGGAGCTGCCGCGCATCGCCGAGATCGTGCTCGAACAGACCGACGACGGCGCGACCGTGCTCGCCGACGTCTCGAACGGCGACGGCGGCGAGCACGAATACTTCGTGCGCGGCGCGGACGAGAAGTGGACGCAGGTCTCCACGTTCGCCGATCGGATGGTCCAGGGCAGCCTGGGCGCAGGCGCCGATCGCTCGCTGTACCTGGTGTCGATCGCGGACGCGCCGCGCGGCAAGATCTTGCGCGTGCCGCTCGCCACGCCGTCGCTGGCGAGCGCCAAGACCATTGTTCCGCAAGGCGAGGGCGCGATCGAGCGCGTGCTCCCCACCGCGTCGCGGCTGTGGGTGGCCGAGCTGTTCGGCGGCCCGTCGCGGCTGCGCAGCTTCGCGCTCGACGGCAGCGCCGCGCGCCTCGAGCCGACGCCGCCGGTCTCCGCGGTGGCCGACCTGGCGCGCCTCTCCGGCGACGAGGTGCTCGCGCTGGTGCGCCAGTACGTGGCGCCGTCGGCCTGGTTCCAGTTCTCGCCCGCATCGCCGGCCGCGACCCGGACCGCGCTGGCCGAGACCTCGACCGCCGACTTCTCCGCGATCGTGGTCTCGCGCGTAGAGGCCACCAGCAAGGACGGCACCAAGATCCCGTTCACGCTCTTGCGCAAGAAGACCGTCGCCAAGAACGGCAACAACGCGGCGCTCTTGACCGGCTACGGCGGCTTCGGCATCAGCCTGCAGCCCAACTTCAGCCCGAGCAATTTGTTGTGGCTCGAGCAGGGCGGCGTGCTGGCGGTAGCGAACCTGCGCGGCGGCGGCGAGTTCGGCGATACCTGGCACAAGCAGGGCATGCTCACGCAGAAGCAGCACGTGTTCGACGACTTCATCGCGGTCGCCGAGCAGCTGGTGCACGACAAGTGGACGCAGCCGAAGAAGCTCGCCATCCAGGGCGGCTCCAACGGCGGCCTGCTGATGGGCGCGGTCACCACGCAGCGGCCCGAGCTGTTCGGCGCGGTGGTGAGCCACGTCGGCCTGTACGACATGCTGCGCTCGGAGCTGTCGCCCAACGGCGCGTTCATCACCACCGAGTACGGCACGGTCAAGGACCCGGCGCAGTGCAAGGCGCTCTACGCCTACTCGCCCTACCACCACGTGGTCGACGGCACGGCCTATCCGGCGATGCTGTTCACCACCGGCGCCAACGACCCGCGCGTCGACCCCATGCACTCGCGCAAGATGGTGGCGCGCCTGCAAGCGGCGACCGCGTCCAAGGCGCCGATCCTGCTCCGCACCAACGCCAACGCCGGCCACGGCCTCGACTCGTCGCTCGACGATCGCATCTCCGAGGCCACCGACGTGTTCTCCTTCATCTTCTCGATGCTGGGCGTGGCCTACGGTCCGGTTCCGCCGCGCGGATGAACGAAACCTCCGGCCGGTTTCAGGCATCGATACAAGAGGCGGTGAAAACGTGGCGAGTCTAGCGGGGAAGACAGTGCTGGTGACGGGCGCGAACTCGGGCATCGGGCTCGAGGCGTGCGTGAAGCTTGCCCGCATGGGCGCGCAGGTGATCATGGTGGCGCGCGATCCGAAGAAGGGCGAGGCCGCGCTCGCGGACGTCAAGACGCGCTCCGGATCGCAAGCCGTGACGCTGCTCTTGTGCGACTTCGGATCGAAAGAGGCGATCCGCGCTCTCGCGACCGAGGTCCTCGCGAAGCATCCGCGCCTCGACGTGCTGGTCAACAACGCCGGGTCGGTCAGCGACAAGCGGCAGGTCACCACCGACGGGCTCGAGCAGACCTTCGCGGTCAACCACCTCGGCTACTTCCAGCTCACCACCCTGCTCCTCGACCGGCTGGTCGCCAGCGCGCCGTCGCGCATCGTCAACGTGGCGAGCGTCGGCCATCGCCGCGGCACGATGGACTTCGACAACCTGCAGTTCGAAAAGGGCGGCTACGGAATCATGAAAGCGTACGGCCGCTCGAAGCTGGGCAACGTGCTGTTCACGCGCGAGCTCGCGCGGCGCCTGGCGGGCAAGGGCGTGACCGTCAACTGCCTGCACCCGGGCGCGGTGGCTACCAACATCTGGGCGCGCGCGCCCATGCTCGCCAAGCCGATCCTGGCGATCGCCAAGCTGTTCATGGTCACGCCCGAAGAGGGCGGCGATCGCATCGTCTACCTCGCCACCGATCCCGCGGTGGAGGGACAGACCGGCGGCTACTACGAGAAGAACCGGCTGGTCGAGCCGTCGCCGCTCTCGCACGACGCGACGGTGGCCGAGCGACTGTGGCAGGTGAGCGCGGACCTGGTTCGTTGACCCCGTTCGAGCGTTAGTGCGCCGCGACGCCGCGCCACCACGGCTCGACGCCCTCGACGCGCGACGGCTCGACCGCGACGCCGAGCCGCGGCATGACCAGGTGGGCGCCCTTCGCCGGCGCGAGGCGCAGCAGCGTCTCGGCCGGATCGTCCCACGCGTGGATCGCCAGGTTGAACGTGCCCCAGTGCACCGGCAACAGGCTGCCGCCGCCGAGCAGCCCGAGCGCTTCCAGCGCGTTCTCCGGCCCGAGGTGGATGTCGCCCCAGCTCGGGTGAAACGCGCCCACCTCGAGCATCACCAGATCGAACGGGCCGAGTCGCTCGCGAATCTCCGCATACTCCGGCGTGAGCCCGGTGTCGCCGCTGAAGAAGACCGCGTGCCGGGCGCTGCGGATCGCGAACGACGACCAAGCGGTCTGGTTGCGATCGCGCATGCTGCGGCCCGAGAAGTGCTGCGACGGCGCAGCGGTGAGCTCCAGCTCGCCGTGCGGCAGCCGCGCGGTCTCCCACCAGTCGAGCTCGGTGATGCGCTCGGCCGGTACGCCCCACGCCTCCAGGTGCGCGCCGACGCCGAGCGACGTGTAGAACGGCACGTCCAGCCGCGCCAGCTCGCGAATGGAGGGGAAATCCAGGTGGTCGTAGTGATCGTGCGAGACGATCACCGCGTCGAGCGGCGGCAGCGACGCGATCGGCACCGGCACCGGCTGGAAGCGCTTCGGCCCGACGAAGCCATACGGCGACGCGCGCTCGCCCCACACCGGATCGGTCAGCACGCGCAGCCCGTCGATCTCGATCAGCACGGTCGAGTGACCGAGCCAGGTCGCCCGCAACCCGCTCTCGGCCCGCCGTTGCCAGGTCTCGAGCGGGTTCGCCGAGGGCAGCGGCGCCGGCGGCTTGCGTCGCTGTCCACCGGCGAGAAACTCGCCGAGCGTCGACATCGTGGTCCCGCGCTTGAGCCCCTGCGCGACCCGCGCGGTGTTGCGAAACACCCCGTCCGCGTAGCGCTGCGACGCCCTCATCCGTTCGAGGCGCAGTCCGTTCGCACGACCGCCAAAAGGTGACATGGCGCGGGTTGGATGCGGCTCGCCCGCCCGGCGCTTCATTGATATCCTGCCGTCATGAAGCGTCTGTGGGCGGTGCTGTTTCTGGTCGGCTGCGGGCCGGCCGGCAAGCCCTTCGAGTATCCGCTCGACAAGATGTTGCGCCTCGACGACGTGCAGATGAAGGGCACGCACAACAGCTACCACATCGAGAAATCGGACATCCCGGAGTGGGAATACACGATGGCGCCGCTCGACGTGCAGCTCGATGCGCAGGGCGTGCGGCAGATCGAGCTCGACGTGAACTACCTCCAGAACGACTCGGGCGACGGCCATCACTTCGAGGTCTTCCACGTCCCGGGCGCGGACGACTCGAGCACCTGCCTCTTGTTCGTCGACTGCCTCCGCACCGTCGACAACTGGTCGGTTCGCTATCCCGGCCACCTGCCGATCTACATCCAGGTCGAGCCCAAGTCCGGCTTCACGCCGGAGGTCGCCGACGCCTTCATCGCCGACTTCGAGCGCGAGATCTTGTCGGTGTTCTCGCGCGATCGCATCCTCACGCCGGACGAGCTGCGCGGTGGCGCGGCCACGCTCCCCGCGGCGCTGGCCGGCGGCTGGCCCACGCTCGACAAGCTGCGCGGCCGCGTGTACTTCGCCTTCGACAACCGCGACGTCGTGCGCCAGGCGTACACCCACGGCGGCCAGGACCTGAACGGCCGGCTGATCTTCGTCGACTCCGATCCCAGCGATCCGTTCGGCGCGATCTCGGTGCAGAACGATCCGGTCGCCAACGCCGCCGCCATCGCAGCCGACGCGCTCGCCCACTTGCTGGTGCGCACGCGCTCCGACGAGGACGGCGTCCAGTTTCGCGCCAACGACATGAGCGAATTTCAGGCCGCGCTGGTCAGCGGCGCGCATTTCATCTCCACCGACTTTCCCGCCCCAGTCGCCGCCGGCCCGTACTTCATCACCATCCCCGACGGCACACCGGCGCGCTGCAACCCGCTCACCGCGCCGCCGGGCTGCACCCCGCTCGCGCTCGAGAACCCTGCGTTCGTCGGCAGCGGCGCCCACTGATCGCCGCCGCATGAACGCCCTGGTCCTCGGCGCGGGCATCTTCGGCGTCACCGGCGCGCTCGAGCTGCGCCGTCGCGGGCATCGCGTGCAGCTGCTCGATCCCGGGCCACTGCCCCATCCGCTCGCCGCCTCCACCGACCTCAGCAAGGTGGTGCGTCTGGAGTACGGCGCCGACGAGGAATACACCCGGATGGCCGAGCGCTCGCTCGAGGGCTGGCGGGAATGGAACCGTACGTTCGGCGCTCCGTTGTTCCACGAGACCGGCGTGATGTTCCTCCGGCGCACGCCGGTCGCGTCCGGCACCTTCGAGGGCGACAGCCTCGCGCTGCTTCGACGGCGCGGCCACCCGATCGAGCACCTCTCGCGCGACCTGATTCGCGCGCGCTTTCCCGCGTGGAACGCCGATCGCTACGGCGACGGCATCTTCAACGCGGCCGGCGGCTACGTCGAGAGCGGTCGCGTCGTCGAGCGGCTCTTGCAGCTGGCGGTCGCCGAAGGCGTCGAGCTGTGCGAAGGCGCGACCTTCGCAGCGCTCGACTTGCGCGGCGCTCGCGTCGTAGGCGCGCTCACCAGCGACGGGCGGTGCTTTCCGGCGGACTGCGTGATCGCGGCGCTCGGCTCGTGGACGCCGCACGCGCTGCCGTTCACCAGCGGCTGGTTTCGGTCGTCGGGAATGCCGGTCTTCCACCTGCGCCCCGACGATCCCGCGCCGTTCGTCGCCGAGCGCTTCCCGGTCTTCGGCGCGGACATTTCGTCGAGCGGGTACTACGGGTTTCCGATGCACCCCGAAGCCGGCGTGGTCAAGATCGCCAACCACGGCGTCGGCCGCGCTGTGCACCCGTCGTCGGCCGATCGCGTGGTTGGCGAAGGTGAGATCGCCGCGCTGCGCGCTTTCCTCGAGGAGACCTTTCCTGCGCTCGCGCGCGCGCAGTTGGTGTCGACCCGCGTGTGCGTGTATTGCGATACGTGGGACGGGCACTTCTGGATTGCGCGCGATCCGGAGCGCGAGGGCCTGGTGCTGGCTACTGGCGGGAGCGGGCATGCGTACAAGTTCGCGCCCGTGCTCGGCGGGTTGATCGCGGATGCGGCGGAGGGGCGTGGGCAGGAGAAGTTCCGGTGGCGGCCGGAGGTGCGGCCGGAGAGATCGGAAGAGGCCGCGCGGAAGCAGTCGCCCGCGTAGCGCCCGCGAAGGCGGGCGCGGAGCGGGCGTCTGCGCACGCGGAGCGTGCGTCCGGGGGCGCGGAGCGTGCGGCTGGGAAGCGGGAGGCTTGGGAGAAGCGGGACACGTAGCTCCAGAGTTGCCGAAGGGGGGCGCGGGTCGCGGAGGTGGTGGCTTGCGCGGGCGGTTGAACGCGGGTGGGGTTGGTGCGGGGCGGCGGGGTGTCGATAATGTGCTGCACGTGGCTGTTCAGGTTTACCGGCGCGGGGCGGTTGTGAAGGCAATTGTCTTGATGACGCAGCTTCGACTTGGATTGAAGGCGCGGCGGCGGAAGAAGGAGCTGCGGGGGCGGCCACCCAACGTGCCGGGGAAGCCGGGCGCTTCGCATTTGCGAAGGGAGGTGCTCAAGCGGCGGTTTCCTGTGTTGGTGACGATGCGGGTGAAAGAGCACGTGTGGAACTTGCGGTCGCAGCGGTGTTTTCGGGCGCTGCAGGTTGCGTTTCGCAAGGGGCGCGACCGGTTTGGATTCCAGCTCAGTGAGTTTTCGGTGCAGGGCAATCACCTGCACTTCATCGTCGAGGCGGAAGATGAGACATCCCTCGCGCGCGGCGTGCAGGGCCTCACCATCCGAATGGCGAAAGCGCTAAACCGGGTGATGGGTCGTCACGGCAAGGTGTTCACGGACCGCTATCACGCGCGCATACTGCGCAGCCCGACTCAGACCGGCTATGCACTCCGCTACGTGCACACCAACTACCAGAAGCACATGACCAAACTCGGCCAGCCACTCCCCGCCCGCTTCCTCGATCCCTGCTCTTCCGCCACCCGCTTCCCCGATCTCACTCAACCGCCCCGCACCTGGCTCCTCCAAACAGCAGCGCCAGCTCCAAGCTAAAACGTCCACTGCCTTCACAACCGCCCCGCGCCGGTAAACCTGAACCAGCCACGTGCAGCACATTACCGACACGCCGTCGCCCCGCACCAACCCCACCCGCGTTCAACCGCCCGCGCAAGCCAGCAACCACCCGCCCCGCGCCCCCTCACAGCAATTCCGGAACCTCGTGCCCGCTTCTCCCAGACGCCCGCTCCGCGTGCGCTTCCCAGACGCCCGCTCCGCGTGCGCCTTCGCGGGCGCTACGCGGTCGCTACGGCCGCACCCCCACCGACAAATACAGCGGCGCTGACCGATACACCACGCCCCCGCGCATCGTCGACACCACCTTCCCGACATCCGAAATCCGCGCGAGCGGATCGCCGTCGACGACGAACAGATCTGCCAGCTTGCCCGCCGCGATCGATCCCAAGCGATCGCCCTGCTTCATCGCACGCGCCGGCACGATCGTCGCCATGCGGAGCGCGTCGGCGGGCGAGATGCCCGCGCGCACGAACAGCGCCAGCTCGTGGTGCAGGAACAGCCCGGCCAGCGCGTCGGTTCCGGCCACCACCGTCACCTTCTCGTCGACCAGGAGCTTGACCAGCGCGAGCACCTTCTCGAACGATTCGCGGTAGAGCGCCGCCTTGCTGCCGCTCGGCAAGCCACCCGCCAGGAAGCCGCGCTGGACCTGCACCGGCAGCCGCGCGGTGGTGGCCTCCAGGCCGGGCAGGATCTTGCCCGGCTGGCCGACCAGCAGGTCCTCGAACGCATCGATGGTCGGATCGATGATGGTGTGCTTGTCCTTCAAGAGCTTGATGAACCCGGTCACCGGCGCGCTCTTGAGATCGAACCCCGCCGCCTTGTCGCCGACGAGGGTGAAGCGCGTGGTGTCGCGCGTGTCGGTCTCGTGCGTCGCGAAGAAATTCAGGAACAGCATGTTGATGTGCTCGATCCCGTCGTAGCCTGCGCGCACCGCCTCGTTGGCCAACATGTGCACCGGGATGTGGCCGGTGACCGCCATGCCGCGCGCGTGCGCTTCTTTGGCCAGCAGCGGCACCAGTTCGGGCTTCATCGAGTTGTAGATCTTGATGCCGTCGTAGCCGCGCTTGGCGAACTCCGCCACCGCGGCCTTCGCTTCGGCCTCGGTCTCGGCCGTGACCTTGCTTCCAGCGGCCTTGGGGTTGCGTCCCTCGATGAAGCCGAAGCGCAAGACGCGCGGGCCGATCGCGCTGCCGTCGTCGTAGTGCTTCTTGTAGTCGTCGAGCTTGTCGGGATCGTTGCCGACGTCGCGCGCGGTGGTGACCCCCGATGCGATGTCGAGCACGCCGTCGGCGTCTCCCAGGTGCGAGTGCATGTCCCACAGCCCGGGCAACAGCGCCTTGCCCGCCAGGTCCACCACCTCGGCGCCAGCCGGCACCGTCGCCGCCGGGCCGACCGACTTGATCTTGTCGCCCACCACCACCACCGTCTGATCCGCCAGCCACGTTCCCTGCTCGACGTCGAGCACGCGCGCGTGCGTGTAGGCCAGGCCGGCGGCCGGCGGCTGGTGCGCGTTCGCGGCGGCCAGCTTGGCGTCGCGCGCGTGGGTCACCGCGTTCTGCTTCTCGATCAGCGGCTCGATCGCGCTCTCCCATCCCTCGGGCACTACCGAAAACCACGGGTAGACCAGGCCGAACCAGCTGCCGTCGTCGTTCATCCACACCTGCGTCGGCGTCAGATCGAGGCCGGTGATCGCGTAGCCGACCAGGTGGCGCGTCTGGGCGCCGGCGTGCACCGTCGCATCGGTGGTCTTCTCCAGGCGCGCTTCGCCCGCGGGCAACAGCGGGAGCTTTCCGCCGGCCTTGATCAGCGCCTGGGTCAAGAGCCCGAGCACCTCGGGCAGGTCGGCGATCGGGATGAAGAAGCCGCTGCCGACGGCCAGCTCCTGCTCGCCGTGCTCCTCCTCGCTCTTCCAGCTCACGTGGCGGCCGTCGCGCGTGAACACCTCCGCGACCTTGGTGCCCATTTCGTGATGTCCGGTCGCCGACAGCGACGCGATCGTGCCGTCAGCGGCGAGGCGCAGCGTCGCGTCGACGTGCGGGCCGCGGCCGTTCTGCAAGACGTCGAACGCGACGGTCACGGTGCCGTCGGGCGCGGTGGTCGTCACACAGGTGCCCGAGTGGCGCCCTAGCGAGACGACCACGCGCTTGACGATCTTTGGCGCAGCGTGTGCGGTGATGGTGATCAGGATCGAGAGGAAGAACGAAGCGGTACGCATTAAGGCCTCCGACAGGGCGGCAAGCCTATCACGGTCGAATCGGAAGCGAGGCTAGCCGGAGAGGCAGGCGTTGAACTCGGTCGAGCACGCGGCGGACTGCGCCTTGGCCTTGATGCACGTGATGCACCCGGCCGACATATCGGCCGCGCTCGAGCACGAACCGGCGCCGCCATCGGCCGACATCGTGCCGCCGTCGCCGGCGAGGCAGTGCGAGACCCCGCAGGTGATCAGATCCTGATACTTGGCCTGGGAGGCCGTCGCTCCGGCCGCCACGCACGCAGTGATGCAAGCGGAGGTGCCGCAACCGGCCGCGCAGGTGACGATGGTGAGACAGGTGGTGGCGGCGGCCGTCATGTCCCTGCCCGCGGTCATGTCCCGGGCGGTGCCCGACAGATCGGGGCTGATGGTCATGTCCTGACCAGCCGTGTCGTCGCCACAGCCGGCGAACGGCACGAACGCGAGAGCAATCAGCACACCGTACAGTCGATTCTTCATGGGCACTCCTTAAGCTAGAGGGATGACGCACTGTATCACGGGCGGGACGACAATCGCGAATTAATTGTCGGGCGGGGCTACTTGCGCGAGGCCTTGAACAGCGCGAACGTCGCGCCGGCGTTGTCGGCCAGGACGGACATCCGACCGACGTCCTCCACGTCCATCGGCGGCATGTAGACCTGCGCGCCCAGCTTCTTGGCCCGCTCGGTCGACTGGTCGACGTCGGCGGCGTTGATGTAGCTCAGCCAGTAGGTGACCGGCTCCTGCGCCATCCGCTTGATCATCCCGCCGCGCGCCTCGGTGCCGTCCATGAAGTGGTAGTAGGCGAATTCCTTCTCGCCGTCGACCTTCATGCCCCAGCCGAAGAGCTCCTTGTAGAACTTCGTCGCCGCGTCGGGATCCGGCGAGTGCAGCTCGTCCCAGCTGAACGCGCCGGGCGTGCCCACCGGCGGCGCGCCGTCGTTCGAGCTGGGGTTCGGCTGGAACGGCGAGATGTGCCCGCCCTGCGGATCGGCGATGATCGCGAAGCGGCCCACGTTTGGAATGTCCATCGCCGGCACCACCACCTTGCCGCCGTTGCTGGTCGCGCGCTTGACCGCCGCGTCACAGTTGTCGACCGAGACGTACGACATCCAGTGCGTCGGCGCGCCGTGCTTGGCATCCATCGGCATCAACCCGCCGACCGTCTTGCCCTCGGTCTTGAGGAGCGTGTACTTGCCCATCGGCCCCATGTCGACCTCTTCGACGTTCCATCCGAACAGCTCGGTGTAGAACCGCCGCGAGCTCGCGACATCGGTGGTCATGAGGTCGTGCCACACGAACTTGCCCATTCCCCGGAGGGTACCATCAGCACGCTCAGAACGGCCAGTAGCAAACCACCATCTGCCCGCCGCTCGCGTCGGTCGCGTACGGTGAGAAACCGGCCGCGCGACTCTGCGAGTACACCGTCATCGCCGCCGTGGTGTTGGTACAAGAAGTGACGTAGTCCTCGGTGGCGATGAAGAAGGGACGCCCGCCCGGCTGTAGCCCGAGCGTCTTCCACGCGGCGAGCTCCTGTTGCGCGCCGACGTCGGCCGGCGCGTAGACCTCCTCGTGCGAGATGCCGTCGAGCAGCGACGGAAACTTGGTGTTGGCGCTGGTGACGCCGAGCCGCGTGACGTCGCTGGTCGCGTTCTGCATGACGATCAGCCGATCGGGAAAACGCGCGCGCAGCCTCTCGATGAAGTCGAGGCCGCCTTGCGCGCACGCGGCGTCGCACGGGCCGTTGGTGGTGTTGGTGCCGTGCTCGACGAGCTCGAAGTTGTCGAGGAAGAATCCATCGACGCCGGTGGCGGCGAGGCGGTCCGCCACGTCGAGCATCAGCGCCTGATAATCGGCGTCGCCCAGGTTCATCCACACCTCGTCGGGATAGCCGTCGTACGGGCCGAGCTGCGCCTTGGTGTTCGCGCTGCACGACAACAGCCCCACCGGCGCGCTCGACCAATAGGTGCGAAACATTTCGCACGAGCCCAGGTTCAGGTAGCTGATCACGCGGTTGTGGCCGCCGTCCTGTAGCGTCGAGATCTGCTCGGGCGTGAAGTTGGGGCTGCCGCCCGCCGGATCCGCGTCGAGGTTGATCACGCGAAAGGTGGAGGCTACTTTCGTCAGGTCGCCCATCTGCTGCGCGGTGCCGTAGAACGAGACCCACGGGGCTGACGCGGGAAAGCCGCGTCCGGAGACCACTGCGCCATCGCCCGATGCCAGCGGACCGTCGCTGCCGGCGCTGGCGTCGCCGGTGGCTGGGGCTGCGGCGAGATCTGCGGCGCCGCCGGTAGCCGGATCGTCACAGCCCGCGCACAGGGCGAGGAGCAAGAGAGCGCGCATGGTGCGACTGTATCAGCTGCGCAACTTGTAACGCTGGACCTTCCCGGTAGCGGTCTTCGGCAGCTCGTCGACGAACTCGATCCACCGCGGATACTTGAACGGCGCCAGCCGGCTCTTGACGAAGCTCTTCAGCTCCGCCTCGAGCGCGGCGGAGGGCGCGTTGGCCGGCTTGAGGACCACGAACGCCTTCGGTTTGATCAACCCCTCGCCGTCGGGCGCGCCGACCACGGCGGCCTCCAGCACGGCCGGATGCGCGGCCAGGGCGCCTTCGACCTCGAACGGCGCGACCCAGACTCCGCCCACCTTCAGCATGTCGTCGGAGCGGCCGCGAAAGGTGTAGTAGCCGTCCGAGTCGCGCGCGTAGCGATCGCCGGTGCGGGTCCAATCGCCGTGGAAGGTCTCGAGGCTGCGCTCGCGCTGATTGAAGTAGCCGGCACACGCGGTGCGGCCGCGCACCCACAGCGATCCCTCCTCGCCGTCGGGCACCGGCGCGCCGTCGTCGCCGACCAGCTTCAGCTGGTAGCCGGGCACGGGCTTGCCGGTGGTGCCGTAGCGGACCTCGCCGGGACGGTTGGAGAGAAAGATGTGCAGCAGCTCGGTGGAGCCGATGCCGTCGAGGATGTCGCTGCCGAAGCGCGCGCGCCACGCGTCGCCGAGGTGCGCGGGCAGTCCCTCGCCGGCCGAGGTGCTGATGCGCAGCGCGGGCGACAAACCGTCCTTCATGACGTCGGCGTCGGCGAGCAGCGACGCGAACAGCGTGGGCACGCCGCAGAAGACCGTCGGCTGGTGCGCGCGCATCACCTTCGTCACCGTCGCAGGCGTCGGGCGCTCCGCGCACAAGACCGCGCAGGCGCCGATCGACAGCGGGAAGGTGAGCGCGTTGCCGAGCCCGTAAGCGAAGAACAGCTTGGCGGCGGAGAAGACCACGTCGTCCTCCCGCAGCCCCAGCACGCCCTGCCCGTACAGCGTGGAGGTTCGCTGCAGGTGCGCGTGCAGGTGCATGGCGCCCTTGGGCGTGCCCGTCGAGCCCGACGAGTACAGCCAGAACGCGACGTCGTCGGGCGTGGTGGGCGCGGGCGCGAGCGTCGCAGGCGCGCGCCTGGCGAGCTCGTCCAGCTGCGAAGAGGTCACGACCTCGCGTAGCGACGGCGGCCGATCCGCCAGCGCGAGGTCGAGCTTGGGCTTCAGCGCATCGCTCACCACGATCACGCGCGCGCGGCTGTCACGAAGGAAGAACGCGTAGTCGTCGGGCGTGAGCTGCGTGTTGACCGGCACCGGCACCGCGCCGAGCTTCATCGCGCCGAGAAACGTGGCGGGAAAATCGATCGTATCGAGCAGCAGCAACAGCACGCGCTGCTCGGGCTCGACGCCCAACGCGCGCAGCGCCAGGCCCGCGGCGTCGACGCGCTGGCGCAGCTCTTCATAGGTATAGGCGCCACGATCGTCGCGGTACGCGAGGCGGGCGCCGCGGCCTGCGACGATCTGGCGATCGACCAGATCGGCGGCCGCGTTGTACACCGGCGGAAAAAGAGGGAGCTCCACGCCCGGACGCTATCACGCGTGGGCGGAAACCGGATTGCGGGGTGGCCAGGTCGGTCGTCCCCGGCGCCGCCGGTCGCCACCGGAGAATGCGCGTCGCGCGCGGACTTCCCGGCGGCACGGATGGTGCTAAGGCGACCCGCCATGCGAATCCAGGCGCTCCTCGTCGTCACCGCGCTGAGCGCCGGGTCGACCGCTCATGCCCTGAACCAGTCCAAGCACTTCGACGTCACCGTGCAGTCGTGCGGCGCGGCGGGGCTGCCCTACGCGTTCTGCCAGCGCGTCGGCACCGAGGTCTACAACGTGGACGCGAACGAGTTCGACGATCTGTCGGCGCATTCGCAGATCCCGGTCGGCAGCACCGCCTGCGACGCGGCCAACAGCAGCTTGTGGCGCGTCTTCTGGCTGGGCGGGCAGCTCCGCGAGGCCGCCATCACGATCGGCTACAGCGCCTCGCGCTCCGGCAACGACACGGTGGCGCAGCACCTGGGCCGCGCGCTCCACACCGTGCAGGACAACTGCGCGCACTCCGGCATGCCCAACCCGCAGCACGCGTGGCACTCGCTCTCCGACGTGTGTCAGGGTACGACCGAGAGCCCCGACCTGAACCCGGCCGCGTTCGCCTGCGCGCGCAGCGAGACCGACTCGGTGTTCTCCGCGTTCATCGACGTGCTGCACGACAACGGCGGCGACTTTGCGGAGCTCGCCAACGTCACCACCGACAACGACAAGCACTGGCCGGCCTACAGCTCGGTGTGCGAGTTTCTCGGCTCGGCCAGCGACTGGAAGGGCGAAGATCGCCGCTGGGACAACGCCATCGTGCGGCCCGCGCTCACCGCGCAGCTGGTGCAGGGGCTGTCGGGCGCCGACGCCTCGCAGTACACGCGCGTGTGCGGCGACGACAGCGACGGCGTGCTGCTCTCGTACAGCGAGCCCGATCGCGACACCGACGGCGGCCCGCAGAGCTGCCTCAAGATCCACGCGTTCTGCCTGGGCAAGGCCGACTCGGCAGTGAGCGAAGCGCCGCCCTACGAGACCGACCCGGTCGCCCCCGAAGACACCGTCGCGCCGGTGGTCGTGACGGGCGGCTGCCAGGTCGGCGGCTCGTCCCCCTCCTCCGCCACCGCGCTGCTGCTTGTAGCCGCTGCGATCGCGCTCTTCCTGCGCACCAAAGCCAGCTGATCGATCGCCGTCACCCGTGGTGGACGGCCTCGAGCTTGTGGCCGTCGGGATCGCGCACGAACGCCGCGTAGTAACCTGCGCCATAGCGCGGGCGATCGCCGGGCGCACCTTCGTCGACGCCGCCGTTGGCCAGCGCCGCCGCCCAAAACCGATCCACCGCTTCCGTCGTCTTAGCGGTCAGCGCGAGATGCGTTCCGGCGCCCGCCGGGTGCGCGTCGAGGGTCGCGAACAGCGCGAGCCGATCCTCGCCGCCGGGCGCGCCGTAGCCAGCGGCCGTCGGCCGGGTCCACACGCGTACCCAGCCCAGTGGCGCGAGTGCCGCGTCGTAGAAGCGGAGCGCGCGCTCGAGCTCGCGAACGCCCAGCGAGAGGTGGTCAATCATCCCCAGCGGACGTTAGCAGTTGGGGCTGGTAGCCGGCTAGTCTACTAGTCAGGAAGTGTAGACAAAGGTACGCGTTACTATAGTTTCAGGTACTTAGACTGCGGCACAGTTGACGCAAGGGCGTCCGGCAACCGGACAAGCTGTCCGGCAACCGGATCAGGGGAACCCGACCATGCGTACGACCGCGCTCCGCTTCGTGATGATTGCGCTCAGCCTGACGGCTGGCTGCGACGCACAACCGAACGACGACGACTCGGAGCAGTACGACGAGAACGACGACACGGTCGGCACGGGCGAGGG
Source organism: Myxococcales bacterium (assembly GCA_003170275.1). Classification (GTDB taxonomy): domain Bacteria; phylum Myxococcota_A; class Polyangia; order Palsa-1104; family Palsa-1104; genus PALSA-1104. Next base: position 125,401 of record PNAM01000016.1, read on the forward strand.
CGGCAAGGCCGACGGCACCAGCGCGTCGACCTACCGCTCGGGCTGCGGCGCGCCGATCCGCACCGGCAAGTACGCGCTCAAGGGCGACGTGGTCGGCCCGCTGGGCGTCAAGCTCGACAGCTACGTGGTGGTCGACGGCGAGAAGATCGTCGCGGTGCAGGCGAGCGCGCCCATGGGCGTGACCGTGATCGACACCGGCGGCGTGATCTTCCCCGGGCTCATCGATGGCCACGGCCACGTCGAGTACAACCACATCCCGCTCGCGGATCTGGGCAAGCGCTACCAGGACCGCGATCAGTGGCCGAACGCCAAGCTCTACCAGACGCTGGTCAAGGCACCGAAGAACGCGGTCACCGCGGCCGGCCTGCAGTGCGAGGCGCTGCGCCACGGCGAAGCGCGCGCGCTGGTCGGCGGCACCACCGGCATCCAGGGCACGCCGGCGACCGCGTGCGTGCGCTCGCTGGTGCGCAACCTCGAGGGCGTCAACTTCTGTCAGGACCGCGTGCGCCAGAACGTGACCGGCGCGGTGGGCTTCAATCGCTCGATCTCGGGCAAGCCGTCGTTCGCCGACAGCGTCAAGGCCGACATCGCCGCGCACAAGCTCGACGCGGTGGTGGTGCACATCGGCGAGGGCATCGACGAGCATGCGCGCAGCGAGTGGGACATCATGAAGTCGCTGCAGCTCAACGTGCCGCAGCTGGTGATGATCCACACCGCGGCGTTCGGCGCGGCCGAGTACGCCGAGACCGCCGCGGCGGGCGCCAAGGTGATCTGGTCGCCGCTCTCGAACCTGCTGCTCTACGGCAAGACCGCCAACATCCCGCTGGCGATGGACGCGGGCGTGCTGGTCTCGCTCGGCTCCGACTGGGCGCCAAGCGGCTCGGCCAACCTGCTCGGCGAGCTCAAGGTCGCCGACCGCGTCAACCAGAAGCTGTGGGCGGGCAAGGTCACCGACGAGCAGCTGGTGCAGATGGTCACCATCCACCCGGCGATCGCGTATGGCATCGACAAGTTCGTCGGCTCGATCGAGGTGGGCAAGCTCGCCGACCTGATGGTGGTCGCGCGTAAGCCGAACGTGAGCGCGTACCGCACGCTGATCGGCTCGGCGCCCGGGGACGTGCTGCTGGTGACCATCTCCGGCGACGCGCTCTACGGCGCGCCGGCGTTGATGGACGGTCTCGGCAAGTCGGGCGACTACGAGATCATCGACGCCTGCGGCCAGCCGCGCGCCATCGACATGACCGTCACCGCCAAGGACGTGACCCGCGGCACCGAGACGCTGTCGTCGATCGAGCAGAAGCTGCAGACGGTCAACCCGAAGCTGACCCCGATCATCGACTGCGACAACGACGAAGCCGAAAAGGCGTTCGCCGGGACGGCGGTGCAGTAGCGCCCTAGTGCGCGTATGCTGGGGTGCGGATGCACCCCGGAGACGTGATCGCCGAGCGGTTCGAGGTGCGGCGCGAGGCCGGCGCCGGCGGCATGAGCGTCGTGTACCAGGCGCGCGACCGGCTCACCGGGCAATGGGTGGCGGTCAAGGTGCTCGAAGGCGGCAACCTCGATCACACGCGGCGCTTCAACCGCGAGGTGCAGATGCTGGCCGAGCTGCGCCACCCGGGCATCGTCGGCTACGTCGACCACGGCGCCATGCCCTCGGGCAAGCGCTACCTGGCGATGGAGTGGCTCGAGGGTGAGGACCTCTCCGAGCGCCTGACACGCACCGGGCTGTCGGTCGCCGAGTGCGTGGCGCTGGCCAAGCGGGTCGCCGAGGCGCTCGGCTTTTCGCACGCGCGCGGCGTGATCCACCGCGACGTCAAGCCGTCGAACCTGTTCCTGCCCGACGGGCAGATCGAACGCGTCAAGCTGCTCGACTTCGGCATCGCGCGGCTGGTCGATCCGGTCTCCGACATGACCCGCACCGGCGTGCGCGTCGGGACGCCCTCGTACATGTCGCCCGAGCAGGCGCGCGGCCTGTCGGATCTGGACGCGCGCGTCGACGTGTTCGCGCTCGGCTGCGTGTTGTACCAGTGCCTGACCGGGCGCAAGCCGTTCACCGCCGACGATCCGATGGCGCTGATCGCCAAGATCCTGCTCGCCTACCCGCGGCGGGTGCGCGAGCTGCGCCCCGAGGTTCCGGCGGAGCTGGAGACGCTGCTCTTGCGCATGATGGCCAAGGAGCCCGAGGAGCGCTTCGCCGACGGGGCGGCGGTGGCGGCGGCGCTCGACGCGTTGGGCACGCTGACCGACGACGCGCACGCCGAGCGCCTGGCGCCGCAGGTCGCGCTCACCGCGGGCGAGCGGCGCCTGTTGTGCGTGGTGGTGGTGCGCGGCGTGCGCAGCCAGGTCAACGTGGACGCGGTGCGCGAACGGGTGCAGGAGTTCGGCGGGCGGCTCGAGCGGCTGGCCGACAAGTCGCTGGTGGTGACGCTGACCGGCTCGGGCGTGGCGACCGATCTGGCGGCGCAGGCGGCGCGCTGCGCGCTGGCGATCCGCGCGCTCATCCCCGACGCGGCGCTGGCCATCGCCACCGGGCGCGGCCACCTCCAGGCGGATCGCATGCCGTTCGGCGAAGCGATCGATCGCGCGGCGCGCCTGCTGCGGATGGGGCAGTTCGACGAAGCGACCCGCGCGCTCGACCCCGCGGCCCCGAAGCCTGAAGAGCGCGAGCGCCCGTCGATGCACATCCGCATCGACGACGTGACCGCCGGCCTGCTCGACGCGCGCTTCGACGTGACCGGCGATTCGCAAGGGCTCGAGCTGCGCACCGAGCGCGAGCAGCTTGAGGCCACGCGCACGCTGCTCGGTCAGCCCACGCCGTGCGTCTCGCGCGAGGCCGAGCTCGGCGCGCTCGAGGCGCTGTTCGCCGCGTCGTGCACCGAGCGCGAGCCGCGCGTGGTGCTGGTGACCGCCCCGGCGGGCGTCGGCAAGTCGCGCCTGCGCTACGAGCTGCTGCTGCGGCTGCGCGCGCGCGGCGAGCGGCTCGAGCTGCTGGTGGGCCGCGGCGATCCGATCAGCGCCGGCGCGCCGTTCGGCCTGCTCGGCGGCGCGATTCGCCGATCGGCCGGCCTGCACGACGGCGAGCCGCTGGCGGTGCGTCAGCGCAAGCTGCGCGCGCGCGTCGAGCGTCATCTGCCGGAAGCCGATTCGCGGCGCGTCACCGAGTTCCTCGGCGAGCTGGTGGGCACGCCGTTCTCCGACGAGGACTCGGTCCAGCTGCGCGCCGCGCGCGGCGACGCGATGCTGCTCGGCGATCAGATGCGCCGCGCGTTCGAGGACTGGCTGGCCGCCGAGTGCGACGCGCAGCCGGTGCTGCTGGTGCTCGAGGATCTGCACTGGGGCGATCTGCCGACGGTGAGCTTCGTCTCGAGCGCGCTGCGCAGCCTGCACGACCGGCCGTTCATGGTGCTCGCGCTGGCGCGCCCCGAGGTGCACGAGCTGTTCCCGCGGCTGTGGGCCGATCGCGGCGTGCAGGAGATCCGGCTGTTCGAGCTGTCCAAGAAGGCGTCGGAGAAGCTGGTGCGCAAGGTGCTCGGACCGGACCTCGACGCGCAGCTGGTCGGCCGGCTGGTCGAGCGTGCCGCCGGCAACGCGTTCTATCTCGAGGAGCTGATCCGCGCCGCGTCGGAGGGCCGCGGCGAGGAGCTGCCGGAGACCGTGCTGGCGATGGTGCAGGCGCGGCTCGAAGGCATGGAGCCGGCGGCGCGGCGCCTGTTGCGCGCGGCCAGCGTGTTCGGCGAGATGTTCTGGAAGGGCGCGGTGCACGCGCTGCTCGGCGGCGATCAACAGACCGCCGAGATCACCGACTGGCTGCACGCGCTCGAAAGGCGCGAGGTGATCACGCTGCGCGGCGACAGCAAGTTCCGCGGCGAGGTGGAGTACGTGTTCCGTCACGCGATCGTGCGCGAGGCGGCTTACGCCATGCTCACCGAGAACGACCGCCGGCTCGGGCACCGGTTGGCCGCCGAGTGGCTGCTCTCCGTCGGTGAGTCGGAGTCGATGGTGCTGGCCGAGCACTTCGAGCGCGGCGCCGAGCCGGAGCGCGCGGTCGAGTGGTATCGGCGCGCGGCGGAGCAGGCGCTCGGCGGAAACGACTTCGCGCAGGCGGTGGCGCGCGCCGAACGCGGCGCGGTGTGCGGCGCGACCGGCGAGGCGCTCGGGACGCTGCGGCTGTTGCAGGCCGAGGCGCGCAACTGGCGCGCGGAGTTCGCCGAGGCGGAGAAGGCCGGCGTCGAGGCGATGCGCTGGCTGCCCGCCGGGAGCGAGGCCTGGTACCTCGCGGTGGCCGAGGTCACCTCCGCCTCGGGCGCGCTCGGCAACCACGGGCGCCACGACGAGCTGGCGGCGGCCGTCGTGGATCATCAGTCCCCCGATCCGTCGGCAGCCGAGATGATCGCGCTCACGCGCCTCGCCGAGCAGTCGGTCTACGGCGGGCGGCCGGAGCTCGCCGACCAGTTCTACGCGCGCATCGAACGCGGCGCGGGCAAGCTGGCCGATCGCCCCGCCATCGCCGGGCGCATCTGCTCGGCGCTCGCGTCGCGCGCGCTATTCGTAGGCAACCTGGGCGACTTCCGCACGCTCGGGCAAGCCGCGGTGCGGCACTTCGACCAGGCCGGCGACCTGCGATCGTCGTGCCAGAAGAAGGGCTCGGCCGGCTACGCCAGCCTCGAGCTGGGCGACTACGCCGAGGCCGAGCTCATCTTGCGCGACGTGCTCGCGCAGGCCGAGCGCATGGGGCTCTCCAACATCGCCGCCACCGCGCGGCAGAACCTGGGGCTCGCGCTCGGCCGGCTCGGCAAGCTCGACGAAGCCGCGGCCGTCGAGCGCCAGGCGATGGAGGCGTTCGCCGCCTCGGGAAACCGGCGCATGGAGGCGGCCTCGCGCTACTACCTGGCGCTCCTGCACCACCTGGCCGGCCGCTCCGACGAGGCCGAGAGCGAAGCGCGCGCGGCCGTCGCAGAGGCGCTCGCCGATCCGCCGCTCCCGCCCATCCTCGCCGAGGGCAGCGCGATCCTCGGCCAGATCCTGCTCGCGCGCGGGCGACCCGGCGAGGCGCTGGCGGTCGCGCGCAGCGCCATGACCCTGCTCGATCAGATGGGCGGCATCGACGGCGGCGAATCGATCATCCGCCTGACCTACGCCGAGGCGCTGGCGGCCACCGGCGACGCCGCGCAAGCGAGCGTCGCGTTCGCCACCGCGCGCGCGCGGCTGCTCGCGATCGCCGGCAAGATCGCCGACCCCGAGCTGCGCCGTCACTTCCTCGAGGAGATCCCCGACAACGCCCGCATCCTCGCGCGGTCTGCCGGTTAGCCGCCGAACGAGCGGACCAGACCGAGGAGCAGGTCGAGGCGCGCCTCTTCGATCGCGGGCTTCTTGATCAGGAAGCGGTGCAGCTGCTCGCCGTCGAAGATCGCCAGCACGGTGTCGAGCAGCACCTCGAAGCGATCGCCGAGCGCAGCCGCGAGCTCGGGCAACAGCTGCCGCGCCAGGCGCAGGATGTCTTTGTGGTAGGCCGCGGTCATGGGCGCGATCGCCTTGCGCAAGCGCGGGTTGGTACGCGACGCCATCGCCAGCTCGTAGAGCGCCTGGTTCAGGGGTGAGCGGCAGGTCTTGCGCAAAAGCTCGAGCGCCATCCGCAGCGGCTCCTTGCGATCCGTCAGCGTCTCTAACTGGCGGCGGTAGCCGGCGAGCAGCTGTTGCCCCAGATCTGCGCCGACCGCGACCATCAGCGCCTCGCGCGAGGGGAAGTGGCGGAACAGGCCGCCGTGCGAGACGCCTGCGCGCGCGCAGATCTCCTGCACGCTGGTCTCGGAGTAGCCGACCTCGATCAGCGACCCGGTCGCGGCGTCGAGCAGCTTGCGAATGGTGCCCTCGCGCCGATCCGCCTGCGTGCGCCTGACCGGCCGACGAACCGGCATCAGGCGACGCTCGCGACGGCGGCCGGTAGGAACTGCCCGAAGCCGCCCTGCTTGCCGAACCGCGCATCGAACGCGCCGTCCTCGAACGCGATCCGCCCGTTGACCAGCACCGCGCGCACCGCGCCGTCGGAGCGGTTGACCATGCGCGAAAGCCCGAGCCCCTCCATCGGCGCTTCATGGTACGCGTCGAGCCGCTCGTCGAGCGCCTGGGGATCGATCACCGCCACGTCGGCGCGATCGCCCACGCGCAGCTTGCCGGCCGCGACGCCCAGCCAATCGCCGAGCTCGCCGGTCAAGCGCCACACCGCCTGCTCGATCGGCATCACCGGCCGCCCGGCACGCTCCGCGTCGCGCACCAGCCGCAGCATGCGCAACGGGAAGCTGTAGAACGCCATGTTGCGGATGTGCGCGCCCGAGTCGGCGAACCCGATCAGCGCCGCCGGCTCGCGGATCATCCGCTCCACCTCGGCGGGCCGATGGTTCGCGATCACCATCCGCCAGCGCAGCTGCTTGCCGTAGGCCACGACCAGATCGAGGAACGCGTCGACCGGGTGCACGCCGCGCGCGTCGGCCACCTCGCCGAACGACTTGCCGCGCAGGCTGGGATCGGGACAGTCGACGATGTGCGCATCGTGGAAGTCGCGGTTCCACACGCGCGGGCTCCACTTCTTTTCGTAGTCGCGCCGGAACCAGCGACGGTAGGCCTGGTCTTGCATCAGGCGGTTGCGCGCCACCTCGTCGGACAGGTGCAACGCCGCCTGGCCGGCGCCGAACTCCTCGAACACCACCAGATCGATCCCGTCGGAGTACACCTCGAACGGCGCGGGGATGGTCTGCCAGCGCAAGTCCGCGCGCAGCATGCGGTTGAACACGCGCGTGACCGCGCCGATCACGCGATGCAGCCCGGGCGACGACTTGGCGTCGGCGAGCGTGAGCAGCGTGGTGCGCAGCGCCTTGCGAAACGGTCCGCCCGCGCTCTCGCGCAGGAACAGCAGCACGTTGACCTTGGTGGTCAGGTTGGGCGCGGACTGTAGGATCGCCCCGCGGCGGCGCAGCACGCGGTTCAGCCGGCGGTACTCCTTCCAGCTCGCGTAGGTCGACGGTAGCTGCTTCGAGCGAAAGCGATCGCCGTCGAGCTTGTCCCACGGATTGGTCATGCTCGACAGCCCGAGCAGCCCGCAGTCGAGCGCCTCCTCGAGCCAGCGCTCCATCTCGGCCAGCTCGGCCCCGGTCGGGACCGCCTGGTAGTCCACCGCGCGGGCAAGGCCCATCACCCGCACGCGCAGGTCCGAGTGGCCGAGGAACGCGGTGACGTTGGCGCCGAGCGGATGGTGCTGCAAGAACGCTACGTACTCACCCGGCGTGCTCCAGGTCTTCTTGGCGCGCAACAGCGGCAGCACCTGCTCGCGCGGCACCGACTCCACCCGCGTGAACAGATCGGAGCAGTCTTCGGGCGCCGACAAGATCGTGCTGATCGAGCAGCTGCCGACGGTCACCGTGGTCACGCCGTGGCGCACCGATTCGGAAAGCGCGGGCGCGGCCAGCAGCTCCGCGTCGTAGTGCGTGTGCATGTCGATGAAGCCGGGCAGCACCCACTGCCCGCGCGCGTCGATCACCCGCGCGCAGCCGCCCTCCTCGAACGCGCCCTCGCTGATCGCGGCCACGCGGCCGTCCCGAATGGCCACGTTGCGCACCGCGCCCGGCGCGCCGGTGCCGTCGAACACCAGCCCGTTCTTGATCAGCAGGTCGTACGTCATGACCGGTTGATAACATAGAGACCGACCGGTCGCAATCTAAACTTCGTTCGCGAATCAGTTACAAGGCGCGTCGGCGGCTCCGTCGGGCAGCACGGTCGGGACTCCGCGCAGCCAGCTTTCGAGGAAGCAGCGATACTGGTGCTTGGGCGCATCGGTCTGGAACACCACCTCGTGACCATCTTCGACGGTGTCGCCCAGGTGTTGCACGACCACCGCGGTGGCCGCGCCGGCGGCTGCGTTGCCGGTGGCCGGGAGCGCGAGCTGTTGGCGGCCCGCCAACGGAAGCAGGGTCGCGATCGACGGCTGCATCAGCATCTGCTCTTCGGCGTTTTGTCCGTCGAGCGCATCGCCGGCCAGGTCGAGCCCCATCGCCAGGCTGGTGGAGTTGGCGATGCTGGGCAGGATGTAGTGATCGACGATCCCTTGCATCATGAGCACGTGGCGCGGCACGGCGCCGTCGGCGGGCGCGGTCACGATGCGCTCGTCGTAGACCTGCGGATCCGACGGCTCCGCGCCCCACTGCACGATCATCAGCCCCGGATCATTGGGCGAGAGGTCGCGCTGGATCGAGTTGTAGTCGAGCAGGATCTCGGCGAGCGGGCGGATCTTGAGCGGCTTCTGCTTGTCCATCACGTTGGCGATGTAGCTGCCGCCGGCTCCGGAGAGCACCGCCGCGCCGTACATCGGCTCGTAGGCGACCGCCAGCGGCGCGACCCATCCACCGTTCGAGTGCCCCATGATCGCCAGGTGTGAGGTGTCCAGCTTCACCGTCGCGGTTCCGGTGCAGGCGCCGGTGCTGATGGTGGGCAGCACGTGCGCCAGCAGCGTCAGCTCGGCGGCGGTCTCGCGCACGTTGTCACGCAGCGCGGCGGCGTTCCGGAAGTTGAAGAACAGCAGCGCCTCCTGGTCCGGGTCTCCGGTGGGATTGCGCAGGCCACCGACGGGTCCGTCGACCTGCACGCCGGCGAACCCGGCCTTGGCGAAGTACAGCGCCGGCCCGGTGCCGGGCGTGATCGGCGTGGTGAAGTCCGGCGTCGCGCAGGTGCCGCGATCGACCAGGGGACGATCGCCGCCGCCGCCGATGCGGACGAACACCACCACCGGAAATCCGTTCGGCGGCATGGGCTGATTGGGAATGGTCACCACCAGGTGCGAGGGCGACATGCGCTGCAAGATCGGTTTGCCCGCGTCGTCGAACAGCCACTGCCCGCCGTCGGTGTCGAAGGGTGTATCGCCCGATTGATAATCGGGCATATCGATGACGCTATCGAATACGCAATAGTCGGGATATTGATCGGGCGCGGGCACGAACGGCGACGGCACCGGCAGCGGCCGCGCCAGCATGTCCGCGCGCACCAGCCCCAGCTCGGCCGACGGGCTGCCGGTGGTGAACACCGCCACGCCGGCCAGATCGCCGAGCCTGGCGCCGCTCTGCGCGAGCGCATCGAGCGCCCGGCGATAGGTCGCGAACGCGTCGGCGCTCATCCCCGCCGGCGTCTTGCCCGCGATCAGCTCCGACAGCGACGGCGCGACCGCGAGCGACTGGCCGTTGGCGTCGATCACCTTCCTGGTGACCACCGCAGCGTAGGTGGCCGCGGCGCGCAGCGGCAAGCCCTGCAGCGGCAGGAGCGAGAGCAGGTTGGCCGAGCCGAAGGGCCCGCCGTCGGCGTAGAACGCGATGGAGACCGGACGCCGCTTCATGAAGTCGGGCGCACCCGAATCGATGGCGACCAGGAAGATGGCGGAATCGGCCGTCACGCTGGCGGCCAGGTCGGGCAGCTTGGCAGCGTCGAGCGGCGCCGACAGCTGGAAGTAGATCCCGGCGGAGGTGGCGAAGCCTTTTTGCGTCTTGAGGAGGGTCAGGCCCTGGTTGATGAGGTCGATGTGGTCGGGGTTCGGAACCTGATCGAGCACGATCGTCCCGTCGCTGCGCCGCAGATCGTCCGAAGGAAAGGGCGCGTCGTACAGCCCGTTGGCGCGCGAAAACGACATCAGCACCTGCGTCTCCGGCGTGGAGTTGCACCCGACCAACAGCAGGAACGCGGCCAGTAGTCGCACGCTCACACGCTACCAGACCGGCCCCGGTTTGGACTACCCTCCGTGCTCCCCCCGAAAAAAGGAGACCTCCGATGATGAAGCTCCACTACCACCCGCTCTCGACCTACTCGCAGAAGACGCTGATGGCGTTCCACGAGAAGCAGGTCGCGTTCACGCCCGAGCTGGTGACGCTGACCGACCCCACGTCGCGCGCGGCGTTCCTCAAGATCAACCCGATCGGCAAGATGCCGGTGCTGGTCCTCGAGGACGGCTGGAAGATCCCCGAGTCGTCGATCATCATCGAGTACCTGGACTCCCATTTCTCGACGGGGACCCGGCTGATCGCGGAAGACAAGGACCTGGCGCGCCGGACCCGCTTCCACGACCGGATGGCCGATCTGTACGTCAACGACTCGCTCACCAAGATCTTCTTCGACGGCCGCAAGCCGGAGGCGGAGCGCGATCCCAAGGGCGTGGCGGCGGCGCGCGAGCGGCTCGAGCTGGTCTTCGGCATGGTCGACAACCACCTCGCCAAGCGCACCTGGATGATGGACGACGCGTTCTCGATGGCCGACTGCGCGCTGGCGCCCTGTCTCGGCTACGCGCGGATGCTCCATCCGTTCGACAAGTGGAAGCACCTGACCGCCTACGCCGGCCGCGTGATGGAGCGCCCCAGCTTCGCCAAGGTGCACGCCGAGGCGGCGCCCTACCTCGCCAAGCTGTAGCCCGCCGCCCGGACCCGCCGCTACTGCATCAGCGCGCCATCCAAAATCCAACGACGCACGAGATCTTGCTGACAGGCCGGCAGCGGCGTGATCTGGAACTCACTGAAGGGCATCTGCTGACCTGCGCACGGCTGCGACGAGGAGATCTTCTCGAAGAGATAACTGTGTCCCGGATCGCCAGGCGTGACCAGAACCCCTCCACAGGTCTCGTCGGTGCCATTTTCGCGCGCCACGGACCGCCCCACCAATGCGGCGTACGATTTTCCGCTGGTCAGGTCGACCGGATCGTTGCAGCAGTGGCATCCGACGCAATGGTCGTCGAAGATCCGTTGGACGTGACTCCAGGTCGCAGGGATGCCGGCGTCTCCTACGTCTTCGTCGCTGCACAGCGGCGGCTGGGCAAGATCACCCGCGATGCTCAGATCGGGGAGCGCCAGGTCGGAATCGGCGCCGCAGCTTGCCGCAAACGGAAGGGGCAAGAGACCGAGGATGAAACCGGCGACCGCGCGCTTCATCAGTGACTCCGATTGCGGTGAATGTCGTGCTGGCGTCGAAAATCTGAGACGAAACGACGTGAAAAGCCAACGAATTCCATTGGAATAGGGTTTGCTTGATCCAGGACACATGCGCACCACGGCGATCCTGATCCTGCTGGTCTCCGGCTGCACCCGCAACGCGCTGTCGCAAGACGACTCACTCGACGCGGGCGCAGACGGCTCACCGGACGCGAGCGGCGACACCTGTGCGCAGCTCGCCACCGACGTCACCGCCTGGTACGCGGCGCATCAGGCGTGCGCGAGCGATCCCGACTGCACCTTCACCAGCACCCGCTGTGGCCTGCCCGACGCCTGCGGCGGGATCATCAACGCCACCGGTGCCGCCGGCCTCGGCACGTTCCTCTCGTCGTGGGACGCGCAGCAGTGCGGCGGCACGGGCGCGCGCTGCAGCTGCCCGGCGCTCTTCCCGCAGGTCGGCTGCAACGCCGGCGTGTGCGGCATCAAGGGAGCGACCACCTGCGACGGGCTACGCACGCAGGCGCAGGCGGCGATCGACGCCAACCAGGGCTGCGTCCACGACAGCGACTGCTTCACCGTCACCGGCTCGTGCGGCCTGCCCGCGGTGTGCGGCGCCTACGTCAACCAGGCCGGCAAGAGCGCGCTGGAATCGATCGATCAGCAGTACCAGTCGATGCAGTGCCAGATCGGCCAGCCCTGCCCGCCTTGCGCCTTCCCCGGCCCCGCCGCGTGCAACCTGGGCGTTTGCGGCCGCAAGATGTAGCGCTCAGCAATGCCGACTCGAGCTTCAGATTTCTGAGAAACCGCGTACCATCCCCGCCCATGCGCGCAATCCTCGTCTCGATCCTGGCCACCCTCGCCGCCTGCAACTCCTCGGGCGGGACTTCGGATATGGGCGCCGGCATGGACCTGACGACGACCGCGACCGTCACCGAGCGCGGCACGGTCATCGATTTGTCGTCGAAGAACCCGGTCGCCAACCTGCAGGTCTGCCTGTACTCGCCGATGCTCTCGCCGCAGCCGTGCGCGACCACCGGCGCCGACGGCACCTATTCGCTGCCCGGCATTCCGGCGAGCACGCAGGTGGCCGCCTCGCTGACCGGCGGGGCCTACTACCCGAGCCTGTACCTCAAGACCACCGGCGCCGCCGACGAGACCAACGACATCGAGGCCATCTCCAGCGGCACCATCACGCTGCTCACCGCGGTGGTCAACGTGCAGGCCGATCCGACCAAGGGCCAGATCGCGGTGATCGCCCTCGACGGCAACCCGCCGCCCGACGGTGGCACCGGCCCGGCGCACAACAGCGGCATCTCGGTGGCGCTCACCCCGTCGTCGGGGAGCGGTCCGTTCTATCTCGACGCGACCGGCATCCCGCAGATGGTGAACAAGCAGTCGATGACCAGCGCCAAGGGCGTCGGCGCCTACATCAACGTCGACCCGGGCGTCGTGGAGCTGACCTATACCGCGCCCGCCGGCATCACCTGCGCCGCGCCGATCGCCGGCTGGCCCGGCTCGACCCCCAGCAGCATCAAGGCGCTGGTCGTCGCTGGCTACGGCACCGCCGCCTACATGACCTGCAAGTGAGCCGGCTTGACGAGCTCGACCGGCGAGGTTACCTATAGATGTACGCCTATGCGTGATCGCGAGACCCTCGATGACCGGGAATTGGTGCAAGTGCTCAAGTCACTTGCCGACCCCAGTCGCCTCAAGATGATCCAGGAGATCGCCTCGGCGGGCGAGCTCTCCTGCGGGCAGATCGCCGAGCACTTCGACGTCTCGCAGCCGACCATCTCGCACCATCTCAAGATCCTCCAGGAAGCCGGGGTGCTGATCTCCCGCCAGGAGGGCAAGCACCACTTCATCTCGGTCAACCACGCGCTGTTGGGCAAGGTCGCCGGGTTGATCCCCGTGCGGCTGGCGCCCGACGCCCGACGCGCACCCTCGCGCAGCCGCAAGTAGGCGCCGCGCGGGCATTTGGGCGAACGTCCCTTGACATATCGACGTTTGTATATATATCAAAGGGACACAACAGGAGAACGAACATGTCGATCAACGGCTGGGACTTCGACCTCGTGCACTCGAGCATCGGCTTCACCGTCCGCCACCTGGTGGTCTCCAAGGTCCGCGGGCGGTTCAACAAGTGGACAGGCTCCATGCGCTTCGACGAGGAGCATCCAGAGCGCTCGTCGGTGGAGATCCAGATCGAAGCCGCCAGCGTCGACACCGGCGAGCCGCAGCGCGACACCCACCTGCGCTCGCCCGACTTCTTCGACGTCGAGAAGTTTCCGCAGCTCACCTTTCGCTCGACGCGGGTGGCGCGCAAGGCCGACGGAGACTTCACCGTCGACGGCGAGCTGAGCCTGCACGGCGTGACCCGGCCGGTGGTGCTGGCGGTCGAGTACGGCGGCAGCCTGAAGGATCCGTGGGGCAAGCAGCGCGCAGGCTTCACCGCGACCACCACGGTCGACCGCAAGGACTTCGGCATCCGCTTCAACCAGGTGCTCGATGCGGGCGGCGTAGCGCTCGGCGATCACGTGTCGATCGCCATCGACATCGAGGCCACCCGCTCGGTCGAAGCCGGCGCGTCGCAGCCCGAAGCCGCTTCCCTGTAGGCGGCAGCTAGAATCGGTGGCGACAGCCCCAACCGTGGCAACGATTCCAGCCGTAGCGCTGGTGTCGCTCGCCGACGTAGCAACCCGACACCGCCATCGACATGGCCAGCGCGGCGAGCACGCTGAGAATCAGCTTTTTCATGTGTGCGCTCCTGCGCCCCGGTGGGTTCAAGAAGCATTCCACTGGCAACCTCGTTGGACGACCGGGCGCTCGGCTGCTCGGTTCCAGTTTGGGACGATCGTGTCCGAGATCACTGCATTCCGTCGCGCGCCGGGGGATTCTCCACTCGAGAAAAAAGGAGAATCCAATGAAGCGCATCGTTCCTTCTCTGTTCGTCCTGGCGCTCGTCGGCGGTTGCTCGGGCGGGCTCGATCAACAGTCTGCGGTGAAGGTGATGGGCGCGGCGCTCGTCGGCACCGGCGCCGCGCAGTCGAAGCTGATGCCGGCGTCGATGACCGGCACCGGCACCACGTTCAACGGGCAGGTGGAGAACAGCGGCGGCACCGGCAGCGCGCAGGTGAACGGCTCGACCACCCAGAGCGGTAACGGCTGGAGCGTCACCTTCGACATCCTCTTCAGCAAGTGGACCGACGCCGGCTCGAGCGTCACGCTCGACGGCTCGCTGCACGAGGCGGCGACCTTCACGTCGCTGAATCCGCTCACCGGCTCGGTGAAGATCAGCGGCGCCCTCACCGCGGCCGGCGCCGTCCAGGGCACGGTCGACTTCGACCTCTCCGTCGACTACAGCCCGAGCTCGTACAAGGTCTCCGGCAACGTCGGCGGCAGCTCGGTCAACGCCAGCGGCAGCATCAGCGGCGGCTAGGCCCTACCCCATCAGCTCGGGGTGCAGGTGGTGCTGGCCATGCACGCTCCGAAGATCACGTCCTCCTCGCAACAATCGGGACCGACGCAGCCGAACAAGCAAGACGACGAGCAGACGCACGCGCTGCCCGTCGAGAAATCGGGATTGTCTTGCGGCATGCTCAGGTCCGGCTGCTCGCTCATGCTCAGGTCGGGGGGCGCCGTGTTGGCCAGGTCGCCGCCGCCGCTGCTGCCGCTGTCCCTGCCGCCGCCGCCGCCGCCGTTGTCGCTCACGCAGCGGCCGTTGACGCAGCTCTGCCCGTCGGGACACGCGGGGTCGTCACCGGGATGACAGTAGAACCCGGGACCGATTCCGAGTTGCGGGCTGTAGCAGCCGATAAACAGAACGGCTGAAAAAAGGAACGCCACACGCTGGGACATCTGCCGCATCTGCAGCACTCTACCGCCTAGTTGCGTGCGACGGTACCGGGAAGCTCAGGTCCTGGTGTAGACGCGCACGTAGTCGACCCTGGTGGTCTGCGGGAACACCGTCGTCGCGTCGGGCGGGCCGGGGAAGCTTCCACCGACGGCCAGGTTGAGGATCAGGAAGAACGGGTGGTCGTAGACCCAGGTGTCGCCCGCCGGAACGTCGGCCGGCGTGCGCGTCTCGTAGAGCGTGTCGTCGACGTACCAGCGGACCTGATTGGGCTCCCACTCGATCGCATAGAGGTGGTAGCCGTCGGAGAGCGCGCCGGCCGCGAGCTGATAGGTGCCGGTGAGCGGATTGCCGCCCGAGTAGCCGGGACCGTGCGCGCTGCCGTGGTTCACCGACGGTGCGGGGCCGACCGTCTCCTGGATGTCGAGCTCGCCGCAGCCCGGCCAACCGGCGCTGCCGAGGTTGTCGCCGAGCGTCCAGAACGCGGGCCAGATGCCCTTCCCCTCGGCGATCTGGATGCGCGCCTCGAAGCGGCCATACCTCTGCGAAAACTTGCCGCTGGTATTGATGCGCCCCGAGGTGTAGCTCGAGCCCAGGAACGCTTCTTTGCGCGCGATGATCTCGAGCGCGCCGTTGCCGTCGACGGTGACGTTGTGGGTCGTGTCGGTATAGTACTCGAGCTCGTTGTTGCCCCAGCCGCCGCTCCCGGTGCCGACGTCGAAGCTCCACCGGGTGCCGTCGATCGCGCCGGCGGGGCCGTTGAACTCGTCGCTCCAGGTGAGCGTCCACGGCGACGACGCGAGGTCGCCGGCCGGGCCGCCGAGGTCGGGCGCGCCGCCGTCCAGTGCCGTCGCCGGATCGCCGTCGACGATCGCGAAGTCGCCGCTGCCGTCGGCCGGCGCCTGCGTCCCATTGCCGCTGCAGCCAACTGCTGCGACGACCACGGCGAGCCAAGCATGTCTGGACATTCGAAAGACGAATTTGCAACCCTCGTGCCCAGCGGAACGCCTGGCAATTCACGAGCGTTGCCCTCGACAGCCTGGGGCCTGTAGTCCCAGCCGACAACCGCTGCGTGACACCCGGCCTGCGACGTTGGCTGGTATGCTCGTGCCGCCATGCGCGGCGTCCTTCTCTTGGTTGCGGTGGCGTTCACCGCGGGTTGTCAGCCGGAGAGTCTCTGTCCCGCCGATCAGCCGATGTGCTGCCACTCCAGCGACGACTGCGACAGCGCTTCGATCTGCTTCCCGCCGATCGGCTTCGATTGCATGGTGCAGGCGCTCCCGCCCAACGCGGTGGCGTGTCAGGCGGATGCCGATTGCGCGGTCGCGGGCGCGATGCAGATCTGCGCGCAGGTCTCGTGCGACCCGACCAACAGCAAGAGCTGCACGACCGGCTGTGCGAAGGACGCGGATTGTCCCGAAGGACAATTCTGCTCGGCGACGAGCCATTGCACGCCGCAAACCTGTGGCATGGGCTGCCCCCCGCTGTTCATTTGCAACAGCGCGACGTCGAATTGCGTGCGCCAGGCGTGCAGCACCGACCCGGATTGCCCGACCGGCGCAGTGTGCGTGAGCAACGGTTGCTACCCGTCGCTCGGGCAATGCGGGCTCCTCGACTGAACGTAGCGGTATGCCACGCCGGTGCGGCAACGAGCCTCTGGGACTGGCCTACCCGGCCCACTGCATGGGTTGGGTTGCACTGCGGTGGTCGACGAGAAGTCTCGCACGGACAGCTGCGGGCCCACGACGCTCGCGCGGCGCGATCCTTGCCTAACCGCGGCGCGCACGTTGGCGTATTCGGAGGCTCTCATGCGGTTGTTCTCGATTCGGGGCTACGCGATTGTGGCGAGCGCGTTGGTGGTCTTCGGCTGCGATGCAACCATGCGGACGCACGGCACCGGCGGAGTCGGCGGCGGCGGTAGCGGCGGCAGCGACGGCACGGGGGGAACCGGCGGTACCGGTGGCACCGGAGGGACCAGCGACGACGGCGGCGGCGCCGACGGCGGGAACAACTGCGGCGTGCAGAACTTCATGCTGGTGCACGGCTCCACGCCCGACCTGCTGATCATCATGGACAAGTCGGGCTCGATGAGCGACGACGCGAACGACATGACGCTGACCGGCGCCAAGGCCCCCAACTCGAAATGGATCCAGATGGTCACCGCGATCGAGCAGGCGGTGCAGACGGTCACCACCATCGACTGGGGCCTGATGATGTTCTCCAACGACTCGAGCTGCGGCGTGCCGGCCGCGCCCGACGTGGCGGTGGCCGCGAGCAGCGGTGCGGCGATCAAGACCGCGCTCGATGCCGCGTCGCCGGGCGGGCTCACCCCGACCACCGCGGCGATCAACAGCGCCGCCGCCTACTTCATGTCCGCGATCGACAACGACGGGCATCCCAAGTACCTGCTGCTCGCCACCGACGGCGAGCCCAATTGTGGAAGCGGCTTCGCCGGCGACGACGCCAACGCGGAGATGGCGGTCGCCGCCGCCGCCAGCGCGGGCATCCACACGTTCGTGGTGGGCATCGGCGGCAACACCGGCGCCGATCAGACGCTCTCGGTGATGGCGATGAACGGCCTCGAGCCGAACAAGACCGTCGGCCAGAAGGCCTACTACTCGGTCTCCAAGACCGCCGACCTGGTCACCGTGCTCAACACCATCGCCGGACAGATCGTCTCGTGCAGCTACGCGCTGCAGACCGCGCCGATGAATCCGGATCTGGTCAGCATCCAATCGAACAACACCACCGTGCCCCGCGATCCCACGCACATGGACGGGTGGGACTACGGCCCCAACGATCTTTCGATCATCTTCTACGGAACGGCGTGCAACGACCTGCAGGGCGGCCTGACCACCAGCGTGAGCGCGATCTTCGGCTGCCCGCCGGTCTCCTAGCTCGTCGCTGCATTCCGTTCGTCTGTGTTACGCTCGGCAACATGCGCGTCCCGGTTGCTGCGCTCGCTGCCCTCCTCGCGCTCGCGGCTGCCAACGCGCACGCCGAAGGTCCGGCGCCCACCGACGCCCGCTCGCACTACGAGACCGCGACCCGGTCGTTTGCCGTCGGCGAGTTCGCCAAGGCGGCCGAAGAGTACCAGGAAGCGTACATGCTCAAGCCCGACCCCGCGCTCTTGTACAACGCGGCGCAGGCCTATCGGCTCGCAGGGAACCAGGACAAGGCGCTGATCCTGTACCGCAACTACCTGCAGCTCTATCCGCGCGAGCGGAACATCGACGAGGTGCGCGGGCAGATCGCCAAGCTCAAGCACGCGATCAGCGCCGGCGATCAGGCGAAGAGCGCGCCGCCCATGGGCACCACCGAGCCGCGACCGCTTCCACCGGCCAGGCCTCCCGTCGAGGATTCGCCGCGGGCGTCCGTCCACCCGCCGGCCGAGCCGCCAGTCGCTGCGCCGGTCGCTGCGCCGGTCGCTGCGCCGATCGCAGCCACCCCGACCCACGCGGCGAGCGTCGAGCGCAAGCCGATCTACAAGCGCTGGTGGCTGTGGACCATCGTCGGCGTGGTGGTCGTGGGCGGCGCGGTGGCGGCGGCGGTCCTGCTCGCGCCGACCAGCCCATGGTCGAACACCCCCGACGTCGGCCCCGGCGTGAGCCAGGCGCTGGTGCACTGGTGAGCCGGATCGCGTTCGCGCTGGCTGCGCTGCTGGCCGGTTGCACCGCCGGAGAGCCGACCAGCTTCGGCGTCAACCTGCGCATCGAGAGCGCCGGCCTGCCAGCCGACCAGCGCGCGCAGATCGTCAGCGGCCGCTTGCGCGTGACCGGCGACAGCCCGACGCCGTTCGAGACGACCTTGAAGAACATCGGCGGCGCCATCGGCTCCGGCGAGCTCCGCGTCCACTACATCCCCGGGACCCACACCGGCCGGCTGGTCATGACGTTCGACGCGCTCGACGCCAACGGCGCGTCGTTGGCGAGCGGCGCCAGCGATCCGATCGACCTCGTCGACGGCAAGGCCGTGCCCTCCACCATCACCCTCGGCGCGGCGCTCCCCGATCTCGGCACCAGCGACGCAGGCGACGCCGGCCCGCTGGTCGATCTCGGCGCGCCCCCGGATCTCTCGCTGCTGCGCTGCGCCGAGCTGATCAACTGCCTCAACCTGTGCCAGTCGCAGACCTGCGTCGACCAGTGCTCGATGGCCGCGACCGCGACCGCGGCGAGTCTGTTCAACACCGTCGAGGCTTGTATCGGCACCATCTGCGGGGTCGATGCAGTCGACGGCGGAGCCGACGGCGGCGCGGACGGCGGCGCCGGCCCGTGCTCGGGCGCCGGCGCTCAGTCCCAGGCGTGCACCGACTGCTCGTACGAGGCGCAGACCGGCACCAGCTCGACTGGCATGACCCAGCAGCCCTGCATGCCCGACGCCTCGTCGTCGTACTGCGGAAAGTGCGTCGACCCGCTCGTCGCCTGCTCCAACGACCAATAGGCCATGCGCGCGCTGCCGGCTGTGATCCTGCTCGCCGGTTGCGGACTGTTCGGCGGCGGCAGCGGCGGCAGTGGCAGGGGCGGTCGCCAGAGCCGCGGAGCGGAGACCACCCCGACGATGCGCAGTCACCTGGAGGTGACCTTGCTGAATCGCTGCGCTCACCCCGTCGAGGTCTGCTACGGGCCGGAGACCTGCCTGACGCTCTCCGGCAGCGCGCCCCGCGTGGTCCACGCCGAGACGACGGGCAACAGCCAGATCTTCGTGAGCCTCAAGGACTCTGCGAGCGGCGTATTCGCCGACGTCACCTTCGCCATGATCGTGATCGACGCGAGCTGCGCGCACCTCGATCGCCAGATCAAACCTCGATGATGGGGCGAGCAGCCTAGCTACGAGAAGGCATGGAGCCAGAGCGGCGGTAGGAGCGCGATGCCGATCAGCACGTGGCAGGTCGCGCAAGCGGTCACCCAGCGACTGGCGGTCCTGCGGACCCATGCGTCGTACTGGGGCGCCGTCCCCCGCTCGAGGAAGTAGTGTCGTCCGTCGGGACGGAGCAGCCGCCGCTCGGTCGAGCGGAACGGCCCGCAGCGCTCGACGTGCAACGTCACGCGACCAGCGAAACAGACCGCGTCGCCGTCGCGCAGCTGCGTCCCCCCGCAGCGAATGCCTGCCTCCAGCTCGATGCGCTGGCCGTTCACCTGCAGCTCGAGCGCTCCGAGCGTGCTGCGGCGCAAGGTGCCGCCGGTGACGCGCGGCCTCCGCCGCACCCACACGACGCACACGACCACCGCGAGCGGGGTGCCCAGCATGAACACGAGCAGCAGCAGCTCGGCGATGAACCACGCGGGGCGGTCGTCGAACGCGAGTCCCACCCGAAGCGCGACGACAACCGAAAACCCCGAGATGGTCAGCGCGAACCCGAGCGCGACCAGCGCGAGTGAGGAGATGCGTCCCACCCGACCGATTCTACCAGCGTCATCAGCGGAAGAGCTGAACTCCGACTGCGCAATCGACGGTGAAGTCGAGTCCGATCGGCTGCACCGAGCCGAGCCGGGAATCGGTCGTCGACACCAGGCTGAAGCCGACGCCGAGGCGGCCGAACAGCCGCAACCTCCGGGACAGGCCGAACGCGAAGGCGGGGCCGAAGCGGTGGCTGAAGACGAAGTTGCTGAATCCCCGCCGACCGAGCCCGATCAGATCGAAGTCGACGCTGTTGCGGATCGCCATGAACAGCACGTGCGAGCTCTCGGCGGCCCGACGCCGGGTCAGCTTGAAGTACGGCGTTCCCCACTCGCCGCCGAGCTGCAGCCCACCGACCGGCACCTGGGGCGCGCCGCCGACCAGCGCGCCGACGTGGAGCTCGGCGCCGATCAGATCGATGCCCGCGCGCACGACGAACAGACAGCTCTGGGCGTCGCGCGCATCTGCGCAGGCGGTGCCGAGGGAGAGCGCGAAGAAGACCCGGCGCTCGCTGGTGCCGATGGGTGCCGCCGCGCCGCCCGGCTCATCGGCGCTGGCCGGCACCGCTACAGAGGCGAGCGCGATCATCGCCGCCTGGCGCAGCGCTCGCTGAAGCATCATCCCCCGATTCCTCTCAGCGGTCGCGCTTCAGGTCGCGGAAATCGATCTCGAAGCCGTGGGTGGGGCTGTTGTTGGTGCACATGAGCAGGTTGGGCAGCAGCACCCCCTGCTCCGCAATCGGCAGCGGCCAAAACGTCTCCATCCCGAAGAACTTCACGGGGACGGGCGGCAGGGCGTTCAACTGATAGAGCCCTTCGAGGTGGTCTCCGTTGGCCTGGAGCTTGAATTGATGCCAGGCGATGTGACCGACGAGGTGATCGGGCCCAAACCGAAGATCGACGCTCTCGTTTCCCCCGCCGCGCTCGGTCGTGGCGCCGACGATTCGCCTCTCCGTCGGGCTGACCGCGGCGACGACGAAGCGGCTTCCGTTCGAGCGCAAGTCCAGCGCGCCGGTCGCGTTCGGAACGGTGCCGATCTCGTACTGCGTCCGGTGGAAGCAGACGTTGCCTGCGATCACCGTCCCATCGTCCCACAGGTGCGTGCTCGACTGAAACGAGACCTCGACCTTCGATTTCCCGTTGCTGTTGAGACCGCCGCACCCAACCGCGAACAGGGCCACGACGGCGATCCGCCGGCCGCTCGGGTGCCCCATCAGCGCGCTGCTCTCCATCGCACCACCCCGGCAGAACTCTACTGGCAATCGGTCGTGTGGACGCAACCTTCGTAGCAGCCATTCGAGTAGGCGACGGTGAAGGCGCCGTTGCAGGCGGAGTTGGAGCAGTCGGGCGGAGCGCTGTTGCAGAGCGCCGGCCCTTTGCAGTCGGCGCCGGCGCCGCTCACGCAGTGGCTGAACGGGGTGCAGCAGCAGAGCGCGCAGTCGCAGGCGGCGGGCTCGAAGACCGGGTGGCAGTCGCTGCGCGCAGCGCACGAGGTGTCGTCGGCGAGTTGGTCGCAGGATTGCGGCGGCGGGCAGGGCGGCGGCGCGCAGTCGCCTTGCGGCTCGCTCGGGTTGGCGCAGTGGACGAACCCCGGATGCGCCGGGTCGCAGCTCGGGCAATAGTCGGCGCGGCAGTCGAAGCGCGCGGTGCACTGCGACTCGTCGAGGCCGTTGCAGTTGGTGCAGGCGAGCGTGCACACCGTCGCCGGATCGGTCGGATCGAGGCAGCCGGCGAACACCCCGCAGCAGCCGGACAGGCGGCAGCCGAAGCCGGCCGCGGCTGCGCAGTCTCCCTGGGTCTTGCCGTGACAGATCGGGGCCGGGCAGTAGTCGGGGCAGGCGAAGCCGGGCTGCGGTCCACCCTTGTCGTAGCAGCCGTCGAACGTGGTGCCACCCTCGCAGGTCGGGCAGCTGATCACGTTGCACGAATCGTCGGCGCGGCAGCTCGCCTCGTCCTTGTGATCGGCGCAGGAACCGCCCGCCAGCGGGCGCGTACAGCCAGCGGCAAGCGCGAGGATCAACAGGATGCTGCGCATGGATTCCTCCTTCGCCGGGGTGAGAGCAATTTCAGCGCCACCCGGAAGTGCCCGAAACCCGTGAGCGAGCGCCAGCGGTGCGACTCAGATTTTCGAGGGACCCGGGCGCCACCGTCAGTGGCAGAATCGCGGGATGGACATTGCGCGTTTCGCCGCCGGAGCTCCCGCCGACGAGGTGTTCCTGGCGCTCGACCGCGACGGAGTGGTGGTCGTGGAGGGGCTGGCGAGCAACGAGCAGCTCGACCGGGTGGCGCGCGACCTCGCGCCGTGGCTGTCGCGGCCCGTCGACCAGAGCTGGCTCGGGAACAACCCCTTCACCGGGATGAAGACCCTGCGCACCTCGGGTCTGATCGCCAAGTCGCGCGGCTGCGGCGAGCTGGCGGCGGCGCCGGATGTGCTGGCGCTCGTCGACCGCGTGCTCGGCCCGCAGTGCGCCCGCTTTCAGCTCAGCTTCACGCAGGGGATCGTGATCGGCCCCGGCGAACGGGCGCAGCCCCTGCACCGCGACTCGAGCATGTACCCGTTCCGCCGCCCCGGGCCGGAGCTGTTCGTCAACGCCATCTGGGCGCTCTCCGACTTCACCGCCGACAACGGCGCCACCCGCTTCGCCGTCGGCAGCCACGGTTGGCCGGAGGGCCGCGCGCCGGCCAAGACCGATGCACTCACCGCCGCCGCGATGGCCCGCGGCTCGGTCGTCCTGTACTACGGCTCGATCTATCACTCGGGCGGCGCGAACCGAACCTCCGACCAGCCGCGCACCGGGATCGCGTTCGGCTACACGCTCGGCTGGCTGCGCCAGGAGGAGAACCAGTACCTCGCGGTTCCACCCGAGGTGGCCAGGGGGCTGCCGATCGAGCTGCAGCGGCTCATCGGCTACGCCGAGCACCATCCGTTCCTCGGCTGGCACGAGGGGCAGGACGACGCGCTCAGCCGCGGCGGCGCGCAGCGACGCAACTACTCGACCACCCTGGTCGGCGGCGAATCGCTCTCGATCTCGGCGCTGCTGCGCGACGACGAAGCTGGAGCGGACTAACGATGCGCCGCGTAGCCACGAAAGTGTTATCACTGTCTCATGCGGACCTGGGCACTGGTTCTGGTGGCGCTCGCCGGATGCAACGCCGACCACGGCGCGGCGCTCACCGACGGCAGTGTCGGCAGCGATCTGTCCTTCGCGCCGGCCGCCCGGCTGCCGTTTCCGCAGCTGACGCTGCACACCACCCAGGTGTTCTCCGCGCCGCAGCTGGTGACCATCACCTATTCGGATTTTGCGTTTCGCGATCAGGTCGAGAAGCTCGGCGACTTCATCGTCACCTCGCAGTGGCTCGCCGCAGTGGGCAACGAGTACGGCGTGGGACCGGGCGTCCACCTGAAGAAGGCACAGCTTCCGGATGCGGGCCCGCCGACCATCACCGACGCGGCGATCGTCACCCTCCTCGGCCAGCTCGCGGGCGCGGGCACCATCCCCGCGCCGTCGGCGCAGAACGACCAGCTGGTCTACCTGGTGTACTTTCCGACCGCGACCAAGATCGACGACGGCACCGGCACGATCCTGTGCCCGGACGGCTACGACGGTTATCACGCGTCGAGCCAGCTCAACGGAGTCACCTTCGCCTACGCCGTGCTGCCCGACTGTAGCGGCGTCCTCGACGATCTGACCAGCACCGTCGCGCACGAGGTGATCGAGTCGGCGACCGATCCCGATGACGCCTGGTACCTCGACGTGGCGGCCGGCGATCTCTGGTCCGGGCTGAACCTCGAAGAGGTCGGCGATCTATGCCAGGACGAGGACAACGTCACGGAAGCCGGCTGGGCGCTGCAGCGCAGCTGGTCCAACGCGTCCGCGATGGCCGGCCTGCCTCCGTGCGTGCCGATCCCCGAGGGCGAGGTGCTCCTCGACGTCACGCCCTCGCCGGCGATGGCGCTGAAGGTCAAGGCCGGCATGTCGACCACCTTCACGCTCACCGGGTGGTCGACGGTGCCGGTGCCGGACTGGTCGCTCAGCTCGGCGGTGACCGATTCGGCCGACTTCGATCCGATGGCGACGATCTCCGGCGACACCATCAACAACGGCACGACCTCGACGGTGACCTTGAGCGTCCCCGCCGGCACCGCCAGGGGCAAGGTCGGCTCGGCTCAGATCTTCTCGGGCCCCGCCGGAAAGTTCTGGCCGGTCACCGTGATCGCAAACTGATCCCGAGCGGACTAGAAGGTGGAGAAGCGCTCGAAGATCTTTTTCATGCGGGACTCGTCGATCGTGTAGAGCAGGCCTCCCAAGGTGCACAGCGCGGTGCCCGTGATCGAGCTGGCCAGGATCGCGATTCCCTGTCCGTGGGGATCGAGGTAGTTCGTGAAGCCGAAGAAATAGCTGACTCCCAGGCTGACGAAGCCGAGCAGGCCGAGAGTCGTACCCCCGACGAAGATCCCGCGGCCGCGGTCGGCCTGCATTTCGCCGAGCAGGTGGTGCTGGTAACCGAGCCCGGCAGCGGAAAAGACGAAGCCGGTGGCGGAGGTGCTCGCGCCGATATAGGCGAGCAGCGGCACGGGGTCGGTAGGCTTGGGGGGATCGTACGAGGCGCCGCTGCGATTGCACGAGTCCTTCGGGTTGATCGCGTGCAGGGGATCGTTGGGGTCGCAGGGATAGCCGGTGATGATGACGATCAGGACGCTCGACAGCGTGAGCGCGCCACCGAGCAGGCCCGTGAAGCTACCGATGCCGTACAGGACTCGTCCGCGGTGCCAGCGCTCGGCCATTCCGGGCGGCAGCGTCAGCCTCGGTGGCGACAGGCTGGGTGGAGAAAGGCTGGGTGGTTGCGCAGGCACCTCTTGCGCCACGGCTGCGGAAGCGCCGATGGCCGTGACCAGTAGAAAGGCGAACGAGCGCATCCGTTTGATGATAGCGCGACACGAAGTCGGCGCGTGACCGAATATTTGCTCTTCTATCGGGTGCGGGCGGCGATCAGGGTGTAGCCCTTGCGTAGCTCATCGAGCGGATCGGGAAGGTCCACCACCACTCGCGTACCGTGGTCGCGGGCGCCGACCCGCACCGACTTGACGACGGCATTGCCTTCGAGCTGCCAGGAGTAGAGCGGCTCCCTTCCGGCCACGTCGATCACCAGCCGCGGCGGCCGCGCCAGGTTGAAGATCCGCTTGATCACGGCGTTCCGCCGCAGCGCCGGCTCGACGGAGACTTCCTGGTTGGTGAGCGTGATTCGAATCGAACGAACCGCGCCCGTCGGGATGGCGATCTCAGACTCGCGCGGGGTCACCTCGACCGAGGCGGCGGCCGGAACGACGGCAGGCGCAGCAGGTCGCGTGAGAGCTGGCGCGGCGATGACCGTAGCCGGAGCCGCCACGTCCGAGGGGTGCCTCGCCGAGAGGCGCCAGCCAACGAGCAGGGCCACGGTTGCCAGCAGCGCGCACGCGCCGAGCGCAGGGGATCTCCACGAACGACCACGGCGAGGGGGCGACGCAGCGACGGGCGGTGCGAGGTAGGCGGTGCCGCCGCGCGCAACCAGATGCTCCACCAGCGCGAGCGCCCGGGGGCTGAGGCGGGTGAAACGGAGGCCAATGCCGCCGTCGCGGTGCTGCCAAACCACCTCTCCCTGGGCAAACTCGAGCAGGGCTCCGGCGGCCTCGAGGGCCAAGGCGACCGGGGTCCCGGGCGGAAACGCCCGATCGGCGCGAACCAACATCCCACCGCGCGACAGGTTCGCGGCGTACAAGCGGCACGAAGCCCGATCGTCCCCGAGCGGAGTCAGGCTCAGGGCCCGAACAAAGGGCACACGCGGCGCTCGCGGAGCCAATGGCCTCTCCATGAAGCCAGGGTAGGCGCCGTCCGCGGAGGTCGCAATTTTTCTCAGCGCGACGATCCCGGTCGAGCTGCGGGGAGCGGCGGCGGGAGCAGCTTTCTCGGGAGCATCTCCGGGCGGTTCGCCGCGTCGTAGACCAGTGACGCGATGATCGCGGCGGCCTCCAGGAGATCGCTCGCCTGGGCGTGCTCGTACACGTCGAGGCTGGAGTGGTGCGTGCGCGAGCCGTAGTCGAGCGGATCCTGGATGAACTGGAAGCCCGGCAGCCCGACGGCGTCGAACGACAGGTGATCGGTGCCTCCGGTGTCGCGGATGCTGAGGCTGCTCGCGCCCTGGTCTTTGAACGGGGTCAGCCACTGCTCGAAGATCGGCCGCGCCATGTCGTTGCCCTGGAGATACACGCCGCGGATCTTTCCGGATCCATTGTCGAGGTTGAAATAGGCGGCCAGCTTGCCGTGCTCCGGCTTGAGCCGCATCGTCGCCGGATCGGCGAAGTGCTCCTTCACATAGCCGCGCGAGCCGTACAGGCCCTGCTCCTCGCCGCTCCACAAGGCGATGCGCACGGTGCGGTCCATCGGCAGCGCCAATGCCTTCAAGATGCGGAACGCTTCCATCATCACCGCGCAGCCCACGCCGTTGTCGGTCGCGCCGGTGCCGCCGTGCCACGAGTCGAGGTGGGCGCCCATCATGACCACCTCATCCTTCTTCTTCGCGCCGGGGAGCTCGGCGACTACGTTGAGGCCGTCCTGATCCTTGTCCGATGCGACCACGTGGAGCTCGAGCTGCACCTTCGGCCCCAGCTTTTTCTCGACCAGGCGCGCCAACCGATCGTACTCCTCGGGCGCGAGCGCGACCACAGGCGGCGGCATGACCTGCGACGCCTCCCACGCGCCCGTGCTCTCGGCAAACACCAGCGCACCCTCCCCCCGGTCGTCCGTCGAGAGGATCCCGAGCACTCCCTCCGCCTTGAAGAAGCGCCACAGCTCATCGTAGACGTGCCGGCGGCGGTCGAGAAAATCCCACAACAACTCCCTGGGCACGTAGGCCAGCAACGCGGCGCGCTTCTTCGCATCGCGCGGCAGGCGCTGCAGGGGAACCTCGAACGGCTGGGCCGGCGGCATCTCGGGCGCCTGGACGATCTCGGCCAGCTTCTTGTCGTCGTAGCGCAGGCTCTCGGCCGGCTTGGGCAGGTCCAGATCTCGCGGCGAATCGAGGAGCACGAAGTGGCCGCGCAGCTTGCCCCGGTTCGCCTGCGCATAGGCGTGCACGCGCGCGGCGAGCTTGGCCAGATCGAACCCGTCGTCGCGGTCCTCGCGCTCGGGGAACAGCGGCGCGGCGACCAGCGTGCCGGACACCACGCCGTTGGTGCCGCTCGACCACGCCTTGGCAACCCCGACGAGCCGCGCGTAGGCAGGCGCGATCAGGCTCAGCTCGAAACGCTGCACCGCCCAGCTCCGCCCGAACCGCCCCCACGACTCGAGATGCGGCTGCGACGCGCCCCACTCGCCGAGCCGGCGCACCGCCCAGTCGGCCGCGCTGCGAAAGCCCGGCGAGCCGGTGAGACGCGGCCCGTTGGCGTCGGTGAGCCAGAACAAGTGGTCCATGACCTTCCCGTCGCGGAACGCCTGCTCCTTGATCCGGTGAACCACCGCGAGATCGGGTTTGTCGTCGGCGCGCGCGGGGGCGGCGCCGAGGACGAGGGCGAGGATTGCCGCGAGCTTGATCATGGGGCCTCCGGTCGGGCGGGCACTTTCGGCGATCGTTACTCGATCTGTGCGCGAAGCTGTAACATCTCTCCACCGTGGCGACCGATGCGGACGATCCCAGGAGCCCAGCGAACGAGCTCGGCGTCGCGAATACGGCGGTTGGCTCGGACGCCGGCACCGCGGAGGGATCGCAGGCGCTTCGACGTGGCACGGACCTGGGTCGCTATATCATTCTCGATCGCCTCGGTGGTGGCGGCATGGGCGTCGTGTACACCGCCTATGACCCCGAGCTGGACAGAAAGATCGCCGTCAAGCTGCTGCGGCCGGGAGCCGACTCGTCGGCCGCAACCACCGAGGGCCGAGCCCGCCTCCTGCGCGAAGCCCAGGCGATGGCCCGCCTACAGCATCCGAACGTGATCGCGGTCTACGACGTTGGGACCTTCCAGGACCAGGTGTTCGTCGCGATGGAGCTCGTCGACGGCGTAACACTCCGTCAGTGGATGAAAGAGCGGCAGCGGTCTTGGCGCGAGGTCCTCGAGGTCTTCGTGCCGGCAGGACGGGCGCTCGCGGCGGCACACGCCGCGGGAATCGTGCATCGCGATTTCAAACCCGACAACGTGATGGTCGGCGAGGACGGGCGGGTGCGGGTGCTCGACTTCGGGCTGGCGCGCGCCGCGCAGGGCGAAGCCCAGAAGCCGTCGCTGTCGGAGGCGGGCCCGGCCGACGCGAAGGCGGTGGTCAGCACCGGCAAGGGAATGCTGGCGACGCCGCTGACGCGCACCGGGTCGTTGATCGGGACGCCCGTGTATATGTCCCCCGAGCAGTGGCTCGACCAGCCTGCCGACGCGCGTTCCGATCAGTACAGCTTCTGCGTGGCGCTGTTCGAGGCGCTGTTCGGCGTCTGGCCGTTTGACGGACAGACCATCGCGCTGCTGCGCGTGGCGGTGCTGCAGGGGGAAGTCCGCGCCGCGCCCAGCGACAGCCGCGTGCCGAAGCGGCTGCGCCAGATCGTCTTGCGCGGGCTGGCGGTGCAGCCGACCGCGCGGCACGCCTCGATGGACGCGCTGCTCGCGGAGCTTGCCCACGATCCTTCCGTCACGCGACGACGCTGGCTCGTCGCTGCGGGCGCGCTCGCGCTGGCCGGCGCGCTCGGGCTCGGCTATCGGACGGTGAGGCGACAGCAGAGCGTCGTGTGCCAGGGCGTCGAGCGCAAGCTGGCCGGCGTATGGGATGACGCGCGCAAGCACACCGTCCACGCCGCGTTCGCTGCGACCAAGCTGCCCTTCGCGGAAGACGCCTGGCGCGGCGTCGAACGCAGCCTCGACGGATACTTGCGCGACTGGGCGAAGATGCACACGGACGCCTGCGAAGCGACGCGTCTGCGGGGAGAGCAGTCCGAGGAGCTACTCGATCTGCGGATGGAGTGCCTGGGAGAGCGGCTCCAGGAGGTGCAAGCGCAAGTGGAAGTCTTCGCCACGGCAGATGCGAAGGTCGTCGAGAAGGCGGTGCAGGCGGCGGACTCGATGCCGAGCACGCGCCAGTGCGCCGACGCTGCGGCGCTGCGAATGCCCGTGCGTCCTCCGCCCGATCCGACCACGCGGGCTCGCGTCGAGGAGATCCGCAAGAAGATCGCGCAGGCGAGAGCGTTGGAGAAGGCAGGAAAGTACCCGGCGGCGCTGGCGATCGCCGCGCCGGCGGTCGACGAAGCGAAGTCTCTGCACTATCGCCCGGTCGAAGCCGAGGCGCTGCTTCAGCTCGGCCGTCTACAGGATAACTCCGGCGACTCCAAGGCGGCCGAGAACACCTTGGAAGAGGCGGCGCTGGCTGCCGAAGCGAGTCGCTCGGCTAGGGTGGCCGCGTCCGCCTGGGGGCGGCTCGTTTATGTGGGAGACCACCTGGCGCGATTCGATCAGGCACAGGCGTGGGGCCGGCTGGCTTCCGCCAAGCTCGATGCAGTCGGTGGCGACGATGAGATCTTTGCCGTCCTGCTCAACGGCCTGGGAAACATTTTCGCCGAGCAGGGCAAGTACGACCAGGCACTGACGCACTTCCGACGTGCGTTGGCAATCCGGGAGGCCGCGCGGGGACCGCAGCATCACGAGGTGGCAGCTCCGCTCAACAACATCGGATTTGTGTTCTACAAGCAGGGCAAATACGACCAGGCACTGGTGCAGTACCAACGTGCGTTGGCGATCAAAGAGGCCGCGCTCGGACCGCAGCATCCCGACGTGGCAGCTCTGCTCAACAACATCGGAAACACCTTCGACGAGCAAGGCAAGTACGACCAGGCGCTGGCGCCGTTCCGACGTGCGTTGGCAATCCAAGAGGCCGTGCTGGGACCGCAACATCCCGCCGTCGCGAGCACGCTCAACAACCTCGGGCTGGCGCTCCGCGAACAGGGCAAGTACGACGAAGCACTGGCGCAGTTCCGACGTTCATTGGCAATCCGTCAGGCCGTGCTGGGACCGCAGCATCCCGACGTGGCCGCCTCCATCAACAACTTGGGAAGCGTGTTCGCGGAACAGGGCAGGTACGACCAGGCACTGGCGCAGTACCGGCAGGGTCTATCAATCCGCGAGACCGCGCTGGGAGCGCAGCATCCCGACATCGGGTTTTCGCTGGTCAACTTGGGAGCGGTGTTCCTGAAGCAGGACAGGTACGACGAGGCACTGGCGCAGTACCGACGTGCGCTGAGTGTCTGGGAGAAGGCGCTGGGTCCACGACACCCCTACGTGGCGGGTGCTCTGACGGGAATCGGCCTGGCCGAGCTTGGCAAGCATCGGCTGGTCGAGGCGGTCGCGCCGCTCGAGCGCGCGCTGTCGCTCCGCGAGTCCACGCCGGGCGACCCCGGCGAGCTCGCCCAGACCCGATTTGCGTTTGCACGCGCCCTTTGGGAAGCCAATCGCGACCGCCCTCGTGCCGTCAAGCTGGCGGCCCAGGCGCGAGAGGCCTACGCGGTGCTCGGCGTGGTTCACCAGAAGGACCTGTCCGAAGTCGAAGCCTGGCTTGGGCAGCACCGATAGCGCCGGCGGTGCTCACAGCTCGCTCTCATCTGGGATCCTGGTGAAGGCGATCCTCAGCGGCGCCAACTTTCCCGCATCGTGGGTCGCCCCAAAATGAACCATCTCCTTGCCAAACTTCTGGTTCACCTCATCCAGGGTCCTCGTCAACTTGCCCCTTCTGGGATCGTCGAACAGCGATGGCACATGCATCGAGTCGGGAACCAGGCCGGGGAGCACCACGCCGACGGCGTAGACCGCGCCCGTTGGCAGCTTCTTCCACAGCTCTCCAATGGCGTGGATGAAGACCAGGGTGTCTTGCGTCTCCGTCAGCGCACACCTGGCCTTCCAGGTGTCTTGACCGAGGAACCGTACGAAGACCTCGATGCCGCTCGTCCAGTATCCTTCGTGCCTGAGCCTCAGGGCCGCCTTGGTCGTGAGCTTCTTGAGGACCCGCAGGGCGTCCGGCTCATTGCGAAGCTCCGGCGGAAGCACATGCGAATGGCTGATGGTCTGCTGCCCGGTCGCCTTCTCGAGCAATTCTTCGCCGCGCAACAGGTGCCACATCTTTTCGCCGGAGATACTTCCCCAGGCTCGCTGCATTTCTGCCGCGGGCAATGAATGGAGTTTCTCCATTGTAGAGATCCCCGTTCGCTTCAGCCGCTCTTCCATGCGGGCGCCAACTCCTGGCAGATCGCGCAACTTCAGCGGGAACAGAGCCGCCGGGAGATCGCAAGGGCGAATCACGGTGAATCCATCGGGCTTCTTCATGTCGGCGGCGATCTTGGCGAGGTAGCGATTGGGGGCGACCCCGATCGAGCAGCGCAGCGAGGAGCCGACCTGCGTCTTGATGGCGCGCTTGATCTTCTCCGCCAGGGCGCCCGCAACCTCGACGTCCTGTTGCGACCCGGTGAGGCGACTGGCGATCTCATCAATGGAGCACACGGTCTCCACGGGGACACAGGACTCCACGGTCTCCACGATCCGGTTGTGGTACCGGATGTAGCTCTCGTGATTCGCTTCGATGAGCACGATCCCGGGGCAGAGCTTCTTCGCCTCGCCCACCTTCGTACCCGTCTTGACCCCAAACGCCTTTCCTTCGTAGCTCACGGCAATGCAGCAGGTGGTGTCCGCGAATAACGGAACGACCGCAACCGGCTTGCCCCTCAAGCTCGGATTCATCTCTTGCTCGACCGAGGCAAAGAACGAGTTCATATCCAGATAGAGCCAGCGCACCAGCGTCGCTGGATCTCCGATGGTGGGGATCATCGTAGAGGCGATGCTATCACGCGAAGCTTGGTAGAGTTCACCCGGGAGGAACCTCATGAAAGCTCCGCTCGTGCTGTGCTTCGTCACCGCGCTCGCCTCGATCGCGCACGCCGAAAAGACCGAGGCCGCGCCGCGCGAGATCCTGGTCACCGGCGACGCCGAGATCAAGGTGGTGCCCGACCAGGTGATCCTGACCATCGCCGTCGAGACGCTCGACAAGGACGTTCTCCTCTCCAAGCAGCAGAACGACGATCGCGTGAAGCGGGTGCTCGCGGTCACCCAGCAATTCAAGATCGATCCCAAACACGTGCAGACCGACCAGGTGACCATCGAGCCGCGCACGCGCTCGTACAACCAGAAGGAGGAGTTCCTGGGCTACGCGGTGCGCAAGTCGGTGGTGATCTGCTTGAAGGACATGTCGCGCTTCGAGGCGGTGCTGATGGCGCTGCTCAAGGCCGGCACCAACCGGGTCGACGGCGTGCAGTTCCAGACCACCGAGCTGCGCAAGCATCGCGACCAGGCGCGCTTGCAAGCGATCCGCGCGGCGCGCGAAAAGGCGGTCGCGTTGGCCGGCGAGCTGGGACAAAAGCTGGGACGGCCGCGCTCGATTGTCGAGAACAGCGCGGCCAACTACGGACGCAGCGCCTACCAGACTTCGAACGTGGCGCTGGCCACGCCGGGCGATCCGGGCGGCGGCGACAGCGGGTTCGCGCCGGGGCAGATTAGTGTGAGCGCCAGCGTCACCGTACGTTTCGATCTCGCCGACTGATCACTTCCGTTTGAAGGTCTCGGAGCGTCGCGGACATCAACAGTGACCATGAAATGGCTTGTCCTTGGGTTGGGGTTGGGGTTGGGGTTGCTGGCCGGCTGCTCTTCGTCTCGGGGCGTGATTCAAGACGGCGGAGGCGGCGGCGGAGATGGCGGCGGCGGGGGTGGTCAGGCCGGCTGCGTGCCTGGCGAGTTCGTCGGCTGCTACACGGTGTACGCGCACGCCGACCACGTGCTCTATCACATCGACTTGACCAACAAGATGCTGGTAGAGGTCGGTCCGTTCAACGCACCCCAGGTGAGTGGCAAAGAGGACGTGATCACCGATCTGGCGGTGGCGCCGGACAACACCATCTACGTCATCTCCAAGACCACGCTCTACACCGCCGACGCCGGAGATGGGCACGTCACGCTGGTCGGGCCGGTGACTGCGTGCGGCATGTCGGCGGTCGCGCTCACGTTCGAAAACGACGGCACGCTCTACGCGGCCGACTTCAGCGGCTCGTTCTGCAAGATCGACCTGTCGACCAAACCACCGACGGTGACGGAGATCGCCAAGCTCAGTGGCGGGCTGGCGATCGCCGGCGATCTGGTGGCGGTGGGCGACGGCACGATGTACGGAACCGCTTACAAGCTCAGCGATTCGGCGACGCAGAACAACAACCTCCTGGTCAAGATCGATCCCAAGACCGGCCAGGTCACGCAGACCGTCGGCGCGACTGGCTTCCCCAAGATGTTCGGCGTGGCGTTCGCGATGGGGCAGGTGTTCGGCTTCACGCACGACGGAAGCGGCGACGCGGTCACCATCGATCCGAAGACCGGTCAGGGCACGCCCTACAACACCTTCACCGATCCGACCACCGGCCTGGGAATCTCGTTCGCCGGCGCCGGCGTCAACTCGATGGTGTCTCCCACGATCATGTAGCGGAACCGAGCGGCACCGAGAACAGATCGTCCATCGACTGCACGGTAGCGGCTTTGGTACTGCAGGGCAGCGACTCGATCCCGAGGACGCTCTCCACGGTCTTCAAGAACGAGCTCTCGTCGTACGAGACCTGCGAGACGAAGCCGGGTTTGACGTTCGGCGAGATCACGATCATGGGCGGATCATCGCCGGCGATCAGGCCCCCACCCTCGTCCCACAGGAGGAACAGGACGCCGCCCTTGTTGAAGGCGTCCGTGCCGAGGATCTTTGGCACTTCGCGCGCGAGCCACTGATCTCCCTGGGCGATGCTGCCGTCGTGCATGTCATCCTGCAGGTTCGGCGTGATGAACACGTACTTGGGCAGCTTGCCGGCCGCCAGGTCGGCGTCGAACGCCGAATAGTCGACCACGTGATCGATGCAGCGCTGGTTCTGGTTGACCGACTTCCCGTCCCACCCGTTGATGTCGTCGAAGTAGATGAACGGGTTGTGCTTCGCCGCGTAGGTATCGTGCGAGGAGAGGCCACAGGGAGCACCCATGCTCTCCTGGTAGGTCTTCCAGGTGAGCCCCGCTCCCTCGAGCTGATCGGCCAGGTGGGACGCCGACCCGATGTGGTTGCCCGACCCCGGATCGTTGTCGTTGAGGATGCCGAAGTTCTCCCCCGACACCATCCAGATGTAGTTCGGCTCGCTCGGGTGGATGTACGAATCGTGGTAGCCCTTGGCGATCGCGTTCTGATTCGCCAGCTGGTTGATGAACGGCGCGTCGCCATTTCCGAAGATCTGCGAGGCGCTGTGATTCTCCATCACGATGGTGAACACCGTGCCTCCCCAGTCCTTCGTCGGCGTGGGCTTGCCCGTGGAGAGCCCCGCACAGGCGACGGACGTGCTTCCAGAGTTGTTGCAGCCAGCTCCCAGAGCGAGCGTGCACAAGGGGATCAGGGCGAGCAATTTACGCATCATGAAAAGAGGTTGACCGAAGACCGAAACGCCGCAAGACCGGGGGAGCGCTCCCTCGCCTCCCGAACGAGCCCTCGCCGACTTGCCACTACTCCAGACGAACGCCTATCGATCCAGCCACATGGGTGGGCTGATCGCGCTGACGTCGGCGGCGTCGGCGAGCGTCGTGTGACGGCCGTGTACCACATCGAGGACTTCGAGCTGGCCGCTCACGCGGTCGGCTGCCGAGACCCAATACGCGGCGCAGCGTCCCTGGTCTCCCAGCGCGAGCGGCCGTCGGGGAATGCAAAGCGGAGATCATGGTCGACGGTGAACTAGTGAACGGGGCCAAGCGTAGGGAGTCCTGATTCGCCCGAGAAGCGGAATGATCGGAACGCTACTGTTCGGTAGTTTCGGATTATCATGCCCTCATGGACACGGACTCCCTGCGCTGCTTCGATGCCGCTGCCACGACACTCAACTTCCGCGCCGCTGCCGGACGCGTGGGTCTCTCGCCGGCCGCGTTCTCCGACCGAGTGCAGCGACTCGAGAGCGAGCTCGGCGTGGCGCTGTTCGTGCGAACCACCCGCCAGGTCGAGCTGACGGAGGCCGGCCGGCGCATGCTCCCGTTGGCGCGCAATCTCATGGTCGGCGCCGAGCAACTGAAGGCTGCCGGCCGGCTCGATGGGGCCGCGGCTCCCTATGAGCTGTACGTCGGTGCTCGTTACGAGCAGGCGATTTCGTGGCTCTGCCCGGCGCTCACACCGCTCCAACACACCCGTCCCGAGCGCACGATCCATCTCTACAACGGCGATAGCCAGGACCTGCTCTTGCGCCTCGAGCGCGGCGATCTCGACGCGATCATCGCCAGCATGCGCCTCACCTCGGCGAAGCTGACCTACGCGACGCTGCACGCCGAGCAATACGTGCTGGTTTCCAAGCGCGCGTGCCTCGCCCGCCGCGCCGACGCGCGACAGCTTACGCTGGTCGACGTCTCGCGCGACCTGCCGCTGTTCCGCTATTTCCTCGACGCGCTCCCCGATGCCGACCCATGGCCCTTCGCGCACGTCGAGTACCTGGGCGGCATCGGCAACATCAAGCGTCGCCTCCTCGACGGAAGGGATCGGGTCGCCGTGCTGCCGCACTACTTCGTACGCGCGGATCTTTCGGCGCGACGATTGGTTCGCTTGATGCCCCGCGTGCGCCTGCGCCCAGACGCGTTTCGGCTGGTCTGGCGCACCGGTCATCCGCGCACCGCCCAGCTGTTGGCGCTCGCCGAAGAGCTGCGCAAGCATCCGCTGCGTTGACCCCGCCGGAAGTCGCTGCGCGCCGCATGGTAGAACCAGGCGGTGGTGGCAGAGTGAGCGTGGCCGTCGGCGATCTGTTGGGCGAGCGCTACAAGCTGATCGCGCACCTCGGGGGTGGCGCGATGGGCCAGGTCTTCCTCGCAGAGGATCAGTCGCTCGGCTCCCGCGTGGCGGTCAAGGTGCTCAATGCCTCGCTGCTCGCCGACAAGGACTATCGCCTGCGCTTTCGTCGCGAGGCGCAGGCGGTGGCGATCGTCGATCACCCGAACGTGGCGCGCTTCCTCGATCTCGGCCTGACCGATCCGGTCTACCTGGTGATGGAGTTCGCCGACGGCCCGACGCTGCGCGACGTGATCAAGCGCGAAGGTCGGGTGCCGCCGAGACGCACGGTGGCGATCATCGGGCGCCTGTCGTGGGCGCTCTATGCGGTCCACAAGACGGGAGTGATCCATCGCGATCTGAAACCGGCAAACGTGGTGCTGGTGAACAGCAACGAGGGCGAGTCGCCCAAGCTCATCGACTTCGGCCTGGCCAAGATGGCGCTGCCGTCGACCGCCAAGCTGACGCGCGCCGGCGAGATCGTTGGCACGCCGCACTACATGGCGCCGGAGTTGATCGCCGGCCGCGTAGCCGACGCGCGCTGCGACGTCTATGCGCTTGGGGCGGTCATGTACCAGATGCTGACCGGGCACCAAATGTTCCCCGACTGCGTGACCGACCTCGAGGTCCTCGACAGCCAGGTCAAGCGCACGCCGACGCCGATTCGCGAGCTGGTCGACGGCGTCTCGCCCGTGCTCGAGGCGGTTGTCGAGCGCGCGCTGCGCAAGCTTCCCGACGAGCGCTTCCCCAACATGATCGAAATGGCGCACGCGCTACGGCTGGTCGAGAAGTCGCTCGACAGCGCGGCGCCCGTGCGTCCACCGACGCTCTGGGCCCGACTGCAAGCGAAGCTGCGTCGTTGAGCACGGCCAATTTCACCGTCGCGGAACGCTAGCGTCAGGCGCGTTGGGCGGGGGCCCAGCGATCTTTCAGCGCCAGCAGCGGACGCTCGAAGAACCGCCACGACAGCGCGGCGACCCCGGTCGTCGCGACCAGGATCATCGCGGTGAAGCCGAGCCGCGCGAGCACGGGCGAGTGGATCACGCCGGTGACCCTGTCGACGTCGTAGATCTTCCAGTAGAACGGGACGAGCAGGTAGTGAAAGAGGTAGATGCCGTAGCTGTAGCGCCCGATCATGGACGGCACGGGGCTGCCCAGCGCGCGCGCGACCCGCCCGCGCGAGAGCGTCACCCAAAGGACCACGCCGCCAAACAACACCGCGAGCGCCGAGAACCCGATGATCTGGACGGTGGGGTCGAACGCATCGAGCCCGCGGGCGACCGCGATGACGGCCGCCAGCGCCGCCCCGCCGACCGCGAGCATCCCGAGCGCGACCCGCCGCGCGTAAGCGGGCCGGGCACGCACCAGCACCGCGAGCAGGCTGCCGACCGCGAGGGTGTCGAGACGACACGCCGTGAACGAATAGATCGCCTTGGGTGAGACGCCGCGGTGCCACATCACCGCGCGCACGATCGGGCCCGCGATCACGACGAAGACGGCGACGCCCGTGAGCGCGAGGCGTGGCAAGAGCTTCACGAGCAGCGGCCAGACCAGGTAGAATTGCTCTTCGATCGCGAGCGTCCACAGGTGGGTGAGATATAGCCACCGCGCGTTGTAGAGCCAACCGTTGTTGAGCATGACATCGATGTTCGCCGTGTACGTCCATAACCACGCCTGGTGGTCGAGGATGCGGCGCACGCCCGGATCGGCGGTGGACAGCACATGGGGCGCGATGACCAGCACCACGATCAGGACGGCGTAATAAAGCGGAAAGATCCGGAGCGTGCGCCGGATGTAGAAGGTGCTGAAGAACCTCGGCTTGGTCTTCGAATCGAGGAGGATGCCGGTGATGAGAAAGCCCGAAAGCACGAAGAACAGATCGACCCCGGCCCAGCCCGCGGTCCCGACGAATTCGTAGCAACGCCCGATCAGCGATGGGTGATCGATCGTGCTGAAGCCGTGGTAGACGATCACGCTGGTGACCGCGATCGCGCGCAGCCCATCCAGGGCGGCGACGTGGCGCACGGGGGCGCGCGCGTTGGGTTCGTCGTTCACGGCCCGCATCCAAGCACGTCTCGCGCAGCATAGGAAGGACAACGGGGCTCAACGCGAATGGGGTGCTGCTGGAAGACCAGCTACGCGAAAAAGGGCGCCGTTAGGCGCGGCCCTCACTTTGTCGATTTTTCGATGTCTTGTGACTACTGGATGCTTGAAGCGGTTTTAGTGGAGCTGAACGGGATCGAACCGTCGGCCTCCGCAATGCCATTGCGGCGCTCTCCCAGCTGAGCTACAGCCCCATGTGTTGCGAGATTCCTAGCGAGAGGCTCCTTTTCTGGCCGGCGTGCCGCGCTTCTTCGGCTTGACGGTCTGTGCTTCCAGCTCGGGCTCCTCGGCCGGCGCCGCGGCGTCTGCGCCGGTCATCCGTGCGTGCTCGTCTTCGTCGGGCGTGTCGAGCTCGTCCTCGTAGTTGCCCGCTTCCGGCTCGTAGCCGCGCTGCGCGCCGAACGCGTTGTCGTGCGCGCGACCCGAGTCGGACTGGATGCGCCCCTCGACGTCGCGGATGCGCTCGACCTGCAGGCGCAGCTGGTCGGGAACCTCGAGCGCGCCCTCTTCGATCAACGCCGCGACCTGCTCGCCCAGCGACGAGAGCAGGTGCTGCCGCTCGCGCTGCAGCAGCGCCAGATCCACGCGCAACCGGCCCGACTGCGACGAGCGCACCACCACTTCACGCAGGGTGTCGAGGCCGCTCGAGGCCATGCGCCACACCGTACCGAACTGGCGACGGAGCTCGTCCTTCCGGTCACTCACGACGGGTGGTTCTACAACCCAGATTCCCGAGTGTCAACCATTGTGATAAACCTTTCCCGCGGATGCGGTTGCGGTTGCGCGCGGCGATGGGGGTGGCGCTGGGGCTCATGGCCTGCGGACCGCGCGCGCACGGGCCGGCCACCCCCGCCGAGACTCCGCCCCGCCCGGCCTTCTCGATGCCCAAGGTGCGTTCGTTCACCGACACCTGGGCGATCACCGCGATCGCCGATTCGACCACCAATGTCTGGGTGGGCTCGACGCGCGGGCTGCTCCGCTGGGAGCTGGGCGGCGCGCGGTTCAGCGTGCTCACCAGTCGCGACGGGCTGCCCGCCGATCGCGTCTCCGCGCTCGCCGTCGACGGGCAGGGCGGCGTGTGGGTCGCCACCCAGAAGGGACTCTCGCGGCTGCGCGGCGGCGCGTGGACCAACTATCCGGCCGCGCCGGTGGGCGACTTTCTCACCGGCCTTCAGCCCGGCGTCGACGGCAAGAGCTGTTGGGCCGGCGGCCCCGAGGGGCTGGCGCGCCTGCGCAACGGCAAGTGGGAGCGCTATCTGCCGGACCTGGGCGTGACCGCGATGGTGACCGGGGCGGGCGGCGTGTTGTGGGTCGGCACCTCGGGCAAGAGCGTGCTGCGCATCCCGCGCGCGGGCGACAAGATCGAGCAGTACGGGCCGCCGCAGGGCTGCGAGACCGACGTGGTGCGCGGGCTGGCGATCACCGATCACGGCGTGCTCGCCGTCGGTGAGAGCGCCAGCGGCCCGCGCGCGGCCTACTTCGACGGCGATCGCTTCCACTCGTACACCATCCAGGCGCCACAGGTGCTCGAGTGGGCGGCGCGCGGCGGCGCGCAGACCTACCTCGGCGCGGGCGAGAACGTCTACGAGCTCAAGGTCGCGCCGCCCGACGACACCGACAAGCCGCCGCCGCTCGAAGGACCGATCAAGCTGGTCCCGTCCGCGCCGCTGCTCG
The DNA here is from genome assembly GCA_003170275.1 of Myxococcales bacterium. Taxonomy (GTDB): domain Bacteria; phylum Myxococcota_A; class Polyangia; order Palsa-1104; family Palsa-1104; genus PALSA-1104. Next base: position 165,230 of record PNAM01000016.1, read on the forward strand.
CCAAGGACTCGCACTCGGTCCTGCTCAAGCCCACCCTGGTCGCCGCAGCGCTCGACGAGCCGGTCGCGCCGCCCAAGACTCCCAGTGGCCCGCGCGCGCCGCGCATCGAGACCAGCCTGGCGTCGTTCCGCATGCCCGACGGCGTCACCGCGGTCAACGCGAGCGAGCGCGGGCTGCTCGTCGGCACCCGCTTCCTCGGCTCCGAGCGCATCGAGAACGGCGTGGTGCGGCTATATCGCGCGGGCGATCTGCCGGCGTCGGCGGCGCGCATCACCGTCGCGTGTCAGGCCGCCGACGAGTGCTACCTGGCCACCGGCGGCGCACGCGCGTGGCGCTTCGACGGGCAGGCGTTCGATCCGGCGGCCATCGATCCCGAGGCCGGCTCGCGCGTGCTGGCGGTGCTGCGCGATCCCAAGGGACGCGTGCTGGCCATCCACCGCGGCGCGACCGATCCGACGCTGCGCTTCTCGACCGTCGAAGAGGGGCGCTTCATCCCGGTCACCATCCAGGACGTGGCGGTCCCGCTCGGCGCGCCCGAGCTCAACTTCGCCGAGTTCTCGCCAGACGGGCACCTGTGGGTCGGCCTGCGCTACACCGACAAGGACAAGGACGCGGTCGACTACGGCGCCGCCGAGATCGAGCTCGACTCCGGCCGCGTGGTCTACCACCGGCAGGGCGCGCTCGACGGCAAGACCACCTACGGCTTCGCGCTGCCCAGCGACATGGTCGCCATGTACTGGCGCTCGGCGACCGAGGCGTGGTTCGCCACCCGCTCGGGCGCCGCCCGCCTGCTCGACGGTAAGGTGCGCCTGTTCACCGAGAACGACGGCATGGAGTCGGAGCTGATCTACGACATCAACGCCGGCCCCGAGAACGAAGTTTGGGTCGCGACCCGCCACGGCACCGGCCGCTACGACGGCAAGCGCTGGACCTTTCCCAAGATGGGCCCGTTCTACCTGCGCGCGGCCTCGCTCGCGCACGACGCCAAGGGCCACGTGTTCGTCGGCACCGACAAGGGAATGTTTTGCGTGGCGCCGGACTGCGATCCGGAAGCGATCGATCAGAAGCGCGGGCTGCTCGAGGACAACGTGCTCGACCTCACGGTCGATTCGATCGGCCGCGTGTGGGTGCTGACCTCGAAGGGGATCTCGATCGTCGAGCCGTAGCTATTCGACCATCAGATCGGCGGGCGCGCGGGCCCGGTACTTCTTTTCGATCTCGGCCTGCAGCTCGACCAGCTCCTGCTCGCCCTTGTAGATGCCCTCGGGGTGATCGGTCGAGAACGCGCCCTCCTCGCACAGGTCGCCGGTCGGATCGAGCGGAGTGGTCGTGACGTCACCGCCGGGCCGGCACTTGGCGTCCCACACCACGACGATGAACTTGGGCAGCCGCTTCACCTCTTCGACGCGATCGTCGATCATCGCGTTCTGCGCGATCACGGCGATCGACGACAGATCCATCGGCGCCATGCCCAGCCCGTGCCCGAGGAACACCACCGGGTAGGTCTTGGCGGCGTTCTCCGGCGTGAAGTAGCCGGGCGGCAAGATCACCGTGTACGGCGAGACGCGCCCGTCGGTCTGGGTGAACATGTCGTTGATGGTCGACTTCGCGGTGTCGGCGGTGGCGATCGCGCGATCGCCGTCGGGCCAGCGCTGTCCGAGCCAGTTCATCAGCAGCTGCGCGCGATGCACCGCCTGCGTCGCGGTGCCGACGTGCCGCCCGTCGCCGGTGGACTCGACCACGTCCTCGGTCGCGTCCGGATCGCCGTAGCGCACCATCACGTGCCGCCCGAGCGAGGGCACGTCGGTCTTGGAGATGTCGAACGCGTTCTCCTTCGACTGCGCGGCGCGCGCCAGCGCCGGGAACCCGTCGTAGGCGCGCACCGACTGGTGGCCCTGCGCCATCACCGCCGCGACCAGGCTGTTGGTCGAGACCTGCGCGTTGAAGAAGTCGCGGATGCCCGCGTCGTAGTAGACGTCGATGCGCTCGAACGCGGACGCGTCCAGCTTCTCCAGGTTGGTGCGCGGATCGTGCGCCTTCCAGTTGGCGGCGCCCGGCGCGTAGTCGAACTTGCCGTTGCCCTCGCCGTAGTCGTAGCACCCGGCCACGCCGGTCATCGCCGGGCAGCCGCCGGCGCTCATCGCCACGCCGTCGATGCCGAGATCGTCGTACGGCTCGCCGGCATCGTAGCGCCAGTTGTTCTCGGTGCCGGTCGGGTTCCATAGATAATGATAGTCGTCGCCGTTCGGATCGGGGTTGATGACCGGGTCGTACCCCGGCTCGTCGGCGTCGGCCAGCCCGTCGGTGCCCACGTCCTTGAACGGCTCGGCCGACTGCACGATCACCGGCTCGCCCGAGTCGCGCTTGCCGTTTCCGTTCACGTCGACGGCCAGGAGGATCTGCACCGGGTTGGTCTCCGGCGTGGCCGGATCGAAGTTGCCGAACCCCACCGCCGCCGAATCGTTCCCGTCGCAGAACGTGATCACGTCGAGCTTGCCGTCGGGGTTGAAGCGCGAGTCGAAGAAATTCTTCAGCACCACCGGCTTGCCGCACTGATCGGCCGGCGAGAGTTGCAGGAACGAAGCCGGCACGCCCGGCGGCAGGTACGGCGAGTCCGGGTTGTAGTACGCCGCGTTGCCCATCGCGCGCGCCAGGTCGCGGTTGGCCTTGATGAACAGGCTGCGCTTGAGCGTCAGCCCCACGCCCTCCCCCGCCTGATACGGGAAGCGCTCGAAGCTCGACGGGACCTCCATCTGATCGGTCAGCGGCTTGCGCGGCGTCGGGCACAGCTGCCCGATCTTCTGCACGCCGTCGGCAGCGCTGCAAAATCCGGCGACGAAGTAGTCGTGGATCATGCCCAGCGAGTAGGTCATGTCCGGCCCCGGGTCCGCGCCCATCACGCCGATCGCGTCGTAGCGCTCGGGGTGCATCCAGAAGTTCACCGACGAGCCAAAGCCGCCCATCGACACGCCGGCGAGCGCACGGAACGTGTAGTGGCGCAGGTGCTTGGTGCCCGCGTCGGTGCGGATCGCCGCCTGGAACGTGGCCACGTCGGTGGCGTGGAAGTGCACCTTGCCGCGCCCGCCTTCCACCGCGATGTTGGTCACCAGCGCGACATGCGCCGCCGCGTTGCCGCGTTTGGCGAGCAGCACCACCCGGTTCTCGAGACTGCCGTCCACCTTCGACGAGCTGTACGGCACCACGAAGTCCACCCCGTGCGGATACGGTCCGGCGCCGGTGAAGGTGAACGCCGGCCCGACGACGATGAAGCCGTCCGCCGACAGATCGCCCGCCTTGGCGATGCCCACCGTCGCTGCCTCGCTGCACGCCGACGCGCCGTCCGGCGAGATCGCCGCGGCCGGCGTTCCCGGGATCGCCGCCGAGCACGCCGGCAAGGGAGGCGCGTCCGCCCCGCATCCGGAAACCATCCACACGCCAAGCAAAGCGGTTCCAAGCCTCATAGCCGGCCATTTAAGCGGATCTTGACGCTCCCGTCACGCGCGCGTAGCGTTCGTCGGTCATGTTCAAATTTCCCAGCTCCGAGTGGGCCGACGAATTCAAGAAGGTGATGGACGGCTCGACCGCCTACCGCGCCGCCGGCAAGGACTGGACCCACGGCGCGGTCGCGCTGGTGGTCAAGGCCGATCCCGCCATCGGCCTGCCCGACGACGTCGGCCTGTTGCTCGATCTCGATCGCGGCGTGTGCAGATCCGCCAAGATGGTGCCGCGCGCCGAGGCCGAGCAGGCGCCGTTCTGCATCTCGGGCGAGTACTCGCGCTGGAAGTCGGTCATCCGCAAGGAGCTCGACCCGATCAAGGGCATGATGCAGAAGAAGCTCGAGCTCAAGGGACAGATGACCATCATCGTCAAGTACGTCAACGCCTCCAAAGAGCTGGTGGAGTGCGCCACCCGCGTGCCCACCCAGTTCCTCGACGAGAAATAACGTGGCGGCGTACGACGCTTCGCTCTCGTTCAACATCTATCAGCCGACGCGCGTGCTGTTCGCCGACGGCGCGGTGAGCGAGCTCGGCCTGGAGTGCAAGCGCCTGGGCATCGAGCGCGCGCTGGTGGTCACCGACAAGTTCCTGCGCGAAAAGACCGACGTGATCGCGCGCGTGGAGAAGGCGCTCGGCGCCCGGCTCGCCGGGATCTACGACGGGGTCATTCCGGACACCGGCGTGGAGGTCATCGACAGCGGTGCCCGATACGCGCGCGAGCTCCGGGCCGACGGCCTCGTCTCCGTCGGTGGCGGCTCGGCTATAGACACCGCCAAGGGCATGGCGATCGTGATCACCGAGGGCGGATCGATCCGCGATCACCAGGGCTCCTCGCGTCTGCAGCGCCGCCAGACCCCGCACATCGCCGTCCCGACCACCGCCGGTACCGGCTCCGAGGTGACGCTCTACATCGTGGTCAAGGATCACGCCAAGCACGAAAAGATGCACTTCATGGAGGAGCGCATCATCCCCGACACCGCGATCCTCGACCCGTCGGTGACCTTGGGCATGCCGCGCGGGCTGACCGCCGCCACCGGCGTGGACGCGCTCACCCACGCGATCGAGTCCTACACCTCGATCAACCGCAACCCGCTCGCCGACGCCAATGCGCTGCACGCCATGCGCCTGGTCTCCGAGCACCTGCCGCGCGCCGTCGACGACGGGCAGGACAAGGTCGCGCGCGGGCAGATGCTGCTCGCCGCCAACATCGCCGGCACCGCGTTCAACTCCACCGGCGTGGGCATGGTGCACGCAATGGCGCACGTGATCGGCGCGCGCCACAGCGTTCACCACGGCACCGCCAACGCGATCTGCCTGCCGCACGTCATGCGCTTCAACAACGACGAGCTCGCCGCGCGCTACCGCGAGGTCGCCGAGGCCATGGGCGTCGACGTGCGCGGCAAGAGCGACGAGGCCGCCGGGCTGGCCGCCGCCGACGCGGTCGCGCGGTTGATCACCACGGTCGGCCTGCCCGCGCGGCTGCGCGACGTCAAGGTGCCGGAGAACGATCTTCCGGATTGCGCGGAGGCCTCGCTCTCCGACGGCGCGATCGTCTTCAACGGCAAGTTTGCCGCCGACAAGGACCTGGTCCTCGGCGTCTATCGGGAGGCCTATTGATGGATGTAGTGACGCTGGACGCGCGGGCGGCCGACAACGGCCTGGCGCTCATGCTGCAAGGCCTGATCGCCGAGAGCATCGCCGCCGACGCCGGCAAGCGGCGCGTCTTCGAGGCCATGAGCTCGACCTTCGGCATCGTCGCCCCCGACGCGGAGGTAACCGTCACCCTCGAGTTCGGGCAGGGCCGCTGCACGATCTACGACGGGCTGCGCCACGAGCCCGCGCTGGTGATCACCGCCGACTCCGGCAAGATCCCCGAGATGAGCATGCTCAAGATCCGCTACGGCATGCCCTGGCTGCTCGACGAAAACGGCCAGGGCTTCGTGCGCTCGCTGCTCAAGCGCGAGATTCGCATCGACGGGCTGATCCGCATCCCGCCAACGCCGTTCAAGACCGCCAAGGCGGCGCTCGACCTGGTGCGGCTCACCCGCATCCTCTCCGTCAACTCGTAGTGCGTCGGGTTCTGCGCGTCCTCGGCTGGCTGCTCGCGGTCGTGGTGGTCGCGCTGGTGGTGCTGTTCCTGGCCGTGCGCCATCCGCAGCCCGAGCGCGGCGAGACCGGCCCGGCCGCCGACGCGCTCGCGCACGCGGTCGAACAGTCGGTCGACGCCGCCGCCTGGGCGCGCACCGGCGCGGTGCGCTGGACCTACAGCACCGGCACGCTGCACCACCTGTGGGATCGGCAGCGCAACCTCGACCGCGTGAGCTGGGGCGACCAACTGGTGCTCCTCGACGTCGCCAAGAAGACCGGCCGCGCGTACACCAACGGGAAGGAAGTCGAGGGCGACGAGAAGGCCAAGCTGGTCGACAAGGGCTACAAGCGCTTCATCAACGACTCGTTCTGGCTCAACCCGCTGCCCAAGCTGTTCGACGACGGGGTCACCCGCTCGGTGGTGCAGCTCGACGGCAAGCCCGCGCTCTACGTCCAGTACGCGACCGGCGGGGTCACCCCCGGCGACGCCTATCTATGGATCCTCGGCGACGATCACCGCCCGGTCGCCTGGCGCCTGTTCGTGCAGATCCTCAAGGTGCGTGGCCTGCAAGGCACCTGGGAAGGCTGGACCACCCTCTCCACCGGCGCCGTGATCTCGACCGCCCACAAGATGCTCGGCCTCACCACCGTCCGCATCACCGACCTCGCCGGCGCCGCCACGCTCTCCGAGCTCGAGCCCGGCCCCGACCCCTTCGCCCCCCTCCGATAACAAATTTGCGGGGTCGGGCGGACGGCCCTAGCCTGGACCTGTACGCATGGCCGCCTCCCGCACTGTCTGGTTCCGGCGCCTCGGCATTGCGGCCGTGGTGGCGGTCTCGCTCGGCTACGTGCCGTACCACCTGTATTCGAGCTCGGGCCTGGCGCGCTTCCTCAAGCTCAAGGCCGAGCGCGACGCGCTGCACGCCACCAACCTCAAGACCCACGAATCGAACCAGCGCCTGCGCGGCGAGCTCGAAGCGCTCTCCGACGGGCCGGGGTCCGATCAGCTCTCGCGTGCCGCCGTCGAGCGCGCCGCCCGCGACGAGCTGGGCCTGGTCAAGCCGGGCGAGATCGTCTTCAAGATCGAGGGCAACTAGTGCTGATCGGCGTGCGGGTGCGCCGCATCTTGTGGCGCCTGCGCCGGCTCACCGTCGACGCCTGGAGCGCCACCATCACCGTCGGCGCGGCAGCCCTGGTGGCGGTCGGCTACTTCCCCGACGTGCGCAGCCGCGCAGCCGAGATGGGCCCGGTAGTGGCGGCGTGCATGCTCGGCCTCTTGATCCTCGCCAAGCTGGTCGCCCGCCTGCGCGCGCCGGCGATCGAGACCCCACGCTGGCGCACCGACAGCGCCCTGACCCGCACGGCATCGCAACCCACCCTGCGCTCCGCGCAGGGGCCCACCGAAGAAGCGCGCGCGGCCAAGAGCGATCTCGAGCTCGGCGCCGCGTTGGTGATCGCCACCTACGTCACGCTCGAGATGACCGGCTCGTTGCGCTCGCCGCTCCACCCGCTGGTCTACGCGCTGGTCGCGTTCCTCGCCACCTTCCACCGCAAGTCAGTGGCGCTGCCGCTGATCGCCATGACGCTCGGCCTAGAGTACCTGCTCTACCGCAGCGTCACCGGCGGTCGGGTCGACTCACGCGCCACCGAGCTGGCGCTCTCGCACGGCGCGTTCATCGCCTTCTACGCGCTGGTGCACCTGGTGTTCCTGCAGGCCGAGGTCATGCGCCAGCGCCGCGAGCACCGCGCCACCATCCAGCGCGAGATCCGCAGCCTGCGCGAGGAAGCGCGCGACTTCCGCCTGATCTCCTCGTCGCTGTCGGCCGATCCCAAGACCTCCAACCGCGCCGCCGACGAGGAGCGCCTGGCGATCGGCGCGGTCGAGACCATCCACCTGTCGCTGTTCTACACGCTCGAGCTGCTCAAGAAGTCGCTCGAGCTGCACACCTGCATGCTCCTGTGGCTCGACGACTCGGGCGAAAAGCTGCGCATCAAAGAAGCCGTCACCGACGCGATGTGCATCGTCAACGTGCCCATCCCCGCAGACGCCGGCGCGCTCGGCACGGTCGTGAAGAACCGTCTCCTCGTGAATCTCAAGGATCCCAAGCGCAGCCACCTGCCCTACTACGCGTCGCCGCCGGAAGATGGCGAGATCGAATCGTTCCTCGGCGTGCCGGTGTTGGAAGACGGCCACATGCGCGGCGTCTTGTGCGCCGATCGCCTGGGCGGCCGGCCGTTCACCGCGCAGGACGAGTCGCTGCTGCAGGGCGCCGCCGCGCAGATGCTGCGCGCGCTCCAGTCCGAGCGCGTGTTCGCCGCCGTCGAGCGCTCCAAGTACGAGCACGAGCGCTTCTTCGCCGCGCTCGCCCAGCTCAACCGCGCGCTCGGCATCGACGCGGTGTGCCGCACCACGTTCGAAGCCACCAAGGAGATCTGCGACTACGACTTCGCCGCGATCACGCTCATCGATCCGGCCACCAAGAAGCACACCGTGCTCTCCGCCGTCGGTGAGGTGCCCAAGGGCCTGCCCGGCATGCCGGTCTCCAGCGCCGGCCTGGCCTCGATGGTGGTCAAGAACAAGCACTTCCTGCCCGCCGGCGGCGAGGTGCGCGACAAGGACTCGTTCGTCTACGGCAAGAAGGTGCGCCTGACCGGCATGGAGTCGCTGCTGGTGCTGCCGCTCATCTGCGCCGACATCGCGGTCGGCTCGTTCACCGTCGCCGCCAAGCGCCAGCGCGCGTTCGGCAAGGACAAGCGCGAGATGCTGGTGGTGATCGCCAACCACGTCGCCGTCTCGCTCGCCAACGCGCAGCTCTACGGCCACATGGAGACCATGGCCACCACCGACGGCCTGACCGGCCTGGTCAACCACCGCACCTTCCAGGAGCGCATCTCCGAGATGCTCGCGCGCGCCGAGCGCTCGACCGGCCGCCAGGCGCTGCTGCTCACCGACATCGATCACTTCAAGAAGGTCAACGACAGCTACGGCCACCCGGTCGGCGACGAGGTGCTGCGCGGCGTCGCCCACGTGATGCGCGAATGCGTGCGCAAGATCGACGTGGCCGCGCGCTACGGCGGCGAGGAATTCGCCATCGTGCTCGAGGGCACCGACCGCGAAGGCGCGCGCCAGCTCGCCGAGCGCATCCGCTCCGAGGTGCAAAAGCAGGTCTTCCAATCCCCCGACAAGGGCCCGTTCAGCTGCACCCTCAGCCTCGGCATCGCCGTCTATCCGGACGACGGCAAGGACGCCAAGACGCTGATCGCCCACGCCGACCAGGCGCTCTACAACGCCAAGCACAACGGCCGCAACCGCGCGGTCGCCTTCGCCGACCTCGGCAACTCCACCAAACTAAAAGCCGTCAAATAACAGCCGCGCAGCGCCGCCCGAATTCGGTATAACCGCGGCCATGTCCGTCTACCTCTCGAAGATCTACACCAAGACCGGCGACCGCGGCCAGACGGCGCTCGTCGGCGGCCAGATGGTCCCCAAGGACTCGCTGCGCATCGACGCCTACGGCATCATCGACGAGCTCAACGCGGTGATCGGCCTGGTGCGGCGCGCCAACCAGGACGAAAAGGGGCCCGACGCGTCGAAGCAGCTGCTCGACCGCATCCTTCAGCGCGTGCAGAACGAGCTGTTCAACCTGGGCTCGCTGCTCGCCACGCTGCCCGCCGACCTGCAGCCGTCGCAGCCGCGCATCGAGGAGCGCCACATCGAGGCGCTCGAAAAAGAGATCGACACGCTCAACGAGCACCTCCCGCCGCTGCGCAGCTTCACCCTGCCGGGCGGCGGCTGGGTCTCGTCGTATCTCCACCTGGCGCGCACCGTCTGCCGCCGCGCCGAGCGCCGCCTGGTCACGCTCGCGTCGCAGGAAGAGATCGGCGCCGAATCGGTCAAGTACGTCAACCGCCTCTCCGACGCGCTCTACGTCTTGGGCCGCTGGAACGTGCGCGAGCGCGGCGAGTCCGAGCCGCTCTGGACGCCCGAGTCGACGTGAGCACCCGCTGGATCGATCGCGGCGACACGCGCATCGCCTACCACGTCAGTGGGGACCCGAAATCGCCCGCGCTCGTGCTCGGGCACAGCCTGTTCTGCGATCGACGCATGTGGGAGGGCCTGGTCCCGCGCCTGAGCGAGCGCTTCTTCGTGATCAACGTCGAGGCGCGCGGCCACGGCGGCTCCAGCGCGCCGTCGCCCTTTACACTCGAGGATCTGGCGGACGACTGGCTGGCGATCCTCGACCGGGAAAAAGTCGGCAGCGCGCTGTTGTGCGGCCTGTCGATGGGCGGCATGACCGCCATGCGCGTCGCGCTGGTCGCGCCCCACCGCGTGCGCGCGCTGGCGATCCTCGACTCGAGCGCCGACGAGGAGCTGCCCGCCTGGCGTCGCTACGAGTACCGCGCGCTCGCCGAGATCATCCGCACGGTCGGCCACGTCGACTTGATCTACAAGATCGCGCGCCAGAAGCTGATCGGCCGCACCACCCGCACCGAGCGACCCGCGGTCGCCGACCGCGTGGTGAGCTGGATCAAACAGCAGTCGCCACCCGCGCTCTACAACGCGGTGCGCGCGGTCTTCGATCGCGTCTCGATCCACGCGCGCCTCGGCTCGATTCAATGTCCGACGCTGGTCTTGTGCGGCGAAGAAGACCTCGCCACCCCGCCGATCCGCTCCGAGCGCATCGCCGCCGGAATCGCAGGCGCGACCCTGCGGCTCATCCCGCGCGCCGGCCACCTCAGCGCCTACGAGACGCCCGGCGCCGTGGCCGACGAGCTGCTCCCCTTTCTGCTGCAGGTCCCCTAGAATCAAGGGGTGGACCCACCACGCCGCGCCCTCGAGCAACTCCGCCGCCGCCGCCGGCGTCTATCGAGCGCATGCTTCCTGTTTGCCGGGGTTGGCTTCGGCACCGCCATCTTCTTGTTACGCGCCCGCTTTTCGACGTTGGGGCAGCCCAACCGGCTTGTCCTGTTTTTGGGGCTCGTGGCACTCATGGTAGGACTGTTCTGGCTGGGCGCGCGCGCCGAGGCAGAAGTAGGAGACCTCGATGACCAACTTCGCGACCTCGACGAACGCGCAACCAATCGCCGGCGGCGATGACGGAAGGGCTCACTCCCATGCGTAAGTATCTCGCGTTCTTCCTGCTCGCCGGCTGCAGCGGCACGCCCGCCCCGGTCGACCCGTTTCCACCGCCCGCGCCCGGCGCCGGCATCCAGATCAAGACCGACCCGTACACGCTCGATGCGCAGACCGAGAAATACTACTGCTACGCCAAGAACGTGGTCACCGACACCGCCGCGATCGAGGTGCAGGTGCACAACGGCGCCTCGGTGCACCACCTGGCGGTCTTCGAGACCCTCGCGCCCGAGCCCGACGGCTTCTCCGAGTGCCCCTCGCAGATCAAGCAGACCTGGATCCCGCTGTACGGCGGCGGCCGCAACACGCCGGGGATGAAGCTCCCCGACGGCGCCGGCTTCCAGTTCAAGGCCGGCCAGCAGATCCTCCTGCAGGTCCACCTGGTCAACGCCGCGCCGCACCCGATCACCGAGACCACCGCGGTCAACCTGCTCTTCTCGCCCACGCCCGACGCGCTCACCCCGGCGGGCATCTTCGCGCTCGGCAACATGAGCTTCACCATCCCGACCGGGGCGACCGGCTACCCGGTGGTCGGCTCCTGCTCGTCGCCACGCGACCTCGACGTGTTCGCGCTGTTCCCGCACATGCACCGGCTCGGCACCAGCATCTCGATCGAGACCGGCGCCACCGAAGCCGCCGCGCAGACCATCTACAAGGTCGATCCGTGGAGCTTCGGCGATCAGCCGATGAAGATGATGAACTTCAAGGTGACCACCGGCGACTTCCTGCGCGCCACCTGCATGTACGACAACACCGACGGGCACGACATCAGCTACGGCGAGTCGACGCTCGACGAGATGTGCTTCATGGTGCTGTTCTACACGCCGTTCGATCACCTGAACGGCTGCGTAGACTAGCGCCGCTTCACCCGGTCGGCTGAACGCAGCGGTCGTTGGTGCAGCCGCAGCCGAGCCCGGGCATGCACGAGCAGCGGGCGTTCTCGCCGCACTGGCTGTCGGGCTTCGTCGAATCGCAGACGAAGGTGCAGAAGTAGGCATCGTCGGCGCTCGGCGTCGCACCGTTGACCAGCGCGCTGCAGATCTTCGCCATCGAGGTACCTGCGCACGGGTTTTGGGCGATCGTGCAGTAGAGGCCGACGCCGAGCGAGTTGCCGGTGTCGCACGGATGGCCGCAGCGCGACAGCGGCCCAGCACCGCACATCGACAGGTCGCCGCTGACGGCCGACAGATCGGACATCATCGACATGTCTCCGCCGCCGCCGGACGATCCGCAGCCAGCAACCAGGAGCGTAAGGAAAGCGAGTGTGCGCATGCCGAAAGGGTAAGCGCCCGCTCGCTCTCCCGTCAACTTTGCCTAGTCGCTCGCCAGGCAGCCGTGCCCCGGCCCGACGATCACCGCGGTCTGATCCTGCTCGTCGCGCGGCTGTAGCGGGTTGTGCTCGATGCCATGCGGCGGCTCATCGGAGGCCACGAACATGGTGTCACGAGCGCCACACTCGGGGCAGTGCGGAGGCGCCGTCTCGCTACCGTCCACGCAGCCACAGATCGTGCACTTCCAGGTGCTCATGGGTAGTAAAGGGCTGCAACGGCTGCGCCATTTCCCCACTTTGAGCCGTTGAAAGGGTCGATCGATCCGTGGTACCCCATAGCGGCCAATGCGAAAGAACTTCGTCCTAGACACGAACGTGCTGCTGCACGATCCGAGGGCCATTTTCCACTTCGCCGACAACACGGTCGTCATTCCGATCTATGTCCTCGAAGAGATCGATCATTTCAAAAAAGAGCTCTCCGAGCTGGGCCGCAACGCCCGCGAAGTGGCCCGTCGTCTCGATGAGTTTCGCAACAAGGGCGCCCATCTATCCGACGGCGTAGCGCTCGAAGGCGGCGGCCAGCTCAGGGTCGCGCTGGCCACGCGCGAGCTGCCGCCGGCGATTCGCACCTCCCAGATCGTCGACAACTTCATCCTCGGCGTAGCGCTCGAGGTGCGTGACAAGGATCCGGACGCGAGCACCATCCTGGTCACCAAAGACGTCAACCTGCGCATCCGCGCCGACGCGATGGGACTGACGGCGGAGGAATACGACGCCGAAAAGATCGACATCGAGGAGCTCTATTCGGGCAACGGCGAGGTCGAGGTGACCGGCGCCGCAGTCGACGAGTTCTATCAGTCGGGCACCATCACCGTGGAGCAGCTCAAGGCGGGCGGCGCGGCCAACGGCTTCTACGCCAACCAGTACCTCCTCTTGCGCGATCGCGAGAACCCGTCGCACACCGCGCTCGGCCGCTACGACGGCCCGAACAAGCGCATCTCGCAGATCAAGAAGCTGCGCGAGGGCGTGTGGGGCATCCGCCCGCGCAACAAGGAGCAGCACTACGCGCTCGACCTGCTGCTCAACGACGACATCAAGTTGGTGACGCTAGTCGGCAAGGCGGGCACCGGCAAGACCCTGCTGGCGATCGCCGCCGGGCTGCAGAAGTGCGTCGAAGAGGCCGTGTTCCAGAAGCTGCTGGTCTCGCGCCCGATCTTCCCGCTCGGAAAAGACATCGGCTTCCTGCCCGGCGACATCGAGGAGAAGCTGAACCCTTGGATGCAGCCGATCTACGACAACATCGAGCTGCTGCTCGGCTTCTCGAAGGCCGAAAAGAAGGAAGGCCGCTCGCACCAGGAGCTGATCGATCTCGGCTACATCGAGATCGAGCCGCTCACCTACATCCGCGGGCGCAGCATCCCGAACCAGTTCATGATCGTCGACGAGGCGCAGAACCTCACGCCGCACGAGGTGAAGACCATCATCACCCGCGTCGGTGAGAACACCAAGATCGTGCTCACCGGCGACCCGTATCAGATCGACAATCCCTACGTCGACTCCGCCAACAACGGCCTGACCACCGTCGTCGAGAAGTTCAAGGGCGAAGCGATCGCCGGCCACGTCAGCCTGGTCAAGGGCGAGCGCTCACCACTCGCCGAGCTCGCCGCCAACATCCTCTAAGATCAAGCAACCAAAGAGAACACAGAGACCAACGGCTGTTCTGGATTTCTCCCCCCCAGGGAAACCCGGCTCCGTGACCTCTGTGATCTCTGTGGTTGCTCGAGCTGAGTCTGGGGCGGGCGGTTACTTGGCGGCGCGCGAAGGCGGTGGGACTGCCATGAGCTGCGCGTAGCGGTCGCGCTCGACGTCCTCGATGCGCACGCCGACGCCGCGATCGGGCCGGGCGTAGACCACGCGGCCGGACACGCGGATCGGCTCGCGCGACCCCGGCAGCGGGAACTCCATCACGATCGGATCGCCCGGACGCTCGAGCGGGAAGCGATCATCGAACGAAAAGCCGCTGGCGCTGATGTTGCGAACCAGCCGGTAGTACAGGTCGTTGCCGCGAATCTCGACCGCAAAAAACGCCGTCTCGGTCCGAGGCTCTACCCGGCGATTTGCATCCGCCGCCGTTCCCCCAATGCCGGTATCCGAGTCTCGGGTAGCCATTCAGACTCCTTGGTAGGCCTCTGTCCTACACTGGTCACCCTCGACATGTCAAGGACAACTGTTTGCAGTGCATGCTGCATCACGCATTCATTGACGAAATAGCGATTCCCTGGAGAATGTAACGTCGTGAAGCCTCCTTACAAGAGCCGTGGTTTGACCGTTATCCTATTAACGGTCTCGCTGGCCTGGGCCGGGTCGGTCGCACGCGCCGACGACGACGGGTACGAGCTGGTCCAGGCGCCCGCCCCCGAGCTGCACGCCGGCAAAAAGGCGGTCTTTTCGCTGACGCTGGTGCCGCGCGCCGGCCATCACCTGCTCGCCGATGGCCCGGTGTTGGTGCGCGTCTCGGGCGACGCGCTGCGCCCCGCTCGCACGCTGCTGCGCCGCGAGGACGCCGTCGACCCACGCGCCGAGGTCCCGCGCTTCGAGCTGGCGGTCACCGCGGACAAGAAGGGCCCCGCCCGCCTCGTCGCCCACTGCACCTTCTACTTATGTAAGGACACGCGCTGCCGCCCGGTCGAGACCGACCTGACCTGGACCGCCACGGTGAACTAGGGGACGAGCTTGTAGCCGAAACCGTAGACCGTCAGGATGTGGCGCGGCTCTTTTTGATCCTCTTCGACCTTCTTGCGCAGCTTGACGATGAAGTTGTCGACGGTGCGGTTGGAGGGGTAGGCCTCCACGCCCCAGATCTTGTCGAGGATCTCGTCGCGCGAGACCGGCTGCTCGGCGCGCTCGAAGAGCAGCTTGATCAGCTCCACCTCGTAGAAGGTCAGCGGCACGGGCTTGCCGCGCGGGCGGGTCAGCGTGTGCTTCTTCACGTCCACCTGGCAGGCGCCGATCTTGAGCGTCTCGTCGCCCGACCCGGGCTTGTGCAACCTGCGGAAGATCGCCTTGATGCGCGCCAGCAGCTCCGCGACCGAGAACGGCTTGGTGACGTAGTCGTCGGCGCCCGCGTCCAGCCCGCGCACCTTGTCCGATTCCTGGCCGCGCGCGGTGAGGATGATGATCGGCACCACTGAGTTGAACGAGCGGATCTCCTCGCACACCTGGTAGCCGTTGATGTCGGGCAGCATCAGGTCGA
>PNAM01000055.1 GCA_003170275.1 Myxococcales bacterium
CGCGCGCCGCGGCCTGCTCGCCGCCAGCGCCGCCAAAAACAAACCCATCAAAAAGAAGCACCCCCGCTAACACTTACGACCCCGGGGTCCTTCTCCTATATTCCAAACGCTTGATTTCGAAACGTTTCTAAGCACGATCTGCAAACCCTCATGGAAATCGATCCGAAGACCCGCAGCGATCTCGGCTGGGACGCCCTCCTCGAGCACCTGGCCGAGCGCACCCGTTCGACACGCGGCGCAGCGCTCGCCCGTGCCATCACGCCGCTCCCCGACCTCGACGCCGCCCGCGCGCGACACGACGAGGTCACCGAGGCGCGCGCGCTGCGCGACACCGGCGACGCCTTGCCGCTCGACGGCGTGCGCGAGCTGGGCGAAGGGCTGCAGCGGGCGGCCAAGGGCGGCGCGCTCGAGCCGCAGCTACTGCGCGACGTGGCCTCGACGCTGAACGCCGGCGCGCGCGTGCGCCGCCACCTGATCGAGCGCCCGGCCCGCGCCCCGCGCCTGCTCGGCCGTGCCGCGCTGATCGCCGACCTCGACGACGTCTCCGGCCCCATCGACGACGCCTTCGAGCCCACCAGCGAGGCGCGCCTCTCCGATCGCGCGTCGCCCGCGCTCGGCGGCCTGCGCCGGCACGCGCTCAAGGTGCGCGACGAGCTCGAGCGGCGCGTCGCCACGCTGCTCGACGCCGCGCACGTCAAGGACCACCTGCAGGATCGCTTCTCGACGCAGCGCGAGGACCGCTACGTCATCCCGGTGCGCATCGACGCGCGATCGAAGGTGCGCGGCATCGTGCACGGCACCTCGCAGTCGGGCCAGACGGTGTTCGTCGAGCCCGAGGAGATCGTCGACCTCAACAATCGCTTGAAGCTCGCCGAGCTCGAGGTGGCCGAGGAGGAGCGCCGCATCCTGGCCGAGCTGTCGAGCCTGGTCGCCGAGGCGTTGCCGCGCATCCAGGTGAACCTGGAGGTGCTCGCGCAGCTCGATCTGATCGACGCCAGCGCGCGCCTCTCGCACGACCTGCGCGCCACGCCGCCCGAGCTGTCTGCACCAGGCGACGGCGCCGGCCCCCTCGATCTGCGCCACGCGCGCCATCCATTGATGGTGCTCGCCGGCCGCACCTGCGTGCCGAACGACATCCTCGTGCAGCCCGGCCAGACCCTGGTGGTCTCGGGCCCCAACGCGGGCGGCAAGACCGTATCGCTCAAGACCGCCGGGCTGGCCGCGCTGATGGCGCGCACCGGCCTGCACATCCCGGCGCAGGAGGGCTCGCGCGTGCCGTTCTTCTCGCGCGTGCTGTCCGATGTGGGCGACGATCAGAGCCTCGAGCGCAACCTGTCGACCTTCTCCGCGCACATCCTGCACCTGCGCGAGTTCCTCGACGCCGCGCAGCCCGGTGTGCTGGTGCTGCTCGACGAGGTCGCGGTCGGCACTGATCCCGAGCAGGGCGCGGCGCTGGCGCAGGCGGTGCTCGAGCAGCTCGCCACGCGCGGCGCGACCTGCGTGGTGACCACGCACTACGATCGGCTCAAGGCGTTGCCGGCGCGCGACCCGCGCTTTGCCAACGCGTCGGTCGGCTTCGACGTGGAGAAGCTGCAGCCCACCTACGAGCTGCACCTGGGCGTGCCGGGCGCGTCGGGCGCGATCGTGGTGGCCCGCCGGCTCGGGCTCGACGCGGCGACCTGCGCGCGCGCGTCTTCGCTGGCCGGCGAGCGGCAGGTGGGGCTCGAGGAGCTGCTGCTGCACCTGCAAGGCGAGCGCAAGAAAGTGGCCGAGGTGCGCGCGCTGGTCGATCGCGAGCGCCAGGATGCGGAGAAGGCGCGCGCCGACGCCGAGCACAAGGCCGAGCGCGCGCAGGCGCAGCTCGAGCAGGCGCGCAAGGGCGCGCACGACGAAGCGGTCGAGACCCTGCGCAAGGCGCGCCTCGAGCTCGATCGCACGCGTACGGTGCTGCGCCGCGCGGCGAGCGGACAGGTCACGCCGGCGGAGATCTCGGGCGCGCGCAAGGAGATCGACGCCGCCGCGCAGAAGGTGCGCGAGGCCGCGCCTGCGCCGCCGCCGCCGCCCGGTCGCCCTGCGCGGCTCGAGGAGCTCAAGCCCGGCCGCGAGGTGTACGTCGCGCGCCTGGGCGGCCGCGCCAACGTGCTGCAGGCGCCCAAGGGAAACAAGGTGAACGTGCAGGCGGGCCCGCTCAAGCTCACCGTCGCGATCGACGAGGTGCGCATCGAGGACGGACGGCAACAGGCGCAGCCCTCGGCGCGCGCCACGCGCGGGCACAACGCGTTCGACGCCGACCAACCGAAGGCGGGCGGCTCGGTGCGCGGGCTCTACCCGTCGCTGAAGCTGGTCGGCGAACGCGTCGACGCGGCGATCGGCCTGGCGGAGAAGTTCCTCGACGACGCGCTGCGCTCGGGCCAGGAAGGCGTGCTGCTCATCCACGGCCACGGCACCGGCGCGCTGCGCGACCGGCTGCGCTCGCACCTGCGCGGGTTCCCCGGCGTCGGCGAGGTGCGGCCGGGCTCGCAGGACGAAGGCGGCGACGGCGTGACCGTGGTGACGCTCGCGTAGCGCGCGACCTTGCGCTACGCGACAGTGATCACGATCGTGGTGCCGTCGAAGGTCGTCGAGAACGCCCGGATCGGGCGCGTCGCCGGTCCGACGAGCACCTTGCCGCCCAGATCGTACGTCGACCCGTGGCAGGGACACTCGAGGTCCCCGCGGTTGCTCTGAAACGCGACCGTGCAGCCGGTGTGCGTGCAGCGCGCATCGAGCGCCACCACCGTCGCCGCGTCCTTGCGAATCACCACGATCGGATCGCTGAAGCCCGCGATCTGCCCGCAGTCGAACACCACCGACCCGCCCGCATCCGCGAGCGCGGGGAAATCGGCGACGGCGAGCGTGAGCTTGCCGTTC
Organism: Myxococcales bacterium; assembly: GCA_003170275.1. Lineage (GTDB taxonomy): Bacteria > Myxococcota_A > Polyangia > Palsa-1104 > Palsa-1104 > PALSA-1104. The sequence goes on from PNAM01000055.1 coordinate 2,911, forward strand.
AGCACGCTCCCGAGCGCGGTCGCCGCGTTGGCGCCGAGAAAGATGGTGAGGGTGTCGCCGTCCAGCTGAACGCTGTAGTTGCGCGGGCCCTGTACCGCCGGGGAGTGGATCACCTGCGTCGTGCAGATGCCCATGGCCGCGACCGCCTGGAAGCGCGAGCTGTGGCACGGGCACTCGACCAGCCCGTCCTTCTTCGAGTAGCCGAGCGGGCAGCCCGCGTGCGGACAGGCGGAGTCGAGCGCCGTGTATTCGGGGTCGGCGTCGACGATCGGCTGCCCGTCTTGATCGCGATTGCTCGGGTTGTGGATCAAGAGCACGGCGGCGGTGGCGCTGAAGCTGTTGTTCGTCAGCCGCACGGTAATCGCGCCGCCCGCCGGCATCAGATCCGGGTAGCGCGTCCGATCGAGCGTGACGGTGCCGTCGGTGTCGTTCACCGCGGCGTCGATCAGCGGCGCCGGCTCGACGTCGTTGCCGCAGCCGACCACGATCACGCCGGATGCCACCACCGCGCCGCCCGCCAGCGTGCCGCGCACGAACGCGCGCCTGGAGACGAACGGCTTCATTAATTACCGGTGAAACGCGGCAGCATGGCCATCCCGAGCTGCATGGCCAGCGAGGTGTCGCCCTTGAGCTGGATCTTCCCCGAGAAGTACGCCTCGGGCGGCGCCAGCTTGCGCGCCAGCATCTTCGCGTAGGTCTCCGCGTCGACGCCGATGGTCGCGTCCGGCTGCGCCGCCTCGGCCTGCGCGCCGAACTTCACCTGCATCCACCAGGTGCGCCCGTGGTAGCCGGTGACCTCGAAGCGCACCGTCCCCTTGACCGCCGACATCACCTGACGCGACGCCGGATCGACGAACAGTACGTCGAGCGGCGAGGCCTGCGGCGGCGCCAGATCGATCGCGCCCTCCTCGCCCACCGCCACCGCGCGCCAATCGTCGACGGTCTGGCGCATGGTCACCAGCGGATCCGGCCCGGGCTGCCCCGGCTGGCGCACGCTGAGCACGCCGTCCTTGACGTCGAGGATCCAGTGCCCGCCGCCCTCGCCGACCAGGTTCACCGCGACGGTGATGTCGCTCGCCGCCCGCTTGCCCGGGCCGAACTCGGAGCCGAACTCGCGCGGCAGCCACTCGGTGAAGAAGCGCGGCGCATCGATGTCACGCGGCGGACGATTGGGGGGCGGGTTCATCGGGTCCTCCTGAGCGGGTCACTTGCTTCCTTGGTTGGCGTCTACCAGGGTCCATTCGGCGTGCACGTGCTGCTTGACCGAGAGCTGCGTGGGCGGCGTGCCGACCTGTTGATCGACCAGCACGTCCGAGTCGACCACGCTGCCGATCAGGCGCCCCGTCTCCACCTCGAGCCGGTACTCGCCCGAGCTCTTACCAGTCATCGTGCGCCCGCCCGAGGCGCCCTTGCCCTCGACGGTGCCGCGGCAGGTGATCACCGCCACGCCGCCGCCCTTGCGGGCCAGCGTGTACTCGTACGAGACCAGGCCGGTGAAGCCGGTCGACGGCGGCAACAGGGTCTCCACCTTCCAGCCGCCGCCGACGACGGTGGGCTGCTCGGGCAACAGGTTGCCGCGCTGCGACGAGTAGAGCGCGTTGAGCATGGCGCGCGCGGTGCCTTCCTCGAGCGGCGGGTGCAGGCCCGACAAGAGCAGCGCGGTCACCTCGCCGCGCGGCGCGCGTTGAAAGCGGATCTTGAGGTCGTCGAGCGCCAGCGCGAAATCGTCGACCAGCTTCTGGTTGCCGCCCTCGGACACCTTGCCGACCGCGTCGACCAGCCGCGCCGAGAAGCTGGCGGTCCCATCGGCGGCGAGCTGCTCCACCCGCTCCTCGTCGGCGAACTCGAACGCCAGCGAGAGGTGCTGCGGCGGACCCGCTTCGGCGCCGGCCTTGGTGCGCGTCTGGTCCTGGTCGATGGTCAGCTTGACCCTGGCGTGGGGCTCGTCGCCCGCCGTCGCGCGGAAGCGCAGCGTCTCGCCCGGAGGCGGCGGCGCCGTCGGTGGCGGTGCCGGAGGTGGCGGCGGCGGCGGCTTGTGGGCGCACCCCGCGGCAAGTGCAAAGGCCAACCAGCCGCAGAGCATCCGCGCACGCATATGCCGACGACGGTAATGGGCGACGGTGGTCAATGCAACCCGATTGTGCTATCGAATCGCGCCAATGGGTTTTGCATGCGGCATCGTCGGTCTGCCGAACGTCGGCAAGTCCACTCTGTTCAACGCGCTCTCCGCCACGCAGCAGGCGGAGGCCGCGAACTATCCGTTCTGCACCATCGAGCCGAACATCGGCGTGGTGTCGGTCGCCGACCCGCGCGTCGACGAGCTGGCGCGCGTGATCAAGCCGAAGAAGATCGTCCCGACCACGCTCCAGTTCGTCGACATCGCCGGGCTGGTGCGCGGCGCGTCCAAGGGCGAAGGCCTCGGCAACCAGTTCCTCGCCAACATCCGCGAGGTCGACGCGATCGCGCACGTGGTGCGCTGCTTCGAGGACGAGAACGTGGTCCACGTCGAGGGGCGCATCAACCCGGCGAGCGACATCGCCACCATCGACACCGAGCTCGGCTTGAAGGATCTCGAGCAGGTCGAGAAGCGCGGGCTCAAGGCCCAAAAGGCGATGAAGGGCCCCGAGGCCAAGACCGAAAAGCCGATCTTCGACGTGTGCCAGAAGCTGCTCAAGGCGCTCAACGACGGCATGCCAGTGCGTTCGCTCACGCTCGACGACGACGAGCGGCTGATCGTGCGCGACCTGCAGCTGCTCACCTCCAAGAAGGTGTTCTACGTCGCCAACGTCGCCGAGAAGCAACTCGCCGACGCGGCGGCCGGCAAGGACGCGCACGTCAACGCGCTCAAGGCGGTGGCCGCCAGGGAAGGCGCGCCGGTGGTGGTGATCAGCGCCGCCGCCGAGGCCGAGATCTCCACGCTCGACAAGGCCGAGCAGCCGGAGTTCCTCGCCTCGCTCGGTCTCGACGAGCCCGGGCTGAACAAAGTGGTGCGCACCGGCTACGATCTGCTCGGCCTGATCACCTACTTCACCGCCGGCGAGACCGAGGTGCGCGCCTGGACCATCAAGCGCGGCACCAAGGCGCCGCAGGCCGCGGGCGTGATCCACACCGACTTCGAGAAGGGCTTCATCAAGGCCGAGATCATCTGGTGGGAGGATCTGGTCAAGCTCGGCTCCGAGGCCGCCTGCCGCGCCGCCGCCAAGCTCTCCATCGAAGGGAAGGACTACGTCATGCGCGACGGCGATACCGTGCACTTCCGCTTCAACGTCTGACCTAAAGTCCCGGCGCGCGGCGCCGATGACCTGGCATGACCGCTCCCCGCCCTTGCGTCCTGCTCGTCGAGGACGACCTGCACTTGAGCCGCAGCCTGGACCGCGTGCTGAAGTGCGAGATGGACCTGTTCCTGGTCAAGAACGGCCTCGAGGCGCTGCAGGTGGTGGTCTCGGGCGCGCGCTTCGGCGTGATCCTGAGCGATCTGAAGATGCCGGTGATGAGCGGCATCCAGCTGTTCCACGAGCTCGAGCAGGTCGCGCCCGATCAGGCCGATCGCATGATCTTCATCACCGGCGACTCGCTCACCCCCACCGCGGCGCGCTTCCTCGCCGGCGTGACCAACCTGTGGCTCGAGAAGCCCTTCAGCCCCGCCACCCTGCGTGGCATGATCCGCCGGCAGCTCCAGGAGCGACGCGCCGCGTGATGTGCTACTCGTAGGCCCGTGAGGGGCCGCTTCGCGCCATCGCCGTCGGGCGATCTGCACCTGGGGGGCGCGCGCACCGCGCTGGTCGCCTGGCTGCAGGTGCGGGCGGCCGGCGGCGCGTTCGTGCTGCGCGTCGAAGATCTCGACCAGCCACGCACGGTGCCGGGCGCCGAAGCGCGCATCCTCGAGGATCTGCGCTGGCTCGGGCTCGATTGGGACGACGGCCCGTATCGCCAGTCCGAGCGGATGGCGCGCTACGACGACGCGATCGCGCGGCTGCTTTCTGCCGGGCAGGCGTTCGAATGCTTCTGCTCGCGCGCCGAGGTGCAGCGCGCCTCGCGGGCGCCGCACGGGCCGGCCGACGACGGGCCGCGCTACCCCGGCACTTGCCGCGACCTCGATCGCGCGCAGGCCGACGAGCGCCGTCGCACGCGTTCGCCGTCGGTGCGCCTGCGCGTGGAGCCGGGCGTGCGGGTGTGGACCGACGGCGTTCACGGGGAACGCAGCGACGACGTCGCGGCCGCGGTCGGCGACTTCGTGCTGCGCCGCGCCGACGGCATCCCCGCCTATCAGCTCGCCGTGGTGGTCGACGACGCCGCCATGCACATCAGCGACGTGGTGCGCGGCGACGATCTGCTCTCCTCGACGGCGCGCCAGCTGCTGCTCTACGACGCGCTCGGCCTCGCCGCGCCGCGCTTCGCACACGTGCCGCTGGTCCTCGGCCCCGACGGCGCGCGCCTGTCCAAGCGCCACGGCGACATCGGCGTGCGCGTGCTGCGCGATCGCGGCACCAGCGCCGGGCACGCGCTGTCCCGCCTGGCCACCACGCTCGGCCTGTGCACACCCGACGAACGCCCGACCGCGCGCGAGCTGATCGCCCGCTTCTCCCTCGGCGCCCTACCGAAGCGCTCCACCACCCTGCACGTGCTCTAGACGAGCGAGCCGGCGAGAAACGCGGACAGCTCCTTGACCGAGCCGACCAGCTGGTTGGCCTGGCGCAGCCGTGCGGACAGCACGCGCACGATGGTGACCAACACCGAGGTCATGGCCGCCGGATCGTCCTGCAACAGGTTCGCCATGGCGAACTGCGGCACGCGGAACACCTCGGTCATCTCCGCCGCGCGGACCGTCGCCGAGCGCAGCGCGGGCTCGATCAGCGACATCTCGCCGAAGAACTCGGGCGCCTGCAACGTCGCCAGCGGCAGGCCGGTCGCGTTGGCCGTCGCGTACACGCGCGCCGAGCCCGACACGATCAAGTAGAACGAGTCGCCGAGCGTGCCCGCGACGACGATGTCCTCGTCGGGCTTGAACAGCTCGAGCTCGCCCGCGCGCCCGAAGCGCAGGAGCTGCTCGTCGGTCATGCGCGCGAGCAGCGGATGCTGCCGCAGCAGCTCTACGTTGGTTGTTCCCCCCACGACGGAGATTTTACCACCAAAGCGGTCTATTCTCCTGCCCGATGCGTTTGTGCCTCCTCGTCGCCGTCCTGGCCGTCCCCGCCGTCGCTCTGGCCCAGATCCCGCGCGGGGAGCAGCCCACGCCGGGCGTCTACAACCCCACCCTCGGCGTGGTCGGTGACGGCGACGCGTCCGCGGTCGAGAAGAACCCGTCGCTGATGGGCTGGCTCAAGAGCTGGTCGGCGGTGTTCCTGTTCTCGCGCCCGGATCCCGTCGGGCTGGTCGGCGGTGGAGGCGGCGGCCTGTTCGTCGCCACGCCGCTGCCGTATCTCACCTCGCTGTCGCTCGGCGCGTCGGTGCAGTGGCTTCATCCGCCGGACCTCTTTCCGTTCGGGGACTCGGAAAAGCTCACCCTCGCGCTCGGCTGGCACCCGGTGGCGCCGATCGCGATCGGCCTCTCCTACTCGCACCTGTGGTCCAACCGCGCGCCGGTGGCGGCGGGCATCGACACCATGGACCTGTCGCTGACGGCGCGGGCACGCTACGTGGGCGCGGCGCTGGTGGTCCACGATCTGACCGCGCCAACCGTCGGTGGCTTGCCGCTGCAACGCGTGTGGGAGCCGGAGCTCGCGGTTCGCCCCTTCGGCTCGGACGTGCTCGAGATCGCCGTCGCCGCGCGATTCGGCGAGCGCCGCCAGGACTTCGATCCGCGCTTCCGCCTGTGGATCTCGCCCACGCGCGGCTTGTGGCTCAAGACCGACGTCGAGTGGCGCCGCGACGTGGATCTCGACGGGTTTCCGGAGAACGACATCCGCGTCGCGATGGGCCTGCAGGTCGATCTCGAGCACCTTGGCGCGAGCGCCTACGGCCTGTTCGGCTCCGACGAGGGCGTCACGCGCGGGCACGGCTTCTCCGTGGCGCTGCGCGTGTCGGGCGAGCGCTACCCGGCGATCTGGTCCGGCCCCGCGCGCCTGGAGAAGATCACGCTCGGCCCGGGCGTCACCGAACGCAAGCTCGCGGCGCTGCTCTCGCACCTGCGCAGCCTCGAGCGCTCGAGCAGCACCGCCGGCGTGGTGGTGGTGCTCGGCGACCTCGACGGCGGCTGGGCCACCGCCGAGGAGCTGCGCGCGGCGTTCCTGCGCTTGCGACGCGCCAAGAAGCACGTCTACGTCTACCTCGCCGAGACCACCACGCGCGGCTACTACGTGGCGTCGGCGGGCGAGCGCATCTACCTCGATCCGGCCGGCGGCATCCGGCTGACCGGCCTGTCCTCGACGGTGATGTTCTACAAAGGCTTCGGCGATCTGATCGGCGTCAGGGCCGACTTCGTCAAGATCGGCGACTACAAGAGCGCGCCCGAGGCCTACACGCGCACCAGCTCGAGCGAGCCCGCGCACGAGATGCGCGAGCAGTTGGTTGGCGACACCTACGGCAACGTGGTCGACGGGATCGCCCAGGCGCGGCACGTCCCGCCCGAGCGGGTGCGCGAGTGGATCGATCGCGGCCCCTACACCGCCGCCGACGCGCTCACCGCCGGGCTGGTCGACGAGGTACGGCCGGGCGACGAGGTGGAGTTCGCGATCGCGCAGCGCCTTGGCCGCCACGTGGCCATCAAGGATCCGCCCACCTCGCTCGAGCGCGGGCGCAGCTGGCTCAAGCCGCAGATCGCGGTGGTGTTCATCGAAGGCGACATCACCGACGGGAAATCGTACGAGATCCCGATCCTCGACATGAAGTTCGTCGGCATGCAGAGCATCATCCCGGCTCTAGTCAAGGCGCGCGAGGACGACCGCATCAAGGCGGTCGTCCTGCGCGTCAACAGCCCGGGCGGCTCGGCGCTGGCGTCCGATCTGATCGCGCGCGAGCTCGAGCGCACCAAGGCGGTCAAGCCGGTGATCTGCTCGATGGGCGACCTGGCCGCGTCGGGCGGCTACTTCGTCTCCGCGCCGTGCGACCGCATCTTCGCCGCGCCGTCGACGCTGACCGGCTCGATCGGCATCTTCACCGGCAAGTTCGACGTCACCGGTCTGGCGGCCAAGCTGGGCGTCTCGCTCGAGACCTACGAGCGCGGCAAGCACGCGTCGGAAGAATCGATGTACCGCCCCTACACCGACGAGGAGCGCGTGCAGATCATGGCCAAGCTGCGCTACTACTACGGTCGCTTCCTCGAGACGGTGGCGCGCGGGCGCGGGCTCACCGTCGAGCAGGTCGACGCGGTGGCGCGCGGCCACGTGTGGTCCGGCCGCGCCGCGCAGGCGCACGGGCTGGTCGACGAATTCGGCGGCTTCACCGACGCGCTGGCCGAGGCCAAGCGGCGCGCGCACCTGAGCGAGAACGAGCCCGTCGAGATCGCCACGTTCCCCGAGGAGCAATCGCTGCTCACCACGGTGCTCGGCTGGCTGGGCATCGAGCTGCGCGCCGAGGTCGCCGCGTCGCCGGTCGCCGAGGTCCTCAAGCTGACCCCCGGTCTCGTGCAGCTCCTGCGCGCGCTTCCCGGATCTTTGTTGCTCGCTCCGTCGGTGCCGCAGGCCCGCCTCGACGGGCACATCCGCATTGACTAAAACTGTTACGCGAGCTCGTCGAGAAACGAGCGCAGCTCCGCGGGGAGCGGGCTGAGCACGGTGACGGGCTCGCCCGTGACCGGATGCGGAAACTCGAGACCTGCCGCGTGCAAGGCCTGGCGCGGCAGGTCCAGGCGATCCGCCACCGCCTCCCATCCATGATCCTGGTAGTCCGCGAACACCTGCTCATCGGGATACAGCTTGTCGCCGGCGACCGGGTGGCCGATCGAATCCAGGTGCGCGCGGATCTGGTGCTGCCGCCCGGTCTCGGGAAAACATTCGACCAGGGTGTACCCGTCGTGTCGCTCGAGCGCCCGCCAGCGGGTGCGCGAGGCGAGCCCGTCCGGACGCACCGCCATCTTCACGCGCACCAACCCGCCGGCCAGCCCGAGCGGCCCGTCGACCACGCCTTCGCCCTCGAGCGCGCCGGTGACGATCGCGAGGTAACGCTTGTGCACCTTGCGCTTGGCGAACGCGCGCTTGAGCGCCACCGCCGCCTCGCGCGAGCGCGCGATCAAGAGCACGCCCGAGGTCTCCAGATCGAGCCGGTGCGTGATCTGCAGCGCCTCGTCGGGGAACCGCTCGCGCAGCACCGCGGTCACCGTCGAGAAATGAAACTTCGCGGTCGGATGCATCGCGATGTGGGCCGGCTTCTCGAGCGCGTAGAACGTCGGATCCTCGCGCAGCACCGGCAGCTCGCGCGGCGACGCCGGCTCGATCGGCGCCGGCCGCCGGAACATGACCGTCTGCCCCGGCACCACCACCGACGACGGCTTGCACGCCCGCCCGTCCACCCAGCACTCGCCGCGGATCACCCGCTGCACGCGCGTGCGCGACAGGCGCGGGATCTTCTTCACCAGAAAGCGATCGAGCCGCCAGCCTTCACACTCGTTCTCGACGAGGAATTGGTGCTCGATGGTCTCCGATCTCACCACTGCGGCTTCCACCCCTGCGCCGACGCCGCCCCGATGGTCTGGCCCATCTGGCTCCCGGCCGGCGCGTTCTTCGACGCGTCGAGCAGGGTCTGAACCTGGTTCTGCTTGTGCTGATCCCAATACTCGTCGTCGGAGAACGCGTCGGCGGGATACTTGGCGGTCTGATAGTCCTCCATGTAGTCCGGCATGGTCTTCCGATCCGGATCCTTGCCCGGGTAGAAGAGATAGCCGCGCAAGTTCGACAGGGTGAACGGCGACGGCGAGCTCTGCTCACGGACCACGCGACCGAACGCCTCGAGCTTCACCTCGGTGGTCCCCGGCGCCAGCTGCACCATGCGCGCGAGCATGCTCACCGCCGGCTGCCGCGCGGCGTCGAAGAGATTGGCCGAGATCATGTACGGACCCGCCTCAGTGACCTCCACGCCGGCATAGATGTCGAGCGAGCCCTGGTTCATCACCTCGCGAAACTTGCCGGTGAAGCGCGCCGGCGCCGGCCCGCCCGGCTGGTAGAGCGCGTCCAGCGTCACCTGCGCGATCTTGCCGTTGCCGGGATCGTACTGCACGTCGACGTCGACCCTGCCCGCGTGATTCTCGATCGGCGTGCCCGTGAGCTGCAGCGTCGCCATCTGCACCAGGTCGCCGCGATCGCTGAACGTGACCGGCACATCGAGCCCGACCGCGGCGCTGTCGACGGACTTGGCGCGCGCCGTCGCCGAGACGATGCTGACCGGAACCGGCTGATCGTCCTTGAACAGCGCGAGCGTCATCAGCAGCGACTGATCGCCGACGATGCGGAACTTGTCGCCGGTGAACAGCACCTGCATGTTCGGCTCGACGGTGAGGTCCTTGTGCGTGACCGGGCCCTTGGAGTCGAAGCGCCGGTTCGGCTCGAGCTGGTCGACCTGAAACTTGGTGAGCGGCATCGAGTCGCGCGGGAACCGGGAGACGATCAGGCTGTCGGCGACCACCATCGGCAGGTTGGCATCCTCGAGCATCCACAAGCCCACGTGCGAGCGGTCCGCCTTGTGCCCGACCTCGAGCTTGGCGACCTGCGGCGGCGGAACCAGCGCCCACGGCGGCCCCGGCGGCGCCGCCGGCTCGACAGGCGGCTCGACGTGCGCCACCTCCGGTGGATGACCGCGCGCGAGCCAGAGGATGAGGAGGAGGAGAAGGAGAAGTCCGAGGATGACAACGATGCGGCGACGCATGAAGCAGCTAGCTTACGCGAGCTACTGCGTCGACGCCCACGAATTGCACGCCGTGTATCCGCTCAGGCCCGAGTAGCCGCCGTCCATGCAGACGAGCCAGCCCTTCTCGTTGTAGTGGTTCAGATTGTCACCCACGTCGCCGGTGCCGGTGACCCAGTACGATAGGTGCGAGCGCCAGTGGCTGCCCGACGCATCGGTCGAGCGCCAGAAGTACTGGTTGTCGCCGACCGACTGGTACCCGCCCGACGAGTGGTAGGCAACCGCGCCGTCGTTGTGGCTCTGCAGGCAGGTGCCGCCGGAGATCAGGCCGAACGACAGAAAGTTGATGATCGAGCCGGCGACGCAGGCGACGTTGCTGATGGTCATCTGCTTGTGACCACCGGTCCGATAGATGGACGTGCCGGTGTTGTAGCCGTAGTCGTGGGTGTAGCTGCCGCGGGCGTACGACTCGGTCAGGTTGCTGGCGAACGAGCACGCCACCGCGCTCGCAATCGTGCCGGCCAGGGTGCTGCCGCCGGCCGCGCCCGCCGCCGTACGCACCGAGGTGACGTTCCACGAGGTGGGGCTGTGCGCAAACGTGTAGCCGAGCACGAGGTCCCCGGCGCTGTAGTTGTAGATGTAGCAGTTGTTCGGAGCGGTGCAGTAGGTGTCGAGAATGCTCTTCAGCTGCGACGACGCGACCGAGAGCGATCCCTGGGTCTGATCGACGACCGCGTTGACCGACACGGCGGCCCACGCGTTGGCCAGGCCCTTGATGCCGCCGTTCGAGCTGGAGCCCGAGCCGCCGGGCGTCAGGCCCGAGCTGCCGGTCCAATCCTTCGAGCACATGCCAGCGAGGTGGATGTTGTAGCTGGTGGCACCCGCGGTCATGGGGATCAGGAAACCAACCGCGAGAACCATCAAGCCGAGCGTCCGACGCATGGGCACCTCCGTGATGCGGAGGTCGCATTGCGAGGTTTATGCCGTCAGGTAACGTACTGATTATTCGGCAGCGCGTCCGTTTGTCACAGTTCAAAGTTTAAACTTTGAACACAAGGTTTGAACTGACGAACATAATTTCAACAGGTTAGGTCCTACAGCGTGGCCGGTTCGACCACATCCATCACTGCTTGCCGCGGAACTGAGCAGCGTCCAACGAGAATCGCCGCAACTTGTTGTACACGGTGCCGCGCGAGATGCCGAGCGTGCGCGCGACGTCGGGAATCGATCCACCATGCCGCGAGAGCGCCTGCACCAGCATCTCCTTCTCCGCCTCGTCCAGCGTGAGGCTGCCGCTCAGCCCCGCCGCGGCCGCGATGCGCGCGGTGTCGCCGCTCTTGGGCCGCAGCGCCTCGGGGATCTGGTCCATGACCGACTGATCGGGCTCGACCAGGTTCACCTCGCCTTCGAGCACGTTCTCCAGCTCGCGGATGTTGCCCGGCCACTGGTAGTGCACGAACGCCTCCATTACATGGGGCGCCAGCGCGCGACACTTCTTGCCCAGCCGCACCGCGAACAGCTGCAGGAAGTGATCGACCAGGATCGGCACGTCGCTCGATCGCTCGCGCAAGGGCGGGAGCTGGATGTGGATGACCTTGAGCCGGAACAAGAGGTCGGAGCGGAAGTGTCCCTTGCCCACGGTCTCGTCGAGATCGCGATTGGTGGTGGCGATCACGCGCGCGTCGAGCGTGACCTCGCGCTGCCCGCCGATGCGGTGCACGCGCCGCTCCTGCAGCACGCGCAGGAGCTTGGCCTGCATCTCGATGGGCATGTCGCCGATCTCGTCGAGCAGGATGGTGCCGCCCTCGGCGAGCTCGAACTTGCCGGGCTGGCCGCCCTTCTTCGCGCCGGTGAACGCGCCGCCTTCGTAGCCGAACAGCTCACTCTCGAGCAGCTCGCGCGGAATGGCCGAGCAGTTGATGCCGACGAACGGCCCCGAGGCGCGCGCCGACGCGTTGTGGATGGCCTGCGCGAACACCTCCTTGCCGGTGCCGCTCTCGCCGGTGATGAGCACGCTCGAGTCCGAGCGGGCCGCCGCCTCGGCGAGCTGCAGGCGGCGCCGCACCGCCGGGGACTGCCCGATCAGGTCGCCGAACGAATAGCGCGCATGCGAGCCGACGATGCGCTGCGCGATCGACTGCACGCGCTTCATCTCGGTGAGCGTCACCACCACGCCGACCACGTCGTGCTTGTCGGAGCGGATGATGCGTGCGTTGAGCAGGAAGTCTGCGACGCCGATGCGGGTGACGCGCCCGTCGAGCTCGTCGCCGCGCTCGAGCGTGGCGCGCAGAAAGCTGAGATCGTGGATGTCGGAGAGCTTGAGCTTGGCGCCGCTCGAGAGGCCGAGGATGCGCGCGGCGACCGCGTTGATCGAGGTGACCGTCTGGTTGCGATCGATCGACAGCACGCCGTCGGAGATGGCCTCCAGCGTGGCGGCCCGGCTGCGCGCGGACAGGCGGAGTTCTTCAGCGACGCGCACGTTCTCCAGCATGGTGGCCGCCTGCGCGCAGAAGATCGCCAGCAGATCGAGATCGTGCGGGGTGAACACGCCGCCACACAGATCCTTGTCGACGTAGACCGCGCCGAACAGCTTCTCGCCCTGGCGCAACGGGGTGGCCAGCGCTGAGCCGAGTCGGATCTCGTCGGCGGTGCGCTTTGACGCGGAGCCGTCCACCTCGACCAGGATCGGGCCGCCGCCCTTGAGCACGCGATCGATCGCGGTGCGCCAGCCGGTCTCCGACGAGAGCTCGGGCATGTGGAAGGCGGCGCGCACCTCGACCGGCCCCTCCGGCGCGACGATCCCCACCACCGCGCGATCGGCGCCGGTGAGCTGCGCCGCCATCTTGCAGATCTCCTGCACCAGCCGCCCGTAGTCGCGCAGCTCGTTGAGCGTGCGGCACAGGTCGAGCAGCGTGCGAATGTTCTCGCGCTCTGAGATCACCGCCTGCATGGCGGCGAACACGCGCCCTTCGGCGGTCGACATGGTCTCGACCGAGCTGGCCACCGCTCGCTCGGCCTCTTGCGCGGCCGAGGTGAGCGAGTGCAGGCGCGCGCGCGCCGGCGGGGACAGCTCGGACTCGGCGCGGCCGAGCGCCACGTCGATGGTGTCGACCAGCCGGTGCGCCTCGCGCGCGACGGTCAGGCGCGCCGAGCGCAGATCGTCGATCATCGCCTTGACCTCGTTGGCGGCGATGTGGTCGGTGGCGCGTCGGCCGAAACGGCGGAACGCCTCGCGCACCCGCTCGAGATCGGACAGCGCGCCGTGATCGCGGAACAGCTCCTGCGCGCGCGCCAGCCAGGCAGCCGGCGAATCGTTGGGCGTGGTGGTCTGCAGCGCCGATCCTGCTACGCCGATCAAGAGCGCGTAGCCGTAGTAGGCCTCGGCCAGCTCGCGCGGCAGCTCCGCCTCGGCGACGGCGGCGATCGCCTGGCGACACGCGTCCTCGGCGCCGTTCAGATCGTCGAGCTTGCGGCGCGCTTCGGACAGAATGAGCAGCGCGGAAGAGCGCTCGGCGGGCACCTCGGCCGCATCGGCCAGCTCGATCGCGCGCGTGGCCAGCTCGCTGGCGCGCGCGGCGTTGCCCTCGGCCAGCGCGATCGCGGCCTGCTCGGCGACCGCGTGCGAGAGCAGCCCGCCGTCGGGGTGCGCCTCGAGCTGCAGGCACGCGCTGTCGAGCGCGACGATCGCGCGCTCCTTCTCGTTGCGGCGCCGGTAGATCTCGCCGAGGTAGACCCGCGCGCGCGCCCCGCCCGCCGCGTCGGAGCGGACCTTCGCGCCTTCGAGGTAGCGCTCGAGGTGCGGCTCGGATCGCTCCGCCTCGCCGCGCCGCAAGAGCGCGATGCCCATGTAGAGATCGATGTGCTCGCGCAGCGACTGGTGCTCGGCCGCGCGGCGCGCCGAGCCGAGATGTACCAGCGCCTCGGCGTAGTCACCGACCGCGATCAACTGCTCGGCGAGCGCCGACTCCAGCGCGGCCTTGGCATCGCCCGGCGCAGCCTCGTTTACGGATGCCCGAAGCTGGTTCAGGCGATCGAGGTTCTTGGGCAAGCGCCTGTAATCGTACCAACTCCGCGGGCTTCCGTCACCTTCCACAAACGGCAACGGATGTCCCCACGTCCTTGACTCCGAGCCCTTTCCGCGCGAAATTGAGGGGTCGAATGACCCCACCCGATCCCGCGGATCGCGCGTCGTCTCCCGGTCCGGCCGGCGGTAAGAAGTTTCCGGACTACGTGCCGCCGACCAAGGTGCACTACGACGGCGCCAAGCCGCCCACCGTGCACCTGCGGCGCTGCAAGCTGGTCACGCAAGTGGCCGGCCGCGCGCGCGAACACGTGTTCGACAAGTCGACCATCACAGTGGGCGCGATGGAGGACAACGATCTGATCGTGTCCGACGACACCGTCTCCCGCTATCATTGTAGGATCGTGCAGGAGGAGACCGCGTACCTCCTCGTCGATCTGGGCTCGACCAACGGCACCTTCATCAACCGCGTGCGCATCAAGGAGGCGTACCTCAAGCCGGGCTGCACCATCGGCCTGGGCAACACCGAGGTGAAGTTCCACGCCGCCGACGAGAAGGTCGAGATCGTCCCCAGCCGCAAGGAAAAGCTGGGCGCGATGATCGGCCGCCACCTCAAGATGCGCGAGCTGTACGCGGTGCTGGAGAAGATCGCGCCGACCTCGACGACGGTGGTGATCGAAGGCGAGACCGGCACCGGCAAGGAGGTGGTGGCGCAGACCATCCACCAGCTCTCGCCGCGCGCCACCGGGCCGATCATGGTGTTCGACTGCGGCGCGGTGCCGGACAACTTGATCGAGTCGGAGCTGTTCGGCCACGAGAAGGGCTCGTTCACCGGCGCGATCATGACGCGCCAGGGCCTGTTCGAGATGGCGCACGGCGGGACGCTGTTCCTCGACGAGCTCGGCGAGCTGCCGCTCGATCTGCAGCCCAAGCTGCTGCGCGCGCTCGAGCAGCGTGAGATCCGCCGCGTCGGGTCGAACAAGCCGATCAAGGTGGACGTGCGGATCATCGCGGCGACCAACCGCAACCTCGAGGAAGAGGTGCGCGCGGGGCGCTTCCGGCAGGATCTGTTCTACCGGTTGAGCGTGGTGCGCGTGTTCCTGCCGCCGCTGCGCGATCGCATCGAGGACATTCCGCTGCTGATCAAGCACTTCCTCGCCGACGCCGCCTACAACAAGAAGCCCGACGGCAGCCAGAAGATCACGCAGGTCTCGCGCGCGGCGATGGACCTGTTGCAGGCGTACAAGTGGCCGGGCAACGTGCGCGAGCTGGTCAACACCGTCGAGCGCGCCGCGTCGTTCGGCGAGCACGACATCATCGAGCCGCGCGATCTGCCCGAGACCGTGCGCGGCGAAGAGGCCGCACCGCGCTCGCCCAGCGCGGCGGCGGCGCTGGCCGGCTCGATGCCGATGCAGTCGATGCCCGACTCGGATTCGACGTTCAAGGACGCCAAGGAGAAGTGGGTCTCCTCGTTCGAGCGCGACTACATCGTCACGCTGCTCAAGAAGAACAAGGGCAACATCTCGCACGCCGCGCGCGAGGCCGACATCGACCGCAAGTACTTCCGCAAACTCATGCGCAAGTACGGCATCGAGGGCGGCGGCGGCGACGACGACGAATCCGAGACCATTCCGTAGTTTTGCCCAAAGCAACAATAGACCCGGAGCCTGCCCAGCCGGAGACGTCCGTTCACCTCGCGCTGATCGCGGTGCAGGTGATGTTCGCGTCGCTGTCTATAGCCGGCAAGCTGGCGCTGCGCGAGCTCAAGCCGTTCGCGATGATCGCGTTCCGCGCGCCGGCGGCGGCGCTGATCCTGCTGCTGCTGTTCGTCGTGCGGCCGGAGCGGATCGCGCGGCGCGATCTGCCGGCGCTGGCGGCGTATGCGTTCTTCGGCATCACGGCGAACCAGCTGTTCTTCATCGCCGGACTGCAGCGATCGACGGCGACCAACGCGGTGGTGATCGGGTCGATCATTCCGGTGTTCACCGTCGGGGTGGCGGTGCTGCTCAAGCGCGAGGCGGCGACCGCGGCGAAGCTGTTCGGGCTGCTGGTGGCGTTCGCGGGGGCGATGGCGATCGTCGGGATGGAGCGTTTCGAGGCCGGGAGAACGGTGGGGAACCTGTTGTTCGTGGCGAACTCGATGTCGTTTGCGGTGTATCTGGTGATCAGCCGGACGCTGCTGGCGAAGTATCGGACGCTGACGGTGATCACGTGGACGCTGGTGTTCGGGGCGATTGGGGTGTTGCCCTTCGGGGCGCGCGATTTCGTGACGGCGGCGCCCGGGTTGTCCGCGCGGACGTGGGGGGCGCTGGCGTACATCGTGGTGTTTCCGACGGTGGGAACGTATTTTCTGAATTCGTATGCGCTGAAGCGCGCGCCGTCGTCGCTGGTGGCGATCTACATCTATGTGCAGCCGGTGATTGGGGCGGTGATGGCGATGTTCGTGCTGGGGGAGCGGCCCTCGGCGTCGGTCGCGGTCGGCGGCGGGTTGATTGCGACGGGGATTTTCCTGGTGAATCGGGATGCGCGGCGGGCGGCTTTGGAAGTGCGGGCACGGGGCTACAGATTGTCGTGAGGGGGCGCGGGGCGGGAGGTGGCGGTTGGTGCGGACGGTTGAACGCGGGTGGGGTTGGTGCGGAGCGGGGGGGTGTCGGTAATGTGCTGCACCTGGCTGGTTCAGGTTTACCGGCGCGGGGCGGTTGTGAAGGCAGTGGGCGCCCGGCGTGTTTCGAGCGGTTTTGTTTGTTTGGTATTGACATCGCAGTAATTAGTGCTAAATTATCCTGATGACGCAGCTTCGACTTGGATTGAAGGCGCGGCGGCGGAAGAAGGAGCTGCGGGGGCGGCCGCCCAATGTGCCGGGGAAGCCGGGCGTGTCGCATTTGCGGCGGGAGGTGCTCGAGCGGCGGTTTCCCGTGTTGGTGACGATGCGGGTGAAGGAGCATGTCTGGAACTTGCGGTCACAGCGGTGTTTCCGGCCGCTGCAGACAGCGTTTCGGAAGGGGCGCGACCGCTTTGGATTCCAGCTCAGCGAGTTTTCGGTGCAGGGCAATCACCTGCACTTCATCGTTGAGGCGGAGGACGAGAAATCACTCGCGCGCGGGGTTCAGGGCCTCACCATCCGAATGGCGAAAGCACTAAACCGGGTGATGGGTCGTCGCGGCAAGGTGTTCACCGACCGCTATCACGCGCGCATTCTGCGCAGTCCTACTCAGGCCGGGTACGCACTCCGTTACGTGCTCACCAACTACCAAAAACACATGACCAAGCTCGGCCAGCTGCTCCCCGCCGGCTTCCTCGATCCCTATTCTTCCGCCACTCGCTTCCCCGATCTCACCCAACCGCCCCGCACCTGGCTGCTCCAAACGGCAGCGCCAGCTCCAAGCTAAAACGCCCACTGCCTTCACAACCGCCCCGCGCCGGTAAACCTGAACCAGCCACGTGCAGCACATTACCGACACCCCTCCGCCCCGCACCACCCCCACCCGCGTTCAACCGCCCGCACAAATCGCCACCTCCCCGCCCCGCGCGCCCTCACGGCAACTCCGGAACCTCGTGCCCGCACTTCCCAAGACGCCCGCTACGCGTGCGCTTCCCAGACGCCCGCTACGCGCGCGCTTCCCAGACGCCCGCTACGCGTGCGCCAACCGCCAACACCCCACCACCGCGCCGACCGCCAGCGCCGCCAGCACCCACTGCGCGGCCTGCCCCATCGGCCGTCGCGTCGCGCGCGCCGCGATCAGGCCGAGCACGGCGCCGCTCAACAACCCGAACAGATGCGCGAACACGTCCGCGCGCTCGCTGGTGCCGAGCAGGCCGAGCAGCGCCAGGCTGGCCGCGACCACCAGCCACGCGCGGGTGCGTGTCGAGCGACCGCGGCGCCGCGCGGTGTACTGGAGCGCGGCGATGATTCCCATCGCGCCGAACGTGGCGGTGGAGGCGCCGATCGACACGTGGCCGCTGCGGTGTACGAGCGCGGTGATCAGGTTGCCCGCAGCGCCGGAGAGCAGCACCAGCCAGCCGCCGACGCCGGGGCCGAGCCACTGGCCGACCGCGGTGACGAACACCACGCACGCGACCGCGTTGCCGAACACGTGCGCGAAATCGGCGTGCAGGGTGAGCGCAGTCACCACGCGCCACCATTGACCGGACAGGATCAGCTCGGCGTCGGCGGCGCCGTGATCGAACCACGGACCGTGCAGCGCGCGGCCGCCGGTGAGCTGGAAGAAGGCGATCAAGAGCAGCGCGACGACTGCGCCCAACCAGGTCCGGCCGTATTCGATCGGGGCTGACTCGGGCTCGACGCGGTTCTCGCGATCGTAGGCGTCGAGCGCCTCGCGGGCGCGGTCGGCGTCGTGCGGGGCGACCACCAGCGCCCAGCGATCGTCCACTTCTTCGAGGTGGCTCGACATGCCGGCCGAGACCAGCACCAGCGCCCAGTCCTCGACGAGCGCTCGCGTCGGCGAGACGCGCACCACGGTCACATCCGATGGGTCCACGGTGTCAGTGTAAGACGGAAGAAGCCGGATAGCAGGGGTTGCGCGTTGCGCGCCCGGCTATCGGTTCGCTTCGTCGATCAGGCGGGCGCCTTCCATCAACAGATTGGTCGTGGTGGACTTCACTTCGTCTTCCATGTCCACGTCGACCACCGAGAAATCGAAGCGACCCGCGGTCCAGGTCAGCATCTGGTAGACCGCGTTGGCGCCCTTCTTGGCGTCCTTGGGCGCGGCGTCGCCCTCGATGCGCGCGGCGATGATGCGGCCCTCGCGCGCGAAGATGCGACCGGTCGCGCCGGCCTTCTCGACGCGCAGGATGCCGCTCTTGCGTTCCATCTCGAGGATCACCATCAGGCTCGACAGCCCGAGCTGCTCGAGCGTGCCGTGAATGCCGACCGGCTTGGAGGTGGGGAACGGCGGAGTCGAGCCCGAGGAGCGGCCCGCCACGGTTGCGTTTGCCGGCGGCGCGTTCGGCACCGCGGCCACCTGCTGCGCGGTCGCGCGCGCCTGCTGGCCCTTCTTGAGCGCGTTGAGCACGCGCAGATCGAGCTCTTCGAAGCGGAACGGCTTGGGCAGATAGTCGTCGGCGCCCAGGCGGAAGCCCTTGATGCGATCCTCTTCGCCACCCAGCGCGGTCAAGAAGATCACCGGGATGATCGACAGCTCGGGGCGCGAGCGCAGCGTCTTGACCATCGTCCAACCGTCCATCTTCGGCATCATCACGTCGGAGATGATCAGATCGGGCTTGGACTGGTCGGCGCGGATCAACCCCTCCTCGCCGTCGCTGGCGGTGATGATCGAGTATCCCTTTTTCTCGAGGAGCGTGGAGACCATGCGAAGGATCCAGGGGTCGTCATCGACGATCAGGATCCTTTCCGGGGACATAGTCGGACAGTGTAGCGCGCCGCGGGCTTGACTCGCAACGCTTCGTGTGGTGAATATTTCGCATGCTAACTACTTTTTTCGGCGAAGAGCACGAGATCTTCCGCAAGACGCTGCGCGAGTGGGTGCAGAAGGAGCTGGTGCCCCACGTCGATCGCTGGGAAAAGGCGGAGCTATTCGACCGCGACGTGTTCACCAAGGCCGGCCAGATGGGTTTCCTCGGCTGCCACTACCCGGAAGATGTAGGTGGCTCGGGCGGGGACTATTGGTACTCGGTGGTGTGGGGCGAAGAGCTGGTGCGCTCGAGCTGCGCGGGCGTGAACATGGCGCTCGCCGTCCAGTCGGACATGGCCACGCCGATCATCAACGACATCGGCACGCGCTACCACAAGGATGAGTTCCTGGTGCCGGCGATCAAGGGCGAGAAGATCGCCGCGCTCGGCGTGAGCGAGCCCAACTGCGGCTCCGACGTGGCGTCGATCCGCACCACCGCGCGGCGAGTCGGCGACGAGTACGTGATCAACGGCTCCAAGTGCTGGATCACCAACGGCACGCGCGCCGACTTCATCACGCTCGCGGTGCGCACCGGCGAGGCGGGCTACGGCGGCATCTCGCTGGTGCTGTTCCCCACCAACGTCAAGGGCTTCAAGGTCACCAAGAAGATCCACAAGGCGGGCAACCACTCCTCCGACACCGCCGAGCTCTCGTTCGAGGACTGCCACATCCCCGTCAAGAACCTGCTCGGCGAGGAGAACCACGGCTTTTACTACATCATGACCAACTTCCAGGGCGAGCGGCTGATCGCGGCGGTCAAGGCGGTCGCGGGCGCGCAGTGGGCGCTCGACAACACCATCCGCTACTGCCAGGAGCGCACCGCCTTCGGCCGGCCGATCTTGAAGTTCCAGGTGTGGCGCCACACCTTCGCCGAGCTCGCCACCGAGATCGAAGCGGCGCGTTGGCTGACCTATCGCGCGTGCGATCTGTTCAACCGCAAACAGGACGCCACCAAGGAGATCACCATGGCGAAGCTGTTCGCCGGCGAGCTCCTCAACAAGGTCACCGATCGCTGCCTGCAGGCGCACGGCGGGTTCGGCTACTCCGACGAGTTTCCCATCTCGCGGCAGTGGCGCGACTCGCGGTTGATCACCATCGGCGGCGGCACCTCGGAGATCATGAAGGAGATTCTTTCCAAGCGTCTCGGCTGGGGCTAACATCGAGACATGCGTTTTTTCCGGGCGACTCTCGGGGTCGCCCTCCTGCTCTTCGCCTATCCTGCGCTGGCACAACCGAGGGTCGCGGTTCCGCCGTCCGATGATGTCGAAGCGGCCAAGGCCCACTTCGCGGCCGGCTCCGCCTACTACGATCAGGCCAACTACGGCGACTCGGTCAAGGAGTTCAACGAGGCCTACCGGCTGTCGAAGCGCACCGACCTGCTCTACAACATCGCGATCTGCTACGAGCGGCTCAACCAGCTCGACAACGCCATCGCCACGCTGCAGAAGTACCTGACCGACAAGCCCAACGCGCAAGACCGCGTGACCATCGAATCGCGCATCCAGAACCTGACCAAGCGGCGCGACGAGGCGGCCGCGCCGACGCCGACCCCGACGCCCACCCCGATGCTGACGCCCGCGCTGGCGCCGGTCAGCGTCGCGCCGCCGGTCGAGCGCAAGAAGCGCTGGTGGCTGACCGGAACGATCGTCGCGGGCGCCGGCGCCGCGGTGTTGATCGGCGCGCTCGCGTTGGCGATCGACGCCGACATCCTTCACGGTCAGCTGGTCGGGCAGTGCCCGGGCAACGTGTGCGACCCGAGCCTGCGTTCGAAGGTCACGCTGGGATACGATCTGGCGCTGTCCGCCGACATCCTGTTCGGAGTCGGCGGCGCGACCGCGGTGGTAGGCGCGATCTTGCTGATCGTGCAGAGCAAGCGGCCGGCCGCGGCGCACGCGTGGCTGCAACCGACCGCCAACGGGTTCGCCGTGAAGTTCTAGGAGGACGACGATGCGCGTTGCCAACTGCCTCGTCGCGCTGCTCGCGGTGCTGAGCCTGAGCTGCTCGGCGATCGACGACTTCGGCAAGTTCACCTTCGGCGGGGGCGGCGACGGCGGCGCGACGGACGGCGGCGACGACGGTCCGTCCGGCCTGTTGCCGTTCGGCGCCGCGTGCATGCCCAACCAGTGCGATCAGTACCTGGCCATTCGTCCCACCCTGTGTGAGCAGCGCATCGGCGGCAGCGGCAGCAATGTGTTTCCCGACGGCATGTGCACACGCACCTGCACCCTCGGAGTGGCCGCGTGCTCCGACTATGCGGCGGTCGGCGGTGGCTCCGATTGCGCGCCGCTGTTCGGCATGGACTTCTGCCTGCCGCGCTGCAACGTGGCGATGGCTCCGGCCTGTCGCAAGAACTACAACTGCTGCAGCGCCACCGGCGTCACCACCGGCCCGGGTGTGTGCGTGCCCTCCGACGCCTGCCACTAGGTTAGGATGTCGACATGCGCGCGGTCGTGTTCGACCTGAGCCTGGTCAAGTACGGGCTGGCCAAAGCGTTCGGCAAGCAGCTCCCGTCGTTCTACTACGGCTGGCCGTCGTGCCTGTCGATTCGCGACGTGCCCGAGCCGCAGCTGCGCGGCCCAGCGTGGGCCAAGGTGTCGGTCGAGGCGTGCGGGTTTTGCGGCAGCGATCTGTCGACCATCCTCCACAAGTATTCGCCGTCGCTGTCGCCGTTCTCGTCGATGCCGTGCGTGCTCGGCCACGAGATCTTCGGCCGGCTCGCCGAGGTCGGCGACGGTGCGCGCGCGGCCGGCTGGAAGGAAGGCGATCGCGTGGCGGTCAACCCAGCGTTCGGCTGCGTGGTGCGCGGGATCGAGCCGCTCTGTCCCGCTTGCGCGAGCGGCCATCCCGCCACCTGCCATCGCGCCGGCGAATCGCTCGGCGGACTCGCGCCCGGCTTCTCGATCGGCTTCCACCGCGATCTGCCGGGCGGCTTCTCCGAGTCACTGGTCGCGCACCAGACGCAGCTCATGCGCATGCCCGACTCGGTTCCCGACGCACGGGCGGTGCTCACCGAGCCGATCGCCATCGGCGTGCATGCGGTGCTCAAGCGTGAGCCGCGCGACGGCGAGCAGGTGCTGATCATCGGCGGCGGCATGATCGCGTACTCCGTGTTGAGCGCGCTCAGGCTGCTCGGTCACAAGAGCCACGTCACGCAGCTGTTGCTGCTCGACTTTCAGGCGCAGCTCGCGCGAGAGCTGGGCGCCGACGAGGTGATAAAGGTCGGCCCGGGCGTGGACGTGCTCGGCCGCGTACAGCAGCTCACCGGCGCGCACCGTCACAAGCCGATCATCGGCCGCGACGTGTCGACCGGCGGCTTCCCGCTGGTGTTCGATTGCATCGGCACGCCCGAGAGCGTGCGCGACTCGCTGCAGTACGCGTCGAGCCAGGGCACGATCGTCATGGTGGGCAACGCCGGCCTCCTGCCCAAGGGCGACGTCACCAACGTGTGGGCGCACGAGCTCACCTGGATCGGCACCGCGTTCTACGGTCCGGAGCCGGCGCGCAAGCTGCGCCACACGATCGATCTGACCACCGAGCTGTTGTCGGATGCGTCGGCGGCGCCGCTCGACAAGCTGGTCACCCACACCTTTTCGCTCGAGCACTATCAGGACGCGGTGGTGGCCAACATCCAGCGCGGAAAGTTCCGCTCGGTGAAGACCGTGTTCCACCCGAGGAGCCAGGCATGAGTCTGCCCGCACACGCAACCCGCCTCGACGTGATGGACGGCGCGTGGCGCGTCGGGCCGGCGGGCGCGCGCCTCGACGCCGTGCGCACCGCGGCGCTCGCGCTCAAGGAGCAGCTGCACAAGAGCCCGCCCGCGCGCAGCATCCGCACCTACGATCTGATCACGCTGCCCTACCCGACGCGCTACGGATTGTGCGACGCGCACTCTTCGCTGTTGCCGTATCTGATGATCACCAACCGCATGCAGCTGGTCACCTTCACCAGCAGCGACGGGCCGAAGCGCCTCCTGGTCAACCCGTCGGATCACGAGCGCGACGCCGAGACGCCGTTCTTCAAGCGCATCACCGACAAGATGCCCGGCTTCGTCAACCGCATGGTCGCCAAGCGGCACGGCGAGGTGCCCGGTCGGCTCGCCGAGGCGGGCGTGCGCGGCGATCAGATCGACTACGTGACCTTCGATCACCTGCACACGCAAGACCTGCGGCGCGTGATGCTCGAGTGGTGCCCGCGCGCGAAGCTGCTCCTGCAAAAAGAGGAGCTGGCGATCTTCGAGCGGCTGCACCCGCTGCAGCACGACTGGTACGTGGCCGACTCACTGCGCGGCATCGCGCCCGAGCGAATCATTCCGCTCGACGGCGATTACCTGCTCGGCGACGGCGTGGCGCTGGTGCGCACGCCTGGCCACACCCTCGGCAATCACTCGATCGTGCTCGGCACCGAGCGCGGGCTGTGGACCATCAGCGAGAACGGGGTCGCCGCCGACAACTACTCGCCCGAGCGCTCCGAGATCGGCGGCGTGGCGGCGAGCGCGCGCGGCGCCCGGGTCGAGGTGATCTTGAACGCGAACACACGCGAGCTGTCGCTCGAGCAGTACACCTCGATGGTGCTGGAGAAGACGCTCGCCGACGTGGGCGTCGAAGGCTGGCCGCAGGTGTTCAACTCGTCGGAGCTGACGCCGTCGGCGCTGTCGCCGGGCCTGGCGCCGACCTTCGCGCACAAGGGCATCAACTCGGGCGTCGAGCCCGCCTAACCGCCGGGCGGCATCTGATCGATGCTGATGGTCATCGCGCCACCGCAGCCGCCCATCGTGAAGTTGAGCGTGCCGTCGGCGTGGGTGGAGGTCGAGTAGACGACCGGCCCGGCCAGCGCGATGTTGGCGCCGGCGTCGGTGTCGGTGGACATGCCGGTGATCGCCAGGTTCATCGTCGACGAGCCGGGTGAATTGCCGGTCAGGTTGTTCCCGGTGCCCAGGCAGGAGTGACCGAAGAAGTCGATCGTCCCGAGCGCGCCGTTCGCCGTGTTCATCTGCACGTTGAGGGACACCGAGCCGTTGTTTCCGTCCTCGTTCCAGGTGCCGTTCCAGCTGCCGCCCGCGCACGCCGCCGGCTGCGCGAGCAACGTGCTCTTGGTCACCCCGAACGCGGCGCTGACGCTGACGCAGGTCCCGATGTCGGAGGGAGTGGCCGAGCCGCTCCACTTGTCCGGCGGCGAGCCCGTGGTGGTGCCCCCCAGGCTGAGCGAGAACATCGGCATGGCGCCGTTCGGCGTGAAGAAGCTGCCGTTGAGGGTGGCGCCCATGAACGAGAAGTCGGCTTGCGCGCCGACCTGCGTGACGCCCGCGCCGCACGTCGGATCGATGCCCAGCGTGCCACCGCCGGACACCCAGCCATTACAGTCGAACAGGTCCATCGAGAGCGCGACGGGGGAGCCGCCGTTCGGCGTGTAGCTGCCGGTCCATTGGCCGGTGGCGCCGACGGGGATGATCGAAAAATCGGGCGGGATGCCCATGTCGGTCGGCGCTTCGCACATGTTGCCGATGCACGAGAGCCCGGCGCCGCAGGATGCCTGCGCGTCGCCGCAACACGGCTGCCCGGCGCCGCCGCACGGTTGACAGGTCGACGACATCACCTCGCAGCCGAACCCGCCGACGCAGGCCGGCGCCGACGGTGGGCAGCAGGTCTGGCCGGGATTGCCGCAGGTGGTCGGCGTCCCGCCAACGGAGTGAAGGACCGTGCCCGAGGACCCGGCGACGTAGACGTCGTTGGGCCCGCCGGCCCACACGCCGAGCAGATCGGACGGGTCGTCGTTGAGCTGGCGCACCCACACGCCGTCGCCGAGCGAGTGCAGGATGACGCCGCCATTGCCGACCACGTACACGTCTTGCGGCGAGGAACCCCAGATCGCGTTCAGATCGGTCGTCACGCCGCTCGGCTCCGGGGTCAGCGAGTTGTTGTTCATCGCGCGGAAGATCTGGCCGCCGGTGCCCACGCCCCAGCCGCCGCCCTGGCCGCTGCCCCAGACGCCACGGAACGACACGTTCACGCCGTCCGGCACGAGCAGCGGGACCCAGCCCGTGCTCTGATGGACGAACTCCCCGTTGGCATCGCCGGCGACCACCAGGTCTTGCGCGTCGATCGCCCACACTGCGTTGAGCGGCGGGGCTCCGGTCGGGAACGTGTCGTCGAGGGTCCAGCTGCTGCCGTCCCAACCGAGAACCACGCCTACGCCGGCGCGCTCGCCGACGGCGACCGCCATGCTGGGTGCGAGCGCCGCGACCGCATGTAGTGCGACGCCGCTCGGCGCAGCGCCGGTGACCTCGTGCCAGCCGGTCGCGTCGCGGTGGAAGATCTGCCCGCTCGACGCGACCGCCCAGACGTCGGTCGGTCCGCTGCCGAACACGCCGGTGAAATCGGGTCCTCCGGAGATCGACTCCGACACCCAGGCGACGGCGTTCTGCGTGCCCGCGCCGGAAAGGTGCAAGAGCGTGCCGCCGCCGCCGACCGCGAACACGTCGTAGCCGTTGGCGGTGGTGCCCCAGATCGCCTTGATCGAAGAGGTGGTCGGCGTGACCTGCTTCATCCACGGGCTGGCCGTGACGCCTCCGTCCGACTCGTTGGCAGGCAGCTTGTGCAGGCAGGTGCCTTCGACGCAGTCGCCGTCGCACGACTGCGCGTCGGCCATCATCGGGACCGCGGCGCCGGTGCCGGTGTTCACGAAGCCGGCGCTGCCGCATTCGATGGTGTCGACGAGCTGGTCGACGTAATCGGGCAGGCGCCGGCTGTCCACGTTCTTGTCCTTGCACGCGCCTTCGATGCAGGTGGTGCCGTCGGGGCAGTCGAACATGTCCTGGCAATTGACCACCAGGCCCATGCGCATGAACAGCGTGCGCTGGTTCACCAGGCTCACCACCGAGCGACGCTCGACGCGCATGCGATCGCCCTTGAGCCCGGTCAAGACGATCTCGACCTTCACCGCGTTTCCGTCGGGCGAATAGATGCCGTACGAGCCGGGCAGCACGAACGGCCCGGCGCCGATGCCGGGGACGATCCAGGTCTGATCGATCTCGGGCTTCTGATCGGGCGTCTTCTGCCCGCCGACGAACGCCTGCAGGTGGATACGATCGATCACGTTGGGCGCGTTGAGATCGGTGATCGCGCCGATCAAGATCTCCGTACGCTTGCAGCCGGCGATCGAGAACAGCAGCAAGCAGCCGAGCAGGACCTTCCGCATCCCCTCATCATATCAGGTACCATCGCCGCCGATGAGTGACGAAAACAAGGCCGCGCTGGTGGCCCTTCGCGACCGGCGCGAGGCGGTGATCCAGGTCCTCACCGACGCCTTCGCCAATGACGTGCTCGACGTAGACGCGTTCGAGGAGCGCACCACGCGGGCCCATGGCGCGACCACGGTGGCGGCGCTCGAGGCGCTGGTCGCGGATCTGCAGCCGCTGCCGGCCGACGCCAGGCGGGCGCCGCTGGTCGAGCTGTCGGCCGATCGCGCGCTCGAGCGGCCCGCGAGCCGGCGGGTCACGGCGGTGTTCGGCAGCGTCGAGCGGCGCGGCAACTGGGTGGTGCCGGGCGAGCTCAAGGCGGTCTCGGTGTTCGGCTCGACTGTGCTCGATTTTCGCGAAGCGAGCTTCGGCCCGGGCGTAACCGAGCTGAACGTGCGCGTGGTGTTCGGCAACCTGGAGATCATCGTCCCGCCGCAGCTCGCGGTGGAGTGCGAAGGCACCGGCATCTTCGGTTCGTTCGAGCAGAACGCGACGGCGGTCGCCGATCCCGATCGGCCGGTCTTGCGCGTGTTCGGAGCGGCGGTGTTCGGCAACGTCGAGGTCTCGACGCGGCTGGTTGGCGAGAGCGGACGAGAGGCGCGCAAGCGCGAGCGGCACGCGCGGAAGGCGTTGCGCGGCGCCGGGCGGCGAGCACTGCCGCCGCACCCGCCGCACCCGCCGCACCCGCCACACGAAGAAAAGTAGCTAGCGGCGGAGCTGCGGCATCAGCATGAACGGGTAGTCGACGTGCGAGGTCATGCCGGTCGCCGGGAACTTGAGCCGCTTGGCGACGCGTGTGAGGCACTGCGACTCGGCGGTCGGCTTGGTGGTCGACTCGACCGCCGATACCCTGCCGTCGGCGTCGATGTGCAGGCACATCACCACCGCCAGCGTGTCCTGGCCCTTGCCGCGGCCGCACGACTGCACCGCGCGGTCGCTCTGCTCGATGACCTGGTCCACCGCCTCGAGCTTGAGCGGACGGCCCTCCTCGGCAGCGGCGACCCCGCACAAACCGGCAAACGCGAGAGCGACCGAGAGCAACGAGCGCTTCATGGTGAACCTCCGCCTCGACGACATTGCAGCGGTCGTGCCGCGCGATCCCCGCGTCGATCGTGGGGTTCTCGACGAGCTGGGGTCTTTCGTCCTCTGGTCGACCGCAGCCGGGATGGGGCTTTTCGACCCTAGCTCAGCCGCCGGAGTGCATGCGCAGCGGCTGGTGCGGGCGCGCGACGATCAGCGCCTCGAGGGCGGTGAGCTCGACGAGCCGTTCGTCGATCGAGCCGCCCTGCGCCTCCTCGGCCAACTCGATATACAGCTCGCCGTGGCGCGCCTCCGCCTCGCCGAGCTCGTGGTAGAACGCCGCCAGCCGCTCGTCGGGGACCGCCTGCGCGAGCCGCTCGAACCGTTCACAACTACGCGCCTCGATCAGCGCGCACACCAGCATCTCGTCGACCTTCGAATTCTGCCGGCAGGCCTTGAACAGCTCGGACGCGTAGTTCGCCGACTGCATGGCGCGGAACTGAAGGCCGCGCGCCTTGAGCTCGCGCAGCACCTGATCGAAGTGCACCAGCTCTTCGCGCGCCAGCCGGCTCATCGCCGCGATCAGCGCGGGCCACTCCGGATACTTGAACAGGTAGCGGATTGCGGTGTTGGCCGCCTTCTTCTCGCAGTGCGCATGATCGACCAGCAGCGTCGGCAGATCACCGACCGCCGCGTCCACCCACGCCTGCGCTGTCGGCGCGACGGCGATCACGGCAGCTCCACCACGTCGACGTGGATGATGGTCTCGGCACGCGCGCGAATCTCTTCGAGCAGCTCCGCCGGCGGCCGCGCCGACAGCCGGATGCGCGCGCTCGCCGCCTGCGCGCCCTCGAAGATGGTGTTCTCCATCTCTTCGACGTTGATCGCGTGCCGGCGGATCGCGCCCAGCACCTCGGCCAGCACGCCCACCTTGTCGTAGTGACGCACCAGCAGCTGAAACGCCGCCGGCGAGCGCGACGACGCTCTGGTGTTCACGCAGTTGGGCACCTCGCCCCGCTCGACGAAGCGGCGCACGACGCGCACCGTCTCGTCGGCCACCGCCGACTGCGCCTGCTCGGTCGACGCGCCCACGTGGTGCGTGCCGTACACCCCGGGCAGCTTGGCGAGCTCGTCGTCGAACGCGCCGCTGCCGCCGGCCGGCTCCTTGTCGAACACGTCGGTGGCGACGCGCAGGTGCTGGCCGGCGATCGCGCGCTTGAGCGCGGCGGAGTCGATCACCTCGGCGCGCGAGGTGTTGATCAGCATCGCGCGATCGCGAAGCCGCGACAGCGCCGCCTCGCCGACCAGGCCGCGCGTCTCCGGAGTCAGCGCCACGTGCAGCGTCACCGCGTCCGAGAGCCCGCACAGCTCCGGCACGGTGCGCGCCCGCTCGAGCTGCAGCTCGCCCGCCCGCTCGTCGGTGAGCGAGCGCGACCAGACGACCACGCGCATGCCGAACGCGCGCGCGCGCCGCGCCACCTCGACGCCGATCGAGCCCAGCCCGATCACGCCGAGCGTCTGTCCGTACAGCCCGTCCGCCCTGGAATACTCCTTCTTGTTCCACACCCCTGCGCGCAGATCAGCGACCTGGTCGGGCAGGCGCCGATCGAGCGCGAGCAACAGCCCGAGCGTCAGCTCGGCCACCGCGATCGAGTTCTTCCCCGGGCAGTTGGCCACGTACACGCCGCGCGCGCTGGCCGCCGCCACGTCGATGGTGTTGACGCCCGCGCCGGCGCGCACGATCAGGGTCAGCTCGCGCCCCTGGTCGATCGCCTCTTTGGAGACCTTCTTCGAGCGCGCGACCAGGATCGTCACGCCGTCGATCGCCGCCGCCAGCTCCTCGGTCTTGAGCTGCGGCTGGTACTCGACGGTCAGCCCGAGGCTTCGCAGCGCCTCCAGATGCGACTCCGAAAACGCATCGATGACCAGGATCCTCATGGGCCGCGCATCTTGTCACGCGGCGCGCGCGGTGGCTACCCGGCGCTGCGCGCGCACGATCAGCGCGGTGCCCACCACGGTCGGCAGGATCCACCAATAGACGAACCAGGCGCGCGGCACGAGCTGGAAGCCGAACGCGGTCACCACGCCGATGTACGAGCCGGCCATCCCGCTGATGTGCCAGCGCAGCCAGCCGGTCGGGCGCAGCCGGGCCATCAGGTAGCCCGTGAGCCCGAGCGCGAAGGTGGGCGGCGTCATGATCTCGAACAGCGACCAGCCGGCGTGGCGCTGGCCGAGCAGCATGGCGCTCGCCAGCACCGACGTGAGCAGCCAGAAGTACGCCGTGCCGACGAGCGGATGGCGCGCGCGCCGGCTCTTGCGCCCGGCGAGCGCGACCCCGCCAAGGCCCAGCAGCAGCAGCCCCAGCGAGGCGTGAACGATCAACAGCGTGTGCATTTCGAGACCCCTATGTCGGTTACGACATAGACGAGCTTGCATCCTCGGCGACCCTATGTCAAGAGTGACATAGATGGCCGAGACGTCGACGCTGGGTTACGCGCTCCTGGGCCTGCTGGCCCGCGCGCCGCTGTCGGGCTGGGACCTGGCGCAGCGGCTGGACATGCCGGCCGGCTACTTCTGGAGCGCCGGCCACAGCCAGATCTATCCCGAGCTGAAGAAGCTCGAGCGCGCAAAGCTGGTCAAGCACACCAAGGTCGAGCAGCGCGACCGTCCCGACAAGAAGGTCTACGCGCTCACCGCGGCCGGCCGGCGCGCGCTGCGCCGCTGGGTGACCACGCCGCTCGCACCCGCGCCCAAGCGCGACGAGCTCATGCTGCGCGTCTACTCGCTGTGGCTGGCCGACCCGGCCGACGCGGTCGCGTTCGTGCGCGATCAAGAAGCCGTGCACCGCCGGCGCATCGCCGAGTACGAAACCCACCAGGCGGACGTCGAGCAGCACTGGGCCGCGGAGCTCGACGACCCGCGCTCGCCGCGCTTCGCCACCTACGCGACGCTCAGGCGCGGCCTCGGCTACGAGCGCGAGCTGGCCGACTGGTGCGCGTGGCTCGCGAGCCGCATCACCAGCTGACCACGCTCTTGGCGCGCTCGAGATCCTCGACGGTGTCGATCTCGCGCCAGCCGCCGTCGATGAACGCCGGCCGCATCACCTCGCCGCCGGCGATCAGATCGTTGAGCAGATCGGTCAGGTACGCCACCTCGAAGCGCGGCGCGCGCCCATACGGCTGGCCCGCCAGCTCGGCCTTTCGCGCATGGAATCGCTCGCGCATCTGCGTCGCCGCGCGCTTGGAGAACCGCGCCAGGCCGATGAACTCGCCGGTCGCCTCGGCTGCGGGCATGGTCTTCTTGCCGACCAGCGTGACCCGCCCGTCCTCGACCCGGGCGACCTCGCCCTCCTCCACCGGATGGTTGAGCCGTCCCACGTACGCATCGTGCCAGCGACGGTCGATCACCAGCGAGTAATCGCCCGGCGTGTCTAGAGCGGTGCGCACCACCTCGGGCCGGAAGACGATGTCCGAGTAGCTGAACAGGAACGCGTCGTCCATCGCCGCTTCGGCGTAGAACAGCGAGCACAGGATGTTGTTCTCGCGAAACGCGTCGTTGTCGAAGTAGCGCGCGCCCGGGATCTGGATGTCTTCCTTACGATAGCCGCGCACGATCACCACGTCGTCGACGCCCGCCGCGCGATACGCATCGAGCTGGCGCTCTAGGATCGATCGCCCGTTGACCTCCACCAGGCACTTGGGCCGATCGTCGGTGTACGGCGCCAACCGCCGCCCCATCCCGGCCGCGACGATGATCGCCCTCATGACGTCCTTTTCGCAGGACGACCGAGCTTGATCAAGATGATCAGGCTGGTTCGCCCCAGGTACAGCACATGCGCGCCGAGGTAGGCGTAGAGAAAAAGGTCGAGCCGATCGAACGCGCAGACGTACAGGAACCAGCTCGGGTAGTGCAGGACGTAGCGGCCGAGCGCTTCGACCAGCGCGAGCGGCGAGAGGGATCGTGGCGCGTGATCGCCACGCTCGGTCGCGGGCGCGAGCGGTGGGGCGCCGGTGGCCTCGAGATATTCGGGCCGGCGCGTGAAGGTGGTGAGCGTGATGCCGACTGCGGCGGTGAACAGCCCGCCGATCCCGTAGAGCAACCAGCGCTCGTCGAACCCGCCGACCCACCACAGCCGCACCGCGGCCGAGCCGATCACCAGGAACGCCTTGACCTCGTCGAGCATGAAGTCGAGCAGCGCGCCGACGGGGGACGCCATCCCCTTGATGCGCGCCAACTGCCCGTCCACGCAGTCGATGATGTACGCCAGCTGCAACACCAGGCCGGCCACGATCAGCCCGAGGTGTGTCCGCCACAGGATGAGCGTCGCGGCGCCCGCGCCGGCCACCGCAATCGCCAGGAACGACACCTGGTTGGGCGTGACCGACGTGCCTTTGAGCAGGTACACGAACAGCGCCGCGGGCGGGCGCGAGATCCATTCGGTCCAGAAGTTGTCGCGCTTCTTCTTCGACTGCCGGTAGATGTCCCGAACCGCGGCGAGCATGTCGGCTCAGCTTTATCACACACGGGTGTGCTGCAACACCTCCAGATCGCCGCTTTTCGTTGAAATTACGGTCATGTCCATGATACCCATCGCTGGCCATAAAGCCTGGCGGGAGCAACACCGATGTCCAAAGTTTCAGAGTCGGAGATCCAGTCGATCGTCGAGCGGCTGCGGCTGGGGCGATGCGTTTTGTGTGCAGGTAGCCGGATCGCGCCTTCGGGCGGTGGCGACGGGACCTTTCGCGGGCTCGTCGAGAAGCTGCTCGAGCAGGTCTCCGATGCCGACAAGGGCGACGCGCAGGCGGTGCTCAAGAACCGCCCACTGGCGTTGGCAGGTTTCGTGCGGCGCCGCCTTGGAGACCGCTTCGTGCCGTCGCTGAAGCTGGCCACCGTGTCGCAGGCCGAGCTCCCCGAAGTGGTGCGGCTCCTCGGCGAGCTGCCCTTCCGCGCGATCGTGACCACCTCCTACGACGATACGTTCGAGCGCGCGTTCACGCGCGACGGCGCGATGCCCAAGGTGTACACGCCCTCGGACGCGGCCGAGCTGAAGAAGGACGGCAAGGCGCGCTTCGTGTTCAAGGCGCTCGGCGATCCGGCCCGCGCCGAGACGGTGGTATGGAGCGCCGAGGATCTGCAGGGCGCGCTCGCCGACGGCGGCTATCGCACGGTCGCGCATGATCTGTACCGGTCGCGCAGCTTTCTGTTCGTCGGCTTCGAGGGTGGCGACCCCGATCTCGGCATCCTGCTCGAGCGCGTGCTCTCCGGCGCGCGCGCTGGCGACACCGAGCACTTCGCCGTGCTGCCCGGCCTGTCGGCGATCGAGAAGGAAGAACTGTACGCGGCCTACAAGATTCGCGTGCTCGAGGCCGAGGACGTCTCGGAGCTGGCGCGCAGCCTCAAGGAAGCGCTCGGCGACAACCACGGCCCGGTGCTGCCGGACGACGACGACGCCGACGGCTGGCTCGCGCTCCTGGCCGAGGATCCGGCGCGCTCCGACGCGCTCGATCGGCTCGACGCGCTCGAGAAGAAGCTGCGCGAGCTCAACGATCACGAGAAGCTGGTCGACCTGTTCCTCGGCCGCGTGGGCGTCGAGCAGGACGCGTCGAAGCGGTCGCACATGCTGCTCGAGGTCGCGCGCCTGTTCGAGAACGAGGTGGGCGACCTGGCCAAGGCGTTCACCGCGCTGCTCGCCGGCTATAAAGAGGATCCGCAGCCGAACGTGTGGACCGAGCTCGAACGGCTCGCGTCGGCGACCGGCATGTGGACCGAGCTGCTCTCCGAGCTGACCGAGGTGGTGCCGTCGCTGCCCGAGCTCGATCGCGCCGGCGCGTGGGTGCGCGTCGCGCGGCTGTACTCGGACAAGCTGGGCAACACCGAGTACGCGCTCACGTCGCTGACCGAGGCGCTCAAGCTGGCGCCCGATCTGACCGAGGCGCAGGAGATGCGCATCACGCTGTTGCGCCGCTCGGAGCGTTGGAAGGAGCTCGCCGATGCGCTGTGGAAGCGCGCCGTAGAGGAAGACGCGCCGGGCAAGCGCGCCGAGCTGTACATCGAGCAGGCCGACATCTACGAGAACCGGCTCAGCGATGGCGCGCAGGCCATCCGCTGCTACCAGCAGGCGCTCGAGGCCGAGCCGGGCTCGCATGACGCGCGCACCGCGCTGGAGACGCTGCTGCGCCGCCGCGGCGAGTGGAAGGATCTCGCGGCCGTGCTCGACGACAAGGCCAAGCTTGCCGGCGCTGAAGATGCGGTGATGATCCGCCGCGAGGTGGCCGAGCTGTTCGCGGAGAAGCTGAGCGATCGCAAGGCGGCCATCGAGCGCTACGAAGCGCTGCGTGACGAGGCGCCGCGCGATCTGCAGACGCTGCGCGCGCTCGAGCGGCTGTACGAGCAGGATGGCCGCCACGAGGACTATCTGAGCGTGCTCGGGCAGCAGGCTGAAGCGGTCGACTCCGAGCGCGAGCGGGCCGCGCTCTACCGCCGCATGGCCGCCGAGTGGGAAGAGCAGCCGGGCAGCCTGGCCCATGACCGGGCCGAGGAGTGTCTGGAGAAGCTGCTGCAGCTCGACGCGCGCTCCGAGGACGCGTTCCGCTCGCTCGAGCGGCTCTATCGCGCCGATCACAAGTGGGACGAGCTGGTCGACGTGTACCGCCGCCACGCGACGATCGTGCCGGCGCCCATCCGCGGCGAGATCTACGCGCAGATCGGCTCGATCTACGAGCTCGAGCTCAAGGACGCGACGCGCGCGATCGAGGCGTTCCTCGACGTGGACACGGCGCTGCCGAACCACGCCGAGGCGTTGCAAGCGCTCACCCGGCTGTACGAGAAGTCCGAGGCGTACGAGAAGACCATCGAGCTCTACGAGCGTCGCGCCGGGCTGGCCGAGGTTCGCGCGCACAAGGTCGAGCTGTTCCACCGCGCCGGCGAGCTGACCGCCGAGCGGCTGGGCGACGCCAAGGCGGCCGAGGCGCGCTTCATGCGCGCGCTCGAGCTCGACGCGACCTACGTGCCGGCGATGACCGCGCTGGTCGAGATCTATCGCAAGAACGGCGAGTTCTTGAAGGCCGCCAAGCTCTTGGTCGAGGCCGTGCCGCACACGCCCAACCGGCTCGAGCGCACCCGCCTCTTGGTCGAGGCGGGCGAGATCTTCGACGGGCTCGAGGACAAGAAGAAGGCGACGCAGCTCTACCTCGACGCGCTGTCGGTCGATCCGGAGCACGTCGAGGCCGGCGAGCGCGTGGCCGAGCTCTTGTGGGAGGCCGAGCGCTACAACGACCTGGTGCCGGTGCTGGAGATGCTCACCCGCAAGGCCGCCGATTCGAACCTGCAGATCGAGCGGCTGGTGCGGCTCGGACGCGCGGCCAAGGCGATGGGCCTCACCGACAAGGTGCAGAAGGCCTACACGCGCGCGGCCGAGCTCGACCCGACCAACCTCGAGGCGCAGCGCGGCCGGGCCGATCAGCCCTATCAGAAGGGCGATTGGAAGGAGGCGCGCGCTTCGCTGGAGAAGGTGTTCGAGCATCACGTGGACGACCTGCCGCCGTCGGAGCGCGTCGAGCTGTTCTATCAGCTCGGCACCTGCGAGCTCAGGCTCGAGCGCAAGGACCACGCGAAGGATTGGTACGGCAAGGCGCTGGAGGTCGATCCGACGCACCGCCCGTCGCTGTTGGCGATGATGGAGTTCGGCGAGACCAAGCCCGAGTCGCTGATCGACGCCAAGAAGGCGCTGCTCGCCACCGCGGACGGCGAGGAGAAGGTGCGGCTGCTCAGCGAGATCGGCGATCTCTACCTCGACAAGCTGGAGGATCCGCCGCTGGCGGTGGGCGCGTATCGCGAGGCGCTCGAGCTGCGGCCGGACGATCACAAGCTGTTGCACAAGTGCCTCGACGTGTACGTCGAGCAGAAGGCGTGGGCGCAGGGACTGGAGATGCTCGAGCGGCTGATCGCGGCCGAGAAGAGCCCGACCGTGCGCGCCAAGTACCGGCACGCGGCCGGCCTGATCTGCCGCGACGAGCTGGGCAGGCCGGAAGAGGCGGCCAAGCTGCTCATCGAGGCGCTCGACGACGATCAGACGCTGGAGCGCTCGGCGCAGGCGCTCGAGGAGCTGTTCAACGAGCGGCAGGAGTGGAAGGAGCTGGCGCGCTTCTACCGCAAGGAGCTCAAGCGCATCGGGCCCGAGACCTCGGACGGCCAGAAAGATCCGAAGAACGCCGAGCGGCTGCGGCTGTGGTCGGCGCTCGGCGAGGTGTGCCTCGACAAGCTGGGCGAGCGCGAGAGCGCGCTGGCGGCCCTCGAGGTGGCGCTGACGCTCGATCGCAACAACCTCGATCGGCACAAGCAGCTCGCCGATCTGTACGTGCAGGCCGGACCGGACCGCTTCGACAAGGCGATCCTCGAGCACCAGATCCTCCTGCGCGTGGAGAAGCAGCGGGTGATCAGCTATCGCTCGCTCAAGCACCTGTACGTGCAGACCGGGCAGCGGGACAAGGCGGCGGCGTGCTCGTACGCGCTCACCTTCCTGAAGAAGGGCGAGCCGGACGATCAGAAGGTGGTGGGCGAGCTCAAGGCCAAGGCCGGGCAGCCGATGGCCGTGGCGCGGCGCGCGCTCAACGACGAGGTGTGGACGAGGCTGGCCCACCCCGACGAAGATCGCTTCCTACAGGTCCTGTTCTCGACGGTGTCGCCGATGCTGACCGCGGCGCAGGCGCAGCCGCACAAGACCTACAACCTCGTCCGCAAGGACGCGGTCGACGCGTCGGATCCGCGGCCGTTCGCCAAGGCGCTGCGCTACGTGGTTTCGACGCTGGCGGTGCCGGCGACCGAGACCTATCTGCGCTACGAGCAGAAGGAGCCGATCACGTTCCTCAACTGCATCGACAAGCTCCCGGTGCCGGTGTTCATCGTCGGGCAGCCGCTAGCCGGCGACAAGCGGCCCGAGCGCGAGCTGGTGTTCGAGCTGGCGCGCCGCGCCGCGCATCTGCGGCCCGAGCGGATGCTGCGCTATGTGCTACCGCAGCCGGCGCAGCTCGCCCACATCATCGACGCGGCCATGCTGATCGGCGAGATGCCGACCGAGAAGGGCGCGTCGCAGCCCAACCCGACCGGCGAGCTGGCCAAGACCGCGCAAGGCATGAAGCGCGCGCTCACGCCGGTGCAGCTCGAACAGGTGGCGAGCGTCGGGCGCAAGCTGCGCGCAGCCGGCGTCAAGAGCGAGGCGGCGGCGCTCGGCTGGTTGCAGACCAGCGACCTCACCGCGTCGCGCGCCGGGCTGGTGCTGGCCGGCGATCTGGAGACCTGCGCACGGCTGCTGGCGGCCGAGGCGCAGTCGGCCAGCTCGCTACCGGCCATGCAGCGCCTGCTGGACCTGGTCTGGTCCAGCGTCACCGAAGAAATGTTCGCCGTTCGCAAGCACCTCGGCCTGATGTAGGCTTCGTTCAGATTTAGCTTAACAGGGGTAGCCTCCATGAAAAGAGATCGGCTGTACGGGTACGCGCTGTCGGCGGTGCTGCTGCTCGGCATCGGCGCGGCGGTCGTCGAGTGCACGGGCGGAGCGGTGTGCGGCAACGGCACCAAGGAAGACGGCGAGGACTGCGACAACGGCGTGAACAACGGCACCGCGGGCAACACCTGCTCGGCGGCTTGCAAGTCGATCGCCGCGCCCCCGCACGCCTCGATCCAGGTCTTCTACACGCGCGTCAAGGTGGACGTGGGCGACTCGTACCCGAACTATCCGAGCCCGAGCTGCAACGAGCTGGGCGTGGACAAGGCGCACATGGTGCTCACCGGGCCGATGCCGATCGACGTGATGGTCGCCTGCTCGTCGCCGTCGATGCAGTTCGACCCGGTCATGCCCGGCACCTACCAGGCTGCCATCACGCTCCTCGACTCCACCGGCGCGGCGGTCACCAAGACCGCGATGTCGGCCATGGTCGACGTGCAGATCGGCAACCAGACCAACATCACCGTCGACTTCCTGCCCGAAGATTATCTCAAGAGCTACACCGGCAGCCTCGACTTCCTGGCGTCGTGGGGCGCGGCCAACAAGGCGTGCGGGGACGTCACGCCGGTGGTGACGCTGGAGACGCTCAAGCTGGTCAAGATGGGCACCACTACGCCGGTGGCGGCGATGACCAACTCGATGCACAAGCTCGACGGCACGGCCGCCGGCTGCTTCACGATGAGCGGGGCGATGGGGTACGAAGAGGTCGTCGCGCTGCCGTGGGGATACTACGATCTGACGGTGACCGGGCAGGCGGGCGGGGTCACGGCGTACTGCAAGAAGTTCAAGATGTTCACCGGGCCGGGGGCGGCGAATCCCACGTTCGCCCTGGTGGTCGACGACGTGAACAGCTTCGACGGCGGGGCGTCGGCCTGTCCGTAGCTTCCGTTGGTGCGCTCGTGGCGGCGCTCCTTTTGGGCGGGTGTGATTCGCAACCGGCGGACGACGGCTGCGTGACGGACGGCGACTGCGTGGCGGGAGCGCGGTGCGAGCCTGGGACCGGCGTGTGCGTGCAGTTTCACAATCCGATCGATGCCGGCGTTCCGGATCTGCTCGGGCTCGATCTCGGAGCCGCGACCGATCTGCCGGCGGCGGATTAGCCGGCGCGCGCTGGCAAAGACCTCTCCTCCGCCGTATCCTTACGATCGTTGCGCCCCGCCCTGCTCATCACCCTGGCGATCGCCTGCGCTGGCTTCGACACCTCGACCGGCCGCGCGATCGTCCTGCGCCGGCCGGTCGAGGCGCTGGTCTCGATCCCGGGCGGGACGTTTCAGATGGGCGCCGACGAATCGGCGCAGAAGACCGCCGTCAAGCTGTGCCGCGAGGAGCTCGGACCGACGCAGGAGCGGGCCTGCCGCGCAGACATGTTCGTCTCCGAAGGCCCGGCCAAGACCGTCTACCTCTCGGCGTTCCAGATCGATCGCGTCGAGGTGACGGTCCACGCCTGGCGCGCGTGCGTGCAGGCGGGCGTGTGCTCACCGCAGCCGCTGTATCAGGCCGACGAGCGGTTTCTCCTTCCCGCGCTGCCGATGACCACGGTGAGCTGGCCCGAGGCGTCGGCGTACTGCGCCTGGCGCGGCGCGCGGCTGCCGTCGGAGGCAGAGTGGGAACGGGCCGCCCGCGGCCGCGACGGGCGAACCTGGCCCTGGGGGAACATCCCGCGGCCGGGCGCGGCCAACCACGGGCGCATCTTCGTGCTCGGTGAGCTGAGCCCAAACCCGCTCCCGGTGCTGCAGCCCGATCCCTCCGACGGCTACGCCTTCCTGGCGCCGGTCGGCTCGTTCCCGAGCGGCGCCTCGGCCGACGGCGTGCTCGACCTGTCGGGCAACGCGCTCGAGTGGACCGCGGACGTCTATCACGAGGATCCGCCGCAGCGGCTGTCGACGGTGAATCCGCACGGCCCGGCGAGCGGCAGCCTGCGCGTGGTGCGCGGCGGCTCGTGGCGCCAACCGCGCATGTTCCAGCGCACCACCTCGCGGGACGGGCTCGCGCCAGAGAGCCGCTCGCCGGAAATCGGTTTCCGCTGCGCGCGGTAAATCTTCCGGCCGGCCGCCGCTCGTGTTATACAAAAAACATTATGCGCTGGCTTCATCGACTCCTAGCCGTCCTCGTCCTCGGGTCGCCTCTGGCGCTCGCCGGCTGCAAGCAGGGCGTCAACGACCGCTGCCAGGTGATGTCCGATTGCGACGATGGCCTGATCTGCGTGTTGCCCGCCGACGGGACGCCGCAGACCGGAGGCACCTGTCAGCCTCCCGGCGGCGGCATCGACATGACCGCCCCCATCCAGCAAGACCTCTCGGGCACGCCTCCGCCGGATCTGACCAGCCAACCAGATTAGGCGCTCAGCTCGCTTCGGCGATCGCCGCCAGGAGCGCACTCCCGTACTTCGCCAGTTTGTTCGGACCCACGCCTGGGATCAACGCCAGCGCGTCCATCGTGCGCGGTTGCGCGCGCGCCACTTCCGCCAGCGTGCGGTCATGGAAGACGCAATACGCCGGCAGGTGCGCCTCGGCAGCGAGCTTGGCGCGCAGGCCGCGTAGCCGCTGGAACAGCGGATCGTTCAGATCGATGACCTGCGCGCCCGCCGTTCCGCGGGTGGCGGGTGGCGACTTGCGACGCGCGGCCCGCTCGTTGGGCAGCGACACCAGCGCGCGCTGCCGGTCGTGCATGACCTCGGCCCCGGCGCGCGTCAGGCTGAGCTTCGGGTACTCGTCGCGCGAGGCCACCACCAGCCCCGCCGCCTCGAGCGCGCCGAGCAGGTCGAGCACGAACCCGTGCGTTCGTCCCTTCAGGAGTCCGTAGGTGCCCAGGCGGTCGAGCCGCGCGTCGGTGACCTCCTTGCCCGTCGAGCCCTCGAGCACCAGCGCAACGCGGTTGCGGCCGAACCCGCCGTCGAGCCGCGCCACCGTCGCCAGCACCTTGCGCACCAGCAGGTGCTCGTCGTCGTCGAGCGGCGCGGCCTGCGAGCGCTCGTCGCACACGTCGCAGCCCGAGCAGGTCGCGCCCGCGTCGGGATCGCCGAAGTAACCCAGCAGCAGCTCGCGCCGGCACTTGCGCGCGTACACGTAGCCCATCATCGCGCGCAGCCGGCCCCGTTCGGCGTCCTGCCGCTCGACGGACTTTGTGCCCGAGTCGCCCGGCGAGGCGATCAGGAACTCGCGCAGCCTGACGTCGGCGTGGTTGAACAAGAGCACGCAGCGCGCCGGCAGCCCGTCGCGTCCCGCGCGGCCCGCCTCCTGGTAGTAGGCCTCGGCCGAGCCGGGCAGGTCGTGGTGGATCACCAGCCGCACGTCGCGCTTGTCTACGCCCATGCCGAACGCGTTGGTCGCCACGACCACCTG
Source organism: Myxococcales bacterium (assembly GCA_003170275.1). Taxonomy (GTDB): domain Bacteria; phylum Myxococcota_A; class Polyangia; order Palsa-1104; family Palsa-1104; genus PALSA-1104. The sequence continues at coordinate 43,232 of PNAM01000055.1, forward strand.
GATGGTGCCGGCCATGAACTGCTCCTGCACCCGCGAGCGATCGGCGTCCTCGAGGCCGGCGTGGTAGGCGCGCGCGGAGACCCGGTGCAGGCGCAGCGCCTCGGCCACCTTCTCCGCCTTCTTGCGGGTGGCGGCGTAGATCAGCGCCGGCCGTCCCTCGGCCGCCGGCTCGCCGAGCAGCTTGAGGCAACGGGGCAGCTTGTCCGCGTCGCCCGCGCACTGCGCGACGGTGAAGTGCAGGTTCGGGCGATCGAAGCCGCGCACGAACACCGCCGGGTCGCGCATCGACAGCTGCGCGCAGATCTGCGCGCGCACGTCGGGGGTCGCGGTGGCGGTGAGCGCGACCAGCCGCGGCGGCGCGAGCTGCGCGATCACTTCGCCCAGCCGCGCGTAATCCGGGCGGAAGTCGTGCCCCCACTCGGCGATGCAGTGGGCCTCGTCGACGGCCAGCAGCTGCACGCGGGCGCGCTTGAGCTCGGCCACGAACCCCGGCACGCGGAAGCGCTCGGGCGCGACGTAGAGCAGCCGAACCTCGCCGCGCACCGCCGCGAACAGCCGTGCCTCGCGCTCCGCGGGATCGATGGTCGAGTTGATGAACGTCGCGGGGATGTTGCGCGCCGCCAGGGCGTCGACCTGGTCCTTCATTAATGAGATGAGCGGCGAGACCACGATGCCCAGGCCGCCCAGCGCCACCGCCGGGAGCTGGTAGCACAGCGACTTGCCCGCGCCGGTGGGCAGCACCGCGATGGTTGGCCGCCCTGCCAGGACCGCTTCGATGATCTCGCGCTGCCCCGGCCGAAAGGCGGGCAGCCCGAATTGCTCGAGCGCGTGATCGATTTCCATTTCGAAGCTTATCGGCTGGTTGTCGCCGAAGTTGCGTCCCACGGCAACAAACTAACGCGTGGCTGTGACATTTCGGGCACTTCAGAGAGGGAAAGTGATCCCGTTCCGTTACTCGGTGATTTCGCGGAACTGGACGTTGAGGATCTCGTATTCGCGGGAGCCCTTGGGGGTGCGGACGGAGACGGTGTCGCCGGCTTCGCGGCCGATGAGCGCGCGGGAGACGGGGGCGGTGATCGAGATGAGGCCGCGCTTGATGTCGGCTTCCTGCTCGCCGACGATCGAGTAGACCACCTGGTCGCCCGATTCGGTGTCGGTCAGCTTGACCGTCGCGCCGAACATCACCTTGTCGCCGGAGAGTGATAGCGGGTCGATCACGTTGGAGAGCGCGAGCATGGTCTCGAGCTCCTTGATGCGCCCCTCGTTGAAGCCCTGCGCCTCTTTGGCGGCGGAATAGTCGGCATTTTCCGACAGATCGCCGTGGCCGCGCGCCTCTTCGATCGCCTTGACGATCTTGTAGCGGTCCACTTCCTTGCGCCGCTTGAGCTCTTCCTTGAGCCTCTGCGCCCCACGGGGCGTCATCGGGATCTTCGCGTCTGCCATGGGTCCTTCCTTACGGGTGGTATTCCTGCAGCGAGCGCACGTCGAGCGCGCCGCGCCGCAGGGCGGCGATTCCGAGCGCCGCCGCGCGCGCGGCCGCCAGGGTGGTGAAATAGGGGACGTCCTTGATCAGCGCGGTCCGGCGGATCGAGAACGAGTCGCGGATCGCCTGCGCGCCGACGGTGGTGTTGACCACCATCGCGATCTCGCCGTTGGTGAGCAGATCGACGCAGTGCGGGCGGCCCTCGGCGACCTTGTTGACGCCTTCGGCCTTCACCCCGCGCTCGCCGAAGAACTTCGCGGTGCCGTGCGTGGCGACGATGCCGAAGCCGAGCTGGCTGAGCTTCTGCGCCACGTCGAACGCGGCCTCCTTGTCGGAGTCGCGCACGCTGATGAACACCTTGCCGGCGCTCGGCAGGCGGGTGCCCGCGCCCAGCTGCGCCTTGGCAAACGCCATCGGGAAGTCCTTGTCGATGCCCATCACCTCGCCGGTGGAGCGCATCTCCGGCCCGAGCAGCGTGTCGGTGCCGGGAAACTTGGCGAACGGAAACACCGCCTCCTTGACTGCCACGTGCGTCGGCACTATCTCGCGCACGCCCAGCTCGGCCAACGTGCGGCCGACCATCACGCGCGCGGCGATCTTGGCGAGCGGCTGGCCGGTCACCTTCGAGACGAACGGCACCGTGCGCGACGCGCGCGGATTCACCTCGAGCAGGTACACCTCTTCATTGCCCGGGGGGCCCTTGACCGCGAACTGCGCGTTCATCAGGCCGATCACACCGAGCTCCTTCGCCAGCGCCTTGACCTGCTGCGAGATGCGCTCGATCACCGGCTGGCTGAGCGAGTACGGCGGCAGCGCGCAGGCCGAATCGCCGGAGTGGATGCCGGCCTCCTCGATGTGCTCCATGACCGCGCCGATGATGGTCTCTTTGCCGTCGGAGACCGCGTCGACGTCGACCTCGATGGCATCCGACAGAAAGCGATCGAGCAAGAGCGGATTGTCCGCGCTGCCGTCTTCGGACTGCGTGCGCAGCGCGCGCTTGACGTAGCCCTCGAGCTCTTCGATCGAGTGGATCACCTCCATCGAGCGCCCGCCGAGCACGTAGGACGGACGCACCACCAGCGGCAGCCCGATGCGCGAGGCCACTCCGATCGCCTCGTCGACGGTGCGCGCGGTGCCCCACGGCGGCGCCTTGAGCTTGAGCTTCTCGATCACCTCGCCGAACCGCTGGCGATCTTCCGCGCGATCGATCGCGTCCGCGCTGGTGCCGAGCAGCTTGATGCCCGCCTGCTTCAGGCCCACCGCGAGGCGCAGCGGCGTCTGCCCGCCGAACTGCACGATCACCCCGTCGGGCTTTTCCAGATCGCACAGGTTGAGCACGTCCTCGCGCGTGAGCGGCTCGAAGTACAACCGATCGGAGGTGTCGTAGTCGGTCGACACCGTCTCGGGGTTGCAGTTGACCATGATGGTCTCGTAGCCCTCTTCGCGCAGCGCCTGCACCGCGTGCACGCAGCAGTAGTCGAACTCGATCCCCTGGCCGATGCGGTTGGGCCCGCCGCCGAGGATCACGATCTTCTTCTTGTCGGTCGGCGCCGCCTCGTCGCCCGACTGCTCCTTGCCGTCGACGTAGAGCGGCGTCTCGTAGGTCGAGTACAGATACGGCGTGTGCGCGACGAACTCGGCCGCGCAGGTGTCCACACGCTTGTACACCGGCGTCACGCCCAGCTCTTTGCGACGCGCGCGAACCTCGTCGGGCAGCGCGCCCGAGAGCGCCGCCAGCCGGCGATCCGACAGCCCGTCCATCTTGGCGCGTCGCATGGTGGGCGCGTCGTACTCCGCGAGCTGCTTGCCGTTGAGCTTGGTCTCTTCGGTGATCACGTGGCGGATGTGCGAGAGGAACCACGGATCGATCTTGGTGATCGCGTGCGCGTCCTCGAGGCTCAGCCCGAGCCGGAACGCCTCGCCGAGCTGGAACAGCCGCTCCGCGGTGGGCGTCGCCAGGCGCCGCTTGAGCTCGTCGAGATCGTAGCCGAAGTCCGAGTCGAACCCGGCGCGCCCGATCTCGAGCGAGCGGATCGCCTTGCCGAGCGCCTCGCGGAAGGTGCGCCCCATGGCCATCACCTCGCCCACCGACTTCATCTGCGTGGTGAGCGTGACGTCGGCGCCGGGGAACTTCTCGAACGCGAAGCGCGGGATCTTGACCACCACGTAGTCGATGGTCGGCTCGAACGACGCTGGCGTCTCGCGCGTGATGTCGTTGCGGATCTCGTCGAGCGTGTAGCCGACCGCCAGCTTGGCGGCGATCTTGGCGATCGGAAAGCCGGTCGCCTTCGACGCCAGCGCCGACGAGCGCGACACGCGCGGGTTCATCTCCACCACCACCAGCCGGCCGGTCTGCGGGTGCACCGCGAACTGCACGTTGGAGCCGCCGGTGTCCACGCCGATCTCGCGGATCACCGCCGCCGCGGCGTCGCGCATGTGCTGGTACTCTTTGTCGGTCAGCGTCATCGCCGGCGCGACGGTGATCGAGTCGCCGGTGTGCACGCCCATCGGGTCCACGTTCTCGATGGAGCAGATGATCACCACGTTGTCGGCGCTGTCGCGCATCACCTCGAGCTCGTATTCCTTCCAGCCGAGCACCGACTCTTCGACCAGCACCTGGCCGCGCGGCGACTGCTGGATGGCCCACGCCACCCGCTCGTCGAACTCGTCGGTGTTGTAGGCGATGCCGCCGCCCATGCCGCCCAGCGTGAACGACGGGCGCAGGATCGCCGGAAAGCCGAACTCCTTCAAGATCTCGCGCGCCTCGGCCACCGATCGCGCGTATCCGGAGCGCGGCACCTCGAGCCCGATCCTCTTCATCGCCTGCTTGAACAGCTCGCGATCCTCGGCCTTCTCGATCGCCTCCTTCGACGCGCCGATCAGCTTGACGCCGTACTTGGCGAGGATGCCCTGCTCGGCGCACAACAGCGACAGGTTGAGCGCGGTCTGCCCGCCCAGCGTCGGCAAGAGCGCGTCGGGCCGCTCCTTGGCGATCACCTTCTCGATGATCTCGGGGATCAGCGGCTCGACGTAGGTGCGCTCGGCCAGCTCCGGGTCGGTCATGATGGTCGCCGGGTTGGAGTTCACCAGCACCACCTCGTAGCCCTCGGCGCGCAGCGCGCGACAGCCTTGCGTGCCCGAGTAGTCGAACTCGCACGCCTGGCCGATCACGATCGGCCCCGAGCCGATGAGCAGGATCTTCTTGATGTCCGTGCGCCTGGGCATCTCGCGTTACTGCTTCCGCTTGATCTTGGAGTGGTTGTCGAGGCGCGCGCCGGGCAACAGGTCGGGGAGCAGCTTCTCCACCTGGCCCGAGTAGCCCTTGCAGTCCCAGCTCAGGTCGGCGAGCCCGTCGACGATACGCCGCTTGATGCGCCGCGACTCTTCCTTCTCGTTGAGCAGCAGCTTGAGCAGCGGCTCGCGCGCGACCTCGGGCTCCTTGTGCCTGAGCAGCCCTTCGGTGGCGGTGAAGCGCACGCCCTCGTCCATGTCCTCGAGATAGGGAACCAGCGCGACCCCGCAGCGCGCGTCGTCCTCTTCACCGAGGTGGTGCAAGAGCTGGATCTTGCGCGACGGATCGCGCGCGTAGGTGTTGTCGTTGCGCTCGCACAGATCGGCGAGGATGGGCCACTTCTGCTCTTTGTCGGCGACCGCGTCCAGCACCTTCAGCCCCCAGGCGATCGACTCTGCCGAGCGCAGGTGCTGCTGCAGCTGCGGCAGGATCTTGGGGCCTTTCTTGATCAAGCTCTCGTAGACGAAGTCCTTCTCCTGCTCGTCCTCGATCGACTTGTCGTAGCGGATGGTGAACCGGCTCAAGAGGCCGAGCGTGGCCTCGGGCTGACTCACGCCCGCGAGCGCCTCCAGCGACGCGAACCGGTCCGCACTTTGCGCGTCCTTGTTGCGAGCGCGCGCGACGTGTTTCTTCAGGCGGGCGTCAGGGCCGCCGAACAGTAGATCTTTCAACCCCATGCAGAAGCCGTATAGCATACTATGAGGTATGGATCGTGGCCGTCCGGGTCCCGATCGACAGCATCCCCGAGTAACTGTCGATGCCTTCGTGCGTGTGCTCGGGGGCGAGCGCGAGTTCGTATTTCGCACGCGCGATCTGTCCCAGGGCGGGCTGTTCTTGTTCACTCGCGTGGGCCACCTGTACCCCTTCGAAGAGGGGACGGCGCTCAACATCGAGCTGTACGACTACGACCAGGCGGTCGACTTTCGCGCGGTGGTGGTGCGCATCGTCAAGGACGGCAGCATCGAGGGCGAGCGCTTTCCCGCCGGGTTCGGCATCAAGATCGTCGAGATCGACGAGGCCAACCGCAAGCGCCTGGACGCCGTCATCGCGCGCGCCCAACGCGGCGAGCCGCTCTATTAATAGATGAGGAGGCTCGAGCGCGCGGGCAAGGCGGCGCGCTCGCTGCTGCTCGGGATGGTCCTGGCGACGGCGGCGTGCCGGGCGCATCCGGCGCCGCCGCAAGCGATCCAGGGCATGCTCGATCTGCGCGGTTGGGACTTTCCGCGTGACGGCGCCGTGCCGCTCGACGGGGAATGGCGGTTTTATTGGCAGCGCCTCTCGCCGGTCGGCGCGCCCGACGCGTACCTGCCGCCGCGCAAGTGGACCGGCCTGACGCTGCCCGACGGCCGCCGCCCGGGACCGACGGGCTTCGCGACCTACCGCCTCACGGTCCTGCTCCCCGAGGCGCAAGCGGGCCGGCCGATGGCCATCGCCACCGAAGCGATCGCCAGCGCGGGACGCCTGCGCGTGCGCGGCGCCGATGGGGCCCTGCTCGCGCCGCCGCTCGAAGCGGGCGTGGTCGGCACCAGCGCCGAGAGCGCGCGCGGGCTGTACCGTCGCGACCTCTTGACCATCGTGCCGGGCGCCGCGCTCGAGCTCGAGCTCGAGGCGAGCAACTACGAACACGCGCGCGGCGGCCCGCTCGGCCCGCCGATCCTCGGCAGCGCGGCGCAGGTGACGGCCGACCGGCGGCTCGAGCGCGAGCTCGACTTCCTGTTGATCGGCGTCCTATTGGTGATCGGGCTGCACCACCTCGGGCTGTACGCGATGCGCCGCACCGAGCGGGCGCCGCTGTGGCTGAGCATGTGGTGCTTTCTGTTCGCCGCGCGCGCGCTACTGGTCGGTCGCTACCTCGAGGAGGCGTGGCCCGACGCGCACTGGTGGTCGGTGTGGCTGCGCGCCGAGTACCTGACGTTCTACGCCGCGGTGCCGCCGTTCGCGCTGTTCCTGCGCGCGCTGTTCCCGCGCTACACCGACGTGCGCATCGTGCGGGCCGTCGTCGCGATTCCGTTCGCGTTCGTGGCCACGCTGCTGCTGCCGCCGTTGACCTTCACCTCGCTGGTGTTCGGCTTCTATGTGTTCGCGGTGGCGGGCATGCTGTGGGGCTACTGGGTCCTCTTGCGCGCGACGCGGGCCGAGCGCGACCTCATCCCGCTGTTGATGCTGCTCGGCTTCGTCGCGTTCTCGGCGTGCGCAGTGCACGACATCCTGCGCGGGCTGCAGTGGGTGCGCACCAACCAGTACGTCACCCACTACGGGCTGGCGGCGTTCCTGCTGTTCCAGTCGCTGCTCTTGTCGCTGATGAACCAGCGCGCGCGCCGCCAGCTCGAGCAGCGCAACGACGAGGTGCTCTCGCTCAACGAGGAGCTGCGCCGGCAGATCGGCGACCGCTCGCACAAGCTGTCCAACGCGCTCACCCTGCTCGCGACCGATCAGAAGCGCGCGCGCGAGCTGGAGCCGGGCACGCTGCTCGCCGATCACTACCGCGTGGTGCGCAAGCTGGGCTCGGGCGGCATGGGCACGGTGTACCTGGCCACCCGGCTCACCGATCAGCGGCCGGTGGCACTCAAGATCATTCGCACCGCGTCGAGCGCGCAGGCGCTGGCCCGCTTCGCGCGCGAGGCCGAGGTGGCGGCGACCATCAATCACCCGAACGTGGTGGCGATCCTCGACATCGATGTGACCGCGACGGGCGATCTGTTCCTGGCCATGGAGCTGGTCGAAGGCCATCCGCTCGAGGACCAACGCGCGCGCTTCGGCGACGTCGACTGGGCGCTGCCGCTCCTGGTGCAGCTCGCCAGGGCGCTCGAGGCGATCCACGCCCGGCACGTGGTTCATCGCGATCTGAAGCCGGCCAACATCCTGATCGCCGACGGCACGCTGAAGCTCGCCGACTTCGGCATCGCCAGCTTGGCGCGGCCCGGCAAGCTGCCGTCGATCGGCCGGCTGCCGACGCTCAGCGACGCGAACGACGACACGCTCGACTCTTCGAGCGATCCCAAGCTGACGCACAAGGGCGCGATCATGGGCTCGCCGCTGTACATGGCGCCGGAGCTGGCGACCGGCGTCGAGCGGGCCGCGCCCGAAGCGGACCTGTTCAGCTTCGGGCTGATCGCCTACGAGATGCTGAGCGGCAAGTTCCCGTTCCGCCAATCGGTGGTCTTCGATCGCATCGAAGGGCGCACCACCGAACCCCCCGAGCCGCTCGGCCGCCACCGCCCCGCCCTGCGCCCGTCGCTGGCCAGCGCGATCGATCGCTGCCTTCGGTTCGATCCAAACGCCCGCCCCCACGCGAGCGAGCTGGTCGCCGCGCTGACGGGATAGCTCAGCCGCCGCTGCGTTTTCTTTCGGCGGCGGCGAGGTTGTCGCGCGCCTCGGGATGGCTGCTGTCCAGCTTGAGCACCTCGCGGTACTCGTCGATGGCCTCGTCGAATTTCTTGAGCTTGAAGTAGCTGTTGCCGAGCACCATCTTGGCCGCCACGCCCCCGCCCGCCTCGACCGCGCGACGTCCGAGGCGCACCGCTTCGGGATAGTTGCCGCGCTGAAACGCGACCTCGCCGAGGCCGGTCAACGCCGGGCCGCGCTCGTAGCCGGTGGCCTGCGCCTTGTTGAACAGCGAGTCGGCCTGACCGTAGCGCCCGCTCGAGAACGCGTCGCGCGCCTCGGCCAACGCGCGCTTCGCCTCCGCGCGCAGCGCATCGCGATCCTCGGCAGGCGCAGGCGCGGGCGTCGCGGCCGGCGCGGGCGGCACGAGCTTCGACTCCCTGGGCGGCCGCACCGTCACCGGGTTGACGCTGATCACCCGCGCCGGATCCCGGACGGGCGGCGGCGCAGGCTCCGGCGCAGGCTCCGGCTTCAGCGCTTCGACCACCGGCTGCGGCGCGGGCGTCGTCGCCGGCGGATCGGGCTGCAGCGCAGCGGCGATCGGCGACTGCGCGCGCGGCCGATCCTGGCGCATCACCCACAGCCCGGTCCCCAGCATCACCAGCGCAGCCGCCGCCACGCCGCCGACCACGTACGGCGTCTTGTTGCGCGGCACGCGATCGGTGGTCAGGTGCGGCGCCGACACCGACGGCGTCCCGTTGTCGCCGACCAGCCGCCCGAGCTCCTGCGCCAGGCCGTTCATCGACGACGGGCGCAGCGCGGGCGACGCCGCCAACATGCGCATCACCAGCCGCTCGAGCTCGCGCGGCACGTCGGGCCGCAGCGTGGCCAGCGGCGTGGGCGCCTGCGTCGCCTTGCGCGTCAGCACCTCCATGATGTTGGCGCCTTCGTGCGGCGGCCGCCCGCTCAGCATCTCGTACACGATCGCGCCGGTCGCGTAGATGTCCACGCGATGATCGGCCACGCCGCCGGCCGCCTGCTCGGGCGCCATGTACTCGGGCGTGCCCATCGCCATGCCCGGATTGGTCAGGTGGCCGATGCGATCGGTGACGTGATCGAGCGTCTTGGCGATGCCGAAGTCGAGCACCTTGACGAAGTCCGGGCGCCCGTCGCGGGTGATGAGAAACACATTCTCCGGCTTCATGTCGCGGTGCACGATGCCGGCCTTGTGCGCCGCGGCGAGCGCCTGGCAGATCTCGCGCGCGATCGCGACCGCGCGCGCCGCCGGCAGCGGCCCCTCCTTCTGGATCACCGCCGAGAGGTCCGAGCCCTCCAGGTACTCCATCACGAAGTAGACCGCGCCGTCGACGGTGGTGCCGGAATCGAACACCTCGACGATGTGCGGGTGGCCGATGCGCGTGGCGGCGCGCGCCTCGGCACGGAAGCGCGCGACCACCTCGCCCTGGCGCGTGAACGCGGCGTGCAGCACCTTGACCGCCACGCGGCGCCCGATCTCGACGTGCTCGGCCTCGTACACCAGGCCCATGCCGCCCTCGCCGATCAGCTTCTTGACCAGATAGCGATCGTCCAGGTAGCTGCCGACGATCCCCGAGGTGCCGGCGGGCGCCTCCCTGGGCGCGAGCGAGACGGTCTCGGGCTGCGACGCGGTCTGGCTGGCCGCCGCCGCCACGCGGGCGCGATGGTTGGGCAGCGAATCGAGCAACTCCTGCCGCGCGCGCCGCTCTTCTTCGATCTCCTCGCCGAACAGCCCCTCGAGGAACCGCGCCACGCGATCGTTGTCGGTGGTCGGCGCGGTCTGCGCCAGGAAGCTCGACAGCGCCGCGCGGAACGCCTCGCAGTCGGCGTAGCGCAGCGTGCGATCCTTGGCCAGCGCCTTCTGCACGATCACGTCGAGCGCCGGCGGCACGCGCGAGGCGATCGCCGACGGCGCGTTGATCTCCGGATCGCGCACGCGGTTGATCAGGTTGGGCTCCTGCTGCGGGAACAGCTGCTTGCCGGTGAGCAGCTCCCACAGGATGATCGCCACCGCGTACATATCGGTGCGCCCGTCGAGCGGCTCGGCGCGCGCCTGCTCGGGGCTCATGTAGCTGACCTTGCCGTAGACCACCCCGGGCAGCGTCTTCTCGGTCTTCATCGTCGACGAGGCGAGCCCGAAGTCGGTCAGCTTCACCTCGCCCGAGAACGACAACAGGATGTTGGGCGGCGACACATCGCGGTGCACCAGCTTGATCGCGCCGGCGGTGTGGGCGTGGTGCAGGCCGCGCGCCAGCTCACGCGCGATGTACACCGCCACGTCGACGGGAAACGCGATGCCCTTCTTCGCGCAGCGGTTCCAGACGGCGCGCAGATCCTTGCCGTCCACATACTCCATCGCCAGGTACAATTCTTCGGCGCCGTCGGCCTTGGCCAGCCCCGCGTCGAACACCGGCACCAGGTTGCCGTGCGACAGGCGCACCACCACCTTGGCCTCGTCGCGGAACCGCGCCACGTACTCCTTGTCGGCCAGGTGCGGCAGCACGGTCTTGATGACGCACAGCTTCTCCATCCCCGACTCGCCCTGGCAGCCGAGATAGAGCGCACCCATCCCGCCCTGCGCCAGGTTGGCCAGGAGGGTGTAGCGTCCAAAGGGTCGCGGGAAATTCTCCGCCACGCGCAAAAGTTAGCACCCCCGCAAGGGCCAGTCATCTTTCGGGCACTTGGAGGGCCTCATTTCTGCTAACCTGCGGCGGTGCCGACTGAATCCGTCCTGGTGATCGACGACAGCCCGACCATTCTCAAGGTCGTTCAGCTGGTGCTCACCAAGGCGGGCTTCAAGGTGCAGACGGCCTCGGACGGCGAGGAAGGGATCGCGCGCGCCAACGAATCGCGGCCGAGCCTGATCCTGCTCGACTTCGTGATGCCCAAGATGAACGGCTATCAGGTGTGCCGCGCGCTGGCCGACTCGACGGAGCTCAAGGACGTGCCGGTGGTGCTGATGAGCGCCAAGGGCGACCAGGTGGGCGAGCGGTTCGTCAAGGTGATGGGCATCGTCGACTACATCACCAAGCCGTTTTCGCCGGAGGCGATCACCGCGGTGGTGCAGCACACCATCGCCAAGTACGGCAAGCGCTCCAACGGCGAGACCTCGGGCCTCTTGCCGATCGGGCAGAAGAGCGTCGAGGAGCTGCACGAAGCGACCTCGCCGCGCGCGCCCACGGGGCCGAACGCGTTCGCGCGCCGCCTCGACGCGGTGGCGGCGTTCCGCGAGGCGCTGGCCGAGGCGCTCTCGTACGACGAGCTGGTCGGGGACCTGGGCGACCGCATCCGCAACGGGCTCGACGACGCCATGCTCGAGCGGCTGCTCGAGGGCGCGTCGCGGGCGTTCTCGACCGGGCCAGGGGATGACGGGGCGGCGTTGGGCGGGAACCTCGCCCAGGTGCCGATCGCCGAGGTGCTCACGCTGCTCCAACAGCAGCGCCAGTGGGGGATCCTGTCGGTATCGCGCACCGCCGAGCATCAGCCGCAAGGCGACGAGCAGCACATCGAGATCATCTGGAAGCAGGGCAAGGTCGAGCTGGTGTTCGCCACCGGCCTGGGCGAAGAGTTCCTGGTCGGTCGCTACCTGATCGATCAGCACGCGCTGTCGCGCGCCGACCTCGAGCTGTTCCTGAAGTCGCGCTCGCCGTCCAAGCCGATCGGCGAGCAGCTGGTCAAGCTCAACTACTGCACCGAGGCCGAGCTCAAGGCCGCGCTGTCGCGTCAGGCTGCCGAGCGCATCTACGAGGTGCTGCGCTGGCCGGCCGGGCGCTTCGCGTTCGCCGCCACGCACGAGCTGCCGCCGCTGGCCATCGACGCCGCGCTCGGCCTCGACATCGACGGGGTGCTCATGGAAGGCTTCCGCCGCGTCGACGAGTGGCACCTCATCGAGCGCGAGGTGGACGACTTCGACGCCATCTACCTGCGCAACGAAGAGGCGGTGCAGAACGTCGGCAAGGCGCGCCTGACGCGCGAAGAGCTGGCCATCCTCGAGCTGGTCAACGGCAAGCACACGGTGAAGGACATCGTGCGGCAGTCGCGCATGGGCTCGTTCGAGGTGTCCAAGATGCTGTTCCGCCTGCTCTCCATCAAGCTGATCCGCCGCCGGGTGGCGCCGGTCGCGGTCTAGGAGCGATCTTGGCGACCATCCTCATCGCCGACGACTCGCCGACCGCCGTGGTCCTCTTGCAGCGCATCCTGGCGCCGCTCGGCCACCGCATCGTCACGGTCACCGACGGCGCGGCGGCCGCGCGCCTGCTCGCCTCCGACGCCGATCGTCCCGATCTGGCGATCCTCGACGTGGTGATGCCCGGCCAGAACGGCTTCGAGCTGTGCCGCTCGCTCAAGTCCGACCCGCGCACCGCGGCGATTCCGGTCTTCCTGGTCACCTCGATGGATCGCGAGGCCGATCGCTTCTGGGGCCTGAAGCAGGGCGCCGACGAGTACTTCTCCAAGCCGTTCGACGCCTCGCGGCTGGTCGAGAAGGTGCGCGAGCGGCTGGTCGGCCCGTAGCGTGCCCGACTGTGTGCTCGTGCGGGTGGGCGAGCGGCGCGTGGCGGTGCCGACGGCGCGGGTGCGAGAAGTGTCGGCGGTGGTGGCGGTGACGCCGGTGCCGAGCGCGCCGGCGCCGGTGGTCGGGTTGACCCAGCTGCGCGGGCAGATCCTGCCGGTGCTCGATCTGCACCCCGGCGCGCCGCGCACGCCGCGTCCAAATGATCCGCTGATCATCGTCGAGCTCGGGCCGGTGCGCGCGGCCTTGCTGGTCGATCACGTGCTGGGCGTCGAGAGCGACCCGCCCGCCGCCGAGGTGCTCGACGTGGGCGCGCTGTTCGATCAGGTGCGCGCGCTGGTGCAGCCGTGAGCGAGGGGCCGCCGTCGGTGACCAACGAGCACAAGCTGGTGCCGCCGCCGCGCGCGCGCACGCTGCTCGGCTCGTTGCGCTGGGTCCTGTTGGTAATCCTCTTCGGTCCGCTGCTGGCGATCGGCGCGCTCGGCTACCTGACGCTCTCGGAGCTCGGCAAGCTCGAGCTGCGCCGCGAGCACCTGCGCGCGGCGCTCGAAGAGGCGCGCGCGGCCAACACCGAGGTGCTCAAGTCGTCGCAGCTCGATCGCGCGCTGGCGATCGCCAGCGAAGTGGATCTGATGGTGCGCGGCGCGCCCGCCGGCGCGGCGATCGAAGCGGTGCCGGGTTTGGTCGATCTCTTGAAGCGCGTTCGCGTGGGACGGGTCGGCGGCGTGGTGCTGATCGACAAGCAGGATCGCGTGGCGTGGGACATCGACGACGACCTGTTGCAAAAACCGGTCAAGGAAGCCTGGCCGCCACTCGCGCAGCTGCTCGACAACGCGCGCTGGCATCGGCTGCCGTCGCTGCCCGGCGGCGCGTTCATGCGCGACAACGGCCTGGCGGAGACTGCGTTCGTCGGCGAGGAGTTCTGGGTGGCCACGCCGGTGGCCGGCGGCCGCTGGGCGCTCGGCACGCACGCCGAGCTCGACGGGCGCAACGCCGCCGCGCTGGCCAAGGCGCAGGCCACGCTCGACGGCGTGCTCGGCAACATCACCGACACCGACCAGCGCGTGGTGCGGCGGCTGAGCTGGGCGCTGTTCATCGTGCTCGGGATCGGCTCCCTGCTCATGCTGGTGCTCGGGACCCAGTTCCGCGCGCGCATCGTCTCGCCGATCCGGCACCTGACCGCGGTGGCGGAGAAGATCCGCGGCGGCGATCTGAAGCGGCGCGCGGATGTGCGCACCGGCGACGAGCTGGAGGCGCTCGGCCAATCGATCAACGCCATGCTCGATCGGCTGGGCGGCCTGATCGCCGGCGAAGAGCAGAAGCAGCGGCTCGAGGCCAACATCATGCGCCTGCTCGAGGCGGTCTCGCGCGCGTCGGAGGGCGATCTCACCGCGCGCGGCGAGGTCACGCCCGACGAGCTCGGCTCGGTGGTCGACGCGTTCAACCACATGCTCGAGTCGATCGGCAAGCTGGTCGCCGAGGTGCGGCGCGGCGGCGGCGACGTCTCGCGCGCGGCCGATGCGATCCTGCGCGCGTCGGAGCGCATGGCCGGCGGCGCCGAGCGGCAATCGGCGGCGCTCGACGGCGTATCGCGCAAGATCAAGGCGCTCGGCCAGCGCTCGCGCGAGATCACCCGCATCGTCGAGCTGGTCGACGACATCGCCGCGCAGACCAACCTGCTCGCGCTCAACGCCGCCATCGAGGCCTCCAAGGCGGGCGAAGGCGGCAAGGGCTTCGCGGTGGTGGCCGACGAGGTGCGCAAGCTCGCCGAGCGATCCGGCGTGGCCACCAAGGACATCGCCGCGTTCATCGAGAGCATCCAGGAAGCCACCGACGACGCCGGCCGCGCGATGGAGGAGATCCGCGAGGTGACGCGCCACACCGCCGACGACGCCAAGGATCAAACCAAGGTCGCCGGCGCGGTGGTGGTCTCGGCGCACACGCTCGAGGAATCGATCGCGCGCTTCAAGGTGCGCGCGGGCGAGGATCCGATCCAGACCGCGCGGCTGCTCGAGCAGCTCAAGGCCAAGAAGGCCGAGCTGGTCGACGCGCTCGCCGCGCTCGACGCCGAGCTCGCCGGCGTAAAGCGAAGCTAGCGTGGACGCGATCGACGGCGAGCTGCTGGCGGTGTTTCTCCCCGAGGCGCGCGGCTACCTCGTGGCGATGGTCGGCGCCGATCGTCAGAAGCGCATCGAGGCGGCGCACGGGCTGCGCGGCGCGTGCGCGATGGTCGGGCTGACGCAGCTCGCCGAGGAGGTCTCGGCGCTCGAAGATCACCTGCGCGCGGGCGAAGACGGCGAGGCCGAGCGGCAGAAGATCTTGCGCGCGATCACCTCGCTGGAGACCGGCGTGCCCGCCGAGGTGGCGGCGCCGCCCGATCCGGAGTGGGATCCCGACGAGCTGCGCGGGCTGCGCGCGTTCTTCCTCGACGAGGCGGCCGAGCACCTCGAGGCGATCGTCAAGAGCCTGACCGAGCTGCGCGCCGACGCCGCCGATCGCGCGCCGCTGGCGTCGATCCTGCGCAAGCTGCACACCTTCAAGGGCTCGGCCGGCTCGGTGCAGCTGCTCGAGCTGTCGCAGCTGGCGCACACGCTCGAAGGCGGCGTGATCGCGCTGCGCGATCGCGGCCGATCGCTGGGCGCCGCCGAGCTCGCGCAGCTGCAGGAGGACATCGACGAGCTGTGCGCGCGCGTCGCCGAGACCGAGCGCGAGGTGCGCCGCGGCGCGCGTGACGACGACGACAGCGTGCCGGCGCGCAGCCCGCTCGCCGAGCGCTCGCGCTCCGATCGCCGGCTGGTCGAACGCCGCCTCGATGCCGATGCGCAGACCGTGCGCGTCGAGGTGGAGCGCATCGACGAGCTGATGGACGCGGCGTCCGAGCTGGTGTTCGATCGCACGCGCATCGTGCGCCGGCTGCAGGAGCTCGACGGCTGCGTGCGCGACGTGGCCAAGGTGCGCGCCGCGCTCCACGCCGCGCTGGTCCAGATCGAGGCGCTCAAGGCCGCGCCCGAGATCACCACGCGCGTCAGCGAGATCGCCACCGAGCTCAACGACGTGCTCGCCGGCCTGGTGCGCGCGGCGCAGGGCGCGGGCGAAGACGCCGAAGGGCTGCAGCGCACCTCGGGCACGCTGCAAGAAGGCATCCGCCGCGTGCGCATGATGGCGGTCGGCCGGCTGTTCGCGCGGCTGGAGGCGCCCCTGCGCGAGCTGGCGCGGCGCGAGGGCAAGCAGATCCGCTTCGTCACCGCCGGCGAGGAGACCGAGATCGACAAGGCGGTGGTCGAGCGCGTGGCCGAGCCGCTGCTCCACCTGGTGCGCAACGCGGTCGCGCACGGCATCGAGCCGCCCGAGGTGCGCCTCGCCTTCGGCAAGCCGCCGCAGGGCACGCTCGCCATCTCCGCGCGCCACGAAGGCGACGCGATCGAGATCCGCGTGCAGGACGACGGGCAGGGCATCGATCTCGAGGGCGTGCGCCGCGCGCTGGTGGCGGGCCACCGCGTCTCCGAAGCAGAGGCCCGCGAGCTCGAGGAGCCGGCGCTCTACGCCACGCTGTTCGAGCCCGGCGTGTCCACCCGCCTGACCGCCGACGATCTGGCCGGGCGCGGCGTCGGCCTCGACGCGGTCAAGGACGCGATTGCGCGCCTGGGCGGCTCGGTGCGCGTCACCTCGGAGGCTGGCCGCGGCGCCGCGTTCAGCATCCGCCTGCCGCTCACCACCGCAGTGCAGCAGGCGCTGCTCTTCAAGGTGGGCGGGCAGGTCTACGCGGTGCCGGCCGCGCGCGTCCAGGAAGCGCTCTCGATCACCGCCGAAGATCTGCGCCCCGGTCCCGACGGCCTCGATCGCCTGGCGGTGCCCGGCCCCGACGGCATCCGCGAGCTCCCGCTGGTGCGCACCGGCGCGCTGCTCGGCGTGCCCGCGCCGCCCGGCCCGAGCTCACGCCGCTCGGCGCTGGTGATCACCTCGCCGCTCGCCGACGGCCAGACCTTCGCCATGACCTGCGACAAGGTGATCGGCCCGCGCGAGATCGTGGTGCGCTCGCTCGGCCCGCTGCTCGCCGCGCTGCCGCTCTACGCCGGCGCCACCATTTCCGGCGCGGGCAAGGTGCAGCTCATCCTCGACGTCGCGCACCTGGCCGAGCACGCCCGCCGCGGCGTGCACGCGGTCCGCCCGACGCGCGCGCTCGGCCCGCGCCGCATCCTGGTCGTCGACGACTCGCGCGCGATCCGCGAGGCCGCGTCGCTGATCCTGTTGCAAGGCGGCTACTCCGTGGAGACCGCGTCCGACGGCTGGGACGCGTGGGAGCTGTTGCAAGACCGCCCCTTCGATCTGCTCCTGACCGATCTGGAGATGCCCCGCCTCGACGGCCACGAGCTGATCGCCAAGGTGCGCCGCTCCGCCGAGCTCGCCACGCTCCCGGTCGTCGTCGTGTCCTCGCGCACGGCCGACACCATGCGCGGCCGCATCCTTCAGTCGGGCGCCGACGGCTTCGTCCCCAAGCCGCTGCGCCGCAAGTCGCTGCTCGACGCCATCGACGCCGCGCTCCGCAAGCCCTAGCCTTCGCGAGCTACATGCACAGCGAGGCGGAGCTGCAGGTGCTCGTGACCGCGTCGCAGGCGGTGCGCTGCTCGCATTGCGAATCGAGGCCGGGGGTGCAAGCGCCGCCCTCGGGCACCGCGGGCTTGCAGGTGTTGGTCGCGAGATCGCAGTAGCCGAGATCGCAGGTCATGCTGCAGGTGCTGCCGAGCACGGTGTCGAGATCGCAGGTCGTGCCGTTGCACTGCTCGAACATCTTGCAGCCGGTGTCGCCGGAGGTCGCCAGGCTGCAGGCGCCGTCGCGGGCGATCGGCGGCGCGCACTTGCCGAGCGTCATGGTCGAGGTGTCCGCGTGCGGGCACAACAGGCCGGCGGCGCAGGCGGTGGTGTCGCCGCAGTCCTGCCCGATGGTCGCGAGCAACGCGCACACCGGCTGGGCGAGCGTGAAGTCGCAGTACAGTCCGGCGCCGCACGGATTGGTCTGGAAGTCGTTGAAGCAGCGATCGCCCGCCACGCCGAGCGCGCCGCAGGTGCCGCTCAGGTAGTCGGCGGTGGGAATGCAGACCAGCCCGGCCTTGCAGCGAATCGAGCCGTCCTGCGCGCAGGTCTGCCCCACGTCGGGACGGGCGACGCACGCGTTGTTGATGCAGTTGTCGTTCGGCGTGCAGCTGCCGCACGGGCCGGGCGCGGCGCACTTGCCCGCCGTGCAGGCCGCGTCGTCCTGGCACTGAAAGCCGAAGCAGCAAGCGCCGCCCTGCGCGACGTTGCCGCTGAACACGCGCGCGCACGCCTCGACCGCCGTGGTGTGGATCGGCAGCGCGTAACCGGCGTACGTGCAGTCGCTGCCGCTCCACGCGTCGAGGCAGCCCTGCGCAGCGATCGGGTCGTAGGCGATCCGTCCGGCGGCCAGCGCGGCGGGAATGCCGTCGAAGTCCAGGTTGAAGCTGCGCAGAAAGGTCTCGCAGCTCGACTCCTGCGCGGCGTCGAGAAAGCCGCACGTCTGCAGCCGCTGGCAGCGCAGCTGGACGACCTCGACCATGAACTCGGCGGCGGTCGGGAGCACGGGAGCGAGATCCGGCGCGGTCGCGAGATCGCCCTCCTCCACCACCAGCAGGTCCGCCGGCATGGCCAGGTCCGGGTTCATCCCTGCGTCGGGCGTGGCGGCGGACGAGCCGCACCCGCACGCGAGCGCGGCCAACCACACCAGCCGCTTCATCGCGCGAGCAGCCAGAACGCGAGCGCACCGATGACGATCCGGTAGTACCCGAACGGCTCGAGGCCGCGTGACTTGAGATAGCGCAGAAAGCCGGCGATCACCGCCCACGCGACCAGGAACGACACCACCATGCCGATGGCCAGCTCCAGCCCGCCGCCGCCGTGCAACAGCTCGTGGCGCGCCTTGTAGCCTTCGTAGACGGTGGCGGCGCCCAGCGTGGGCAGCCCGAGCAGGAACGAGAACTCGGCGGCGGTCGCCGTCGACAGGCCGGAGAGCTGCCCGGCGACGATGGTGCACATCGAGCGCGACGATCCGGGCCACAGCGAGAACACCTGGCCGATGCCCACCGCCAGCCCGCGGCCGACGGTGACGTTCTCCAGCCCGTGCAAGCCATCGAGGTGCTGGCGCTTGCGCCACAGCTCGACCACGATCATCAGCACGCCGCCGGCGATCAGCGCGCCCGCGACGGGCCACACGCCGAACAGGTGCGCCTTGATGGTCTTGCGGAACGCCAGGCCGACGATCGCCGCCGGCAGAAATCCGACCGCCAGCGCCGACGCCAGACGCACCGCCTCGGGCCGTCCCTTGACCAGGCCCACGCTGCGCTCGGCCAGGAGCTTGCGATAGTGGATCAGCACGGCGAGGATCGCGCCCAGCTGGATCACGATCTCGAACGACTTCTGGCCCTCGCCCTCGAGGCCCAGCACCTTGCCGGCGAGGATCAGGTGCCCGGTCGACGAGACCGGAAGGTATTCAGTGAGCCCCTCGACGAGGCCCAGGATCGCAGCTTGGAGGGGATTCAAAGGAGGGACGCGTCGCTAGTTCCGGCCACCCGCCGCGGAGCGAAAGGGAAGCACCACCGGTGCGACGGGAATCGGCAGCAGCGCCGCCTCCGCCGCCTTCTTGCGCGCCTCGAGATCCAGCCGATCGAGCGTGTGCAGGATGCGCCGCGCCGCGGTCACGTTCGCCGACAGCGCCAGCAGGGCGAGCGCGATCACCACCGGCGCGAACATCGGCAGCGCGCCGTGGCCGAGCAGGGTCTCGAAGATCGGCGCCAGCGCGGTCACCACGCCGAGCGAGAGCAGCCGCTCAGGGCGCTGCATCATGCCGATGTTGACGTCGTTGATACCCAGGCCTTCGGCGCGGGCGCGCGTGTAGCTCACCATCACCGAGCCGAGCGCCGCCGCCATCACCACCAGCATCGCCCACGACCCGCGGTAGAAATAGGCCAGGCCACCGAACACCACCAGCTCGGAGTAACGATCCATGACCGAGTCGAAGAACGCGCCGCCGGTCGTGACCGTGCCGGTGGCGCGCGCCACGCGACCGTCGAAGATGTCGAGGATGCCGGTGAACATATAGAGCCAGCCGCCGAGCGCGAAGCGCCCGGTGCCGAACGCCCAGGCCGACGCCGCCGCGGTCAAGAGCGAGGTCATGGTGATCGAATTCGGCGACACGCCCATCTTGATGAGCACGCGCTCGTACGGGCGCAGGACCCACATCATGTAGTGGCGCAGGTAGCGGCCGAGCAGCTTCGAGGCCGAGCGGCGCGACACGTCCGCGTCGAGCGGGCGCCCGTACAGCCGCGACTTGAGCTCGTACAAGCCCAGCATCACGACGAAGTACAGGGTGACGCCCAGGGCGGGCGCGAGCGGCTTGAGCGGTCCAAGTATATTCAGGGCGGTCATCGGGGCTGACTCCTGCTACCCGTGGTCAGCAAGCCAGAGGCCAAGCGGCTTGTCTAATTTTTTGAAGTCTTTTCATGAGCCTGAAACACCATCAGGTGTTGAGAGCCGCTCGATGTGGTGAATCTTCGACAGCATGTGGTGAATCGTGCGACAGGTAGCGAACCGGCTTGACCCGCCGAGTTCCCGGAACTAGGATGCGCTTCACTTTCGGGAGGGTGCGCCCCATGAAGAAGTCCGATCTCGTCGATGCGATCGCTGGAAAGGCCGGAGTACCGAAGGCCCAGGTGCAGCAAATGGTCGATGATGTCTTCGACCTGATCGCGGACGGCCTCTCCAAGGGCGAGAAGATCGACCTGCGTGGCTTCGGCACCTTCAGCGTCCGCGATTCCGCGGCGCGGACGGGCCGCAATCCGCAGACCGGCGAAGCGATCCAGATTCCGGCGCGTCGCGTCCCCGGCTTCAAGCCGGGCAAGGAGCTCAAGGAGAAGGTCAACAACAAGGGCCCGGCCGCCGCGGCGTCCGCCTAGAACGTAAACGCGAGCCCGAGGTTGAAGGCCTTGCCCTGAAGGCTGAGCCACGGCGCCCAGCGTGATCCCGGTACCAGGTACCGGTAGATATCCAACAGCGCGGGAACGATGAGCCAGATTCCGATCGGCCAGGTCGGGATCTGGAGCCCGCGCGCCATCGTGTTCACGTCGCTCTGCGGCGGGCCGATGCCGGCCAGCGCGGTGATGCCGTAGCCGAGCGAGAGCCCGACGTCGAGCACCAGGATCCCCTTCAGGAACGCGCGGCGCTGCGAGCGCATCTTGGGCGCCAACCACAGCACCAGCTCCGACGACAGCGACTGCACGTTGAAGCCCATCGACGCCACCACGTACTGCTGCTGGCCGGTGAGGTTGCAGCACGGCTGGATGGCGAAGAACGGGAACGGCCCGAGGTCGGTGCGCACGAACGAGATCGACTTGCCGTAAGCCAGGTCGGCGATCACGTGGCCGAGCTCGTGCGACACGAAGCCTGAGAGCGCGCCGAGCGCGAACCAGCAGTAGTCCGTGAAGTGGCGAAAGTCCGCTTCGGGCGCGACCAGCCAGCGCGGCTTCGGCTTGGGCTCGGCGCGCGCGAGCTGGAGCGACAGCGTCAGCGCGACGAGACAGGCGGCCGCGCGTCGGGGCACGCGGGCATCGTAACCGACCCGCGCGCGCGTCGCGAGACCCAGGCGACGATTCCGGTGCACAAGAGGCACGAGAGCGCGCCCACCAGCACCGCGATGCGCGGGCCGTGCGCGTCGGCGAGCCAGCCCAGCCACAGTGTGCCGAACGACCACAGCCCGTAGTCGAGCAGGAAGATCGACATCACGCGGCCGCGATAGCGATCGTCGGTGGCGCCGTGCACGGCGGCGATCGCGCTGGTGCGGAACACCATCTGCGCGCCGCCCACCAGCGCGAGCGCGAGCAGCGACAGCCACATGCGGCCCGAGAGCGCGAACAGCACCAGCGCGCCGACCAGCGTGAGCACCGCGCGATACAACAGGCGGCGCGTGCCCGGCTGGCGGCCGCGCCGCGCGATCCACAGCGACGCGATCACCGCCCCGACCCCGGGCGCGGCCAGGAGCGCGCCGTACGCCCGCTCGCCGCCGTGCAGCACGTCGGTGGCGAACAGCGGCAGCAGGCGCGAGAACGCCATCGCCAGCGCGGCGATCCCGTACGCGATCGCCACCGGCACCCACAGCTGCTCGCGCGCGCCGACGTAGCGGAACCCGTCGTAGAGCTCGCGCTTGATCGTCGACGGCGGCCGCACCTCGGCCGGGCGCGGCCGCCAGTGCATGAGCAGCAGCGCCACCAGGATGCCGACGAAGCTCACCGCGTTGATCGCCAGGCACCCCGAGACGCCGAGCAGGCCGAGCAGCGCGCCGCCCAGCGACGGGCCGATCACCTGCGTGAGGTTGATGCCCGCGGAGTTGAGCGCCACGCCCGCCTGCAGCTCGGCGGGCGGCACCAGCGCCGGAATGATCGCGTGACGCGCGGTCAGGTGCAGCGTGTCGGCGATCCCGAGCACCACCGACAGCACCATCAGGTGCGTGAAGGTAACCACGCCGAACGCGACCAGCGAGAACAACAAGATCGACTGCACCATCGCCACCACCTGCGTGACGATCAGGAGCTGCCGGCGGTCGACGCGATCGACGATCACCCCGCCGAGGGTGCCGAGCACCAGGCGCGGCAGCAGCTGGCAGAACGCGATCACGCCGAGCTTGAGCGCCGAGTGCGTGAGCGTGAACACCAGCCAGCTCTGCGCCATCGACTGCAGGATGTCCCCGGTGTGCGAGACCAGCGTGCCGCCGAACAGGAGCGCGAAATCTCGATGACGGAGCACGGCCAGACCACCGTGCCGCTGCGCCATCGATGTCCGCTCCACTACCAGAAGCCGCCTCCTTGCCCTCAAAGCGTAACGCGCACCCGGGGGTGGCGCACGTCTTTCGCGTCGGGCGGGAGCGGTGCTACGGGATGCAGCTGGTGGCTTGGACTTCGACGCCCTCGACGAGGATCTTCACGCCGGCGCAGCGGTACGGCACGGTGCCGTTCGGAGGAACGGGGCAGGGAGCGCCGGCCCCGCAGGCGCGGAAGCAGGTGCCGTTGGAGCCGCAGAAGCCGGTGCGGCAGGTCGAGCCGTCGGTGCACGCTGCGCCCGGCAGCCCCTGGCCGACCGAGTGCGCGCAGAACCACGCGACCATCTTGTTGGACGGATCGGTGATGAACGGCTCACACGACAGCGTGTCGGTAACCGCAGAGAAACATTGGTTTTCTTGCGCCGTTCCGCCGGCGTCGCAGGGGTGTCCGGCCGGCGTGGCGGCGTCCGACGGCGGTGGGTCGCAGTAGCCCTTCATGCACATCGAGGACATCGGACACTTGCGGTCGAGCATGTACTGCCCGTTGGCGCACTCGCCCGAGCCGGTGTTGGCCAGGCACTGCCGCTGGCCGTCCGTGCACACCGACGCGAGATCCGAGGGATGCCCGGCCAGATCGTGCGCGCCCGTGCCACCGTCGGAGAGGCCGCTGCCGTCGGAGCCGACGATCGTCGGGCCGACGTAGAACGGGTTGGCAGCCGTACACGCCGAGAGCAGCAGAGCTGCGGCTGCCGTCGAGCAATACCTCATCGACGACACATATCATTCGCGCACGCGGCCGTAAAGTAAGCGGCTTACAAGGTCTCGAGATAGGAGACCAGCGCGTCCACGTCGGCGGCGGGGAGCTGCGAGGTGCGGCCCATGCGGTCGCCGGGGTTGCCGATCGTGATCACGTCCTTGAGCGTGCGCGCGCTGCCGTCGTGGAAATAGGGCGCGGTGTGTGCGACGCCTTCGAGCGACGGCGTGTTGTAGGCAAGGCGCAGCTTGCCGTCGGTCTTCTTCGGCTTGCTGCGACCGACCGACGGCCGGCCCATCGCGAAGCTGCCGCCGCCGAAGCGCCCTCCTTCGAAGCCGCCGAAGCTGTTCATGCCGCCCAGCTGCTGCGCGAGGAACGGGTTGGGCGAGACGGTGCTCGCCGCCAGCAGCACCCCGCGCTGCACCTCGTCGTCGGGCGGCGCCATGCGACCGCCGAGCATGCGCAGGAGCTGGGTGGTGGAGAGCGCGGTCAGCCCTTCGCGCAAGAGCGCGGCGGGGGTGAGCGGCGCGACGGCCGGCACCGGCTTGCCCTGCTCGGCCAACAGGCGCGAGACCTCTTCGGAGGTCGTGGTGCCGATGTCGTGGTTCTTGCCGTCGGTGAAGCGGGTGCCCGGCGCGTGGCAGTGCGCGCAGCCGACCTCGTCCGATTCGAACAGGTGCTTGCCGCGTTCCTGCATCGCCGTCCGCACCGGCTGGGTCTGCGGGCCGCCATCGAGGTACTGGGTCAGGTACAGCTCGAGATCGTCGAGGTCCTTGGCGGGCAGGCCGCGGCCGCCGAGCCGGCCCATGGTCTCCTTCATGTTGTCCTTGAGCGAGCCGCGCGAGCCGAGCCAGTTGTAGGGCGCGGTGCCGACCAGCCGGCCGGCGAGCACCGGCGTCTGGCGCGGGCCCTTGTCGAGGCGCCAGGTCATGCCGTCCTGCTTGCCTTCGGGGTGGCAGCTCGCGCAGGCGAACTGCCCGTTGGCCGAGATGCGCCCGTCTTGCGAGCTGAAGAACAGCGCGCGGCCATGCACCGCCGCCGCCGGCAGGCGCTCGTCACCAATGGTGAGCCGCGCCATCACAGATCTTGCGGGCTGCGCCCCGCCGCGCAGCTCGCGCACGTCGACGACGATCAGCTGGTGCTTGAGCGAGGCGTGCACGTACAGCCGCTCGCCGTCGGCGGAGATCGCCAGCCCCTTGGGACCGTTGCCCGCGCCGAGGAAGATCGACGGCAGCGCGTTGGCGAACACCGGATCCTTGTGCGCGGCGTTGAGCACGCGTACGTCGTCCGAGCCGAGGCCGGCGACGAACAGGCGGCTGCGCACCGGATCGACGATCGCGGCGCGCGGCTGGCTGAGTCCGCGCAGGGTGAAGCTCCTGCCGGCGCGGCTGGTGACGTTCTGGTCGTCGCCCAGCACCTCTTCGGCGTCGGCGTCGATGGCGGTGAGCGTGGCCACGATCGGCTCGAACGCGCCGGCGCCGTAGCCGCCCGAGCGCACCTCGGGCGCCACGTTCTGGCCGGTGTCCTCGAGCGCGTGCGGCACGTACAGGCGGCGGCCGCTCGGCGAGACCGCCAGCGCGAAGGTCAAGTTGGGCACGCGGCCCGACTGATGGGTGAGCCGATCGAAGCGCCCGACGGTGGCGCCGGGCAGCTGCACGCGCCGGACCGCGCGCCGCTCGAGATCGATCACGCTCACCGAGGTGCCGATCAGGTGCGCCACGAACAGCTTGTCCCCGTCGGGCGTGGTGACGATGCCGCGCGGGTCGGCGTCGACGTCGACGCGAAACTTCTCGGCCAGCGTGGCGGCCTCGAGCGCCAGCACCTGGCCGCCCTGCGAGGTGCCGACCAGCGACACGTAGAGCGTCTTGCCGTCTGCGGCGAGCGCCAGCCCGAACGGCTCGCCGCCCATGTGAGTGCGCAACGCCACCTGCGTCGCGCCGGGCGCCACCACCACCACCTCGCCGGCGTTGCGCACGCTGACGAACGCGCGCCCGTCGGGGCCGACCACCACCTGCTCGGGCGCGGCGCCGACCGGGACCACGCGCAGCACGTGCGCGCCGGTCGCGTCGGAGATCGCCAGGGTGCCGTTGTCGGTGTCCGCGACGAACACCTCGCCGCGCCGCGCATCGACCGCGACGCTCGCGCCGGCCAGCCACGGGCGAAACGGCTGCGGGCGCCACTTGAACGGCTGGTTGACCTGCGGTGCGCGCGACAGCTCGGACTCTTCGGGCCGCGCGAGCTCGGCCCGATCGAGCGACGCCGCGTCGTTGCGCATCGACAGCGACTTGCGCGCGTAACCGGTTCCCGCCGCGCACAGCACCAGGGAAATGACCAACGAACGACGCATGCGCTCCTCCGCCCTTCCACCTAATACGTTGCCGGATGGAAAAAGATCTCCCTTGCGTGAGCAACGAGTGGAACGAGCGAGCGCCGGATGCCCGGCCCGCCGCGTGCAACGTCCTCGGTTCGACGTGCAGCGAGGCCAAACCATGCGACGTGACGGCACCTTGAACGGGCTCTGGATCGTGCGCACGACTGACACAGGGTCGTCGGGCGCCTTGTTGGCCCGGGTGCAGGAAGAGCTGTACGTGCTGGCGTTCACCAACGCGCCCCGGGCGAGCGCGGCCTGCCTGGCGCTGGGCGCCGAGGGCAAGGCGTTCTACGTGTGCAGCGCCAACCTCGAGCTGGTCTCGCGCGAGCTACAGGACGCGGGGGCGCGCGGCTTCATCGTCGACTACGACGCCGGGCGCACCTCGTTCACGTCGGCTCACGCGCTGCCGCAAAGCGCCGGGTGATCGCGACCAGCGAGTCGCCGGCCAGGTACAGGTGCGCGAGCAGCCACGGCAGGTTCGTGGCGTAGAACAGGAAGTAGGTATAGCCGCTGCGGTACTTCATGTTCTCGTAGCCCGACAGGTGCGCGCTCAGGAAGTACAGCGACACCGAGTACGAGACATACGAGCCGAGCAGCAGCTGCAGCCCGTGGCGGTACGGGCGGCGCTTCCAGATGGCGTACAGGAGCCACACGTTGAGGAGCTGCGTGAACCAGACGTTGATCAGCTCGAGCGCGCGCGTGAACGGATTGATCGCGTCGTAGTAGGCCCGGTCGCAGTCGCTGTAGATCTCGAACAGGTGGGCCATGAAGCTCGAGCCGGCCTGCGCGGGCAGATCGACCGGGTGGCCCAGCCAGTACAGCTCGAGGGTGAAGGCGACGGCGAGGAAGAAGCCGAGCATCGCCACGATGACGCGGTCCTTGATCGGCAGGCGTTCCACGCCCTCGTTTTATCCCGAGGTTAGCGGTCGCTGCAAATGAGCACGCCGAACGGAGGCAGCTCGACCTCGAGCGCGCCGGACCGATCGTGGAGCCGGGCCGAGCGCGGGCCGGCGAACTTCGCGTCGCCCGCGTCGAGGATCGCGCGCCAGCGGCCCTCGCGCGGTGCGGGCGCGCGCACCACCGTGGCTTTCGGGGAGAGCGAGATCAGCACCAGCGTCTCGTCGGTGTCGTGCCAGCGGCGCACCACCAGCGTGCGCGCGTCGTCGTCGGCGAACGCCTCGGTGCGGGTCTTGTCGAGCGCGCGCAGCGACTGCCGCTGGCGACGGAGCGCCAGCAGCGCCTGGTAGAAATGACGTACGCCCGCGTGGCGGCCGTCGTGGCCGAGCGCGAGCTGGATGCGCGAGCGCTCGAAGGTGGCCTGGGCCTGCGGATCGGGCACGTCGCCGGAGTGCGCGCCGAACTCGCGGCGACGCCCCTCGGAGACCGCGCGCTGGAGCGCCGGATCGCCGTGGTCGGTGAAGTAGAGAAACGGCGCCGGATCGGCGTGCTCCTCGCCCATGAACAGCATCGGCACGGCGGGCGCGGTCAGGTAGACCGCCGCCGCCGCGTGCTCGCAGCCGGGGACCAGCTGGCCGAGCCGCTCACCCTGGGCGCGGTTGCCGATCTGATCGTGGTTCTGCGCGCACACCACGAAGCGATCGCCGCCGAGGTGCTTGGCCGGCGTGCCGAACGGCTTCTTGCGGAAGGTCGACAGCTGGCCGGTGTGCGCAAACCCGTCGGTGATCGCGCGCGCCAGCGTCGAGACCGGGCCGAAGTCGGCGTAGTAGAGATGGCGCTCCCCGGTCAGCGCGGCGTGCAGCGCGTGGTGCAGATCGTCGGACCATTGCGCGTCGCAGCCCCACGATTGCGCGCGCTCGGCGGGTGGCTCGATCACCCGCACGTCGCCCAGGTCGCTCTCGGCGATCACGTGCAGCGTGCGGCCGAGCCGGCGCGCGATCGCGTGCACCTCGTCGGTCAGCTCACCGACCAGATGGCGCGGCGAGCTGTCGAAGATCGCGTGCACCGCGTCGAGGCGCAGCGCGTCGATGCGATAATCCTCGAGCCACATGCGCGCGTTCTCGAGCACGTGCGCGCGCACCGCCGGCGCGTGCTGGCCGTCGTAGGCGAGCGCCTCGCCCCACGGCGTGTGGTGGCGCGAGGTGAAATAGGGGCCGAACTCGCCGAGGTAGTTTCCCTCGGGGCCGAGGTGGTTGTAGACCACGTCGAGCACCACGTGCAGCCCGACGGCGTGCGCGACGTCGACCAGGCGGCGCAGCCCCTCGGGGCCGCCGTACGAGTGCTGCGGCGCGAACCAGTGCACGCCGTCGTAGCCCCAGTTGCGCGTACCGGGAAACGCGCCGACCGGCAGGAGCTCGACCGCGGTGACGCCGAGCTCGACCAGCCGCTCGAGCTGCGCCGCCGCGGCGTCGAACGTGCCCTCGGGCGTGAACGTGCCCACGTGCAGCTCGTAGATCACGTACGCGTCGAGCGAGCGCGCGACCGGCGGGTGCTGCCAGGCGAACGCCGCGTCGACCACCTGCGACGCCCCATGCACGCCGTCGGGCTGCGCGCGCGACGCCGGATCCGGCCGTCGCCGCTCGCCGTCGATCACGTAGACGTAGCGCGCGCCCGCGTGCACGCCCTCGACGAACGCCTCGCGATACCCGCCAGAGGTCGGCTCGAGCCGCACCCGCCGCGCGTCGAGCTCCACCTCCAGCGTCGACACGCCCGGCGCCCACACGCGAAACCGCGTCCCGCCCGTCTCCGGCACCGCACCCAGGATCATCCCGACACTCTAGGCACGAAGCGGCGGACTGGCTAGCGGGTTTGGATGACGCAGACGGTGAGATCGCGGCCGTCGGTGGCGGTGGACAGATCGATCACCACCTCGTGGCCGTCGCGGTTCGAGAACTTGAGCGCGTGCTTGTTCTGGCGCTTGGCGAGCGCGGCGAAGGTGTCGTCTTCGAACCAGCCGAGCGTGGTCATACGCGCGCGATAGAACAGCTCGGCGGTCTCGGGCGAGCCCGCGCCGTCGTACACCACCACCCGCTGCGGCATGCCGCGCTCTTCGGCCGACAGCACGCGCACGGTGCCGGGGAAGCGCGGCACGCCTTCGAGATCGGCGCCCTCGGCGTCCTTGTTGTCGGTCGGCAACAGGTGCGCGAGCTGGAACTTCTCGTCGGTCCACGCGGTGAGAAAGCGCGTGCCGCCCTTGGCGGTCTTTTCGTAATAGACGTAGCGCAGGCGGCCGATCGCGCCCAGATCACCCGCGTCCGTGAAGCGCTTCATCCGCTCTTTGAGGCCGGCGAGCGTCAGCTTGTCACCATAGTCGAGCGCCGCCACGCCGCCCTTGGAGTCGTTGCCGAACGCCATCTGGTTCAGGCTCGGCGCGCTCGGCGGCAGCGCCCCGCGCGCGCGCAGCTGCTGCGTGAGATCGTCCAGCCCGTCGCCCTTGGCGGCGTAGCGGTCGGCGTACCACTTCCGGACGAAGCCCGGCGGATGGTCGGTGTGCCCCGTGGCGACGTACATGTGCACGCCGTTGATGCGCAACTGGCGCGGCGGCTCGGTGGCGCGCCCATCGTCGAGGTACGGCGCCATGCGCGAGCCGATGCCGAGCAGGTGATCGACCACCGACGCGCGCGCCGCGCGATAGTCGAGGTAGCCGAGCGCCGCCGCGGAGACCGCGAGGAACGCGCTCAGCCTGAGCATCGGTCGAAGGTACTTGCGCGCGCGCATCAAAACAGCGACCTCACGAAGTCCCACAGCGGCGTGAGCACGTTCTGATCGGCGAACTTGTCGCCGCCGCCGTTGGCCGAGCCGATCCCGGACGCGGCGTTGGTGGCGGGCACCACCTCGTTGCAGGCCACGTAGGTGCCGGCGTTCATCGAGCCGACCGAGTTCCCGTCGAAGCGCGCGGCGCGCGTCTTCCACGAGGTCTGCACGTTGGCGTGCGCGTACTGGAACATCGACGACGAGGTCTTGCCGGAGAAGATGCTCGACGCCTGCGCGCCCTGCTCGCCGGTGTTGGCCGGATCGGTGGCGTCGTTCTCGCCGGTGAAGCCGGCCCACGGCTCCTTGTTGGCGAAGCACGAGCCGTCGTTCGAGTAGGCCAGCGCCCACGCCTTCTCGTGCGACTCGGCGATTGCCTGCAGGCGCCGCGAGTAGCCCGAGCGGAAGTAGTCGATGCCGACCCACATCAGGATCATCACCGGCGCGAGCAGCACCATCTCGGCCATCGCGGCGCCGCGCTGTCTATTCTTGCGTGGTCGCATCAGTGCAACATGAACTGGTCGCTCAGCGCGGCCGCCCCATTGTTGGTGACGAAGTTTTTGACCTTGTCGGCGATGCTCGCCGCGCCCGCCGCCGGCACGCCCTGCGAGCCCGCGTCGCCGGTGTCGCTCGACGAGGTGTCGCCGAAGCTGAAGCGCACCAGGCGCGCGCGCCAATCCATGTGCCACAGGTCGTCGTGCCCTTCGCCGTTGAACGCGAAGAACTCCGCCTGCGCGGTGCCGAGCAGCTCGTTCAGCGACGGCGCCGAGCCCTTGTTCTTCGATCCCACCGCCACCGACTGGCGCCGGTCGGCGATGTTGGCGTCGGTGAGCAGCGTGAACGCGCGCACGTTGACGCGGCTCTGCCAATCGTCGGCCAGATCGAGCGGCACCGGCTTGTCGCCGGCGAGCGCGCTGCCCAGGTTGGCCGGCGCCTTGGTCTTGACCAGGCACGACTGGAACGTCAGGTTGCGATACTCGTTGCCGTCGCCGCAGGTGGTGAAGCCGCCGCCGCCGCCGCACATCGAGCTGTCGAAGTAGCTGAGCTTGCAGGTGCCCGGCGGGAACGAGTTGAACGTTCCGTCGGGGTTGCGCACCACGCGCTGGCCGGTCCAGATCGACGCGGTCGCGTTGTCGCACTGATCGCACGAGAACTTCTGCTGCGTGGTGTCGACCTGCACGCTGGTGTCGCCGCCGCCTCCACCGCCCGACCCGCACAGCACGCCCTTGAGCGGCGTGAGCAGCATCTTCACCGCGCCGCCGAAGATCCCGGTGACGAAGCTGGGCAGCCCGATCTTGGTGAGCGCCACCTCGAGCACGCGGTCGAAGGTGTTGAGCGCCTGATCGCACAGCTCGTCCCAGGTGCCGTCTTTGGTCGGCAGCGATAGATCTTTGCCGACCGGCAGCGGCCAGGCGATGGTGATCAGCGAGCCCTTGCCGAAGTTGCGCTGGTAGCTCTGGTGCGTGCCGACGCGGTACGCCTCGACCACCGCGAGCGCCGGGAAGGTCTTGTTCACCCCGCGCTCGAGCTTGGCCAGCCCCTTCATCGCGTCCATGATGCGCGGCTCGAGCCGATCGAGCAGATCCGAGTAGCGCTGGTAGAGCTGCTCGGCCTCGGGCGCGAAGCCGCACAGGATCTCGCCGCCGAAGATGTCGAAGCAGGCGGCCAGGCACACGCCCATCAAGATCAACAGCGCGCCCTTGATCAGGCGCAGCAGCATGATGATCGCGAGCAGCAGCGCCATCACCAGGTTGCAGAAGGCGATGATGTTGAGCCCCTTGGCCTTGATCACCGCCGCCGAGAACGCCGCCGCGTCGGCCGACGACTGGATGGTCTCCTTCTGCACCATGCGCGCGCCGGTGCCGATGATCGCCCACAGCATGCCCACCAGCAGCAGCGCCGCGGCGATGTACAGCACCATCACGTTGCCGCCCTGGTCGCCGTGCAGCCGCTTCATCAGCCCGCGCGCCTTGGCGTCGGGCTTGAGCATCCAGCGCAGAAGGCCGCCGCGCACGATCATAGCGGCTTGCCCTGGTTGGTGAGGGTGTGGTCGGCGGTGAGGGTCAGGAAGTAGCCGGGGATGCCGACGATGGTGAGCCCCTTCATCGGGCCGGTGGTGAGGTCGGCCACCGTCGAGTCGGGCAGGTTGTAGAACGCCTTGCCGGCGAAGCGGTTGGCGAGCGGGATCTGGCAGTAGAACAGGTAGGTGACGCGCGCGCGGATCGGCTCGTTCCACTCGAACTTGCTCTTGAAGTTGCCCTGCTCGTCGAGCAGCGTCACCACCGTGCCCATCTTCGCGTACACCAGCTTGCGCAGCGAGCGCAGGATCGCGCCGCCCGCGCCGTCGGTGCCGGCGCCGAAGCCCACGTCGAGCGCGCGGTCGACCGCCATGCCCTTGCCGCCCGCGCCGCCCACGCCGCCGCCTGCGCCGGCGAGCGCGCCGTCGACCGCGCCGTTGACCTGGTCGCGGAACTTGTCGAGCGGTCCGGAGAGCGTGTTGCCGATCTCGTCCTTGGCCCAGTTGCCGAGCGTGCCGGTGGGCGATTCCTCGGAGCCCTTGTACTTGTCGATGTAGCCCTCGGCGGCCGACTTGGCCTGGGCGCGCAGCCCCGGGTCGCTCACCGCGCCGTCGATCCACGAGTCGAGCTTCTGCTTGGCCGCCGCTTTCTGGTCGGGCGAGTCGAGCCCGTTCTTGATCGCGTCCTTGAGCTGATCGGACAGCCCGTCGACCAGCGCGCCCGGCAGCGCCGCCAGATCGCCGAGCAGGCTCTGCAGGTACTTGGTCGGGTCGAGCCCATAGATGAGGCGGTTCTTGAGGTAGTCGGGCCAGTTGCGGACCGTGTCCTGCACCAGCGTGTCGATCGACGGCGACGACGGGATGAGCGCGTAGGCGGCCGCGTTGCGCATCAGCGACGCCTTCTTGGAGATCGCAAAGTCGGTGCGCGTGTTGGCGCCGTAGCCGACCTTGTTGCGCAGCTCGTCGGTGAACGCCTGGTCGAGCTTGGCGCCCATGCCCTGCACTTCGGCGGGCGCCATCGGCACGATCACGATCGCCGCGCGCGCCGCGCAGAACGCCGCGTAACTCACCAGCACGCGCCCCATCGACGCGAGCGCGAGCTGCATCAGCCCGGTGAGCATGAGCATGAACGGGATCACCACGATCACGAACTCGGCCGCCGCCGCGCCCGACTGGCCGAGCTCCTTGGGCTTGCGCACCGCCAGCACCGCGCCGCGCACGATGCCGGCCAGGATCTTCACGCCCAGCGTCGCGAACATGGTCAGCGCCAGCGACGCGAACCCGAGCGGCGCCCAATGCTGCTCGAGGAAATCCCACCCGCCGATCGCCAGGCCGAGCCCGGCGGCAGCCGACGCAGCGACGACCAGCACGATCGGCAGCGTGCGCTTCATCCGAGCACCAGCCCGGCGATCGCGCCCGACTTGAGATCCCACAACGTGGCCAGCGTGGCGATGCAGATCGCGACGCCGAAGCGCACCGTGAGCCGCTCCTCGCCCGCGCGTTCGAACGGCGCGCGGCTGAGGCCCGGAACGACGAAGCCCGCGAGCGTGCGCAGGGTCCGCCCCATGGTGTTGAACAGCCGGCCGTGCCACGCCAGCTTGCCGAGCGCGAAGAAGCCGCCGAACAAGAACGCCAGCAGCAGCGTCTCGGTGGCCGGCACCGCGCCCGCGATCGCGCCGATCGCGCCGAGCAGCTTCACGTCGCCGCCGCCCATTCCACCGAGCGCGAACAAGAGGAACGCCGGGAAGAAGCCGACCGCGAAGCCGCCGAGCGCGAAGCCCAGCCCGGGCGCGCCGTGCAGCGCGACCTGCAGGACGAACCCCGCCGCGATCGCCGGATAGGTGACGGCATTGTAGATCCGTCCCTTCCACAGGTCGGTGACCGCGCAGGACACCGCCAATGCGAGCAACAGCGCCGCAGGCCACGGGCCCACGGCATTTGAGAAGAACGTGCCCATGAGGCTCCCCGGGGGGACGCCTACTGCGGGTTCACGTCATTTTGCATGGTGGTGTTGGCGGTGGTCATCTTGGTCTTGATCTGACCGCCGAAGATCTTGAACACCGCGATGCCGGTGAGCGCCACGAGCACCAGGATGATGATGTACTCGACCGAGCTGACACCCTTGTCCTTGCGCGCGCGACGAAGAAGCGAACGAGCCATGTGTTTCTCCTTTTTCTATGGAAACGGGAGGCCGGATAAGAACTCGACGTTGTCGTAGTAGCGCATCAGGTACGTCCCGAGCGGCGCCATCGCGACCGCCGCCCCCAGGATGACCAGGATGAGGATCTCGAGATACTCCACCATCGCGACTCCCCGTTCATCGGAGTCCAGGCGGCGCAGCAGATGGACAATGGACCTCATCACCGCGAGGCCATTGTACATCTTGTGTGCCATTAAGGTGGAGCGTGAATTCGCGGGGTTAGGTAGGTGTTGTGCGGACAGTCGTCCACACTATCGATGGGTCGCTACGGTCTGTTGTACCCAGTTCGTCGGCTTTGCCTCAATAGGTCCGGTTCACCCTGATTTCTGAGGCAGAAAACCGCTCTTGCCTCAAATAGTCTCGCCGGTTACCGCTGCGCCAGCGATTGCATCCGCACCGCCTTGCACTTCGAGCATCGCAGTATCGGGTGGTCCTGCTTCACCGCGACCATCAGGACTATTCCCGCAATGATGAAGATGAAGCCGAGTCCGAAGGCGAAGATCGTGGGCACTCCGATCACGATCAATATCACTCCAACGGCGATGATTCCGCCCGGTGTCTCCTTGAAGGCGTCTTTCATGAGCGGACCGCCGCATTGCTTGCACGGCGGCTCCCCGTTCAAGTCCGCAGAGCAATGCTTGCACTTGATCGCTTCGGCAAGAATCTCCTCAGCGCAGAACGGACACTTTTTGATCTCTTGAAGTAGGCTCGCGTCGAGCATCGTTCCCCCATGCCTTGCACCCGACTGTGCGCTTTCTTGGCTACCCGCGCCTTACCATTCCACTCCACGCCTGCCGGTCACAGGTTATACGCAGACTTGTCGGGCTTTGCCTCAGAACGGTGGGTGCGCCTTGACTTCTGAGGCAGAAAACCGCGTCTGCCCCAAAATCCGTTCCGGCACACAAGAGAGGGGAGTCGTGATTGACTCCTCGGCATGGCGCTTGACCAGGCGACGATCGACAAGGTTACGAACTGGATTAATACCAAGTGGACGAACAAGAATTGCGTCCTGTGTACATCCAATGCATGGGCGCTCAACGGCTTTGTCGTTTTGTCATTGGGCGACCAGCCGCATAACGTCGTCCTTGGCGGGCAACATCTGCCGAGCGTGGCGCTCATCTGCAAGACCTGCGGTAATACCATCATCGTCAATCTTGTCATCGCTGGCATCGTGCCGGGTGCCAAGTGAACGACGAAAAAGTAAATCTGACTCTTGGCGTTGGCACCGTCTCGGACGGCAACGAGATTTATGAGGGAGGAGCCCTAATGCCTCTCTCCGTGGATGAATTGGTAGGCAATAAGACCGCCATCAAGCAACTGATCAACGCTCATAACATCCAGGTCAAGAATCTGGCCAGCGCGCTGCAACAGTTGACCAAGAAAGAAGGAGAGATCGGGTACCTAAGAACGTCTCCCTTTATCGCTATCATCGGAGTTGTCGTCGGCGCTATTGGAGCGGTCGTCGCCGGGATCGGGGTCAACCTCGCGACTGCAAACCCTCCCGGCGAACTTGGAATAGTGATGATCTTCCTCGGTGCCGCCCTGGTGATGGTGGCGGGACTAGCCAACGTTTTGTTTCCATTCGCGCGGAGATGGTTCAACCGCGAGGCGAAATCAAAGCCGTAGACTCCCAAAACGTCGGCGTCACCCCCGTTCTCCTGCGCGACTCGGCAACTTCGACCGCACCTACAAAGGCTTTGCCCCTTCCACACGCACCGCCTTCCCGCTCACTCTCACGAGCTCCTGCCCCGCGCCGGTAGCGTCTTCGAACACCCATTTCAACTGCTTGCCAAGCACCAACCCGATGCGCCTGAGAAGATCCCAACGAGGCACCCTTTGATCGAGCCCTCGCTCGAGGCGCGCGATCGTTGGCTGGCTCGAGTCGATGGCAGTCGCGAGTTGCTGCTGGGTCAGCCCAGTCGACTCCCTCATGCTGCGCACCGCGTGCGCGACCTCCTGGATCAGTCTGCGATTCTCGTACGCGACTCTGTACACAGGATTCTCCATCGCCTTTGCGTGGCGCGCGTCCCCCACCGTCACGCGCGCCTTCCCCTTTTTCGCCATGTTTTCACGCCTCCGTAAGTTCCATCATTCGCTTGTAGGCCAACTTGATCCCCTGCTTCTGGTCCTCCTTCTTGCACGTGTGAAGAACCACCACCATGTCCTCGGCCGCAGCGAAGTAGAAAAACGTCCTGTAGTTCCCGGTGCGGATCTCCCACATCGGCGAGTAGGCGGTCACCGGCTTGATCGACGCCGCCGCCTTGCGCTGACGCTGCGCGACCTCGTGGATATCGGCCCGGATTTGTGCGGCGTACGACTGGTTGTCGAGCTTGTCGACGAAATCCTGCGCCGGCTGTCGCCCTGATGCCGTGGTGTAGTAGGCGACGTTCATGAGCCTAACATACCCATCTGGGTATGTACCGTCAACGGAGGAATTGCAACTTTCTGTGAGCCTGCGACGGTTACCAACGCCATCACCGACGCGGCCGGTCGAACAGCACCTGCCAGCCCTTGCCGCGCGACCAGCGAACGAGCTGATCTGGGGAGAGCTCGAGGGCGCGGCCGGCTTCGTCGACGGCGAGCTGCTTGAGGTTGCCGGGGCCGGCGCGATCGACGAGGGTCGCGTGGGCGTCGTCGAGGCGGTAGAGGACCTTTCCGCTCTGCGCGAAGGTGAGGCGGCCGTTGCCGGCGACGTGCAGAGATTCGCTCTCGGCGAGCGGGCCGAGCGCGATGCGCTTGCCGGCCGGGGTGAACGCGACCAGGGTCATGCCGTCGGGGTCGGGCCCGTAGTCGCCGACGTAGGCCCAGCCGTGCGGGCCGAGATCCCACGTCGAGTAATAGGGGTCGCCGTCGTCGGGATGGTGCGGCCAGGGGGCGCTGCGCCAGGCGCCGCGCGCGACGTGGCCGACGTGGCGCTCGGTGTGATCGCAGCCGCAGATGTCGCCGCACGGGACCGCGACGCCGAGCTGCAGCGTGCCGTCGTCGTCGGCGAACGCCGCTTCGATGGTGCCCCAGCGCAGCTCGGGCAGCGTGTGCGCGCGCCAGGTCCGGCCGCGATCGAAGGTGAGGAACAGGCGCGGCTTTTCGGGGTTGCTGTCGATCCAGCCGACCACGTCGCGGCCGGCGAACATCAGCGACGGCTCGCCGGCGGCACTGCAACCCACCCTGCGCTCCGCGCAGGGGCCCAGGCGCCAGTCGGAGGTGCCGTCGGTGCGCTCGACGCCGATCTGCTCCCCGCGCGCGACGAACAGATCGCCCTCGGCCGACACCACCGCGGCGGTGATCGCGCCCGCGCCGGGAAGCACCTCGGCAAAGTTGTGGCCGTCGTCGCGGCTGAGCCACGCGTGTCTCGACGACCACACCGCGAGCGCCTCGCCTGACACGCGCGCGGCCGAGACTCCCTTCCATTCGTCGCCCTCGCCATCCGCGGACGGCAACGGCGAAATCGCCACGTCAGCGACGGAGACCGCGCTGGTTGCGAAGACACCGATCGTGCTCGCGAGGGCCAGGCGTGAAAAGGTCATCCGCCCCGGTTGAGCAACTCGCGTGCCGGCGCGCGCGAACGCTGCGCGAGAACCTACGGGTCGGCAGCCTGGGTCGCTGCGGTGAAGTACAGCGCGGCCAGGCTGGCGGAGATCAGGATCGCCCAGAGCACCAGGAACGAGAAGCCGTCAGCGACGCGGACGATGCGGATCACGTAGACCACGACGGCGAGGAAGATCGTCAACAGCACGATCGCGCGGGTGACCCACTTGAAGTAGACCTGCGCGGGCGTGTAGTCGTGGAACGAGGCGAGCTGCAGCTCCACGCGGATCGCCCAGCGGAGCATGAGCACGATGCTGGGCATGCCGAAGGCGAGCGCGACCACGCCACGCCCATCGCCGGGCTCGACGCGGAAGCGCTTCCAGTAGCGCGGCAATACCGCCACCACGACGATCAGCAGCACGGCGAGCGCGAGGTGGGGGAGGATCCAGCCGCGAACGAAGACGATTCGCACGACTCATCATACCGCAGTTGCGCTAGAGGCGCTTGGGGCCGACGTGGACGGGCTTGTGGTGCTTGACCGGCGCCTTGAAGGACGTGAAGTGCTCTTTGACCACATACGCCTCGGAGCGCTGCGCGAGCAGGAAGCTGGTGCCGGGATTTTGCGGGCGCAGCTCGGGGTGCTGCGAGGTGTCGATCTTGACCTGCAGCTCGTCGCCGGGCGCGCCGGTGTAGAGGAAGCTGGCAACGCCTTTGGAGTTGGTGACGGCTTGCTGCGTGCCGAAGGTTTCGATGGGCAGGCCGGGGATGCCGATGCGCACCAGCACCGCGTACGGCCGCTGCAGCGGCGAGAGCTTGACCACGTGCTCGATCGGCAGCGGCTTGCCCGAGCCACCCTCGATGTCGGCGAGCCGCCGCAAGACCAACACGTTCGACGGCGAGGACAGACGGAAGCCTTTGGGCGGCGTCACGCCGACGGTGATCTTCTGGCCCTCCTTGCCTACCACGCGCATCTTGAGCCGCCCATCGGCGTCGGTCTTGCCCGCCGGCGCGCGGCCGAGCGAGATCGGCAGGTCGGGGAACGGCTTGCCGTCGTCGGTGAGCGCCGTGATCACCACCGGAAAGCGCGCGGCTTCCTCGTTGCAACCGGCGAGCAGCGCGAGGAGAACGAGCGCTTTCACGGCGCGCTCCCGAGTCGCGACTCGATCAGCTCGACCATGAACCTCGCGGTCTGATCTTTCGGGTCGGCGGCGAGCCGCTTCCACAAGCCGAGCGCATCTTGCATCCGCCCGGTGTCGTAGGCGGCGACTGCCTTCTCGAGCGTGTCATCCCGATCCGCATCGCTCACGGCCGCGCTCGTGTTATCGGTCGCGTTCACGTTCACGGGCTTCTCGACCGGCTTCTCGACCGGCTTTTCGATCGGCTTGGCCGCCACCTTGGGCGGCGCGACGCCCGCGAACGAATCTTCCTCCACCTGCGGCTTCTCGAACGCCGCCCACACGATCAGCAAGATCGCGATCCACGCCGCCGCGCCCGCCAGCACGAACATGCGGCGATTGGTGCGCCACTGGTACGCGAGCTTGTCGACCAGCTCGCGATCGAACGCCTTCTCCTGCGCGCGCACTAACACCGCGCGCGGATCCCACGAGCGGGTCGGCTCGTTGGGGCTGGCCGCGTCCTTCTCCGGCCGGAACACGCTCGCCTGCGCACCCGCCGCGCGGCCCGACGGCGCCTGCGAGGCCGGCGGCTGCGGCCGCACTACCGTCGGTGCCGCGCCGATCGGCGGCAGGCCCGGATCCGACACGAGGTCCTCGGGCAGGTTGGGCGGCTGCTGCACCAGGCGCGTCGCCTGATCGTCGGGCGACGAACCCGGCGGCTGCTTGAGCTCGAGCGTGATGATCACCGTGCCGAGCTGGACCGTGTCGCCGGGCTTGACCGGCGTGGGACTGCGCGCCGGCCGGTTGTTGACCCGCGTGCCGTTCGCCGAGCCCAGATCCTCGACGGTGAGCTCGCGGCCGTTCCAGCGAAACTGCGCGTGCTTGCGCGACAGGCTGGCGTCCTCGAGCTGCCAGTCGCAGGCGGTGCCGCGGCCCACCACGACCTGATCGGGCATCGCGTACAACGGCAGCGTCTTACGATCGCTCACGCCCGGCGACAACAGCGCCGCCCGCAGCTCGCCGACCGAGCCGAGATCCGCGACCGCGCTGGTCGCCTGTTCATCCGATGAGGGCGTCGGCGTGGGCGTCGGCAGCGACGTCTGGTTGGTCGCTTCCGGATCCGGCGGCCTGCGCGGCGGGCCGTTACTCATGTCGCCTGCGGCTCCATGAGCGGCGCGGCCCCACGGGCCACGCATTCTCGTCGACTGTTGATCGCTCGCTGACGCTCGCTCATCCGTCCAGCATCTCCGCCGGAAGCTCGAGGCCGCGCCCGTGGATCTCGTCGACGAAGCTGGGCTTGATGCCGGTCGGCTGGAGCGCGCCGAGCACCTTGCCGGTCTTGGCATCGACGCCGGTCTGCTTGAACTCGTAGAGCATGCGCAGCTCGTAGCCGCCGTTCGCCGACAAGCCGATGCACTCCGCCACATGGGTGATCTTGCGCGATCCGTCGTTCATGCGCGAGGTCTGCACGATCATGTTCACCGCCGACGCGATCTGCGCGCGCAACGCCGAGAGCGGCAGCTCCACGTCGCTCATCAGGCACAGCGTCTCCAGGCG
This sequence comes from Myxococcales bacterium, assembly GCA_003170275.1. Classification (GTDB taxonomy): domain Bacteria; phylum Myxococcota_A; class Polyangia; order Palsa-1104; family Palsa-1104; genus PALSA-1104. Next base: position 82,944 of record PNAM01000055.1, read on the forward strand.
GTGCAGCGTGTCGTGCGGGTAGGTGGCGTGCACCGTCGACAGCGAGCCGCCGTGGCCGGAGGTCATCGCCTGGATCAGATCGAGCGCCTCGCCGCCGCGGCACTCGCCGACCACGATGCGATCGGGCCGCATGCGCAGGGTCGCGCGCAACAGCTCGCGGATCGGCACCGCGCCCTTCCCCTTGGCGTCGGGCGGACGCGCCTCCAGGTAGACCGCGTGCGGCTGCTGCAGCTTGACCTCGGACGAGTCTTCGATCACCACGATGCGCTCGGCGCCGTCGATGAACGAGGACAGCGCGTTGAGCAGCGAGGTCTTGCCCGAGCCGGTGCCGCCCGCCACCATGATGTTCTTCTTCACCTGAACGCACAGATCGAGGAAGTGGCGGCAGCCTTCGGTGAGCGCGCCGAACTTGACCAGCTGGTCCACGGTGAGCCGCTCCTTGGGGAAGCGGCGGATCGACACGCAGATGCCGCGGCGCGCCGCCGGCGGCATGATCGCGCACACACGGCTGCCGTCGGGCAGGCGCGCGTCGAGCACCGGCCGCTCGGGGTCGACCGAACGCCCGACGTACTGCGCGATGTTGCGCACCGCCGCCTCGAGCGCGTGCTCCGACGGGAACACCGCGTCGGTGCGCTCGAGCTTGCCGGCGCGCTCGATGTACACCTCTTCGAAGCCGTTGATCATCACCTCCGACACGCTGTCGTCGGCGAGGAAGCGCCCGACCGGCGCCAGAAAGCCCATCAACGTCTGCTGGAAGACCGCGTCGGGAATCACGGCAACGCCTCCTGTTGCGCAGCGGTGGCCAGGTCGAAGCGCACCGCCGGCGCCTCTTGCCCTTCGGGCGCGAGCTCGAGATATTTTTCGAACATCTCCTTGGCGCGCACTTTGTCGTTGCCGTCGCGGTACAGCTTGCCGAGCGCCAGGTAGGCCTGCGCGTCCTTGGGCGCGGTGCGCACCAGCGCGTTGAGCTCGCGCTCGGCGTCCTTCGTGCGATCGAGCGCGACCATCAGCGAGGCCTCGACGAAGCGCGTGGCGCGATCGTCAGGCTTGGCGTTGAGCCGCTTGGAGCAGCGATCGAGCGCCTCGTCGTAGCGCTGCGCCGCGACCAGCACGCGGATGATACGCGGCACGATCGCCTCCTGCGGCACGCCCAGCGCCTCGGCGCGCAGGTAGTACTGCTCGGCGCGCAGCAGATCGCCGCCCGCCTCCGCCTGCTCGCCGAGCTCCAGGTTGACGTTCTTGTCGTTGGGGTTGTCGGCCAATCTTTTTTCCAGCGGCGTCACGTCGGTCGGCGGCGTCATCGGCCGCTCCGCCGTGGTCGCCGCGCAACCCGCGAGCGTGAACGCCAACGCCAACGTGGAGCAGTTCATTTGACATCTCCCGGGCCGGGCTGCTGAGGCTTGGGCAGCGTGCGGCGGTAGGCGTCGAGCTTGATGCGATACGGGTGGCGCTCGTCGGGGAGGATGCGGGCCAACAGCGCCGCTTCGTTGGCCTGGCGGCGCAGATCGGCGGCGGCGATCGCGCGCGAGAGCCGGAAGCGCGCGTCCTGGAACTCGGCCTCGGCGCGGGCGCGCGCCTGCTCGAGCTGCGCGCTCACGTCGGCCATGTCGGCGAGCGGGCGCCCCGACTGATCGCGAAAGTGCGAGGCCTTGTCGAGCTCGAGCGCCGCGCGATACAGGTTGCCCGGATCGGCGCCCGCCTGCGCCAGCAGCTTCTTGCCCTTTTGGTATTCATCGTGCGCGCGGGTGTCGCACTCCAGCGGATTGCCGCAACGGACGATTGTTTCTGGGGGCACGTCGGCGAACATCTTGATCTGCGCGGTCGCCAGATCGCCGGCGCCCGGATCTTCGGTGCCGCCAAACAACAGATAACCGACATACAGCGCCATGAAGGTCACCCCCGCCATCAGCGCCATGCGCAACGGCGGGATCTGATCCTTGCCGCCCGCGCCGTCCTTGACGCCCTTGGGCACCTTGCGCTCGAACAGCACGCGCACGTCGGCGACCGCGATCAGATCGCCCGGCGTGAGGGTTCCCTCGACGGCGGGCCGCTCGTTGACGTAGGTCGGGTTGGTGGTCTCGTAGGGCGTGATGCGATAGCGCGGCTCGCCCGCCGATCCGCGCCCGCGCTCGAGCAGGAACTGCGAGCGCGACAGCGCGGCGTGCTCGATGCGCAGATCGGCCTCGAGCCCGCGCCCGACCAGCACGCGATCCTGGTTGAACTGGTAGCGCGCCGGCCGCCCGCCGGTGAGCGACACCAGCAGCGCGAACGGCAGATCGGTCTGCTCGGTGGGTGGTCCCGGCATTAGAACAATTGCCCCCGGAAGCCCTTGACGATCAGGCTGCCGAACATCACCAGCACCGTCGCTGCGAAGATGAACATCAGCGGCATGAGGATCACCACGCCCGCGCGACCGGCCACTTTTTCGGCGGTCTGGAAGCGCTTGGTGCGCGCCACCTCGGCCTGGATCTTGAGCACCTCGACCAGCGGCGTGCCGCGCTTCTCCGCCTGCGTCGCGTTGGTGACGAACGCCTTGACCAGCTCGGTGGGCGCGCGATACGCGAGATCCTCGAGCGCCTCCTTGCGCGTCTTGCCGAGGCTGAGCTCGTGCAGAAAGCGGCTCAGCTCCTCGCACAGCGGGTCGCGCTTGTCGCTCCACTTCTCGACCACGTGGCGCACCGCGCCGATGAAGTCGAGGCCCGCGCCCATCGACAGCACGAACAGATCGAGCGCCTGCGGCAGGCCGCGGTTGATCGCGTGCAGCCGCGTCTGCGCCTTGTCGTTGAGCCACAGGTTGGGCAGCACCAGGCCGAGGAACACCCCGACGATCACGATCCCGTAGCCCATGTTGGCAGCGTGGGCGAACAGGTACGACGACAACAGCCCGAAGAAGGTGCTGGCGATGATCATGCCGAGGAACTCGTCGGGCGACAGCCCCATCGGCTCGCCCGCGTTGCGCAGCTTGAGCGAGGTCTTCTCTTTCCACTGCGGCGCGCCGATCAGCGTCGCGTAGTGCGTGCACAGCTTGATCGCCGGCCAGGCGATGCGCAACAGCACGCTCCCTTCCAACGCCTCGCGCCGCCGCGTCGAGCGATAGCCGCGCAGCACCGGATCGCGCAGCTCCGACGGAATGAACAGCACCACCAGCGACGCCGCCGCGGCCGCCGCCGCCGCCAGCGCCAACACCAACCACACCGTCGAGAGCTGGACGTTTCCCATTACACGTCGATCTTCGTCAGCTTGGAGACCATCGCCAGCCCGACGAACTCGAGCACGCAGGCGAACGACAGCACCAGCCAGCCCACCGGATCGGAGAACAGCGGCTGCATCCACTCCGGATCGATCAGCTGCAGCGCGCCGCCGAAGACGAACGGCAGCATGCCCATGACGATCACCTGCGCCTTGCCCTCGGAGGTCTTGGCCTCCATCACGCCCTCGACGCGCATGGTCTCGCGCAATACGCCGGCGGTGGTCTCGAGCACCTTGGGCAGCTCGCCGCCGGTCTGCCGCCCGACGGTGAGCGCGGTGACGATCGCGTCCACGTTGCGGCTCTGGCAGCGGTTGGCGAGATCGCGCAGCGCCTCGTCCATCGGCGTGCCGAGGCGCACCTGCTTGACCAGGATGTCGGCCTCCTGGCTGATCGGTGGATCGAAGTGCTGCGCGATGGTGGCGAACGCGTCCTCCAGGTTCTGCGTGACCAGGATGGTGTTGGCCATCGACTGCAGCGTCGAGTCGAGCTGCTCCTCGAGCGCCCGCTTGCGCTGCGTGCGCTCGCGCTCGAGCAGCATCACGCGCCCGTAGCCGAAGAACGCCAGCAGGATCACGCCGTAGACCCACGAGCCGAGGAGGATGCCGCCGGAGAGCAGGCCGACCAGCATGAACCCGGCGTGGCGCAGCGCGAACTCCCGCGCGCGCATGGGCGAGTAGAGCGCGCGCAGGTTGCGGTTGGCCCAGCCTTCGTACAGCTTCCATTGCGCCTTGAAGAAATCCGAGAGCGGCGTCCAGCCATGGACCACCGTGGCGAAGGTCGCCAGCGCCGCCGCGACGATGCCCAGGCCGAGCAGTCCGAGCTGCATGAGCTTGGGCGAGATCACAGGTATTCCCCGTCGGTGACCAGCCCCATGGTGATGAACTCGTGGATGAACGACGGCATGTAGCCGGTGGCGCGGAACTCGCCGGTCACCTTTCCGCGATCGCCGGGCGTGCGATAGAACTCGAAGATGTTCTCGAGGCGCACCGAGCCGTCCTCTTGCATCCCGACCACCTCGGCGATCTGCGTGATCTTGCGCGAGCCGTCGACGAAGCGCGCCTGCTGCACGACCAGGTGGATCGAGTTGGCGATCTGCTCGCGGATCGCGCGCGTCGGCAGATCGAGCCCGCCCATCAGCACCAGCGTCTCCAGGCGCGCGATCGCCTCCTCGGGCGAGTTGGCGTGCGTGGTGGTGAGCGAGCCGTCGTGGCCGGTGTTCATCGCCTGNNCGCATGCGCAGCGCGTTCTTCACCAGATCGCGGATCGAGTACTCGCCCTTGCCTTCCATGTTGGGCGGGCGGGTCTCGAGCGAGACCACGTGCGGCTGGCCGAGGCGCAGCTCGGCCGCGTCCTCGATGGTGACGATGCGCTCGTCCGACGGGATCGCGCTGGAGAGCACGTTGAGCAGCGTGGTCTTGCCCGAGCCGGTGCCGCCCGAGACCAGGATGTTGCGGCGCGCGATCACCGCGCGCGTCAAGAAGCGCGACATGCGCTCGTCGATCGAGCCGAAGCCGATCAGATCGGTGAGGTCGAGCTTCTTCTGCGAGAACTTGCGGATGGTCAGGCACGGCCCGCGCAGCGCCAGCGGCGGGATGATCGCGTTGACGCGCGAGCCGTCCTTCAGGCGCGCGTCGACCATCGGCGTCGACTCGTCGATGCGCCGGCCGAGCGGCGTGACGATGCGCTCGATCGCCGAGCGCAGCGCGTCCTCCGACGAGAAGCGCGCGCCGGTCAGCTCGAGCCGGCCCTTCTTCTCGACGTAGATGGTCGCGCGATCGATCACCATGACCTCCGAGACCATCGGATCGGCGAGCAGATCTTCGAGCGGCCCGAGCCCGAGCACCTCGTCGGCCAGCTCCTTGCGCAGCCGGCCGCGATCGAGCCCCTTGGGCAGCTCGCGCGCGTGCTCGTCGAGCAGCTCGTCCATCAGCTGCAGCACCCGCGGCGCGAGCGCCTTGTCCTGCAGCTCTTCCGGCCGCAGCGACGGCAGATCGAGCGACTCGAGCAGGTGCCCGCGCAGCCAGCGCTTCAGGCGATCGCGCTCGGCGTCGTTCAGGTCGGGCGTGACCGACGGCTCGCGATCGGGATCCGCCTCCGCCGGCGCGGCCTCCAGCGTCGCCACCTTCTTGCCCTTGAGCGTCGGCTTGGGCGCCGGCGGCGGCAGTCGCGGCGCGGTCTTCAACACCACCGCGTTCTCCGCCACCACGCTCGGCGTCGACGCCGAGACCGCCGGCAACGACACCGGCCGCGGCCCGGCCACGATGCCGCCCGCTACCACGCCGGCGTCGCCCTTTTCGCGGAAGCGCAGCGTGAACGGCCCCACCTGGATCGGCGTGCCGAACGGGATCTTCATCGCGCCCATCACGCGCTTGCCGCCCACGAACGTGCCGTTGGTCGACAGATCGCGCACCACCAGCCCGCCCGAGGTCAGCTCCACCGAGGCGTGCCGCCGCGACACGTCGTCGTGCTTGATCAGCACCTGGGCGCCATCGCCGCGCCCGATCACGATGGTCGGTCCAGCCACCCCGGGCACCAGCTTCGTGCCCTGCGCCGACACGATCTCGACGTCGACCACGCCCAGCATGCTCAGTAAACCACGTGCCCGCCGAACTTGTCGTAGCGCTTGAGCGCATCCTCGATCCGCCGCGCGTTCTCCGGCGAGGTGTGCTCGATCACCGTCGGCGTGATGAACAGGATGTTCTCGGTGTTGGTCTTGGCGCCCGCCTCGGAGCGGAACAGGTAGCCGAGGATCGGGATCTGCATCAGCCCCGGGATGCCGCTGGCGTTGATCGACTCGGTGCTCTCCTTGAAGCCGGAGAGCATGATCGACTGCCCGAGCTTGACGTGCACGTTGGTCTTGGTCTGCGTGAGGATGCGCCCCGGCACGTCCTGGCCCTCGATCGGCGTGAGCTGCGACTGCTCGGCCTCGATGGTGACCACGATCAACCCCGACGAGAGATCGAGCCGCGGCTGCACGGTCAGCTGCACGCCGAACGGGATCTTCTGGATCGTCGACTGGCCGAGCGAGGTCGAGATCTTGACGTTCACCTCGCCGCCGGTGTGATAGGTGGCGGTGCCGCCGTTGGTGGTGATCACCGAGACGGTGTTGTTGATCTTGGCCCAGCCGCGGATGCCGAGGATGTCCAGCGACGGCAAGAGGTTCTCGGCGATGACGATCTGCCCCTGCGTGGCGGCGCGCGCGATGAAGTCGTAGGTGTACAAGAAGTTCACCGACGGCGTGCCTTGCGCGTTCAGGTGCGCGCCGATGTTGCCCGGCCAGTTGAGGCCGAACTTGTGCGACGAGTTCTTGCTGAACTGAACGAAGTGCAGATCGAGCTTGATGTTGGTGCGCTGGCGCGCCGGATCGACCGTCACCAGCGACGAGACCTGCCCCGCGTACAGGCCGACCAGCCGATCGATTCGCGCAAGATCCTCGGCCGCCGGCACCGCGCCGTCGAGGAAGATGCGCCCGCCCACCTCGCGGATATCGATCCCCGACAGCCCCGCCAGCAGCGTCTTGAGCTCGCGACGGATGGTCTCGGGCGCGCGCGCGAATACATTGATGACGATCGTCTCCTGCTTGCCGCTGGTGTAGATGAGCAGCAGCGTGGTCGACCCCGGCCGCACGGCGGTGATCACCATCTTGCGGCCGTCCTCGGGCACCTTCACCTGGACCACGCCCGGCACGCCTTCGGAGTAGCTCTGCACCCCGACCGCTGCGATCACCTTCTGCCCGCCGACCACCAGCGCGATCTCGTTGGTGGACTCGTCCGCCGCCCACGCCGTCGCCGAGAACGTAGACGTGCACGCGACTGCGACCGCGAACGTCAACGCAAACGCGAGCCCGATGGACTTGGCTGGTCTCATTGCTGGGGCTTCAGCGCTTCGATCTTCTTCGCGGCATGCCGGCGTGCGAACGCGGCGCGCTTCTGCGTCTCGAAGATGTCTCCGAAGTTCTTGTCCGGCACGTTGTCGACGGTCTCGATGTCCTCCTGCGAGCGCAACACGATGTTGATCGGCCCGCGCTGCATCGAGAACACCATCAACTCCGCCTCCTCGAGATCGACCGACACGGTGATGTTCGAGAACGTGCGCGGTCCCTGGTTGGTCGACGGCACCACCTCTTCGCCTTCACCCGCGCCGCGCAGATCGCCGGTGGCCAGCACCAGCACGTTCTGCAGCAGTGTCACCGTCGCCCAATCGGTCCCCTGCCCGCGCGCGAAGGTGCCCAGCACGTCTACGTGATCGCCGGGCCGCAGCATGCCCGCCAGCGACCCGGACATGTCGACCGGGATGGTCAGCGCGCGCTGTCCCTTCTGCACCGCACCCGAAAGCCGCCGCGAAGACGCGGACTTCTGCAGCTCGAAGTCGGACCAGAGGAGCGGCTGCCCCTGCGAGACCTTCTCCGACACGGGGCGTCCGATGATCTGGTTCTCCTCGCCCTTGCGGATCGACGCCTGGTGCACATACGCCTCCGGCACCTCGCGCACCGCCAGGCTCGCCTTGGTCAGGCGCGCGCCGGCAGCAATGTCCTCCGCCGCCACGAGAATGGTGACCTTCTGCCCACCGGCGACCTCATCCTGAAGGCTGCGCGAGTAGAGCCACAACGAGAGCATCGCGATCAGTGCCAAGCCCACGGCTACAACGAGCTTTTTCTTCATCGAGTCTCCCGGCCCGACGAGGATGGTATCATAACCTACATCTAGATGGCGGCTCGGCTGCTCACGGTCCTGGCCGCGCTCCTCTCGACCACGAGCGCGTCCGCGTATGTGCGCGCGACCAGCCCGAAGAGCGGCAAGCCGTTCGTGTGGTTGGAGAGCTGCATCGTCGTGCAGGCGGATGGGCGCGGCAGCCAGGACCTGCCGATCGACGTGGTCGACGCGACGCTCGCGCGGGCGGCCGCCAACTGGAGCTCGCTCACCGACACCTGCGGCGACCTGCGGCTGACGACGACGCCGGCGCGGGGCATGGCCGAGGTGGCGGCCGACGGACGGCCGGTGGTGGTGTTCCGCGATCTCGCCTGGCAGCGGCCGGGCGGCATGCCGCACGATCCGTCGGCGATCGGGCTCACGACGGTGTTCCACGTCTCGACGCCGGGACTGCCGGGAGACGCGACCATCCTCGACACCGACATCGAGCTGAACGGCGTGAACTTCACGTTCACCACCGATCCGGCGAACGCGATGCCGCGCCTGGACACGGTGATCGCGGATCTCGAGAACACGCTCACGCACGAGCTCGGGCACGTGCAGGGACTGGCGCACACCTGTTGGGACCACCAGAGCGACACGCCGCCGTCCGACGATCAGGGGATGCCGGCGCCCGACTGCGACGGGCCGTTGCCGCAGACGGTGATGGACGCCACGATGTACCCGTACGCGCTCATGCCGGGCGAGATCAGCAAGCGCTCGCTCACCGACGATGACGAACGCGGCGTGTGCAACACGTATCCCAACAGCCAGCCGCAGGCGGCGTGCTTTCAGCGGGTGCAAAACGGCGGCCTCGGGTGTGGAGTGGCGGCGGATCGTGCGCCGGTGGGCGGGTTGCTCCTGGTGCTCGCGCTCGTTCAGGTCCTGCGTTCACGTTCGCGGGCGCGTTCACGATGACGGCCATTCTTCTTGCGCTCCTGCTCGCGCCAAACCTGTCGCTCGACGACGCGGCGGCGGCGACGCGTCTGGACCAGCTGCGGCGGCAATTTCCGATGCGCGCCAAAGCCACGTCGATCGCCGAGCTCGAGCGACTCACCGTCGACGCGCCGGCCGCGCCGGCGACCGGGCGCGCGCTCTTGTGGCTCGGCGATCTGGCGCTGCAGGCGGGAGACCACTCCGGCGCGAACACGTTCTACTCGCGCGCCGCGGCGTTCGCCGGCGACGAGGTGCAGCGCCTGTCGCTGCGTGGCCGCGGCGACGTCGCGATCGCCGAGGAGCGCTTTCTCGACGCGCGCCGCCTGTACGGCCAGGCGCTTCCCGGCGCGCCGCCGATCTTGCAGATGGAGCTCGAGCAGAAGTACGCCGCCGCGCTGCGCTTGTTCCGGCGCGCGGTGGCCGCGTGGCTGGCGTGGGCGCTGGTCGCCGTCGTGCTCGCCTGGTTCGCCGTGCGCATTCGTCGCGGGCGCGGGCCGCTACGCCCGCCGCTCGAGCTGGTCTACGTCGCGCCGGTCTACGCGCTGCTGATCGTCGGCTGCCTGGGCCGCGACCCCAGCGTATTGCGCGCGCTGATCCTGTGCGCCCTCGGATCGATGATCGTGATCGCCGCCTCGGGCATCGCCGCGCGTCGCGCGCCCGACCGCCCGCTGCTCCACGCCACCCTGCTCGCCCTGGCCAACCTCGCGCTCTTCTACGCCATCCTCTACCGCGCCAACCTGCTCGACACGTTGCTCACCACCATCGGCACCATCGCCCCCGGATAGCACCGGCGGCCGTAGCGCATCAGTCGCGCGCGCGGCGCCAGCGGGCGCCGAGATCGCACAGCCCGATGGTGAGCAGGAACGCCAGCACGCCGCCGCCGAGGTGCGCCAGGTAGGCCAGGCGCAGGCGGTTGAGCTCTTTGGGGTGGTCGGCGCAGTAGGCGGGGCCGCCCGCCTCTTCGCTGGAGTGCCCCGCGACCAGGTTCGGCAGATCCTCGCCCAGCGAGATCGCCGGCCGTAGCGCGCCCCAGGGCAGCGCTCGTCCGGTGAGCATGGTCAGCGCCAGCGACGGGAGCAGCAGCCCGAGCAGGACGACCATCAGCACGCGCCGGCGTCCCCTGGCCACGCCGGCCTCGCGGGCCCACGCGACCGCGTAGCCGAGCACCAGCACGCCGCTCACCAGCGCACCGCCGCGCCCCCAGTCGTGCACGCGCTCCCAGCGCAGCATGCCGCCGAGCTCAGCGACGGTGATCGTGGGGTGCACGGCGGCGCACAGCGTCTCGAGCGAGTGGGTTCCGAGCAGCGCGAAGCCGCTCACCAGCGACGGCAGCGCGCCCATCACGACCACCAGCCAGAAGAGCAGCCGGAAGCGACGGGCGCGGGTGGGTGCGGAGGAGGTCATCGGGCGGCGGGCAATGATACGTTGGCGGCCATGAATTACGACTTGATCGTGATCGGCGGCGGATCGGGCGGGCTCACCGCCACCCAGGTCGCCCGGCGGCTGGGCGCGCGCGTGCTGCTGATCGAGCGCAAGGCGCTCGGCGGCGAGTGCCTGTTCACTGGCTGCGTACCGTCGAAGACGCTGATCCGCACCGCCGCCGTCGCGCACGCGATGCGCAGCGCGGCGCGCTACGGGCTGCCCGCGAGCACGCCTGCCGTCGACGGCGTAGCGGTGATGGCGCGCATCCGGCAGGTGATCGCGCGCATCGGCGAGACCGACTCGATCGCCGCGTTCGAAAAGCTGGGCTCCGAGGTGCGCATCGGCGCGCCGCGCTTCGTCTCCGCCAACGAGCTCGAGCTCGACGGCAAACGCGTGAGCGCGCGCGGGATCATCGTGGCCACCGGCTCGCACCCGGCGGTGCCCGCGATCGAGGGTCTGGCGGACGCAGGCTTCCTCACCAACGAGAGCTTCTTCGCGCTGAAGACGCTGCCGCGATCGATGGTGGTGATCGGCGGCGGCGCGATCGGCCTCGAGCTCAGCCAGGCGCTGCAACGCCTCGGCGCCAAGATCACCATCGTCGATCACGAAGATCGGCTGCTCCACAAAGAGGAGCCCGACTGCTCGACGGAGATCCGCGCGCGCCTGGAGGCGGAGGGCATCGTCATCCACAGCGCCACCAAGATCGCGCGCATCACGCGAGAAGGTGACCGCAAGGTCGTGCACGGCACGCAGGCGGGCAGCCCGGTCACCATCGCCGCCGACGAGCTGCTGGTCGCGACCGGCCGCGCGCCGAACCTAGACGGCCTCGAGCTGCGCGCCGCCGGCATCGACGCCGACGCGCACCGCATCCTCGTCGACGACGAGCTACGCACCACCAACCCTCGCGTGTTCGCCGTCGGCGACGTGGCCGGCAATTACTACTTCACCCACACCGCCGCCTACGAGGGCGCGGTCGCGGTACGCAACGCGCTGTTGCCACTCGCCTCGAAGATCGACTACCGCGCGATCCCATGGACCACGTTCACCGATCCGGAAGTCGCGCGCGTCGGCCTGACCGAGGCGGAAGCGCGCGCCAAAGACGACGACGAGGTCACGGTCGTCAAGGCGCGCATGGACTCGGTGGACCGCGCGATCACCGACGGTGAAGAGGCAGGCTTCGTCAAGCTGGTGGCGATCCGCGGCCGTCTGGTGGGGGCGCATATCGTCGCGGCGCACGCGGGGGAGCTGATCCATCCGGCTGTGCTGGCGATCAGAGAGAAGATGAAGATCGGGACGCTGGCGGGGATGAGCTGGGTTTACCCGACGCTGTCGGAAGGGGTGCGGAAGGCTGCGCAGTCGACGTATGAAACGTTTCTGGCGAGGCGGCCGGTGCGGGCGGCTGTGGGGTTGTTGATGCGGTTGAAGGGGCGGTGACGTGACGGAAGGCTGTGCCGCACGATCGCGCGCTTACGGCAGGTTGTCCGCGCAGCAGCGGAAGCCGACGTCGCTGTTGGCGTAGCCGGGCTTCTGGATGTCGAAGTCGAACTCGCAGGTGGTTCCGCCCGACGGCTGGTTGTACGCGCCGCCGCGCAGCTTGTACTCGGAGAACGCCCAGTTGATGCTGCCGTTCTTTGCCGCGTCGGGGATCGGGCCCGGCGTGGCGCTGAAGAGATCGACGACGGTCGCCGAGACGACGCTCGCGACCACGAAGGTGCCGTTGTTGTTGCCGGTCGCGTTGGTGATCACCATGACCGCGCCCACGTTGCTCGCCGACATGCCGGTCACGCCGGTGAGTTGCACTTGTCCCGCCGGTCCGACGATCAGGCTGGCCACCAGGCCGGTCCGGATCGGTAGCGTCGTCGAGGTCCACTCCGCGAGATTGCCGCTCATGTCGTGCAGCTGGTTGGTGCCGCCCCAATCGGTGTAGCACAGCGGGGGATTGGCACCGGGCGCCAGGCCCACCGAGCCCGTCGCCCAGACCGCCGGCGACGCGGGCACTTCGTTGAAGTCGTTGCACACCTGCGCCACGTAGGACGCCGGGGTGGTCGTCGAGTACTTGGCCGCGCCCGCACCGCCCGGCCCCTCGCAGGCCAACTGCCATTCGTTGGCCGTGCACAGACGCATCGGCGCGCCCGTCGAGTCCTTGACCGCCGCGCAGGCCGCAGCCGCCTGGGTCTGGGTCACGGTGCCCCACGGCAGGACGGACTTGTTCGAGCACGCGCGCGACGAGTTGGCGCCGGGCGAGACGGTGTTCGCGTCGGGACGCGAGGCTTCGTACTGGTAGATGTACTTGCCACCGACCAGCACCATCGGATCGACATAGGGAACGCACGGGTGCGGGTTCGGCGCGTTGTGGCAGACGGGCGCATTCGTGCAGCGCCCACCGGTGCAGCTGAAGCCTGCCGGGCAGTTGGCGACCACCGCGCACTTGCAGCTCCTGGCCGGGCCGGCGCCGACGAGCGCGCAGTTGCCGGCGGTGGTCACCACGCAGTCCGTGTCGAGCGCGCAGGCCTGCTGCTGGAAGGCCCGCTCGTCGATCTGTCCATCGCAGTCGTTGTCCTTGCCATCGCAGGTCTCGTCGACCGCGGAAGCGGCGACCGCGACCACCGGCTGCGGCGTCGGCAGGGTGTTGTCGAAGCAGCCCGACTTGGTGGCGTCGCCCGGGTCGCACTTGATCGTGCCGGCCCGCTGGCACACGCCGGTGCCCGCGCTGCAGGCGTTGGTCAGCGTCGGGAAGCCGTCCTTGTCGACTACGCCGTTGCAGTTGTTGTCGAACCCATCGCAGCGGCTCTCGGTGACGGTCAAGAAGTTTCCCGCGAGGCTGATGTTCGGAACCGCGCTGTAGTTGCAATACCAACCGCTCGCGCCGTTACACTGGACCGGGATCGCCTGGCCGAGGCACACGCCCAGGTTGGAGCAGCCGAGGCCCGGCGGCACAAGGCCGGACGGGAAGCAGCCCGCGGCCGGCTTGTTCGGCAGCTCGTCGATCGCGTCGTTGCAATCGTTGTCCAGCCCGTCGCAGACCTCGGCGGTCGACGGCCACACCGGGCACTTGTAGTTGCAGCCGACGCCGGCCGGACCGTCGCGCAGCCCCGACGGAACCGGGGCGCGCCCGCAGGTGGCCGGCACGTAGTTGTAGCCCGCGCCCGCGCTGTTGTTGCACTGGACCACGAAGCAGACGCCCTTGCCCGTGGGGTCGATGGTGTTGTCGACATGGCAGCCGTTGACTGCGTTTGCGAGCCCGCAGACGTGGCCGCACGAGCCGCAGTTGTTGGTATCGCTGATGAAGTTGGGGTAGCCGGGGGTGTCGTCGACGATGCCGTTGCAATCGTCGTCGACGCCGGGGTTGACGCACGTCTCGGGCTTGGGCCCGATCACCTGCGTGCAGGTGAGGCCGTTCGGGCCCGGGCCGGCCGAGCCGGTGCACACATAGGACGCGGTGCACGGAAGCGTGGTGTTGAAGCCGGCGCCCGAGCACGCGGTGCCCTTGAGCGGCACGTCGTCGACGGTGCCGTTGCAGTCGTCGTCGACGCTGTTGCAGGTCTCCGCCTTGGGCGCGACCACCTGCTTGCAGGTGAGCCCGTTGGGGCCGGGGCCGGGCACGCCGCCGTTGCAGCTATAGGCGGCGGTGCACGGAGAGGTGGTGTTGACGCCGGCACCGGAGCACGGCGAATTCACGCCGGCCACGTCGTCGACGGGGCCGTTGCAGTCGTCGTCGACGTTGTTGCAGGTCTCCAGCGTCTTGGCGGTGCCGCCCGAGCACGCGCGCAGGCCGGCGGTGCACTGATAAGTGCCGGTGCCGCAGCGCACGCCGGTGCCGGTGTTCTGGCAGTCGCTCAGGTTGCCGGTCGGGCAGCACACCGTGTTGAGCCACGGGTCGGTGACGCCGACGTCGGTGGTGCCGTTGCAGTCGTTGTCCTTGCCGTCGCAGATCTCCGCCGACGGGCCGGTCGAGCCCACGCACTGCAGCGAGCCCGAGTTGCAGGCGAAGGCGCCCGCCTTGCACTCGCCGACGCAGCCGGCCGGGGTGCCGCCGGGGCAGTTCTGGCCACAGGCCGTGCCGACCATCGCCGGCGAGTTGTCGACGGTGCCGTTGCAGTCGTTGTCCAGGCCGTCGCAGATCTCGGCCGTCGGGCCGATCTTCTGCTTGCAGGTGAGCGCGTTCGGTCCGGGGCCGGGCACGCCGCCGTTGCACGTATACGTCGCGGTGCACACGCCCGTGGTGTTGGTGCCGCCGCCCGAGCACGGGTTGTTGAGCCCCACCACGTCGTCGACGGCGCCGTTGCAGTCGTCGTCGCTGTTGTTGCAGGTCTCGAGCGACTTGGAGACGCCGCCCATGCAGGTGCGCGCGCCGGCGGTGCACTTGAACGTGCCCGTAGAGCAGCGCGAGCCGCCGGTGGTGTTCTGGCAGTCGGCCAGGTTGCCGGTTGGGCAGCAGGCATTCGCCGGCGCGACCAGCCAGGGATCGGTGAGGTTGTCGTCGATCGTGCCGCTGCAGTCGTTGTCGATGCCGTCGCACACCTCGGGCGACGGTCCGGTCGAGCCCGAGCAGATTTTCGCGCCGTTCAAGCACGCGAAGTGGCCCACCGAGCACGCGCCCTTGCAGTTGGCGACCAGGCCGCCGGGGCAGTTCTGCCCGCAGGTGAACGCCGCGCCCATGCCCACGTCGATCGGGTTGTCGTCGACCGATCCGTTGCAGTCGTCGTCGACGCCGTTGCAGGTCTCGGCCTTGGGCGCGACGCCCTGCACGCAGGTGAGACCGCCAGGACCGGGGCCGCCGCCCGCGCCCACACACTTATAGGTGGCGGTGCACGGACCGGTGGTGAAGATGCCCGCGCCGGTGCAGGCGGTGTTCACGCCCGGCACGTTGTCGATGATGCCGTCGCAGTCGTTGTCGATGCCGTCGCAGATCTCGACCGACTTGGCGGTGCCGCCCGAGCACACCTGGCCGCCCGCCGAGCAGATGAACGCGCCCTTCTGGCAGTGCAAGGCGCCGGGCGCCTGGGTGCAGTCCGCGATGTTGCCGGTCGGGCAGCAGGCCTGGTTGATCCACGGATCGGTCGGGCTGTCGTCGACGCCGTTGACGCAGTTGTCGTCTAGACCGTTGCACACTTCGGGCGACGGGCCGGTCGAGCCCTGGCAAACCTTCGTGCCGTTGAGACAGACCTCGTTGCCGGCCTTGCACTGGCCCTTGCAGCCGGCGACCACGCCGCCGGGGCAGTTGGTGCCGCACGCGCCCGCCAGATCGGTCGGGTTGTTGTCGACGTTGCCGTCGCAGTCGTTGTCCTTGCCGTCGCAGATCTCCGGCGACGGGCCGATGCCCTGCTGGCAGGTGAGCCCGAGCGGGCCGGGGCCCATCGAGCCGGTGCACACGAACGACGCGGTGCACACGCCGCCGGTCTTGATGGTCGGCGGATTGGTGCACCCGGAGCCGATGCCCTGCACGTCGTCGGTGACGCCGTTGCAGTCGTTGTCCAGGCCATCGCATACCTCGGCGCCGGGCCCGGTCGAGCCCGAGCAGGTCTTGGCGCCCGCGACGCACGCCACCGCGCCGGCCTTGCACACGCCGCGGCAGTTGGTGACCAGGCCGCCCGGGCAGTTGGTGCCGCACGGAGGCACGAACGCGCCCACGTCGGTGGGGTTGTCGTCGACCGTTCCGTTGCAGTCGTCGTCGAGCCCGTTGCACGTCTCGGACGCGGCCGGCCCGATCTTCTGCGTGCAGGTGAGCCCGTCGGGGCGCGCGCTGGGCATCATCGCGTTGCACACGAAGGTGGCGGTGCAGATGCCGGTGGTGTTGACGCCGGCGCCGCTGCAGGCGGTGGCGATCCCCGGCACGTCGTCGGTGACGCCGTTGCAATCGTCGTCGATGCCGTTGCAGGTCTCGGGCGACTTGGTGATGCCGCCCGAGCAGGTCTTGGCGCCCGCGGTGCACTTGTACGAGCCGGCCATGCAGCGCGTGCCGAGCATGGTGTTGGTGCAGTCGGCCAGGCTCCCCGTCGGGCAGCAGGCCTGTCCGATCCAGGTGTCGGCGAGCGGATCGCCCATCGCGTCGTCGATGCGTCCGTTGCAGTCGTTGTCGATGCCGTCGCACAGCTCGGGGGACGGCCCGGTCGACCCGTTGCACAACAGCACGCCCGACACGCACGAGATGGTGCCGGCCTGGCACGCGCCCTTGCAGCCGGCGACCACGCCGCCGGGGCAGTTCTTGCCGCACAGGCCGGCGGTGTCGGTGAGGTTGTCGTCGACGAGGAAGTTGCAGTCGTCGTCCAGGCCGTTGCAGATCTCCGGCCCGAACGCGCAGCTCGAGTTGTCGCAGTCGCCCGAGCCGCTGGTGACCGTGGTCGAGGGCACCGGGCAGTGGTACTCGCAGCCGGTGGTGTTGAGCACGCCGGGCTGGAAGCCCTGGTGGCGGAAGGTGTTCATTCCATCATTGATGCAGTGGTCGACCACGCAGGTGGCCGCGCCGCTCACCGGATCCGCCACGCACGCGGCCACCGCGCCGGGCAGGTCGCAGACGATGCCGCAGCCGCCGCAGTTGTTGGGATCGAGCGCGTACGCCGGGAAGCCGAACGCGTTGTCGATCTTGCCGTCGCAGTCGTTGTCCTTGCCGTCGCAGATGTCGGCCGGGTTGGCGGTCGGCGTGCAGAAGTACTCGCAGCCTGGCACCAACGGATCGAGATCGATGTACCCGGGCACGCAGCCGCCCGGCTGGCAGGTTGGCGTCCCGCCGTCGCCGCCGCCGACGCACACACCGAACTGGTGCGTCGCGGTGTAGTCGCACGCCATGCCGCAGGCGCCGCAGTTGTTGGGGTCGGCGATCAGCTTCTGCGGATCGACGTCGTCGATCTTGCCGTTGCAGTCGTTGTCGACCTTGTCGCAGATCTCGATGCCCGAGTTGGTCGGCACGCACGGCCCGCCGTCGGGGAACGTGGTCAGATCGGGCAACGACAACAGATCCGCCGGTTGCAGCAGATCGTCGGGCGGCGGCGGCGGCAATAGGTCGTACACCACGTTGCCCCCGTCGCCCGAGGACGCGCCGCAGTTCAGGCAGTACGGATCGAACTTGCACCCGGCGCCCCACAGCGCCGCCGACGCCACCAGCAGCCTCGCGAAGGTGGTCTTCACGAGTGGGACCTCCGCGAGCGCACCACCAGCGCGAGCAGCAGCAGCAACAGCCCCGCCACCAGCCCGTCGGGCCGCCCGTCCGCGCCCAGGCTACACGAGCCGGCGCCGCCGCCGCCCGCCGCCGCGATGGTGTCGCGCGAGCCCGCCTTGCACTGCGCGTTGCAGCCGTCGTCGACGGAGCAATCGGTGCCCATCGGGCAGTTGAAGCCGTTGCACGGATCGGCCACGCACGAGGCCATGCAGCACACCAGCCCCGGGTTGCACCCGAGCTGGCACTGGTTCTCGACGCACATCCCGACGTTGGCCATCACCGCGCACGCCTCGCCGACCGGGCAGTGCAGGCCGGCGCACGGGTCTGGCTCGCACTTGCCGCTGACGCAGATCTCGCCCTTCATGCACATCGTGCAGGGATCGGTGCAGTTGCCGTTGGCGTCGCAGAACTGTCCGCCGGGGCAGGTGACCCCGAAGCACGGATCGACCACGCACATCGGCGGCAGCTGGTTGAGATCGCACTTCTGGCCGCTCGGGCAGCCCTGAGTCTTGCACGAGGCGTCGACGCAGGTGCCGAGCTCGCACTTGAACCCGCCCGGGCAGGTGACCATGGTGCAGGGATCGATGCACTGCGCGTTGCCGTTCATATCGATCTTGCAGTTGAAGCCCGGCGGGCAGTTGGCGTTGACGCACTTGTCCGGGATGCACAGGTTCGAGCCCGGATCGCAGCGGAAGCCGCCGGGGCAGGGGAACTCGCCGCCCGAGCAGGTCGATTCGCAGTTGCCCTGGTAGCAGCCGAAGCCGGTCGGGCACGAGCCGTTGGTGTTGGCCATGCCGGTGCAGTCGGTGGAGATGCCATTGCACTGGTTGGGCATCGGCGTGACCTCGCCCGAGCACACCACCTTGCCGTTGGTGCAGGCGGTGATGCCGGGGTTGCACGGCGGCTGCATCTGGCCGGCGGGCAGCGCGGTGCACGGCATGCCGCCGATGACGCCCACGCGCATGTCCATCAGGTTGTCGTCGATGGTGCCGTCGCAATCGTCATCGATGCCGTTGCAGATCTCGGGGCTCGGGCCGACCACCTGCGTGCAGGTCAGGCCGTTCGGGCCGGTGCCGGTGGCGCCGCTGCACGCGTACTTGGCCACGCACGGTCCGAGCGTCGCGATACCGGCCGCCATGCACGCCGCGCCGATGCCCGGCACGTCGTCGATGATGCCGTTGCAGTCGTTGTCGATGCCGTCGCAGATCTCGGGCGACTTGGCGACGCCCATGGCGCAGGTGCGCATGCCCGCCGTGCACTGATACGCGCCCGGCATGCAGCGCGTCCCACCGCCGGTGTTCAGGCAGTCGGCCGGATTGCCGGTCGGGCAGCAGGCCATGTTCAGCCACGGATCGGTCAGGTTGTCGTCGGCCACGCCGTCGCAGTCGTTGTCGAGCGTGTCGCACAGCTCGGCCGTCGGGCCCACCGAGCCCGCGCACAGCTTGGCGCCGTTGGTGCACACCAGCGAGCCCGGCTTGCAGGTGCCGACGCAGCCGGCCGGGGTGCCGGTGGGGCAGTTCAGGCCGCACAGCTTGGCCGGGCCCACGTCGGTCAGGTTGTCGTCGACCACGCCGTCGCAGTCGTCATCGATGCCGTTGCACACCTCGACGCCCGGCGACGCCGCCTGCGTGCAGGTGAGGCCGTTCGGGCCCATGCCGGGCGACAGCGGATTGCACGCGTAGTTCGCGCTGCACGCACCCGTCGTGTTGATGCCCGCGCCCGTGCACGGCTGGCCCACGCCCGGCACGTCGTCCACCGCGCCGTTACAGTTGTCGTCGAGCCCGTTGCAGGTTTCCGGCACGGGGCCGGTCGAGTTGTTGCACTGCTTGGCGCCGCTCACGCACGCGACCGTGCCCGCCTGGCACTGACCGATGCAGTTCGCCACCAGGCCACCCGGGCAGTTGGCGCCGCACGGGCCGCCCACGCCGCTCGGGTTGTCGTCGACCGTGCCGTTACAGTCGTCGTCGATGCCGTTGCACACCTCGGGCGTCGGGCCAGTCGCCTGCGTGCAGGTCAAGCCGTTCGGCCCCGGGCCCGGTAGGATGCCGATGCACGCGTAGCTGGCGGTGCAGGCGCCCTTGGTATTGATGCCCGCGGCGGTGCACGACGTTCCCACGCCGGCCACGTCGTCGATCGCGCCATTGCAGTCGTCGTCGATCCCGTTGCAGGTCTCGAGCGTCTTGGCGACGCTGCCCGTGCAGGTGCGCGCGCCCGCGGTGCAGGTATAGGTGCTGGTCATGCAGCGCGTGCCGCCGGTGGTGTTCTGGCAGTCGCTGACGGTGCCCGTCGAGCAGCACGGCTGGTTGAACCACGGATCCTTCGGGCTGTCGTCGATCAGATTGTTGCAGTCGTTGTCGATGCCGTCGCAGATCTCCTGCGTCGGCCCGACCGATCCGTTGCACACCTTGGCGCCGTTGGTGCAAATCAGCGAGCCCGGCTTGCACTGCCCGACGCAGTTGGCGATCAGGCCGCCCGGGCACTTGTCTGCGCAGCCGAACCCCGGCCCCACGTCGTTCGCGCCCACGTCGACCACGCCGTCGCAATCGTCATCGAGCCCGTTGCACTTTTCCTGGGTCGGCCCGACCAACTGCATGCAGGTGAGCCCCGGCCCGCCGGCGCACACGAGGTGCGCGGTGCACACGCCCATGGTGTTCACGCCGCCGGTGTTGCACGAGCCGCCCAGGCCCGGCACGTCGTCGACGGTGCCGTTGCAATCGTCGTCGACGTTGTTGCAGATCTCGGCGCTCTTGGCCACGCCGCCCGAGCAGGTCTTGAGCCCGGTCACGCACTGGAAGGTGCCGGTCGAGCAGTGCGCGCTGCCGCCGGTGTTCTGGCAATCGGACGCGTTGCCCGTCGGGCAGCAGGTCTGGTTGACCCACGGATCGGCCAGGTTGTCGTCCTTGGTGCCGTTGCAGTCGTTGTCGATGCCGTCGCACAGCTCCTGCGACGGGCCGATCGAGCCGTTGCACACCAGCGCGCCGTTGGAGCAGGCGAACAGGCCGGACTTGCACTGGCCGAGGCAGTTGGCCACCAGGCCGCCGGGACACTTCGAGCCGCAGGCGGTGCCGATCGCCGGGTCGCTCTCGTCGATCGAGCCGTTGCAGTTGTTGTCGATGCCGTCGCACACCTCGGCGGCCGGCGCGACCTTCTGCGTGCAGGTCAAGCCGCCGGGACCGGGACCGGGTGGGCCCGCCGCACATTTATAGGTGGCGGTGCAGGCGCCGGTGGTGTTGATGCCGCCGCCGGTGCACGCGGTGTCGAGGCCGGGCACGTTGTCGATGATGCCGTCGCAGTCGTCATCGATTCCGTTGCACACTTCGACGCTCTTGGCGACCGATCCCGCGCAGGTCTTGATGCCGCCGGCCGCGCAGGTGTAGAGCGAGGTCTTGCAGCGCGACCCGGTGCCGGTGTTCTGGCAGTCGCTGACGGTGCCCGTCGAGCAGCACGGCTGGTTGATCCACGGATCGGTCGGGCTGTCGTCGATCCCGTTCTTGCAGTTGTCGTCGAGGTTGTTGCACACCTCGGGCGACGGCCCGACCGCGCCGCCGCAGCTGCGCACGCCGCTGTTGCACACGTACGTGCCGGCCTTGCACTGGCCGACGCAGCCCGCCGGGACCCCACCGGTGCACAGGTCGTAGCACGGCTGACCCACGTCGGTGGGCGAGTTGTCGACGGTGCCGTCGCAGTTGTCGTCGACGCCGTTGCACACCTCGGCGATCGGCCCTTGACCCTGGGTGCAGGTGAGCCCGTCCGGACGACCGGGGTTCGGCGACGCGGCGTTGCACTTCAAGCTGGCGGTGCACGCGCCGGTGGTGTTGGTGCCGCCGCCCGAGCACGCCGAGTTGAGGCCCGGCACGTCGTCGACCAGGCCGTTGCAATCATCGTCGATGCCGTTGCACACCTCGATCGACTTGGCGACCGAGTTGACGCAGGTCTTGACGCCGCCCGCGGCGCACACGAACGTGCCCAGCTTGCAGCGCGAGCCGGCGCCGGTGTTGGTGCAGTCGGACGCGTTACCCGTCGAGCAGCACGGCTGGTTGATCCACGGATCGGTGACGCTATCGTCGGTGACACCGTTGCAGTTGTCGTCCAGGTTGTTGCACACCTCGGCCTGCGACATCACCGCACCCACACACGCGCCGAAGCTCGACGCGCCCGGGCACGGCTTGCCGGCGGTCAGCGGGCTCGGGCAGCACGCGTTCGGCGCGGTGCCGCACGCGGTGGCGTTGCACTGCTGCGTGCCGGACTTGCAGATGCCCACGTTGGCCGGACCGCAGGTCTGCGAGATCTCGTCGACCACGCCGTTGCAGTTGTCGTCGGCGCCGTTGCAGGTCTCGGCCGCCGGGCCGCGCCCGCCGAGGCAGAACAGCTTGTCGGTGTTGTTGGCCTTGGGCACCACCTGCGAGGTGGTGCAGATCGGGATGGTCGGGGTGCAGATGCCGGCGACGCACACCTGCCCGACGGGGCTCACGCAGTCGGCGTCCACCATGCAAACCGCTCCGCCCTGCGAGCAGCAGAAGGTCTTGCCCGGCTCGCACATGCCCAGGTTCGAGCCGCAGTCGAGGCCGGTATCGGTCAGGTTGTTGTCGACGATGCCGTCGCAGTCGTCGTCGCAGCCGTTGCACGACTCGGGCTGCGGCACGCCCGGCGGGCCCGCCTTGCAGGCCGGGCAGGAGCTGATGCAGCACGAGTTGGCGACGAACGGCGTGCAGTCGTCGATCACCCCGTTGCAGTCGTCGTCGAGGCCGTTGCACTTGGTGGGAGAGCCCGCGCTCTCGGCCGTGGGACACAGCGCCGGTGTGGTGGCGCAGGTGTTCGCGCTGCACACCTGGCTCAGCTGATCGACCGAGCACTTGAACGTGCCGGCGGCGAAGCAGTGGGTGCCGGCGAGCGCGCCGTTGTTGCAGGCGTTCGCCGCTCGCACCGTGCAGCCGTTCGCCGCGGTGAGGGCGACGTCGGGGAACGGCTCGTCGCACACGCCGTTGCAATCGTCGTCGGCGTTGTTGCACTTCTCGATCAGCACCGACGAGGCCACGATGTCGGCGAGCGCGGCTTCGATGTCCTGCTGGCTGGTCGCGAGCTTGGCAGTACCGGTGCCGCCGGCGAGCGCGATCGCGTCGAGCGTGGGCGAGGTCAGGTTGAGGCCGATGACGTAGACCTTGTTGAGGTTCTTGGCGCCCGGCTTGGTCGCGGCGACGAACGCCTGCGCGGCGGCGACCGGACCGGCCGCGGCGCTCGAGTCGCAGGTGTCGAAGCCGTCGGTGATCTGGACCAGGATGTACGGGCGGCACTGCGACTTCGCGTCGGCGCCGATCACCGAGTTGTACCAGGCGGCGGCAGTGCGGGCGGCGCCGGCGAGCGGCGTGTTGGTGGCCGCGCGCAGCTCCGGGTTGGTGGCGTACTGCACCGACCAGGTGATGTTGACGTTGCCGTTGACGCCGCCGCCGTTGAGGACGTCGACGCTCGTGGCGCTGACGAAGTTGTTGATCGAGTAGGTTCCGTTGTTGGCCGCGGTGCTCGCGCCGCTCAGGATCATGTTCTGGCCCACGTCGGTGAGCCGCATCCCGACCAGACCGTTGATTCGCTGGCTGCCCGCGGCCGCGCCGGCGATGGTCCCGGCGGCCGCCGCTCCCTTGGTCTTGCTGGGGTCCGGCGTGTAGATCTCGATCCCGTCGACGTACGGCAACACGTCGGTGCTCTGAAACCCGGGCGCCGCCGGATCGACCAGGATCTGCCCGCCGGGATTGTTGCAGCCGAGGTTGTACACGCAACGCGCCGCGGTGCAGACATAGTTGGCGGGGCAGACCGCCGCGCCGCCGCACGTGCACGACTTGGCCGGTCCGAGGTTGGTGGTCGCCGAGTCGATGTTCTTGCACTGCCCGGCCACCGCACCCGAGCAATCCCCGTCGACCAAACAGGTCTGCGGCGTCGCGCACAACGCGTTGCCCGCCGCCACGCCGGTGCCGCACGCGCCGGC
Source organism: Myxococcales bacterium (assembly GCA_003170275.1). Classification (GTDB taxonomy): domain Bacteria; phylum Myxococcota_A; class Polyangia; order Palsa-1104; family Palsa-1104; genus PALSA-1104. The sequence continues at coordinate 106,373 of PNAM01000055.1, forward strand.
GTAGCCGCCATAGCTCACCGGCAGGGTGATCTTGTTTTCACAAAGGCCGTCGTCGCGCGTCGACGTGCCGGAGTAGGTGAACGTGTCGCACAGGTTGGGATCGAACATGCAGACCTTGCTGCCCACCGGGCCGACGCAGAACTCGTTGGAGTTGCACTGCCCGTCGGTGGTGCACGCGCAACGTCCAATGTTCGCGCCTGCCAGGTTGCAGGTGCCCGATGCGCACTGGGCATTGGCCGTGCACTGGCACAGCCCGCCGATGCAGCTGTTGGACGCGCACTGCGAGCCGGCAGAGCAGCCGCAGTGCAGGGTGTTTCCGTTGCAGTTGTTCGACGCGCAGCTGTTGTTGGACGTGCAAGCGCAGAACGTGCCCTGGCAAAGCCCCGCGAAGCTGCCGCCGGCGCTGCCGCCGCCCAGGCACTGGTTGCTGTTGCTGCAGTTGCACCAGCCGGTCGCGACGTTGCAGCTGTTCGAGCGGCAGTTGGCGTTCGCGGTGCACTTGCACTGACCGGTGGGGATGTTGCAGCTTCCCGACGAGCACTGGCCGTTGGCGGTGCAGTTGCACTGCCCGGTGACGGCGTTGCAGCTTCCCGAGGTGCACTGGCCGTTGGCGCTGCACAGGCACTCGCCGGTCGAGGTGTTGCAAAGGTTCGACGCGCACTGCGCGTTGGCGCTGCACAAGCAACGGCCGCTCGTGACGTTGCACGCGCCCGACGTGCACTGGCCGTTGTTGAGGCACGGGTTGGTGCCGGTGGCGAGCGGGTTCGCGTTGGGCCACACGTCGCCGTTGTAGTTGACGTTGAGCGCGGTCGTCGGCGCGCCGACGTTGGTGAACGCACAGTTCATTCCGGTGTAGCGCTCGAGGCCCCAGTCGATGTCACCCGAGCCGTTGACCACGTTGGTGACGGCCGCCTTGGCGTTGAACATGCGGCTCTTGTTCACGTCGTAGGTCGGTGCTGCCGTGCAGGCGTTCGCCGTGGCGTAGCCCGGGTACAAGCTGAACTGCCCGTCGGCCGGCCCGCGAGTGAGCACGCCGTCGGTGTAGGAAGTCGACTGGTCGGCGCCGGTGTCGCCGTTGTCGATCATGTGCTCGGTCATCGAGCCCGACGTGTCGACCATCAGGATGACGCGCGGCTTGATCTGCGTCTGCGCGTTGGCCGACGAGAACAGCCCGAGGACGACCGTCGCTGCGAGGGACGCAGCGGCACCTCTGATCCCTACGAACATGCGCACCCCTATCTCCCCATCATACTAGACGGACAGAAAGTTTCGGTAGCTATCTTACGGTCGATACGGTGGTAGATGTGGGGGCGCGTCCTACTTCTTCAATCGTTGCAGGGGCCATAGGCTGGACGTGAAGAAATTGTGCGGGAACGACTCGACGCCCGGGAACCCGAGCTTGCGCGGCGGCCCGTCGGGAACGTGCGCGGTGCCGAACAGGTAATCCCAGCAGCTGAAGATGATCCCGAAGTTCCTGGCCTTGCCGGGGGGCGCGTCGTAGTCGTGGTGCCACAGGTGCATGCGCGGGTTGTTGACCAGGTAGCGCCACGGTCCGTGCCCGAGGTCGAGGTTGGCGTGGTTCAGATGCCCGATCAGCGTGCCGACGATCGCGTGCGTCAGCGCGGCGGTGGCGGAAAAGCCGAAGAACGCCAGCGGCAGGTACTGCAGCGTCTTGTAGATTACCGCCTCCATCCAGTGAAAGCGGAACGAGACGATCCAGTCCATTTCTCCGTCGACCACCGAGTGGTGGACCTTGTGGAACTCCCACAGCCACGAGACGCGGTGCAAGAGGTTGTGGATGCACCACTGCGCAAAGTCCATCACTAGCAGCACCGTCGCGACCTGCAGCCACAGCGGCCAGTGCGCAGCGACGTTGCGATACAGGTGCGGGCCGAGCACGCGATCGATGGGCGGCAGGATCCACTTGGTCGACAGCAGGTACAGCCCGACACCGAGGAAGTGTCCATTGAACACCAGCATCACCAGATCGGTCCACAGCGTCGGGCGCAGCTGGCGCTGCTCGGGCCTGCGCGGCGCGAAGGCCTCGAGCGCGGCGACCAGGAGCGAGCAGATCGCCAGCGCGATCGGATAGATCATCGCGGCTGGTCGCCGTTCAGCTTGGGCATCGCCGGATCGTTGCCCCACTCGGCCCACGAGCCGGCGTAGTTGCCCACCTTGGGATAGCCGAGCAGGCGCAGCGCCCAGTAGCTCACCGACGAGCGCTGGCCGGTCTGGCAGTGGGTGATCACCTGCTTGTCCGGGGTGATGCCGTGCTCGGTGTACAGGGCGCGCAGCGCATCGGGGTCCTTGAGCTTGTCGCCGGCGAAGTTCAGCTTCCAGTCGATGTTGATCGCCCCCGGCATGTGTCCGCCCTGCTTGGCCTTGACCAGGTCGCCGCGGTATTCGGCCGCCGAGCGCACGTCGAGCACCGCCGAGGACGAGTGACCGAGCGCGATCGCGCAGGACTGTTTGTCTTGCAGGCGCGACTCGGTCGTCGTGGCCTGGAAGGCGGCGGCGGCGACCGGCGGCGCGTCCTTCGAGAGCGCCCCGCCCACCGCGCGCCACGCGGCCAGCCCACCGTCGAGCACCGCCGCGTCGGGATGGCCGGCGTACTCGAGCGTCCAGAACAGCCGCGGCCCTTCGGTCTCGCCGCCGACGTCGTAGGTGATCACCTTGCGATCGGTCGGCACACCGCGCGACGCCAACAGGTGCTGCAGCGCCTCGCCGCGCAGCGGGTAGTTCTTCGCGCCCACCGGATCGAAAGTGTCGCCGACCGGCAGCGAGATCGCGCCGGGGATGTGCCCGGCGTCGTACTCGGCGCGCGGGCGCCCGTCGAAGACGCGCAGCCCTGGATCGCCCAGGTGGTCGCGCAGCCACTCGGCGGTGACGCGCAGGCCCGGGTTGGCGAACGGCTTGTGCCCGTCGCTGCACGCGCCGCACCACAAGAGCGCCAGGAGCGCGTACCTCACAGCGTCCTCACGTACGCCAACAGCGCGGCGAAGTCGGCGCGCGACAGCGTAGAGAACGCCGGCATGCGCCCGCGCCCAACGCGCACGGGTTGGACGAACTCGGCCGCGCGCCACGAGAGCAGCCGATCGGCCAGGTTCATGCCGGTCGGCGAGCCGTGCCCGTCGGCGCCGTGACACGACGCGCACGCCTGCGCGTACAGCGCCTTGCCCTTCTTCTGTGAGCCACCCTTGTACGGCCCGTCGGGCAGCGGACCAAACGCCGCCTCGGCGTCGGCCGTCGTCAGGCGCGGCGGCACGTACGCCGGCTGCTCGAGGTTGTAGTGCGCCGCCAGCCAGGCCACCAGCGGCTCGACGTTCTCCGGCTCGACGGGCGCGCCCCACCCGATCATCTTCTTCACCACCGCCGCCCATTGCTTCGGCGTGAGCCGCTGCTGCGCGAGCATCTCGTCCGAGTGGCACTGGAGGCAATTGTTGACCACCAGCGCGTTGGTCGGCTCGGCCCACGCCGAAGACGGAAGCAACAGCAGCATCGCGATCACGGCCTTCACGCGGTCACCGTCCAGGAAACCGCGTGCCATGCGTTCCACAGATAGCCGCTCGGGTTCCACTGTGCCTTCTCCGGCTGCGCTGCGCCGCTCTGGTCGGTCGCGCGCGCGACGGCGTGCAGGGTCCCCGGCTGCGCGGCGTCGAACCGGTGACGGAACACCTGCCAGCGCCCCAGCCCGGGCTCCCCCTCGAGCGCCGCCTCGGTCCAGCGCTTGCCGCCGTCGAGGCTCACCTCGACCTTGGCGATCGCCGCCGCGCCCGAGAACGCCACGCCGACCACCTCTTGCGGCCCGACCTTGGCGACCCCGCCGTCGCTGGGCCGCCCGATGATCGACTTGACCGGCAGGGTGGTGAGCGACACGGTATCGGCCGGCGGCACCACCGTCCCCGGCGCGACCGGCGACTTCGGCACGCGATAGCCGGTCTGCATGTAGAACCCCTCGGCCTCGTCCTTCTGCACGCGCAGCGCGCTGAGCCACTTGACCCAGTGGTTGCCGGTCCAGCCCGGCACCACCAGCCGCAACGGCGCGCCGTGGGCGAGGCCGAGCGGCTCGCCGTTCATGCGGTACGCGACCAGCGTGGTCGGGTCGAGTGCGCGGGCGAGCGGCATCCCGCGCACGTAGCGCGGCACCGCCGGCTTGGGCGGCAGGTCGGCGCCGACGATGCGCAGGTGCGCCGCGCCCGCCTGGACGCCTACGCGCTCGAGGAGATCCTTGAGCCGGACGCCGGTCCAGGTCGCCTGGCCCATCGCGCCGTGCTCCCACTGCACGCCCGGCACGCGCGGCTGCGAGAGCGCGCGCCCGTTGCCGGAGCACTGCAAGACGCCGGTCAGCGTCACCTCTTCGAAGGTCTTCAGATCGGCGGCGCCGAGCTCGAGCGGCTTGTCGACTAGCCCGTCGATCGTCAGCCGCCGATCCGGTCGCAGCGCCGGCGGACCGAAATGGCTGCGCACGAAGAACACCGGCGTCGGCGTGATCAGCCGATCGAAGTACTCCGTCGGCGTCGCCCAATCCTGCGGGCGCGCCATGTGCGCGAGCAAGGTCTCGCCGCCAAATCCCAGCCGCGGCCACGCCAGGGCCAGCGCCCCGAGGCCGAGAAACTCGCGCCGCCTGATCATGGCCGGCGAATATAGGCGGGCGCGCGGGGCGAGTCTAGAACTGCACGCCGAGCCCGCGGCCGGTGAATGCGAGCTGGCGCTTCCGGCCGGCGCGCAGCTCGGTCCTGTGGGTCGCCGCGCCGACGATGGCCATGGTGATGCCGGCGGCCTGCGCCGCGAAATCGAGCACCAGACCGACGTAGGTCACCGTCGAAATCAGCGTCGAGGCCTGCGCGATCTGGTCGTTCATCTGCTTGTCGATCGCCGCGTTGCCGGTGGTCACCGCCGGTCCCTGATAGCCGTACTTGTCCCCGCACTGAATGAGCGGCCCGAGCAGCGGGATCAACGAGATGCCGCTCGGATCGTGGTGAAAGCCGTAGGTCACGCCCGCGTCGGCGACATAGGCCAGCGAGAACATCACCAGCCCGCCGGACATCAGGCCGTAGCGTCGCGAGTGGGTCTCGACGATCTCTTGCTGGCCGGCGTCGGGCGGCGCGACCTCGAGCGGCGGCATGGCGTACGTGCAAACGGAAGTGAGCAGGATCCCGACGATCATCGACGTGCGTGTCACGTCTGTGTGTTGAGCAATGCGGAGGCCACATTCACGCCGTGGCGGTTCGCGGAGTTAGCGCGCGGCGCTGCGCGGATTCCGGAAATCGGACGGGGACTCTCCCCCTCACCCTTCCCTCAGTCGGCGCGCGCTACCCCGCGTAGCCCTCGGCCCGGCGCACGTCCACGCCGTCGAGCGACAGGTTCAACCCGCCCGCCGGCTCGTCGATCCCGATGCGCGCCATCGGCGGAAACTCGAGCCCGCAGGCCTTCACCGCCGGCTTGATGTCGTCGCAGAAATCCTGCATCACCGGCCCCGGATCGCGCTTGCGCAAGCCGACGCCGATCGCGTACTGCGCGCCGTCGCTGCTCGGCCGTCCGAACGAGAGCAGCCCCTGCCGCAGCCACTTCTCGAACACCGCCTGCTTGCCGTCCTCGAACGCGCCGGTCGCGGTCAGCTCGACGACGATGCGCTCGCCGAGCGCCTGGTGGCCCTTCTCTTCCTTGATGATCTTCTCGATGGTCTTGCGGTAGGGCAGGAACGAGCACTCCTCGTATTCCTTGAGCTGCCAAAAGCCGCCGCGGTCGTAAAGGAACTGCGCCATCGCCAGCTCGTACCAGCTGGTGGCGAACTCGATCGGCCTCTTGAGCAGCCGCTCGTGCACCGCCGGCTCGACGCTCTCGCCGGTGACCTCGGCGTACATCTTGACCACGTCTTCGTAGTGCTCCATCTCCTCGCGGATGTGCCAGCTCATGAACTTGAGCCAGCGCAGCTCGGGCACGTACTGCAGCCCGAAGCCGAACATCTGCGCGGCGGCCAGCTCGCGATAGGCCTGCGACTGCATCATCTGCACGAGCGTCTGGTAATAGCGCTCGTCCAGCTCACTCTTCGACGTGAATTCCACGTCCCTTCGTTACCGCATCGCACGTGCGACGGCAACCCGCTACATGTCGCTCATGCCGCAGCAGAAGCTCCCACAGCAGTAGTCCTGCGCCGCGCAGGTCGTACCGGTGCACACGCAATGGCCCGACACGCAGGTGCCACCCGCTCCGCACGCGTTGCCGCACCCGCCACAGTTCGCGGGATCGGTGCCGAGGGTCTTGCAGCCCGACTGGCCGCAACATCCGTCGCCCACGACGCACGCCGCGCCCGTCGGGAAGCAGCCAAACCCGCCGCAGCTCCCGCCCGCCGCGCTTCCGACGATCGCGTTGGCGATCAGATCGAGGGCGCTGTCGAGCGAGCCCTGGCTGTCGCTCGAATAGTACGAATGCGCGTTGCAAACCGCCCCACTGCACTCCTCGCCGCCGGCCTTGGCCATGCCGTCGAGCCCGATCATCGTCGCGGACGTCAGCGCGCCCAGCCCGATCACGAAGGTCTTGACCAGCACGCCGGGCCCCGCCGCCTTGGCGATCTCGCTGATGGTGTAGGCGGGCTCGCCCATCCCGTTGGCGCCGCAGTTGGGGTCCCCGTCGGTGATGAGGATGATGTAGCTGCCGGTTCGTGCGGGATCGTGGATCTTCGGATCGGTCGAGATCTTGGCGATCGCCTGGCCGGTGTTGGTGCCGCCGCCGGACACCACAGCGGCAGCGGCGCTCACCACGGCCGACGCGCTGCCCGCCACCGGCTCGACCAGAATGTCGATTCCAGAATCGCACGAGAGATCTTCCTGAAAGGTGGCGAAGCCGAACGGAATGCGGCCACCGTAATGGGTCGCCAATCGAGTGATGCCCAGCTTGGCGATGGCCAGCTTGGACGGGCCGGTGCCGCCGCCGCTCGGCGTGTCGTCCATCGATCCCGAACGATCGAGGAGGATGGTCACCACGCCGCACGCCGTCCCTGCCGTGCCGACCAGATCGAACCCGCTGAGATCGAGCACCGGGAGGTCCGACCCGGCCGGGAGGTCCGTCGCGGCCGCGAGATCCACGTCGGGAACCGACAGATCGCTCGGCTCGACGGCGCTCAGGTCCGTTTCGCCGCCGCAGCCCAGGCACGGGTCGAAGCCGGTGCCGTCGGCGTTGCAGGCTTGCGCGCCCAGGAGGCCACCGGGACAAGCGCACGCCTTCTGGTCGCCCGGCACGCACAGGATCGCGACGTTGTTCTTCGTGCATCCGCCGCCGCACAGGAGCGCCGCCAGGATCAGGGTCTTCGACATGTTCCCCCGCTCCCGCATGTTACGCCGGTGGGACGATGAACGCGGCGATGTCTTTCACCACCTCTTCGCTGACGTGCACGCCTGGCCGGCCGTACTCGTCGGGGTTGGGCGCGCCGGTGCCGGCTTCGAACAGGTGGTTGAGCGCGGGGTACAGCTTCAGCTTGGCGCGCGGGCGCCCCTTGAGCGCGCCGGCCCAGCCGTCGTAGTCGGCGCGGCGCACCTGGTAGTCGCGCTCGCCTTGCAGCACCAGCACCGGAATGGTCAGCTTGGCCGCCACCCCGGTCGGGGAATAGCGGCGCAGGTCGAGGAAGTACGAGCCGGGCAGCTTGGCGCCCAGCAGATCCACCGTCATCCCGTCGGTGAGCTTGGGATCGCGGATGGCCTTCGCCGAGGCCTCGGCGGCCGCCCACTTGCTCGGATCCTTGGGAAACAGGAACTTCATCTGCTCGAGCACCAGCTCCTCGAGCGGGCGCGTCGAGCCGGCCAGCATCACGATCCCCGCCACCTGTGGGTTGCCGTCGGCGATGCGCGGCGCCAGGAAGCCGCCCAGGCTGTGCCCGACCACCCAGATGCGCTTGGGATCGATCTTCGGCTGCTTGGCGAGCAGCGCCACCGCGGCGCGCGCGTCGTCGAGCGCCTCCTCCTTGACGGTGAACCGTTTCTCGACGGTGAACGCGCCCGGCTCGCGCTGCGTGCGCTTGGGGTAGCGCAGCGTGGCGATGCCGTGCGCGGCCAGGCCGAGCGCGAGATCGCGGAACGGCTTGTTGGGGCCGATGGTCTCGTCCTCGTCGTGCGAGCCCGAGCCGTGCACCAGCACCACCGCCGGAAATGGCCCAGCGCCGGGCGGCAGGGTCAGCTTGCCGCCGAACGTGCCGAGCGGCAGCTCCTCGAATGTGCCGCGCCCGTACGACGGCGGCTCCCACTTGCCCTCGCCCGCCGCCGACGGCAGGAAGAACAGCCCGGCCACCTTGTCGGTGGCGTCGAACGCGAGCTTCACGTCGAGCGCCGTCTTCTGGAATGCGCACGTGACCAGCACCATGTGCAGCTCGCCCTGCACGCTCACGGCGGCCCGCTTCACCGCCTGAAACGGCCCCGCCTGCGACAGCACCTGGTCCCACACCGCGCCCAGCTTCTCGACCGGCAGCCCGGCCTTCATCCTCGCGTCGAACCGCGCCGCCACCTTGTCGAACGCGCGCGTCGCGAGCTCGTTCGTGACCTGCCGGCCGAGCGCTTCCCAGTCGCCAGCCGCATGCGCACCCGCGCCCATCAACACGATCGTCATGACCACCACAGTCTTCATCGCTCCCTTCTAACATCCGGATATCGCAAATGTCCGCCAACTACCTCGCAACGCTCCGATTTCCAGCAATGGGGCTTGCATTACACGCGCGAGGCGTCTAGTTAGTCGGTGTGCCGTCCGTGTTGGTCGTCGAGGATGACAGCGATATCCTCAGCTCGCTCGTGGAGGTGATCCGCGAGGAGGGCTTCGAGGTGTTCTCCGCGGCCAACGGGTTTCAGGCGCTCGCGCAGCTCGAGCAGCGGGCGCCGGATCTGATCTTCCTCGATCTGATGATGCCGGTCATGGACGGCTGGAAGTTCCTCGAGTCCATGCACCAGCGTTTCCCCGGGCTGCAGGTGCCGGTGGTGCTGCTCTCCGCCGTGCACGATCTGCCCGAAGAAGCGTCCCGCCTGGGGATCGCGCGCTTTCTGCGCAAGCCCTTCGATCTCGAGGACGTAGCGCGCATCGCGCACGAGTACGGCGACCGAAAACCTGAAAACCGCCCGTCCTCCTGCTAAGATAACGACATGTCCACTGCGGGGCGCCGGCCCCTGTTGGCGCTCGCACAGCGGCTCGCGCCCTACGCAATCGCCCTGCTCGCCATCGGTTGGGTCCTTCGCTCCACCGATAGGGTCGCGCTGCTGAAGGCGCTCGAGCACGCGCCGATCCTCCCGTTCGTGCTGGTCTCGGCGGTGATGTTGGTCTGCAACTGCGCGGCCGACACGTTCGCCATGCGCAGCGTGTTCGGCTGGTTCGACTGCCACGTGCCCTACTGGGACCTGTTCTTCGTGCGCGCGTCGACGTATCTGCTGGCGGTGGTGAACTACCACGTCGGCCAGGCGGCGATCGTCGGGTACCTCTACAAGGTGCGCAAGGTGCCGTTCTTGCGCGCCACCGGTTGGATCCTGTTCATCATCGGCATCAACGTCGGCACGCTGTTCCTTTTGGCGTCGGCCGGCGCTGCGCGCGCGCCGAGCGATCTGAAGCTCTTGCGCATGGTGCCGCTGGCCTGCGGGATCGGGGTGGTGACCTATGCCGGGCTCCTGACGCTCAAGCCGGCGCCGCTGGCGCGCATCGGGCTGTTCGCGCCGCTGTTCGAGATGGGCATCCCGGGCCACATCAAGGGCGTGCTGGTGCGCTTGCCGCACGTCGCGGTGCTGCTCACCTGGCACTTCGTGTCGCTGCGCATGTTCAAGGTCGCGGTGCCCTGGCAGGCGGCGCTGCTCTACCTGCCGGCCTACTTCGCGGTCTCGTCGCTGCCGATCAACGTCAACGGGCTGGGCGTGGCGCAGCTGGTCGCGGTGGCATTCTTCGCGCGCTTCGCCGAGGTGCCGGCGGGCGTCACCGACGTGGCGGGCGCGCAGCGGGCGGCGGTGCTGGCGTACAGCTTCGCCACCTCGGGCGTGTCGATCCTCCTACAAGTCGTGCTCGGCTTCGCCTCGCTGAGGCGGGCGGCAAGGGTGGCAACCTGATGGGTCAACAGGTCGAATACGGGCAGCCCCGGCGCTTCAACTCGGTCACCGTCACGCTGATCCTGCTGGCGCTCGGTGCCGGCTACTGGATGTGGCGGTTCTTCCCGGTCTACTTCGACGGCTGGACCGTCGATCACATCCTCAAGGAGTCGGCGTCCGAGGTGTACCGGGCCAACCGGCTCAGCGAGCCCGAGCGCACCGAGACGCTCACCGCCATCGTCCAGAAGTCGAAGAAGAAGATCCGCGAGCAGACGGCGGTGATCGATCCCGAGCTGGTGGTGAACCTCGAGGTGCTCGAGAACGACGCCGCCATGAGCGCCGAGTACAGCATGGTGGTGACGCACCCGGTGACCTCCAAGACCACCACCCTGCACTTCTTCCGAAAAGAGCACGCGGACATCAAGCGGGTCGACTGGGACAAGTGACACGGCTTGCGCGTGCGGCCGCGATGGTGCTCCTGGCCGCGGGCGGTGCGCCGGCGCGGGCCGAGGAGCGTCAGCCGACCGAGGTGGTGGTGCTCAAGCGTGCGGGCGTGACGGCGTATGAAGAAGTGACCGAGGAGTTCGGCGAGCGCTGCCGGGTGCGCGCGCGCGTGGTCTCGTTCGGCGACGAGGGCGCATCGCCCGCGCGGCTGCGGCTGGGGCGCGGCGAGCTGCTGGTCACCATCGGGCAGGAGGCGCTCGACGCGGTGCAGGGCGTGAACGTGCGCGTGATCCCGACGCTGGCGTTCCACACGCCGCCGGGAATTCTCGGACCGCCGGCGACGCCGCCGCCCGAGCTGCTGTTCAAGGTGCTGGCCACCGCGCGCGCGAGCATCAAGAAGGTGGGCGCGGTGTACGGCGTGCGCTCGGAGCCGATGGTCGAGGTGGCGCGCAAGCAGGCCGAGCGGCTCGGGCTGCGCCTGATGGCGCGGCGGGTGGGCGGCGGGCCCGAAGCGGTGCGCGTGCTGCAAGAGCTGTCGAGCCAGGTGGACGCGATCTGGCTGCCCGGTGACACCGACGTGATCACCACGCAGGTGTTTCAGTACGCGCTGCGGTTGCAGCTCGAGCGCGGGCTGCCGGTGGCGGCCGCCACGCGCCAGCAGGTTCACTCGGGCGCGCTGATGGCGGTCGACTTCGCGCCGCGTTCGGCCGGCCGCGCCGCCGCCAACATCGCCAACCACTTCCTCGAGGGCAAGCCGATCGGCGACCGCGAGGACATCGAGCTGTACGGCGGCGCTCGCATCACCATCAACGCGCAGGGCGCGCGGCGGCTTGGCATCGACGTCCACGCGCTCGAAAAAATGGGAGCGAAGGTCGAATGAGCCCGGGGCTCACGCCGCCGGCCGGGTATCTCGTCGACCGCAAGCCCAAGCGGCGCTTTCGCACGCGCGTGTTCTTCTACATCCTGACGCTCTCCCTGGCCACCTCGGCGATCTCGGGCGCGGTCTACTACAGCCGGCAGGTCAAGTTCATCGAGAAGGATCGCGCGCGCCGCGCCCACACGCTGCTCACCAGCCTGGCGACGCAGGCGGAGCTGGGCGCCTACGCCGGCGACGCGGCGCTGGTCGATCTGCCGGCGCGCCGCACCTTCCGCGAAGAGGACGTGGTGCTGGTCGGCATCTACGACACCGCGGGCAAGGAGATCTTGCGCTTTTCGGCGCCGGCGCTCGGCTCGCCGCCCGGGCCGCCGATGAACGCGCTCGGCCCGATGATGCACGATCCGGAGGCGCCGCCGATGCGCTTCGCGGCCGAATCGTACGACGATCTGTGGGCGCCTATCGTCACCAGCGCGCGGCCTGCCGCCGTCGCTGCCTCCTCGGAGCCGGGCGGCGCGCCCCCGCGGCGCGAGGTGGTCGGGCTGGCGCGCGTCGGCCTATCGCTCACGCCGGCGCGCGAGCAGCTCGCCGAGGTGCTGGCGACCGGCGTGTACCTGGCCGCCGGCCTGCTGTTCCTCGGCGCGCTGGCCGCGCTCTTGATCGCCGGGCGCATCTCCGATCCGATCCTCGCTCTGGCGCGCGGCGCCGACGAGATCCGCGCGGGCAACCTGGACGTCGAGATCAAGGTGGGATCCAAGGACGAGCTCGGTCTGCTCGCCGAGTCGTTCAACCGCATGGCCGCGCAGCTGCGCGAGACCATGTCCAAGCTCGAGGCGCTCAACAAGAACCTCGAGTCCGAAGTCACGCGGCGCACCGACGAGATCCGCCGCTCCGCCGAGTTCACCGAGGTGCTCAACGCGCCGATCGATCTGCCGCAAGGCCCGGCCCAGGCCGACGCGCGATCGGGCGACGCGCACCCCGAGCTGACCCGGCTCCTCGACGGCGCGCTGGCGTCGCTGCAGGCGGGCACCTCGGTCCACGCGGCGGCGATCTTGTTGACGTTCGAGGAGGCGCTCGAGTTCGAGCTGCAGGTGGCGGCCTCGCGCGGCGCCGACGTGCGCGCGTTCGGCGTCATGCCGTCCCGCGAGGAGTGCGCGGCCGGCAAGCCGGTGGTCGAGCCAACGCGCGCGATGGTGCCGATCTTGTTCCGCGGCCAGCCGGAGGGCGCCATCGTGCTCGTCGACGAGCAGCTCTCGCCGCACGCGGTCGAGTTCGCCGCGCGCGCCGCCGGCCAGCTGGCGATCGCCATCTCGAACGCGCGCGCCTACGGGGCGCTGCAGCACCTGGCGCGCGAGCTCACGGAGCGCAACTCCGCGCTGGAGAAGCAGCGCGATCAGCTCTCGGAGATGAACCGCCTCAAGTCCGAGTTCCTCGCCAACGTCTCGCACGAGCTGCGCACGCCGCTCAACGCGATCCTCGGCTACGCCGAGATCATCACCGAGGGCATCTACGGCCCGGTCACCGGCGAGCAGCGCGAGGGCCTCGCCGGCATCGAAGAGTCCGGCCGCAACCTGCTCACGCTGATCAACCAGATCCTCGATCTGTCGAAGGTGGAGTCGGGCAAGATCGAGGTGTACGTGACCGACGTGCCGGTGCACGACATCGTGCAAGCGGTGGTCTCCGAGGCGCAGCCGCTCTCCAAGGCACGCCCATATAAGGTGGAGGCGCGCTGCCCGAGCCGCATCGTGATCAAGACCGACGCCGCCAAGATGAAGCAGATCCTGACCAACCTGGTCTCGAACGCGGTCAAGTTCACCGAGCAGGGGTCGGTGATCGTCACCCTGCAGTCGACCGAGAGCGGCGGCGCGGCGATCAGCGTGCGCGACACCGGCATCGGCATCAAGCGCGACGACCAGCAGCTGATCTTCGAGGAATTTCGCCAGGTCGACGGTTCCTCGACGCGCAAGTACCAGGGCACCGGCCTGGGCCTGGCGATCGCGCGGCGCTTCGCGACCCTGTTGTCGGGCACGCTCACCGTCGACAGCGTGCCCGGCCACGGCTCGACCTTCACGCTCACGCTGCCGCCCGAGCCGCGCCTCGGCGGACGGCCGCCAACACCACCTCCCCCGCCAGCCCGAATCACTGGCAAGATGGATCCGGTACGGAGACCGACCAAATGACCGCCGCTCAAAAGACCGTCATGCTCGTGGAAGACAACCCGCACAACCGCAAGATCTTCTCGGGCATGCTCGCGCACGCGGGCTTTCGCGTGATCGAGGCCGAGGACGGCTATCAGGCGCTCGAGAAGGTGAAGACCGAGAAGCCCGACCTGATCTTGATGGACCTGTCGATCCCCGGGGTCGACGGGTGGGAAGTCACCCGTCGTTTGAAATCGCTCGAGCACTCCAAGTCGATCCCGATCATCGCGCTGACTGCGCACGCGATGCGCGGCGACGAGGAGCGCGCCATCCAGGCCGGCTGCGACGGCTACCTGGCCAAGCCGATCTCGCCCAAAAAGGTCGTCGAAGAGGTAAAGCGCTACCTGAAGATGTAGGTAGGGTCTGGCAAGCCCGGTCGTTTTGGCTTGTCCTCCGATCGCGCGGTAGTTAAAATGGACTGCCGTCTCAGGAGTAGACTGGTCCGACCGAGCGCATGGCGAAGCTAATCCTCACATCGGGCGAGCACAGGCAAGAGTTCGAGCTCGCCGCCATCAACACCATCGGGCGACACCCCGACAATTCGATCCAGATCCTGGACCGGATCATCTCCAAGGAGCATGCGCAGATCTTGAAGGGCGGCGACGGCCACTTCCTTCTGCGCGATCTCGGCTCACTCAACGGCACCTACGTCAGCGGCAACCGCGTCTCGGAGCACGTGCTCAAGCACGGCGACGAGCTGGTGCTCGGCTCGACGCACCTCTCCTACGTCGAGCAGACCGACGCCGAGGAGTCGCTCAACCGGGTCACCATCGCGCCCAGCGCGCTCGAGAGCATCGTGCGCCACAAGGTGGACGCGCAGGCCTCGCGCGACTTCCTGCCGGAGAAGCAGATCTTCGACGTCGAGCAGCTGCGGCGCGACTACGAGAAGCTGCGCATCGGCCACGAGCTCGGACGCGCGATCGTCGGTGTGCTCGACCTCGAGACGCTGCTGCCCAAGATCCTCGAGAAGTCGTTCGAGCTGTTGCCCGCCGACCGCGGCGTGATCCTGCTCTACGACACCGAGGGCAAGCTCACACCCCGCCACGTCAGGCACAAGGCGGGCAAGGGCTCCGACGAGCAGATCGTGCTGTCCAAGTCGATCCTCGCCGAGGTCGAGCAGCACAAGAAGGCCGTGCTCTCGTCGGACGCGACCATGGACTCGCGCTTCTCCGGCGCGCACTCGATCATCATGCAGGGCATCCGCTCGACCATGTGCGTGCCGCTGCTCCACGTCGACGAGCTGCTCGGCATCATGCACATGGACTCGCAGATCGCGACCAACGCCTTCACCGAGAAGGATCTGCAGATCTTCACCGGCATCGCGGCGCAGGCGGCGATCGCCATCCAGAACGCGCGGCTGGCCAAGAACATCGAGACAGAGACCAAGACGCGCGCACAGTTCCAGCGCCTCTTGTCGCCCAACCTCGTCGAGCAGCTGGTCTCCGGCAACTTGAAGCTGGAGAAGGGCGGCGAGTTGCGCGAGGTGACCATCCTCATCTCCGACATCCGCGGCTTCACCTCGATGAGCGAGAAGAAGGAGCCGGCGGAGATCGTTCACATGCTGAACGAGTACTTCGAGGTGATGGTCGAGGTGCTGTTCAAGGCGCAGGGCACGCTCGACAAGTACGTCGGCGACGAGATCATGGCGCTGTTCGGCGCGCCGGTCGACATGCCCGACGCGGCCCTGCACGCGGTGCGCTGCGCGATCGACATGCAGAAGGCGCTGCGGGAGTTCAACCGCACCCGCCTGGCCGAGAACCAGGAGCCGATCAAGATCGGCATCGGCATCAACACCGGCCGCGTGATCACCGGCGCCATCGGCTCCTCGCGCACGCTGCAGTACACCGCCATCGGCGATCCGGTGAACACCGCCTCGCGCTTGTGCTCGGTGGCCAAGGCGGGCGAGATCATCCTCAGCGAGAACACCATGCGCATCGTCGCGGGCGCGGTCGACGCGGTCACGCTGCCGCCGGTGAGGGTCAAGGGCAAGGAGCAGGAGCTCAAGATCTACAACGTGATCGGCATGAAGGGCGAAGAGTGGCGCCAAGAGCGCACGCGCCCGATGTAGTTTCGCTCCCGCCGTTGTAGAATCCCCACGATGACCCGCGCGCTCCTGCTGTTGCTGACGGTGCTGCCGGCGGCGGTGCACGCGCAACAGACGCAACAGACGCCCGAGGCGCCCGAGGCCGCAGAGACCGTCGAGCGTGCGCACGGGCGCACCTGGCCGGTGACGCTCGATCCGCACGTGCTGATCGGCGTCGAGCCGCACGGCGCGCGCGGGGCGCCGATCGCGTTCGGCGTGGGCGGCGATCTGTTGTGGCGCGGGCGACTGGGCGCGTTCGTCGGCGTGCTGTCGAGCTCGGGCACCGCGCTCCTGCCGGCGCAGCGCAACGGCGTGCCGCTGCGCTCGCTGTCGGATCGCATCTCGGTGCCGATCGCGTTGGAGTGGCGCCCGTTCGCCACGCTCGGGCGCCGCGCACATCCGTGGGTGGAGCAGCTGCTCGCCGGGATCCAGGCGCAGGTCGGGCTGTCGGTCGAGCACCTGCGCACCAGCGACGATTCGCAGACCACCGCGGGCCTGCACCTGGCGGCCGGGCTAGAGGTGCCGGTGATCGGCGGGCCGACCGCGGGCGGGCTGACGCTCAAGCTGTGGGGGCGCCTGCTCATCACCGAGGACGTGGCGCTCGACGTCACCCAGGCGCAGACGGTGTTCGAGCCGGGCGTGAGCGGACAGATCTTCGGCGGGCTGTGCTACTACCCGTGAGCGATCCCGAGACCAGCGACGCGGCGGCGCTCGAGATCTGGAACCATCGCTTCGCGCAGATCGCCGAGGAGATGGGCATCGCGCTGCGCCGTTCGGCGTTTTCGCCCAACATCAAGGAGCGCCACGACTACTCGTGCGCGCTGTTCGATGCCGGCGGGCGACTGGTGGCGCAGGCGGCCGACATCCCGGTGCACCTGGGCTCGATGCCGCTGTCGGTGCGCGCGGTGATCGAGCGCGTGCCGCTGACCGACGGGGAGCTGGGCATCGTCAACGATCCGTACGCGGGAGGGACGCACCTTCCCGACGTGACGCTGGTGGCGCCGGTGCATGGCGCGTCGGGGCAGCGCATCGGTTGGGTGGCGTGCCGCGCGCATCACGCCGACGTGGGCGGGACGAGCCCCGGCTCGATGCCGGTGGGCGTGCGGCCGTTGACCGACGACGCGCTACCCGAGGCCGAGGACACCGCGCCGGCGATGGGCGCGCGCTACCGCGAGTTCGTCGCGCCGTCGACGCTGCGCTACCGGCCGGTGACCATCGACGAAGAGGGCGTGCGGATCGAGCCGTGCAAGCTCACCGACGAAGTCGCGCAGCGCTTCTGCGCGGCCGGGCGCGGCACCGACGAGCGACGAGGCGATCTGGCGGCGCAGCGCGCTGCGATCGAGGTCGGCCGTCGCCGGCTGCAAGCGCTCGCCGAGCGTACCGGCGAAGCCGAGCTCGAGGCGCGCGGGCAGGCGCTCATCGACTACGCGGCGCGGCTGATGCGCGCGCAGATCGCCGCCATCCCCGACGGCATCTACGCGTTCGCCGATTCGCTCGACGACGACGGCGCGGGGAAGAACGAGATCGGGCTGCGCGTCACGCTGCAGATCGCCGGCGAGCGCGCGCGCATCGACTTCTCCGACAGCGACGACCAGGTCGCCGGGCCGCTCAACGCGGTGTATGCGGTGACGCTGTCGGCGGTGGTGTACGCGTTCCGGCTGCTGTTGCCCGAGGACGCGCCGACCAACGAGGGCTTGTACGAGCCGCTCGAGGTGATCGCGCCCGCGGGCACGGTGCTCAACGCGCGACCGCCGTGCGCGGTGGCGGCGGGCAACGTGGAGACCTCGCAGCGGATCGTCGACGTGGTGCTGGGCGCGCTGGCGCAGGCGCTCCCCGCGCGCATCCCGGCGGCGAGCGCGGGGACCATGACCAACCTGCTGCTCGGCGGGCCGGCGTGGGCGTACTACGAGACCATCGCCGGCGGCAGCGGCGCGTGGTCGTCGGGGGCGGGCGCGAGCGCAATCCAGACGCACATGACCAACACGCTCAACACGCCGGTCGAGGCGCTCGAGCACGCGGTGCCGGTGCGCGTGATCCGCTACCAGCGACGGCGCGGGTCGGGCGGAGGCGGGCTGCACCACGGCGGCGACGGCGTGATCCGCGAGCTCGAGCTGCTCGCGGACGCCGAGGTGACGCTGGTAGCCGACCGTCGCCGGCGGCCGCCGTACGGGCTGTCGGGCGGAGGGCCGGCGTCACTCGGCGAGGATCTGCTCACCCGCGACGGCCGCACCGTGCGCCTTCCCGGCAAGGTGACGTTTCACGGGCGCGCCGGCGATCGATTGCGCATCGGCACGCCCGGCGGCGGCGGCTTCGGCGACCCGATCCGCGCCAAGTTCTGGGCCGCGGTGCTCTCTGGCAGCGCGCTCAAGCTCGACTGAAAAAGACCTACGAAGTGTTGTCGAGGACTTCGCGGACGCGGCGGGCGAGGGCGGCGACCGAGAAGGGCTTTTGCAGGAAGGTGAGGTCGGCGGCGAGCGCGCCCTGACGGACCATGGTCTCGCCGGGGTAGCCGGAGATGTAGAGCACCTTCAGGCTGGGGCGGAGCACGTGCAGGCGGGCGGCGACCTCGCTGCCGCTCATGCGCGGCATGATCACGTCGGTGAGCAGCAGATCGACGCGACCGGCGTGCGCCTCGATCACGCTGAGCGCCTCCACGCCGTCGCGCGCCTGCAGCACCTGGTAGCCGTGCGTGTCCAGCACGTCGGAAATGAACACGCGCACGTCGGCGTCGTCCTCGACGAGCAGGATGGTCTCGGCGCCGCGCGCCACCACGCTGTCGGTGACCGCCGGCTGGCTCACCGGCGCGTCCACCGCCGGCAGCCAGACGCGGAACAGCGCGCCCCGCTGCGGCTCGCTCTCGACGGCGATGTACCCGCCGCTCTGCGTGACGATGCCGTACACCGTCGACAGCCCGAGCCCGGTGCCTTTGCCGCGGCTCTTGGTGGTGAAGAACGGCTCGAACGCGCGCGCGCGCGTATCGACGTCCATGCCGACGCCGTCGTCCTCCACCTCGAGCAGCACGTAGCGACCCGGCGGCACATCCTCGAACGCACCGGCAGCGACGGTGGCGTTGCGGGTGTGAATGGTGAGCTCGCCGCCCGACGGCATCGCGTCGCGCGCGTTGACGGTCAGGTTGAGCAGCACCTGTTCGATCTGCCCCGGGTCGGCCTTGACCCGCCACAGCGACGGATCGAGCTGCGCGCTCAGCTCCACGTCCTCGCCGATCAGCCGGCGCAGCATGGTGGTCATGGCGGTCACCGCGACATTCAAGTCGAGGATCTTGGGCTGCAGCACCTGCTTGCGACTGAACGCGAGGAGCTGCGAGGTGAGCTGCGCCGCGCGCGAGGCCGCCCGGTGGATCTGCTCGGCCTGGCGCCGCTGCGGCGGCTGCACCGTGTCCGTCTGCAACAGCAGCTCGGAGTGCCCGAGGATGGCGGTGAGCAGGTTGTTGAAGTCGTGCGCCACACCGCCCGCCAGCCGCCCGATCGCGTCCATCTTCTGCGATTGGCGCAGCTGCTCCTCGAGGCGGCGGGTCTCGGTCACGTCGCGCAAGAACACCATCACCGCCGGCTCGCCGTCGAAGTCGACGTGCAGCCCCACCACGTCGGCCACCACCTCGGAGCCGTCGCGGCGCTTGAGGCGGGCGTCGGCGGGCGAGCGCTCGCTGGCCGGGGACAGATCGAACGCCGACCGCCCCACCAGCTCGTCGGCGCGCTCGAACCCGAGGTAGCTCACCGCCGCCGGGTTGACGTAGACGATGCGCTTGTTGCGGTGCACCAGGATGCCGTACGGCGATCGTTCGATGAGCGAGCGAAAGCTCTCCTCGGAGCGGCGCACCAGCTGCTCGGCGCGCTCGCGGTCGCTGGTGTCGCGCACCGCGACCACGCGCATGTTGCGCCCGTTGTGCTGCACGGTCTTGGCGCGCAGCTCCACCGGAAACTCGGTGCCGTCCTTGCGCAGCCCCGCCGCCGCGTAGTGCAGGCTCTCGTTGGTCGCCGCCCGGGCGCGCGCATCGTCGCGAAAGCGCGGCGCCAGGAACTCGAGGAACGAGCGCCCTACCATCTCGGCGCGCGTCAGGCCGTGCATCTGAGCGAGCGCCGGATTCACGTCGACCAGCTTGCCCGCCTCGTGCACCGCCACGCCCTCGAACGCGGCGTCGGACAAGAGCCGGAAGCGATCCTCCGAGTGGCGCAGCGCCTCCTCGGCCAACTTGCGCTCGGTGATGTCGCGGATCACGCTCACCAGCACCTGCTCGCCGAGAACTTCGGCCCGCTGCGACGAGATCTCGCACGGGAACAGCGTGCCGTCCTTCCGGCGGTGCGTGGACTGAAAGCCGATCCCGCGCTCGTTGGCCACCTGCATCTGCGCGGCGATCTCGGGGATTGTCTCCGGCGCGCGCAGGTCCGCGATGCGCAGCGCGAGCATCTCGGCGTACGTGTAGCCGTACGCGCCCAACGCCGCGTCGTTCGCGTCGACGATCCGCCCGTCGGTGCCGATCACCAGGAGGATGTCGCGCACCAGCCCGGCGACGCAGTCGAGCGGCCGCATCGGCTAGCCCGCTTCGACCGGCGCGACCGGCGGCACGCACGGCAGCCAGACGATGAACTCGGCGCCGGCCGGCAACGCGTCCTCGACCTGCACCAGCTCGATGCGCCCGCCGTGCGATCGCACGATCCGCTGCGAGATCGCCAGGCCCAGTCCCGTGCCCTCACCGACGTCCTTGGTGGTGAAGAAGGGGTCGAAGATCTTGCCCGCCAGCTCGGCCGGTACGCCGGGGCCGGTGTCGCGCACGCTCACCGAGACGCCGTCGGCGAGCGGTTGGCAGGCGATGAAGATCTCGCCGCCCGGGCCGGCGGCCTGCGCCGCGTTGGTGAGCAGGTTCATGAACACCTGCTGGATCTGCCCACCGCGGCACATCACCAGCGGCAGCGGCTGCAGGGTCTTGTGCACCTTGACGTGGTCACGCAAGAGCGGCTGGAGCAGGTGCAGGGTGGTCTCGAGGCCGGCGATCAGATCGGTCTCCTCGATCTTGCCGATCTGCGGGCGCGAGAAGGTCTTGAGCCCGGCGACGATCTGCGCGGTTCGCTCGGCGCCGGCGCGCACGCTCTTGAGCAGCCGCTCCCAATCCTCGAGGAGAAACTCGAAGTCGATCGCCTTCTTGAGCTCGACCGCGCGCGTGCGTACGTCCTCGGGCAGCTCGGATGATTCGTACAAGCCGATCAGGCTGATCAGGTGGCGAAAGTACTGCGCCAAAAAGTCGACGTTGCCGTACACGAAGTTGATCGGATTGTTGAGCTCGTGCGCGATGCCCGCTACCAGCCGCCCGAGCGACGACATCTTCTCGTTGAGCACCAGCTGGTCCTGCGCGCGACGCAGCGCCTCGGTGCGCTCGGAGACCTTGCGCTCGAGCTCCTCCTTGGCGTTCCGCTCGCGCGCCAGCAGCGAATGGTACTTGCGCTGCACGCGCGACTCGGCGGTCACGTCGCGGTAGGTCTCGAGCGTCAGGCCGGCGCCGAGCGGCGTCGACGTGACGATCAGCGTCAGCTCCTCGCCGTCGCCGCGGCGCGCGTGCACCTCGTGCATGCGCAGCGGTTTGCCGGCCTGCACCGCGCGCTTCATCAGACAGCTCTCCGCGCAGATCTCCAAGTTGAACAGTTGATGACACGGCGTACCCGATCCCGCCAGCTCGACCACCTCGCGTGGGCGCCGTCCGGTGTACACGTCATACGCCGGATTTCGGTAGAGCACCCGGTGCTCCCCGTCGATGATCACCGCCGCGTCGACCGCCCCCTCCAGCACCCGCCGGAGGTCCTCGAGCGACGAGGGCATGTTCGGCACTACGCCCCCTCCTCGGAGAGGAATGACAGGTAGCGCTCGGGCAGCTCGTCGAACATCATCACGCCGCCGCAGCGCGGGCAGCGGAACGCCGGCACGCTCGGATGCGAGCGCGAGGTCGCGAAGTGCTCCTCCACGTCGAGCAGCTTGTACTCGTCGATGTGGCAGACCTCGCACACGTACGGCGCCAGGAACGAGACCACCCGCGCGCGCCCACGGAAGTTGTAGATCGTGTTGAGTTGCACCACCACCGTCGGTGAGCAGCGCGCGAACCACAGCGTGCTCACCTCCAGGCCGCGCACGAAGTTCACCCATTCGCGCACGCCGCACGAGTTGATGCGCGTGATGCCCTCGAGCTCGAGCTCAACGTCGCCGCGCAGCTTGCCCGACAGCTCGGAGAAGTCCGCGTTCTCGTTGATCTCGCCCTTGATCTGCACCAACAGGCGCCCGTCCGCCAGGCGTTCGACCCGCCAGGACAGCGCCTCTCCGGTGCCCGTCACCACGGACGGTCTCTGCGAGCTGTCTTCCGACATGCGTTGACTACGTGACTACGGGTTCCAGTACTGGTTCTTCAAGTCCGGCAGCTGCGGCTCGATGACGGGTGGCACCAGCATGTCCACATCGATCTTGACCACCTCCGGCTCGGCCATCACCGGGCGCTTGGTGCGCGCGCCCATCCGGCCCGCCAGCGCCTTGTAGGGGCCGGCGTCGCTCGCCTTCCAGCCGTCGATGGCCGCCTGTACGCCGTGGCTGAGCACCGCGGCCTTGACCTTGCCGACCAGCGCCGCGTCGTGGCTGCCCACCTCGCAGAAGGCCGCGTTGGGGATGCGGCCGGCGTCGAACACGCTCTTCATGCCCTTCGACTCCGAGTCGGGCGCGAACACCGCGTCCGCCTTGTTCAGCTTGACCGCCTCGACGGCGGAGGCCACGTTCGGCGCCCGGTTGAGCCCGGGGGCGAAGAACTTCTTCACCGCCAGCTCGCCGTCGAACAGCGCGTTGCCGATGAAGTCCTCGTCACGCGGGCCGGTGGAGGCGATGCTCAGCTTCTTGCCCTGCAAGTCGGCGATGCTGGGGGCGGTGGTGAACAGCCCCCACTTCGGCGCGGTGTCGCCGCCGGTGGTCCCCGCCGCCAGCACGCTGTAGGGCACGCCCCTTTGCGCCAGGTACACGCCGTCGATCACCGCGAAGTCGACCTGCTTGGCCTTGATCGCCGCGTCGAAGTCCGACGCGCGCGCGAACGACTTGCCTTCCGCCGGCGCGCCTGCCGCCGAGGTGATCTGCGCCGCGAGGCGCTGGATGAACGTGAACTGATCGGTGCCCGACGCGAACGGCGCGTTGGGCGCGTAGATCGCGATCAACAGCTTCTTGGCCGGCTGGGCCGCCGCCGTCCCCGCGCCCATCCCGAGCAGCGCCAACGTCAACAGCGCGCGCCTCATGGGACACCTCCATAGATGCGCTGCTTCACGTCGATCCACTCCTTGAGCCGCGGCCCGCGGGCGCCCTTGGCCTGCGCCTGCCGGTACAGCCCCAGCGCCGCCTTCCCGTCGCCGGCCTTGTCCTTGATGATGCCCAGGTTGATCAGCGCCTCGCCCGGCTTGCCGTTGAGCGCGTCGAAGGCCTTCTCCGCCTGCGGCAACCGCCCGTAGAACAGGTCCATCACGCCGAGGTTGTGCTCCCAATCCCGCTTGTCACCGCCCTTGACGACCACCTTGCCCGCGCTGCGCAGGCTGGCCTCGGCCTTCTTCTCGTCGGAGCGCTGCCAATAATCGAACGCGAGCAGCTCGAAGTCGGAGCGCAGGAGCTGCTTGAGCCATTCGATGGTCGGATTCTTTTGCGACATGGCCTGAAGGAGCTTGGCCGCCTCCTCGCGCTTGGCCGGGCTCTGCCCGTCGCGATACTTCGAGTACGCCTCGGGAAGCTGCCACAGCTTGTCGAACGGCGGCTTGAGCGCGCAGCCACCCGGGATGCTCGGGGCGAGCGTCTTGGCGCGGGCGGTCGCCTCCTCGGCCTGCTGCGTCTTGTTGGCTGCCTGCGCGGCCTGCCACTCGAGGCAAGCAATCCCGGCCAGCTCCTTGTTGGTGAGGATGCCCTTGGGCGGCGAGTTCTCCGCCTTGACGATGTCCTCGAGCGCGGGCTCCCACTGCTTGTCGCGCATGCGCTCCTGCGCGCGCTTGAGGTACGCGCTCGACAGGTTGCGCATCGCCACCTGCCCCACCTGCGACGGCCCCGCCTCCTTGACCGCGGTCTCGAGCACCGTCACCGCCTGATCGAGGAGCCCGTCGGTCGGGAGTACGTGGTCCTCGACGTAGATCGGCCCCAGCTCGGTGTACACGTTCGCCAGATCCTGCCCGCGCGTCTTGAGCGCGACCAGCGCCGCCTTCTCGTACGCGGTGCGCGCGTCCTTGCGCTTCGACTGGCAGCTCAGTGCGCGTCCCATCAACCGGTTGGAGACGATGTCGTTGGGCGACTTCTTGAGCGCCTTCGACAGCGGCAGCTCCGCCTCGGCGCACTTCTTCGCCAACACGTACACCAGCCCGAGGTTGCGGTTGGTCTGCACGTTGTCGCCCTGCAGCTTCTCGGCGTCGACGAGCAGCATCTGCGCCTTGGCAAACTCGCCCTTGTCGACATGCTTGCCCGCCTGGCGGTTGTACACCTTGACCAGCGTGCTCTTGGTCTCGCCCGAGTTCGGATCGAGCGCCATCGACGACTGCAAGGTGACCATCGCCTTCTCGTCGTTGCCGTTTTCGTAGTAGGCCTTGGCCGCGCACGCGAGCGCCTGCGCATCCTTGGTCATCGGCGCCAGCTTGCCGGCCTTGGCCTCCAGCTTCGCGTTGTTCTTCTTGGCGGCGTACGCCTCGATCTCGGCGCACAGGATGTCGACGTCGTTCGGCGAGGTGGCCTCCGCCCGCTCGAGCTCCGAGATGGCCGCATCGTAGTTCTTCAGCTTCACGTCGGTCTTGCCGATCTTCGACACCACCGACGTATTGTTCTTGTCGATGTTCGCAGCGCCCTGATAGGCCCCGAGCGCCTTCGCGTACTGATTCTGCGCGAACTGCGCGTCGCCCAGGAGGACGTAGCCCTTGATGTCCGTGCCCTTGGACTTGATGTACAGCGTGGCCTCGCGCTCCGCGTCGGTGGCGCGGTTCACCTTGAGGTAGCACTTGCCGAGGTTGTAGTAGATGCTCGGCTGCTGCGGCGCCTTGCCCAGGATGCCCTCGTACAACGAGATCGCCTTGGAGCATTCTTCCTTGGCGACGTACGCGGTGCCGAGCCCCAGCTTGTAGGCGACCTCGTTGGGCTTGGTCTTGAGCAGCCCCTGGAACTCGTTCTGTGCCAGATCCCACTCCTTGGCGAGCAGGTACGCGGTGCCCAGCAAGTTGTGGATCTGCTCGTCGGTGGTCACCAGGTTGGCCGGCCGGCTCTTGAGATAGCCCTCGAGCGCGACCGCCGCCCTCTTGGGATCGATCTTGAGGAAGTGCTGGCCGAGCTGCAGCTGCGCGGCAAAACTGACCGGCGACTGCGCGACCACCTCCTCCAGCAACTTGATCGCCTCCGCCGGCGGCGGGCTGACGGTCTTGTAGAGCGCCAGGCCGAGCTGCTCTTTGATGTCGAGCAAGTCATTCGGCTCGCCGGTCGCCGGCGCCCGGTGCAGGAGCGCGACCGCGTCTTTGTATTTCTTGTTCTTGTAATAGATGCTGGCGAGCCTGGGGTACGGCGGTGCATACGTCGCATCGGCCGCGATCGCCTCGACGAACTTCTGTTCGGCACAGGGAAAGTCATCCGAGGTGAGGCAAGTCATGCCCAGGTCGAACGCGGTCTTGCCGGCAGAGTCGGCCGAGCCCGACCCGCCGGCGTACGCGGTCCCACCGAGCAAGAGCAGGGCGACGAGACGTTTCATGACGTTCACGCTCCCGTGTTGACGCGGGCGAACACCATCGTGATGTCGTCCTTGCGTGCGCGGTCTCCGAAGAACTGCCCGGCGGCGCCGACCACGCTCTCGCGCATGGCCACCGGGTCGAGGTCGGAGGCGCGCCGGATGGCGGCGCGGAATCGCTTCTCGCCGTACTCCTCACCGCGATCGTTCTCGCACTCGACGATGCCGTCGGTGTACCACACCAACACGTCGTTCGGCATGAGCTGGTGCACCTTCTCGGCGTAGGCCGAATCTTCGAGATCGCCGAGACGATTGCCGCGCGACATGAGCACCTGGAAGTCGGTGCCGTCGGGCGCGCCGGGCCGGAACAGGTACGGGAAGTTGTGGCCGGCGTTAGCGTAGGTGATGGTCCGCACCTTCGGATCGATGATCGACGCGAAGCAGGTCATCACGAACTTGCGCTTGGCGCTCTCGAAGATCGCGTGGTTCATGACCTCGAGCAGCCGCGTGACGGTGAGCGCCGAGCCCTCGGTGGCGCGCACCACGTCGCACGCCGCCTTGGCCGCCGCGGTGATCATCGCCGACGGAACGCCGTGGCCGGTCACGTCGCCGATCACCACCAGCACGCGCCCGTCGGGCATGTCGTGCACGGTCCACCAATCGCCGCCGCACACCGTCGCGGGCATGAAGTAGCCGGCCAGGTTGAGGAACGGCCGCACCATCAGATCAGTCGGCGGCACCAGCGTCTCCTGGATGGTGCGCGCGACCTCCAGCTCCTTC
This sequence comes from Myxococcales bacterium, assembly GCA_003170275.1. Taxonomy (GTDB): domain Bacteria; phylum Myxococcota_A; class Polyangia; order Palsa-1104; family Palsa-1104; genus PALSA-1104. Next base: position 132,504 of record PNAM01000055.1, read on the forward strand.
TCGAGCGTCGCCTTCTCGGCGGTCTCGCGCATGAGGATCAGCAGGCGGTCGGCCATGTAGTTGAAGTTCTCGCCGAGCATCCCGATCTCGTCGTTCGACGAGATCTCCACGCGGGTCTCGAGATCGCCGCGGGCGATCTGATCGGCGCGCCAGGCGAGCATCTTGAGCGGCCGCGAGATGCGCAGCCCCTGGAAGATCGCCAGCGCCGTGCCGACCAGCACGAAGAACAAGCCGATCAGCGCCGTACGGATCCACGCCGACTGGAACGCCGCTTCCTTCTCCGCCACCATCTTCTGCAGGCTGCTCTCGAGGAGCTGCAGCGAGTAGGCGAGCACCACGGTGCCCTTGCGCAGCGAGTCCTGCACGATCGGCCGCGAGAACACGTACTGCTTGCCGGTCGAGCCCTGCACTTCCTTGGTGACCTCGGTCTTGGCGGCTAGCAGCTCCTTGCCGGTCGCGTCGGTGATCGGCTTGCCGTTCAGGTTGGTGTTGGAGTGCGCCATCACCTGGCCGGTCTCGTCGGCGACGAACACGTAGGCCACCTCGGGGTCGCCGTTCCCGATCTCGGGGACGAACTCCTGCAGCGTCTTGAAGTCGTTGCCGAGGATGGCGGTCTTGGACGCCTGGACCAGATCCTTCGCCTGCGCCTGACCGCGACGCTGCAGCGACTGGACGAAGGCGTCGCGTGATCGCAACGCCGCCTCGTCGAACACTCGCCCGGTGTTGACTACGTTCAAGGTGCCGAACAACGCGACGATGACCAGAATCAGCAGCGTCGACGTCGCGATCATCTTGACGCTGATGGATGCTCCGCGCCGTTTCTCCATGGCGTTCCCTACCCCCAGGGCGTATGTCGAGAGGACTAAGTTCGCCAAGTTTACAGGCACTTGCCGTCGAGGTCAATGTTCGTTACAATACTTACACGATGAGTGCGCTCGAGAATTTCCTCGCCCAGTTCAAGACCATCAGCGACGTCATCATCGATTCGTACTTCGTCTGCGACAACGAACGAAACATCGTCGACTTCAACCGCGCGTTCTTCTCGCTGTTGCCGCGCAACATCGCGCGCGGGCTCAAGGGCAAGAAGTGCTACGACGTGCTGGCGCTCAACATCTGCCGCGACAAGTGCATCGCGCAGCAGTGCTGGGGCGAGAAAAAGAGTGTCCGCCTCGACGAGATCGACGGCCGTCCGGCTGGCGCCGAGAAGCAGATGCGCTTCATCTTGTCGGCCATCCCGATCCTCGACGAGAACGGCAACCCGGTCGGCGCGCTCGAGATCCAGCGCGACGTCACCGACGAAGCCGTAGTGCAGGTGAAGTACCAGGAGATGCTCGACACCGAGGCGCAGGAACGCGAGCGCCTGGCCGGTCAGATCCGCTCGCGCACCAAGGAGCTGCTCGACTCCAACCAGACGCTGCTACGCGTCCAGAAAGAGCTCCTCGCCTACAAGAAGGGTCTTACGATCTAACGACTGCCTAGCGCTTGCCGCCGAACATCACGAACGCCAGCAATCCAACCGCGACGACGATCAAGATCACCACCACGATCCACGCAGCGTTCGATCGCTGAGGCTGAAGCGGAACCGGCGCGGTCTGCGCGCGGCGCGCTTCGAGCTCGGCCAGCGCGGCGGCGGCCGACGAGCGCACGCCCGAGGCGGAAGATCCGCCGCCGAAGCCGTTGATGCCCGACACCGACGAGAGGCCCGGCCCGGTGCCGGTGCCGCCGATGCTCTGCCTGATGTTCGGCAGCGACGGAATCGAGGGCAGCGAGCCGCCTGCCGACGATCCGCCCGACTTCGACTGATTGGCCCCCGGGTTGGTCCCGCTGCCCGACGAGCGCGGCCGGATCTTGCGGTCGCCGTCGGTGGGGGTGAACTCGTTGATCACGCTGTCGACGCGCGCGTCGGTGACGATCTTTTTCGCGTTGCCGAGGAACGCGAAGTAGGACTCTTCCATGTCATCGAAGTCCATCGGCCCGTCGCACTCGTCGCAGCGACACGACGGCGCCTTGAACGGCTGCGTGCCGTGCATGTCGCGCGTCTCGACCAGCAGCACCTTCTCGAGGTCGCAGTTCGGGCAGAAATACGGAGCATAGAAGGACTTTACGACGCCCTGCCCGGTGAAGTTGTTGACCAGGTTGATCTGCGCGACGATGGCCGGCGAGCACTCGACGAGGACGATCTTCGCCCCGCCCTTCTCGGCCTTGCCGAGCCAGTTCACCCAGTCGCGCACGCCGCACGAGTTGATGCGCTCGATCTCCGAGACGTCGATGACCGCGGTGCCGCCACCGAGCTTGTCGGCCAACGTGCCGAGCTCATTGTCTTCGTCGATCACTCCCGAGAGCTTGACGTACGTGACGTCCTCCCGGTTCTGCACCGATGCCTGGAACTTGGGATTCATGGTCGCCGCCAGTTTAGAACGTGGTTGTGCTTCTGTCCAGTCACGTTGTCAGCCTCATTACAATCGCCCCGTCGGATCGCCCAGGGTCGAGCGCAGCTCGTTATACGCGTCCGATAGATAGAAGCGGACCAGCTCGGCCACACCCGCGACCTGACCGAGCGCCAGCCCGCCGTCGGCCGCCAGCTCCTCGCCGCCCAGGCGCGCCAGCATGCGCGCGCTCGCGCCGACATCGTCGCACGCGAGGAGGCCGGCCCGATCGGCGGCCTGGTTGAGCGCCGCGAACCAACCTTCGATGGTCGCGCCGGGCGCCGCGCCCGAGAGCTTCTCGACCGCCTTGCCGGCCTTGCGCGAGAGCGCGCGCACGAACTCCTGCGCTTGCGGCTCGCGATCTTGCTCCGGCTTGATGAGCTGCTCGAGGAGATGGCCGACCTCGCCGCGCTGCGCCTGCGTGCGCAGCCGGTTGATCAGCCCGTAGCCGCCCCGGAGCGGCTCGAACGCGCGCCCGAGCAGGAAGCGGCGCTCGCCGTCCGGCTGCTCGATCAGCGAGGCCTGCACGAACACGGTCGGCTTGGGCAGATCGAACAGCATCACCCCGCCCGGCACCGCCGGCGCGACGAACACCTCGGGCTGCACGCCGAACAAGCGCTGCGCATCGACCACGCACACCTTGAAGCCCGGGTCGCCGACCTGCGCCACCGGCACCGCGCCGTCGATCTGCGGCCCGGGGTAGACGTCGTCGAGCGTCTCGCGGACCGCGTTGAGCGCCTCGGTGAACGCGCCCAGCACCGGCGGCGGAAGCAGCCGCTGGCGGCGCAGCTCCTCGGGCAGCGTGCCGCGCTTGACGATCGCGCGGAAGGTCGGCGTGCGATCGCCGGGCTCCGCGTAGCCGAGCAGGGAGAGCATGGTGGCGACGCGTGAGGCGCGCTCGAGATCGCCGGCGCGCTGGTAGACCAGCATCAGCAGGCGATAGGCCGGCACGTGGCGCAGGTCGGCGCCGAGCACCAGCATCAGCTCCTCGCGCGCGACCCCGAGGGTCTGGTTGTTCGAAGCCAACAGCTCGGCGATCGCCACGCGATCGTCGTGGCTGTCGGGCATCTTGGCCAGCACCTGGCGGTACGACTCGACCGCGCGCGCGTTGTCGCCGAGCGCCACGTAGAAGCGCGCCTCGCCGCGGCGCAGCGGCAGCTCCATCTGTGGCCCGCGGCTCTCGGCCGCGCGCAGCGCGTCGTCGATGATCTCCTGCGCGTGCTTGCGATCGCCCGCCGACGCCGCGCGCCGCGCCAGCGCCAGGCACGACGGCGCATACGCCGGATCGAGATCGATCGCGCGCCGATACGCGCGCGCCGCCGCCGCCGAATCGCCCGCCGCCTCGGCGATGCGCCCGAGATAGTCGTAGTAACGCGCCAGCTCCTCGGGCGGCACGGTCTTGCCCGGCGCGGCCGCCAGCTGGATCAGCCGCTCGCACGCGCGGTGCGCTTCGGCGTAGCGCCCGAGCAGGTACAGCTCCTGCGCCAAGCGGAAGAAGCCCTCGCGATGATCGGGATCTTCCTCGAGCAGCTCCTCGAGCGTGATCGCCGCGCGCTTGGGATCCATCGCTCCGTCGCCGTACAGCTCGGCCAGCCGGAAGCGGGCCGACGACTTGGAGGCCTTGTCCTTGGCGCGCTCGATGAACGCCTCGAGCACCACCGCGCCGGCGTCGAAGCGACGCAGCTTCTCGTGCAAGCTCACCAGAGCGTCGACCACCAGATACTCGTCGGGCGCCAGCTTGAGCCCTTCGAGGTAGATCTGCTCGGCCATGTCGATCTCGTACTGGCGCTCGCGCAAGATGCCCTGCGCGGTCAAGACGCGCGCCAGCGGCGACGTGGTGTCGCGCTTGCGGTACAGCTTCTCCAGCTCGCGGAAGGTGGCGATGAAGTCGTACGACTCCGGCGCCGCGCGGCACAGCGCGACCAGGTGATCGAGCGCTTCGGTATTCTCCGGCCGGATCTCCAGCGCCACCACCAGGCTCTCCGCCGCCGCGCGCTTGTCACCGGTGCGATCGGCGACGATCGCGCGCTTGCGATAGAACTCCGAGCGCTCGACCGGATCGCCCTCGCGCGTGACCTTCTGCGTGAGGATCACCGCGATCGGCAGCGCGCGCTGGAACTCCTCGCGCGCGAAGTACAGCTCGAACAGCGCGCGATTGGCCGGCAGGCACTCGCGGTCGACGGTGAGCGCCGACTCGTAATACTGGATCGCGCGATCCTGATCGCCCAGCTTGTCGCCGTAGATCTGACCGATGTGCGCGAACACGCCGGCGCGCTCCTTGTCCTCGGTCCACAGCTTGGCTTCCAGCTCGAGCGTCTGGATCACGCGCGGCCAGTCTTCCTTGCGCAGGTACAAGTCGCGCAAGCCGTGCACCGCCGGCAGGCACGACGGCGAGGTCTTGATCGCCGCGTCGTAGTAGCGGATCGCGTCGTCTTCCTTGCCGAACTTCGACTCCATGACCGAGCCGCACTTGAAGTACAGGATCGCCTTCTGCGCGCGATCGTTGACGATGCGGATCTGCCGCCGCGTCACCTCGACCAGCTCGGCCCACTTCTCGGTGCCTTCGTAGAGCCGGCCGAGCGCCTCGATCGCCTCTTTGTGCGACGGCGCGATGTCGAGGATCTTGCGATAGGCCTCGATCGCCCGCTCGGCGTCGCGCAGGCCCTCTTCGCACATCTGCGCGATGCGCAGGTACAGCGCGATCGCCTCGTCGCCGCCGGCGGTGAGCGACAGGCGCGTGGTGAGCACGCCGACCAGCTTCTCCCAGTCGCGCGTGCGCTCGTAGTGGCGCTCGAGCGCGTCGAGCCCTTCGGAGTCGGTGGGATCGACCGAGTGCAGCCGGCCGTACAGCCGCGCCGCCTCGACCGCATCCTTCAGCTTGGCCGCCGCCACGCGCGCCGCGCGGCGCAAGATCTCGACGCGCTTGACGTCATCCTTCACCAGCTCGGCGCGCCGCTCATAGGCGCCGATCAGCCCGGCCCAATCCGACTGCGCCGAGAAGATGCGCTCGAGCGCGGTCTGCGCGGTGTCGCTCTCGGGATCGAGCTCGAGCACGCGCAGGTACGACGCGGCCGCCTCGCCCGGCTGCCCGAGATATTGCAGCTGGAGCTGGCCGCGCCGAGCGTACAGATCGGCCAGGCGGTACGCGCGCGATCGCTGCACCTCGACCAGCTTGATCGCGGAGTCGTACAGCTCCATCGCCTGGCGCCACTTCTCGCGGCGGTAGCACACGCGCTCGTAGGCGGTGAAACAGGCGCGGCTGGCCGGATCGAGCTTGAACGACTCGGCGTAGGCGTTGAGCGCACCGTCGAGATCGTTGGAGCGCTCGAGCAGATCGCCCTTCTGCTGCAGCACCGCCGCGCGCTGCTGCGGATCGGTGGTCGCCGCCGCGCGCAGGTCGAGCACGCGGTTGAGATCCTCGCCGCGCTTGGACGCCGCGTAGATCTCGGCCAGCGCCGCCAGCGCCTCGTGCTGCCCCTGATCGAGCTGCAGCGCCTTCTCGTACGCCTCGGCGGCCGACTCCGGACGCGACAGCCGCGACTTGCGGATCTCGCCCAGCTTGAGCCACAGCTCGAGCCGGCGCTCGGTGTCGATGACCATGCTCGAAGAATCGCGATCGCCGATCTGCAGCTCGCGCTCCACCGCCGCCGCCAGATCCGCGTAGCGCCCGCGCGACTCGTAGATCCGCTGCAGCGCGCGCGCCGCCTGCGTGTCCTGCGGGTCCGCCTCGTCGACGCGATGCCACGCGCGCGCCGCCGCGTCGAGATCGTTGAGCCGCTTTTCGTACAACTCGGCGAGCGCGCGCCCGGCGCGGGCCACCTCGCGCGCCTCGTCCCGCGCACCCGACAGCGGCGCGCCGAGCAGGATCTGCAGCTCGGTCTCGCGCGCCTCGGCCAGCTCTTCCCAGCGCTCGAGCCGCTCGAGCGACTCGGCCAGCGAGCGCACCGACTTGATGTTCGACGGGGCGCGCTTGAGCACCTCGGCGAGCACGTCCCACGCGCCCTCGCGCCGGCACAGCTTCTCGATGCCGGTGAGCCCCGCGGTGTGCGCCGGATCGATGCGCAGCGCGTCGCGATAGGCCCCCATCGCGACCTGGGTGTCGCCGTGCTCGCCCTCCGCCGCCTTGGCGAGATCGATGTACAGCTCGAGCTGGCGATCTTTGTCGGGCGCCAGCTTGAGCTCGCGCTTGAGCACCTCGATCAGCTCGCCGACGCGCTTGTGGCGGCGGTGCAGGACCGCCAGCGCCTGCAGCGCGGGCAGGCAGCGCTCGTCGCTCTTGAGCGCGCGCTCGTAGGCCTTGCGCCCGCTCTCGTCGTCCGAGAGCTTGTCGACGTAGATGTCGCCGATCTCGCACAACAGCGCGGCGGCGCGCGCCACGTTGGCCGACTTGGCCGCCTGCTCGCGCAGCTCGACCGCGCGCGCCCAACGGCCGGTCTCGCCGCACAGCCGCGCGAACGCGTGCAGGGTGGTCACGTCGTCCGGCGAGAGCTCGAGCGCCTTCTCGTAGCTGTTCTGCGCGGTGTTGGTGTCGCCCAGGTTCTCGCCGGCGACGCGCGCGAGCTGTCGATAGAGCCGCGCCTGCGCCTCCTTCGACTTCACCAGCGTGATCAAGGTGGCCAGCGCCGCGGCGAGATCGGGGTACTTGCCCGCGCGTCGGAACAGCGCCACCCGCCCGGCCTGCAGCAACAGATCGTCGGGCTCGCGATCGGCCGCGGCCTTGAAGGTCTCCTCCGCGCCGTGCGTATCGCCGAGATCGAGCTGCAGCGCCGCCGCCACGCCTAGGTACGGGGACGCGCGCCGGGCGTCGACGATCGCGCCCAGACGCTTGTAGGTGTCGACCAGCTTGGCGCGATCGCCGGCGCGGCGATACGCGCGCGCGAGCGCCTCGAGCGACGAGCGATCTCCTTCGGTGCCCACCGCATCGCGCCAGCGCGCGATCAGCGCGGTCACGCCGCCGGTGCCGCGCACATCCGGATGCATCTCGGCCGCGCGCGCCGCGAACCCGAGCTCGCGCCCGCCGGTCTTGCGCGCCTCCGTCGAGACGTGCGCCTTGCCGTGCGCCTCGAGCACCTGCGCCGCCTCGGCCGCCGCGCCGCGCAACAGGCGCAGCCGCAACAGCGCGTGCGCCGTCGCTGCGTCAGCCGGGTTGGCGGTGTGCAGGCGATCGTAGAGCACCTCGGCGCGCGCCGGATCGCCGACCCGCGCGTCCCACACCTCGGCCGCGCGCCGCAGATACGCGTTCGACCACGGCGGCGACGAATTGAGCTGCGACAGGTGCTCCCACGCCTCGGCTGCGCGCGCCCACTCGCCGCGCGCCGCTTCCAGCCTGGCCCGTCCGCGCCATGCCAGGACCGCACCGTAGGCGGCCCCCTCGTCGCGCGTGTCGCCGAGCTGCGTGGTGAGCTGCTCCATCTGCGCGGCCGCTTCGGCCTCGGCGCCCGCGCGCTCGTACGCGACGGCGAGCAGGTACATCGTCGCCAACCGCTCGGCCGCGTGGCGCGAGTCGCCCTGGCCGAGCGCCAGCAGCCGCGCGCGGTAGACCTCGACGGCGCGCGAGGCGCCTTCCGGATCGACCTCGAGCAGCCGCTCGATCACGTACGGCGACTCGGGCGCCTTGCCCGCCTTGTCGAACGCGCGCAGCAAGAGCTCGCGCGCGCGCGTCGGATCGGCCAGGCGATCGTGCGCCGCGGCCGCCGCCTCGGCCAGCGCTTCCCCGACGGCGCGCTCGTCTTTCTCGCTCTCGGCGAGCGAATCGACCAGCTCGCCCCAGTTGCCGGCTACAGCCAGCGCCAGGCGGCGCCCGGTCAGCCCTTCGTCGCCCGCCTGCTTGAACAGCTCCGCCGCGGTCGGCGCGTCCCTGAGCCGCCACAGTAGCAGCCCGCCGAGATCGAGCAGATCGGCCTTGTCGTTGCGCTTCTTGGCGTCGGCGACGCACAGGTTGAGCAGCTTGTCGTCGCCGTTCTCGAGCGCCGCCGCGAGCTTGATCGAAGGCACCAGCGGGTGGTCGACCTTCTCGATCAGCGCCAGCGCTTTTTGCGCATCGCCGTGCGCCGCCCAGTGCAACAGCGCAGCGCGCGCGCGCAGATCCGCGCCGCGCTTCTTCGAATCGTTGGCCTCTGCCTCGGCGGTGACCAGCGCGAGCAGCTCCTCGAGCGGCGACTCATTCACCGCGCGCACGTCGATCGCCGGCGAGGAAGAGGGCTCGCCGGACGTGCGTGGCACCGGCGGGGGTCCGCGGCGGGCCGACGCGGCCGGTGGTGATGGCGGCGATGCCCCATTACCCTCAGCCATGGGTCACGTACACAATCATGCGACGGTCGATTGTAACAGACGTGAGCAAGCTTGCAAAGCAAGCACCTTCGCGCCTATTTGGTGAACTTCTTACGAAGGCGCGAGAAGAACCCGTCCCCACTTCCCGGACCCGGCGTCGAGGCGGGCCCGGTGTCTCCGGGAGGTACGCTGGTAGGCGACGTGTCGTCCGCGGGCATCCGGCCGATCGCTTCGCGCGGGCCGGTGGTGCGCTTGTCGGCATCCCGCGGCGGCGGGTTCATGGTGCCCACCGGCGGCGTCGGCTCGGCCACCACCAGCGACGACTCGATGCTCATCTCCGGCTCGTTGTCGAGCGTGGCCGCCTGGCACGACGCGATCTCGTCGGCCTCTTTCTGGTAGTCCACGCGGAACAGGTTGCGCATGAACTCCGTCATCTCTTCGGGCTTGTAACGGTACTGCGTGACGAACGCGTGCAGATCGTCGGACAGCTCCTTGGCCGACTGATAGCGATCGGGCAGATCGCGCGCGAGCGCCTTGGCGACGATCTTGTCGAGCGCATCGGGCACGCGCCGGTTGAACTTCGACGGCGGCGGCACGTCGGCCTTGCGCACCTTCTCCATCAGCGCGAACTCGGTGTCGCCGCGGAACAGCTTCTCGGTGGTGAGCATCTCGTGCAGGATGATCCCCGTCGAGAACACGTCGGTGCGCGCGTCGACCGGCATGCCGCGGATCTGCTCGGGCGACATGTAGCTGAACTTGCCCTTGAGCACGCCGATCTCGGAGGTGAACTTGAGCATCGCCTGCGCGATCCCGAAGTCGAGCAGCTTGACGTCGCCTTCGTACGAGATGCGCACGTTCGACGGCGAGACGTCGCGGTTGACGATGTTGAGCGGCCGGCCTTCCGCATCCGCGCGGGTGTGCGCGTAGTGCAGGCCCTCGGACATCTTGGCCGCGATGTAGCACGCGTGCGGCACCGGGATGCGCTGGTTCGACTCCTGGCAGCGACGGAGAATCTGCGTCAGATCCTTGCCGCCGATGTACTCCATGGCGATGAAGTAGCGCCCCTCGATGCGACCGATCTCGTAGGTGCGCACGATCGAATCGTTGTCGAGCAGCACCGCGAGCTTGCCCTCGCGGATGAACATCTCGACGAAGCGCGCCTCCTTGGCCAGCTGCGGGCGCATGCACTTGATCGCCAGCAACCGATCGGCGGCCAGGATGCCCGACGCCGAGCGGGTCTTGGCGCGATACACCTCGGCCATGCCGCCGCGCGCGATCATGCCGAGGAGCAGGTACTTGCCGAATGCGGTCGGATCGGCCGGCGAGCCCGGCTGCAGCTTGCTCTGACCGCCGGTGTGACCGGGGGATTCCATTACCAGCTGAGCTTCTCCTTCGCCCCACCCTTCACGTCGAGCTCGACGGTCTTCGACTTCGACCCGTCGTGAGCCTTGTACTCCACGTGATGCTTGCCTTCCGGCACGCCCACCTCATCGAACAACCCGACGTCCTTGCCGTCGATGCGCACGCGCGCCCACGGCTCGAGCTTGATGTTGACGACTCCGAAATTGTACTTCTTCTGCGTCTCTTTGCCGACCTGAACGTCGACCCGCGCATATCCGTTGAACTGGTACTTGTCGCTCTTGAAGCCGACCTTGTAGCGCCCGGCCGGCAGCGCGAAGCCCTTGAGCGGGGTCTTCAGCTCGGTCTCGCGACCGTTGAAGCTCAGCGTGCACGGAAACGACGAGTCCAGGCTGACCGTCCCGAGCAGCTTCTCCGCCGTGAGCCGTGCGCGCACCGTGTCGGCTATCTTGCCGTCGGGACGGACCCGCAGATAGTCGGCCAAGAACAGGCGCTCCTGCGCGCGGTCGCCGGTCTTACCATAGACTGCGCCGAGCAGCCGGTAGGGGCCGGGCAGATCGGGATCGAGCAACAGCGAGGCCTGCAGCTCGGCGACGGCGGCGTCGTATTTCTTGACCTGCGCGTCCTTTTTCCCCTCGTCGAACAGGCGCTTGGCCTCATTGGTCGCGGGGCGCTGCGTGAAGCCGGTCTCGTTGAACGGCTCGGGCGCGTCTTCGAGGCGCTTGGCCTCGCTCTCGGCCATCGACTTGCGCGCCGGATCGGCCGCTTTGCGCGAGGCGAAGTCATGATAGGCGGCGATCGCCTCTTCGTAACGTCCCGCCAGCTTGTAGATCTCGGCCAGCCGGAACATCGGCGACGGATCGCGCGGCCGGAGCGCCGACAAGCCCCGCAACAGGGTCGCGGCGTACGGGAAGTTGCCGCGGATGACCTCGGCCTCGGCCGCCTTTTCCAGCCACACGCCGTCATCCGCCGCCCGCGAGTCACTGCCGAGTAGGAGGAGCGCACACACCGTTAACGCAGGGGAACGAATCGAGATCGCCATGTCGATCGGTTTTACAATACCACGGCCATTCCTTGTCCCCGTAAGAAAATTTCGGTACAATTACCCGACCCGATAGCCCTGATCACGGTGCGCATGACTCTTCCTCAGGCGGTTGTACTGGAGCGGAACAAGCTGGTGAACCGTCGGATCGCGCGCGTGCTCGGCTGTGCGGGCTTCGAGGCGAGACAGTATGACGAGCCGGAAAAGGTGGATTCCGCGACCCTCGGCGAGCCCAATCTGGTGCTCGCCGACGCCTTTGACGCCGATCTGGTCATGCGCTTCCTACGCGAGAAGCCCGGAATGAGAGCCATCCTCTATACAGGGGAGGCGCTCGATCGACACCTGGCCAAGGCGCTGGAGGAGCCGCGGCTGGTCGCGCTCATGGGCCGGCCGACCTTCGAGGTCCCGCCGCGCGAGGACGATCTGCTGCACGTGGCCAAGCGCATGCTGTCGCCCGAGTGCGCGCCTTTCGACTCGCACCTGGCGTGGGGCGCGGCCGGCTTCGCGTTCTCGCTCACCGACGCCGCCGAGCGCGACGCGGCGGTCAAGGAAGTGATCGCGTTCGTGGCCCGGCTGGGCGCGCCCAAGCGCGTGGGCGAGATGCTCGGCGAGCTCTCGCACGAGCTGCTCATGAACGCGCTGTTCGACGCGCCGGTCGATCGCGAGGGCAAGCCGCGCTTCGCCCACGATCGCAAGGCCGAGATCAAGCTGGGCGCCGAGGACGCCGCGGTGCTGCGCGTCGGCTCCGACGGCGTGCGCATCGCCATCGAGGTGCAGGATCGCTTCGGGCGGCTGCAGCGCAAGCACGTGTTCGGCGGCCTGGTGCGCGCGCTCAAGAGCGGGCAGATGGACACCGCCGGCGGCGGCGCCGGGCTGGGCATGTTGGTGGCGTATCGATCGACGACGGCGCTGTTCTACGACGTGGTGGCGGGCCAGAAAACCAGGGTCACCGGGCTGTTCGACCTTGACTTGAACCTGCGGGAGTTCAAAACGCTCCCGAAGACGATCCATTTTCCCGAGGGGCAATAATACACGATGGAACCCGCACAGACCCGCACCGGCTCGACGGATCCTGGAGCGAAACAGAAGCTCCGGATCGACAAGTTCTCCGACGGGGGAATCACTTGTCTGAAGCTCGCCGGGACCATCGACGAGCAGTTCGACGGCAAGAAGATCGCCAGCGGCTTCAAGGGCGGGACGCTGGTCCTCGACCTGGCCGACATCGAGCGCATCTCCTCGTTCGGCATCCGCGAGTGGGTCGACTTCATCACCGGGATCAGCGCCAAGGTCACGTCTCTGTGGTTCGTCGAGTGCGCGCCCAAGGTGGTCGATCAGTTCAACATGGTCGCCAACTTCGGCGGCGCCGGTCAGCTGGTCTCCTTCTATGCGCCCTACCGCTGCGATTATTGCGACGACGATCGCCGCCGGCTGGTGCAGGTGGCGCAGGACTGGGAGCAGCTCAAGACCGGCAAGCTCCCCGAGCGCACCTGCGAGTCGTGCGGCAACCAGGAATACTTCGACGAGGACCCGCTCACCTTCTTCTCGTTCCTGCAGGGCCACCCGCCGGTCGAGGTGCCGTCGGACGTGGCGGCGTTCCTCGCCTCCAAGCTCAATTACGCGGTCGCCGACGGCTCGCGCAAGCTCAAGATCGAGAAGCAGATCGACGGGCGCGCCACCTATCTGAAGCTGTCCGGCGATCTCGACGGCGCGTTCCCCACCAACAAGCTCGCCGAGGGCCTCGAAGGCGACGTGATGTTCGATCTGTCGGGGATCGGCAAGATCGATCCGGCGGGCGCGGCCGAGTGGCGGCAGCTCATGGCGCAGATCGCCGCGCCGGTGGACCGCATCCTGCTGGTCGGCTGCCCGACGGCGTTCGTCGAGCGGCTCACCAAGACCGAGGATCTGGCCAACAAGGGCATCGTGCTCACGTTCTCGATGCCGTACTCGTGCCCGACCTGCCGCAGCACCTCCGCGCGCGAGATCGACGTGGCGCTGCACTACGACGTGCTCAAGTTCGCCACCCCGCCCGAGCTCAAGTGCCTGGACTGCGGAGGGCCGACCACCTGCGCCGCGTCCGAGCCGCTGCTCGCGCATTTGCCGTCGCTGCCGAAGCCGGACGTGCCCGAGGAGCTGAAGAAGCAGCTCAAGCACTTCCAGGAAGAGGCGCTCAAGAAGCAGCTCGCCGCCAAGGCCTCGGGTCCGGCCATGGCCGCGCCGCTGGTGCTGCCGGGCCAGCCGCAGAGCGTCGCGCGCGGCGGCTTCAGCTGGGCCACCGTGCTGGTGGCGGTCGCGATCGTGGTGGCGATGGGCGGCGGGTTCATCGTCTTTCAGGGCTACAAGAACAAGAACCAGAGCGGCCGCGAGGGCTCCGAGGTCCAGGCCACGCTCGAGACCTCCAACCCCACCCGGCCGGGCTGGGTCGACAACACGTTCTTCCGCGAGGCCGATCGCCTGCTGTTCGTCGGGCACTCGACGCTGGTGAACGACAAGGCCGACGGCTTCGCCGAGGCGGAGAACGGCGCGCTCGAGGAGGTCGCCAACCAGATCGGCCTGTCGATCCGCGATCCGCAGTGGATCGATTTCGTGCGCCAGCAGTTCGAGGGGCACCGCTCGAAGGCGATCGGCGATCTCGAAAAAGCCACCGTCTCAGCCGACGCCGCCGAGCTCGAGCGCGCGCGCCGCGTCACCCGCGAAGGGCGCAAGCGGGTGGCCGAGTCGCTGCGCAAGACCTCGTCGGGCCTGGCGCCCACCGAGCGCAACGACGTGTACTGGGAGAAGCTGCAGACCACCGGCGGCGTCAAGTACCAGGTCTCGATCCGCTACGCGATCCCCAAGCCGACCTTCGAGAAGCTGGTCGAGACCTACTCCATGCCCGAGACCGCGATGGGCGCCAAGGCGGTGAGCTTCTTCCCGTCGCTCGGCTGGCGCTACGACGTGACCGAAGGCGCGGTGATCATCAAGGTCGCCAACGACTCGAACCTGCGCTTCGCCGGCATCCAGGAGGCCGATCTGATCCTCGCCGGTATGGATCGCGTGGTGCACGACGCGCGCTCGTGGAAGCGCGTCCTCGACGAGGAATCGGCCGCTCTCACCATCAAGGGCGGCACGCTGGTGCTCAAGGTCAAGCGCGGCGACGCGCCGGCCATCGACACGCGCCTGCGCATCGCGCAGGGCGGCCAGGCCTCGGCCGAAGCCGGCAACCGCTTGCACCAGACGCGCAGCGGCCCGAGGACCAACAGCACCCCCAGCTCCAAGAGCAAGAACCAGACTGGCAACATCTGGGACGACAATCCCGAAGAGTAGTCCGACTTGATCGTTAAGGAGGGACCCTTGCGGACCTCTACCTGGATTGGCTTGTTGCTCGCAGTGTGCGTCGGTGGTTCCCTGGCTCGCGCGGCGGGCAAGGATGAGGAAGAAGAAAAGACCAGCGCGGCCAGCCCGCAAGGGGTCGAAGCGCGCAAGAAGTACGCCGAGGGCAAGGAGCGCTACTCGCGCGGCGACTACGAAGGCTCGGCCGAGTCGTACAAGGCGGCGATCGCGGCCGATCCGACGCTGCCCGGCCCGTACCGCGAGCTCGGGCTGACCTATCGCGCGCTCAACCGCTGCGCGGACGCGCTGCCGATGTACGAAAAATATCTCGAGATGCGGCCGGAGAGCCGCTACACCGACCGCGTGCGGCGCGAGATCGATCTGTGCCGCGCCAAGCTCGGCCAGGCGCCGCTGCCGGATCGGCCGCAGCACACCACCGGCACCTACCACCCGGCCGAGGCGCAGAGCTATCTGCACGTCGGCGCCAACCTGATCGGCGGCGAGGCCACCGACGAGGCCTCGGTGCGCGTCGACGGCCTGGTGCGCGGCTCGACGCCGATCACCATCCCGATCACCGCCGGCAAGCACCGCATCCACCTCGAGCGCGCCGGCTTCGAGAGCGCCGACGCCAGCGTCGAGGTGCAGCCCGGCCAGCGGCAAGAGGTCGAGCTCACCATGAACAAGCTCGCCGAGGTGCCGCGGCCGGTGGCCCCGGTCGACAGCGCCGGCGAGCCGATCTCGGAGGTGCCCAAGGGCAGCTATCGCAAGTACGCCTGGTCGCTGGTCGGCGTCGCCGGCGGGCTCGCGCTGATGGGCGCCGGCTTCGGCATCGCCGACAGCCAGCTGCACGCGGACACCATCACCGCGGACCACGCCACCACCTCGCGCGTGGACATCGACAAGAAGAAGAACGACGGCGCCAACTACGCCATCGGCGCCTACGTCGGCCTGTCGGTGGGCGGCGCGGCCCTGGCCGCCGCGGTGATCATGTTCATCGTCGATCCGTCGCGCCGCGAGACCCACCGCAAGGAGAAGTGGGCGCTCTCGCCCACGCTCGCTCCCGGAAGCGCCGGCCTCTCCGCGGCGGGGAGCTTCTGATGCGCAAGATCCTGTTGGTCCTGACGCTGCTCGGCGGCGCCGCGTCGCTGATGCCCGGCTGCCCGGCGGCGCACGACGAGTATCCCGGCCTGGCGTGCAAGCAGGACTCCGACTGCTACCTGGGAGAGACCTGCCAGAACCTGGTGTGCGCCGGCATGGACATGAGCGTCCCCACCGACATGGCCTTTCCCAAGTTCGACTTTGCACGCCCCGACCTGCTCGACTCCGACGGAGACCAGCCGATGCCCGATCTCACCGGCGGAGGTGACATGTGAGACGCAGCCAGGGGTTGGCCCTCGGGCTCGCGTTCTCGCTGCTCGCTCCTTCTCTCGCCCACGCAGCCGGCCTCTCGCGGCCCAACCTGGTCGGCGCGCGCGCCATCGGCCTGGGCGGCGCCTACACCGCGGTGGCCGACGATCCGACCGCGGTCTGGTACAACCCGGCCGGTCCGGCGTTCTTCGGCGACAACGAGATCTACCTGGGCGGCGAGCTGGTGATCACCCAGCGCAGCTACACGCCGTCGGCGGACTCACCGCTCGGCACCAACGGGATCACCGGAAAGATCACCGAGAACACCACTCCCGCGTTCCTGCCGATCATCGGCGTGAGCACGCGCTTCGGCTTCGGCAAGACCAGGCCCACCCGCTTCGCGCTCAGCCTGTTGGCGCACGTGGCCTACGGCGGCTCGATCGGTTTTTCGCACAGCGACATCACCAAGCCGGGTGGCGATCCCACCAAGCCGACCGTGCTCGGCATCGCCGGCTCGCAGATCCTCGACTTCGAGATCACGCCGGCGCTCTCGTACCAGGTGACCGACGTGCTGGCGATCGGCGCCGGCCTGCGCATCGGCGTGACCGCGTTCTCCGTCGACGACTTCGAGCCGGCCTTTCACGCCAACCTGTCGGCCACCGGCGTGGGCATCGGCGCCACGCTGGGCATCATGCTCAAGCCGCACAAGATGATCGACATCGGCGCGGTCTATCGCACGCCGCTCTCGGCCACCACCACCGGCTCCGGCCCGGTCTCGCAGGTCGGCTCGGCGACGATGAACCGCGACATGAGCCTGAGCATCACCTGGCCGCAGTCGGCGGGCCTGGGCATCGCGGTCAAGCCGCACTGGCGCTTCATGGCGTCGGTCCAGGGCGACTGGACCGGTTGGTCCTCGGTGCAGAAGCTGAGCATCGACCTGGCCGGGCTACCGCCTACCGTCAAGGTCACCAAGTTCTCCGACAGCTACTCGTTTCACCTCGGCCTGCAGACCATCATCACCAAGAACGTGCTGGTGCGGCTCGGCTACGCCTACGACTCCAACGCCATCCCCGATGCCGCCGTTCGCCGCGAGAACACCGACGCCCCCAAGGGAACGCTGGCGGCCGGGCTGGGCGTGCGCCTGTGGAAACTGTTCGGCGACATCGCATTCGAAACCTTTATTCCGGCCGGCCCAACCGACCGGATAGTCAAAACGCAGGTCGGCCTGGATAACGAGGCTGGAAAGTATTCAGCGTTCGTTTACTCCATTGAAGTCTCGGGCAAGATCCACTTCTGAACCTTGACTTCGATCTGGAAATTGGAGTACAATTCGCGTCACGCTGTGTAATTAGGATAAGCGTCGCTACGCCGGCTATATAAGCCCCGGCGTCCGGAGGCCTTGAATGTCGCGGAGTATTGTCCGGCTGGCGTTGGTCCCACTCTTCTTCAGCACCGGCTGCGACAGCCTGAGCGCCAACTCGTTCGCCGGAACGATCGTCGAGATGACGCTCAGCGGCGTGACGCCCAACGGGGCCGACGACCACTTCGAGCTGTGGTCGCGAGACGCCAACGACGACATCATCCGGGTCAACGGCATCTTCGACGTAGTAGACCCGGTAACCAAGAAACAGTTGCACGCATTCAACGGGTTCACGGTCCGCCCCGCCGTCTTGATGGGCGACCAGTGCATGATCGACGGCAAGGGCAACCTGCTGGTCAGCGCCGCGGCCTACCCGACCCCGGTGACCTTCAACGGCGTGCCGCAGTCGCCGGAGGAGCAGGCGGCCCAGGTGCGCACGCGCATCGGCCAGCTCACCACCAGCAGCATCTGTGACGGCTCGGGCGGCAACCCGAGCTCGCACTGCGGCCGCGAGACCGCGACCCTGCTCGGCCTGGTACCGTGGAATCCGATCCCGCCGCCTGCCGCGTTCTCGGCGCTCACCTTCAACAGCTCGGCAGCGGATCGCCTGGCCGCCTGCACCGAGTACTGGCAAAACCCGCTCGCGTACACGCCCAACCCGGCGCAGCTCACCGCGCCGCTGCACGGCACCATTTGGGGTTTCCTCTCGTATACGACCCTCAATCCGCCGGGCAACTTCGACGGCATCCGGATCGACTCGCCGGTCAATCTCGCGGGCATTCAGGAGCTGTGGATCACCACCGAGACCCTGCCGGCCGGCATGGCGCCAGGCACTGACTTCGTGGACCCGAAGAATCGCGGGCCGGTGTACGTGCAGGGTACGCCCGATCCGGGCGGCAACGAAGTCGTGCACTTCGATCTCGCGGCGCCGTTCGGCGCAACGGGGGGGGCGTCGGGAACCGCGGCGCTGGAAGTCAATTTGGATCAGGACAACGTCCAGTTCTGACGCTGGTTGGGTGGCAATGGCAGGTCTGAGGAGGAGCGAATGACCCGGTCGGTTGAAGCCCTGCTTGTGCTCGTCGCCGTCGTCGGCGTGTCCGTCGCGTGGAGCGGCTGCAACAGCCCCAACTGCGGCGCGGGCACCAAACAGGTGCAGGCCGCGGACGGCACGCTGAGCTGTGTGCTCGCCGACGTGCCCAAGCAGCTCATCCAATGTGACGTCGACGGCGGCACCGCCGAGATCGTCGGCGGCGTGTGCCAGTCGCGGGTCAAGTGCGACCCCTCCACCACGGGATTCGACCCGGCTACCGGCATCTGCGTCGGCACCGGCGGCGGCGGCGGCTGCGCGGTGACCTGCAAGCCTCCGGGCCCCGGCAAGATCTGCGTCACCGGCAACCTGTACGACTTCGCCACCGGCACCGCGTTCAAGAAGGGCGACAAGACGGTGCGCGTCGCCGCGTACGAGCCGCTCGCCTTCCTCAGCAATCCCAACGGCCCGTCCATTCAGGAAACCATCGACGACAATGGCTGCTATGCCTTCAGCGACATCACGCTTCCCTCCTCGGGGCTGATCGCAATCCTGTCCACCGACCCGACCGGCAACGCGCTCGAGTTTACCGCCGCCGGCACGCAAACGATGGCCGCCGGCAAGACCTACAAGGTCGACGTCTACGTCACCGAGAAGACCGTGATCGACGGCTGGAAGACCCAGACCGGCAAGGATTGGGACTTGAACGGCATCTATCTGGCGGAATACTTCGACCTGCCGGTGCCGGATGCGACCAACCTGCGCATCCCCGACGACAACAAGCCCGTGATGGGCGTCAAGATCACCGACAGCGGAACGGTGGTGGCGGCCGCCAACTACTTCGACACCCGGTCCACCATGATGACGTCGCTGACGGCGACCAGCGCGATCGGCTTTGGGGCAGTGTTTCCCGACGCAAGCATCAGCATCTACTCCGGCAACGGCGGCATGTGCAGCGACGGCATGGGGGGAATGGCGACGTGCAAGTGGGACGTGCACCCGGGCGGCTCTGCGCCGCACGTGCTGTTCGTCGATCGGTTCCACAACTGCCTGTTGTCGCCGACGGCGCCGTCGTGCATGTAGCGCCTGGTCTCGTTCGTGAGCAGGGGGATCTGATTCGATGAGACTGCGACGATCTGGCGCCCCGCTCCTCGTGCTCGCCGGCACGCTGTGGGCCTCGCTGGCGCTCACCGGCGGCACTGCGCACGCGCAGCGCGGCATCGACTCGCAGCTGTTCCGCCCATCGGTCGACAGCTACGGCATCTTCACCCTGGAACGCGCCGAGGTCTCGCACCAGTGGGACTTCGGCTTCAAGCTGTACGGCAACTACGCGGGCAATCCGCTGCGCCTGTCGCTGGTCACCGACGACGGCACGCACATGAATACCAAGTCTCAGGTGGTGATGGATCGCCAGATCGCGATCAACCTGGGCATGCACCTCGGCCTCACCAACTGGCTCGAGCTGATCCTCGACTTCCCGGTCTCGTCGCAGAACTACACGCCGGCCTACGGCCTGTACGGCACCGCCTCCGACAAGACGCTCACTCGCACCGGCTTCTACGTGAACGACAAGTTCACCAACGTGCCGCCGCCCGACGCCACCGCGCTCGACGCGCGTATCGGGTTCAAGGCCAAGATCTTCCGCAAGGGGATGTTCGGGATGGCTGCGGCGGCGATCGTGACGCTGCCGTTCGGCGACGACGCGGCCTTCCTCGGCGACACCAACTTCACCTTCCGTCCCAACCTGATCGCGGATCTCACCCGCGGCCCGATCACCGTCGCCCTGAACATCGGCGCGATCATTCGCGAAGAGACCAAGGTCTACGATCCGCTCGACCAGGCGGCGCAGCTCCCCAAGCCACACCTTCTGCTCGACGTCGGCCATGAGCTGACCTGGGGCGTCGGCCTCGCCTACCGGTTCGTGCACTGGGTCGGCCTGGGCGCCGAGGTGTTCGGCTACATCCCGCTGGTCGGCGAGCAGAAGGACTACACCGCCGACGTGGTGGGCGGCCTGCAGTTCTTCCCCACCAAGGACTTGATCGTCGCCGCGGGCGCGGGCGCGGGCGTGTTCGCCTCGGCCAACCGCCACGACGACTATCGCGCGTTCTTCGGCATCACCTGGGCGCCGGTCGAAGGCGGCCGCGGCTCGGTCGGCGGCGGCGGTCTCGACTCGGACAACGACGGGATCCCGGATGCGCAGGACCTGTGCCCGAACGAGCCCGAGGACAAGGACGGCTTCGACGACGAGGACGGCTGCCCGGATCCGGACAACGATCAGGACGGCATCCCCGACAAGCTCGACAAGTGCCCGAACGAGCCCGAGGACAAGGACGGCTTCCAGGATCAAGACGGTTGCCCGGATCTCGACAACGATCACGACGGCATCCCGGACGCGCAGGACAAGTGCCCGAACGATCCGGAAGATCGCGACGGCTTCCAAGATGACGACGGCTGCCCCGACGCCGACAACGACGGCGACGGCATCCCGGACGTGGCCGACAAGTGCCCGAACGAGCCGGAGACCTTCAACGGGGTCGACGACGAGGACGGGTGCCCGGACTCGGGCGGTACGGTGGTCATGGGCCACGAGAAGATCGATCTTCCCGAGGCGATCGCCTTCGAGACCGGCAAGGCGATCATCTCCGCCAAGTCGGCCCCGCTGCTCGACAAGATCGCCGACAAGATCAAGTCGAACCCGCAGGTGAAGAAGATCCGCATCGAGGGTCACGCGGACTCGAGCGAGTCGAAGAAGAAGGCCCAGCAGCTCTCGCAGAGCCGCGCAGAGGCGGTGCGTGACTTCCTGATCCGGAAGGGCGTCGAGGACGGCCGTCTCCAGGCGGTCGGTTACGGCGACTCGAGGCCGCTCGATAAACGCAACACTGCGGATGCTCGCGCGAAGAACCGTCGCGTCGAGTTCATCATCGTGGACCAGTAAGATGAGGCGCCACACGATGAAAAGATTGATCCTCGCCGGCGCCCTCCTCCTGGGGAGCGCGGCCTACGCACAGGACGTGGCCCTGCCCGAACCGGTGGCCGCACCGTCGGGCAAGGAGGGCGAGCCGGAGATCGCGCTCGACGTCGATCGCGAGATCGATCTCGCCAACGTGGTGACCTCGGCCGCCAAGGGCGTGACCACCGTTCAGGAAGCGCCCGCGATCATCACCATCATCACCTCCGACGACATCAAGGCTCGTGGCTTCAAGTTCATCAACCAGGCCCTCACCACCGTCCCAGGCTGGAACGAGACCTACGCGATCGGCAACCAGGTCTGGCTGCCGACGGTGCGCGGCGTGGTGCAGTCGGCGCTGCTCTTGCACGACGGCGTCTCGATGTTCGATCCGTGGGGCAACATCAACAGCTTCAACCGCACGCTGCCGATGGAGAGCGTGAAGCGACTCGAAATCGTCACCGGCCCCGGCGGCGTGCTGTGGGGCGCCAACTCGTTCCTCGGCATCGTCAACGTGATCTCGAAGGACGCCGAGGACGTCAACGGCCTGGAGTTCAGCGCCGGCTATGGCGACGGGCCCGGCAACAAGCAGGACTTCAAGGGCTATGCGCTGTTCGGCAAGACCTTCTTGAAGGGCAAGCTCAAGCTGTTCGCCCACGCCAGCTACGAGAGCTACATCGGCACGGTGCAGAACATCCCGCAGTACATCGCGGCCTCGCCGGCGCCGCAGCCGGCCGGCCTGGCCATCTACGGCACCAACAATGGTCAGGACCCGTATCGCAGCTGGCTGTTCACCGTCGACGGCAAGCTGACCTACGAGAAGTTCAGCCTGTATTGGATGGTCCCGGTCGGCGACAACCACCCGCAGCTGGTGTTCGCCAACGCGGTCACCATCAACGACACCATCAACCACTACGAGCGCTACGGCATCGCCGAGTACAAGGACCGCTTCCTCAAGGACAAGCTGGGGCTGGCGGTCAAGGGCTACTACACGCAGTTCGTCCGCCAGTACGACATCCAGCTCTTCGCGGCGTCGAACTTCTTTCCCGCGTCGCCCACCGCGCCGATCGGCGGCCTGCACTTCGGGTTCACGCCGCAGTACATCCAGCGCATCGGTGGCACGATCGACCTCGACGTCAACCTGCCGCACGCGATCCGCATCCTGTTCGGCGGTGAGTCCTTCTACGAAGGGATCATCGACTCGACGGCCACCTTCAACCAGACCGCCGACCCGAACACCTTGCCGTTCTACTGCCCGCAGCGCGCCAACGGCGACGGCTCCTTCACGCCGGTCTCGCAGTGCCCGCGCCAGGTGCTCGACGACGCCAGCCGCGTGGTCGCCGCCGCGTACCTCGACGCGCAGTGGAAGCCGTTCCCCAAGCTGACCGTCGATGGTGGCGCGCGCTATCAGCAGGGCTTCGGCACCCTTCCGTATGCGCCGGTGTTCCTCGGCTCCGCGGCGCTGGTGTGGAACTTCCTGCCCGACTTCCACGCCAAGGCCAACTACGCGACCGGGTTCCGCGCGCCAGTGTTCCAGAACACCCAGGCGGCGCTCGGCGGCCTCGAGTACGGCGGCAGCCAGACGCTCAAGACCGAGACCTCGCAATCGTTCCAGGGCGAAGTCAACGCCCGGCTGCTCCGCAACGTGCGCAAGATCCGCGAGCTCGAGCTGCGCGTCGATTACTCGTACACCTTCCTCGATCGACTGATCGAGATTCGCGGCGGCAGCTACGGCAACACCGGCAAGCGCGCCATCCACTCGGTCGAGGCGTACGGCAAGCTGTACCTGAACGGCGACCACTTCCTGCAGGCGTCGTACACGTACCTGTACGCGCAGACCTCGGACGCCGGCGTCGATCGCGCGCAGCCCAACCAGTGGGTCTCGATCGGCGGCTCGTTCAACGTCATCAAGAGCATGCTCGACTTCAACGTCAACCTGATGGTGACCGGCGCGTACCAGGATCCGAACCGCTACCCGTCGGGCACAGCGCCGATCCCGGCCTGCACGGCGGCCATGGGGCCCTGCTACGCCACGCCGACCACCTCCGCGCGCACCACCGACCTCACCTTCGACCGCCTGAGCCCGGTGGCGCTCCTGCAACTGGGCTTCCGCCTGCGCTTCTTCAAGGAGAAGCTGGGCATCTCGGGCCAGTTCTACAACGTCCTCAACCAGCGCTACTGGACGGCGGATCCGTTCTACGACCTCACGCCGTCGATCGAAATGACCCCCACGCCCGCCCCGGGCTTCAACTTCTTCGCCTCCGCCTCCTACCACCTCTAGATGAAACCGGCGGCCGAGCTCGCGCCGCTCGCGCGCGACCTCCGCGGCATCTTCTGCGACATCGACGACACGCTCACCCACGAAGGCGTGCTGGTGCCGGCCGCCTACGCGGCGCTCGAAGCGGCGGGCAAGGCGGGGCTGCGCGTGGTGCCGGTGACCGGACGGCCGGCGGGCTGGGCGGCGGTGCTGGCCGCCACCTGGCCGGTCGAGGCGGTGGTCGCGGAGAACGGTGCGGTCAGCTTCCGTCGCTGGATCGCGCGCGGGCGCAGCTTCGTGGGCTCGAACTTCTGGGACGGTGAGGAAGCACGCGCCGCCGCCCGCCCGCGGCTGGACGCGATCCGCGCCGACGTGCTGGCCCAGGTGCCGCGCGCGCGGCTGGCCGACGACCAGTGGCTGCGGCTGTGCGACGTGGCGTTCGACATCGGCGAGACCCAAACCCTGGCGCCCGACGAAGTGGCGGACATTCGCCGCCGCATCGCCGCGGGCGGCGCGCGCTCGACGGTCTCGACGGTGCACGCGCACGCGTTCTTCGGCGACTTCGACAAGGCCAAGATGGCCGTCCGCCTGGCGCGCGAGCTCTGGAACGAGGACCTCGACACGATCCGCGATCGCTACCTGTTCGTCGGAGACTCTCCAAACGATCAAGCGGGCTTCGCCTACTTCCCGGTCTCCGCCGGCGTGGCCAACGTCAGCCGTTACGCCGCCGAGCTCACCCCACCCCCAGCCTACGTGGCCACGGCTCCCGGCGGCCACGGCTTCGCCGAGATCGTCTCAACGATCCTTGCGGCGCGCTGAGGCGTCGACGACGGCTTGCTTGAGGGCAGCGGAGTCGATGGGCTTGGAGACCCACGCGTCGACCAGCTTCCACTGCGCCACCTTCTCGTCGACCAACGAGTCGGCATAGCCGGTGAGCAGCACGCGAACGGTCTCGGGATGCTTGTTGGCGAGGATCTCGAGCAGCTCGAGCCCGCCCCGCCGCGGCATGCGCCGGTCGGTGATCACCACGTCCACCGGACCGCTCGACAGCGCGGTTTCCGCCTCCTCGACCGAGGTCGCCCGCACCACCTCGTAGTCGCGACGGAAGACCCGCTCGAGGAAGTCGAGCATGTCCTTTTCGTCGTCCACGATGAGCAGGCGCGCCATGTCTGTACAGGTAGTCTACTCTGCGCCAAGGCTTCCGGTACTGTCCTTTTTAGATCACGCTGTCCGGTTTTGAAACCGCGACTGTCCTAAGTTCGATAGCTGCACAACCCAACGATCACAGGCCACTTTTGTGGCCCTCCCACTGTCTGCGCCCCTGCGATCCCTCGCGAGGCCAACTAGCGGACCGCTGAGAACCTACCTCAGACCCCACGCCGGCTCTTACGTTCTTGGTTCCAGGAAACGTTTCCTGTCTCGCGGAAACGTTTCAGAACCCTCATGGCAGAGTCGGTTAAGGTTAGCTGTGCAATTTTAGTGGCTTAAATAGTTCACAAAAATTGGACCAATCGGTGTTCAGAATTTTTCCCGCGAACGTCGGCATTGTTGTTGACACACCGCTGGAAGCGGGGCTAGGGTTCTATTGTCGGCCGATGGAGGGCATCTAGATGTCGGACCCAGGGGCTCAGAGCGCGATCGATTACTTCAAGCGAAAAGTGGAAGCCCACATGGCGAAGATCGCTGAGTGGCAGCGAAGCGCGAATGAGATCGCGGCAGAGAACGGAATGCCTCCGGCCTATGACTCTGTCGTAGACGGCTCGACGATGACAGCGATCAGTCGGCTGGATCAGTTCGCGAAGTTCGCCACTCCCAGCACGGCTGCGCGCTCATATCTCGAATCGCGCAAGACAGCGGCGACTCTCGACCAGATCTTCGCCGCGCTGAAGGACGGCGGATACCAATTCACCGACTCCGATGTCGACGCACGGGCGAGCCTGAAGATCGCGTTGGGCAAGGACGGCAAGGTTCGCCCTCTCGGAAACGGCGCGTATGGGCTCTGGGAGTGGTACCCAGACGTAAAGCGCGCGAAGGTCACAGCGAAGGGTGCGATCGAAAGTGACGAGCCGGACGACTTCGACGGGAAGGTGTAGAAAAACAAAAGCCTGGCAGGGCCAGGCTCTCAGTTTTCGTGACCGACGAGTTGAGCGTCAAGTCACTGGCGATGTTCCTTGGCGGGAGTCTATCGTTAGCGACAACGCTACCCGCTCGCCCGCCGTCGGTCAAGCAACTTGGCGAGACATGGTCAACGGAGGTACGGCGGATGCAAACGTGGCGTCTTAGACCGAAGAAAATAGCGTAGAGGCCGGGTTGGTTCCGGCCACGGCCCGGTCTGCGGCAACGCGGGCCGGGCCTTTCTATTTCGGCGCGACACTTGCTCATCGATCGCCGCCATGACCAAGAAGACCGACCCCAAGACGCTCATGGAGCGTGTGGCCGCATTGAGGCGCGAGGCTGACGAGGTAGAGGCGCAAGCCATCCTAGAGGCGCTGGAGCGGTCCAGCTGGCTTGTCGCGCGCGCCGCCGATCTCCTCGGAATGAAGAACTCTTCGCTGCAACGGCTGCTTGAGCCAGGGCGGCGACACGAGGCCGTCGGGCGCGAGGTAACAAAGCAACGCGAGGCGTCGAGCTACACGACCGGACGCCCGAAAGATAACTAACGCATACGTGGCAGTTTGCCCCGATGCGTGTGAAAGTGCCCCACATGCGTAAGTTACGCGAATGCGTTAGTTATCTATCCGTACTGCCATTTCCGACGGGAAACCGCCGTAGCAATCTGCCCCAGCCAATATCTACCCTCACCCGCTAACCCCGCGTCTCCTAAATAACGCACGTGCGTTAGTTTAGGCATACCGTCTGCATTGGGTGAGGCTCATGAACGCTCTCAGCATGGAAAAGCAGGTTCGCGTGATCGCCCATCTCGTCGAGGGAAACAGCATTCGCTCGACGGAGCGGCTGACCGGCGTTCACCGCGATACGGTCATGCGGCTCGGGGTGCGCATCGGTGAGGGCTGCGATCGCATCCACGACAAGTTGATGGTGAACCTTCACGTCAACGTGCTTGAAGTTGACGAGTTGTGGGCGTTCGTCGGCAAGAAGCAGGGCCACAAGAAGCCGGACGACGCGCACTCTTTGGGCGACTCGTACACGTTCCTTGGGCTCGACGCGACCCGCAAGGCGATCGTCTCTTACACCGTCGGAAAGCGCGATTTAGACAGCACCGAATACTTCATCGACGACCTGCGCAAGCGCGTGATCAACCGCCCGCAGATCACGAGCGACGGCTTCCGCCCCTACATCGCGGCGATCGATAACGCGTTCGGGGTGGACGTGGACTACGCGCAGATTGTGAAGCAGTACAAGGGCGCGGCGTCTGCCGATGCGCCCGCCGAGAAGCGGTACTCTCCCGCTCGGATAATATCGACGGAACGGATCAGGATCATGGGCTATCCAGACGACAAGAAGATCAGCACGTCGTTTGTCGAGCGCACGAACCTGTCGGTGCGCATGTCGTCGCGCCGCTTCACGCGACTGACCAACGCGCACAGCAAGAAGCTGCGCAACCACGCTGCTGCCGTCGGGCTCCTGGTCGCCTACTACAACCTCTGCCGTGTACACGCCACGCTGCGCGTGACGCCCGCCATGGCAATCGGCGTGACCGACCACGTGTGGAGCATCGAGGAGTTGATCCAGGCAGCGATCGCCACGGAGGGGGAAATACCGCCCACCGATCCGACCACTCCCACCTTCCCTACGCCTGCGCCGAAAGCCGGTCCAACTCCGTCTAAGGCTCACCCGAGGTTGAAGATCCTCAAGGGTGGCCGAGACAAATAGGTGTCTCGCGGGTGCCAAAAATACCCTTGATCCTAGGGGTGAACTCGTGTACGTTAAGCGTACATTCTCTAGGAGAGAGGCGAATGGCGCCCACGGACGTCTGGCTTTACACGCTCTGTCCCGAAACATCAGTGGACGCTAAACAGTGGGTGCAGGAAGCGTTGAGAGAGATGCGGTACACGCCTTCTGGGCATCTCTATCAGCAGATGCGTGAGCGGCAGGTGACGATGGACGACGTTAAGAATATCATTAAGCGTCCGACGTCTGTAGAGCCGTACCCGATGCAGTCGCAGAATGGCGGTTCTTGTTGGAGAGTGTTCGGTCGTGATCTCGACCGGGAACGATTGCTTGCGGTAGGAATCGACGCCTACATGTCGGAAGACGGCAAGGCGGCAATCCTCTGTACGGTCATCGAACTCTAAGTAAGAGGGAGAGGAGAAAATGATCAAGTGTGAATGCGGGGGAGAGTACAGGTTGGTGATACTGCGAGATTTTGATTTCTCGCCGTATGCCGGGCTGCCTGCTCTGATCCCGAGGTCGGCTCAGGCCCCTGGGCTGCGCTGCAATAAGTGCAAGACAGAAACGATCCAAGGGCCAATGATCGAGATCCTTTTGGCGTCTCTTGCTGCGTCGGTGATTGCGGTTCCGCACCGGCTCGACCCAGCCCAAGCCCGCTTCCTACGGAAGCGGCTCAGTTTGACTCAGAAGGAACTAGCCGATCGAATGGGATTGGACAGGCGGGAAACGGTCACTGAGTGGGAGACTGGCGCGAAGCCCCTCTCCCCACAAAGCGACTACATCTTAAGGACGCTGGTGTACCGGGATTTGGTTCGTGATTGGCCGATGGTTGAGGAACTCACGCGAGGAGTCATGGATAGGGTCCAGACCCGGGCGCAAGAAGACTCGCCGCCGCCATTTATCATCGACAAGGTGCTTCGCACCTTCCGGGACGACGGCAGTCACCGCTCGGGCGGTAACTAGTGTCTCACTCACCGACCGGCGCAGGCGGGCCGGTCGGTGAGTATCGTCTGTTGCCGCCAGGACGATAACTGTCCTAGTTTCACGCTCCTAGTGTCCTAATTCGCCCCGAAAACAGCCAGTACCAGGCTTCCGCAATAATTGACTTTTTCCACCGATTCGCTACGATGGCGACTGCCCTCCGTGGGCCCGGAGACCTTAGCCCTGACCGCTCCTGCCCCGACTCAACGGATACTGGCGATCGCGGACGATCCGACGACGCTCAAACGATTGGCCGACGCCATCCAGGCCGGCGGCGCGAGCCCGGTGTTGGTGCGTGGCGCCAACATGCTCGATCAGGCGCCCGGCCCGCTGCCGTTTCGCTTCGCCGTGTACGCGTGGGACGGCACCCAGAAGGGCATGGAGCTGGTCACCGCCAAGATGCGGGACGGCGCGCAGCTGGTCGGCGTGACCCCGCCGTCGAATCTGGCGGCGTTCACCAAGCTGCTCTCCGACCCGCGCTGCAATCACGTGCTGACCGCCGACGACAACGGCTACCACATGGTCTCGGTCACGGTGCAGAAGTTCGTCACCGGCGATCTGTTCGGCATCGAGAAGTACCTGCCCAAGGACACGCCGGTGCACCTGACCCGCCTGCGCGAGTACAAGGGCCGCACCGCCGCCATCGACGAGGTGCTCGGGTATGCCGAGAAGGTCGGCGTGCGCCGCCAGATCCGCTCGGCGATCGGCCAGGTGTGCGAAGAGCTCTTGATGAACGCGCTGTACGACGCGCCCGTCGACGAGAAGGGCAATCCGATCTTCGCCGAGATCGAGATCAAGGCGCGCCTCGACAAGCTCTCGCCGCGCCCGGTGTCGATTCGCTACGCAGCGACGGAGACCGGCTTCGCGGTGAGCGTGCGCGATCGTTTCGGGCGGCTCGACAAGGCGACCGTGCTCCGCTACATCGACAAGTGCCTGCACTCGTCGCAACAGATCGACCGCAAGACCTACGGCGCGGGCCTCGGCATCTATCTCATCGCCAACGCCGCCGCGCAGTTCGTCCTCAACGTCGCGCCCGGCATGGCCACCGAGGTCGTGTGCACGTTCGATCGGAAGACCGCCCGCGCCTCGCTGCGCGCGCTGTCGGTCTTCGTCTACCCCGGCGGACAGACCCAGCAGCAGACCGCGCAGGCGGGGTAGGGCTCGTGCCCGACGCGGGCGATACCCGAGCGCTCGGCGGATATCGGCTGCTCTCCCAGCTGGCCGTCGGTGGCATGGCCGAGATCTACATCGCCAAGACCGCCGGCGTGGGCGGCTTCGAGAAGACCGTCGCGCTCAAGGTGATCCACCCCAACTTCTCCGAAGATCCCGAGTTCGTGCAGATGCTCGTCGACGAGGCCAAGCTCGCCGTGCAGCTGCAGCACGCCAACATCGTGCAGACCTTCGACCTCGGCAAGATCGACAACCAGTACTACATTGCGATGGAGCTGATCGACGGCGTCGATCTGTACAAGCTATTGCGCCAGGCGTCGGAGAAGGAGATCGATTTTCCGTTCGAGGTGGCGGCGTTCATCGCGCTCGAGGCGTGCAACGGGCTCGACTACGCGCACCGCAAGCGCGACTCCAAGGGGCGCGCGCTGCAGATCGTGCACCGCGACATTTCGCCGCAGAACATCCTGGTCTCGTTCGACGGCGAGGTGAAGATCGTCGACTTCGGCATCGCCAAGGCGGCGCTGCGCGGCCGGCAGACCGCCGCCGGGGTGATCAAGGGCAAGTACTACTACATGAGCCCGGAGCAGGCGTGGGGCGATCCGATCGACGCGCGCACCGACGTGTTCTCGACGGGGATCTTGCTCTACGAGATGCTGGTCGGGCAGATGCTCTACCTCGAGGAGGACCTCGAAACGCTGCTCGACAAGGTGCGCAAGGCCAACATCGCGCCGCCGTCGACCATGCGCTCGACCCTGTCGCCCGAGCTCGAGGCGATCGTGATGAAGGCGCTCAAGAAGCGCCCGCAGGATCGCTACCAGAGCGCGCAGGAGCTCGCGCAGGCGCTCACCGAGTACATGCGCTCCACCGCGCCGGACTTCAACCGCGCGCGGCTGGCCTCGTTCGTGGACGATGTGCGGGGCGAGGACCCGACCACCCAGAACCGGGATCCGCGCGCGTCGACCGCGCTCACGCGCGAGATGTTGGCGCAGGACGAGAACAGCCTGTTGTTCAAGCTGAGCGATCTGAAGCCGCCCGTGCCCGCGCCGGTCAAGCCCGCGCTCGCGCCGCCCAAACCGGCCGCTGCGCCGCGTCGCGCGCGAGATCAGGCGACCTCGCCGGTGTCGCTCCCCGAGGCGCGCCGCGTGCTGGCCGGCGACTTCGAGGAGAGCGATCAGACCATCGTCGACTCGGGCGGCGAGACGCTCATGGCGCATCTCGACCACCCCGATCCGGAGTCGACGCGGCCGATGGCCGGCCCCGACGCCCTGCGCAACTTCGGCGGCAAGCTGCACGACCTCACGCCCGCGCCCGCCGCGCTCCGCGACGATCCGGCGTTCGACGACGAGGACGAGCCGACCACGACTGGCGGCGCCTCGGGGTTTCCCTCGCCGCGCGCGCAGGCCGGCGACGATCCGCCGTTGCCTGGCGTGCGCGCGCAGCTGCAGAACCCGGTCGCCGCCCGGCAGCCGGTGCGGCCCGCGCCCAAGCTCGCCTCGCTCGGCTCGCGCGGCAACGAGGAGGAGGAGCGGACCGCGCAGCACAAGCGCCCGGGCGCGCGCCCCGCCAGGCCGGCCGCGCCGCTCCTGCCGCCCATGCCTTCCGCCGACAGCATGTTTCCGACCCTGGAGATGAAGAAGCGCACGTCCAGCCCGGGCGACGACGATTCGGAATCCGGCCCGACGCCGATCACCAACGCGTTGCCGCCCACGCCGATGACCTCGTTCGACGAGCCGACGCGCATCCCGCCGGCGATCCCCGCGCCGTTGCCGTCGGACAGCCAGCGCCGCATCGACTGGCCGTTTCAGCCCATCTCGCCCAACGAAGACGCCACCATCACGCCGGCGACCTTCCCGGCGACGCCGTACCTGCACCACCCGCCGTCCGACAACTCGGCGACCGCGTTGGTGCCCAAGCGCGGCCGCACGCTGCTGATCATCGGCGTGGCCGCCGGCGCGTTGGTGCTGTCGGCGATCGGCATCGGCATGATCGCCGGCTCGGGCTCGGCGGCGCGCGCCACCATCCAGGTGGTCTCGGTGCCGGCCGGCGCCGAGGTGCGGCTCGACGCGGCGGCGATCGGCAAGGTGACGCCGCTCGAGATCCCCGACGTGGACGCCCAGTCGTCGCACCACGTGCGCGTGTCGATGCGCGGGTTCGACGTGTGGGAGTCGGACGTCAAGTTCGAGCCCGGCGCGTTCAAGGTGCGGCTGCAGGCGGTGCTGGTGCCGACGGTGGGCCGGGTGGCGATCACCTCGGTTCCGCCCGGCGCCGAGGCGATCGTCAACGGCCGCATTCGCGGGCTCACGCCGGCCACCGTCGGTGATTTGCCACCCAACGAAGACGTCAGCATCGAGCTGCGGCTGCGCGGCTACAGGGTCGCGAAGAAGCAGCTCTCCTGGGGCGGCAAGCGCGCGATAGAAGTCACGATCCCGCTTGAGAAAGCGAAATAGCGGGGGTACGCTGGTCGGATGCCAAGTGTTGCGCACAGCGTCAGTGACAAGCCCGACGGCGAGATCAACACGCTGCTCGGCAAGGGCTCGGAGTTCGAGGGCAAGCTCACCTTCGAGGGCACGGTCCGCATCGACGGCAAGCTGTCGGGGGAGATCTTCTCCGACGACGTGCTGGTGGTCGGCGAAGGCGCGCACGTCTCGGCCGAGATCGAGGTGGGCGTGATCATCGTCGAGGGCAACGTCACCGGGAACATCCGGGCCAAGCGCGCCGTCGAGCTGCACGCCCCCGCGCGGGTGCGCGGCAACATCGAGACCCCGTCGCTGTACGTCGACAAGGGCGTCATCTTCGAGGGCAACTGCCGGATGGAAGGCGCCGGACAGGCGCGCCCCACCACCTTGAATGGGCTGGCGAGCGCCGCCGGGCCCAAGCCGACCGCCACCGCGCAGACCCCTTCGATCAGCGCCGCTCCGGCCGCCACTCCGCCCAAAAAGTAGCTCGTCCGCCCGAAAAGCTGGTCGCGTTTCTTCCGCCCAATTATGTTGGGATTGGCGCTTCTTGACACCCTGCGTCCAGGGGTGTTAAGCGTGTCGCGCCGTACCCGGAGAGTGCATGTTTCTCGCCACCTTGCTTGCCGTCGCTGAGGAAGCCCCACCACCGCTGATCGACGTGGACGGAACGCTGCTTTTGCAGTTCGTTCTGTTCCTGATCATGTTGGTGGTGTTGTCGCGCTTTCTCTTCACGCCGTATCTCAAGATGCGGGGCGAGCGCGACAAGGGCATCAGCGGCGCCCGTCACGAAGCGCACGAGATGGAGTCGCGCGCCCAGAAGATGGTCGGGGACTACGACGCGCAGATGACCCGCGCCAAGCAGCGCGGCGGCGAAGAGCGCGCTCGACTGCGCTCCGAAGGTGCCGTGCGCGAGCGCCAGCTCCTCGGCGCCGCCCGCGACGAGTCGCACAAGGCGCTCGAGGGCGCCCGCACGTTGGTGACCACCCAGGCCGCCGCCGCCAAGACCAGGCTGGCCGCCGAAGCGGGCGGGCTCGCGCGCCAGATGGCCAAGAAGATCCTCGGCCGGGAGGTCGCGTGATCCGCCTGCGCCAATCATTCGCGATCGCCACGCTCACCCTCACGCTCTCGCTCTCGCTAACCCCCGCCCTCGCGCAGGAGGGCGAAGCCAAGTCGCCCGAAGGCGGCTCGGGCTTTCCCGGCCCCGACGTCAACGAGGACGAAGCGTCGCCCAGGATCCAGAACTGGTGGAGCTGGGACTACGGCCCGGGCGCCAAGGAGCCGGCCCACAAGCACCTGCCGCCGCCGTTCGGCTTCGCGCTGGTCAACTTCGCGATCTTCGCCGCCATCATGTACAAGCTGGCGGCCAAGCCGCTGCGCAGCTACGTGCAGGATCGCCACGACCGCATCCGCAAGGATCTAGACGAGGCCGGCAAGCTGCGCGCGCACGCCGAGGCGCAGCTCAAGGAGTACGCCGAGCGGGTCAAGAACGTGAACCAGGAGATCGAGACCCTCTTGGCGACCATCAAGCAGGAGGCGGAGGCGGACAAGCTGCGCATCATCGCCGCCGCGGAGCAGCAGGCCGCGCGCCTGAAGATCGAGGCGCAGAAGCAGATCGAGGCCGAGATCGCGCGCGCGCGCAACGAGCTGCGCCGAGAGGTCATCGAAGCGGCCGTGAACGCCGCCGACACCATCCTCAAGTCGCAGATCGGCGCCGACGATCAGCGCAAGATGGCGGAGAAGTACGTCGCCACCCTCGAGCACACCGCCAAGGCGGGGAGGCCAGCGTAATGGTCGTGGGCAGCCTCGCTCGCCGTTACGCCAAGGCGCTCCTCGAGATCGGCGTGCGCCAGCAGACCTTCGACGCGCTCGGCAAGGAGCTGGAGCGCACCGCGGAGCTGTTCTCCAAGTCGCCCGATCTGAAGAACACGCTCGAGAACCCGGTGTTCCCGCTCGACAAGCGGCGGCTGATCCTCGAGGAGATCGCGCGCCGGCTCGGCCTGTCGAAGATCGTGCGCAACTTCGTCATGCTGCTGCTCGACAAGGGGCGCATCAACGCGCTGGGCGACATCGCGCGCGCGCACCGGGCGCTGGTCGACGAGCACGCCGGCCGCATCCGCGCCAGCGTCACCACCGCGCGCCCGCTCGATCCCACGCTCGAGGCGCGGCTCAAGACGGCGCTCGAGAAGCAGTCCGGCAAGGTAGTCATCCTCGAGAAGCGTGAGGACCCGGCGATCGTCGGCGGGCTCGTCACGCAGCTCGGCGACATCGTGTACGACGGCAGTGTCCGTACCCAGCTTCAACAACTTCGCGAAGAGCTGCTGGCCGAATAGGGTCGGCATTTAAAGGAAAAGAGACAGATGGAGATCAAGGCCGAGGAAATCTCGCAGATCATCCGCAAGCAGATCGAGGAGTACGACCAGAAGGTCTCGGTGGTCGAGACCGGGACCGTACTCACCGTCGGTGACGGCATCGCGCGCGTGTACGGGCTGGCCGGCGCGATGGCGGGCGAGCTGCTGGAGTTCCCGCACGACGTGCGCGGGATCGTGCTCAACCTCGAAGAGGACAACGTCGGCGTGGCGCTCCTCGGCGAGTACGAGAGGATCCGCGAGAACGACGTGGTCAAGCGCACCGGCAAGATCGCCTCGGTGCCGGTGGGCGACGGGCTGGTGGGCCGCGTGGTGAACGCGCTCGGGCAGCCGATCGACGGCAAGGGCCCGATCGCCGCCAAGGAGCTGCGCAAGGTCGAGATCAAGGCGCCCGGCATCGTCGCGCGCAAGTCGGTGCACGAGCCGCTGCAGACCGGCCTCAAGGCCATCGACTCGATGATCCCGATCGGCCGCGGGCAGCGCGAGCTGATCATCGGCGATCGCCAGACCGGCAAGACCGCGGTCGCGACCGACACCATCATCAATCAAAAGGGCCTGGGCGTGACGTGCATCTACGTCGCCATCGGCCAGAAGCAGTCGACCGTGGCCTCGGTGGTCGACAAGCTGGCGAGCTTCGGCGCGATGGACTACACCATCGTCGTCGCCGCCACCGCCTCAGAGCCGGCGCCGCTGCAGTTCCTCGCGCCGTTCACCGGCGTCACCATGGGCGAGCACTGGCGCGACAACGGCGGCCACGCGCTGATCGTGTACGACGACTTGTCCAAGCACGCCGTCGCCTACCGCCAGCTGTCATTGTTGTTGCGCCGCCCGCCCGGACGCGAGGCCTATCCCGGCGATGTGTTCTATCTCCACTCGCGACTGCTCGAGCGCGCCGCCAAGATGTCGGATGAGCGCGGCGCCGGCTCGCTCACCGCGCTGCCGATCATCGAGACCCAGGCGGGCGACGTCTCGGCGTACATCCCGACCAACGTCATCTCGATCACCGACGGGCAGATCTACCTGGAGACCGACCTGTTCTACTCCGGCGTGCGTCCGGCGGTGAACGTCGGCCTGTCGGTCTCGCGCGTCGGCGGCGCGGCCCAGGTGGCGGCGATGAAGAAGATCGCCGGCTCGCTGCGCCTCGCGCTCGCGCAGTACCGCGAGCTGGCGGCGTTCGCGCAGTTCGCCTCGGACATGGACAAGGCCACGCAAAACCAGCTGGCGCGCGGCGCCCGCATGGTCGAGCTCATGAAGCAGGGCCAGTTCCAGCCGCTCCCCGTCGAGAAGCAGATCCTGGTGCTGTTCGCCGGCATGAACGGCTTCGTCGACACCATGCCGATCGGCGCGCTCGGGCGCTGGGAGCGCGACCTGTACGCGTTCTG
Organism: Myxococcales bacterium; assembly: GCA_003170275.1. Lineage (GTDB taxonomy): Bacteria > Myxococcota_A > Polyangia > Palsa-1104 > Palsa-1104 > PALSA-1104. The sequence goes on from PNAM01000055.1 coordinate 168,055, forward strand.
CGAGTCGCGGCGCACCGATCTTCTGCCCACCATCCGGCAGAAGTGCACCGACGGCAAGGCGTTCAACGAGCTGGCCGAGCTGATGAAGGGCGCGCTCGGCGAGTTCAACAAGGAATTCAACCCCGAGGCCAAGAAGTAGCTCCATGCCGTCGCTCAAGGCCATCCGCAACCGCATCGCGTCGGTCAAGAACACCCAGAAGATCACCCGCGCCATGAAGCTGGTGGCGGCGGCGCGGCTCAGGCGTGCGCAAGACACGATGTCCGCGGCGCGGCCGTACGCGCGCCGCCTGCAGGAAGTGATCGCGGACGTGGCCGCGCGGCTGGCGGCGATCGACGATCAGGCCGCCCATCCGCTGCTCACGCGGCGCGAGGTGAAGAACGTGCGGCTGATCGTGATCTCGTCGGATCGCGGCCTGGCCGGCGGCTACAACTCGAACCTGATGCGGCGCACCGAGCGCTTCATCGTCGATGAGCAGCCCAAGTACGCGTCGATCGAGATCGCCATCGTCGGCCGCAAGGCGCGCGAGCACTTCAAGCGCCGCCACACCAACGTGGTCAAGGAGTACGCGGGCGTTCAGTCGGACTCCGCGCTGACCCGCGCGCGCGAGCTGGCGGCCGACGCGACGCGCGACTTTCTCGACGGCAAGATCGACTCGGTGCTGGTGGTCTACAACGAGTTCAAGAGCGCGATCTCGCAGCAGGTGCAGATCGAGCCGCTGTTGCCGCTGCGCACGAGCGAGCTTTCGCCCAGCGAAGGGCGCATCGACTTCGAGTACGAGCCGTCGAAAGAGGACGTGCTGGCGACGCTGCTGCCGCTGTACGTCGAGGTCGAGCTGTACCGGATCATGCTCGAGGCTGTAGCCTCCGAGTTCGGCGCGCGCATGTCGGCGATGGATTCGGCGACCAAGAACGCCAAGGAAATGATCGGCAGCCTCACCCTCGTGTTCAACCGTGCCCGCCAGGCCGCGATCACCAAGGAGCTCATGGAGATCACCGGCGGCGCAGAAGCCCTCAAAGGCTAGAGAAAAGGTCAAAGAAGAACATGTCGCTTACCACTCCGACCAACGGCAACGGCAAGGGCGCGCTGGGGCGCATCACGCAGGTCATCGGTCCCGTCGTCGACATCGAGTTCCCCACCGGCGAGCCGCCGGAGGTGTACACGGCGCTCAAGATCAAGAACCCGAACGTCGACCAGAACGACTCCGCGCGCGAGCTGACCGTCGAGGTCGCCCAGCACCTCGGCGAGCACACCGTGCGCACCATCGCGATGGACTCGACCGACGGCCTGGTGCGCGGCATGGAGGTGATCAACACCCACGCGCCGATCCAGATGCCGGTGGGCAAGGAAGTTCTCGGCCGCATCCTCAACGTGATCGGCGACCCCGTCGACGAGCGCGGGCCGGTCAACGCCAAGCACTTCTCGCCCATCCACCGCTCGCCGCCGAAGTTCGTCGACCAGTCGGTGAAGATCGAGTCGTTCGAGACCGGCATCAAGGTCATCGACCTGCTCGCGCCCTATCGCCGCGGCGGCAAGATCGGTCTGTTCGGCGGCGCAGGCGTCGGCAAGACCGTGCTGATCATGGAGCTGATCAACAACCTGGCGAAGAAGCACGGCGGCTACTCGTGCTTCGCCGGCGTCGGCGAGCGCACTCGCGAGGGCAACGACCTCTGGCACGAGATGGAAGAGTCCAAGCTCGACTCGGGCGAGACCGTGCTCTCCAAGACCGCGCTGATCTACGGGCAGATGAACGAGCCGCCCGGCGCCCGCGCCCGCGTCGCCCTGTCGGCGCTCACCTGCGCGGAGTACTTCCGCGACGTCGAAGGACAGGACGTGCTCCTGTTCATCGACAACATNNAACATCTTCCGCTTCACCCAGGCGGGCTCGGAAGTGTCCGCGCTCCTCGGCCGCATCCCGTCGGCCGTCGGGTATCAGCCGACGCTCTCGACCGAGATGGGCGAGCTGCAGGAGCGCATCACCTCCACCAACAAGGGCTCGGTCACCTCGGTACAAGCGATCTACGTGCCCGCCGACGACTTGACCGATCCGGCGCCGGCGACCGCGTTCGCCCACCTCGACGCGACCACCGTGCTCTCGCGCGCGATCTCGGAGCTGGGCATCTACCCGGCCGTCGATCCGCTCGACTCGACCTCGACCATCCTCTCGCCGCAAGTCGTCGGCGAGGAGCACTACCAGTGCGCGCGCGACGTGCAGCGCGTATTGCAGAAGTACAAGGAGCTCCAGGACATCATCGCCATCCTCGGCATGGACGAGCTCTCCGAAGACGACAAGCTCACCGTCGCGCGCGCGCGCAAGGTGCAGCGCTTCTTGTCGCAGCCGTTCTTCGTCGCGCAGACCTTCACCGGCACGCCCGGCAAGTACGTCGAGCTCAAGGACACCATCCGCTCGTTCCGCGATCTGGTCGACGGCAAGTACGACTACCTGCCCGAGCAGGCCTTCTACATGGTCGGCGGCATCGAGGAAGCGGTCGCCAAGGGCGAAGCGCTCGCCAAGAGTGCCGGCTAATGCAGGTCGAGGTCGTCACGCCGGCGGGAATCGCCGCTTCGGCCGAGTGCGACGAGGTCACCGCGCCAGGCGTGCGCGGCGAGTTCGGCGTGCTGCCCGGCCACACGCCGTTCATCACCGCGCTCAAGCCCGGCGTGCTGGTCTGGAAGTCGAAGTCGGGCTCAGGAGAAAAAAAGGGCGGGGTGCTGGCCATAGGCTCGGGGTTCGCCGAGATCTCGGGTAAGGACAAGATCGTGGTGCTCACGCAACACGCCGCCACGCTCGAGCAGATCGATCCCACCGCCGCGCAGAAGGACCTCGACGAGGCGGAACGCCTGCTCAAAGAGTGGAAGACGCCCGAAGCCGGCGCCGCCGGACCCTCGCGCGAAGATCTCGAAGCGCGTCGCGCGTGGGCCCAGGCCCGCCTCGACGCCCGCAACACCAAGGCGTAGCCACGCGCCGCTACCGCGGTCCCCTCCTCGAGCTGGCCGTCGCTGCGGCGGTGCTCGTGCTGTGCGCCTGGCTGGGCACGGTGACCGGCTGGAAGGGCCGGCCCAAGACCGCCATCTCCACGCAGATCTGGCCGTTCTACCTCGACACGTGGTTTCCCAAGCCGGTCTGGACCTGGCGCGCGCTGCTGCCGCTCGCCGCGCTCGGTCCGCTGCTCTACGCGCTCCGGCGCTGGCTGCGCGCGGCGACGCTGGTCAACCTGCTGCTGCTCGCGACCGCCGCGTATGCGGTGCACTTCACCTGCGGGATCGTGCGGCACGGGTTCGACCTCGGGCTGCAGTTCACGTTCATCCGCGCGCAGGAGTATTGGAACGACATTTACCGGGTGAACGCCGGCTTCCTCGCGCGCTTTCCCGAAGTCGGCGGCCCGCTGTCGCAGCACGGCGCGACCCATCCGCCCGGGCTGATCCTCCTGCTCGCGGGCGTGAACGCGCTCGGCGCGCACAGCCGCGCGGCTGCCGAGATCGTGTGCTCGCTGGCCGCGCCGCTCACCGCGCTGCCTCTGTACGGCGCCGCACGCCGCCTGGCGTCCGGCGGCGAAGGCGAGGAGACCGCGCGCTGGACGGTGCCGCTGTTCCTGCTGGCGTGCTCGGTGACCGCGTTCGCGATCCTGGCGATGGATCTGGTGATCATGTTGCTGGCCGCGACCGCGCTCTATGGCCTGGCGCGCGCGCTCGACGGCGAGCGCCTCGGCGGCGCGCTGTGGGGCCTCGCGCTCGGCTGCGCCTCGTTGTGCAACTTCCTCGCGCTCACGCTCGCGCTCAGCCACGGCGTCTTGATCCTGGCGCGTCTGCCCACGCTGGATCGCCGTCGCTGGCTCGCGCTCGCGGCCGGCCCGTTCGCCTTCCTGCTCTTCTACGCGCTCCTGGTCTTCGGCTTCGGCTATCGCCCGTTCCACGTGCTCGACGCGAGCTGGCAGCAGCTGCTGCGCTCGGACGACGTGCAGCGCAACCGGCTGGTCTCGCTGCTCGGCAGCCCGATCGCGTTTCTCGGCGCGCTGGGCCTGCCGCTGATGGGCCTGGCCGCGCGCGCGATCGGCGGCGCCTTCGTGCGGCTCGCGCGCCGGCAAGATCTGCAGACCGTCGCGCTGGTGCTCGCCGCCGTGCTGCCGCCGGCCGTCTCGATCGCGCTCGGCAAGCCGCGCGGCGAGGTCGAGCACGTGTACCTGCTGTTCGTCCCGTTGCTGGTGCTCGCGGCCGTCTCCGCCGCGCGGCGCTGGTACCCGCGCCCACCTGCGTGGATCTCGTTTGCCGTCGCTGCGCTGGTCGTTCAATCGACCGCGATCGAGGTCCTGTGCAACACGTTCTGGTGAGCCCCTCCGTGCGCCGCAAGTGTCGGATAGTTGCGCACACCCCACGACAACTGGCATGATTAGGCTCGTGCGCTTGCTTGCGTTCGGGTTCCTGCTCGTCGTCGCGGCCTCGACCGGCTGCGCCGGCGGCTACGATCGCCCCAAGGTGCGCCAGCTCCCGGCCGGCATCCAGTTCGGCGGCACGTGGGATTCCACGTGGGGAAAGATGGCGCTCTCGCAGGAAGGCAAGCACGTTCACGGGACCTTCACCGGCTACCGCGAAGGCGGCGTGTCCGGCGATCTCGACGGCGACGTGTTCCGCTTCGTCTGGGATCAGCGCGCGCCGCGCTCGCACGGCCACGGCTATCTGCAAATCACGCCCGACGGCACGCACCTCGAAGGCCGCTGGGGCTACATGAGCGAAGACGCCGACGGTGGCCGCTGGGCCGCCGATCGCGAGACCGAAGCCTACTGATCCCCCGAGGCTAAAACAGCTCGGAGACCGATCGCCCGTCGTGGATGCGCGTGATCGCCTCGGCGATCAGCGGCGCCACCGACAGCACCTCGATCTTCGGCGAGCGCTTGTCGTCGGGGATCGGGATGGTGTTGGTGACCAGCAGTCGCTCGAGCTTCGACGCGGCCAGGCGCTCGTAGGCGCGCCCCGAGAGGACCGGGTGCACCACCGCGGCGGAGACCGAGCGCGCACCCGACGCGAGCAAGAAGTCGGTGGCGTGGAAGATCGTCCCGCCGGTAGCGATCTCGTCGTCGACGAGCAGGCAGTGCTTGCCCTTGACCTCGCCGATCACCGCGCGCACCTGCGCGTTGTCGTCGTCGCCGGTGCGCCGCTTGTCGATGATCGCCAGCGGCAGATCGAGCTTCTTGGCGAAGCGCCCCGCGTCCTTGGCCTCTCCCACGTCGGCAGCCACCACCACCGTATCCTCGACGCCGCGCTGCTTGAGCTGCTGGCACAACACCGACACCGCGGTGAGCTGATCGGTCGGCACGGAGAAGAAGCCCTGGATCTGCGGCGCGTGCAGATCGATGGTCATCACCCGATCGGCGCCCGCCGCCTCCACCAGATCGGCCATCAGCCGCGCGCTGATCGAGATGCGCGGCTCGTCCTTCTTGTCGCTGCGCGAGTAGAAGAAGTACGGAATGATCGCGGTCACGCGCCGCGCCGAGGCGTGCTTGAGCGCATCGAGCAGGATCAACAGCTCGACGATGTTCTCCGACAACGGCGGCGCCGAGGTCTGCACCACGAACACGTCGTGCTCGCGCACGTTCTCCTCGATCTTCACCTTCAGGTTCTGGTTCGAGAAGCGCACCGAGGTGAGCTTGCCGAGCGGGATCTTCAGGCAATCGCAGATCTCGCGGGCGAGCGTCGGATGCGAGGAGCCGGAGAACACCTTCAGCCCGTCTGTCTTGGTGTCCGTCGTCGGCGGCATCGCCTCGTGGTATCATTAGAGGGTGAGCGACGTCTATGCCATCGTGCGCTGGATCCGGGAGAACCGCTTCTCCCGCAACCAGCACTTCGACGAGCACGCGACCGCCGCCGGGGTGGCCGCGCGACGGCTGCACCGCTTCTTGCGCGCGATCGAGCGTGACGTGATGGCGGCGTCCCTGGTGCAGGTGCGCCGATCGGACGGAGGCTTCTCGGTATCGATGGAGTTTCCAGAAGTGCGGCTGACCCGCGTGGTCTCGCTCACCACCGAGGAACACGCGTTGCTCGTCGAGGACCCCCGAATCGCAGCAAGACTTTCACCCGACGACTAGCGGGCGGCGGCCGCCTGCTCGGGGTGGCGGTAGAACAGCGTGATCGTGAGGCAGTGAAACTCGCGGTCCGAGCTCTGCGTCACGATCTTGTCGGTGACGTGCACACCCGGGTTGGCCTTGATCCAGCGGGTGACATTCTCCCCCAGCTCCTCCCGCTCGCGCGCCTTCGTCGCTGAGAACACCTTCACACCCGTGAATGCCATCAACCGCTCTCCTCCGTGGTGAGACGCAGTGGTATCGCTTGCAGAACTAACGCCCATCGTAAGTACAAGCCTAGCATAAAATTACAAGTACAGCAAAATTTTAACAGTTCGATTCTCCTCGTCCCAATCCTCTAGAGAACCGGCCGGATCGTGTTGAGCAGGCCGGCACTTGACTCGCTCGGGTGAGCAGGTAAGATGCGCCATTCTTGTGCCTTCGCGGCCTGAAGGCGCCCTTTCGGAGGGTAGCGTCGAATGAGAGCCTTGCTGCTTTGCACGCTGGTGGCCGGAGTCGTCGGGGCTGGATTCCTGGCCTGTAACCCCAACTCGATTGGCCGCCCGTGCGTCAATCCCGAGGGCTCCGCGGTGCAGGGCACTCAGGTGAGCTCGCCGGCGCTGGAGTGCCCGTCCCGCTTGTGCTTGATCCAACCAGGTCAACTCGGATCGGACACCGACGGCGGATCACGCGCGACCTGCACCGCGGAGTGCCAGAGCAACGGCGACTGCGACCCGGAGACCAACAAGTTCTGCAAGGCCGGCTTCGCCTGCGCGATCGCCAGCACCGCCGGTCCGTTCTGCTGCCGCAAGCTGTGCGTGTGCCGCGACGACCTGGTGCCCGGCGTCAACCTCGATCCGATCGACGGCGGGGTTCAGATCCCGCACTCCTGCGACCCGCTGACCTACTCGGCCGGCCAGGTTCCGCAGTGCCCGAACGTCAAAGTAAAATAACCTAGGTCTGAAACGCGTCGGGGTAGTGCCGGATGGTCTCGCCTTCGACGGCGACGACATCGAAGCGGCACGGCCGGTCGACGATCTTGCGCACCATCAGGTAGTGGCGTGCGGCGTGGATCAGGCGGCGCTGCTTGACCGTGCCGACCGTCTCCTCGGGCGCGCCGTGGCGATTTCCCCGACGGGCGCGCACCTCCACGAACACCAGGGTGCCGTGGTCGTCGCAGACCAGATCGATCTCGCCACCCTTGCAGGTGTAGTTCGATTCGAGGACGCGTAGGCCTTGATGGGAGAGAAAGTCGGCGGCGAGCCGTTCGAAGCTCGCGCCGACCGCGCGGGACATTACTCGGGCGGGAGCTGATCCGAGGCGACCGTCGGGGCGATGATCGCCGCCGAGATGCCGGCCTTCTCCTTGATGCGGGCGGCCTTGCCGGCCAGATCGCGGAGGTAGTACAGGCGGGCGCGACGGACGCGGCCGCGGGCGATCACTTCCACCTTCTCGATGCGCGGGGTGTGGAGCGGAAACACGCGCTCGACGCCCACGCCGTAGCTGACCTTGCGGACCGTGAACGACGCGCGCATTCCGGCCTTGGTCTTCTTGATGACCACGCCCTCGAACGCCTGCACGCGCTCCTTTTCGCCTTCGCGAATCAGCACGTTCACCTTCACCGTGTCGCCCACCTTGAAATCCGGCAGCGCGGTCTTGCGGTGCTGCTTTGCTTCGATCTTGGCCAGAATCGGAGTGACGTCGCTCATTTTTGATTCCTAACTTCCTGGGTTCAAAGGTGCGCTAGTCTTCACGATCACCATAGAGTCGGTCAAGGATAATCGCACACGCTGACCGGACGGACAGGTGGTTGTAATCGCTGGGTCCGCCACGTCCGGTGATGGGGCGAAGGCGGTGCTGGCACAGGGCCAGGGCGTCTTCGGTGAGGCCCCAACCGGTCCCGAGGAGCAGCAGGACCGGGCCGGTGAGCGAGCGGACGAGCGCCTGGTAGCCGACCGCGCCGTCCCCTGCCTGGGCGGACGTGGCCACGAGCGTGGGCGGCTTGCCGGCGCGCCCGGCGACGTGCGCCGCGGCCTCGGCGATGTTCGCGACTACCGCCACGCGCTCGATTGCCATCCTGCGGAAATCGTTCATTTCCCCGCCCTCCGCCAGCCAGTGGCCGGCGATCCGCGAGGCCAGCTCGCGCTGCGCGGCGACCGGATGGACGATGAGGAATCCGGCGAGGTCGTAGGTGCGCGTGGCGCGCGCGATGTCGTGCAGGTCGAGGTTGGTGAGCGCGGTGGCCACCACCTTGTGGTTCTTGTCGTAGACCGGGTGGTGCACGAGCGCGACCCAGGTCTCGGCCGGCGTCATGGCTCTTCGCCCGCGAGCAGCGCCCGGTCCTCGTCGCTGAGGGCCAGCCTGGCGAACAGATCGGGGCGACGATCGCGCGTGCGCGCCAACGACTCGCGGCGGCGCCAGCGGCGGATGCGCTGGTGGTTGCCCGAGAGCAGCGCGGGCGGTACCGGCACGCCACGGAACTCGGGCGGGCGGGTGAAGTGCGGATATTCGAGCGCGCCGGCCTCGTGGCTCTCGTCGATCGGCGAGTCCGCGTTGCCGAGCACGCCGGGCAGGCGCCGCGCGACCGCGTCGATCACCACCATCGCGGCCAGCTCCCCGCCGGTCACCACGAAGTCGCCGAGCGACAGCTCCTCGTCGACGAACGTCCGGACGCGATCGTCGAAGCCTTCGTAGCGGCCGCACACCAGCAGCAGTCGCTCGTGCTGCGCCAGCCGATTCGCGACCGGCTGCGTGAACGGCGTGCCCGTCGGGCACAAGAGCACTTTGTGCGCCGCGCCGCGCGCCCGCTCGATGCCCTCGATCGCCGAGACCAACGGCTCGGGCCGCATCACCATGCCGGCGCCGCCGCCGTAGGGCGCGTCGTCGACCGAGCGGTGCTTGTCGGCGGTGAAGTCGCGCGGGTCGGTGAGGTGCACCGCGATCGCGCCCTTGCCGACCGCCTTGCCCAGCAAGCTCGCCGAGAGCACCGACGAGAACATCTCGGGAAAGATGGTGACGACCTCGAAGATCACGATTGATCCGAGTCGGCCTCGTCGAGGTTCACCAGCCCCTCGGGCGGATCGCAGACGATGCGCCGCTGCGCCACGTCGATCTCGGTGACGATCGCGTCGACCAGCGGCAGCATGAACTCGCGCGTCCCCTTGACCACCAGGATCTCGTGGCCGCCGCCGGGAAACGTCGAAGTGACCTCGCCGAGCCGCGCGCCGCCCGGATCGAACACCTGGCAGCCGATCAGATCCGCGACGTAGACCTCTTCGGCGGCGAGCGCCGGCAGCTTGTCGCGATCGATGTCGAACGTGTGGCCGCGCAGCGCCTCGGCGGCGTTGCGATCGACCACGCCCTCGAGCTGCACCAGGTACTCGCTCTTCTCCGCCTGCACGTGCAACAGGCGCAGCTCGCGCCCGTCGACGAACACGCGATCGAGCGTGGTGAGGACGTCGGAGTTGGCGCGCACGCGCAGCCATCCCTTGATCCCGTGGGCACGGACGACAGTGCCGATCGACAACCGGTTCATGAAACGGGGGACGCTACTCGACGATTTCGAGAGCGTAGCGCTGCTTGCGTTTGGTGGCGGCGGCCGAGAGAACGGCGCGCATGGCGCGGGCGGTGCGGCCCTGCTTTCCGATCACCTTGCCGAGATCGTCTTCGGCAACTGCGAGCTCGATCACGATCTCGCCGTCTTCGTCGAACTCCTGCACGTCGACGGACTCCGGCTTATCGACCAGCTGCTGGGCGATGAACTTGATGAGCTCGGTCATGGGCGAAGAAGAGCTCATGGGGTTCGCTAGGCCTTGGCGGAGCCGGCCTGGGCCTTCTCGACGACGTCGAGCAGCTCCGAGACCGTGTCGGACGGCGTGGCGCCAACCGAGAGCCAATGCTTGACGCGATCCATATCGAAGCGGATCTCGACCGGGTCACGGTTCGGATCATAGATCCCCACGTGCTCGATGAACTTCCCATCGCGGGGATTGCGCGAGTCGGTGACCACCACCCGGTAGAACGGGTTCTTCTTGGCCCCCACGCGCGACAGACGCAACTTCACGGACATCTCAGGAATCCTCCAAAAGGTGACGAAAGGTATTCGCCACCCTGCCTGGTGTCAAGGTCAATTAGCTGCTAGAGAAAGGCCATGCTGCGCGCGGGGTTCGTCGCCCTTGTAGCACTGTTGGCAGGCTGCCGGAGCGAGGCCCGGAAACCGCCTGCGATCGAGCGCGAACGGGTGGTCGCGCTGGTGGCCACCGCCGAGGTGAAGGGGACCACCGAGCCGTGCGGCTGCAACTCCGATCCGCTCGGGGACGTGGCGCGCGTGGCTACGCTGGCGCGCGGCGGCCTATGGCTCGATGCCGGCAGTCTGATGTACGACGAGGTGCCGGCGGGATCGGCCTCCCGCGCGCAGTCGGACTTCAAGGGCGCGGCGCTCGCCACCATCTACCAGGACGCGGACGTCGGGTTGGGGATCGACGATCTGCGGCGCACCCCGGGCGAGGTGAAGCCGGCGCGGCAGGCGGCCAACGTGGAGGGCGGCGTGAAGACCGCGGCGCCGCGCGTGCGCACGATCGAGGGCGTGCGGGTGGGCGTGTTCGGCGTGGTCACGCCAAAGCGGGTCGCGCCGCTCAAAGCCGGCGACCCGGTGGCGGCGGCGAAGGCGGCGGTCGCGAAGTTGAAGGGCGAAGGGGCGCAGGTGATCGTCGCGCTGCTAGGCATGAGCCGCGACGAAGGCCGCGCGTTGATGGTGGCCGCCGGCGGGATCGGCTTCGGCATTCTCGGCGCGGACGTGGGCGAAGGAATGCCGGAAGCCGAACCGGTCAACGGCGGGTTTCTCGTCGCGCCGGCGGATCAGGGGCGGCGGGTGGTGCGCATCGAGCTGCACGTGATCGGTGGCGCGGTCGCGCTGGCGCCGTTTGCCGGGGAGGCGGCGCGCAAGGTCTCCATCGAGCGGCTGACGCGCAAGATCGGAAACCTGTCGCTGCAGCTCGCCGGCTGGCAGAGCGATCGCAGCGCCGACAAGGCGTTCGTCGCCGCGCGCGAGCAGGAGCTGGTCACGTTGCGCGCGGACAAGGCGCGGCTCGAACAGGAGCGTCCCACCCCGCCGCCGACCAGCTACTTCACCTACCAGCTCCAGCCGGTGCGACGCGCGGTGGCGCGCGACGAGCAGGTCGCGGCGCAGCTCCGGCAGCTCGATCGCGCGATCGGCACCTCGAACTACGAAGCGGCGAAGAAGATCCCGCCGCCGGCGCCCGAAGACGGAAAGCCGACCTACGTGGGAATGGCCGCGTGTCAAAAGTGTCACAAGCCAGCGATCGAATTCTGGAAGCACACCGTGCACGCGAGCGCGTGGAAGACCCTGGTCGCCGTCGATAAGCAGTACAACTACGACTGCACCGCGTGTCACGTGACCGGCTGGTACAAGCCCGGCGGCTCGAACCTCGGCAGCGTCGAGGCGAGCCACCTGGTCGACGTGCAATGCGAGGTGTGCCACGGGCCGGGATCGAAGCACGTCGCCGAGGCCGGGCTCGACGATCCGAAGACGCTGACGGTCGCGCCGGCGCCCGGCTTCTGCGCCGACAACTGCCACACCAAAGAGCACTCCGATACCTTTCAGCTCGAGCCGTACCTGCGCGACATCCTCGGCAAGGGGCACGGCGACCAACGGCGCAAGGCGCTGGGAGACGGCGTGACCGGACATGAGCTCAGGCAGAAGGCGCTGCAGACCGCCGGGCGGTAGCCCCTTCCTTGCGCCGAAGGCGAGGGGCTACCGGGGGGTCCGGAGCGCGTGGCTGCTGCTCGCGCTCGTCGCTGGCTGCGCGCCGGCGATCCGCGAGGCGCCGCGCTCGACGATCCGGGAGGTGCCGGCGCACGGCGCGCCCGGCGCGCAGCAGGGCCAGGCGTCGTGGTACGGCAAGGAGCAGCACGGGCACCCGACCGCCAACGGCGAGCGCTTCGACATGAATGCGCTCACCGCTGCGCACCTCACCCTGCGCATGGGAACGCGCGTGCGGGTGACCAACCTGCGCAACGGCCGCTCGGTGGTGGTGCGCATCAACGATCGCGGGCCGTACTCGAAGAAACGGATCATCGACGTGAGCTACGCGGCGGCGCGCGAGCTCGACATGCTCGACGCGGGCGTGGTTCCGGCGCGCGTCGAAGTGGTCGCGCCGTAGTGTAGAATCGGGGCGTGACGAGGATCGTCTGGCTGTGGCTGGCGATGGCGGCCGGCTGCGGATTCGAGCCGGTCCGCAGCGGTGATCTCGCACAGGCGGCGGACGGCGCGACCGGCGACCAGGGCGCCACCGACGACGCCTCCGACGATGGCGGCGCGCCCGCAGATCTGGCCGGCACCGACGCCGCCACCGCCGGCGGACCGGGCCCGCTCGGCGCGCTGCCGACCGGATACTGCTGCACCACCAACGCGGAATGCGCCGGCCGCCGCTGCGTGCAGTCCGACGGCGGCGCCAGCTACTGCGCGGACCAGTGCATCGGCGACCCGTCGTGCCTGCCGCTCGCCGGCTACGCGTGCGACAAGACCCGCCACGTCTGCGCACCGAGCACCAGCCCGGCCTGCACGCCCGCGTCGCAGTTCCATGCCGGAACCGGCCTGCTCGGCGCCTGCTGCAGCTCGCGCGACCAGTGCCTGGGCGGGAACTGCACCTATACCGGCGTCACTGGCAACCCGTACTACTGCACGCAGGGCTGTACGACCACCGCCGACTGCCCGAACAGCTACCTGTGCGTGACCAGCCCGCCCTACACCATCGACGAACGGAACTGCGAGAAGATGGATCCGTTCCAGAACGTCGGCGACACCTATACCTGCTTTTAAGGGAAGGATCTGCCGCGCTTTTCCGTTCTTGTACAAGCTGTGCTAAGCGATGGGGCGTGCAAACGGTGGTGGCGCTGCTGGCCTTCGCGGTCGCCGGATGCGGGTTTCGCAGCCTGCAGCCGGGCGACGATCTGGCGGGCACCGTCGACCTCGCCGGGATCGATCTGGCGGGCGTCGACTTCAGCGGGGTGGTCTTCGACATGAGCATTCCGATCGGCGGCAGCGGACCCGGGCCGCTCGGCGCGCTGCCCGCCGGCTTCTGCTGCTCCAGCGCCGCAGAGTGCCGCAGCCGGATTTGCGAAACCGGGCACTGCTCCGACGAGTGCCAGGGCAACTCGGACTGCACCGGCTGGGCGAGCACGCTCACCTGCGACACAGGCGCCGGGCGCTGCGTGGCGCCGGGCGGATTCACCTGCCTCGCGCAGTCGACGTTCCAATACGGCACCAAGGCGAACGGCGCGTGCTGCGCGAACGGATTCAACACCGCGGGCGCCGAGTGTCTGGGCGGGCTGTGCCAGGCCACCGGCGCCGACGCCAACCCGTTCTATTGCACGCAGGGGTGCGACGCTACCACGCACTGCCCGGGCGGCTATAGCTGCGCCGCCGGGTTCTGCTGGATCACCCAGACGCTGACCGACCAAACCTTCACGTACACGTGCAACTGATGGCCACCGCGCCGCTGCTTCAGCTCACCGATCTGCACAAGCGCTACGGCGCGCACCAAGCGCTGCGCGGCATCACGCTGCAGGCGCCGATGGGCGCGATCGGGCTGCTCGGGCCGAACGGCGCCGGCAAGTCCACCCTGCTCAAGGTGATGCTCGGCCTGTTGCCGTTCGACGGGACGGCGGCGGTGCTCGGCTTCGACGTCAAGACGGACGCGCGCAAGCTGCGGGCGCGGGTCGGCTACATGCCCGAGCGCGATTGCTACCTGCCGGGGATGAACGCGGTCGAGTTCTGCACCTACGCGGCCGAGCTGTCGGGGCTGCCGGCCAACGAGGCCATGCAGCGCGCGCACGCGGTGCTGGAGTTCGTCGGGCTCGGCGACAAGCGCTACCAGAAGATCGACGGCTACTCGACCGGCATGAAGCAGCGGGTCAAGCTCGCGCAGGCGCTGGTGCACGATCCGCGGCTGCTCCTGCTCGACGAGCCGACCAACGGGCTCGATCCCGACGGGCGCGAGGAGATGCTGGCGCTGATCGAGTCGCTGCCGGGGCGGACCGGCTGCGCGATCCTGCTCTCGTCGCACCTCTTGCACGACGTGGAGCGCGTGTGCCAGCGGGCGATCCTGTTGCACCAGGGCGAGATCGTGTACTCGGGGACGATCGAGGACCTGCGCAAAGAGGGACAGAAGGATCTGTACGAGGTGCGCGTGAAGATCGGCGAGGAGAAGCTCAAGGCGGCGCTCGAGAAGCGCGGCTGCCGGGTCGAGGACGACGGCGGCATGCTCACCGTGCACGTGCCACAGGGTGACGGCGAGAAGAAGCCGACCGAGCTGATCTTCGCCGTCGCCGAGGCCGAGGGGCTGCAGGTGCGGCACCTGTCGCCGCGCAAGCTCACGCTCGAGAGCGCGTTCGTGCGCGCGGTCGAAGACGCGAAGAAGGAGACCGCGTGAGCGCAGCGAAGGCGGCCAAGGTCCACGCCAAGGAAGCGCGCGGGCAGATCCGCGATCAGGGGTACCAACCGTACACCGGCTCGTACACCGCCGAGGGCGGGCGCTGGTCGCTGATCGCCGGGCGCATGTTGAAGATGACCGCGCGCCAGCCGTGGGTGATGGTGATGCTGATCTTGTGCATCTTCCCGGCGCTGGTGGCGGGCGTGCTCATGTACATCCAGTCGAAGATGTACGCGATGGGGATGGGGCCGGCGCCGAACGAGCTGGTGCTCAGCCTGCTCGTCGGGTGGAAGGTGTCGCTGATCATCTCGTTCTTGATGGCGCTGTTCGCCGGCGGCGGCGCGGTGGCCGATGACGTGCGCGGCGGCGCGTTCCAGTTCTACTTCGCGCGGCCGGTGACGCGCGAGCAGTACCTGATCGGCAAGCTGCTGCCGCCGGTGCTGCTGGTGTTCTTCGTGACCGCGGCGCCGGCGCTCTTGCTGTCGATCTTGCGCATCGCGCTGGCCAAGGACGGCGCGGACGCGCTGGCGTCGATCTTCGTGCCGCTCGAGACGCTGGCGATGGGCGTGCTGCTGGCGCTCTCGCTCGGCGTGCCGGTGGTCGCGCTCTCGTCGCTGTCGCGCGGGCGCGGCTACGTGCAGGGCGCGTTCGCGGCGCTGTTCCTCTTGCCGTGGATCATCGGCTCGCTGCTGGTCGACGTGACGCAGTCCGGCTGGGGCGCGGTGCTCTCGTTGCCGGTGCACTTCATGAACGTGGGGCGCTTCTTGTTTCAGCTCGATCCCGAGCCGGGCGCGCGGAACATGCCGGTGTGGGCGTCGGCGACGGTGCTCGCGCTGTTGATCGTCGGCTCGCTGGCGCTGTTGCGCAAGCGGCTCGCCGCCGTCGAGGTCATCGGGGGATCATGAGCAAAGAGAAGGCCATGATCGAGACCACGCACGCCGCGCGCTGGTACGGGCAGATCGGCGCGGTCAACGACATCTCGCTCGAGATCGGACCGGGCATCACCGGCCTGCTCGGGCCCAACGGCGCCGGCAAGTCGACGCTCATGAAGCTGATGGTCGGCCAGCTGCGCCCGTCGAAGGGCGAGGTCAAGGTGCTCGGCGAGCGCGCCTTCGGCAACCGGCCGCTCATGCGGCGCATCGGCTACTGCCCCGAGCACGAGGGCACCTACGAGGATCTGACCGGGCTCGAGCTGGTCACCGCGCTCAACCGCTTGCACGGGATCGCGCCGGCCGAGGCCAAGAAGCGCGCCGAGGACATGCTGGTCAAGCTCGACCTCGCCGACGCCATGCACCGGCGGCTCGGCGAGTACTCCAAGGGCATGCGCCAGCGCGCCAAGCTCGCGCAGGCGATGGCGCACGACCCCGAGGTGATCTTCCTCGACGAGCCGCTCACCGGTTGCGACCCGATGGCGCGCGTGCGCGTGCTCGAGGTGGTCAAGGCGCTCGGCGACAAGGGCTGCTGCGTGGTGGTGTCGTCGCACGTCCTGTACGAGATCGAGGCGATGACCTCGGAGATCGTGCTGATCCACAAGGGGCAGGTGCTGGCCGAGGGCGACATCTACGCGGTGCGCGACCTGATCGACAAGCATCCGCACAAGGTGCGCATCGAGTGCGACAAGCCGCGCGAGCTGGCGCGCGCGCTGGTCGATGCCGAGCACGTGCTGTCGTTCACCTTTGCGCCGGGCGGGCTGACCATCGACACGCGCGAGCCGGACCGCTGCTATCCGGCGATCCCGCAGGCGGCGCGCGCGGCCGGCGTGACCATCACCTCGCTGACCTCGCCCGACAACAACTTGCAGGCGGTGTTCCGCTACCTGACCGAGGACCGCGAGAAGCCGGGCGCGGCCGGCGCGCGCACCACCGCGGCCGCCGCGACACCGACGGGAGCACAGGCGTGATCGGCACCGGCGAAGCGATGCAGGTCTACGCGGGCATGACCTGGACGCGGCTCAAGCGCGGCAAGCTGTTGCGCGCGTGCGCGGCGTTGATCTTCCTGCCGGCGGTGATCGCGATCCCGCTGGTGATCGCCGGCCAGTGGGGCGGCGGGTTCTTCCAGAACATGCTCGAGGTGTACTTCCGCTTCATCATCCCGTTCGTGCCGGCGCTGCTCGCGTCGCCGTGCGTGGCGGAGGAGATCGAGAACCGCACGTTCACCTTCGTGTTCGCGCGCCCCGCGCCGCGCTCGGCGCTAGTGTTCGGCAAGTACGTGGCGATGGTCGTGCCGTCGCTGCTGGCGGTCGCGCTATCGATCGCGATCGTGTGGCTCTTGGCCATGCTGCGCTTCCGCGAGGACATGCCCGCCGCGCTGCCCGGCCTGTTGCGCGGCGAAGCGGCCGCGCTGCTCGGCGTGATGGCCTTCAGCGCGCTCGCCTGCGCGTTCGGCTCCCTGTTCACCAAGCACCCGTTCGTCGCCGTCGCGGTGTACCTGCTGCTCGTCGAAGCCGGCATCGGCTCGACGCCGATCGTGCTGCACTTCCTCGCCGTGAGCTGGCACCTGCGCAACCTGGCCGGGCTGCTGCCGCCGTCGACGGCGGGATTTCTATCGCTCGATGTTCCCGCCTGGGGCTCGGCGCTGTGGGTCTCGATCGTGACCTTCCTCGGCCTCGGCGGCGCCGCGCTGGCAGTTAGCGGGGCCGAGTATCACCTGAAGGACTGAGGGCCCGCTCCAGCACCTCCGAATCGATATTCGACCCCGTAATCACCAGCACCGCGTCATCCTCCGCCTGCAGCCGTCCGGAATTCGCCGCCGCGATCACCACCGCAGCCGACGGCTCGACGATCAACCCGAGCGCCCGATAGGCATACGCGATCGCCGCGAGGACCTCGCGCTCGTCGACCAGCACGATATCGCTCACGTGCGCGCGCGTGAGCTCGTAGGTCCGCTGCGCGACCGCCCCCTCCAGCCCCTCGCACAGCGTCTCACCGCCGCTGTAGTCGACGAGCGCCCGCGCTTGCGCCAGCGACTCCTTCATCGCGCAGTTCACCGCCGGCTGCACGCCGATCACGTGCACGCCGCGCGGCGCCAGCTCTCGCGCCAACCCGGCGATCAAGCCGCCGCCACCGATGGGCACCACCACGCACTTCAGCGACGAATGCTGCTCGTAGATCTCGCGGCCCAGCCAGGCGCCGTTGCCGTCGATGACGTCGTCGTCGTCGAACGGCGAGACGAACACGCTGCCCCGCTCGCGCGCCAGCGCGCACGCTTCGCGTTCGGCTTGTTGGTACTCGCCGGTCGACTCGATCACCTCGGCGCCGAGACGCGCCATGCCGTCGCGCTTGATCTGCGCGGCGCCGCGCGACACGACCACCGTGACCGCGACGCCCAGCCGCTGGCCTGCCAGCGCGACGCCCAGCCCGTGGTTGCCGGCCGACGCCGCGACCACGCCGCGCTTGCGCTCGGCGGGCTGCAGGCGCGCGAGCTTGACCGCGGCGCCGCGCAGCTTGAACGACCCGGTCGCCTGCAGGCTCTCGAGCTTGACGAAGCAGCCGAGCGGCCCGGCGTACACCAGCGGCGTGCGCCGGCACAGCCGCACCGCCTCGTCGGGGATCACCCGGCGGCTTCTTCTTTTTTCGCTTCCTTCGAGCCCACCACGATGAGGTTCATCCCCACCTGAATGGTCACGTTCTTGCCGTCGACCTGCACCGTCGACTTGGTGTTGACGTACCAGCCGAAGCTGCCGGTGGAGAACTCGCGGGCCTCGGCGGTCACCTGCTGGCCGTTGATCTGAATGTTGAGCGGCTCGGCCTTGGCCAAAAAGTCCGCGCGGGAGATGGGGCACATCGTCTTGGGGGGCATGGATGAGGAGTCTATCCCGCGAAGGCGTGCCAGAGTCTAGAAAGGAACGAGCTGCGCTCGATCGGCTCGGGGGAGCGCGGCGGCATGCGCTCGTGAAAACGTTGCAGCGCAGCGATCACGTCGCGGGCCGCGAACAGCCCCAGGCAGGTCGGACAGCGGTCCACAGCCGGACCGAGATCGAGGTACGGATGCTGCTCGAGCCGGCCGCCGTCGCGCGGGCACAGACCGCCGGCGGCGCGCAGCGGCTTGCGCACGCTCAGCGTGTCGAGGTGGCGGGCCAGCGACGAGGTCTCGCCGTCGAACCAGTCGAACCACACGCCGCGACACACCCCGCACACGTCGACCAGCGTGCCGGCCTCGCCCAGCTTCACCGGCGACATCGGGCCCTTGCAGGCCGGACAGGTGAGGAACGCGCCGCGACCGTCACTCATGACGAAGGCGATTGTATCAGGCGGTCAGGACGGGCAGCCGGGCGATTGTCTTCATGCGCGAGCGCTGCACCAGGCTCTCGACGGTGGCGCAGAGATCGTAGTCGGCGAAGCTGGTGACGCGCGCGCGCACCAGGTCGCCTTGTCGTGGCGCCTTGACGCCCTCGGCCAGCGCCAGGAACACGGTCCCGTCGATCTCCGGCGCCTGCCCTTCGTGGCGCCCCTCGAGCAGGTACTCGCTCTCGTCGGACGGGCCCTCGACCAGCACGTCGAGCTCGCGCCCGACCATCGCCTTCATCTTCCGCCGCGAGATCTTGCGCTGCAGGCGCATCAGATCGCGCCGGCGCCGCTCCATGGTCTTCTCGGGCACGCGGTCGGGCAGCGTCGCCGAGTGGGTGCCGTCCTCGACGGAGTAGGTGAACACGCCCACGCGATCGAACTCGGACTCCTCGACGAACTCGCACAGATTCTGGAACGCCGCCTCGTCCTCGCCCGGATGGCCGACGATGAAGGTGGTCCGCAGGGTGACGCCCGGGACGCGCTCGCGGATCTTCTTTACCAGCGCGCGCGAGGTCTTGCCCACGTGGCCGCGCCGCATCTTCTTGAGGATGCCGTCGTCGATGTGCTGCAGCGGCATGTCGATGTACTTGGCCACGCGCGGCTCCTCGGCGATCGCCGCGAGCAGCTCGTCGGTGGTGGCGGTCGGATAGGCGTAGTGCAGCCGCAACCAGCGCAGCCCGTCGGTGCGCGCCAGCCGGCGCACCAGCTGCGCCAGGTTCACCTCGGCGCCCGGCAGATCCTGGCCGTAGGTGGTCAGGTCCTGCGCCACCAGGTTGATCTCGAGCGCGCCGCGCGCCACCAGATCGCGAACCTCGCGCTCCACCGACTCCGGCGCTCGCGAGCGCTGCCCGCCGCGCAGCTTCGGAATGATGCAGAACGAGCACGGCCGGTCGCAGCCTTCGGCGATCTTGACGTACGCGGTGTAGGCCGGCAGCGACTGCAGCCGCGGCGTCACGTCGTCGTAGAGGTACGCCGGGTCCATGCTCACGCCGTCGCGCGGCGCCTCGCCCCGCAGCGTGGCGACGATCTTGTCGACGTCGCCCGAGCCGAGGAAGTGATCCACCTCGGGCATGTCGCGCGACAGATCGCCGGTGTAGCGCTGCGACAGGCAGCCGGTCACCACCAGCCGCTTGCAGTTGCCCTCTTCCTTGAACTTCGCCATCTCGAGGATGGTGTCGATCGATTCTTCCTTGGCGTCGCCGATGAAGCCGCAGGTGTTCACCACGATCACGTCGGCGTCTTCCGGCGCGCGCGCGATCTGATAGCCCGCCTGGCCGGTCAGGCCCAGCATCACCTCGGTGTCGACCCGATTCTTCGGGCAGCCGAGCGAGACGAAATACACTCCCTGCTTTTTCATGAATTCCTGACTATTTACCGCGAAATGGAGGGTTGAATCTGCTCGGCGGGGGGCTCCGTGTCAAGCGGCAGCGGCGTCGGGGTCACTTCGCCTTCGAAGCCGGCCAGCCCGCGCTTGTGACGACGGATACTGGAGGAGACGAACAGCGCGCCGCCGAGCAGCCCGAAGACCGCGCACAGATAGAAGCCGAACCCCAGGCCGCGGCTGTCCATGAGCACGCCAGCGACGGGCGCGAAGGCCCCAAAGGCGAGCCGGCGCCCCATCGACTCGACGCTCAGCACGGTCGCGCGTTGACCCGAGTCGGCGATCTCGCGGTTGAGGAGCTCCTTGGAGAACGGCGAATAGACGCCGTTGACCACCGCCTGGACGGCGAGCAGCCCGATCCCCCAGATGGCGAACCAGCGCCCGAGCACGCCGTAGGTGACCGCCAGCGCCATCGGCAGCAGCCACACCAGCCGCGACTCGCCGAACAGGCGCCGGATGCCCTCGATGCGCGAGGCGCCGTACGCGCCGAAGATCGACATCAGCGCGAGCACCGCGCCCACCCAAGCCACGTCGAGCCCTGCGGCGTCGAGGTAGGTCGGGTACAGGTACAGCCCCATGCGCAAGAGCGTGAACACCAACACCGAGAACAGCACCGCGAACAGCAGCGACGGGCGGGTGAACACCGCCTTGGCCGCGTGCGCCATGCCGTGCAGGAAGTCGGCTTCGTCTTCGCGCTCGAACGCCGGCTCGCGCATCATCATCGCCACCAGCGCCGCCGCGCCGCACACCGCCGCCGACACCGCGTAGGTGGTGCCCACCGAGTAGCGCCCGATCAGGCCGCCGAGCACCAGCGCGGCCGCGGCGCCGATCAGCTTGGCGGCGGTGGCCGAGCCTTCGTGGCGACGGTACTCGTGCTCGCGCCCGGCCGAGCGCAGCAGATCGTAGAGGTACGCCGAATCGGCGCCCGAGGTGAGCGTCATGCCCAGCGCCAGCAGGCCCTCGCCGAGCGCGAAGGTCCAGAAGCCCTTGCCGCCGAAGTCGACCACGCAGCCGATCGCCATCATCAGCGAGCCGAGCAGCATCGCGCGGCAGCGGCCGAAGCGATCGGCGAGCGCGCCGGTGGGCACCTCGAACACGATCGCGGTGAGCGCGTAGACGGTGTTGAGCAGCGCGATCTCGGTGAAGTCGAGGCCGCGCTGCTGGAAGAACTTCACCAGCACCGGCAGGAACAGGTACGACGTCGAGAGGAACCGATAGACGTGGAACAGCTGCAGGTCGCGCCCGAGGTTCGCGTCCCGCCGGCGCCGCGTATGAATCGCCGGGCTCATGGAAAGGCGAGTACCTGCTCTGTGCCGAACTGCGCGATCAGGTTGTCGACGTACTTGAGGCCGACGTCGCGGCGCGCGATCACCGACTTGACCTCCGCTTCGGAGAGCACGCCGGCCTCGGGCGCGAGCGCGCGGCGCAGCTCCGATTCGCTCAGCCGGCGCAGCGCCTCGACGAACCGGCGCGAAAACTTCTGGCAGCGATAGAGGTAGGTGCGGCAGCGCAGGTGGCCCTCCGGCTCGATCTGAAAGCCGAAGGTGTTGTCCATCCAGTACAGGATCCGCCCGTCGGGCGAGGTCATCAGGTTTCCGCCCGAGAAGCGGTCCGAGTTGTTGGTGAGCAGGTCGAACAGGAGCAGCGACGAGAGCTGCCCCATCATGGCGAACTTGTCGGCGGGGATCTCCTCACCGACGGTCATCCAGCGCCACCAGGTGAGCACGTTCTCGAGCGTGTCGAGGTGCGAGTCGACGATCACCGGGATCCAGTACGAGACCTCGCCGCGGGTGAACCCCTCCTCGTCGAAGATGGTCTCGGCGTTGATGCGCGTGGCCAGGAACGCCTGCTCGGGCGGCAGCTTTCCGATCAGCTCGTCGCGGTGCAGCGTGCGGTGCGTGGCCGGGGGCACCGCGTTCATGCCCAGCAGCCGGTTGAGGCGGTAGGCGGCGATCTCCTTGCGCGGCACGGTCTGCGGGTTGATCTGCTCCGGCTTGAACGCCGCGCGCGAACCGTCGGCGAAGTCGATGCGGATCGAGATCGACGAGCCGCCCTTGTTGAACTTGGCCTTGACCACGTCCGAGCCCTGCATGCGCTCGAGGAGCAGCTCGTCGCGCATGCCCATGAAGGTGCCGGCCGCGTCGGAGGCGACGTCGACGGGCGTGGGCTCGAGCGGCACCGGCTCGACCGGGAGCAACATGGTGGAACGCAGCGTGCGCGCGTCGGCCTGGCTGAAGGCGCCGGCACGCAACACGTTGCGCGCGCCACCTACCACCACCAGCCCGACGCCGCTCACAGCAGCAACCTCGAGCAGCACAAACGACCAGAGCCGCACGACTGTATATGCTAACACTCCGACGGGGCGATCTCAAATTCAGCCGCCGGGCGCTTGCCTACTTGAAACGGCCGGCGACGATCGGTACGCTCTCGCTCATGGCCGAAGGGTTTGCCGTCTGCTCGATGTGCCGCAAGCCGATCCCGATGGGCTCGAAGTACTGGCGGTGCTCGGTGTCGACGTGTAACTCGGGCCGGGTCAAGCTGGCGTTCTGCAGCGTGAGCTGCTGGGACGCACACCTGCCCACCGCGCGTCACCGCAACGCGTCAGCCATCGAAGAGATCGCCTCGAGCACCAACAAGCCCCGCTGATCGCGCGGGAACGTCAGCGGGCCTGCTTCGCCGCCTCGATCGCGAGCGCGACCTCGCTCTCCGCGTGCACGCCGTCGAGCACCTCGCGCACCGTCCCAGTGCGGTCGAGGATCACCAGGTGCGGGATGGTCTCGACGTGGTAGCGGTCGGCGATCGCGCCGCCGGCGATCGCCACCGGCATCGAGAGCCCGGTGGCGGTCACGAACGCGTCCACCTGCGGCTTGAGCTCCGCGCCTTCGATGTTGACCGCCAAGAAGCGCGTGCCGTCGGGCGCGAAGCGCCGATACAGCCGATCGAGCCCCGGCAGCTCGGCCTTGCACGGCCGACACCACGTCGCCCAGAACGCCAGCACCAGCACCTGCCCGCGCGCGTCCGACAGGTGCATCGCCTTGCCGTCGAGGAGCTGCACGGTGAAGTCGGGCGCAGCGGTGCCGGCGGGCGTGGTCACGACGCGCAGCGACCCCCAGTTGCGCGCGATCCACGCCACGTTGAGCGCGAACAGCAGCGCCAGCCCCAGGAGCAGCCCGCGACCGGTCCAGCGCGCTTTGGCGCTCATGCGACCTGCTTGCGCGCGTCGCGCAGGACCCACAGGCCCGCGCTCCACACCACGAACGACCAGGCGAGCGCCACACCGAGGATGATCGTCTCGTGGGTCGTCGACGGCGGATGGCCGCGCAGGGTGAACAGCAGCGCGCTCGCGAGCTGCACGGTCAGGTACGGCACCCACGCGTAGGCCGCGACGTCGAGCGGATCGGCTTCCTGTGTCCCCTTGGCACGCCGGCCGGCGAGCACCGAGAGGAGCATCGACGCCACCAAGATCGCGATCACGTCGGGCGCGATGGTCAAGAGCGCGTTGATCACGCCGCTCACGCCCGCGCCGGCGCCCAGATCGATCCCGCGAAAGATCGCGCGCAGCAAGCGCGGCGTCTCGCCCGCGATCAGCCGCGCGGCGATCAGCAGCGCGACGTCGGACGCGCCGCGCCCGCCCGGCTGCCGCACGAGCTCGCGCAAGGTCGAGACCGGCGCGACGAGGATGCCGCCGATCCGCTCACTGAGGGACGAGCTCATCCGCCGCCGCCGCCTTCGCCGCGCTGCCTCACCATCTGTTTGGCGGCGTTGGCGAGCGCGGAGGGAATGCCCTTGGAGCGCGAGAGCGCCTTCAGCTCCGGCGAGCGCAGGTGCGGGAGAAAGTTCATCGCCACCGGCATCGGGCACTTCGGGTTGTTGCACAGCGCGACCTTGATGCTGTACAGCCGCACCCACTGCTTCTTGCGCGCGATGAAGCGGATGATCTCGTCGCCGAGCGCGCGGTTGTTGGCGTAGTGCTGCGCCTCGGAGTCGGAGACGCCCGGCGAGCGGATGCACGCCATGGCCACCTGCTTGTTCTTCGAGCGGATCAGAAACGCGCGCGCGAACGAGTTGCCGAGCGTGGCCGCGCGGATCTGCCCGGCGGGCGAAAGCTCCTCGAGGCGCTTCTTCTTCTCCTCGACTTCTTCCGGGTTGGCGTCGGGCGGCAGCTCCTCCGACGCCAGCGCCACCGCGCGCGCCACCGCTTCCGCCTCCATCGCTTCCGCTTCTTTCGGATCGAGCGCGGTGATCAGCAGCTGCGAGCCGGCATCGACCGCCACCTCGGCAGCGCGCTTGAACTTGGCGTCCTCGGCGGCCAGCTCCTCCGCGGTCGGCGCGCCCGACTCGGCGATCACCTTGGTGATCTCCTCGAACGCAGGGATGCCGTCGACCCGAACGTTGTTGCGCACCGCCAGCTCGACCGCGCGCTGCGCCGTCGACATGCGCGTGCGCGGGTTCATGTACAGCGCGGCGATGATCGGCGGATGGCGCAGGAGGCGCTCTTCGTTCTTGGCGATCATCTCCAGCTCGCTCTCCGCGCACAGCGTCGCCAGGTGCCGGAAGGTCTCGTCGCTGGTGGCCTTGTTGAGCAGCACCACCTCGAGCGACTTCGGCTTCTGGAACAGGCGCCGCGCGAAGAAATCGAGCACGCGCGCGTCGAGCGGCTCGGCCAGCGCGCCGCTGATGATCTTCTCCGGCAGCTCGTTGGCGGTCCGCACGGCCGCCGTCTTGAGGGCGTCGTCGTCCGATAGCGACAGTTGATACAGCGCGGTGAGCTGCTCGCCCGGCTTGAGCGGCGCCAGCCCGCGCGCCGCCATCATGCGCAACGGCGGCGGCGCCTTGGGACCGATCGCCTTGTCGACGGCCGGCGGCAGGCTCTCGAGCGGGGTCAGATCGAGGGCCATGCGCTAGCGATTCCGATCGTACAAGATGCGCATGCCGGTCAGCGTCAGCATTTCGTCGGTGTGCTCGATGGTCCGCGAGTCCTTGGCCATCAGCGGCGCCAGCCCGCCGGTGGCGATCACCTTGCACGGATACGCGACCTCGGCACGCATGCGGGTGACGATCTCGTCGGTGAGACCGACGTAGCCGAAGAACAGCCCGGCCTGCATCGAGGCCACCGTGTTGCGGCCGATCACTGACGGCGGGCGCACCAGCTCGACCTTGGGCAGCCTGGCCGCCGCCTGGTAGAGCGCGTCGGCGCTGGTGGTGATGCCGGTGGCGATCGCGCCGCCCGCATACTCGCCCTTGGGGGTCACCAGATCGAACGTGGTCGCGGTGCCGAAGTCGACGATGATGCAGCCCTGCTTCCACTGCTCGTACGCGGCCACCGCGTTGACGATGCGATCGGCGCCCACTTCCTTGGGGTTGTCGTAGAGGATCGGCATCCCGGTCTTGAGCCCCGGTCCCACCACCAGTGGCACGATCTTCAAGTGTTCCTTGAAGAAGGTCTCGACCGAGAACAGCGCCGGCGGCACCACCGTCGCCACCATGCCCGCCGCCACCTTTCCCCACGGCAATCCGGCGAGCTGAAACAGCGTGTGCAGCGTGGCCGCGTACTCGTCCGAAGTGCGCGCCTTGCGCGTCTCGATGCGCCAGTGCGCGAGCAGCTCGCCCCCGTTGAACACCCCGAGGACGGTGTTGGTGTTCCCCACATCCACGACCAGGAGCATGGGCGTCAATCTAGCATGGTAGAATCGCCTCGTGAGAGCCACCCTGATCGCCCTGGTTTTCGTCGGCGGCTGCAGCGGATCGGGGCGCAGCGGCGGCGGAACCGTGCTGCCGCCGGATCTGTCGGCCTGCGTCGGGCTCGGCTGTAACGTGCAGGCGTGCGCGGCGGACTCGCCGACTACGCTGGTCGGCACGCTGTTCGCGCCCAACGGGCTCGACCCGGTGCCCAACGCGACGGTGTACGTGCCGCAGGGGCAGCTGGTACCGTTCTCCGATTCCGTCGCGTGTGATCTCTGCGGCGGGGGCGGCACGCTCGCCGGCGCGGTCACCAGCACCACCACCCGCTACGACGGCGGCTTCACCCTCCCGGGCGTGCCGGTGGGCGACAAGATCCCGCTGGTGATCGAGCTGGGGCGCTTCCGCCGCGTGGTGACCGTCACCGTGCAGAAGTGCCAGCAGAATCTGGTGCCCAAGGATCCGAACGTCTTCGGCGTGCGGCTGCCCGGCAAGGACGGCGACCTGTCCCCCGACGATCACGTGCCGCGCATCGCGGTCGCCACCGGCGACTACGATCAGATCGAGTGCGTGCTCGGGCGCATGGGCCTATCGCAGCTCGATCTGTACAACGATCGCGATCCCGGGACGACGCTGCCCGCCACCATCGGTGAGCTCGACGCGCTCCTGAACGACATCGTCAAGCTCAAGAAATACAACATCCTCATGATCAACTGCACCCAGGCGCAGTTCGAGACCAGCCTGGCCAAGCCCGGCGTGATCAAGAACCTCGAGGACTACGTGGCCTCGGGCGGCCGGCTGTACGCGACCGATTGGGCCTACGACATGATCAACCAGGTGCCCGGGTTCGCGCCGTTTCTGTGCTTCGTCCCGGGTGGCGTCGACGGCCCGTCCCCGCCGCCGATGTGCGCGGGCACGCCCGGGGTGCCGCGCGAGGCGCACTCGACCACCGCGTGGAGCACCGGCGCGATCGTGCACGACCCGACGCTGCTAAAGTGGCTGTCGATCTTTCCGGGCACGCTGGTCAACAACCAGGTCGCGGTGGCATACAACTTCGTGGTGGTGAACCACGTGGGCGACGCGATGTCGCACCCGACCACCACCTGGGTCGACGGGGACGCGACCGATCCCGGCGCGCTGCCGCAGCTCGGGAAGGGCGTCCGTCCGATGACCGTCACCTTCGACTACAAGCAGTGCGGGCGCGTGCACTACTCGACCTACAACACCGAGCCGAACGCGACGGTGCTCGACACCGCGACCTATCGCTTCCCGACCTGCAACAACCGCACGACCTTCAATCCGCAGGAGCGGCTGCTCGAGTACCTGATCTTCGAGACCGCGCAGTGCGTCGGGCCGATCGGATAGCCCGGCTACTGCGGATGCTCGGCGCGAAAATCTGCGAGCAGCGAGAGCACGCGCCGCACCAGCTCGGACGGGCCGAACTGCTCGCCCATCTGCTCGCGCGCCGTGCGAGTGCTCTGGAAATATTCGGACCGCATGCGCGCGTCGACGGGCAGGAGCTGCATCCCCTGCCGCTGGAACGCGCCGCCGAGTAGCGCGGCGTCTTGCTGGCGCATCAAGTCGTCCACCCGCACCATCGCCTTTGCCGCCGCCGAGCGCACGACGTTCTGATCCTCGGTGGACATCCGTTCGAACGCGCGCTGCGTGGCGACCAGGCAGCCGGTGAGGAAGCCCATCGGCAGGTTCAAGAGGTAGCGCGCACGCGTGTACCACTGGAACGCCAGCGCGGCGGCGGGAAAGGAGACGAACCCATCGATCGCGCCGTCGTCATACGCGCGCGAGGCCTGCAACAGCGGCAGCGGCACCACGTGAAACCGGTTGGCGCGCGTGACACTGATCGCCGCCTCTTCGATGTCCCAGCGCCACAGCTTGACCTGCCGCAGCTCGTCCAGCGTGTGCACCGCGTTGCGCAGGAACAGCAGCTGCGGCCCCAGCCCCGGCGTGCCGAGCAGCACCAGCCCGCGCTGCGCGATCTCGGCGGCGATTTCGTTGCGCAAGCGCCCGTGCAGGTGGCGCGCTTCTTCGCGCGTCTGCACCATGCCCTGCAGCCCGATCACGCGCATCGTCGGCGACGAGCGCTGGCACAGCACGCCGCCTGACGCGGTCCCGTCGAGCTGACCGCGCTGCATGCGAGCCTCGACCTCCACCTCGTCGCCGGCGATGCCGCCGAAGTACCACTTGACCGTCACGTTGCCGTGCGTGGCGATCTCGACCTCGCGTGCGAACGCGCGAAACTCGCGCGCCCAGCCGGTCCCGTCGGGCGCCTGCGTCGCGAGCCGCAGCACGGTGACCGGCTCGGCCCGGCTCGGACCTGCGATCGCGAGCGCGAGCACGAACGCGATCCAATTCGCGGCCTTTAGCGGTAAGCTACCGGGCGCATGGCTATCGCCGGTCGCCGCAACCCAAGGCTGTTCGCCTTTCTCTATCCGCTGGTGATCCTGGGCTCGGCTGCGGCGGTGGTGTTCCTCGGGTTGTACGCGATCGACTACCGCAACGCGGTCACCGACAAGGGCTTCTTCTCGCTCCTGATCGCGTTCGATCCCGAGACCCTGCAGAACGCGCTCGGCAACATGGCGCAGACGGTGGCCGCGGTGCTCGGCATCGTCATCACCGTGGTCTCGATCGTGGTCCAATTGGCCGCGACCCGCTATGCGCCGCGGATCGCGGAGATGTTCTTCCGCGACCGCACCAACATCGCGGTGCTGTCGTTCTTCGTAGTGGCGTGCATCAACGTGGGCTGGGTCTCGGTCTCGGTGATGGGCACCAACGGCGCGGTGCCGAGCTTCGTGCCGCAGGTCTCGGTCGTGGTCAGCATGTTCCTCGTCACCTTCAGCCTGCTCTTGATGGTGCCCTATTTTGCGTACGTGTTCGACTTCCTCGATCCCGATCGCGTGGTCGGCCGCATCCAGCAGCAAGCGGTCGACTCGGCGGCGGGAACGGCCGCGGCCAGGGGCGCGGCGGGCGTCGGCGATCGCCAGCGCAACGCGCTCACCGGCATCGAGCAGCTCTCCGACATCGCGGTCAACGCGGTCTCGCAGAAAGACAAGGCGATCGCCTCGGGCGCGATCGACGCGGTCAAGGATCTGGTCGTCACCTACCTGGGCAAGAAGCCGGCGATCGCCAAGGAGTGGTTCGTCATCGGCGGCTGGCTGCGGCAGAATCCGGACTTCGTCTCGCTCGCCGGCGAGAGCATCGACGACCTCGCCGAGCAGCGCGTGTGGTTGGAGTGGAAGGCGCTGCGCCAATATCAGGCCATCTACAACGAGTCGCTCGGCGAGATGCAGGACATCAACCACCTGATCGCCATCAACACGCGCTACATCGGCGAGGCGGCGCTCAAGGCCAAGGACGAGCACGCGATCGCGCTGTCGGTGAAGTTCTTCAACACGTACATGCGCGCCACCATCAACAAGCAACAGGTGCGCACCGCCTACAACGTGCTCAACCAGTACCGCCAGCTCGCCGAGAGCGCCATCGCCGCCGGCGAGACCCAGCGGGTGCGCGAGATCGGCTTCTACTTCAAGTACTACGGTCAGATCGCGCACGGGCTCGATCTCGGGTTCGTCACCGAGACGGTGGCCTACGACATGGCGACGCTGTGCGAGCACTCGTTCACCGCGCGCTCGCCCGCGCACGACGAGGTGCTCAAGCTATTGCTCGAGCTCGACAAGGAGCCAGAGAACGAGAATGCCAGCCAGTCGCAGGAGCACATGCTGCGCGGCGTGCGCAAGGCGCAGGCCAAGCTGGCCAGCTTCTACCTCGCGGCCGGGCCAACAGGCGAGCCGTTCGCGCGGCTGATCTTCTCCGACATGAAGGACGAGCGCTCCGAGCGGCTGAGCTCGATCCGCGACGAGCTGCTGAACATCAAGTCGAAGGACTTCTGGGAGGTCATCGACCGCGGCACGAACTTCGATTACGTGGACAATGCGCGCAAGGCGCAGTTGGTGGTGTTCTTCTCCTGGTTCCCCGCTCTTTCTGAAAGGAGGGTCTCCGATGCGACTACTACTTAATCTGGGTGCCGTGCTCTGGCTCGCGGGCTGCTCGTCGGGCCCGAAGTACAAGATCGACGACAACTCGCTGGCGTCGGTGCCGCTCGGCGAGAAGCAGGGCATGATGGCGGCGCAGAACGAGCAGAACGTGGCCAACGAAGAGCTGCGCAAGGCCAAGGCCGACCTCACCGACGTCGACCGCACGCTCGACATCGCCAACAACGAGTACAAGGCGTCCAAGCTGGCGCTCGACACCGCCGATCTCAACAAGAAGGCCGCCGACGCGTCGGGCGATCTGACGCGCAAGAACCAGTCGGCGCGCGAGATCCACGTGGCCGACCTGGGGGTCAAGAGCTGCGACAAGAAGGTCAGCTTCCTCGAGAAGAAGCGCAAGTGGATCAAGGAGTGCGTGGACGCGGCCGAGGATCACATCGCGGCGGCCAACGCCAAGTACGAGCTGGAGAAGGCCAAGGTGGTCTCGTCCAAGGGGATGAAGCCGACCGAGGACTTCAACATGACCAACTTCGAGACCGAGAGCCTGGACAAGATGAAGCGCTACTCGGAGTCGCAGCACACCGCCGACAAGCGCAAGCCCGACGTCGATCAGCTCGAGTATCAGTGGCGGGCGATGGACGCCGAATGGACCTCCGCCCGCTCCCAGCCCTAGCCGATCTGCATTGACCTTCGCGGACTTGGAAGCGTACACTCAAAGGTCGGGGGAACCTGCGAGGAGAACGCTTTGGAGTATCAGCTCCACGAAGAGTCGCCCCGGGTCCTGGTCGTCGATGACGAAAAGGTAATCCGCGAGATTCTTTCGGATTTCTTGACCATGGAAGGGTACGTCGTCCGGACCGTCGAGGACGGCGAAAACGCGCTCGCGGAGCTCTCGCGGCGGAGCTACAACCTCGTCATCAGCGACCTCAAGATGCCCGGCATGGGCGGCCTCGAGCTGCTCGAGAAGATCGCCGAGATGAAGGCCAACGTGCTGACGGTGATCATGACCGGCTTCGGCACGGTGGAGACCGCCATCGAGGCCATGAAGAAGGGCGCGTACGACTACATCCTCAAGCCGTTCAAGATCGAGGAGGTGGTGCACGTGGTCGAGCGCGGGCTCGATCGGCAGCGCCTGCAGGCCGAGAACATCAAGCTCAAGGAGGCGGTCAGCCTCTACAAGATCTCCGAGGCGATCGCGCAGTCGCTGTCGCTCGACAAGGTGCTCGACCTGATCCTCGATGGCGTCTTGATCGAGGCCGAGGCCGACGTCACCACGCTGATCCTCAAGGATCCCGGCTCGGGCCTGTTCGCCGAGCGCACGCGGCGCGTCTCGGACACGGTGACCGGCGAGTTCGTCGGCGATCTCAACATCGCCGAGGTGCTCGAGCACTATCGCGCGGAGAAGCCGATCCTGGCGCACGGCATCCGCGCGCTCAAGTTCTTCTCCGAGCCGCCGCAGGACAAGCGGCTGGTGTCGTTCTGCTCGATCCCGCTCAAGGTGCACGACCGCGTGATCGGCATGCTCAACGCGTACTCGTACACGCGCGGGCACAAGTTCTCCGAGGGCCAGCGCAAGATGCTCTACGTGCTGGCGTCGCGCGCCGCGGTGTCGATCGAGAACGCGCGGCTGTACGAAGATCTGGTGTGCAAGAACCGCGATCTGGTCACCGCCAACATGTCGCTGGCGGAGAACTTCCGCGCGACCATCATCGGCTTCGCGCACGCGCTCGAGGAATCGGACAAGTACACGCGCGGCCACTCCGAGCGGGTCGCCTTCTACTCGCAGCTGACGGCGCTGGGGCTCACCCTCACCGAGCCCGAGGTAGAGAAGATCGTGCAGGCGGGGCTGATGCACGACATCGGCAAGATCGGCATCCGCTACGAGAAGCTCAACAAGCCGGGCAAGCTCACGCCCGAAGAAGTGGCCATGTTCCGCACCCACCCGGCCAAGGGCAAGCGCATCCTCGAGCCGATCCCGTCGATGGGCGAGCTGATCCCGGGCGCGTGGTGTCACCACGAGAACTTCGACGGGTCGGGCTATCCGCGCGGGCTGATGGGCGACAACATCCCGATGCTCGGCCGCGTGGTGGCGATCGCCGACACCTACGACGCGATGACCTCGGACCGCGCCTACCGCAAGGCGCTGCCGCACGAGGTCGCGGTCGCCGAGCTCGAGCGCTGCGCCGGCGCGCAGTTCGATCCCGAGCTGGTGCCGGTGTTCCTCGCCAAGATCGAAGAGTTCCGCAAGCAGGAAGTCGAAGCGGGCAAAGAGATCCCCCGCTAGGGTTTTTCGTCGAGTCGTCCTCCGAGATCGACGTAGCGGTCGAAGGCCAGCTTGGCCTCGGCATCCTTGTTCTCGCGCACCAGGATCCGCGCGAGCAGCGCCCAGGCTTCGCGCTGCGCCGGCTCGAGCCCGGTGGCGCGGCGCGCTTCGTCTTCGGCGCCGGCCAGCTGCTTGTCGCGCTCGAGCGCCAGCGCCAGATCGTAGTGCGCGACGGCGCGATCCGGCTCGAGCACGATCGCGCGGCGAAACGCCGCGATCGCTTCGGCGCCCTGACGCTCGAGGCCGCGCGCGACCCACTCCGGCGCCGAGAACGATTGGTCGCGCTGCTGGTACGCGAACACGAACCCGGCGGCGACCACCACCACCAGGAAGATCGCCTCCAGCCCCATGCCCTCGATCGCCGGCGCAGGCTGACGCTCCCGCCCGCGGCGCGCGAGCAGCCAGCCGAGCGCCGCCCCCGCGATCAGGCCGCCCGCGTGCGCGGCGTTGTCGGCGCTCACCGATGCGCCGGTGACCAGCACCAGCACCGCCCACGGCAGCATCGCGTTGCGAAAGCGACGTCCCTCGACGCCGCCCCACGACTGCCCGGCGACGATGCCCGCGAAGATCAGCGCGCAGATCGCGCCCGACGCGCCGGCCGACGCCACCGGCCGCGACCAATGCCACGCCAGCGACAGCGCCGAGCCGCCCAGCCCGCCGAGCACGTAGAGCGCGACGAACCGCCCGCGCCCGTAGTGCGGCTCGAGCACCGCGCCCACCCGCCACAACGCCAGCATGTTCATCAAGAGGTGCAGCGGCGTCACGTGGATGAACATCGCGGTCAGCGCGCGCCACGTCTGACCCTCGCGCACGAGCGGCGCATAGAGCGCGCCGAAGCCGATCAGCGTGGGCGTGTCGAAGTGCCGCGCGCCGGCCCACCCGGTGGTCGCGAGCATCGCCGCGAAAACAAGTGAATTCAACAAGATGACAAGGTGCCTGGTGTTCATTCTCGGGCTCAATAATACGACCCTTTGGGCCTCCTCCTGTGCTAGAAAACAGCACCATGCCAGAGCTGAGCACCCCGCAGTTGCCTTCGCCGATAGCCATCGAGGAGGAGATGAAGTCTTCCTTCATGGACTACGCGATGAGCGTGATCATCGCGCGCGCGCTGCCCGACGTGCGCGACGGCCTCAAGCCGGTGCACCGCCGCATCCTGTACACGCAGCACACGCTCAACAACGTCCACAACCGCCCGTATGTGAAGTCCGCGCGCGTGGTCGGCGACTGCATGGGCAAGTTCCACCCGCACGGCGACGCGTCGATCTACGACGCGCTGGTGCGCATGGCGCAAGACTTCTCGTTGCGCTATCCGCTCGCCGACGGGCAGGGCAACTGGGGTTCGATCGACAACGACCCCGCCGCGGCGATGCGTTACACCGAAGTGCGCATGGCGCGGCTCACCACCGAGCTGCTCGCCGACATCGACAAGGACACCGTCGAGTGGGCGCCGAACTACGACGACAAGGAGCTGGAGCCGACGGTCCTGCCGGCCAAGGTTCCCAACCTGCTGATCAACGGCGCGACCGGCATCGCCGTCGGCATGGCGACCAACATCCCGCCGCACAACCTGTCCGAGATCATCGACGGCACGCTGGCGTTGTGCAAGAACCCCGAGCTCACCGTCGACGAGCTGATGCAGTTCATCCCCGGGCCGGACTTTCCCACCGCCGGCAACATCTACGGGCGGCAGGGCATCCGGCTGGCGTACCACACCGGGCGCGGCTCGATCGTGGTGCGCGGCAAGGCCGACTTCGAGGAGCACAAGAACGGCCGCACGTCGATCGTGGTGACCGAGATCCCGTACATGGTGATCAAGGCGCGCCTGGTCGAGAAGGTGGCCGAGCTGGTCAAGGACAAGAAGCTCGAGGGCATCAGCGACATCCGCGACGAGTCCAACCGCGAAGGCATGCGCATCGTCTTCGATCTCAAGAAAGAGGCAGTCGGCGCGGTGGTCTTGAACAACCTGTTCAAGATGACGCCGCTGCAGTCGTCGTTCGGCGTCACCATGCTGGCGATCTCCGACCAGCAGCCCAAGCTGCTGACGCTCAAAGACGCGCTGCAGTACTTCATCGATCACCGGCGCGACGTGGTCACGCGGCGCTCGCTGTTCGAGCTGCGCGAGGCCAAGTCGCGCCAGGAGATCGTCGAGGGCCTGGTGATCGCGGTCGACAACATCGATCGCGTCATCCAGATCATCCGCTCGTCGTCCGATCCCGACGAGGCCAAAGAGTCGCTCATGGCCGAGCCGTTCATGGGGCTGGCCGAGTTCTTGAAGCGCGCCGGCCGCCCGCAGGACGAGATCGACCAGCGCACCGAGAAGGGCGACTACCTGCTCTCGGAGCGGCAGGCGCAGGCGATCCTGGACATGCGGCTGCAGCGCCTCACCGGCCTGGAGAAGGACAAGCTCGACGCGGAGTATCGCGAGCTGTGCATCACCATCGATCGGCTCGAGGGGATCCTGTCCGATCCGGCCAAGCTGCTCAAGGTGATCACCGACGAGCTCACCGGGCTGCGCGAGCAGTTCGGCGACGATCGCCGCACCACCATCGTCGACGACGAGGGCGAGATCGCGGTCGAGGCGCTGATCGCCGACGAGGACATGGTGGTCACCATGAGCCACGCCGGCTACATCAAGCGCAACTCGGTCACCACCTACCGCGCGCAAAAACGCGGCGGGCGCGGGATCACCGGCGCGTCGAACAAGGACGAGGACTTCGTCGCCAAGCTGTTCGTGGCGTCGACGCACGACCACGTGCTGATCTTCACGTCGCACGGGCGCGCCTACTCCAAGCGGATCTTCGAGCTGCCCGAGGGCTCGCGCAACTCGCGCGGCAAGGCGTTGGTCAACGTGCTCGAGCTCAAGGAGAACGAGCGCGTCGTCGAGATGCTGCCGCTCAAGTCCTTCGAGCCGGGCAAGTTCATCATGATGGCGACCGCCGCCGGCGTGGTGAAGAAGACCGCGCTCGAGCTGTTCTCCAACATCCGCGTGACCGGCATCATCGCGCTGTCGATCGACGACGGCGACCGGCTGGTCGAGGTGCGCATCACCGACGGCGAGCACGACATCTTGTTGGCCACGCGTGACGGGCGCGCGATCCGCTTCCCGGAGAGCAAGGTGCGCGCCATGGGCCGCACCGCGCGCGGCGTCAAGGGCGTGAGCCTGCGCGAAAAGGACGAGGTCGTCGCGCTGGTGACGTTCCCGCACAACGAGCCGGCCACGCTGATCACCGTGTGCGGCAAGGGCTACGGCAAGCGCACGCCGGTCGCCGACTACCCGGTCAAGGGGCGCGGCGGCATGGGCGTGATCACCATCAAGACCACCGAGCGCAACGGCAAGGTGGTCGGCTGCAGCCTGGTCACCGACGAAGAAGACCTGATGCTGGTGACCAGCCAGGGCAAGCTGATCCGCATGCCGGTCAAGGGCATCCCCACGCTCGGGCGCAACACGCAGGGCGTGCGGCTGATCCGCGTGGAGGACGGCGAGACCGTGGTGGCCATCGACAGCCTGGCGGAGCGCGACGACGACGAGGTGGCGGGCGAGGTGCAGGCCGGGCCGGTCGAGGTCATCGAGGGCGAGGAAGATCTGTCGGGCGACGCCGACGACACGGTCGAGTTCGACACGCCCGTCGACGATGACGACGGCGGCGAGGAAAAGGAATAAGCACTCGTGAAGCGGGACAAGTCGCACGCGCTGTTCGAAGCGGCCAAGACGCACATTCCCGGCGGGGTGAACTCGCCGGTGCGCGCGTTCCGCGGCGTGGGCGGCGACCCGGTGTTCATCGCGCGGGGCAAGGGCGCGTACCTCTACGACGTCGACGGCAACGAGTACGTCGACTACGTGGGCTCGTGGGGGCCGCTGCTGCTCGGGCACGCGCATCCGGAGGTGCTGGCCGCTATAGCGGAGGCCGCCGCGCTGGGGACCAGCTTCGGCGCGCCCACCGAGCGCGAGGTGCGCTTCGCCGCGACGCTCTGTCGCGCGGTGCCGTCGATGCAGATGGTGCGGCTGGTCTCGTCGGGCACCGAAGCGACCATGGCCGCGTTGCGCGTGGCGCGCGGCTTCACCAAGCGCGACAAGATCGTCAAGATCGACGGTGGCTACCACGGCGCGTCCGACGGCCTGCTCGCCGCCGCCGGCTCGGGCGCAGCCACGCTCGGCATCCCCGGCTCCGCGGGCGTCACCGCCGGCACCGCGCAGGACACGCTGACGGTCGCCTGGAACGACGCGGCGGAGATGCGCGCGGTGTTCGCCGCGAACCCCAGCCAGATCGCCGCGGTGATCGTCGAGCCGGTGTGCGGCAACATGGGCTGCGTACCGCCGCAGCCCGGCTACCTCGAGGCGCTGCGCGAGCTCACCCGCGCCGCCGGCACGGTGCTGATCTTCGACGAGGTGATGACCGGCTTTCGCGTCGCGTTCGGCGGCGCGCAGGCGCGCTACGGCATCGAGCCGGACCTCACCTGCCTCGGCAAGATCGTCGGTGGCGGCCTGCCCGTCGGCGCGTACGGCGGCAAGCGCGAGATCATGAGCTGCATCGCCCCGCTCGGCCCCGTGTACCAGGCGGGCACGCTCTCGGGCAACCCGCTCGCCGTCGCGGCCGGCGAAAAGACGCTCGAGCTCTTGTCGAAGCCGGGCCTCTACGAGTCGCTCGAAGCGGCATCGGCGCGCCTGGTCGACGGGCTCGGCGCGCTGGCCAGGGAAGCGGGGGTTGCCGTGAGCGCAAACCGCGTCGGCTCGATGTTCACCGGCTTTTTCTCGAGCTCCCCGGTCACCGACTACGCGAGCGCGAAGAAATCCGACACCGCGCGCTTCGGCAAGTTCTTCCACGCCATGCTCGACCGCGGCGTGTACCTGGCGCCGTCGCAGTTCGAGGCCGCGTTCGTCTCGCTCGCGCACGACGCGCGCGCCATCGACCGCACGCTCGACGCCGCCCGCCAGTCGTTCAAGTCTCTGTAGTCCATTCGCGGTCGAGCAATCCGTAGACTAGCGAGTCGCACCACTCGCCCTTGATGAACACGTTCTCCACCAGGTGCGCCTCGCGCCGCATGCCCAGCTTCTCCGCCACGCGCGCCGACGCCGGGTTGCGCGGATCGCAATCGACCATCGCGCGGTGCACGCCGAGCGTGCCGAACGCCAGCTCGCACAGCGCGCGCGCCGCCTCGACCGCATACCCGCGCCCCCACAGATCGCGCCGCACCACGTACCAGAGTCGCGCCTCACGCTGCACCGGCTCGATGCGCATGCCCGCTCGCCCAACCACCCGTCCATCGAGGGTGATCGCAAGATCGAACAGCCGGCGTGGCTCGTGCTCGGCCGTCTGCTTCAGGCTCGACCGGATGTACTGAAGGCTGCCCTCGAGCGTCTGCACCTCGCGGCTCTGGTAGCGCGCCACCTCGGGGTCGCGCTCATGCTCGTTCAGCTCTTCGTGGTCCGCCTCTTTCAGCTCGCGAAGGACCAGCCGCCCGGTGTGCAGCTCCATACAATTCCCTTGTAATGCAAAAGCGTTGACTCTGCCAGACGCGGCGTGTTAAGAGCGCGCACGTCGTTGACAGGTAATGGATAAGAAGATGATTCAAGCCACGTCGAGGTATAGCTACCTCGGCATTTTTTTCGGCGTGGCGATCTGCCTCGGATACTTCGCGGGACGTTGGGCGGACCGTCGCTGGCACACGGATCCATATCTGGGAATCACGGGGTTGCTAGTGGGTGTGGCGGCAGCCTTTCGAGAGCTTTATAGGTTGAGCAAGCGGGCCATGCAGGACGAGAAATAATGGAAACCAAGCACCTCATCGCCGTCGAGAAATGGACGCTCGCGCTGTCCGCGGTGGCGATCGCCGTCGCGGTGCTGGCGCTCGGGCGCCACGCGGCGTTCGGGGTGACCATGGGCGCGCTGCTGATGGCGCTCAACGCCTGGGCGCTGCGCCGCATCGGCGCGCGCGCGTTCCGCACGTTCAAGAAGCCGGGCGCGGCCATCCTCCTGTTCAACCTGAAGATGGGCGTGCTGTTGGCGCTCGTCTGGCTGATCATCCGCTACCTGCACGTCGACCCGATCGCCTTCGTCATCGGCATCTCGGTCTTTCCGGTGGCGATCGTGATCGTCGCCATCCGCCACGCGCTGCGTACGAACGACGAGGAACCGACGAATGGGTGAAGAGAGCACCTGGTTCGACCTCCTTCCGGGCACCCGGAACCTGGAGGAATTCGCGCGCCACCACCTGGCGCGCACCGAGATGGGCATCCAGCAGTTCCCGTCCGCGTTCTCGCTCACCCACGTGTTCTCGGTGGCGCTGGTGCTGCTGTTCGTGGCCATCGGCGCGATCTCGTTCAAGGCCTCGCTCGCCAGGGGCGGCACCGACGCGATCGTCCCGCCGGCGAAGTTCAACCTGCGCAACCTGTTCGAGATGTTTACCGACGCCATCCTCGGCATCGCCGAGGGCGTGATGGGCGAGAAGAACGCCAAGCGCTTCCTGCCGCTCATCGGCACCTTCGCCTTCTTCATCTTCTTCTCGAACTGCCTGGCCCTCCTGCCCGGCTTCGCGCCGCCCACCGCCACGCTCAAGACCAACGTCGCGCTCGCGCTGACCGTGTTCGTGCTCACCCACGCCTATGGCGTCAAGGAGCACGGGCTCGCCTACTTCAAGCACTTCCTCGGGCCGGTGATCTGGCTCGCGCCGCTGATGCTGCCCATCGAGCTGGTGAGCCACCTGGCGCGGCCGCTGTCGCTGTCGTTGCGCCTGCTCGGCAACATCGCCGCCGACCACAAGGTCGTCTCTGCGTTCTTCGCGCTGGTGCCTCTGTTGGTGCCGGTGCCGTTCCTGATCCTCGGCGTGATGGTCTGCATCGTCCAAACGCTCGTGTTCTGCTTGCTCTCGATGGTCTACATCCAGGGCGCGGTGGCACACGAGGGGCACGACGATGAGGATCACGGGCACGACGAGCACCATCACTAGGCTTTTCAACGGAGGAAATGACAATGAAGCGGTTCGCAAAGGTTCTTCTCGGGGTTTCGGCGGCGCTGGTGACCATGCTGGTCGCGACGGCGGCGTTCGCGCAGGAAGCCACCACGGCCGACAAAATCGCGTTCTCGGATCGCGACAAGTGGATCGCCTGTGCGGCGGGCTTCGGCATCGCGCTGGCGGCGTTCGGTGGCGCGCTCTCGCAGGGTCGCACCGCGTCGACCGCGCTCGACGGTATCGCGCGCAATCCGGGCGCAGCCGACAAGCTGTTCACCCCGATGATCCTCGGCCTGGCGCTCATCGAGTCGCTGGTCATCTACTCGCTGATCATCTCCATCCTCCTCCTCGGCAAGGTTCACTAAGACTTTCGGTACGCGTGCTGCATCCCTCCTCGACCCGGAGGGATGCATGCGATTTTTGCGAGTGTTGATCGTCACCGTGCCCCTGTGGTGCGCGTGCAAAGAGCAAGGAAGCCCGGCCGGTGGCGCCCAGATGACCCGGGAAGCGCAGTCCGGCGGCTACAATCCCGAGAACGACTCGCGCGCGCACGCCGGCCTGCCTTCGCAGACACCACCGTCCCTACCCAAGCTGGCCGCTCCCTCGCTGGACGACCTGGGGCTCGCTCGCGAAGCGCAGCCCGCCCCGCCGCCGCCGCAAGAAGACCTTCCCGCCCCGAAAGGCAAGGCGGGCGGCACGCTCCAATAAGAGGCACGCCCTTCGCATCGGGTCGATGTGGAGGCACCTTATGAAGAGTCGCATGGGATGGATCGCGCTCGCCGCGGGCCTGTTGGCCGCGTCCGCAGCGCCGGCGTTCGCCGACGAACCAAAGAGCGAGCAGGCGCCCGCCCCCGAGGTGAGAGAGCCCTCAGACGTTCAGACGCGTCAGATCGCCGACCCGAACCGCGGCGCCGGCCGCGAGGTGCTGGTGCGCGACCACGACGATCCGCTGTTCATGGTGCCGCACCCCGCCGAGTCTAGTCGCACCCCGGGAACGCGTTCACGTACTGAACGGTAAAATCGGGAAACGCATCGACGATCTGCACCGTGAAGTCGGGGAACGCGTCGACGAATTGCCACTTGCCCGGCCCGTCGGGAAACGCGGTCACCTTCTGCACCTTGATGTCGGGAAACGCGTTCACGATCTTGATCTTGTACTTGGGAAACGCGTTGACGATCTTCACCTTGCCGTGCAGCTGACACACGCCGCCCTTGGTCATCGCGATCGGGCACTCGCCCGCGTGCGCGACCTTGCGCGTCCCGAGCCCGAACCAGCCGCCCGCGACCACGGCCACGATCGATCCACCCACCAGCCATGCCTTCATCGCATCCCCCTTTTTGGTTGAACGAGCCTACGTCAACGCTTCTCGAATCTTGCGTACGAGCGATCGCGGTCGGCGCGGATGTCGTCGAGGATCGCCTGCAGCCGCGGGATCCCCTCGCGCCCGGCGGTGGCGAAGTTGTCGCGCGCGATCTGCTCGGAGACCGACACCTCCTTCGCGCGCCGCTCGAGCTCGGCCAACCCCTGCGCCGAGAACTCGAACAGGTACTTGCCGTCGATGGGCGAGTTGCCCTTGACCGCGTCGAGCACCGAAAAGCGCACCAGCTGGATGGTCGGATCGGGCGCGCGGCGGAAGAACATCACCAGGCGCCGCGGCGACTCCGCGCCGTAGTCGCCGTCCGGATGAAACATGGCCATCGCGAACGGCGGCGGGCGGCGCGCCTGGTCGCGCGCGCGCAGCTCGCTGACGAAACGCTCGAAGCCCTCCGGCGGAAGGCCGAGCCGCGGGTAGATGAGCAGCGCTACCGCCAGGCCCTCCTCCGCCTCGAGCTCCGAGATCGCCGCCAGCCCCGACGCCGGATCGGGCGTCTCGTCGAGCAGGACCCGCCGCGTCACCGCGCGACCGGTGCGTGCGCCGCGCGCGAACGGACAGACGTCGTGCCCCTCGACCAGCTCGGTCAGGTAGCGATCGTTGATCCGCAGGACCTCGGCGATGAACTCAGAATTTGTTGGTGACACTCAGGAACGTCATCTTGTCGTTGGTCTCGCGCAACCGACCCGACAGCGTGCGCACGAAGTTCCACAACAGCTCGTACGCCAGATCGCGATCGACGAACAGGAGATCCTCGAGGTCCTCCTTGCGGATCACGAACAGCCGGCACTTCTCGTGGACGATCGCGTGCGCCGAGCGCGGGAAGTCGTCGATCAACGCCATCTCGCCGAAGTACGCGCCTGCCTTGAGCACCGCCAGCGCCTCTTCGCCCATGCCCGGCACCAGCCGCGAGATGCGCACCGCGCCGTCGATGATGAGGTAGAACTTATCGCCCTTGTCGCCCTCGGCGAAGATGGTGGTCGCGCCGCGGTGCTCCTCTTCGCTGCCGATGTCGGCGATGCGGCGCAGGTACGCGGCGGGCAATCCCGAGAAGAACTTGATCTTGCCGAGCAGCTCGATCGCTTCCGCCGGCGTCATGGTCTGAGAGTGTACCGCGACTACGTCAGTGACTCAAAAAACGCTCGGCATCAATCGCCGCCATGCAGCCGGTGCCGGCCGCCGAGACGGCCTGGCGGTAGACGTGGTCGCACACGTCGCCGGCGGCGAATACGCCCGGGATCTTGGTCGCGGTCTGCGCGCTCTTGGTGCCCGGCAGGATGAGGTAGCCGTTCTCGTCCATGTCGAGCAGGCCCTTGAACAGGTCGGTGTTGGGCTGGTGGCCGATGGCGATGAACACGCCCGTCGCGGCCACGATGCCCAC
Organism: Myxococcales bacterium; assembly: GCA_003170275.1. Taxonomy (GTDB): domain Bacteria; phylum Myxococcota_A; class Polyangia; order Palsa-1104; family Palsa-1104; genus PALSA-1104. The sequence continues at coordinate 209,937 of PNAM01000055.1, forward strand.
TTCGTTTGTCTTTAGGTTACGCACCCTTGCGCCGGTGACGCCGCCCTTGCCGGCGGTTCCGATGATCTCCTCGACGCCGGTGTTGAGCATCCACGAGATCTTCGGGTTGGCGCGCGCGCGCTCGACCATGATCTTGGACGCGCGGAACTCTTCGCGGCGGTGCACCACCGTCACCTTGGCGGCGTGCTTGGTGAGGTAGTTGGCCTCCTCCATCGCGGTGTCGCCGCCGCCGACCACCAGCACGTGCTGCTCCTTGAAGAAGAAGCCGTCGCAGGTCGCGCACGCCGAGACGCCGTAGCCCGCCAGCGTCTTCTCCGACGGCAGCCCGAGCCACTTGGCGACCGCGCCCGTCGAGATGATCAGCGCGTCGCAGGTGATGGTGGCCTCGCCCTCGACGGTCTGCGTGAACAAGGTGAACGGCCGCTTCGAGAGGTCGACCTTCTCCACGTCGCCCATCACGAACTTGGTGCCGAAGCGCTCGGCCTGATCGCGGAACAGCTTCATCAGATCCGGGCCGAGGATGCCCTTGGGAAAGCCGGGGTAGTTCTCGACCTCGGTAGTGTTGACCAGCTGGCCGCCGGGCGGTCCGCCGCGCGACAAGCCCTCGATGACGATCGGCGGCAGCGCGGCGCGCGACGCATAGATGGCGGCGGTCAGCCCCGCCGGACCGGAGCCGATGATGACGATTTTTTCGTGAAGATTGGTAGTGCTCATGGGTGGAGCACTATAGCGTAAAAGACGGAATTTTCTACATTGCGCGGGCCCACACTTCGACGATTCGCTCGGCCGCCTTGCCGTCCCACAGTGGCGGACGCTTGCCCGTCGGAAACTCGCCGGCGAGCACGCGCGCGAGCTCGCGACGCACCTTGTCGCGATCGCGGCCGACCAGCACGTTCGAGCCCACCTCGCAGGTGATCGGCCGCTCGGTGTTCTCGCGCAGCGTCAGGCACGGCACGCCCAGCGCGGTGGTCTCCTCCTGCACGCCGCCCGAATCGGTGAGCACCAGCTTGGCCCCGTCGAGGAGCTGCACGAAGTCGAGGTAGCCCTTGGGCGGTGTCAGCTTGAGCCCCGCCGGCACGCGCATGCCCTCTTTGCGCGCCGCCTCGAGCCGCGCGTGCGTGCGCGGGTGCACCGGGAAGATCACCGGCATCTGCTCGGCCACGTCGCCGAGGATCGCCAGGAGCCGCTCGAGCGTGGCCGGCTCGTCGACGTTCGACGGCCGGTGCAGCGTGAGCACCGCGTAACCCTTGGGGACCAGGCCGTCGGCCTCGAGCGCGTGCCGCCCGCGCGCGGCGGCCAGGTGTGCGTCGAGCGCATCGACCATCACGTTGCCGACGAAGTGGATCTGCGACTCGTCCCGTCCCTCGCGCAACAGGTGCTCGCGCGCCTCGGGCGAGTGCGTGTACAGCCCGTCGGCGATCGAGTCGGTGACGATGCGGTTGATCTCCTCCGGCATGCGCCGATCGAACGAGCGCAGCCCCGCCTCCACGTGGTCGACGGGCACGCCCTCCTTGACCGCGACCAGCGTCGCGGCAAGCGTCGAGTTCACGTCGCCGACCACCACCACCCGATCGGGGCGCTCTTTTTTGAGCACTCCCTCGAACGCGAGCATGACCTTGGCGGTCTGCTCGGCCTGCGACGCGGATCCGACGTTGAGATAATGGTTGGGCGCCGGCAGGCCGAGGTCGGCGAAGAACACGTCGTTCATCGCCGCGTCGTAGTGCTGACCGGTGTGCACCAGCACCTGGTCGAAGCGCGGATCGGCGGCCGCCGCCCGCATCACCGAGGCCACCTTCATGTAATTCGGCCGCGCGCCAACTACGTGTAGCAGCTTCATCTTCCTGGTGTTGTAAGCACCCGGAGCGGGCCGGCTAGTTAGATCAGGCGGCGACCTTGGTGAAGCGCCGCACGCTCATCCACACCAGCACCGCGCTAATCACGACCAGGGCCAGCACGTGCGGCAAGAGCTCGAGCGGCCCCGCGTCGCGCAGCACCACGCCGCGCATGATCGCCACCATGTGCGTCGCCGGCAGCAGGCGCCCGATCATCTGCAGCACCACCGGCAACCCCTCGAACGGGAAGATGTAGCCCGACAGAAAGATCGACGGCAAGAGAAACATCTGCGCCATCTGCTGCGCCTGCGCTTGCGTCTGCGCGCGGGTCGAGATGAACAGCCCGAGCGCCAACAGCGCGAACAGATAGATGACGGCCATCAAGAACAAGAACAACAGACTGCCGCGGATCGGCACGTCGAAGCCGAAGCGCATGATGAACAGCACCATCGCCATCTCGACCAGGCCGATCGCCAGGTACGGGCCGAGCTTGCCGAGCATGAGCCCGAGCGGGTTGATGGGCGTCACCAGCAGCTGCTCGAGCGTGCCCTTCTCGCGCTCGCGCACGATCGCTACCGCCGCCAGCACCATCGCGACGATCTGCAACAAGATCGCGACCAGGCCCGGGATGATGTAGTTGGCGGTCCGCCCCGCCGGGTTGAACAAGATGATCGGCTGCGCGAACACGCCGGGCGCGTTGCCGGCGTTGAGCCGCTTGAGCTCCTCCACGTTGATCTGCGCGCTCAGCCCGTTGACCGACGCGAGCGCCTGCGCGCTGGCGGTCGAGTCCGAGCCGTCGATCAACACCAGGATCTTGGCCTGCAGGCCGCGCGAGCGCTTGTTGTGGTAGTCGGGCGGGATCACGATCCCCACGCGCGCGCGGCCGGCGACGATCTCCTCGCGCGCCTCGTGCGGATTCGGCGTGACGCGCGTGATCTTGAAGGTGCGCGTGGCGAGCAGCTGATCTTGCAGCTCGCGGCTCTCCACCGAGTGGTCCTGATCGACCACCACCGTCGGCAGGTTGCGCACCGTCTGATCGATGAAGCCGAACAGGATGAGCTGGAAGATGGGGATCGAGAACGCCGCGATCAGCGTGCCGCGATCGCGAAAGATGTGCAGGAACTCCTTGCGGAAGATCGAATAGAACGAGGCCCACATGACTACGCCGCTCCGCGGGCGCGCGCTTCGGCGGCCTGCTCGGTGAGGGTGACGAACACGTCCTCCAGCGACGGCGCGATCTGCCGGAAGGTCGCCTGCGGGAAGCCCGCCTGGCGCATGCGATCGGTCAGCTCGGCGTCGCTCATCTGCGCGCCCACCACCGCGTGCACCGCCTCGCCGAAGATGGTCGCGCCCTCGCAGAACGGCTGCGCGCGGAACCAGGCGAGCGCGCGCGCGGTCTGGCGCGTCAAGATCTCGATGCGCCGCGTGTCGGGGCTGTTCACCTCGGGCAGCTTCTTCAGCTTCTCGGGCGTGCCGTTGGCGAGCAGCTTCGACAGGTACAGGTAGCCGACCTCGCCGCAGCGCTCGGCCTCGTCCATGTAGTGCGTGGTCACCAAGAGCGTGATGCCCTCGGCGGCCAGCGCGAACAGCAGATCCCACAGCTCGCGTCGCGCGACCGGGTCGATGCCCGCGGTCGGCTCGTCGAGGAACACCACGCGCGGCTCGTGCATGAGCGCCGAGCCGAGCGCGAGCCGCTGCTTCC
>PNAM01000048.1 GCA_003170275.1 Myxococcales bacterium
CCCGCAAACCCCGCTCGACTCGCAAGCGACCTTGGGTGGATCACAGAGTCGAACGACGATGCTCCAGGGCCTGGTTCGCGATCGCCTCCCAAAGGATCATGCTGGCGAGATGCGGGTGGTGCTGGTGTGCCAAGTCGTCGCAGTGATCGCGTTGGCTTCTCTTCGTCCTAGCTCTGCGGCCGAGAACCAACTGCGGCTGCAGGTTACTCTTCCAGTGCAGTCATTCGAGCTCTCGGACGAGGTGTTCATGGAGGATGGACCTTTGATGTTCATGGTTATCCTTCGGAACACAAGTTCGAAGCGAATCGAGGTGTGCGCGTACGACGTAGGAATTATCAGCATCGTGAGAGTCGAACATGAAGGTCAATTGCTTCGTGCGCATCATAGACGAGTCTCCTTCGGCGAAGATCCCGCAGCGTTCTACCCCCAGAAGATGAAGATCTTGAAGCCTGGCGCCACTGCAGCGTTCAAAATCCAAGGGCTCGTGAGCGACAATCGAGCGATTCGCGACGAACAGTATTACGTTCCTGAGGGACGCGGAACGTATGCCGTGACCTTTCAATACGCGTTTTCAAATGGATCAATGAAACAGGTTGCCGTGTCCGATCCGGTATCTTTTTCCCTTCACTAAGCGTCCATGCTCGGCGTCCGCTTCGCAGGCCCTCATGCGCTCCTCATACGCCGCCTGATTAGTCCGATTCTGTGATCCACCCAAGGTCGCCAGCGAGTCGAGCGGGGTTTGCGGGGGCGTCTGTGCGCGCTCCTCGCGCAGCGAGGATGCCAGCGCAGCAGCCCGAGGTGCCCCCGTGCCGCCGGCCGGTACGGCCGCCGGCGTAAGGGCACCGTCCCCCGCAAAACCCGACTCGACGAGCCCCCGCGACCTCCCGCTCGAGCACACCCGGTCGCCCACCACGACTGTTCGCGATCGTTCCTGAAGGGTCTATGCTGGCGAGATGCGGGTGCTGCTGTTGTGTCTGCTGGCGCTGCCGGCGGGCGCCGAAGAGCCGGTCGTCGACGACGCGCTGCGTGCCAAGTTGCTGTTTCTCACCGACGGAAAATCACATGCCGTCGCGCTGGCGGTGAACGATCCGAAGTCGCGGCTGTTCTGGTCGAGCGGCAAGCGCTTCGTATCGGTGGTGGTGGATGCGGCCGAGAGCACCGGCGCGGATGCGGCGGGCGACTGGAAGCGCTCCTTCACCGACCCGCGCTTCTTGCCGCGCGCGCAGGTGAAGATCTTCAGCGAGCTGGAGAAGAGCCTCACGCTGGTGGCGCGCGAAGGCGGCAAGTACTTCGTGCAGTGCGGCACGCGCAAGACGCCGCTCGAGCCGGCCGACGCGGCGCGGTTCGCCGGCCTGAAGTTCGAGCGCCTGGCGCACCGCAAGCCCCACGCGCTCGCGCGCGACTCGCAGGCCCGCTACTACTACGTCGATCACGGCGACACGCCGCTCACCGACAAGGCCTACCACCTGTTCGTCGGGCCCAAGGGCGCGCTCAAGCGGCAGAAGATGAGCAACGTGGTCTCCGACTCCGAGGGCGACCTGTTCGCGACCCCGGGCGGCAAGCTGCGCCTGATCTTGAGCCGGCAGGAGTCGACCTGGATCGAGCCGGGCCAGAGCCGCAAACTGGTCTGGGTGCCCGTCGACGAGAACCAGCCGCTGATCTACAACGAGCTCGGTGTCTACGTCGGCGAGAAGCAGGGCACGCCCTGCGACGACTTGTAGCTAGTCGCGAAAGCGCGCCAGGGCGAGGCCGGCGAGGCCGAACAACACCGCCAGGAGGCCGGGGGCATATGGGTGCAGCATCCCCTCCTGCAGAGCAGCTACCGTGCCTGCGGTAGGCGACCGGGAGCTCGCTCGCTTACCGGACGAGCGAGCGCTCGCTTTCCCCGAAAGTGGAAGATCTTTTCCGTTGGTCAGGGGCAGGCGGTGAGCGACGAAATGAAGTCGTTGATCAGCTGCGTGCCGGTGGCGTCGACGATCTTGGTGGCGATGGGCGGCATGCGCTTGGCGTCGAGCGCGCGCATGCGCACCGAGATGAGCGATTGGTCGGGCATGCCCGGGACGATCAGCTTGGCGCCGGTGATGCCCAGATCGCCTTCTTGCGGCGTCTGGTTGCAGGTGTTGGTCATGTTGAACGGCGTCGCGAAGCGCAGGTCGGCCGGTCCCTGGCCGGTCCCTTGCGGCCGGTGGCAGAACGAGCAGTTGGCCTGCAGGTACGCACGCGCGCGCTGATCGATCGGCGCGGCGATCGCGTCGGGCGCCGGGTACGCGCCGAGCATGGCCGGCGGCGCGGGCAGCGGCGCGTCGAACATGCCGATGTGATCGAGCGTCGCGAGCTGGTTGGAGATGCGCAGCGTCGAGACGTACACCAGGTCGCGGTTGAGCTGCGCGGTCTCGAGCCCGAGCGAGCGGCCCGCGATCGCGGTGTGGCACTCCAGACAATCCGATCGGCTCGGGTAGGTCCAGGTTTGCGCGCCGACCGGCTTGGCCTTGCCTGCCGGGAGCAGATCCGCGTCGGTGCCGGCGTCGTTCCACTCGTAGCTGTAGCCCGCCCAGTTGCCGTCCGGGTGGTGCATGAACAGGCGCGTCTCGATCGGCTTGCCGCCCAGTGAGAACTGCTTCATCAAGACCGTGCCGATCGGAAAGTCCCAATCCCCGTCGGCGTTGATGTGGATCTGCCCCGAGTCGGGCAGCGCCATCCAGCGCTGCTTGTCGGCGCCGTCGGACCACAGCGGCACGTTCACGTCGTACGGGATCAGCCCCGCCGCCGGCTTGGTCGCGTCGTTGGGATCGACGCAGCCGGTGGCCGAGAGCGTCTGGGGAAACGTGTTCGGCGGCGGCGTCCCGGCGGGCACCAACTTGTGGATCTTGCCGGCCACGTATTCGAGCAGGTAGAGCTCGCCGTCGGCGTCCTCGGCGAACGACGAGATGTTGAACCCGGTGTTGAGCAGCAAGGTCTGCTGCGCCTGGCCCATCGCGTCGTAGACGATCGCGTAGAGATCGCCGTTGACCTCGTCTCCGTAGATGTACGTGCCGACCAGGCTGGGGATGGCGCTGCCGCGGTACACGTACCCGCCGGTGATCGACCGCGAAGCGCCGCCCGTGTGGTTGTACTCGACGATCGGATCGATGAGCGCTCCCTGCGTGCAGGTGGCGCCGGGCGGATAGCAGTGCATGCCCTCGCGGATGTGCCAGCCGTAGTTGCCGCCCACCTTCACCAGATCGACCTCTTCCCACAGATCCTGCCCGACGTCGCCAACCCACAGCTCGCCGGTCGCGCGATCGAAGCTCCAGCGCCACGGGTTGCGCAGGCCATAGGCGAAGATCTCCGGCGCGCCGCCTCCGTTCTTGAACGGATTGGTGGGCGGGATGCCGTAGCGCTGCCCCGCCGGCACCGTGTCGACGTCGAGACGCAGCATCTTGCCGAAGAACAGCGCGGTGTCTTGCGAGCGGTTGCCCGGATCGCCGCCCGAGCCGCCGTCGCCGAAGCCGGCGTAGAGGAACCCGTCGGGCCCGAACAGGATGTTGCCGCCGTTGTGGTTCACGAACGGCTGGTCGAGCACATTCGGCGTGGCCACGGTGCCGGTGTCGTTGGGCGGCAGCACGAGCTGCTCGGTGGTCGGATCGCCGAGCCCGTTGGCCTGGACGGTGAAGCGCGAGACCGTCGAGCGCAGATTCGCCGCGCTCGACGCGCTGAACGCGGTGTAGCTGAGGAACACCTGCTTGTTGGTGGCGAACTGCGGATGGAACGCGATGCCGAGCAGCCCTGCCTCGTTCGGGCTCGAGTTCACCTTGGTGGTGATGTTGATGAACTCGGTCTTGGTCGCGGCGGCCGGATCATTGTCGAACCGCTGCACCGTGCCGCCCTTCTGCACGAGGTAGAAGTGCGTCGCGTCGCCGGGTGCTTGCCGCAGCGCGGTCGGCAGGCTGAACGTCAGGTTGGGGAACGGGTCGGACAACGCCACCGTGGTCGAGCCCAGCGGCCGCGGCGGCGCCAGGCAGCCCGGGTTCGTCGGGCGCGAGTCGAGCCCGAACGGAGCCGGCGTAGCGGCCGGGGTCAGATCCGGGATGCCGGAGTCCGGCACGCCCAGGCCCGAGTCATCACACCCGCACGCGACGACCCCCCAGATGCTCACCGCCGCGCACACCCATGATCGTGTACGCATGTGCCCATGGTAACACGAAATTCTGGCACGCACCCTGCTCGCAGAGAGGTTATGGACGACGACAAGAAGAAGCAGCAGGCCGAAGGCGAAGGCAGCTATTCCGGTGCGCGGCAATACGACGCGGGCGTGAAGAAATTCCTCGAGGAAGAAGACCCCGCAGCGCTGGCGAAAAAGAGCCGCGCGGCGGAGGAGGACCCGGAGCTCGAGAAGTAGCCGAGCGCCTGGTGTGATAGGATGCGCGCATGTCGAAGGGCCGCATCCTGTTCGTCGACGATGACCCGGGGGCGCAGAAGCTCTATCGCGCCTACCTGCAGGGCGAAGGTTACGAGGTCGTGACGGCCTCTTCGGGCCTGGACGGCGTCGAAGCGAGCGAAAAGCAGACCTTCGATTTGGTGGTGATGGATCTGAACATGCCCGGGCTCGACGGGTGGATGGCCATGTCGCTGATCCGCGCGCGACGGCCGAACTTGCCGACCGTGATCTTGAGCGCGAACAGCGGCGCCGATCTGGAGGCGCGCGCGCGTACCGCCGGCGCCGCCGCGTTCTTGTCCAAGCCGTCGCCGCCCGAAGCGCTCCTGCGCGCGGTGGCGATCGCGATCGAAAAAGCCCGCCGCTAGGCCTCTTCGTACGCGGAGAACTGGCCGGTGCCGGTCTTCTTCTCGTTGGCCTTGCGCAGGTTGTGATCGAGGATGCGCTTGCGCAGCCGGATCGCCTTCGGGGTCACCTCGACCAGCTCGTCGTCGTTGATGAACTCGAGCGCCTCTTCGAGCGTCAGCGACATCGGCGGCACCAGGGTCAGCTTCTCGTCGGCGGCGTGGGTGCGGATGTTGTTGAGCTGCTTGACCTTGGTCGGGTTGACGACCAGATCGTTGTCGCGCGTATGGATGCCGACGATCTGGCCGCCGTACACCTTGATCTGCGCGCCGATGAAGAACTGACCGCGGTCCTGCAGCTTGAACATGCCGTACGCGTTGCTCTCGCCCATGTCCTGCGCGATGAGCACGCCCTGCGGCCGCCCCTTGATCGCGCCGGCGTAGGCGCCGTATTCCTTGAAGTTGTGGTTGAGCACGCCGGTGCCGCGCGTGTCGGTGAGGAACTCCGACCGATAACCGATCAGCCCGCGGCTCGGGCACAGGTACTCGATGCGCACGCGCCCGCCGCCCGACGGCGTCATCTCGGTCATGCGACCGCCGCGCGAGCCCAGCTTCTCGATCACCGGGCCCACGTAGGCCTCGTCGACGTCGATGGTGACCTCTTCGTAGGGCTCGGACTTCTTGCCGTCGATGACCTTGAAGATCACCTGCGGCTGCGAGACGCACAGCTCGAAGCCCTCGCGACGCATGGTCTCGATCAGCACCGAGAGGTGCAGCTCGCCGCGGCCGGAGACCTTGAACACGTCGGGCTTGTCGGTGTCCTCGACGCGCAGCGCGACGTTCGACTTGAGCTCCTTGAACAGGCGCTCGCGCAGGTTGCGGCTGGTGACGTACTTGCCCTCGGAGCCGACGAACGGCCCGTTGTTGGCGATGAAGTCCATCGAGATGGTGGGCTCATCGATGGCGTGCACCTCGAGGACCTTGGGGAACTCGATCGAGGTGAGCGTCTCGCCGACGTTGAGCTCGGCCATGCCGGTCACGCACACGATGTCGCCGGCGGTGCCCTCGGCGATCTCGAAGCGCTTGAGCCCCTGCGACGCGAGGACCTTCTGCACGCGGAACTCTTCCATGGCCCCGCCGCGATGCGCGCACAGCACGCGATCGCCCATCTTGATCTTGCCCTCGAGGATGCGGCCGACGGCCACGAACCCGAGGTAGTCGTCGTAGTCGAGCGTGGCCACCTGCATGCACAAGGGCGCGTCGACGTTGCCCTCGGGCGGTGGCACCTTCTCGACGATCAGATCGAGCAGCGGGGTCAGCCCGGTCGAGCGATCGTCCTTGGGATCGAGCACCGCGAAGCCCTGCCGGCCCGACGCGTAGATCACCGGGAAGTCGAGCTGCCCGTCGTTCGCGCCCAGGTTGCAGAACAGATCGAACACGTCGTTGACCGTGCCCGGCAGATCGCAGCCGTCGCGATCGATCTTGTTGACCACCAGGATCGGACGCAGGCCGAGCGCGAGCGCCTTGCGGGTGACGAAGCGGGTCTGCGGCATCGGGCCTTCGAAGGCGTCGACCAGCAGCAGCACCGAGTCGACCATGCGCAGCACGCGCTCCACCTCGCCACCGAAGTCGGCGTGGCCGGGCGTGTCGACGATGTTGATGCGCGTGCCCTTCCAGGTGATGGCGGTATTCTTCGCCAGAATCGTAATCCCGCGCTCGCGTTCCAGCGGGTTTGAATCGAGGGCGCACTCCTGCACGACCTCGCCACGGCGGAAGGCGCCGGCCTGTTCGAGGAGCCCATCGACCAACGTCGTCTTACCGTGGTCGACGTGAGCGATGATGGCGATGTTACGGACGTCGGTTCGGGCAATCATTTTGCAGACTTTTCCTTCGGACTTCGAATGAACGCGGGCTTATAGCAGATTATCGGGCGTTCTGCGAGAAGAGCACGTAGAGGGCCAGCCGTTCGGGCAGCGGCAGGCCTTCGACGGCCAACATTCCGGCCGCTCCCGGGGAGGCCGAAGGGACCAGATAGGTGGTCACAGCGCCGTCCGTGGTCTTGACGACCAGGTCCTCGTCGCGTTTCTCGACGCTCGCTATGGGTGCGGAAGCCTTATTGTAAATGAGCACGCCGGTGTCGCTCGTCACGACCGAGCCGAACGGAATGCCGTCCGGCGACACGACCCGGACCTCTTGCCGATCGCGGTGCACACGCAGCCGGGGACCCTTGGGACCCTCGCCGGAAAAATCGTCCGGCCCTCCCTGGCGGAGGCGCAGCACCAGCCCGTCTTTTCGATCGAAGAGCGTGAGGACCTGGCCCTCGTGGACCAGGCCGCCGACCCGTTGCGCGCTCGCGTCGCACAGATCGGAAGCGCCCGGCCGCGCGCCGTCCTTGAGGGCCAGCTCGAGCGCACCGGACGAATCGCGGATCTCGAGCCGCGCCGCCTGCGAAGACGCGCAGGGCACGCGCAGTGTCTTGTCCTTGCAGCCGGCGAGCGCGAGCGCCGCGAGCAGCAGGTGCCTGGTGTTCATCGACCCGCGGGTTGGGCGCGAAACAGCTGATGCTCGCCTTCGCGGCCGATCAGCACCAGCGTCAGCACGTCGAGTGACAGGCGGATCAGCCGCTGGTTGCGCAGCCGCGCCGAGACGAACTCGTAATCGCCTTCGATGCGCTCCACCTGGCAGCGGCCGAACTTCGGGTGGTCGATGAAGTCGCCGGGCAGGATGCGCGCGTCCGAATCGCCGGGGCCCTGGATCTGCTCGCGCGCGATCGCCACCGGAGCGAGCACCGGCTCGGGCACCGGCGCGGGCGCGGGCACGACGGCGGCCTGCGACGCGGCCATCACGTCCTTCCACTCGGTGCGCGCGGGCGACTCGAACGGAGGCGGCGCGGGCTGATCGGCCAGATCGCCGGGATCGGGCTCGCCCACGTTCACCGCCTCGCGCCACAGCGCCAGGCCGGTCGACGCGTCGGGCGCGCGGCGCAGCTCCAGATCGTCGAAGGTGTCGATGACGAACTCGAGCGCGAAGGCGCGGCCCGAGACCAGCTGGCCGCCGATCAGCTCGATGCCGTTGTCGCGCTCGCGGCTGAGCGTGACGCGCGCGTGGACGAACATTTTTCCGTCGCGCTCCGAGAGATTGCCGCACAGCGAGAGCACGTCGAACTGCGCTTCGAAGCGGCGCTGCGGGCGGTAGACGCGCGCCTTCTGATCGTACTCGCTCAACACCACCTGCTCGAGCGAGCCGATCGCGCGCAGCTCGCCGGCGCGAACGTGGTGCGTGCGACACACCTCCGCCAGCGCTTCGAGGACCTCGACGCCCTTGTCGAGACGCCCCACCAGACGACGGCTGCGACGACTTTCTGCGACGATCATGCGGGCGGGATCTATATCACGTCTTGCGCTAGACTTCGCCGATGCCGAGCACGGTGGGCGATTTGGCGACCGCCGCCCTGGCGCTCGGGCATTCGTTCAAGGAGCAGGGCAAGCTGGCCGAGGCGCAGATCTGCTACGAGCAGGTCGTGGCGCTGCGCGAGGGGGCCTTCGGGGCGCAGGACGCGTCGCTGGTCGAGCCGCTGCGCGATCTGGCGTTCGTGTGCCAGGCGCAGGACGCGCTGCCCGACGCCGAGCGCCACACGCGGCGCCTGGTCGCGCTCCTCGAGACCGTGCAGGGCGCCGACTACGACGGCGAGGGGCTGCACCAGCTGGCCGGCTTGTGCGGCGCCCAGGGCCGCGCCACCGAAGGCGAGCAGCTGCTGCTCAAGGCCGTCGCGCTGAAAGAAAAGCGCCTCGGCCCCGACCACTTCGACGTCGCCATGCGCCTCGGCGACCTGTGTGTCCTCTACGAGGCGCAGGGACGACTGATGCTCGCCAAGACCCTGCGCGAGCGCATGATCGTGATCGTGGCGCGCGAGTGGGGCCCCTTCGACCCCCAGGTCGCCGCCCTCCTCGAGACCCTCGCCTCCCTGTGCGAACGCCTCGGCATGGCCGAAGACACCGCCCGACACCGCCGCACCCTCGCGGAGATCCGCGCCCAGCAAGGTAAGCCGCGAAACTAGCCGAAGACTTTTTTTGAGAGGGCGCGGTTGACGTCCAGCTGGGTGAGCTCGTGGAGGCCACCGACCGGTTCGCCGGCGATGAAGAGCAGCGGGAACTCGGCCTGCTTGGCCTGCGTGGTCGCCCATAGGCGGGTGGCTTCGTCGTCGGTGACGTCGAGGATCTGAAAGGGGATGTCGCGGCCCTTGAGGAGCTCTTCCATCTTGGTCTTGGTGCGGTGGTCCTTGCCGTCGAAGTAGAGCATGACCGGAGCCGGCTCACGCTTTTCGGAGACCACCGTCGACCTGCTGGTGGTCGTGGTGCCGCGGCGCGAGGACAGCTCGTCGGCGCTGCAAAACGGGCGGCCGACCAGATCGTTGGCGGTGCCGAGGAATTCGCGCACCAGCCGGACGGGCTTGTAGTGATCGGCGACCGTCGACGAGAGCAGACCGTTGACCAGGACGCGGACCTTGTCGGTGACGACGTTGAGCATGGGGAGGGGGTATCACCCCGGCCGGTCAGGTGTCAATCCGGCCGGCGTGGGCGTACACGTTCATCGAGTCGCCGCGCAGAAAACCGATCAGCGTCACGCCGTAGCGTTCGGCCAGGTCGACCGCCAGGGACGACGGCGCGCTGACGGCCGCGATCAGCGGAATGCCGGCGACGATCGCCTTCTGCAAGATCTCGAAGCTGACCCGGCCGGACACCATCAACAGACTGCCGGACAGCGGCAGGCGTCCGTCGGCGAGCGCCCAGCCGATCAGCTTGTCCAGCGCGTTGTGCCGGCCGACATCCTCGCGCGCGGCGATCAACGTGCCCGCGGCGTCGAACAGACCGGAGGCGTGCAGCCCGCCGGTCTCGGCGAACACCGCCTGCGCCGCGCGCAGCCGCCCGGGCAGCTCGCGCAGCACCGCGCGCGTCACCCGCAGCGACGACGAGATGGGCGCCGCGTGGATCTCCAGCTGCGCGATCGAGGTCTTGCCGCACACCCCGCACGAGGACGAGGCGATGAAGTTGCGCTCGAGCGCCGGGCGAGCCGGGGCCCCACCGAGCGTGAGCGGCGGCGGCGCGAGCTGCAGGTCGAGCACGTTGCCCGCCTCGTCGCCGGCCAGCCCTTCGGGGCGGCGCACGGCCAAGAGATCGCCCATCGATCCGATCATGCCCTCCGAGAACAGAAAGCCGCGCGCCAGCTCCTCGTCGTTTCCCGGCGTACGCATCACGACGGTGAGTGGCTTGCCCCCAACGCGCAGCTCGAGCGGCGCTTCCACCGCCAGGCGATCGCGCTCGTCGGTGCGTCCCTCGCGCAGCCGCACGATGGCGCGCTCGACGACCGACTCGTTCATGCGCGAACCGCGCTCAGCATGACGCGGTTGCGCCCGTTCTGCTTGGCCTGGTACAGGCCGTCGTCGGCCAGCTTGAGCAGCGCCGGCGCATCGATCTTCGCCGAACCGTCCCACGCCACCACGCCGACCGAGATGGTCACCTGCAGCTCGCCCGCGTCCGTCGGCACCACCAGCCCTTCGACGCGCTTGCGCAGCCGCTCGCCGAGCGTGAGCGCGCCGGCCGGCCCGACCTCGGGCGCGATCACGCCGAACTCCTCGCCGCCGATCCGCGCCAGGTAGTCGGAGCGGCGGATGGTCTCGGCGAGCGCGGCCGAGACCGCCTTGAGCGCCAGGTCGCCGATCGCGTGCCCGTGGGTGTCGTTGATCTTCTTGAACAGATCGATGTCGGCGATGGCGATCGACAGCGGGCGATGGTAGCGATCGGCGCGCTCGTGCTCGATGGCGTAGAGCTGATCGAAGCGGCGGCGGTTGGCGATCTGGGTCAGCCCGTCGGTGTCGGCGATCTCCGCCAGGCGGCGGTTGGCCGCGTCGAGCTGATCGGTGAGCGTCTTGATGCGCAACATGGCGGCGATGCGGATCTGCAATTCCAGCGGCTGGACGGGCTTGGAGAGGAAGTCGTCGGCGCCGGCCGCCTGGCCGCGCCGTTTGGCGTCCAGGTCGGTGCGGCCGGTGAGCAGCATGACCGGCACGAACACCGGCTGCTGCTTGATCGCCGCCGCGACCTTGTAGCCGTCCAGGCCCGGCATCTCCACGTCGAGCAGCACCAGCGACGGCGACGACTCGCGCGACAGGCGGATGCCTTCGAGGCCGCTGTCGGCCAGCACGGTCTTGTAGCCGGCCTCTTCGCAGATGCGCGCCAGCTCCTCGCGGGTCCCGCGCGTGTCGTCGATGATGAGGATGGTGCTCACGGGTGCACCCACACGATCTCGTCCTCGACGAGCCCGCGCAAGATTTCGTGCACGCGCGCTTCGGGCACGCCGCGCGCGCCGGCCTCCGCGACCAACGCCGCGGGGGTGCGCGCGCCGTCGCCTGCAAAGGACCGCAGCACGCGGTGCAGCTCTTCGTCGATGGTGACCAGCGAGACGCCGCTCGCGGTCGGCACCGTGACCAGACGCAGGCGGGTGGAGTCGGCGGCGCGCGCGTCGAGCTCGAGCGCCGGCGCGTCGTCGCACAGCGCGACCGCCGGCATCAGCCCCACCTCGAACAGGTAGGCCTCGGCTTGCTGCAGCGCGCTCAACGCGCCGGTCGCGACCTCGATGGGCAGCACGCCCGGCGCGAGCGCGAGCTCACCCGCGCGACCGCTCGGCGGGTGAGCCGACGGGGCCGCGCGGCGCGAGCGGGCCAGCGTGGCTTCGATCGCCAGCACGTCGGCGAGCAGCTTGGTGGCGAGCCGCCCGTCGGCGATCGCCTCGGCGAGGAACTCGGCAAACGCCAGCGGCATCGAGCCGCGCTGGTCATCGCAACCCACCCTGCGCTCCGCGCAGGGGCCCACGGCGCGGTGAAACGGCGTCGACGCGAAGAACTGCTCGAGGAACGCGAGCGAGCGGGTCTCGGCCAGCACCAGCGTCGTGGTGCCCTTGAACTCCTCGGACAACGTGCGCAGCGCGCGGCGCCGGCGCAGTCGATCGAGCTGGAACGCGCGCGGATCGACCGCCACCAGCTGTGCGCGCAGCTTGGGATCGAGCGCGCCGAGCACGCCCTCCGGATCGTGGCGCGCCGCCTCGGCGAAGCGCGGATCGAACAGCATGCGCACCACCGCGCGCTGCGCCAGGAGATGTGGGCGGTCCGCCGCTGCGCTCACGAAGGAAACGCCTGGTTGAGCCGGCGGAAGTTGGCGAGCACCTCGCCCGGCGGGTTGCGCTCGCACTCGTAGACGATCGCGCGCAGGCCGGTCATGCGCCGCGACGCCATCACCTTGTCGAAGATCGCCCAGGTGTCGGGCAGCGGCTCCGGGCCGTGCGCATCCTCGACGAGCGCCAGCCCATCGACGTCGACCGGTGTACCGCCCGCGACGTGCAGCTCGACGACACGCTCGAGCGGAAAGCCGTCGAGGCCGGCGGTGGGAGATAGCTTGCGCAGTCGCTGGAACATGGCCAGGTGCGCGCAGTCGAGGAGCAGGCCGCAGCCCGAGCGTGCCGACACCTCGGCGAAGTAGTCGAGGATGTGCAGCTCGCCCAGGTAGAACGCGCCGGGCGGATTCTCCGGCAGCACCGCCAGGCCGGTGGCCGCCTCGATGAGGCCGATCGACTCGGCGACCGCGTGCGCGGACTCGCGCGTGAGCACCGGCGGCAGGAGCAGCTGGTGCCCGCGATCGCGCGCACCGAAGTGCCACAACCCCGCATCGCCGCACAGCCAGGCGGCGCCGATCTGGCGCGCGGCGGCGGCGGTCGCCTCGAGCCAGCGCGCGTCGACGTCGGACGGATCCTCGAGGTTCACGTCGAGGAAGTGATAGGTGGTGCGACGCCCGTCACCCGCCCAGCGGCGCACGTGCTCGTCGAGCCCGCGCTCGAGGTCGCTGCCGTACTCGAGGAAGTGCACCAGCCCCGGGTGCTCGGCGCAGAAGCGCGGCGCATCGATCCCGCCGTGCGCGGAGCCGGGCTCGGCCGACATGCCCACCCCCAGGCGCGGCAACAACGAGAGATCCACCGGTCTCAACCTAGCAAACCGCCTCTCCGTCGACAAGCCGCCCGGCGGGCAGCGCTTCTGCTATGGTCCGCGGCCAATGGTACGCCGCGAACGAGGACCGCGCCGGGGCAACGACGAACGCAGCGGCGGCAAGCCGGCGCGCGGCCGGCCCGAGCGCGGTCGCCCCGGAAAGCCCGCACACGGCAAGCCCGCACACGGCAAGCCCACGCACGGCAAGCCCACGCAAGGGAAGCCTTCGCACGGAAAGCCCACGCACGGCAAGGCGCCGCAGGGACAAGACGCGCAGCCGCGCGATCGCGACGCGGCGCGCCGGCCGCCGGTCCAGCGCGCGACCACGCCGCCGCCCGCGCGCCGCGTGTTTCCGACGGTGACGCTGGCCGCTCCGTCGCCCGCGCGAGCCGGCGAGTGGCTGCTCACCACGCGCCCCGGCGCCGAGCTCGATCTGATCGAGGAGCTGTACTTCAACGACGAGAAGAGCGCGCCGCGTCCGGCGGGCGCGTCGCTGGTGGCCGCACGCGCGCGGCCCAAGAAGCACGGCCAGACGGTCGAGCTGGCCTTCGCGCGCCAGGGCTTTCTCGTCGCCGAAACCACCTCTGCGAGCGGCTCGGAGATCGCGCGCGCGATCGCCACCGCGCTGCACGCGGCGTCGCGCGTGCCGGTAGCGTGGGCGTTCGACATCTGGGTGCCCGACTCCGACGTCGCCAATCCGCTGAACGCAGCGGCGACCGCGCTCGAGGCCGAGACGCTGCGCGAGATCGCGACCATCGCGGCGTCGTGGTCGGTGACGCGCGTGCCCGATGCGCGCGTGGCGTTCAGCGAGAACGGGCTCTACGCGCAGGTGTGTCTATTGCCCGACCGTCGCTGCGCGGTCGGCGTGGGCTGGGCGCGCGACGCGATCAGCCTGGCGCCCGGCGGCCGGCTGCGCGTGCACGTGCCCAGCGCGGCGCCGTCGCGCGCGGCGATGAAGCTGCTCGAGGCGTTCGCGTGGCTCGATCGCGCGCCCGAGCCGGGCGATCTGTGCGTCGACCTCGGCGCGGCGCCGGGCGGCTGGACCTGGGTGCTGCTCGAGAAGTACCGCACGCGCGTGCTGGCGGTCGATCCGGCCAACCTCGACAAGAGCGTGGTCGGCCAGCGCGGCCTGGTGCACCTGCGCGCCGACGCGTTCAAGATCGAGCCGGAAGAGACCATGGACTGGCTGTTCTGCGACATGGCCTTCCGCCCGCTCGAGGTGGCCGGGCTGCTCGCCAAGTGGGCGCGTCGCCAGTGGGCGCGCATGCTGATCGCCAACATCAAGCTGCCAATGCGCAAGAAGGCGGAGATCATGGCCCGCGTGCGCGACATCCTCGAGGACGGCGGCTGGACCAACCTGCGCGTGCGCCAGCTCTATCACGATCGCGACGAGTGCACGATCGCCGGCGTCCGCCTCTAGCCTACTTGGTGCTGGAGCACTCGCCGCCGCCGCACACGTTCTGACCGGGCGCGCACTCGGCGACGTCGGTGCACGGCACGAAGCAGCCGTGATCGCTCGAGCACAGCTCGCCTGCGCCGCAGTCGCGATCGCACATGCACCCCGCGCTGGTCGGCTTGGCGATCGATTTGCACACGCATCCGGTGCACGCCTCGCCGAACGGACAGCCGCCCGCGCAGCAGCCTTCGAGATCGGGGTCGCACACGAAGGTGTCTCCGGAATCGGTCGGCGTCTGGTGACAGTGCTGCCGCTCCGGCGGACAATCGACGTCTTCGTTGCAGGGAATCGTGCACACCGTGATCGGCCCCGCGACGCAGTGCGCACGCCCGTCGGCCTTTTGACACTGGCAGTCGTTCTGACAGATGAGTCCCAGCGCGATCGCGGCGCAGCTCATCGACAGCGGCGGTTGACGCGTAATTTGCAGCGCGAGCGTACCGCCCGGCGCGCCGTCGTGCACCTGCAGCTCGAGGTTGCCGAGCATCGACCCGTCGATGGTGATTACGCGCGGCACGCTCTGGACCGGGCCGCACGCGGCCGAGCCCTTCCACACGCGCGCCGAGATGCGCACGAAATCGGTGGCGTTGCCCGGCATCGCGTCGACGGTGACGTCGCCGAGCGTGTCGCACCCGGTTCGGAGCGGCACACCGATGCGCACCCGCACCGCCTCGCCGGCATGCAGGGTGATCTGCGGATCGACCTGATCGAGCGAAGCGAGCGTGACGAACGCGATGGTGTGCGTGACGCACATCGTCTGCAGCAGATCGGGCGCCACGCTCCCGTCGCTGGGAACGCCACCGTCAGCACCATCGATTGGGACGTCGATCAGCCGCGTGCGACACGAGGTGATCAGGATCACCGACAGCAAGAGCGCGCGCTTCACGCCGTTTCTATAACACGGGCTCAGCCCGCGGTTCGGGTGGTAGCGGGGACGACGGTGCCGGTGTCGACGCTCAGGTTCCCGGCCCCGTCGATGATCAGCTTGTAATGATCGAGCGGCGACGGCGCGGGCGCGGTCGGGTTCTGGCCGTAGTAGTCGAACGTCGAGCCGTGGCAGGTGCACAAGAAGCTCGGCGGCGGCGTGTCGGACTGGAACACCAGCACGCAGTGCGCGTGCGTGCAGTTGGCGCTCATCGCGAACAGCCCGCCGTCGTCACGACCGATGTTGATGTTGTAGCCGGGGACGCGGATCTCGACCAGATCGTCGAGGACCACGTCGGAGGCCTTGCCGCCCGCGATCAGGGCGGCGCTGACCATTCCGCCGCCACACCCTGCCGGCAGCACCGAGCCGACGACCGCCAGTCCAGCAACTTTACAAATGGTTCGGCGCGTGTCGTCCATATCGACATTATCGCCGACGGGCGGGCTTCAGGCGAGCGTGAAGTTGCGGACCGAGCGGACGCCGTCCGCCAACGGCACGTCGCGTCCGGAGTCGTCGGTGGCCAGGTGCACCACGATCGCCTCGGGGAAGGCCGCGCGGTAGCCGTTGACGTGGGTGGGCTCGTTGTCGAACACCGCCAGCACCTCGCCGATGCGGCCCAGCTGCTGATAGACCGAGGCCTTCCAGTCGTCGTCCGACAGCTCGAAGGTCGGCTTCATCAAGAGATGCACGCCCGGTCCGGGGACGGGAAAGCCGAGCCGGCGAAAGCACTCGACGGTGCCCACGCGCATCGCCTCGTGACGGCCGGTGCAGTAGGCGATCTGCGCGCCCGCCTCGCGGACCGCGACCACGAAGTCGCGCGCGCCGGCGATGCCTTCGTCGACCGCGCAGTATTCGCTGGTGAAGAAGCGATCGCGCCAGAACGCCTTGGCGTCCTCGGCCCAGGTCTCGACGTCGGCGGGCCCCAGGCCGGCGTTGCGCATGGCGTGGCGGATCTCCCAGCCGTCCCAGTGCTCGGGGCGCGCCGCGTACAACGGCGCGAGCGCGTGCGCGCGGCCGAACTCCTGCAGGATGCGCGCTTGCCGCGGCCGGTTGTCGAGCAGCGTCGAGTCGAGATCGAACACCACCAGCCCGCCTCCCTTGGCGCGACGGGCGCCCTCGAGCGTGCGGGCGAGGACGGTCGGATCGAGCTGTCGGACGCGGGCGTTCATGGCGGGGACCTAAGCTAGTGGGCGACCGGCAGAAGTGCAACAGGGAGATCGCGCGCTCGGGAGCAGCGGCTTCAGCGCTCCTGATAGACACGGATGCGCGTGACGCCGGCGACGCGCGGCATCGGATCGCCGGGTCGCGCCAAACGCCGTCCCTGGCCGTGATAGGGCGGGAACGGATCGTCCGCGGTGACCATCGCCGCCACCACGCCGCCGCGCCGGCTCTCGGCCAGCACCGGCAGCGCGTCTTTCGGATCCTTGGGCTGCTTGAGCAGCACGGTCATGTCCTTGTCGCCGGTCACCGCCGCCACCGCGCCGGCTCTCGCCAGCGACGGGCCGAGCAGCGTGGTGAGCCGCCAGGCGCGTCGCTCGGCGTCCTGAAAGTCGGGCTTGGTCGCGTTCAGCCGCGCGGCGTCGATGGGCGCCTGCTCCTGGCCGTCGATCTCGACCGAGATCTTGAGCGCGGCCGGCAGCGGCGCCTGCGGGGGCGGCGGCAGCTTGGGCATCTGGCGCGTCGCGTCCGCGTCGGTGCCCTTCTGACAGGCGACCGTGGCCAGGATCGAGAGCAGCAGGCACGTTCGCATGTCACGCCTCCCGCCTGCCGACGTCAATCGGCAGGGTGTCGTCTTGTTTCGGCAGCAGCTCGTCGAGGGCGCCCACCGCCTTGACCCGCCCCGCCTCGAGCAGCACCACGCGACTCCCGATCGCGCGCGCCTCGTTGCGGTGGTGGGTCACGTGCAAGAGCGGCAGCTTGGCCTCGTCGACGTAGCTGCGCACGTCGGCGGCGAGCTGCAGCCGCAGATCGCGATCCATCGCCGAGAACGGCTCGTCGAGCAGCACCAGCCGCGGCGAGCGGGCGAACGCGCGCGCCAACGCCACGCGCTGCGCCTCGCCGCCCGAGAACGTCGACGGCTTGCGATCGGCCAGGTGGCCCACGCGCATGCGCTCGAGCATCTCTCGCGCGCGCTGGTAGCGCTCGCCGCGCGGCTGCGCCCGATCGATGCCGTACTCCACGTTGCCCACCGCGGTCAGGTGCGGGAACAGCGCCAGCGACTGGAACACGAACGCGATCCCGCGCCGGTGGATGGGCACGTCGATCTTGCGGCCGGCGTCGAACCACACCTCGTTGCCAAGCGCGACGCGTCCGCCGCCCGGCGTGAGCAGCCCCGCGATCGCCGCCAGCGTGGTCGACTTGCCCGACCCCGACGGGCCGAACAGGATGGTGATGCCCGGCGGCGCGCTGAACTCCACGTCGAGGTTGAACGCGCGCCCGCCCGAGCGCTCGACCACGATGCGCACCTGTAAATCAGTTTGCATCGCGCGCCGCCGTCAGCTTGTTCACCAGGTAGAGCGCGCCGATGGTGATGCTGGTCAAGATCGCCACCATGCCCGCGGCGTCGTTCTCGCGGTGCGACTGGATCGCGTCGTAGATGGCCAGCGCCGCTGTCTGCGTCTCGCCGGGGATGTCGCCCGCCACCATCAACGTCACGCCAAAGTCGCCGAGCGAGCGCGCGAACGCGAGCATCACGCCGGCGATCAGGCCGCGCGAGGCGAGCGGCAGGTGCACGGTGAAGAACGCGCGCGCCGGTGAGGCGCCCAGCGTACGCGCCGCCTTGAGCAGCGTCGGGTCCACGCCCTCGAGCGCCGCGCGCGCCGCCTTGACCACCAGCGGCAGCGAGCCGATCGCCGCCGCGATGATCGCGCCGGTGCGCGTGAACACGATCGACGAGCCGGTGAGCGACTCGTAGGCCTTGCCGATCGCGCTGTTGCGACCGAGCGAAACCAGCACGTAGTAGCCGAGCACGGTCGGCGGCATGACCATCGGCGCTGTTGTGACCGCGTCGATCAGATCGCGGCCCCAGGTGCGCTTGTTCGAGAGCAACAGGCCGAGCGCGACCCCGGCGACGGTCGCCAGGAAGGTGGCGACGATCGCGACCTGAAACGAGAGGCTGAGCGGCGCCCAGTCCACTTACGGAGCCTTCGCGTGAACCTCGCCGGGGAGTAGGAAGCCAAAGCGCTTCATCACCGCGCGCCCGGCGGCGGAGTTGACGTAGCTGGTGAACGCGCGCCCGGCGTCGAGCCGCGGCGCCTTCCCGCCGCACACCACCATCGCCTGCTCGATCGGTGCGTGCTGCGACTCGGAGATGATGGTGTATTCACCGTCGGAGATGACCGCCAGCGAGAGCGCCACCACCGCGGCCTCGACGTTGCCCGACTGCGCGAACTGCAGCGTCTGCTGCACGTTCTCGCCGAACACCAGCCGCGGCTTGAGCGTGCCGGCGATCCCCGCGCGCTCGAACGCCTGCATGGCGGCCTTGCCGTACGGCGCGTGCTCGGGGTTTGCGATCGCGATCTTCACATAGCGCGGATCGGCCAACTCGGCGACCGTCTTGGGCAACGGCACGTCGCCTCCCTTGCGGGTCCAGATCACGATCCGCCCGCGCGCGTACAGCGCCTTGGAATCGGCCAGGCACGCGCCGGCCTTGATCGCATCGTCGGCGAACGAGATGTTGGCGGCCGCGAACACGTCGAACGGCGCGCCCTCTTCGATCTGCTTGGCGAGCAGGCCGGTCGAGCCGAAGCTGAAGATCACCCTCTGCCCGCTCTCCTTCTCGTAGCGGTCGCCGAGCTCCTTGAACGCGAGCGCCAGATCGGCCGCGGCGGCGACGCGCAGCGGCCCTTCGATCGTCTTGGCGTACGCGTGCGCGCTCGCGAACAGGAGGCTAGTCGCGATGAATGATCGTCCCCACATCCTCGCCCTCCAGGGCCTTGGTGATGTTGCCGCGTTTCAGGCCGTTGACGATCTGCAACTCGGTGCAGAAGCGCGAGCGCGCCAGGTACTCGATGACGATGCGCTCGATGATCAGATCGGGCAGATCGCGCTTGAGCAGCTCCTTGGCCGAGATGCGCGGGATGAGCTTGGCCTTGGGGTTCTTCTTCGGGTCGTCCTCGAACAGCCCGTCCTCGTCCTTGATGAAGATCGCCCGCTTGCAGCCCAGCACCTCGGCGGTGAGGAACACCCCCGCGTCGGTGCGATGCTGCGGGATGCGTCCCGACTCGGCCGGCTTCTCCCAATATCCGAACGGCGGCATGCCGGTCATGATCGGAATGCAGCCCATCGCGAAGTACAGCGGCAGCTTCTCGAAGTCGTCGTGCAGCATGAACACGCCGCCGTGCTTGGCGAGCAGCATCTGCACCATGCGCGCGTTCTGCCGCGGCACGTAGCCGCCGAGCGCCGCCAGCACGCCGGTCGGCATCTCCAGCTCCGACGCGATCGAGTAGATGTGGCGCGCGCGCGTGCCGCCGCCGCAACACAACAGCAGCTTGTACTTGTCCTTGACCGACACCAGCTCGTCGAGCACCGGGAACATCGCCGCGCGCCCGCGGTCGAGCAGCGACTGCCCGCCAATCTTGATCACCTTGACGTCGGGCATGAGCGCGACCGGCGAGTAGTCCATGGTGGTGGTCGAGTTGCTCAGCGTCGCGCCCGCCAACGGTCCCGCGATGTCTTTACGCATGATGCATCTCCCGCGTGATCACCGTGCCCACGTCCTCGCCGTGCAGCGCGCGCGTGAGCTCGCCGCGCTTGAGCCCATTGACGATCTGCACCTTCTCGATGTGGCGGGTGTTCTTCCACGCCTCGAGGAGCTGCTTGTCGATGCACAGATCCTCGGGCAGGTTGGCCATCAGATCCTCGAGCGAGATGCGCGGGATCAGCTTGGCGTCCTTGTGCTTGTTGGGATCCTTCGTGTAGAGCCCGTCCACGTCCTTGACCAGCACGATGCGCTTCATGCCCAGCACGTCGCCGAGGATGAACAGGCCGAAGTCCGAGCCGTGCGTCGGCAACGGGCCGCCTTCGGACGGCGGCTCCCAGAAGTGATACGGCGGCGTGGAGATCACGATCGGCAGCATGCCGTTCTCGAGATACAGCGGCAGCTCCCAGAAGTGCTCGCGCTGCATGACCATCGAGCGTTTCTTGGCGAGCAGCGCGTTGAGCATGACCGCGTTGGCCTCTTCCATCGCGCCCACCAGCTGCGCCACGCCGCCGGTGGGCAGGCCGAGATCGAGCGCCACCGAGATGGTGTGGCGCACGCGCGTACCGCCGCCCACGCCGACGA